>NZ_RFFL01000001.1 GCF_003696285.1 Stutzerimonas nitrititolerans
GGCAAGGTGCTGTGCACGGATCTGCCCTGGCTTCAGGAGATCGGAAGACCTCGGCCGTCGCGGCGCTTGCCGGTGGTGCTGACCCCGGATGAAGTGGTTCGCATCCTCGGTTTTCTGGAAGGCGAGCATCGTTTGTTCGCCCAGCTTCTGTATGGAACGGGCATGCGGATCAGTGAGGGTTTGCAACTGCGGGTCAAGGATCTGGATTTCGATCACGGCACGATCATCGTGCGGGAGGGCAAGGGCTCCAAGGATCGGGCCTTGATGTTACCCGAGAGCTTGGCACCCAGCCTGCGCGAGCAGCTGTCGCGTGCACGGGCATGGTGGCTGAAGGACCAGGCCGAGGGCCGCAGCGGCGTTGCGCTTCCCGACGCCCTTGAGCGGAAGTATCCGCGCGCCGGGCATTCCTGGCCGTGGTTCTGGGTTTTTGCGCAGCACACGCATTCGACCGATCCACGGAGCGGTGTCGTGCGTCGCCATCACATGTATGACCAGACCTTTCAGCGCGCCTTCAAACGTGCCGTAGAACAAGCAGGCATCACGAAGCCCGCCACACCGCACACCCTCCGCCACTCGTTCGCGACGGCCTTGCTCCGCAGCGGTTACGACATTCGAACCGTGCAGGATCTGCTCGGCCATTCCGACGTCTCTACGACGATGATTTACACGCATGTGCTGAAAGTTGGCGGTGCCGGAGTGCGCTCACCGCTTGATGCGCTGCCGCCCCTCACTAGTGAGAGGTAGGGCAGCGCAAGTCAATCCTGGCGGATTCACTACCCCTGCGCGAAGGCCATCGGTGCCGCATCGAACGGCCGGTTGCGGAAAGTCCTCCCTGCGTCCGCTGATGGCCGATTGCAGCCGGTCGTGAAGCGCAGAAAACGGGTACTAGCGGTCGCTCATGTCACCCTCACACAGCAGCATGTGACAAGGCCTGTCGACTGTGCATGGGCCTATTGGCTTCAGAGAGTAGAGCGTTGCCGTGGTTAGCCAAGGTACCTTGCGAACCTTTATGGGATTGACCTGTACAGCGCCGGAGCGGAGATTAGGCTCTACCGAACCAATGGTAGTGCGAGAGGGAAGATGCGCCGATTTGAAGCCAAGGATCTAATAGCGCTCGCGACCGCGCCAATGAATCCAGATGATCATTGGTACGTGGATGCTGAACAAGCCTCGCAGTACCTGGTCACGAATGCGCATGCTGATGAGACCGTCATCTATGCATCCGCTCCCGCGGTACTGATCGTCGGAGCTCTAGTACCAACCGTTAACGTCACACCGGTTGACGGAGACGCGCTTCAGAATACGTCGCTTTGCACTGATGCAGCTTGGAAGATTCAAAAGTCTTGGAGCGCAGCTGAAGGTTACCGCGTATACCTAGAGCCACCATTTCCGAATGACCGGGTATCAGCCCTCTCTGGCGGCGAGACGCTCGTCACAAGGCGATATTTTTCGGGAGTGCACAAAGGCCCGGCTCCAATTGAAGTCAGCCAGAAACTCGTCCACTGCCTAGACATTCACTATATCCCCGAGCGGAATGCCTACTGTCGCCTAGACGGCAATGGGGATATCGAGGATGTGATACGGATTATGACGCTTCCAATTGATGAGCAGTTGGAAGGTAGAGAAGTCGTAACGATTCTTCGCAAAGATCTGGACATCTACATGGCAGTCGCGGATCTAGCGCTGGTTATCAAGTTTGACTTCACGCGGACCGTTCGCGGTAGCTTCAGCGGCTGGAATGACCTAAGCCGCTACCATCGCGATGGGGAGGATCTTTTTTACCATGGCGGTTCAGCCGCTCGTGCCAGCTTTATGCACGGCGCTATGGTTGTGCGCTCACAAACAACCCTGGCTGAACAGGAAGAGGCGTGGTGCAGGGATTTTGAAGGTGACCCTGACCGGGAATATGCAGTTTTCAAAATTTACGACCGCAAAAATGATCGCAATGTCGAGACGTCCGCTAGCCCGCTTCATATCGTCAGCTACTTCGAGCAAAGCGACCTGCCGTGGCAGATATCTCCCGCATTCTTTAGGCCCGAGGTTCTCCAGCGCTTCAAGGCGGACCCAGAAAAATACACGCTCGAAGACCGAAGCATCTCCTGCCGCGGAGCTTGGCACATCAAGTCGTACGACATAAATGAGGCAGGTCAAGTCCACGTTTACATCGGCGACCTCGCCAAGCTTCCTATTGCAGAGCAAAACTACTGGAAGACATTCAACGAATGGCCGAAGTCATCCATCTCGGCACGAGCCCATCGGACGGATCTAGAGGGGCAGTGGTGCACGACCTACGACCCCTTAACTTCTTTAAGAAATAAGGTGAGAGCGCTGGATAAGGCTAGCCCGGAATGGTGGAACCGGAGAGGCGATGCACTGATGGATAGCGTACTGGCCCCGGCTACCGACTCCCCGAAAGAATGGGGAGATGAAATCTTGGCGCTCGACCAATTGCTGGTGGAGGGCTTTCTAGATAAACCTCTGCGAAAGATCGCCCAAGAAAAAGGGCGAGAAGTAGAGTCTGTGTGGCGCTCGCTGAAGCTTCTTCATGAAATTCTGCTTGGAAGCACTCTGAGTGAGGAGGCTGCCAAACAACTTCTGGCTCCTATGAAAAAGCGTAAGCGTCTGCCGAACTCACCTTGCGTAATTCAGGCGGGTGCCCATTGATGCGGCAGTAGTTGGCCAATCTCGCTGGCCCGCTGTGTCGGCAGCCGCATCAGCACATCCTTCAGGTAGGCGTACGGATCATGCCCATTCATCCGCGCCGACTGGATCAGGCTCATGATCGCCGCCGCCCGTTTGCCGCTGCGCAGCGACCCGGCAAACAGCCAGTTCGAGCGTCCAAGGGCCCATGGTCGAATCTGGTTCTCGACCTGATTGTTGTCGATGGGCACAGAGCCATCTTCGACATAGCGAGTCAGAGCCAGCCAGCGTTTGAGGCTGTAATCCAAGGCTTTCGCCGTGGCTGATCCGTTGGGCACTCGATCACGCTGGGCCAGCATCCATTCATGCAGCGCATCGAGGATCGGTGAAGACTTTTCCTGGCGTATTCGCCAGCGTTCTTCATCGCTCATGTGCCGTGCTTGCCGCTCGATTTCATACAGCCCGGCAATGGAGTGCAGCGCCTGTTCGGCTAACTGGCTTTTGTTCGCTGCGTGCAGATCGAAAAATTTGCGGCGGGCGTGGGCCATGCAGCCAATTTCGGTGATGCCCTGCTCGAAGCTGGCCTTGTAGCCGGCGAAGTCGTCGCAGACCAGCTTGCCACTCCACTGACCCAGAAAATTGCGCGCATGCTCACCAGTCCGGCTGGGGCTGAAGTCATACACCACGGCCTTCAGGTCGGCGAAGGGTGTGGTGCAGTATGCCCAGACGTAAGCCCGGTGGGTTTTCTTCTCGCCAGGGGCCAGCATTTGCACGGGGGTTTCGTCGGCGTGGATCACGCCTTGCGCCAGTACCGCCTCGCGCAGGGCGTCGACCAATGGTTGGAGCTGTACGCCGGTTTGTCCGACCCACTGCGCCAGCGTCGAGCGGGCGATGGCCAGGCCAGCGCGCCCAAAAATCTTTTCTTGTCTATACAGCGGCAGGTGGTCGGCAAATTTGGCCACCATCACGTGAGCCAGCAGGCCGGCAGTGGGGATGCCCTTGTCGATCACCTGGGCTGGTACCGGCGCCTGGATCAGTGTTTCGCACTGACGGCAGGCCCATTTGCCACGCACGTGCTGTTCGACGGTGAACACGCCCGGCGTGTAATCCAGCTTTTCGCTGATGTCTTCGCCGATGCGTTGCAGCTGGCAGCCGCAGGCGCATTGAGTGTTCTGCGGCTCGTGACGGATCACAGTACGCGGAAACTGGGCTGGCAGCGGTGCGCGCTTGGGCTGTTGGCGGGGTTCAGCCGGAGCCGCCGGAGGATTGAGGGTTTTCAGTTCCGCCTCGATAGCGGCAATGTCCGTGTCGAGCAAATCATCCAGCAGGCTGCCCTGGTCAGGGCTTAGTTGCTCGCTACGCTTGGCGAACTTGTGTCGCTTGAACCAGGCGATTTCATGGGTGAGCTGCTCGATGACGGTTTGATCGCGGTCGATCTTCTTGCCCATCGTTTCAACCGTCTTACCCAACGTGTCGACTTGCGACAGCAACTGCGCAGCGAGTGCGCGCAGTTGCTCAGGTGTCAGTTGGTCGAGATTGGGCGAGGAAGTCATGCCGCTGATTGTGCCAGAGCAGGCGATCAGCGCAGATAAAGCGATGGGCTAATGGCCGGCGCTATAACACTGTGATCGCACCGGCTGCACCAACCCGCTGCCAAGGTAAACCGAGCACCAAAGCCTGAAGCTGCTCGGTGTCGAGTTCAACTTCCGAGCCGCGGTGGATGCCTGGCCAGTGAAACTTGCCCTGGTTCAATCGCCGCGCGGCCAGCCAGATTCCTACACCGTCATGCACCAACACTTTCATGCGGTTGGCGCGGCGGTTGGCGAACAGATAAGCACAGTGCGGCTTCGCCGCACCGAATACCTCCACTACACGGGCCAATGCGGTCTCGGTGCCGGCGCGCATGTCCATCGGCTCAGTGGCAAGCCAGATGCTATCGATGCGGATCACGGGGCAAGCCCCCGGACAAAGCGGGCGCAGCCGTCAGGATCGGACACTGGCCATTTCACTGTGACTGACTGCTCGCCAAGCGATAGCTCAATAATCACCGATGCTGCAGTCGGCCGTTTGGGCGTAGCCCTCAATGGAACGAACGCCGGCAACACCGCGGGTAGCTGATCTCGGTAAAGCGGTAGCCATTTTCGAATGACGTTGGCGTTGATGCCATGGCTGATGGCAACGCTGGAGACGGTCGCACCCGGTTGTAGGCATTCCTGAACGACCTGGACCTTGAACGGTTTGGGGTAAGAGCTTCGTTGGCGCATGGAAATCCTAACGTTAAGGACGAACGCGTCCGCTCAAAAATACGCGGACACCATCGCCCTTAATGCTGGAGTTCGGAAGGTGACTTGGCTGGACGCTTACGAAAAAGCTCCATGAGCTTCGCAATGAGATCCGCGGGCACGCGACCCATGAGAAAAAAGAGGTCGCAATTCGCGAGGCCCGTGCTACCCACGGTAATTTTCGAGCTCATTTTTTCCATATTGCAGAAGGCTGCGACCAGGCTCTCATTGGCGTGCTAAAAGCACTCGAGTTCGAAACGGAAGATTAGAAAACTCGGCTGATTGGTCTGTACGCTCCTCTCGGCGCGTAGGGCGCTAAGAGCTGTTGGTTCCCGGCTCTTCGCATGACGGCGCTCGCAAGGGGCGCCTTCTCGAATATAGTCGCGCTTGGCAAACGATTTCCTGCTTTCAACACCGGTTGAGTGCGAGTTTTCAGCTCATTATTAGCGAAACAGGCGCTTCCAGTCCCTAGTGACAAGCTCTTGACATGCTTGAGGTGCTCCGCCGAAGCAGCGCAAGGAAACCTCCTTCATTCGCTCTTCAGATTCATAGGTGATCGGCCCGCCATCTTGATCAATGAGCACGCCGCCTGCGCCGATCAGTAGTGCGTGACCTCCTACCACATCATGAGCTGACACAGGTACAAGAGACGTACCCACGACAGCATCACCAGCTGCGGCACGAGCGAGGCGATAGGCGATGCTGGGCATTGAAATGAACTCTGCCGGGGCACAAAGCTCTGCGTTGAGCTCAGGTTTGCTTGTTGCGGCAGTGCTTACCAGTACCACGCTGTTGGACGTCAACCTCAGTTGATCAAGCAGAGCATGTACTGTTTGCCTATTGCGAATGATTGCTGGCAGTCCTTCTGCCCAGGAGATGCAATCCTCACCACCATCCGGTGCGATGGGGGCGTAGACCACCCCTAGAACAGGGATTGCATTGTGAAGTAGGCCGACAGAGATGGCTGACCCTGCACGGTGTTGTAGGAAGTCCGCTGTTCCATCGTTCGGATCGACTACCCAACAGTACTCGTGACCTGTCATGTGCGTCCCAGTTTCCTCACCCCAGAAATCACAATGCAGGAGCTCGAGCAGATCTAGACGTAGCTGAGCCTCAATCTCGGAGTCGATAGCTGCTTTGTCCCCGTGGCCTCGGGGGCCGCCGATACGGTGCCACTCTGAAGACAGCAGTTTTCCGGCGGAAAGAACCCTCTCAACGACAGGGCCGAGCAAGTCCACGACGTTCATATGGACCTCCTGCATTAATCGGTTAGCCCTTAAAGATTAATCGCTTCTGCCCGAAATGCTTCTTGGCAGAAGGGGTAGATCGAGAGCGGCGACTGTGGCGGATGGAGCCTGGGAGGATGAGATGAGGCTTCTAGCGCGAAAGCTCAGCCAGCACAGAGACCGGCCTAGGCACAGATTCTTGGGTAGCCAGGGGCTCAACTACGGATGGTCAAATATTTTTGTCAATCTATGTTGTTCCAGGATTGGGGCTTCGTTCGATGTGGCAGTGGCCTTGTGTCAGACTATGTTGTCGAGGCTGGCACCTAAGGCCTCGGTTTTCCTCAGTGTTTTCAAGGGTGCTTGTGTCAATCTATGTTGTTGCCAACCATTTGCTGCTGCTGCGCTTATCAGGATTAGATCCGTCCGGGCTGTTATCAGCTCGGACATGACTTCCCAACTGTCGTGTACTTGAGCGACCTGAGACCACTTTCCCTGCTCGTAGGCTGCGTCGCAGCTACGGCCTGCAGCTTGGCTACAGACGATGGAAGCCTCAAGCTGGACGGCCATTTCGTTTGCCATCGACAGGTTGTGAGCGTCTTCCAACTCTGAGCCATGCTGGCCCTTGCCCGTCTGGCTTCTTGTTAGACTCGAGCCCTTCTGATGTGCCGTTTCAAGGACGAATACGATGAACACGATCCGAACACTTGCCCTGCTTATAGGCTGCGCCGCCGCGGCAGCCTGCAGCTCGGCCAACCTGCCTGAAAGCCAGAGGCTATCCCCCGAAAGGGTCGGCGAGATCGCCGCCCGGATCGAAGCGCAGTATCCGAATCTGGCGAAGGACAAGCGTGATGAAGTGCTTCGCGTGGTGGTGCGGTCGCTCGACGAGATGATTTTCATCGAGGGCGGCACTTTCGAGATGGGGGATTTCGGCTGGAAGTGCGATTTCAACCCCGCCGAAGTCTGCACTTGGCCGTGCGGTGTACCTGAAGACAGTGTTTGCAACATCACGATGATGGGTGATGCACCGCTGCATGCCGTAGAACTCTCCAGTTATCACCTCGCAGCCAAAAAGACCACGCTGGGTGATTTCGACTTGTATCGAGCCGTGAAGGGACTGCCACCGGTTCGAAGCGAACTGCGGGACCGAGAGCGGCTTAAATATTTATTCGATCCAATGAATCCAGCCCCGATCAGGGAATGGCAGGAAGCCAAGGACTATTGCCAGTGGGTTGGAAAACTCAGCGGCTATCCTGTGGATTTGCCCACCGAAGCGGAATGGGAATACGCCGCGCGAAGCGGCGGGCAGAAGGTGCTATATCCGACCGACGATGGCAGCTTGAAGCTCGGCGTAAACTACGCGAAGGGAGGCGGAAAAATTCTAACTGAGCGAGTCGACGCTTACCCCCCCAATCCGCTCGGGCTCTATGCCATGTCGGGTATCGCTACGGAGGTGGTGAATGATTGGTACTCAAAGGATTACTTTCAACGGTCGCCGACCAAGGATCCTCAGGGCCCTGAAGCCGGAGAGACAAAAGTCGCTCGAGGGACTAATTCAATAGAGACGCCTTGGCTTTCAGCCAATACGGTGATTCGGCGGAGTCGACCACTCGATATCGGTAAGCATCTTTTTACTGAGAGCTTTCGCTGCGCTGTTAGAAGTAGCGAGCCACTGTAAGAACGATGGGGCCCCGTGACCCCATCTCTCTTAAGCTAATCTGCTGTTGCGTTGGCGGAAAGCAGCCGCTAAGAGAGTTTCTTTCTTGTTCTGGTAAGCGACCGAGTCCTCGACCCGCCATGCATACTGCATAGCAGGCGTCGATGGATGACCTTGCAAAGCAAGCCCATCCAAGTGCCGATTGAAGTCTGCCTGCTGGCTATCAAGCAAGAAGCTATTGATCCGCTCTAGGCTTGTGATCGCATTGACCTTACTGCCGTCTACCGACATATGCTCGAGTATCTCGATCATATGTCGCCAACGCTGGACTCGAGATATAAGTTCGACAATGGCTTTCTCCTTTACGAGAGTGGCCTCCCCTATGTAGGCCTCGGTCAGCACCCATATCATCGGCCCGAGAGTTTCTGGGGGAAGCTTGTCGATCGTCAGATACTTATTGCCGACCTTGACTGCCTTGAAAGCCAGAATTCCTTTGGCAAGCTGCTCAGCCTCGACAATTCCGGCTTCACGTTCACCCCACCAATCCCTCATGCGCTGAATGCCATTGTCGACGAGCTCATTAATGGATTTTTCCGGAAAGAGCATGGCCTTGTAGAGCAGTTGGCTGATGGCGTTGAAGGCACCCTCTTCCACGCTAAACAGATATCGGTACTCAATATCACTCAACGTCTCGCAGACCAATACGACCAGGTCCCAGACTTTCTCCAGGTCAACGACGGTTCCGAAACCGCCGCCTGCACCGGGCCCGAAAACCAGGTTGGCTTTGCAATGCAAGGAAAACTGATCCAACGTAAGGCTGATGCCAAAATCCACTTCCGCCCCTATACCAAACGCAACGTTTCCTTCCGCCTTGATCTGCGCCAGCGCATTCCAGTTGGAGTTTCCGCTGGTCAGCGCGCCGGGGTTGCTTGAGTTCTTGCCGAAGTCGGCTGGTGGGAGCCATTCGACCGCACCGCTGAGTGCGCCGCCGACCTCTCCCCCCGCAAACCCTTCGGCTTTCAGGCCAGCGCGGCCGCCGGCCTTGCTGGCGTCGATCGATGGCGTCCCAAGTAAAGCAAGCGCGCCGGAGGGGCCTTCAGCCGCGCCTTTGCCAGTTTTGATGCCGGCTTCGACACCACCCTTAACCCCCGCGAAACAGGACAGCTCCAGGCTGCCGTTGAGGCGGAAGCTGCCGAACGAATGCCGGACCGGATCACCCAGGGCATTTCGGTAGCTGATCTGTAGCGTGCTGCCTGCGCGCGACGGAAAGTAGGTCGTGGTGGTGATCCTGCCTTCGGCCAGGGAGAAGGCGGCTTCGCATTTGACCCCGACGTCGATCTCGCCCTTGGCGGGATTGAAGCTTTTGATGCCCGCACTGGCGCTGGCTGCAAAGCGTAGCGCATGTGCTTCGGCGGACAGGGCGAACCGGTCGTTGTCACGTTGGGGCGACTCGTACTGGTACAGCTCCTGGTGCAGCGTGTTGAGCAGGTTGTCGTCCTGGGATTTCCAGAGCGACAGCTTGCCCTCGAGCTTGCCCAGCGGTCCGGCCTTGGCGCTTTCGCCGATCTGCGTTTTGATCTCGTCCATCAGGTCCTTGACCAGGGCCGGACTGAGGGGCTTCTCGCGCATGACCTGCGTATGGAGCTTGTAGCGCCAGGTCTTTGTGATGCGGCCCCAGAAACGCTCCGACACGTAGTAGCGGCGGTCCGGCGTGCTGAAGATGACGACTTCGCGTATGCCATGGGTGGTGGCACGGCCGCGCCCGGTTTCGACGGAACGGCTGCGCGAATAGGGACTGTTCGGGTCCGGTTTGCCACCGCCGGCGAAGGTTTCGGCATTCTTGGACCCTGTGCTCGCCGGGAGGCGTGCCTGTAGTGCGGCGATCTCCGCTTCGATCTGCGCAACCTTCCTGGCACACAGCGTGCGCCAGTTGTTCTCCACGGCGGTATGAACGTGGCCGCGTCGGACCGCGGCGAGCGTGCCGTACCGGTCGAAGAAGTCGCGCGCATCTCGCAACTCGGCGATTTGCGCCTGAAGGTCCGCCTCCTTCGTATCCGGCACCACTGTTGGCGGCTGAATCGCCTTGAGCTCGATCAGCCCGGCATCCTCGGCTTTGCCGGCCCACTCCCGCTTCCTGCAGGCCGTACAGGTGCAGGCCGCCTCGGGGTTGGCGGCCGTCTTCAGGCACTGGCTGGCGCTGGCCTGGGCGACGATGCCGTGGAACTCGTCCATCAGCGCCTGGACCCGATCGACCTCGGTTTTCAGTTCGCGCGAGTAGGCTTCGGTCAGGACGAAGAGACGGTTCTCGTCCCCGGTAAAATGCACAACGTCCACTACCTCGTCCGAACAGGGCGGCGCGCCCTTGACCGCTGCACTGCTGCAATCACCGGCGTGTTGCGGCGGAGGCAGTTCGGTGGGCTGTCTCGCCTGGCTGGGTGTTGTGGGTGGTACCGTCGCGGGCTTGGCCGGTGCCCCGCTGGTAGGGGCGGTTGGCTGGCCAGAGCCTGGGATATTTAGCTTCCAGCCGGCCTGGATCTTGTTCCGGTCCTGGATGATGGGGTTGGTGGCCTGAATGTCCGCCTGGCTGATGCCACGAGCTTTGGCAATCGATTCGAGCGTGTCGCCTGCCTGGACGACGTAGGCACTACTGGTCATGGTGCATGTTCCTTATGCAATCGTTTGCTCGAGCGCGTCGAGCTTCTCGCCTTTGGCCAGGTCCTGGCGGGTGAGTATCTGGCGGGCGTGCTCGGAGCGGAAAAACTCCTCCGAACGCTGAAGGTCGAGGCGCAGCCAGCGTTCCTGGGACGCCAGGTCATCGAAGCCCCACTGGTCGGCTTCGACGAGTGCCTCGAGCACACGCGCCTCGGTGGCGGCCGGATGATGCGGCCGGTAGTCGCCGGAAAGCTGCGCGGCGATCAGTGGCAGGCGCGCCTGGGCCAACTGTGCCTGGCGCTCGTCGTCGAGCCAGAACCAGCCAGGCGCCTTGGTGACGCCGTTCCACGGCACCAGCCGCGTAACCTGACGCCAGCCATGCTCGTTGCGCCAGGCCATGGCCGAGAACGGGCCGAGGAAGTCCAGAGCCTCCTCGGGCGACATGACGGCAAACAGCGGCTCGAGCCAGCGCGGCTCGAAGAAGCGGAACATGCGCTGCTGGTTGCGCTCGTCCCGGACGCTCAACAGGCTGCGGCAATGTGCGGCCGCCTGATCGGGCTGGACGTGGTCTTCCAGCCAGAGCACGCAACCGGCGTCCAGCTGGTTCAGCATGGCGGCGGCATAGTCGAGCAGGTGCGGATGGTCCTCGCACTCGACAAGGCAGGGGCTGACCTTGTAGAGCTCGGCATAGGGCGTATCGACGACCAGCGGGTACCAGGTTGGCAACCCGTCGTTGGCCTTGAGGTAGACCTGCATGGCCAGGTCCTCGTCGAATGCCCCGTCGAGAATGACGAAGCGGCGAGCGCCGATGCTCGTACGGGCCTGCTCCAGCGGCATCGGGATAGACTGGATGGCCGATAGCTTATGCATAGCCGTGCACCTCGCATGCACCCTGCGCGCACAGGCTGCAATTCTTCTCGACGAGCAGATGACCGGCCAGCGCCTGGGTTCGATAGAAGTTGACGGTCGTTCCGGGACCGGTCCCGGGGTCTACCGCTTCGCTGTTCAGGGGCAGGCTCGGTGTGGCGCCGGGGCCCCTGCCGGGCGCGCCACCCGAGTTGACCTTCACCTGTGCGCCCACGATGGTGACACCGCCGGGATCGAGCTTGATGAAGCTGCCGCCGGCCTGGATGGTCAGCTCCGCGCCGGCGTCGATCACGATCTTCTGCCCGGTCGAGAGATGAAATTCCTTACCGACGCTGACGTACTGCCCGGTGCCGATCTTCGTGTGCTGCGCCTGGGCGATCGTCAGGTGGTCGCTGGCCTTGAGCTGGACCTTGCGATCCAGCAGCGTCGTGCGGTGTTCTTCCTTGCGCAGCTCCGTGTAGCTGTTGGCCTCGACCGTATCGTGTCGCTCGTGGCCGACATGGATGCGCTGGTCGTTCCGGATATGTTCGTCCCAGTCACGCTGGGCATGGATGTAGATCTGTTCCTCGCCCTTGCGGTCCTCGATGCGCAGTTCGTTGTAGCCGCCACCCCCCGGGGAGCTGAGTGTCTTGAAGACGGAGCGGGTCTTGTGGGCGGGCAGCTCGTACGGCACCTCATTTTCGAGGTGGTACAGGCAGCCTGTGACGAGTGGCTGGTCGGGATCGCCTTCGAGGAAGGTGACCAGGACTTCCATCCCCACGCGCGGTATGGCGACACCGCCGTATCGACCACCCGCCCAACTGCTGGATACCCTCAGCCAGCAACTGGTCCGGTCATCGTCCTGGCCATGTCTGTCCCAGTGGAACTGGACGCGGACGCGGCCATACCGATCACAATGGATCTCCTCGCCATGGGGTCCCGTCACCCGCGCGGTCTGGCTGCCGCTGATGGTCCGCTTCGGATGGCGAAGCGGCGGGCGATAGATCGCGCCCCAGGGCGTTGCGACGAAGGCATTGCGGTAGCCCTGCGTGAAATCCAGATCGTCATCATTGGCCGATGTGATGGACTCTTCCAGCACCTGGGGCTGTTTCCCCTCGTGGACCAGGTCGGTCAGCAGCCACAGGTCGTTCCAGTCAGCGCGAGGATGCCCGGCGAGCGGCAGGAAGTGACCGCTGACCAGCCTGGCGATATCGCTTCTGCCCTCTGCCACGTGCAGGTCGGCGCGATGACGCTCCACGGCCCGGCGACTCAGGTACCTGCCATGGCCGCGATCCGAGAAGCGGCCTGGATAGTCGTAGTCCTCGAGTTCGTGCGATGCCTCGTCCTGGTGTGTCGCCTCCATGAGCACACGAGGCGTTTCGAAGTTGTAGTCGCGACGCGTCACGCGCGAGGTGCGCGTGTTGGCCTGGGCCGAGAACGCACGGACCACCTGATGATCAGCCACCATGCCGGTGTCCTGTTGGTAGGACCCGGCAGGCAGTTCCGGGAACCCCGTCTGGTCATCGCCGAAAACCAGGACATGCTCGGTCGGCGTGTGCTCGAAGTGGTAGTGGATGCCCTCCTCTTCACACAGCCGGTTGACGAAGTGCAGGTCGCTCTCGTCGTATTGAACGCAGTATTCGCGTGGCTCGTACTGGCCGGACAGCTGGAAGCGGAACTTGTCCGAGAGAATTCCGTGCTCCTTGAGCACCGTCGCGATGATGTCCGGTACGTTCTGGTGCTGGAAAATGCGCTGGTTGTGCCGGTGGGCCAGATATTGCAGCTGCGGCACCAGCGTCACCCGGTAGCGCGTCATGCGCTTGCCGGACTCGCCCTGCGCCGCGCTGTAGAGCAAGCCGTGAAAGCCGGCACCCGAGGCGTCGATCTCCAGGAAGGCGGGACAGTCTCGGAGTGCGAGGTAGTCGACGTCCGGACGATCGCTGATCAGTTCGATGTCGAACGCGTAGGCGGTGTTGATACCTTCGCGGCCCTTGAACGACAGGATCTGGAAGTCATGGCTGACGCCGAGGATCCTGAGTGTGAACTGCTTTTGGTTCGCCGATGAGAACATCCTGCTTCCTCTGCTTCCGTGCATGGCTCTGCAATGAGCCGACCTGGCATCCAGTGCAGGCGCGGAGGCTACCGGCAACGCACTGGCAAGTTCTTGCGCACCGTTGCGTCACTTCACATTCACAAAGGAAACGATCGGGAAACGAGACCTGGATCAAATTCGGGCAACGGATTACTTCGCCGAATTCTGGGCTGCTTCGTCCGGTGTCCCATCCTGTTCCCGCAGGAGCTGTGCATAGCGCATCTCCCCTTCGCTACCGCGGAACACGCGATGATCGATCTCAGTGAGCTGACGTCGGCGCTCGGCAATGGCCAGCGCCTTCGCCTTTTCCTCGCCGTAAAGATCGATCCGAAACGACTTCTTCAGCGGCTTGCCATCGCGTCGTTTGGTTTGCGCCACCCAGTACCAGTACTTGCCCATCCGATAGCGCGTGACCCCGGGATGACCACTGGTATTGGACGAGCGAACCTGCTCGCGTATGTCACGGCTGAATCTTGGCGGATGCCGCAGCAGTTGCTCGTCCCTGAAGGCCGTGGCCTTTTCCAGCGCCGCCGACTCACCGCCGTGCTTCAGGAACGGGAATTCCTTCTCGACTCGCTTGGTGCCGTCGCGATAAAGCGTGACGCGCCAGGCCCTGGCCCCGTTGTAATGAGTGATCGCGGTGATCGCATACATCTCGAGGCACCTTGGATTATTGAGGCAGCGGGCGAGTTGCTGCGGTCATCGCGCGCTGTGTGGTATGGCAAGCCCGATCAGCTTTATGTCACATCCCGACGAAAAAGCACTGGAGGGGCCGGACGTGCAACGATCGTAGCTTCGATGCGTTCGGGCGCCAGTTACGGTCGGTCATTTTCAGGAATGGTCACTACAGGCGCAACGCCGGCATCGACCATCCTTGTGGCTCGTCACGCAGTCTGTACCGGGCCATGGTACCGAGCCGTCACCCGTGACATGAATGACGTAGGCGTATTGGCGAGCGCGGAGGGAACAGCACCCAGTTGTTGGCTTCAGGGACGTCGATGTCCCGAAAAGGTCCTTCCCTGACAGCTGATATTCATCGAAGAGGCACCGTCCCGCCGAGCGGCACGGTCTACAGTGATGAAAAGAAGCCGAGTCGAAAAGCTTCGTTAGCCGCCTGAACAGGAGAAGCCGTGATGAGTGATCCGAACGAGAAACCGATTACAGGCTCGACCATGAGCACCGGCGCGCCGGCGCCCAGCGACCGCAACTCCCTCACCATCGGCGCCAACGGCCCGATCATGCTGCACGATGTGCATTTTCTGGAGCAGATGGCGCACTTCAACCGCGAAAAGGTTCCCGAGCGCCAGCCTCATGCCAAGGGTGCCGGTGCCTTCGGTTTTTTCGAAACCACCGAGGACGTGTCCGCCTACACCAGGGCCGCGCTGTTCCAGAAGGGCTGCCAGACCGAGATGCTGGCGCGCTTTTCCACGGTCGCCGGGGAGATGGGCAGCCCGGATACCTGGCGCGATGTGCGTGGCTTTTCCCTGAAGTTCTACACCGACGAAGGCAACTACGACCTGGTGGGCAACAACACGCCGATCTTCTTCGTGCGCGATCCGATGAAATTCCCGCACTTCATTCGCAGCCAGAAACGCCTGCCCGATTCGGGGCTGCGCGACAATCACATGCAGTGGGACTTCTGGACCAACAACCCCGAGTCGGCGCATCAGGTGACCTACCTGATGGGCGATCGAGGCCTGCCGCGCACCTGGCGGCACATGAACGGCTATGGCTCGCACACCTTCATGTGGGTCAACGCCGCCGGCGAGCGGTTCTGGGTCAAGTATCACTTCCATACCGAGCAGGGCATGGCGTTCTTCAGCAATGCCGAAGCGGCCGACATGGCGGGCATCGATGCGGACTACCATCGCCGCGACCTGTTCGAGGCCATTGCCCGTGGCGAATACCCGAGCTGGGAATTGTCGGTGCAGGTCATGCCCTATGCCGATGCCAGGAACTACCGCTTCAACCCCTTCGACCTGACCAAGATCTGGTCGCACAAGGACTATCCGCTGATCAAGGTGGGCCGGATGACGCTCAACCGCAATCCGCAGAACTTCTTCGCCGAGATCGAGCAGGCGGCCTTTTCCCCCGGCAACACGGTGCCCGGCATCGGCCTGTCGCCGGACAAGATGCTGCTCGGCCGCGCCTTTGCCTACAACGATGCGCAGCGCAACCGCATCGGCACCAATTTCCACCAGTTGCCGGTGAACCGGCCCAAGGTGGCGGTGAACACCTACATGTTCGATGGCCAGATGGCCTATGAACACAGCGGCAACGCCCCGGTGTATGCACCCAACAGCGAAGGTCGCAGCTGGGCCGATACCGAGGGGCAGATGAAGGATGGTTGGGAAGCGGACGGCGACATGGTACGCAGCGCCTACACCTTGCACGCGGAGGATGACGACTTCAGCCAGCCGGGCACCCTGGTGCGTGAAGTGTTCGACGACGCGCAGCGCGCCAGGCTGGTCGAACAGGTGGCCGGCAGCCTGCTGGGCGGCGTGCGCAGCCCGGTGCTGGAGCGCGCCTTCGACTACTGGAAGAGCATCGACCCCGACGTGGGTCGCCGGATCGAAGAGAAGGTCCGTGCGGGTGCCGCGCCCGAGCCGGTGCCTGGCATGGGCGAATCCTGAGCCTCACGCACCGGAGTAAATCCAGCCGAACGCAAAAGGCCAGGTCGTGGGACCTGGCCTTTTGCTGTGGTGCAGCGCGGTCAGAGTGGGCCGCTCTCCGCTGGCTCCGGGACCGAGGAGCGAGCTTCAAGGGCCGCGGCAGTGATGAACAGCTCGAATGTCGCCTCGGCGGCGGCCAGCATGGCCGGCCAGCCAAGGGGATGGGCGGCTGCCTCCAGGCGTTCGAGGAAACCGGGCCAGAGCCTGCCGACATCGCCATGTTCCAGGTACCGGGTCGGCGCCCTGGGGACGATCAGATGCAGCCGGCGCGCAAGAACCCGCCCGCCCAGGCGCGAGCCCTCCAGCACATAGGCGGCGCCCCAGCAGCTGGCGGGATCGGGTAGTTGCAACGCCGGTAGCGGCACAGGTAACGGGTCGCCCAGTGTCTGCAGATCGGTCGCCAGCGCCTGGCGTCTGACGCGCGACGGCCAGTCGTCCAGCAGGGCGGTGACGCCCGCCTGCTCCAGTGCGACTTCCAGGCTGCCCAGCACGCGGCTGTGGGCACGCAGGAACCGGCGGTAGCCACCTGGCTGATCGAAGCCGAAACCGGCGTAGGCGGCATCCACCTGTTCATGCAAGGGGGCGGTTGCCGTCCTGAGGCGGGTGCGCCATTCAGCCATTGGCCAGGCTGCCTTCCTGCAGCGCCAGCTGGATCCGTCTGGCCAGTTGCTCCTCGCGGAAGGGCTTCTGAATGATCGGAAAGCCTGCAAGGCCCAGATCGGTCAGCTCCGCATAGCCGGTGACGATGATCACCGGCAGTTCCGGGTAGAGGGCGCGTACGGATCGGGCCAGCTCCCCGCCACTCATGCCCGGCATGGCGTAGTCGGCCAGCAGCAGGTCCACCTCGATGCCTTCGGCCAGCAGCTGTAGCGTCTGCATGCCGCTGTCCGTTTCGGTCACCGTGAAGCCGAAGTTGCGCAGCATTTGCGCCGTCACTTCGCGCACGCTGCGATCATCGTCGGCCAGGAGGATGCTGCGTCCGCCCGTGATGGGCTGCAGGCTTGCTGGCACCACCGGTTCCGCTATCTGCGGTGCGCTGGTGCGCGGCAGGAAGACCTGTACCGTGGTGCCGACGCCGAGCTGGCTCTGGATGCGAGCGCCGCCGCTGGATTGCTTGGCGAAGCCGAACACCTGCGCCAGGCCCAGGCCGGAACCCTTGCCCACTTCCTTGGTGGTGAAGAAGGGCTCGAAGGCCTTGCTCAGTACCTCCTCGCTCATCCCCGTGCCGGTGTCGGTCACCGACAGCATCACGTACTCGCCCGGCGTGGGCTCTTCGGCGCGCAGTGCCGGCTGGTCGATGACCACGTTGCGGGTGCCGAGGGTCAGGCGGCCGTTGACGCCCATGGCATCGCGGGCATTGATGGCCAGGTTGAGGATGATCATCTCGATCTGCGTCGGGTCCACCAGCGCATGCCAGAGGTCGGCCTGCATGTCGGTTTCGATGCGCACGTTGCCGCCCAGGGTGCTCTTGAGCAGGCTGAGCAGTGCCAGCAGGGTCTCGTTGAGGTTGACCTCGGTGGGGGCCAGTTGCTGGCGCCGGGCGAAGGCGAGCAACTGGCTGGTCAGGGTGGCGCCGCGCTCGCCGGCTTCGCGAATGTACTGCAGCCGGCGCAGGCTGCGCTCGGCTGGAACGTTGGTCTCGAGGTCGTTCTGCAGAAAGCTGGTGCTGGTCAGGATGACCGTCAACAGGTTGTTGAAGTCATGGGCGACGCCCGCGGTGAGCTGGCCGACGGCTTCGAGGCGCTGCATCTGCTGCAGGGTCGCTTCGACCCGTTCACGCTCCTGGATCTGTGCCCTCAGCTCGCGGTTGGCTTCGGCCAGCTTGTCGACGGTGGCGATCTCGTTGGTGATGTCGCGGGCCGCCGCGTAGATGCGGCCATCTTCGGCCACGGCGGACCAGGACAGCCAGCGATAGCTGTCGTCGCGATGGCGCATCCGGTTGACGAAGCGATTGGTGACCTTGCCTTTGGCAATGCGGATGTTTTCCGCCATCGAGTCCTGCAGGTCGTCCGGGTGCACCAGCTGACTCAGGGGTTGCTGCATCAACTGCCCGAGCGACCAGCCGAGAATGTGCTCCCAGATGGGGTTTAGCGCGATCGGCATCATGTCGAGCCGGGTGACAGCCAGCAGATCACGCGAAAGCTCCCAGGTACGGTCGCGTTCGCGGGTGCGTTCCTCGACCCGTTCGCCCAGGGTTTCGTTCAGGCGCTTGAGGTTCTGGGTCGCCAGCTGCTGCTCGGTGATGTCCATCATCACGCCGAGGAAGCGGGTACATTCGCCATCTTCGAAGAAGGCCTGTCCGCGGGTCTCGATCCAGCAGATGCGGCCATCTTCACGCAGCACGCGATAGGTGGTGCAGAATTCGCTGTCGCTTTCCTGGGTGATAGCCCGTTGCACCTGCAGGCGCAGGGCTTCGCGATCCTCCGGGTGGCAGAGCTGCTCCAGCAGCGCCATGCTCACGGGCGTATCTGCCGCGAGGCCGAACATCGCGCGGCTGCGTTCGTCCCAGATCAGGGTGTCGCTTGGCGGCTCGTAATCCCACAGGCCCAGGCGTGCGGCGTCGATGGCCAGGCGTGCCCGTACCTCAACCTCGCGCAGCGCCTGTTCCGCGTCCAGCCGCCGCCGCCGCTCGTTGACCTCGCCCAGTGCACGTTCCACCGCCTTGGGCAAAAAGCCGAGGTTCTGCTTGAGGACGTAATCGACCGCGCCGGAGCGCATCATGTTGACGGCGTTCTCTTCGCCGAACACGCCGGAGAGGAAGATGAATGGCGTCTGCGGCGCCAGGTTGCATGCATCCTGCAGTGCCTGGCTGCCTGAAAAGCCTGGCAGGATGAAATCGGCCAGTATCAGGTCGAACTCGCGTCGCTGCAGCGCCTCGACCACGCCGTCATGGTCGAAGACCCGCTCGGCATGCACCAGGGTGTAGCCGTTGCGCTCCAGCGAAAGCTGGGCCAGTTCGGCATCGTGTGGGCTGTCCTCGATGAACAGGACGCTGATGTGCTTTGGCGCTGGCATATTTACCCAGTCAGGGAACGCGGAAGTCGTTGAAACAGCCACCATGCAGCAGCGAGTGACAGATCATTCACTTGGGTCTTCGTGCTGGCGCGACCGCTTGAGCCGCAGGGAGCCAGGCGGAGGCTCATTGAGCACGGCCCAGAAGATCCCTAGGTCGGAAATCGCGGCGACGAAATCCTTGAACTCGACGGGCTTGACCACATAGGCATTCACGCCCAGCTCGTAGGCTTTGAGCAGGTCGGGCTCTTCCCGCGACGAGGTCAGCATGACCACCGGGATGCTGCGCAGCTCAGGCGTCTCGCGCACGATCTTGAGCACTTCCAGGCCATCGACCTTCGGCAGTTTCAGGTCCAGCAGCAACACGGCCGGATTGCCATCGGCCCGCCCGGCATGGTCGCCGGTGCGCTGCAGATAGTTCAGTGCTTCAGCACCATCGCGCATGATCACCACATCGTTCGCCAGCTGGCTACGCTCCAGCGCGATCAGCGTCAGTTCCAGATCGTGGGGGTTGTCTTCCACGAGAAGTATCGGTTTCAGCATCGCTTGTCTCGTCAGGAAGAGAGAGGTGTGTAGGGCAGTTTCGGTAGCGAGAAATAGAAGGTAGCGCCCTGGCCCAGCTCGCCTTCCGCCCAGACTCGCCCATCGTGGCGCTCGATGATGCGCCGCACGCTAGCCAGGCCGATGCCGGTTCCCTCGAACTCTTCCATGCGATGCAGACGCTGAAAAACACCGAACAACTTGCCGGCATATTGCATATCGAAGCCCACGCCATTGTCGCGTACATAGACGGTCACTTCGTTCGAACGTTGCTCGGCGCCGATCTCGATGATCGCCCGCTCGCGGGTGCGGGTGTACTTCACCGCATTGCCGATCAGGTTGCGCAGCGCCATGTGCAGGAACGCCGCATCGGCGACGACTATCGGCATCGGTAGCAGCCGCCATTCGATCTGTCGGTCCTGGCAATCCGGCACGAGTTCGTTGCGGATCGAGGCGACCAGCGCGCCCAGATCCACGTCTGACAACCGCAGCGCGGAGCGTCCCATCTGCGAGAAGCTCAGCAGATTGTCGACCAGGGTGCCGGCAAAGCTGGCCGCGTCGGCGATGTTGTCGAGAAAGCGCATGCCGCGCTCACTGAGGCGATCGCCTTCCAGTTCGCCGAGCAGCTCCGTATAGCCGGCGATGTGCCGCAGCGGCGCACGTAGGTCGTGGGACACGCTGTAGGAGAACGACTCCAGTTCCTTGTTGCTGGCGCGCAGCTCGCCGGCCATCTGGGCCAGCTCTTCGGCCTTGCGCAGCACGATACCCAGCACGGCGTTGCGCAGTTCGAGCGCACCTTCGATCTCCACCGGCTCCCATGGCTTGGCGTAGCCACCGAGAATCTGCTGCCAGCGTTCAAAGCTGTGACGCGGGCTGAGGGCGCCGCTGTGGCGGTCCACCTGTTTTTCCGGCTTGCCCGCCCACTCGACGGTCTTGACCTGTTCGCGGCGGAACCAGATCAGGTAATGCGCGTGAATGCGCGAAATCGAGATCGCCATCACGCCGGCACAGTGCTCGGCGAGGGCGGGCAGGTTGGGGATGTCACGGCTGACGCAGTCGCTGTGATAGACGAGGCGGTCGCGTTGCTCGCCGAGCCATTGGACCAGTTGCATGATCTGGTCGTAGTCGGGAGTTTCACCGATGGTTTCGCAGCTTTCCGAGGAAATGATCGCGGCGCCGTGGGCTCCGGCAAAGGCCAGCGCGACGTGCGGCAGCTGGCGGAAGCCCTCTACGACGCTGTCATGATCGGCCATGGCCGACAGTAGCCGAACGATCTGCTGGCGCAGCTCCAGCTTGCGCTGTGTCAGGGTTTCAACCTCCCTTGCCTCGATCTGCAGTGCCAGGATGCGCCCTAGCAGTTCGCAGGAGGTGCGGGTCTGGTAGCTGACCTGACGGGGGGCGGCATCGTGGCAGGAAATCAGTCCCCAGAGCCGGCCGCGCACGATGATGGAGATCGACAACGAGGCCAGCGTGCCCATGTTGCGCATGTACTGAAGATGTACCGGGGATACGCTGCGCAGGCCCGCAAAACTCAGGTCCAGGGGCTCGCCGCTGGCGGGATTCAGCGCCGGAATCAGCGGTGAGGGTTGATAGTTCGCGTCCTGGATCACGCGGATGAGGTTTTCCCGGTAGAGCTGGCGGGCCTGCGGCGGGATATCGGATGCCGGGAAGCACAGCCCCAGGTAGCAGGCATAGCCCGGGTCGGCTTCTTCGGCCAGCACCGTGCCATTGCCTTCAGCATCGAACTGGTAAGCCTTGACCCGGCCGAACCTGGTGATGCGCTTGACTTCCTTGACGGCCAGTCGGCAGAGGTCGAGCAGCTCGCGGGTTTCCTGCAATTGGGTCACGAAGGTGCGCATCAGCGGGTAGAGCGTGTCGTAGGCGTCACGCGTGTTGCCGGCCTGCTCGAATTCCAGGATCAGCTGGCCATTGCGGCGGTGTGCCATCAGCGCGAAAAGCCGCTCGCCGGCACCTTCGAAGCTCATATCACCCATGTGAAAAGGATTCTGATCATCCTCCGCCAGTGCAGCCAGGCCGGCTTCGATCCGGTCGGTATCGATCAGCGTCGAAAGTGGCTGGCCCAGCAGCGTCCGAGCATCCCGGCCCAGCCAGTGCTGAATGTTTTCGCTGACCTGTTGCAGCCGTAGCCCGGATTCTTCGACTGCCAGCAGAAAGCCGTGTGGCTGGATGCTGCCAGGAATGTGAATGGGTTCTTCGGCGCATCGATCGATGGCATCCAGCAGATCCTGGGCCTCGGTGGTACTCATTGTGTGTCCTTGTTCAGGTCTTGATCCGACCGAAATGACGCGCGGGCATCAATGCGAGTTGCTGCCGGAAAAGGCGGCGGCGGTGGTGGTGTTCTAAGGGTGACGGATTCTTGGACCCGATAAGAGATGGTTCTGCTTCGTCGGGCACTTTAACCCGGCGAAAACGGACGCGCCAATCCACCATGCGTCGAAAAGTGAGCGGGAAAGTGCGCAGATGAAAGGGCAGTTGGGCGCTCGGTAGCGATTTGCGGGAGTGATGGATGGATGAGGCGGACGGTATTGCACCGTCCGCCGATTGGCCTGGTCAGGTCATGAAGTAGAACGCGCCGCAGATCACCACGCCCGAGTACAGCAGCATCATCAGGCAGTAACCCATGATGTCGCGGGCGCCGAGGCCGACGATGCCGAGCAGCGGCAGCGCCCAGAATGGCTGGATCATGTTGGTCCAGGCGTCGCCCCAGGCGATGGCCATGGCGGTGACGGTGGGGGAGACGCCGAGCGCCTGGGCGGCCGGCAGCATGATCGGACCCTGCACCGCCCACTGGCCGCCGCCGGAGGGCACGAAGACGTTGACCACACCGGCGCTGAGGAAGGCCAGCAGCGGGAAGGTGTCGGCCGACGACCAGGAGATGAACGCCTCGGTGATCTGCCGACCGAGGGAGACGCCTTCTGCGTTGGCACCCATCATCATGCCCATGATCCCCGCATAGAAGGGGAACAGCAGGACGATGCCGCCGATGCCGCGCACGCTCTCATCAACCGCGCGCATGTAGCGTTCGGGCGTTCCGTGCAGCAGCAGGCCGCAGAACAGGAAGATGGCGATCACCACGTCCAGGCCGAGCACGAAGCCCTTGCTGCTGAAGTGGTTGAACAGGTAGATGGCCGCCATGGCCACCAGTGCCAGGCCGAGGATGCGGCTGTCGTCCAGGCGCTGCGCCGGGGTTTCCCGCAGCGGCTGTTCGGCGCGCGACTCCACCAGCTTGGCCGGGTCGGCCACCTTGGCGTTCTGGCGCGGGTGCATGGCGCGGTTGAGCAGCGGCAGGCCGATGACCAGCAGGGCGACGATGGTCAGGTTCAGCGGGGTGAACAGGGTTTCGGTGATGCCGACGGGCTCGGTGAGTACGCCGGCCGTCATGCGCGCCAGGTCGGGACCTCCGCTGGCCAGCGACAGCGGGACAGAACCCGCCAGGCCGCCGTGCCAGACCAGGAAGCCGGAATAGGCCGAAGCCACCAGCAGCGGGTAATCGACCCCCTGCACCTGGCGGGCCAGGGCGCGAGCGAATACGGCGCCGATCACCAGGCCGAAGCCCCAGTTGACCCAGCAGCCGACCAGCGCCACCAGAGTGACCATGATGATGGCCTGTCCGGGTGTGCGGGCCATGCCGGCCAGGCGGTCGAGTTGACGGTTGACCATCGGCGCGCTGGCCAGGGCATGGCCGGTGACGAAGATCAGCGACATCTGCATGGCGAAGCCGAGCAGGGTCCAGAAGCCCCCGCTCCAGTGCTGCACCATGCCGGGCAGCGACTGGCCGGTGGAGAGCATGCCTGCAATCAGCACGGCGAGGGTGAGCAATGCGGAAAACACGAAGGGTGAGGGCAGGTAGCGTTGTACCAGACTCACGCTCCAGCCTGTGAGAGTGTTGAACATGAATGATGCCTCTTCTTATGTCTGTTTCTTATGTTTGTGGACAGGCGCTTTTCGATCGGGCCTAGGGTCTGTTGCCGTTTCGTCGCGAGCCGCGTTGCTGCGAGAAATGGCGCCAGGTTAGGCGTAGGACGCAGGTAATGGCATTCCCTTGCCAAGTCCTACAACGACAGCTGGCGCCATTTCCCGCGCAACCCTTCGGGCCGGGCCTGTTTTTACGCGATGCGGCGTTATTCGTCGTTCATTTGGAATGACCAAACTTCGCTCCTCATGCCTTGCCTCGCGTAAAAACAGGCGCCGGCGCGGCCGCGCACGAAATGGCAACAGACCCTAGCGACGCCCGTGTGCGGCAGCTTGGTGCCGCAGCCCGGTCGCGGGACCGGGCTGGTTTCAGTCTCCTTTGTGGATCAGCGTTCGACGGCCAGCGCCACACCCTGACCGCCGCCGATGCACAGCGTGGCCAGCCCCTTGTGGGCATCACGGCGGATCATTTCGTGCAGCAGGGTGACCAGGATCCGGCAGCCGGAGGCGCCGATCGGATGGCCGAGGGCGATGGCGCCGCCGTTGACGTTGACCTTGGCGGCGTCCCAGTTCAGTTCCTTGCCGACCGACAGCGACTGGGCGGCGAAGGCTTCGTTGGCCTCGATCAGGTCGAGCTGCTGGATATCCCAGCCGGCCTTGGCCAGCGTGCGGCGGGTGGCGTCCACCGGGCCGATGCCCATGATCGCCGGGTCGACGCCGGCACTGGCGTAACCGGCGATGCGTGCCAGCACCGGCAGGCCGAGGGCCTGGGCCTTTTCCGCGCTCATCAGCAGCACTGCGGCGGCGCCGTCGTTGAGGCTGGAGGCGTTGCCCGCGGTGACGCTGCCGTCCTTCTTGAACGCCGGCTTGAGCTTGGCCAGCGCCTCGGCGGTGGTGCCGGCGCGCGGTTGCTCGTCGACGGCGAAGGCCAGGGGCTCGCCCTTGCGCTGGGGAATCAGGATCGGAGTGATCTCGTCGGCGAAACGCCCGGTTTCGATGGCCGCTGCGGCCTTCTGCTGCGAGGCGGCGGCGAAGGCGTCCTGCTCCTCGCGGGACAGGTTGTACTTCTCCACCAGATTCTCGGCGGTGATGCCCATGTGGTAGTCGTTGAAGGCGTCCCACAGGCCATCCTGGATCATGGTGTCGACGATCTTGCCATGACCCATGCGCAAGCCGGTGCGGGCGCCGGGCATGACGTAGGGCGCCAGGCTCATGTTCTCCATGCCGCCGGCGATCACCACCTCGGCGTCGCCGCAGCGGATCGCCTGGGCCGCCAATTGCACGGCCTTGAGGCCCGAGCCGCAGACCTTGTTCAGGGTCATGGAGGACACGCCGTGGGGCAGGCCGGCCTTGACCGCCGCCTGGCGCGCGGTGTTCTGCCCGGCGCCGGCGGTGAGCACGTGGCCGAGGATCACCTCATCGACCTGTTCGCCCGGCACGCCGGTCTGCTCCAGCAGGCGCTGGATCACGGCGGCGCCGAGGTCGACGGCGGGCACATTGGCCAGCGCGCCCTGGAAACTGCCAATCGCGGTGCGCGTGGCGGCAACGATGACGACGTCTTGCATGGTGGTTACTCCGCTCGGTCGAAGGTCATTTCCGGGACATGCTCGGGCACGATCAGGCGCCCGGCGGTTTTCTCGATGATTTCCTCGACGCTCACCCCCGGCGCGCGCTCGCGCAGGACGAAGGCGCCGTCTTCGATTTCCAGGTAGGCGAGGTCAGTGAGCACCTTGCGGATGCAACCGGCGCCAGTCAGCGGCAGCGAGCAGCGGTCCAGCAACTTGGATTCGCCGTTCTTGGAGGCGTGGGTCATGGTGACGATGATGTTCTCGGCACCGGCCACCAGGTCCATCGCGCCGCCCATGCCCTTGACCAGCTTGCCGGGGATCATCCAGGAGGCGATGTTGCCTTGCACGTCCACTTCGAAGGCGCCGAGCACGGTCAGGTCGACGTGGCCGCCGCGGATCATGGCGAAGGATTGGGCCGAGTCGAAGATGGCCGCGCCGGGCAGGGCGGTGACCGTCTGCTTGCCGGCGTTGATCATGTCCGCATCCAGCTCGGCCTCGGTGGGGAAGGCGCCCATGCCGAGCAGACCGTTCTCCGACTGCAGCATCACGTCCATGCCGGCCGGCACGTAGTTGGCCACCAGGGTGGGAATGCCGATGCCGAGGTTGACGTAGTAACCGTCTTTCAATTCGCGCGCCACGCGCTGCGCCATCTGTTCGCGAGTAAGTGCCATGGGGAGCTCTCTTCTTGTAGTCGGGCTTCGTGTAATCGTGAGGGGGATCAGTCGCGCAACGTGCGCTTCTCGATGCGCTTCTCGAAGCTGCCCTGGATGATGCGATCGACATAGATGCCCGGCGTGTGGATCTGGCTGGGCTCCAGCTCGCCGGGCTCGACGATTTCCTCTACTTCGACCACGGTGATCTTGCCGGCGGTGGCGGCCAGCGGGTTGAAGTTCTGCGCGGTGTGGCGGTACATCACGTTGCCGAAATGATCGGCCTTCCAGCCTTTGACGATGGCGAAGTCGCCGCGGATGGCGTGCTCGAGGATGTAATGACGTCCGTCGATTTCACGCACTTCCTTGCCTTCGGCGACCGGCGTGCCGTAACCGGTCGCGGTGTAGAAGGCCGGAATGCCCGCACCGCCGGCGCGCATCTTCTCCGCCAGGGTGCCTTGGGGGGTGAGTTCGACTTCCAGCTCACCGTTGAGCAGCTGTTGCTCGAACAGGGCGTTCTCGCCGACGTACGAGGCGATCATCTTGCGGATCTGGCGATCTTCCAGCAGCACGCCGAGGCCGAAGCCATCCACGCCGCAGTTGTTGGAAACCACGGTCAGGTCCTTGACGCCGCGCCGGCGGATTTCCGCGATGAGGTTTTCCGGGATGCCACACAGGCCAAAGCCGCCGGCCAGCACGGTCATGCCGTCCGTGAGCCCTGCCAGGGCCTCTTCATAGGTACTGACGCGTTTGTCGAGTCCCGCCATGGTGCTTGTTCCTCTTTCTTGTTCTGTTTCGATACCGGTTGTCTCTACCGGCTGCCTCTACCTGAATATCGAGCCAGCTTCCACCTCTCTGATTCATTTGTTAAGTTTGTTTTTGTGATCTATTGATTTGCGAAACAAATTAATGACTGTCAAACAGCTGCGCGCCTTCCTCGCTGTCGCCCAGACCCTGAGCTTTGCCCAGGCCTGTGAACGCCTGCATCTGTCGCAGCCGGCGCTGAGCCTGGCGATCAAGAGCCTCGAGGAATCCATGGGCGGCCAGTTGCTGATCCGCAGCACCCGCAGCGTACGCCTGACGCCCGAAGGCGAAGTCCTGCTGCCCATCGCCCGGCGCCTGTTGACCGACTGGGACAATGCCGAGGATCTGCTGCGTCAGCATTTCACCTTGCAGCGCGGCACCGTGAGCATCGCCGCCATGCCGTCGTTCGCCGGCAATCTGCTGCCCGACGCGCTCAAGGTGTTTCGCGGTCGATACCCGAAGATCAACGTCGCGGTGCATGACCTGATCAACGAGCGGGTGCTGGAAATGGTGCGCAGCCGGCAGGTGGAAATGGGCATCGCCTTCGAGCCGGAGGCGCTGGACGGGCTGGAGTTCATCCCTTTCTACACCGATCGTTTCGTTGCCGTGGTGCCGGCCGATTCACCCCTGGCGCAGCGCGAACGGCTCGACTGGGACGAGTTGCTCGCCCAGACCTTCATCACCCTGCAACGGCCCTCCGCCGTGCGCCTGCTGCTGGAGCACAGCCTGGCGGCCCGGCGGCGCAAGCTGGTGGTGGGGTTCGAGACCCATCAGCTGGCGACCGTCGGCCGCCTGGTGGCCAACGGCCTGGGCGTCAGCGCGGTGCCGTCGCTGTGCATCCGCCAGATGCAGGAGCTCGGCGCCCGTTGCGTGCCCTTTCACGGGCCCCAGGTGGAACGCCGCATCGGCCTGCTGCGCCTGACCGATCATTCACTGTCCAGCGCCGCCCAGGGCCTGGCCGATGTGCTGGTGAGCATGACCGACTGGCCGGACCTGCAACTGCTGCGCCCGTCCTGAACTGCCTTCATACCGTAGGGCCGAATTCATTCGGCCGGTCGACAGAGGCCGGACAAGTCCGGCCCTACAGGCGGCTCGCTCGTGACGGAGCCCGGTCTGCTTGCTCAGAGCTTGGCGATGGATACCTCCGTGGATTTCACGAAGGCGATCACCTCGCTGCCGACATCCAGCTCCAGCTCGCGCACCGAGCGGGTGGTGATCACCGAAGTGACGATGCCGGCGGCGGTCTGCACGTCGATCTCCGACAGCACGTCGCCGAGGACGATTTCCTTGATGGTGCCCTTGAACTGGTTGCGGACGTTGATGGCCTTGATGGTCATGGCATTCTCCTGATGAGCTTGCTTAAAGCGCCCAGCGCAACTGCGTGGGCAAGGGGTTGACGGGTTCGGGACGTTCGGCGAGCGGCGGGCGTTGCAGCACGCGGTCGAGTACCCGGGCTTCCAGCGCGGCCAATGTGGCCGAGCCGCGGTTGCGTGGGCGCGGCAGGTCCACGGCGAGGTCGAGGCCGATGGCGCCGTCCTCGATGAGGATCACCCGGTCGGCCACCGCCACCGCTTCGCTGACATCGTGGGTGACCAGCAGCACGCTGAAGCCATGCTGCAGCCAGAGCCGCTCGATCAGTTGCTGCATCTCGATGCGGGTCAGCGCATCCAGCGCCCCCAAGGGTTCGTCCAGCAGCAACAGGCGCGGCTGGTGGATCAGTGCGCGGGCCAGCGCCACGCGCTGTTTCTGCCCGCCGGACAAGGCCGCCGGCCACTCGTTGGCGCGTTCGGCCAGGCCGACCTCGGCCAGCGCCTGATCGGCCCGTGGCCGCCAGTCGCCGACCAGGCCCAGGCCGACGTTGTCGATCACCCGCTTCCAGGGCAGCAGGCGCGCGTCCTGGAACATCAGCCGCACCTCGTCGCGGTTGTCCGCCAGGCGCTCGCCGGCGCTGTCGATGGCGCCCCGGCTCGGCTGGTCCAGCCCGGCCAGCAGGCGCAGCAGGGTGCTCTTGCCGCAACCGCTGCGGCCGACCACGGCGACGAACTGGCCGGCCGGAATCTGCAGGTCGATGCCCTGAAGCACCTCGCGTTCGCCGAAGGCCTTGCCGATGCCTTCGATGGCCAGAGGAATGCCCTGGCGAATGCTGTGCAGCGCGGTCATTGTGCACCTCCCTTGACCTGGTAGGCCGGGTGCCAGCGCAGCCAGGCACGTTCCAGCCCACGGGCGGCGACGTCGGCCAGCTTGCCGAGTACCGCGTAGAGCAGGATTGCCAGCACCACCACGTCGGTCTGCAGGAACTCGCGGGCGTTCATCGCCAGGTAGCCGATGCCGGAGCTGGCGGAAATGGTTTCAGCGACGATCAGCGTCAGCCACATAAAGCCCAGGGCGAAACGCACGCCGACCAGGATCGACGGCAGCGCGCCGGGCAGGATCACCTGGCGGAACAGGGCGAAGCCGGACAGCCCGTAGCTGCGCGCCATCTCCACCAGCGCCGGGTCGACGTTGCGGATGCCGTGATAGGTGTTCAGGTAGATCGGAAACAGCGTGCCGAGGGCGACCAGGAAGATCTTCGCGCTCTCGTCGATGCCGAACCAGAGGATCACCAGCGGGATCAGCGCCAGGTGCGGCACGTTGCGGATCATCTGCACCGAGCTGTCGAGCAGGCGTTCGCCCCATTTCGACAGGCCGGTGATAAAGCCCAGCAGCAGGCCAAGGCCGCCGCCGATGGCGAAGCCGATGCCGGCGCGCCAGCCGCTGATGGCCAGGTGCGTCCAAATCTCGCCGCTGCGCAGCAGCTCCCAGCCGGCACCGAGTACCGCACTCGGCGCCGGCATGATGCGCGTGGACAGCAGCCCGAAGACCACCGCCCCCTGCCAGGCCAGCAGCAGCGCCACGGGCAAGGCCCAGGGCGCCAGGCGCAGGGCGAGGTGTTTGATCGTGATGTTCATGCCCTACCTCGAATCATCGTTTGGTCTACCGGACAGGGCACCGATTGGTGCCTGCCTTCCTCGATAAGTGGCCACATCCCTGCGGCCTCGTGCGCTCCCTGCGCAACCCTTCCAGTCCGTAGGGTGGAAAACTCGCGCAGCGATTTTCCACGCGTACTGGGCATCGACTCCGTGTTAGTCCCCGCGCTTCTCCGCGTGGATGGCTTCGGCCATTCACCCTACGTCTGGCCGGATGTTCCACGTGGAGCGTCAGCCGGCGGCGGCCGCCTTCGGCAGGATGTCGCTGGAGATCATTTCGCCGAACGGGCTGACGTAGCCGCGGCTTTCCGGGTGTTGCGGCTGGGCGACGTCCAGGTGCGGGAACAGCAGCTCGGCGACGCGATAGCTCTCTTCCAGGTGCGGGTAGCCGGAGAAGACGAAAGTATCGATGCCGAGATCGGCGTATTCCCTGACCCGCGCCGCCACCGTCGGGCCGTCGCCGACCAGAGCGGTGCCGGCGCCGCCGCGCACCAGACCGACCCCGGCCCAGAGGTTGGGGGCGACGACGAGCTTGTCGCGGCGTCCGCCATGCAGCGCCGCCATGCGCTGCTGGCCGACCGAGTCGAAGCGCGCCAGCGAAGCCTGGGCCTTGGCGATGGTGTCGTCGTCCAGGTGGCTGATCAGGCGGTCGGCGGCGGCCCAGGCTTCTTCGTTGGTTTCGCGCACGATCACATGCAGACGGATGCCGAAGCGCACTGTGCGGCCCTGCCTGGCAGCGCGGGTGCGCACGTCGGCGATCTTCTCGGCCACGGCTTCCAGCGGCTCACCCCAAGTCAGGTACAGCTCCACCTGTTCGGCGGCCAGCTCATGGGCGGCTTCCGACGAGCCGCCGAAATACAGCGGCGGGCGCGGCTGCTGCACTGGCGGGTAGAGCAGTTTGGCGCCCTTGACCTGGATGTGCTTGCCGGCGTAATCCACCGTCTCGCCCTCCAGCACCCGGCGCCAGATGCGGGTGAATTCGACGGCGGCTTCGTAGCGTTCGGCATGGCTCAGATTGAGGCCGTCGGCTGCCAGTTCGTCCGGGTCGCCGCCGGTGACCAGGTTGAACAGCGCGCGACCGTTGGACAGCCGGTCCAGCGTCGCCGCCTGGCGCGCCGCCACGGTGGGCGAGATGATGCCCGGACGCAGGGCGACGAGGAATTTCAGTTGCTGCGTCAGCGGGATCAGCGAGGCGGCCACCAGCCAGGAGTCCTCGCAGGAACGGCCGGTGGGGATCAGCACGCCGCCGAAACCGAGGCGGTCGGCGGCCTGGGCGATCTGCGTGAGGTAGCCGTGGTCGACGGCGCGGGCGCCTTCGGCGGTGCCCAGGTATTTGCCGTCGCCGTGGGTGGGCAGGAACCAGAAGATATTCAGACTCATGAAAAATGCTCCGTGTGCGGTGCAGCGCGGCAGACGGGTGTCCGCCGCGCCGGGGAAGTCGCTGTCGCTTACTCGGGGTACGGGTTATTCGGGGTGCTGGGCGATGGTCTTGGGCGGCGTCCAGATCACGTCACCGATGGCGAGCTTCTTCGGAATCAGCCTGAGCGCGGTGAAGGTGTCGGCGATGTCCTGCTGGGCGCGCACCACCGCCGGGGTGATCGGCCTGGCGCCGTAGCCCTGGCGAATCACCGCCTTGCGGGTGATCGCGCTGGACAGGCCCAGCAGCGGTGCCACCTGGGCCGTGGCCTCGTCCGGGTTGGCTTCGACCCAGGTGCCGATATCGCGGATCTCGTCGATGAGGGTGGTGATCACCCGCGGGTGGTTTTCGGCGAAGGGCCGTGCCGCCAGGTAGAACTGGTGATTGCTGACCAGGCCCTGGCCGTCGCGCAGGGTACGGGCCTGCAGCTGCTCTTCGGCGGCGGCCTGGAAGGGGTCCCAGATCACCCAGGCATCGACGCTGCCGCGCTCGAACGCGGCGCGCGCATCGGCCGGCGGCAGGTAGACCGGCTGGATATCGCTGTACTCCAGCCCGGCCGATTCCAGCGCGCGCACCAGCAGGTAATGCACGTTGGATCCCTTGTTCAGCGCGATCTTCTTGCCCTTGAGCTCGGCCAGCGAGCGGATCGGCGAATCCTTCGGCAGCAGGATCGCCTCGCCGGAAGGTGCCGGCGGCTCATGCGCCACGTAGAGCAGGTCGGCGCCGGCGGCCTGAGCGAACACCGGTGGTGTCTCGCCGGTGACGCCGAAGTCGATGGAGCCGACGTTGAGCCCTTCCAGTAGCTGCGGGCCGCCGGGGAATTCGGTCCAGCGTACCTCGAAGCCCTGATCGGCCAGGCGTGTCTCCAGCGTGCCGCGGGCCTTGAGCAGCACCAGCGTGCCGTATTTCTGATAGCCGATCCGCAGAACATTGTCCTGCTTCGATTGAGCATGTACCTGGGTGATGGCGCCGAAGGAAATGGCCGCGGCAAACAGGGCGACCAGTCCTCGACGCAAGGTGTGGGTGCGCATGGCACTCTCCTTTGCAGTCTGGATTTGGAATTACGGCCTGCTTGCCCGTTGGCGGGCGAGTAAGGCTTTTTTTAGCGGCAAGCTACAAGCTTCAAGCGGCAAGTAAAGGCCCCCGCCGGGCTTCAGCTTTTAACTTGCAGCTTGTGGCTTGAAGCTTGCCGCTGCTTTAAATGCTCCAGCGTGCGCTGGTCAAACGTTCGTGCAGCAATTGCGGATCGTGCGGCGGCTGCCGGCGCGCCAGTGCCGCAGACAGCTGCTGCAGCGATTCCTCCAGGCGCTCCTGCAGCTCGGGCGCCAGGCTGGCCGGGCGTCCGGCTTCGGCATAACCGATCTGCGCATCGACGGCGTACACGCCGTGCAGCATTTCCTGCGCCTTGAGCGCGGTCAGCACCGGCTTGAGCGCATAATCCACCGCCAGCATGTGCGCCACGCTGCCACCCGAAGCCATCGGCAACACCACCTTGTGCGCCAGGGCGCGCTCGGGCAGCAGGTCCAGCAGCGTCTTCAGCGCCCCGGCGAAGGACGCCTTGTACACCGGCGTGGCGATGAGCAGCCCATCGGCCGCTTCGACATGCTCAATGAAGCGCTGCACCAGCGGGCTGTCGAAACGGCCGTGCAGCAGGTCCTGGGCATCGAAGTCACGCACGCCGTAGCGCACCAGCTCGACACCGCGCCGCTGCAACCAGTCGCCGGCGATATCCAGCAGAACGCCGGAGCGCGAGCGCTGGCTGGGACTACCGGCGAGAGAGACGACCAACATGGGCGCTATCCTTCTGCTCGCTCAACGGTTGGGCTGCGGCGTCAGGCGCAGGTACGGCTTCACCGCACGGTAGCCCTTGGGGAAGCGCCGCTGGATTTCTTCCTCGTCCTTGAGCGACGGCACGATCACCACCTCGTCGCCGACCTGCCAGTTGGCCGGGGTGGCGACCTTGTGCTCGTCGGTCAGCTGCAGCGAATCGATCACCCGCAGGATCTCGTTGAAGTTGCGCCCGGTGCTCGCCGGGTAGGTGATGGTCAGGCGCACCTTCTTGTTCGGGTCGATGACGAACAGCGAGCGCACGGTCAGGGTGTCGTTGGCATTGGGGTGGATCAGGTCGTACAGCTCGGACACCTTGCGGTCGGCATCGGCCAGGATCGGGAAATTCACCGCGGTGCTCTGCGTCTCGTTGATGTCGTCGATCCACTTGATGTGCGAATCCACCGGGTCCACCGACAGGGCGATGGCCTTGACGTTGCGCTGGGCGAACTGGTCCTTGAGCTTGGCGGTGAAGCCCAGCTCCGTGGTGCACACAGGGGTGAAGTCGGCGGGATGCGAGAACAGCACGCCCCAGCTATCGCCGAGCCATTCGTGGAAACGGATGCGGCCTTCGTTGGAATCCTGTTCGAAGTCGGGGGCGATGTCGCCGAGACGGATGCTCATGGTGGTGCTCCTTGAGAGGGTTGTCGGCGATCACTATGTTCAGAAACGATCTAAATTAAAAAGAATAAATAACAATTAATTTATAACTCTGGCGAATATAAAGGGCGTCAAACCTTGATCATCGTCAAAGTCGAGCAGGGGTATGGCGGCAGCACATTGGTAAGGCATTCTGTCCGCGATGATCACAAATTGCATTTGTTAATCATTCTCATTAGTATCCTTCGCCTGACCAATCCAACGACTTTTCAGCCAGCCAGGGTGCGATGCCCGAGCCAGCCAGTCTCATTCTTTCCTGGGGGTGAACATGCGCAGGCACGCGCTGGCAATGGCATGCATCATGGTTTCTCCGGCGGCGCTGGCCGCTGGCACGACCGAACTCAACCCGATGGTGGTCACTGCCACCCGTAGCTCGCAGTCCCTGGCCGATGCCCCGGCGGCGATGACCGTCATCACCGCCGAGCAGATCAAGGCGCGCGGCGCCACCAACCTGCTCGAAGCGCTGCGCGGCACGCCCGGCATCAGCCTCAATGGGCGACAGGTCGGCGGGCGCAAGACCCTCAGCATTCGCGGCGCCGAGGACCGCCACACCCTGGTGCTGATCGATGGCCGGCGCATTTCCTCCACCGACGACACCATCGGCCACTCCGACTACCAGTACGGCTGGGTCGGCATCGAGCAGATCGAGCGCATCGAGGTGGTGCGCGGGCCGATGTCGGCACTGTACGGTTCGGAAGCCATCGGCGGGGTGATCAATATCATCACGCGCCAGGCGCAGCCCGAATGGCATGGCGGCGTGACCCTGCGCGGCGAAGTGGGCGACGGCGATACCGGCAATGGTCACCGCCTGGCCGCACGGGCATCCGGGCCGTTGGCCGAAGGCCTGAACCTGGCGCTGAGCGTCGAGGAAGTGCGCCGCGAATCGACGCCCTGGGAGCAGGACTCGCGCGTGTCCGAAGTGGAAGGCCAGGACCGCCAAACCGGCAGCCTCGGGCTGAGCTACAGCCCGATTCAGGGCCAGACGCTGAAGCTGGACATGCTGCGCAGCGACGAAACCCGCGACCGCGAACAGCAGTACGCCTACTACGCGCGACCCTATTATCTGGACACCTACGAGCTGGATCGACGCCAGGATTCGCTGGCCTGGAACGCCGACTGGGGCGCGTTGCAGTCGCAGCTGCGTTTCACCCGCTCGGAGTTCGATGTCACCAACAAGCGCACCCAGAATCTGGCGCCGACCCGCCCGCAGTCGCTGCGCGACGACGTCTGGGACACCAGCCTGAACTTCCATCTCGGCGACAGCCATGCCCTGACGGTCGGTGGCGAGCATCGTGACGAACGCCTGGAGAACGCCGGCCTGATCGGCGGCTCCGATTCGGTGGTGCATCAGGCGGTGTTCATCCAGGACGAAATCGCCTTGGGCCAGGACTGGGCGCTGACCCTCGGCGCGCGCCTGGACGATCACGAGATCTTCGGCCGCGAAACCAGTCCGCGCGCCTGGCTGGTCTGGCGCGCCACGCCGGAGCTGACCTTCAAGGCCGGCTACGGCGAGGCCTTCCGCGCGCCGACCCTGAAGCAGATCTCGCCCAACTACGTCGGCGCCGAAGGGCCGCATACCTTCCTCGGCAACGCCGATATCCAGCCGGAAACCAGCCGTTCCTTCGAGCTGGGCGTGGACTGGCACGACGAGCACAGCGTCTACACCGCCAACCTCTACCGCAACGAGATCGACGACCTGATCTATTACCGGCGCTTGCGCATGGAGCCGGGCATCCCGCCGCGCACCGTCTACCAGTACGACAATATCGAGGAGGCCCGTATCGAGGGGCTGGAGCTCTCCGCGAGCAGGGCGCTGGGCTACGGACTGACGATCAATGCCACGCTGAACTGGATGGATGCGCGCGACGCCAAAACCGACGCCAGGCTCAACGGGCGTCCCGAATTCACCGCCACGCCAGCGCTGGAATGGAATACCGGCAAGTGGAATGCCTTGCTGCAATGGGAATACATCGGCAAGCAGTACCTGGAAGGCGCGACCGGCCAGGAACGCGCGCCGGGCTACAACCTGATCAATGCCAGCCTCGGCTACCGGCTGCAGGAAAACCTCATGTTGCGCGGCGGCGTGCAGAACATCGGCGACTTGCGCCTGGAAGACAAATCCGAACTGTTCGGCTACGTCGAACAGGGCCGTACCGGCTGGCTGGCGGTGGAGGCCAGTTTCTGATGCGTGAACTCGCCCTGCTTGGCAAAACGCTGATGCTGCTCGCCTGCGGTCTGCTGGCGATGAGCCTGTCGATGCGCATCCAGGCGCAGACCGAGCCGCCGAAGCGCCTGCTGTTCATCGCTGCCGCGCCGGTGCAGGCGGGCAAGTTCGAGCGTCTGAAACCGCTGGCCAGCGCCGCCGGTTTCGCCCTCGACTACCGCATGCTCGATGGCGCCAGCGGCATCCCGAGCATGGCCGAACTGAACGCCCAGGATATGCTGGTAATCGACGCGCCCTATGGCGCCGCGCTGGGCACCGTGCAGATGAGCCTGGGGCCGCTGCTCGATGCCGTGCAGGCGCCCTGGCTGTGGCTGCGCCGCGACGGCAGCCGTGGCCGGCAGGTGCCCGATGCGTTGATCGCCGATCTGGATCTGTATTACAGCAACGGCGGCGTGGCCAACTTCGACGGCTTCTTCTGTCGCCTCCAGGCGCAGTTCGCCGGTGAAGACGGCGCAGCCTGCCCCGCGCCGGATATCCATCCGCAGGCCGGCATCTATCATCCCCAGGCCAACGGGCGAATCTTCACCAGTCTGGACGATTTCCTCGCCTGGAAGGGCGTCGAGTTGCGCCGCGAAGTGCCGCTGATCGGTGTGCTGTTCCACAAGGCCTATATGGACTCGGGGCTGACCGGCTTCGTCGACGATACGCTGCGGCGCATCGAGGCCGCCGGTGCCGTCGCCGTGCCGCTGTACACCACGGCGATGGGCAACGGCGAGATCACCACGCTGCTGAGCAGTGCCGGCCAGCCGCGCGCCGACGTGCTGATCAACATGCAGATCATGCTCAACGGCGCCGGGCGCAAGGCCGAGTTCGAGCAGCTCGGCATCCCGGTGCTGCAGGCCATGCCCTACCGGGGCGGCGAGCAGGCGGACTGGGAGGCCGATCCCAAGGGCCTCGATCCGCAGGACATTCCCTTCTACCTGGCGCAGCCGGAATTCGCCGGGCTGATCGACCCGCTGTTCGCAGCCGCCACGCGCAAGGTCGACGGCGACATCGTCTCCATCGACCGCCAGCTGCAGGCGGTGGTCGGCAAGGCCCTGCGCCTGGCGCGCCTGCAACGGCTGCCCCACGAGGAAGTGAAGACGGTCATCCAGTTCTACAACTACCCGCCCGGCGAAAAGAACCTCGGTGCCTCCTTCCTCAACGTGCCGCGCAGCCTGGAGCGCCTGCTCGGCGGCTACGCCGAACGCGGCTACGACGTGGAGCAGATCGACGAGCAGCGGCTGATCGAGGAACTGAGCGGCCTGCTGGCGCCCTTCTACCGCGACGGCAAGCTTGAGGAACTGCTGGCCAACGACCGCGCCGCGCGCCTGCCGCTGGAAAGCTACCAGGCCTGGTTCGACGGCCTGCCCGATAACGTGCGCCAGCCGATTCTCGAGCGCTGGGGCGAACCGCAACAGGCCGGGCTGTACCTGGCCGAGGCCGGTGCTTTCGCCATTCCGCGCCTGCAGCTGGGCAAGCAGGTCATCATGCCGCAACCGGCGCGTGGCGAGCGCTCCGGCGACCGCGAAAAGGCGCTCTACCACGACACCAAGGTGCCGCCATCGCATAGCTACCTGGCGGCCTACCTGTGGCTGCGCGAAGGCTTCGGCGCCGATGCGCTGGTGCATTTCGGCACCCATGGCACGGCCGAATGGCAGCCGGGCAAGGAGCGCGGCCTGGACGTGCTGGAGGCGCCCTACCTGGTGCTCGGCGATCTGCCGGTGATCTACCCCTATATCGTGGATAACATCGGCGAAGCACTGCAAACCAAGCGCCGTGGCCGCGCGGTGACCATCAGCCACAACACGCCCTCGTTCGGCCCGGCGGGGCTGCATGGCCCGCTCAACGAACTGCACGATCTGCTGCACCAGTGGCTGAGCATGACCGAGGGCGAGGTGCGCAGCGCCACCGCCGCGCGCATCCGCGAACTGACCACGGAACTGAAGATCGACAAGGACATGGCCATCGACACGGCAGCCATCGACAGCGACTTCAGCGCCTTCGTCGAGTCCCTGCACGTGCAACTGCACGACCTGGCGCTGGAACAGCAGCCGCTGGGCCTGGCCCGCTTCGGCGTGCCGGCGGACAGCGACCTGCGCCTGCTCACCGTGCAGCAGATGCTCGGCAAGCCGCTGCTGGCCGCGCTGGCGCCGGAGGACCCGGAGGAACTGCTGCTGGTGGACTATGAAGAAATCCGCGCCACCCCGGTGTGGTCGCTGCTCGACAGCCATATCCGGCAGAACCAGCCCTGGACGGGCGATGCGGCCATCGGCGAGTTGCTGGAGCGCGGCCGCGACCATTGGCAGAAGCTGGGCAACGACAGCGAGCTGGATGGCTACTTTGCCGCGTTGCAGGGCCGCCATGTGCCCAGTTCCTATGGTGGCGATCCGATCAAGAATCCCGAGAGCCTGCCCACCGGGCGCAACCTGTACGGCTTCGATCCCTCGCGCATTCCCACCCGCGAAGCCTGGGAAGCCGGCAAGCTCGCCGCCGAGCGGCTGATCGAGCAGCACCGCGAGGGCCACGGCGATTACCCGAGCAAGCTGGCCTTCACCCTCTGGTCGGTGGAAACCATGCGCCACTTCGGCATGCTCGAAGCCCAGGTGCTGGCGGTGATGGGCTTCACGCCGCAGTGGGACGCCGCCGGACGGGTGATCGGCATCGAGGCGATTCCCGTTGCCGAGCTGGGTCGTCCGCGCATCGACGCGGTGATCTCTGCCACCGGCCTCTACCGCGACCAGTTTCCCAACGTGATGCACTGGCTGGCCCAGGCCGCCGACCAGGCCAGCACGCTGGACGAACCGGACAACGTCATTGCCGCCAACAGCCGGCGCATCGAGCAGGCGCTGCTGCAACGCGGCTTGCCCGCCGCAGAAGCCTCGCTGGCGGCGCGCACGCGGATCTTCTCCTCCGAATCCGGCGCCTACAGCACCGGCCTGGAAGACGCCACGCTGGCCAGCGACAGCTTCGGCGAAGCCGCCGACGGTGGCCAGGACCGCGCCGCCGGCGAGGAAAAACTGGCCGAGCTGTACCTGGATCGGATGCAGTTCGCCTACGGCCCGGACAGCCAGCGCTGGGGCGAGAAAGCCACGGTGAACCTCTACGCCGAGCAGTTGCGCGGCGTGCAGGGCGCCGTGCTGTCGCGCTCCTCCAACCTCTACGGCATGCTCACCACCGACGATCCCTTCCAGTACCTGGGCGGCCTGGGCCTGGCGGTGCGCCATCTGGATGGCCAGTCGCCGGAGCTGTACATCAGCAACCTGCGCGACGCCGACAACCCGCGCAGCGAAACCGCCGCGGGCTTTCTCGCCCGCGACCTGCGTGCCCGCTACTTCCACCCCGGCTGGATTAAATCGATCCAGGCCGAAGGCTACAGCGGCGCGCTGGAAGTGCTGGGCACCGCCAACAACCTCTGGGGCTGGCAGGTCACCGCGCCGGAGACCGTGCGCAGCGACCAGTGGGACGAGTTCAAGGCCGTCTACGTCGATGACAAGCTCGAACTGGACATCAACCAATGGTTCGAGCGCCACCACCCGCAGGCTCAGGCACAGCTGATCGAGCGCCTGCTGGAAGCCGCGCGCAAGGAATACTGGGACACCGACGCCCAGACCCTGCAGCAACTGGCGCAGCGCTGGCAGGACCTGGCCGAGCGGCATGACGTGGCCAGCGACAATGCCAAATTCAGCGAATACGTCGAACAGGCGGCCAGCGGTTTCGGCCTGGCCGCACCCGTCAGCGACGCCGCCGAAGCCCAGAACGAGGCGAGCGATGCGCCGATGCAGCAGGTGCAGGGTCAGAAACTGGAAAAGCAGCAGGCCCGGCCGCAACCCTTCGACTGGTTGCCACTGGTGGCGCTGCTGCTGATCGCGCTGGCGCTGCTGGCCGGTATCAGCCAACAGGCCCGACGCCGTTCACATAACCCTCGCCCGGGCACATGAATCCCCTCTCCCCTCGCGGGAGAGGGTTAGGGAGAGGGGGAGACATGAGCCTTTCACCCTCTCCCCCGGCCCCTCTCCCGTCAAGGGAGAGGGGGGATGACATCCAGCCGGCCGCAGATGCTCAACGACCAAGGAGACCCCATGCAATACCTCGTCGAATCGGCGCTCTACAGCGCCAGCCAACTGTTCATGCTGCCGGTGCTGCTGGCGGTGATCCTGATGTTTCTCTATGCCTTCTACGCGGTCGGCGGTTTTCTCTGGCAGTCGCGCCAGCGTCGCCAGGGCGATGCGCGCGGCTTCGACCTGCTGCACAGCTGGCGCCAGGCGCCGGGCATGAGCGCGGTGGAGCTGGAAACCCTGGCCTTCAAGCGCCTGGAGGTGCCGCGCATCGTCACTCGCGTCACGCCCATGCTCGGCCTGGTGGCCACCATGATTCCCATGGGGCCGGCGCTCAAGGGCCTGTCCAGCGGCCAGCTCGACCAGGTCAGCGACAACCTCACCGTGGCCTTCTCGGCGGTGATTCTCTCGCTGCTGGCCGCCTCGCTGACCTACTGGGTGGTCAACGTGCGTCGCCGCTGGTACGCCGAGGAACTGGTGCAGATCGAGCATGAACAGCGCAACGGCAACAGCACGGCGGCCAGCATTGCCCACGAGTTGACCGTGGAGACTGTCTGATGAGCCTGCGCCTGCTGGAAGAGGCCGATGCCGACGACCCGATCCTCTCGGTGGTCAACCTGATCGACGTGTTCCTGGTGATCATCGCTGCGCTGCTGATCGCGGTGGCCAACAACCCGGTCAACCCGTTCGCCAGCGACGAGGACGTCACGGTGATCAAGAACGCCGGCAAGCCGAACATGGAAATCTTCGTCAAGGAGGGCAAGACCATGGAGCACTACACCTCGACCGGCGACATCGGCCAGGGCGAAGGCGCCAAGGCCGGCGTGGCCTATCGGCTCAAGGATGGTTCGATGGTGTACGTGCCGGAATGAGAGGAATCGCGACCATGGAGCTGCAACAAGGATACGGGCCGGTGCCGGAGGCCGAAGGAAGCGGACGCAGCGATAGCGCCGCTGCGCCGCGCCGGGCCATGCCCAGCGAACAGCTGCTCGAGGGCGCTCGCGAGCTGGTCATCCTGCATGACGGCTGCGAATACGTGCTGCACCTGACCCGGCAGAACAAGCTGATCCTGACCAAATGACGTGTGGGCATGGACCTGTGCGAACTCGGTAGGGCCGAATTCATTCGGCCACTTGCCCCCAGTGGTCGAACAAGTTCGACCCTACGGCGAGCCCAGCCGCCCCATGAGCAATGGGCTCAGAACGGTTTGACTGTCATCAGCCCATAGGCGGCGACCAGCAGCAGGATCTGCACCACCACCGCCACCACTGCCGTTGCCTTGTTGCCTGCCACCAACGCCTTGCGGCTGCGCACGCCGGCGAAACCATGGCCGGCGACGGCCACCAGACCCAGCCAGGGAAACAGCAGCGCCAGCCATGCGCCCACCGCCAGCGCGACCAGCACCAGCCCGCTGACCCCCGCCAGCCCCGTCACGGCCATCGCGCCGATGTAGAGCAGCCGTTGCACCCCTCCCAGGCCAGCGCTGGGGCGCGGCGCGAACAGCACAACGGCCGCCCAGCCGAGCGTCAGCAGCAGGGACAGCATGGCCAGGCCCTGGTGGCCGTGATTGAACAACTCATACATGGGTCAATCTCCTCGTTTCCCTTCTTTGAATGGTGCGGCCGGCGAACCTCGAGGGTCAGCGGTGCATGGCTGCGCTGCATGGTACTGAAAGGCCCGGACTTTGCGAGCGAACAGCCGTAACGAGACGAGACAGCGGCTCAGCCCCTGCTGCCCGGCGCCGCGTCCTCGAAACGGTCGACCTGGCGCAGGCTCTTGAAGCCGAGCATCCAGCCGCCCGTCACCGCGAGGGTGCAGAAGCAGCCCAGCAGCGCCGCCGGCACCGCGCCGAACCAGGCGGCGCTGGTACCGGCGCGGAATTCGCCGAGCTCGTTGGAGGAGCCGATGAACAGCATGTTCACCGCGTTGACCCGCCCGCGCATGGCGTCCGGCGTGCTGAACTGGATCAGCGAGGAGCGGATGTACATGCTCACCATGTCGGCGCCACCGGCGACCAGCAACGCGGCGAAGGACAGCCAGAACAGGCTGGACAGGGCGAACACCAGATTGGCCAGGCCGAAGATCGCCACCGCGATGAACATGACCATGCCCACGTGGCGGTTGAACGGCCGGGTGCTCAGGTAGAAGCCCACGGTCACTTCGCCCAGGGCCATGGCGCTGCGCAGCGCGCCGAGGCCGGTGGGGCCGACTTCCAGCACCTCCTGGGCGTAGATCGGCAGCAGCGCCACCACGCCGCCGAGCAGCACGGCGAACAGGTCCAGCGAAATGGTGCCGAGGATGATCGGACGCGAGCGGATGAAGCGGATTCCGGCGGTGAAGCGCTGCCAGGCTGTCGCCTCCAGCGCCTGCATCTTCTCCGCATAGAGCACCGGCACCCAGCGCAGCAGCACGATGCCCGCGACGAAGAACAGCAGGCAGGCCGCATAGGTCAGCCCGCCACCGCCCAGCGCGTACAGGCCGCCGCCGAATACCGGCCCGGCGATGGTCGAGCCGCGCACGATCATGCTGTTGGCGGCAATCGCCGCCGCCAGTTTCTCGCGCGGCACGATCTGCGGCAGCAGGCTGGACAGCGCCGGCCCGGTGAACGCCCGGGCGCAGCCGTAGAACACCAGCACGATGTAGAAGCCAGTGACCGCGCCGCCGCTTAGCGACAGCCACAGCAAGGCCGCCGCACAGAGCGCTTCCAGCGCCCAGCTGAGCATGAGGATGCGCTTGCGGTCGTAACGGTCGATCAGGTCGCCCGCCGGCATCAGCAGCAAGAACATGGGAATGAACTGCGCGAGGCCCACGTAGGCCAGCGACAGCGGGTCGCGGGTCATGTCGTACACCTGCCAGGCCACCACCACGGCAAGAATCTGTACGGCGAACATGGCCAGCACCCGGCTGATCAGGAACGGCAGGAAACCGGGCTGGCGGTAGACGGAAGCGGGTACGGCGGAAGCATCGGAAAGGGACACGGCAGACATCCAGGCAAGAGGCGCCACATATCGGCGCCGGGGCCGGGCCGAAGGCGGGCCAATCTACTGGAGGGAACGGCCATCAGGCAATCGGCGGCCGGCTTTTTCGGACTTGCAGGCACGCCCGATCGCTTCAGCCCACAGAGGCGCTCCTCCGTGGGCTGAAACCGGTTCAGGCGCGGGCGTTGCGGATGCCTTCGGCCAGCTCGCGGCAATGGCCGAGCACGCCGGCGACGGCTTCGGTGGAACTCTCGGCCTTGGCGATATGGTCGATCAACGCGGAGCCGACCACCACGCCGTCGGCCAGCCGGGCGATGGCCGCCGCCTGTTCCGGGGTGCGGATGCCGAAGCCGATGGCCACCGGCAGCCCGGTGTGGCGCTTGAGGCGCGCGACGGCCTGCTCGACGTGCTCCAGGGTCGCGGAACCGGCACCGGTCACGCCGGCCACCGAGACGTAGTAGACGAAGCCCGAACTGTTGTTCAGCACCACTGGCAACCGTGCGTCGTCGGTGGTCGGGGTGGTCAGGCGGATGAAGTCGATGCCGGCGGCCTGAGCCGGGTCGCAGAGGTCTTCGTTATGCTCCGGCGGCAGGTCGACGACGATCAGACCGTCGACGCCGGCTTCCTTCGCCTCGGCGATGAAGCGCTCGATGCCCATCTTGTGGATGGGGTTGAAGTAACCCATCAGCACGATCGGGGTGGTCTGGTTGCTCTGGCGGAATTCGCGAACCATCTGCAGGGTCTTCGCCAGGTCCTGCTTGTTGCTCAGGGCACGGATATTGGCCAGCTGGATCGCCGGGCCGTCGGCCATGGGGTCGGTGAAGGGCATGCCCAGCTCGATCACGTCGGCGCCGGCATCCGGCAGGCCCTTGAGGATTTCCAGCGAGGAGGCGTAGTCCGGGTCGCCAGCGGTGATGAAGGTCACCAGCGCGGCGCGGTTCTGTTCTTTCAGCTCGGCGAAGCGCGTCTGCAGGCGGCTCATATGCGTTCTTCCTGTTCGGCAAAGTGGTGCATGACGGTCTGCATGTCCTTGTCGCCACGACCGGACAGGTTGACCACCATCAGATGATCCTTGGGCAATGTGGGCGCGCGCTTGAAGACTTCGGCCAGCGCGTGGGAGGACTCCAGCGCCGGGATGATGCCTTCCTTGCGGCAGCACAGGTGAAAGGCGTCCAGCGCCTCCTGATCGGTGATCGAGGTGTACTCGACGCGGCCGATGTCGTGCAGCCAGGCGTGCTCGGGGCCGATGCCGGGGTAATCCAGGCCGGCGGAAATCGAGTGGGCATCGATGATCTGGCCGTCGTCGTCCTGCAGCAGGAAGGTGCGATTGCCGTGCAGCACGCCGGGTACGCCGCCATTGAGGCTGGCAGCATGCTTGCCGGTCTCGATGCCGTAGCCGGCGGCTTCGACGCCGATGATCTTCACGCTCTGGTCATCGAGGAAGGGGTGGAACAGGCCCATGGCGTTGGAACCGCCGCCGATGCAGGCGACCAGCGAGTCGGGCAGGCGACCTTCCTGGGCCTGCAGCTGGTCGCGGGTTTCCTTGCCGATCACCGCCTGGAAGTCGCGGACCATGGCCGGGTAGGGGTGCGGGCCGGCGACGGTGCCGATCAGGTAGAAGGTGCTGTCGACGTTGGTCACCCAGTCGCGCAGGGCTTCGTTCATCGCGTCTTTCAGCGTGCCGGTGCCGGCGGTGACCGGGATCACCTCTGCGCCCAGCAGCTTCATGCGGAAGACGTTGGCCTGCTGGCGGTCGATGTCGGTGGTGCCCATGTAGATCACGCACTGCATGCCGAAGCGCGCGGCCACGGTGGCGGTGGCCACGCCGTGCATGCCGGCGCCGGTCTCGGCGATGATGCGCTGCTTGCCCATGCGCCGCGCCAGGAGAATCTGGCCGATGCAGTTGTTGATCTTGTGCGCGCCGGTGTGGTTCAGCTCTTCGCGCTTGAGGTAGATCTTCGCGCCGCCGCAGTGCTCGGTCAGGCGTTCGGCGAAATACAGCGGGGAAGGGCGACCGACGTAGTCGCGCTGGAAGTAGGCGAGTTCCTTGGCGAACTCGGGGTCCTGCTTGGCCTTCTCGTATTCGGCGGCCAGCTCGTGGATCAGCGGCATCAGGGTTTCGGCGACGTACTGGCCGCCGAACGAGCCGAACAGGCCGCGGGCGTCAGGGCCGTTGCGGTATGAAGTCATGGGATGATCTCCTGGAATGCTCTTTGTAGGAGCGAGCTTGCTCGCGATCATGAAGCCCGTACGAACTGGATCGCCGGCAAGCCGGCTCCTACGCAATGGAATGCACCCTAACCGGATGCAGTGCGGAAAAAAAGCGATAAGATTGCCGCAATACGTCAGGAAAACTCACCCATGACTGCCGGCCTTCCACCTCTTAATGCTCTGCGCGCATTCGAAGCAGTCGCCCGCCTGGGTAGTGTCAAGCAGGCAGGCGTTGAGCTTAATGTCACTCACGGTGCTATCAGCCGGCAGCTGAAGACCCTTGAAGAGGCCCTCGGCATAGTCCTGCTGGAAAAGGAAGGGCGCGGCGTAAAACTCACCGATGCCGGCATTCACCTACGAAATGCCGCGGGCGAAGCCTTCGAGCGCCTGCGCAGCACCTGTGCCGAGCTGCAGCGACAGACTGCCGAGGCGCCCTTCGTCCTGGGTTGTCCCGGCAGCCTGCTGGCGCGCTGGTTCATTCCGCGACTGGACCGGCTCAACCGCGACCTGCCCGACCTGCGCCTGCAACTGTCAGCCAGCGAGGGCGAACTGGACCCCCGCCGCGCCGGCCTGGATGCCACCCTGTGGTTCGCCGAGCCGCCGTGGCCGGCGGACATGCGGGTGTTCGAGCTGGCCACCGAGCGCATCGGCCCGGTGCTCAGCCCGCATCATCCGCGCTGTGCCGAATGGCAGGGGGCGCCGCCGGCAGCGCTGCTCGGCGAACCGCTGCTGCATCCCACCTCGCGTCCCCAGGCCTGGCCGAGTTGGGCACGGCAGCAGAATCTGGACCCGGCGCGCCTGCGCCTGGGGCAGAGTTTCGAGCACCTGTATTTCCTGCTGGAAGCGGCGTTGGCCGGTCTGGGGGTCGCCATCGCCCCGCAGCAGCTGGTCGCCGACGACCTGACCACGGGTCGCCTGCTGGCGCCCTGGGGGTTCGTCGAGACAACGGCGCATCTGGCGCTGTGGGTGCCGGCCCGCCGCGCGGATCGTCGGGCGGAACGCCTGGCCGAGTGGTTGCGTGGGGAGCTTGGGGCGCAGAAAGCGCACTGAAGGCCAGCAGCGAGGCTGGCCCTGGCGCTCGCTCGAGCGCGCCGTTCATGTCGACGCCGGAGCGAGCTTTCGGTGGGATTACAGCAGCGGCAGGCTGTAGCTGACGATCAGCCGGTTCTCGTCCGCATCGGTGGTGGTGGCCACGTTGCTGCGCAGGCTCGCGTTGCGCCAGGAAAAGCCCAGGCCTTTCAGCGCGCCGTCCTGCAGGGTGTAGTCCAGGCGGAAATCGCGTTCCCACTCCTTGCGGTCGCCCTGGGCTCCGCCCTTGATGTTGTCACCGGAGAGGTAGGTCACGCTCGCTTTCAGGCCAGGAACGCCGGCGTTGGCGAAGTCATAAGCGTACTCGGCCAGCCAGGTGCGCTCGCCGGCGCTGAGGAACTTACCGATCTGGCGGTCGGTGATCAGGTAGGCGGTGGAGCCGTCGCCCTGGTTGAGGAAGGGGAAGGCGCTGTCGCCCGAAACCTGCTGGTAGCCGGCGCTCAGCGAGTGGCCGCTGAGGCTGTAGGTGAACAGCGCACTCCAGGTGCGGTTGTCGACTTCGCCATCGAAGCCGGGCTCGCCGGCGCTGCGGTAGCCCTGGGCGCGCCCGGCGGTGCTGCCGTTCTTGCCATCGGAGCCGCTGTCGAAGTAACGCAGGTCGGACTTCAGGCTGCCTGCCGGCAGGGCCAGGTTATGCACCAGACCCAGGAAGTGCTGCTTGTAGTAGTCGTCCAGGTTGCCGTAGTAGTACTGCGCGGTCAGGTCCTGGCTGATCCTGTAATCGCCACCGGCAAAGTAGAACTTGTTGCTGTCGGCGTCGGCCGCCGAACCGCCGATACGCAGGCCCACGTCGTCGGTCGACGAGCGGGTCTTGGTGTGTTCCAGCTGGCCGCCGGTCAGGGTCAGGTCGTCGATCTCGTTGGAGATGATCTGCCCACCCTCGAAGGTCTGCGGCAACAGGCGACCGTCGTTGAAGTTCACCACGGGCAGCTTCGGCAGCAGGGTGCCGAGTCTCACTTCGGTCCTGGAGACGCGCAGCTTGGCGGTGGCCCCGGCCTTGCTGTAGTCGTTCACGGCGATGCCGTCGGTTTCGGTTGGAAACAACTGGCCGGGCGCGCGATCGCGGGGCGTGCTGCTGTCGCCGCCGCCATCGAGGCGGAGGCCGTAGAGGGCGATGACGTCAACGCCGAAACCCAGGGTGCCTTCGGTGAAACCGGACTGGTAGTTGAAGATGAAGCCCTGTCCCCATTCGTTGGCTTCGCTGTTGTTGTTCGCGGTGTTCTTGTTGTTCAGGTCGTAATAGAAGTTGCGCAGGTCGAGCCTGGCCTTGCTGTCCTCGATGAAGCCGGCGGCGCCGGCCTGTTGGGCGAGAATGCCGAAGGCGACGGCCAGGGCGAGTGTCGATCGTTTCATGCGTGTGCTCCAGATGCATTGCTGTCGTTTGGTGTGGCATTGCACTGGGACTCGGGCGGAACGACACGCGAATGTACGGACCAGCGGCTGGAGCCCCAGATGATCCGGTGCGGTGGTCCGCTGTCGGTGAGATGAAAATCTACGTAGAACCTGTATCCCTTAAAGAATCAGGAAGCCTTTTGTGCAGCTTCCTGGGAAGTCGATCCCAGCTATGCGTCCTCCTCGTTTCAGGCGCGTTTGCGGGCGTTCTGCTCGATACGGTTCTGCAGGCGATACAGGTAGGCGAAACCCTGCTCCCAGCGGTGATGCCCGGATTTCACGTTGATGTGCCCGGCGCCGGCGAGTATCGCGGTCTCGCTGCCCCAGTCGCGGCCCAGTTCGACGGCACGCGCGGCACTGGCGGCGGTGTCGTTGTCGGAGCCGACCAGCAGGCTGGCGAAGGGCAGGGGCTGGCGAGGTATCGGCGCGAAGTTGCGCAGGGGCTCGGGGCAATTGCTGCGCTGTACGTCGGCCGGGGCGACCAGCAACGCGCCGCGCACCCGACGCAACAGTTCCTGCGGGGCTTGTGCAGCCCAATGCGCGACGGTGATGCAACCCAGGCTGTGCGCGACCAGAACCACCGGCCGAGCGTCGCTTGCCACGCTGCGCTCCAGCTCGGCGACCCAGTCGTCGCGCCGTGGCGTCAGCCAATCGGCCTGCTCCACCCGAGAGCTGTTGGGCAGCGTGCGCTGCCAGTGGCTTTGCCAATGGTCATCGGGCGAGCCCTGCCAGCCCGGCACTATCAGGTAACGGATGGATTCGCTGCGCATGTCTGGCGCCTCCTGTAGATGGATGGGAGGGAGTCTAGGCAGCGTAATCATTTACAGGAAGGAATAAAGAATTCTTTGCTTATTACTTTTAAGTGAAGGTGAATGGTGGATTTCCCGAGCGCCAAGTTATTCAAAATAGTTCTATAAATGTTCTTAAATGGTCTTTTTAAGAATATCTCGGCTCTGACTACTATTCGCTCCACGCCTCACTGGCCACGACCGTCTGGGTCGTCTGGAGGCTTCCACGGAGAGAAGAAAAATGACCGCGACCATTCGCAACCTCGAAGGCCAGGACGAAGCCAGCATCCTGCGCGAAATCCACAGCGCGTTGAGCGGCCTCAAGTTCGGCTCGGTGGAGATCACCGTACACAACGGCCAGGTCGTGCAGATCGAGCGCAAGGAGAAGTTTCGTCTGCAGCCGAGCCCCGGCAAGAACGCCTGACCAACCCCCTGCAACCCTAGCCCGACTGGACCACCGGAGGGCGTGAACATGAGCAAGAGCCATCACATGCACACGCACCGGTACTGCAGCTGTCACCCGCGAATGCGGCGCTGATTGCCCAACACCCTGAACAGATACAGCCAACACCGAACTCGATTTTTCAGGAGCTGCACCATGTCCATTCGTCGCTTCACGCTCGCCGCCCTGGCCAGCGCACTGATCGCCGGTCCCGCCGTGGCCGCCGAAACCCTGCTCAACGTGTCCTACGACCCGACCCGTGAGCTCTATGTCGAATTCAACGAAGCCTTCAACAAGCACTGGCAGGCCGAAGGTCACGAACCGATCAAGGTCCAGCAGTCCCATGGCGGTTCGGGCAAGCAGGCCCGGGCGGTGATCGACGGCCTGCGCGCCGACGTGGTGACGCTGGCGCTGGCCGGCGACATCGACGAGCTGCACAGGCTCGGCAAGCTGATCCCGGAGAACTGGCAGGAGCGCCTGCCCCAGGCCAGCACGCCGTACACCTCGACCATCGTCTTCCTGGTGCGCAAGGGCAACCCGAAGGGCATCGAGGACTGGGACGACCTGGTCAAGCCGGGCGTCGAAGTGATCACGCCGAACCCGAAGACCTCCGGCGGCGCGCGCTGGAATTTCCTCGCCGCCTGGGCCTACGCCCGGCAGAAGTTCGGTGACGAGCAGCAGGCCCAGGCCTTCGTCGAGAAGCTCTACAAGAACGTGCCCGTGCTGGATACCGGCGCCCGTGGCTCGACCATCACCTTCGTCAACAACCAGATCGGCGACGTGCTGCTGGCCTGGGAGAACGAGGCCTTCCTGGCGCTCAAGGAAGAGGGCGGCGACAACTTCGAGATCGTCGCGCCGTCGCTGTCGATCCTCGCCGAACCGCCGGTGGCCGTGGTGGACAAGAACGTCGAGCGCAAGGGCACCCGCGAAGTCGCCGAGGCCTACCTGAACTACCTGTACAGCGAAGAAGGCCAGCGCATCGCCGCGAAGAACTTCTACCGTCCGCGCAACGAAGCGGTCAGCGCCGAGTTCAAGGAGCAGTTCCCGCCGCTGAAGCTGGTCACCATCGATGACGACTTCGGCGGCTGGAAGGCCGCGCAGCCGAAGTTCTTCAACGATGGCGGCATCTTCGACCAGATCTACCAAACCGAATGAAGCTACTGCGCTTGCTCATACTGCGTTGAAGACCGGCTCGGGCTGCTCATTTACAGCTCGTAAACTCCGCGGCCCTCGCCGGTCTTCGCCTTGTCTGAGCTGCGCTCGTGACGCTTCAGCCGACACATTGCTTGAACAATTCGTAGGGTGGATGGCCGAAGCCATCCACGCGTTCGAGGCACCGGCCTGCACACGGCAGGCGCGGGTGCGGTGCGTGGAAAATCGCTTTGCGAGTTTTCCACCCTACGGCTTTCCGGCTTCCAACTCCAAACCGATCGAGCCGCAAACATGTCTAGCCGAACTTCCCCCGTCATACCCGGCTTCGGGCTGACGCTGGGTTACACCCTGGTGTACCTCAGCCTGTTGGTGCTGATTCCCCTGGGTGCGCTGTTTCTCAAGACCACCGAACTCACCTGGGAGCAGTTCGTCGCCATTATCAGCGCGCCGCGCGTGCTGGCGGCGCTCAAGCTCAGTTTCGGCACCGCCTTCGTCGCGGCGCTGCTCAATGGCGTGATCGGCACGCTGCTGGCCTGGGTGCTGGTGCGCTACACCTTTCCCGGGCGCAAGGTCATCGAGGCGATGATCGACCTGCCGTTCGCCCTGCCCACCGCCGTGGCCGGCATCGCGCTGACGGCGCTCTATGCACCCAACGGCCCGGTCGGCCAGTTCGCCACCGCGTTGGGTTTCAAGATCGCCTACAGCCCGCTGGGCATCACCCTGGCGCTGACCTTCGTGACGCTGCCGTTCGTGGTGCGCACCTTGCAGCCGGTGCTGGCCGACATCCCGCGCGAAGTCGAGGAAGCGGCCGCCTGCCTCGGTGCCCGCCCGCTGCAGGTGGCGCGCCACGTGTTGCTGCCGGCATTGCTGCCGGCCTGGCTGACCGGCTTCGCCCTGGCTTTCGCCCGCGGCGTCGGCGAATACGGCTCGGTGATCTTCATCGCCGGCAACATGCCGATGAAGACCGAGATCCTGCCGCTGCTGATCATGGTCAAGCTGGACCAGTACGACTACGCCGGCGCCACGGCCATCGGCGTGCTGATGCTGGTGGTGTCCTTCATTTTGCTGCTGCTGATCAACCTGCTACAGCGCCGCATCTCGCACCCATAAGGAGGTCGCCATGTCTTCTGTTTCGCTACCCGCGACAGCCAGCACCTCCGCCAACGCCGCGCGTCGCGGCAATGCCCTAGGGCGCCGCCTGCTGATCATTTCCGCCTGGCTGGTGTTTGCGCTGTTCCTGCTGCTGCCGCTGGTGATCGTCGTCAGCGAGGCGCTGAAGCAGGGTTTCGGCACCTTCTTCGAGGCGATCTTCGAGCCCGACGCCATCTCGGCATTGAAGCTGACGCTGCTCGCCGTGGGCATCTCGGTGCCGCTCAACCTGGTGTTCGGCGTGGCCGCCGCCTGGTGCGTGAGCAAGTACCAGTTTCGCGGCAAGAGCATCCTGGTGACGCTGATCGACCTGCCGTTCTCGGTGTCGCCGGTGATTGCCGGCCTGATCTACGTGCTGCTGTTCGGCGCCCAGGGCTACTTCGGCGAATGGCTGATGGACCGCGACATCCAGATCGTCTTCGCCGTGCCGGGCATCGTGCTGGCCACGCTGTTCGTCACCGTGCCCTTCGTTGCGCGCGAACTGATTCCGCTGATGCAGGAGCAGGGCACCACCGAGGAGGAGGCCGCGCGCCTGCTTGGCGCCAGCGGCTGGCAGATGTTCTGGCACATCACCCTGCCCAACATCAAATGGGGCCTGGTCTACGGCGTGGTGCTCTGTACCGCGCGGGCGATGGGAGAGTTCGGCGCGGTGTCGGTGGTCTCCGGGCATATCCGCGGGCTGACCAACACCCTGCCGCTGCACGTCGAGATTCTCTACAACGAATACAACCACGTCGCCGCGTTCAGCGTGGCCAGCCTGCTGCTGGCCCTGGCGCTGGTGATCCTGCTGCTCAAGCAGTGGAGCGAGTCGCGCATTGCGCGCCTGCATACGGAAGCACAGCCATGAGTATCGAAGTTCGCAACGTCAACAAGCGCTTCGGCCAGTTCCAGGCGCTGAACACTATCGACCTCGACATCCAGAGCGGCGAGCTGGTGGCCCTGCTCGGCCCCTCCGGCTGCGGCAAGACCAGCCTGCTGCGCATCATCGCCGGGCTGGAGACCCCGGACACCGGCAGCATCGTGTTCCACGGCGAGGACGTATCCAGCCATGACGTGCGCGACCGCAACGTCGGTTTCGTCTTCCAGCATTACGCGCTGTTCCGCCACATGACGGTGTTCGACAACGTCGCCTTCGGCCTGCGCATGAAGCCGCGCAAGCAGCGCCCGAGCGAAGCGGTGATCGCCGGGAAGGTCCATGAGCTGCTCGGCCTGGTGCAGCTCGACTGGCTCGCCGACCGCTACCCCGAGCAGCTTTCCGGCGGCCAGCGCCAACGTATCGCCCTGGCTCGCGCGCTGGCGGTCGAACCCCGCGTGCTGCTGCTCGACGAGCCCTTCGGCGCGCTGGACGCCAAGGTGCGCAAGGAGCTGCGCCGCTGGCTGGCGCGCCTGCACGAGGACGTGCATCTGACCAGCGTGTTCGTCACCCATGACCAGGAAGAGGCGATGGAAGTGGCCGACCGCATCGTGGTGATGAACAGGGGCGTGATCGAGCAGATCGGCACGCCGGCGGAGGTCTACCGCAACCCGGCCAGCGAGTTCGTCTATCACTTCCTCGGCGATGCCAACCGCCTGCAACTGGACGATGAGCGCTCCGTGCTGTTCCGCCCGCACGAGGTGTTCCTGAGCCGGGTCGCCAGCGCCGAGCACCTGCCCGGCGAGGTTCGTGACATCCGCCCGCTCGGCGCGATCACCCGCGTGACGCTGAAAGTGGCGAGCCAGGCCGAGCCGATCGAGGTGGAGGTCGCCAATGACCACGCCAGCCTGCTGGGCGCCGCGCGAGGCGAGACGCTGTACTTCCAGCCGGCGCCACGGCCCTGAGCCGAAAGTGGCGTGCGGGGCTGGTCCGCTCGCGTCGGGGCTTGTATAAACGCGTTTTCTTGGCGTGAGCGGGGGCGGCGGTATGGAAGAGGTGATCGAACAACTGCGCGAACTCAACGAGCCGGTGCCGGTGCCGCTGGAACTGCCGGACGACGATCGTCTGGTAGAGGTCGAGGAAGAGCTGCTGATCAACCTGCCGTACGGCCTGCGCGAGTTCCTGCTGCTGGTCAGCGACGTGGTCTATGGCCGGCTGGAGCCGGTCACGGCGGTCGACCGGCAATCTCACACCTACCTGCCGGAAATCGCGGCCCTGGCCTGGGATGCCGGTGTGGAGCGCGACCTGCTGCCGATCTGCCAGGACGGCAACGACTTCTATGTGGTCGATCTGGAAGGCGAGGTCATGCTGTTCGACGGCGACAGTCACGAGCTGACCGATGAAAGCTGGGAGTCGGTCTGGCACTGGGCGCGGGACGTCTGGCTGGAGAGCTAACAGGCTGTTGAAAAACTACCTGTGTTGGCAATACGGCGTTAAAAACGGCGTCAGCAAGCCGCTTGCGGCTAACGCGCTTTAGCGCGGCCCGACGGGCGAACGAAGTGAGTCATGCTCATCTACAACCGTAAACTCCGCTTCTTCGGCCGCTTGATTCGCTACGCTCACCCTTCGGGCCAGCCTGCGGCTGTTACTCCCGGTGGTCGTTGCGCCTTGTATTGCCTGCCTCGCCAACGTTTTTCAACGGCCTGGTAAGGCAATGCCGGTCGGCCACCCGTGCGCCGGCCTGATAAGCTGGTCGCCTGTTTCGATGAGCCTTTTCCATGCTGACCCTGGGCAATTTCACCCTGTTCCTGTTGTTCGTCGCGGCCGTTGCCTGGCTCTGGCATTCCCATGGCATCCGCGAGCGGGCGCTGCTGGCCGCACAACGCCATTGCAAGAAGCTGGACGTCGAACTGCTGGACGGCAACGTGGCGTTCCGGCGCATCGGCCTGCAGCGCGACAATCGTGGCCGGCGCCGGATCGGACGGGTCTACGGTTTCGAGTTCACGGTCACGGGCGAGCGTCGACAGCCCGGCACCATCGTCATGTTCGGCGCGCATGTCGGGCGCATCGAGCTGGAGGCGCATGCCTTCGAGCCGGAGGCAGAGCCCTCCCGGGTGGTCCAGCTCGATGACTGGCGACGTCCACCGAGCTGAGCGAAGCAAGATCGGCATAGCCCGTAGGGCCGAATTCATTCGGCCTCAGGTTGGCGAAGGCCGAACAAGTTCGGCCCTACGGCCAGTCAACGCCCATCGGACGGCCGGTCCTCGCGCTCCGTGCCGATCAGGCAACCCTCCAGCCCGCTGATCAACGCTTGTTCCTCCTGCGCTTCGGCGAAGATCAGTTCCAGGCGTGAATCACGCCGCCATTCGCTGGTGCGCAATGCCAGTGGCGCGCCGTCCAGCCCATTGGCCGATACCCAGCCTTGCGCACCGTGCAGCACCAGCTTGGCGCGGCGCCAGGGCAGTTGGGCGAGCCAGTCGGTTACCTGGTCGATATCGAAACGCCGTGCGGGGTGCCAGCGCCAGCCGATGCTCCAGCCTTCGGCGGCGGCATGGCTGAGCACGATGGGCTGCAGAGGGTCGAGCCAGATGCTGGCCAGCGGCGCGGCGCCGGATGGCGGCAGCTGTGTGGTGGTTGCCGCGCGGGCGCGGGCGTCGATACCGGGCAGGCGGGCCAGGTCGAGCTGGCCATGCTCGGTCCAGTACAGCGGGCGCGGCGGCAGTCTTTCCAGCACGCCTGCCCGCGCCGCTTCGTCCAGCCCCTCGCTCTTGTTCAGCACCAGCAGGCCGGCTTCGGCTGCCAGTGCCTGCTGGCTGGGCGTGAGCGCAGCGCCACCGGCCAGGGCGGGGGCATCCAGCAGCATGACCGGCGCCTGCAGCGCCAGCACCTGTTGCCAAGGTGGCTGGCGCAACTGCTGCAATAGCTCCAGCGGATGGCCCAGCCCCGAGGGTTCGATCAGCAGCCGGTCCGGCCGGGCCTTGCGCAGCAACTGGCTCAGGCCGATCTGGAAAGGCACGCCGTTGACGCAGCACAGGCAGCCGCCCGCCACTTCGGCGAAGCTGACGCCGGCCTCGTCGCGGTGCAGCAGGGCGGCATCCAGGCCGATCTGGCCGAATTCGTTGATCAGCACGGCCCAGCGTTCGCCGGCGGGCTTCTGCGCCAGCAGCGCTCGGATCAGGCTGGTCTTGCCCGCGCCGAGCGGGCCGGCGATGAGATGGGTGGGGATATCGTTCAGCATCGTGCCATGGTGCGCATTTCGGCTGTTCAGGGAAAGCCGATTCGGCGTAGAGTCGTCGCCGTTTGCCGGGAGGAACGAGATGCGCGCACTGATGGGGTTGTTGGGGCTGTTGGGTTTGGCCGGCGAGGTGCTTGCCGAAGGCTGTGTCATCCATAGCCAGGACGAGCGCATCGAGGTACGGATCTGCCAGCAGAATCGCAACATCCCCGCCGAACTGTTCCGCAGCGGTTTCTGCCAGCCGCAGCTCAAGGACCAGCAAGTTGAAGTGACCTTCGTCGAGGCTTGCCCCAGCGGCGCCTTTGGCGTTTGCCGCAATGCGCAGGTGTCGAACATGCCCTATCGCCAGGACATCCACTATTACGGTGTAGCGAGCGATGCGCGTTATCTCCAGCCTGCCTGCGAGCAGACCAGCCAGGGCACCTGGTCCGCCGAATAAGCCACAGGCCAGCCATCATGGGCGTTTCACGTGGAACGGCGCGTTCTGGCCTTCACTGGCGCCATGGTTCTGTAGTTCTTCATCGAAAAGCCGACCGGTGACGTATGGATTTCAGTTGTTGAGAAGCGTTAGCATTAACGCCAATCTACAGGGGAGGCTCCATGGCCACCGAGGGTATGCTCCGGCAGCAGTTGCTGCATCGGCTGTATGTCGATCACCAGGGCTGGCTGAACGGCTGGTTGCGGCGTCAACTGGGCTGCAGCCAGAGCGCTGCCGACCTGGCGCAGGACACCTTCGTGCGGCTGCTGGGCAAGGATCAGGACATGACCGCGATCCGCGAGCCCAGGGCCTACCTGCATACCATCGCCAAGGGGCTGCTGATCAACCACTGGCGCCGCCGCCAGGTGGAACAGGCCTATCTCGATGCCCTGGCACTGCAGCCGGAAGCGCTCGCGCCTTCGCCGGAATCCCAGGCGCTGATCGTCGAGACCTTGCTGCGCATCGACGCGATGCTGGCCCGGCTGCCCGCAAAGGTGAGCGCGGCATTTCTCATGTCCCAGCTGCACGGGATGACCTATGCGGCGATTGCGGCGGAGCTGGGCGTTTCCGAACGCATGATCAAGAAATACATGGCGCAGGCGATGCTGCATTGCCTGTTGCTGGTTGAAGAGCCATGAACGCCGATTACCGGGTGCTGCAGGACGCGGCGCAATGGTTTGCCGTGTTGCAGTCGGGTTCTGCCAGCGAGGCGGACCGCCTGGCCTGGCGCAGCTGGTTGCGGGAGCCGGAGCACGCGGCCGCCTGGCAGCGGGTCGAGCGGATCAGCGGGCAGTTCCAGCCGCTGGCGGATGACCGGATCGCACGCTCGGCCAGCCGCCTGTTGCAGCAGCGCCAACCCAATCGGCGGCAGGCGCTGAAGATGCTCTCGCTGATGAGTGGCGGTGCGCTGGTGCTGGCGACGGGCCTGACCTCATGGCGGGAGTGGGCGGCCGATCAGCGCACCGCTGTCGGCGAGGTCCGCGATCTGCGCCTGGCGGACGGCTCGCAGCTGTGGCTGAACACCGACAGCGCGGTGGACGTGGCTTTCGATCGGCATGTTCGCCAGCTGTCGCTGTACCGCGGCGAGCTGCTGCTCGATATCCCCGATGAGTCTCGTCCCTTGCGGCTGCTCACGGCCGAAGGCCGCCTGCAGGCCCGTCAGCACGCGCGTTTCGCGGTGCGCCAATACCATGGGCTGACCCAGCTCAACGTCTTTGCCGGTGCGGTGGAGATTCAGCCGACCAGCCTCGGCGCGTCGCAGACGATCGCCTCGGGGCAGCAGACCAGCTTCGGCAGCGACTTCGTTCAACCGGCGCAAGCCGTTCAGGCTGCCAGCCAGGCGTGGGCCGACGGCGTGCTGCTGGCCGACAACCAGCGCCTCGAAGACTTCGTGGCCGAACTGGGCCGCTATCGTCGCGGCTACATCGGCTGCGATCCGCGCATCGCCGACTTGCGGGTGGTGGGCGCCTTTCCGCTGGCGGATACCGAACGGGTGCTGGATGCGCTGGCAAGCACCTTGCCGCTGCGCATCAACCGGCGCCTGCCCTGGTGGATCAGCCTCGAACCCTCGGGGCGAACAGGCGACGCCTGAGTTCGCCCTTAACGCGAATAAAAAAGATTCCTGTTCGGGTTCCCTTTTTGCGAGCTGGGCGGGCATAGGGTCACTGACCGTGAATTTGCCCTCCGCAAAAAGGATCACTCATGCCCTTCCAAGATCGTCCGTATCACCGTTCGCGTCCCCTGGCGCAGGCCATTCGCGCCGCGCTGTTCTGCCTGCCACTGGCGACCCTCGTCGCTGCGCCTGCCGCGATGGCGCAGTCCGCCGTCAGCGAGCAATCGGTTCGCAGTTATGAAATTCCCGCAGGCCCGCTGTCCAGCGCCCTCAGCCGCTTCGCCGGTGAGGCGGGCGTCATGCTCTCGGTGGATGGCAGCCTGCTCGAGGGTCGCCAGTCGGGCGGCCTGAGCGGGCAGTACGGTGTGGACGAAGGTTTCGATGCGCTGCTGCAGGGCAGCGGCCTGCAGGCGGTACGCAACGCGCAGGGCACCTATTCGCTGGCGCCGCGTGCCGAACAGGCCAGCACGGTCGAGCTCAAGCCGATGGTGGTCGAAGGCTTCGCCCTGGGTAACGCGCTGGGCGAGGTGGAAGGCTACAACGCCACCCACAGCAGCGTGGCGACCAAGACCAGCATGCCGTTGGTGGAAACCTCGCAGACCGTGTCGGTGGTGACCCGCCAGCAGATCGAGGATCAGGGTTCGCGCTCGATCGCCCAGGCGGTGCGCTACACCCCGGGACTGATGAGCTCGCCCTATGGTGCGACGACCCGTTACGACTATGTCGCCATGCGCGGCATCAACGACGGCTCGGTGGACAATCTCTATCTCGATGGCCAGAAGCTGCTGGGCGACAGCGGCACCTACAGCAGCCTGCAGGTCGATCCGTACTTCGTCGAACGCATCGACATTCTCAAGGGTCCGTCCTCGGTGCTCTACGGTCGCAGTCTGCCGGGCGGGCTGGTGGCGATGACCACCAAGAAGCCGCAGTACGAGACCCGCCGCCAGTTGCAGCTTTCCTATGGCAGCAACGATTACAAGCAGGTCGCATTCGACCTCACCGGGCCGCTGGAGGACGAGCGGATCGCCTACCGCCTCGTCGGTGTGGCCAAGGATGCCGACAACCAGGTCGATGGCATCGAGGAAAAGCGCTATGCGGTCATGCCGTCGCTGAGCATCGATTTCACCGAAGATACCCGCCTGACTTTGCTGGCCATGCTGCAGCACGACCCGGAGAGCGGTTACCACGGTGGGCTGCCGGCAGTAGGTTCGGTGAGTTCCTTCAATGGTCAGCGAATCTCTCGTAGCTTCTTTGAAGGTGAAGAGGAACACGAGCAATTCGAACGCGATCAGCAGATGATCGGTTATCAGTTTGAGCACCGTTTCAACGATGTGGTGTCCGCTCGGCAGAACTTCCAGTATCTCGATTCACGTGTCGAGTCGGAGCAGGTCTATCAGTATGGCTATACCACCAACGGATTGCCTGGCGACTTATATCGCGAATACACCGGAGCGGACGAAGCGTTGCATGCCTGGAGCATCGACAACCAGCTGCAGTTTCTCTTCGATACCGGTGCTCTCAGTCACACTCTCGTTACCGGTCTCGACTATCAGAGACGTAAGACGAAAGTTAGCTATGACGGGGGTTATGTAAGCAGTGTTAACCCATACACAGGTGCGCGTCCGACGGCCAGCTACAGCTTCTATCACCAGTACGACGAATCTCGGAAGTTGGAGCAGACCGGGCTCTACGTTCAGGATCTGATTGGCCTCGGAAACTGGCGTTTCTCTCTCGGTGCTCGTCAGGACTGGGTGGATGTATCCTTTGATCACGTCGATGATGCGACATACGGATCTCACAAAGACGAGGCCAAGCTAGAGCAATTCACCGGGCGTATCGGTGTGCTGTACGCGTTTGAAAATGGTGTTTCGCCGTATGTGAGTTATTCCGAGTCGTTCAACCCGAACACAAGTAGTGCTTATAACCTCACCGCCAATGGCTGGGATATCTCTCTTCTAGACCCGACTGAAGGCGAGCAGATCGAGGCCGGTATCAAGTATCAGCCGCTGGGAACCGATGATCTTTACACAATCTCCTTCTTCGATCTGAAACAGTCGAATCTATCAAGCAAGGATTCCAGCGAATACTTCTTCCGTTCGGTGGGTGAAATCACTTCCAAAGGTGTTGAATTCGAAGCTCGTGTCAGCCCTATGGAAAATTTGAATGTGCTGGCCAGTTACACCTACATGGATGTCGAATACAGCAAGGACTATGTTGGTCGTCCGGGAATCAACAATCGCGGCAATACACCCAACGCAGTGGCCCGCAACATGGCTTCGCTGTGGGCCGACTACACCTTCGCCCAGGGACCGCTCGCCGGCCTGCAGATTGGTGGCGGTGCGCGCTATTTCGGCAAGAGCTGGGTCGATGCGGAGAATACCCTGCGCATTCCGTCCTACACGCTGTACGACGCCATGCTCGGCTACGACCTGTCGCGCGTGGGCCTGCAGGGTGTCGGCGTGCGTCTGAACCTCAACAACCTCACCGACGAGAAGTACGTGGCCGCCTGTAACAGCCTGAGCCAGTGCTACTACGGCGAGGCGCGCAATGTCATGGCGACCCTGACCTACGACTTCTGAGTCGTCACCGTGCCGCCGGCCTTCACGGGTCGGCGGCTTCGTGCTTTCTGAATCAACGGAAAACCGACGATGCGTTCTATCCTCGTTCTCCTGCACCGCTACATCGGCCTGGCCACAGCGTTGTTCCTGTTCCTGGCGGGCATCACCGGCAGCATCCTGGCCTTCCATCACGAGCTGGACGAGTGGCTGAATCCCGAGTTCTACCACACCACCAGCGAGGGGCCGGTGCTGGCGCCGGGCGATCTGGTCGAGCGGATCGAGGCGGCCAATCCGCGCATGCAGGTCTGGTACATGGAGTTCCCCGACGAGCCGGGCCATGCCGCGTTGATGGCGCTGGTGCCACGCAAGGACCCCGCGACCGGCAAGCCTTTCGATATCAGGCCCGTGGTGCATTACCTCGACGCGGTGACCGGCGAGCCGGTCGGCACACGCTATTGGGGCGAATGCTGTTTCTCGCGCAAGAACTTCGTGCCCTTCATGCTCGAGTTCCACTACAACCTGTCGCTGCCGGGCAACTGGGGGCTGTGGCTGATGGGCATCGTGGCGATCGCCTGGGTGATCGACTGCTTCGTCTCGCTGCTGCTGACGTTCCCGCGGGGGCGGCCGTTCTTCGGCAAGTGGTGGACGTCGTGGAAGATCAAGCGCCAGCGCATGAATCATGACGTGCACCGCGCGGGCGGCCTGTGGCTTTGGCTGCTGCTGCTACCGGTGGCCGTGAGCAGCGTGGCCATGAACCTGCCTGAACAGGTGTTCAAGCCGGTGGTGTCGCTGGTATCCAAGGTGGAGCCGAGCGTCTACGAAGCCCGTGGCCGGCTGCCGGCCGAGCAGTTGGGCACCACCGCCTACGATTTCCACCAGGCCTACGACTACGCCATGCAGCATGCGGCCGATCTCGGTCTGAGCGAGCCCATCGGCGAGCTGTACTACAGCTTCGAATACAACTTCTACGGCGCCGGCTTCGGCGACCACGACAGCAACCAGGGCAATGCCTGGCTGTTCTTCCACGGCACCGATGGGAGCCAGTTGCTGGGCCAGGAAATACCGGGGCAGGGCACCCTGGGCCAGCAATTCCACATGCTGCAGCCGGCGATCCATGGCGGACGCATCCTCGGCATGCCGGGGCGCATCCTGATCGCGGTGCTGGGCGTGGCGATTGCGGTGCTGTCGGTGACCGGCGTGGTGATCTGGTGGCGCAAGCTGCGCGCGAGGAGGGCGGCAGCGCTCAGGCGGGAGGTGGAGCTGGCGGTGTGATTGAGTTGTGCATGTGATCGTGCCCACGCTCCCGCGTGGGCGGTTTGCGTCTCGATCAAAGGCGTCGGGTTGGGGATTCCCACGCAGGAGCGTGGGAACCATCGGACCATCAGGGAAGAGAATCGTCTGCGTAGGGTGGATCACGCTTCACCGATCCACCGTGCGGTGGTCGTGGCGTGCGTTCAGTCCGCCTGGGCGCAGCTCCACAGCTCCAGTGCGGGCCGCTCCGCCGTCGGCGGGCCGAGCCATTCGCTCAGCGCGTGGCAAGTACCTTCGAAGCACAGCTGGTAATCCCCGGCTTCGGGGGTGCGCCCTACGCGCAGTGGCTGCATCGGTGGCAGCTGGCGCCGGTAGTGCCAGCTGCCGTCGCGCAGTTCGGCGTCGTCCGGGGCATCCATTCCGGCGCCGCTGCCCTTGATCCGCGCTTCGCCGAGCAGCAGGCCGTCCGGCGTCACGCGGTAGTCTTCTTCCCAGCGGATCTTCTCGATCGTATGGTTCCAGGCCAGGGTGAAGGTAGGTGTGGGCACCTGAGCCCACACCACGCCCGCCAACCCCAGGCAGAGCCCGATCACGCCACCGCCGGCTCGGCACGACGGGCGCGCCAGATGTGCTGTGCGACCAGGGCGATGCCCAGTACGAAGCCGATTTCATCGCTGATCGGCAGCGCCAGGATCAGCGCGACGCCAGCGGCGAAGGCCCACAGGCGTTCCCAGATCGGCATGCGCAGGTTCAGGTGGCCGGTCACCGCCATGCCCCACAGGCACACCGCAAAGACCGTCTTGACCACCATGTACGCCGTGGCCAGCCAGCTATCGCCCTGCATCATCAGCGCCGGGTCGTAGACCGCCATGAACGGCACGACGAAGCCAGCGGCGGCGATGCGGATCGCCCAGAGGCTGATCTTGAAGCCGTTCTCCCGTGCGATCGGCGCCGCGGCGAAGCAGGCCAGCGCCACTGGCGGCGTCAGGTCGGCCATCAGTCCGAAGTAGAAGACGAACATGTGCGAGACGATCAGCGGCACACCCAGCTGCTCCAGTGCCGGTGCGGCGATGGCGCTGGTGATGATGTAGTTGGGGATGGTCGGGATGCCCATGCCCAGCACCAGGCAGGTGATCATGGTCAGCACCAGCGAGAGGAACAGGTTGTTCTCGCCGATGGCCAGGATGTAGCCGGCAAAGGTACTGGCGATGCCGGTCAGCGAGACGATGCCGATGATCACCCCCACCAGCACGCAGGCGATACCCACCGGGATCGCATGGCGTGCGCCTTCCACCAGGGCGAACAGGCAGGCGCGCAGGGTGTCACGGCCGCCCTTGATGAACCAGCAGGCCACCACCAGTGCGCCGATGACGCCGAAGATCACCCCGATCCCGAGCTGGAAGAAGCCGGCGCAGAGCACGCCCAGCGCGACCCAGAAGGCGCCGCGCAACCAGAAGCTGCTGGCCTTGAGGATGATCGCCGAGCCGAGGATGACGATGGCGGTCAACGCCAGGCCCACAGTACCGGAGAACATCGGCGTGCGGCCGGAGAACAGCAGGTAGACCAGCACGAACAGCGGGATCAGCAGATACCAGCGCGCCTTCACCGCACTCCAGGCGCTCGGGCACTGGTCCTTCGGCAGGCCCTTGAGGTTCTTGCTGCGTGCTTCCAGGTGCACGATCCAGAACACCGCGAAGAAATACAGCATCGCCGGGATCAGCGCCGCCTTGGCCACCTCGACGTAGGGTACGTTGATGGTTTCGGCCATGATGAAGGCCACCGCGCCCATCACCGGCGGCATGATCTGCCCGCCCATGCTCGCGGTGGCTTCCACCGCGCCGGCGAAGGCCGGACGGTAGCCGAAGCGCTTCATCAGCGGGATGGTGAACTGCCCGGTGGTGACCACGTTGGCGACGCCGGAGCCGGTGATGGTGCCCATCAGCGCCGATGACACCACAGATACCTTGGCCGGGCCGCCGGTCTTGTGGCCGAACATGCCCATGGCGAAATCGGTGAACAGCTTGATCATCCCGGCCTGCTCTAGGAAAGAGCCGAACAGGATGAAGAGGAAAATATAGGTCGCCGAGACATAGGTCGGCGTGCCGTAGAAGCCTTCGGTGCCGAACGACAGCTGGTTGATGATCTGGTCGAAGCCGTAGCCGCGATGGGCGAAGTCGCCCGGCAGGTATTCACCGAACAGGCCGTACACAAGGAAGATCGCGCAGATGGTCGGCAGCGCGATACCCATCACCCGGCGCCCGGCTTCGAACACCAGCACAGCGAGGACAATACCGACGATCATGTCGGCGCCGGTCAGATCGCCCGAGCGCTGGACCAGGTCGCCTTCGAAATACCACTGGTAGAACGCCGTCGCCATGCCGGCCAGGCCGAGCAGCCACGCCAGCGGTTGCCAGGGTCGGCCATTGCCCTTCGCCGGGTAGCAGAGAAACACCATCAGCAGCAGGAAGCCGACGTGGCCCGCGCGTAGCACCTGGCTGGATACCGGATGGAAGGCGGCAGTGATGATCTGGTACGTGGAAAACAGCAGGGCGACGTAGAACAACGTCTTCGGCCATTCGCTGGGACTGCTGTGCAGCCCTTGGGTCTCGCTCATGGGATGGCTCTCTCGGAAAGGTTGAAGCGTCGCGCCAGTGCAGAGCATGGGCGTTCTTCGCGATGGCCCGGGATGCGGGCCATCAGGCTATGCAGTCTTAAGGCAAGCCGGGCGGGTATCAGGCCCGCCCGGCCCGGCGGTCACTTGAGGACGCCGGCTTCCTTGTAGTAGCGCTCGGCGCCCGGATGCAGCGGGATCGGCAGACCTTCGGTCGCGGTTTCCAGCTTGATGTCCTTGGCCGCGGAGTGGGCGCTGGACAGGCGATCGAGGTTCTCGAAGATCAGCTTGGTCATCTGGTAGGCGACGTCGTCGGAGACCTTCTCGTGGCTGACCAGGATGTTGGTGATGGCGGCAGTGGGGATGTCCGCGTCCTGACCGTCATAGGTGCCGGCCGGAATCACCTTCGACTGGTAGGCGGCGCTGCCGATCTTGGTCACCACGTCCTCGGGTACCGCGACGAAGGTGATCGGGACCATGGCTGCCAGGTCGCGAATCGCCGCCATGCCGAGGCCCGAGGACTGCAGGGTGGCATCCAGCTGGCGGTTCTTGATCAGTTCGACCGACTCGGCATAAGGCATGAACTCCACGCGACCCATGTCCTCGTAGGTCAGGCCGGCGGCCTTGAAGATCGCGCGGGCGTTGAGCTCGGTACCGGATTTCGGCGCGCCGACGGAGATGCGCTTGCCCTTGAGGTCTTCCAGGGTCTTGATCCCGGATTCCTTGCTGGCAACGATGTGAATGTAGTTCGGGTAGGTCGCCGCGATGGCGCGCAGACGCTTGAGGGGTGCCTTGAAGCCGGCATCTTCGACGCCGTTCCAGGCATCATCCACCGAGTCGCCCAGGGAGAAGGCCAGCTCGCCACGACCCGCTTGCAGCAGGTTGAGGTTTTCTACCGATGCCTTGGTGGCCTGAACGGAGGTCTTGGCACCATCGATCTTGTTGTACTGCTGCGACAGGGCTACGCCGATCGGGTAGTAAACGCCGCTGGTACCGCCAGTGAGGATGTTGATGAAGGTCGGCGCCGCGACGGCTGCAGTGCTGGCTGTGAAGGCTGCGGCGGCAGCGAGCAGGCCAAAGCGTTTGGTCAGTCTCATGGATGTCTCCGTTTCATTGTTATAGGTGGAGCTGTGACGATAAACGATCGCCCTGCTGAAAGGCAGGCATACGACGAGAAAGAAAGGCGCCGGTAAGGCAGGGTATCGGTAGCCGCTGTTCTTCTTGTCGTTGTCGTTACATCGAAGCAAGGGTTCCATCAGCATTAACCGTGCCAAAGGCTATCGACGCCTGCTTGAGCGGTGTTCCGGCGTTTGGCATGCGAGCATCGGCAAAAAACCGCCTATTGCGCGCCAGCTCTGAGCAAGATATTGCCGATGGCTCTTCGCTCGGCCTGCTGCTCACCCAAGGCAAGGGTTGCGCAATGCGAAGGGCTCGTTACAGTGACGCCATTCCGATACGTGAAGCCTGCCCATGCGCCTGGTCGTTCTCGCCTTCCTGCTGCCGTTGCTGGCCGATGCCGCACCGGCGCCGTACTACCTGTGGCAGAGCAAGCTCGACGGCACCGTCATCTGCCGACAGAGTTCGCCTGGCCAGGGCTGGGAGCGCCTCGACGGGCGTGCCTTCCGTGACCTCAACTGCACGCTGCCGGCGGCACGTGTGGAGCGGCCCACGGGTGTACCGGGCTTTCGCTCCCAGCCGGGGCGCTGATTTCCGACCGGGCCATTTTCCGAAACTGCAGAGCAACCAGAGAGGACAGCATGAACCGCAAGATCGCTTTCATTACCGGAGCCACCTCGGGCTTCGGCCGCGCCACCGCTCGCCGTTTCGCCGAAGCCGGCTGGGCACTGGTTCTGACCGGCCGCCGCAGCGAACGCCTGCAGGCCCTCGAGGAAGAACTGGCGAGCCAGGTACCGGTGCATGTGGCGACGCTCGACGTGCGCGATGCCGAAGCCGTGAAGACCCTGGTCGCCGGGTTGCCCGAAGGCTTCCGCACCATCCGCTGCCTGGTCAACAACGCCGGCCTGGCGCTGGCGCCGGAGCCCGCGCAGAAGGTCGATCTGCAGGACTGGCACACCATGATCGACACCAACATCACCGGCCTGGTCAACGTCACCCACGCGCTGCTGCCGACGCTGATCGAGACCGGCAAGGGCGCCAGCATCGTCAACATCGGCTCGGTGGCCGGCCAGTGGCCCTATCCGGGCGGGCATGTCTACGGCGCCAGCAAGGCCTTCGTCCAGCAGTTCACCTACAACCTGCGCTGCGACCTGCAGGGCACCGGCGTGCGCGTCACCGATATCGCGCCGGGCCTGGCCGAGACCGAGTTCACCCTGGTGCGCACCAAGGGCAACCAGGCGGCTTCCGATGCGCTGTACCGGGGCACCACGCCCTTGAGCGCCGAAGACATCGCCGAGCAGATCTTCTACGTGGCGACGCTGCCCGATCACATCAACATCAACCGTCTGGAAGTGATGCCGACCCGCCAGGCCTGGTCGGCGTTCAATATCGACCGCGACAAGTAACCACTCGATACGACCGCCGGCCCCGCGATAACCGCCGCGCCACAGACTGAACGGGGCCGTACGCGGCAGACGAATGCTGGATATTTCCGCCTACCTCGGCCTCTTCCTGGCCGCCTTGCTGGCGGCCACCATCCTGCCGCTGCAATCGGAGGCGGCGCTGGTCGGCCTGCTGCTGTCCGATGCCTTCGCGCCGTGGGCGCTGCTGCTGGTCGCTACCACGGGGAACGTACTGGGTTCGGTAATCAACTGGCTGCTGGGGCGCTCGCTGGAGCGCTTCCGCGATCGCCGCTGGTTTCCCGTCAGCGCCTCCGGGCTGGCCAGGGCCCAGCGCGGTTACCAGCGGTACGGGCGCTGGTCGTTGCTGCTCAGCTGGGTGCCGCTGATCGGCGATCCGCTGACGGTGATCGCCGGCACCCTGCGCGAGCCGCTGTGGAGCTTCCTGCTGCTGGTGACCCTGGCCAAGGGCGCGCGTTACCTGGTGCTGGCGGCGCTGACCCTGGGCTGGTTCTGAGTCAACGAAGTCGTGGCGGTGTCCGGCTCCGCGCTGGCCTGCTGCCAGCCTTCGCGAGGCTGGCAGAGGCTTTCGCCACGCAGATAGGGCTGCAGAATCGGCTGCATGCCCTTGAGCGCCTGAACCGGTAGCGCCGAGGTGAAGCGGAAGTTGTCCGCCGCCTGCCCCGGAACGTAGGCAGTCAGGGTGCCGAAGTGGTTCGGGCCCAGGTAGAAGACGAAGGTGGCGGTGCGGTTGAGCGCGCGCGAGCTGATCAGCCGGCCGCTGGCGGTCACGCTCTGTAGCCGGTTGTCGCCGGTGCCGGTCTTGCCTCCCATGGCCAGTACGCTGCCGTCGACCTGGGTGAAACTGTCCTGCAGGCGCCGCGCGGTACCGCCTTCCACCACGTTGGCCAGGGCTTCGCGCAGGGTCTGCGCGACTTCCCGTGGCAGTACCCGTTCGCCGGACCCGGTGGCGATGCCGAGGTGGGTCTCGTAGGGCGTGTCGCTGGCGAAGCGCAGGTGATCGATGCGTATGCTGGGCAGGCGCACACCATCGTTGAGGATGATGCCCATCAGCTCGGCCAGTGCCGCCGGCTGGTCGCCGGAGCTGCCCAGGGCAGTGGCGAGCGAGGGCACCAGGTGTTCGAACGGATAACCCAGGCGCTGCCAGCGGCGGTGGATATCGGTGAAGGCCTCGACCTCCAGCATGATGCGGATGCGGCTGTCGCGGGCGCTCTTGTGGCGACTGCGCAGCAGCCAGCCGTAGACCTCCTGGCGCTGCTCGGCGCTGGCGTCGACGATCTCCTTCAGCCCTGCGTCGGGATGGGCGATCAGGTAGCCCAGCAGCCACAGGTCCAGCGGATGCACCCGGGCGATATAGCCCTGATCCGGCAGGCTGTACTGGCCACGGGCATAGCGCTGATAGAGCGCCTCGCGCTCATCGTCATCGAACTCGGACGCGGGCAGGCGTTCGTCCAGGAACCGCGCGAAGCGGGCGCGATCGGCCTCGGGCATTACATAGCGGTGCACCGCGGCAAGGCGGGCAGGGGTGGGCTGGATGCCGTCGAGCAGCACCTCGATGCGCTGCTCGGTGTTCTTGCCGCGGTACTTCCTCCAGAAGCGCTGCAGGAACACCACGCCCTCGCGATCGGCGAAGCGCGCCAGGTATTCCAGCCGTTCGGGGTTGTCGTCGTCGCCGAGCAATGCGGCGCGATCGCTCAGTTGGTGGCTGCTGTAGCTGACCAGGTCGCGCAACAGCCGCACGAACGGCAGGTTGATCGATTCGCGCAGAGCCTCGCGCAGCGTCGGCAGGCGATGGTCGTCCTGATGGCGGAAGTTGCTGAAACGGTGCATTCCCGCGCCGGTGAAGAACCGCTCGGCGGGGCTCGCCGAGTAGCGCCGCTCCATCGCCGCGTCGAGCATGGCCGTCAGGCTGCGGTCTTCGTTACGGGCCAGGTAGTCCAGTGCCCAGCGGCTCAGCGGGTCCTCGGCCTTGACCTGACGCAGCGCCTGGCGTTCGAGCAGCGCATGGCGCTGATGCAGCTCGGCGATCACTTCCAGATAGGTGGTGAGCACCCGCAGCTTGGCGGTGGAGCCCAGCTCCAGCTTGCTGCCCTGGTTGATGTCGAACGGCTGGTCGGTGCTGTCGGTCTGCACCCTTACCTGGAAGCCCTGCTCGTCGCGCTCGAGCAGGGTGAAGCTGTAGCGCACCTCGGCGGTCTTTTCCGGCGACAGCATGCGGTCGCCGAACAATCCCACCTCCTCGGCGAAAGCCGGATCGGCCAGGCGCCGCAGGTATTCGCCGACCTGCCGTTGCAGGGGGCCGTGCAGTGGCGTGGTAGCGGTGAGGTCGAGGCGGTCGAGGTCGTACAGCGACAGCCCCAGCAGGCTGGCCAGACGCGTACGGGCGATGCTGACGCCCTTGGCGATCTCGATCGCCTGCGTGGCCGGCTCGCGGCTGAAATCGCGCAGTTCGGCGCGCCGGGCAAGGGCAGCATCGCGCAGCGACAGCGGGATCAGGCCATCGCGGGCGAGCAGTCGCAGGTGACTGTCGGTGAGCGCCGTCAGCTCGTCGCGCCCGGCACCGAGATAGTGGGTCGGACGGCGCTGGGCGATCAGCAGCGACAGCACCTGGCGCAGCGCCAGGCCCTGGGCGGCCAGGCTGCTGCCGGCGTTGTGGCGCGAATCGAGCAGGCGGTTGACCTCGGCGAAGTCCGCGCCGAACCAGAGGCGCAGGCCATCGGCAAGGCCGTGTACCTCGCCATGCCCCGGCACGGCGGCCAGCGGCACGCTGTTGAGGTAGGCCAGGACGATGTGCTGCCGGCTGGCGAGGGTCTGTGGTCCTTCGCGATAGGTGCGCACGCTGGCCGAGACCATCTGCCGCAGCTTCTCCTCGGGGCTGTCGGTGCGTCCGTAGGGTGAATGGCGGTACTTCTCCGCCTGGGTCGCCAGGGTGCTGCCGCCGGCTGCCTGGCCGGACAGCCCCAGGTTCTTCTCGATCTGGCTGAGCGCCGCCATGGTCAGGCGTGGCCAGTCGACGGCCGGGTTGGCCCGTGGCCGGCCGGCGTCCAGCAGGCCGCGGTCCTCGATGAACAGCAGGCTCTGCGCCACCAGCGGCGGGATGCTCTCGAAGTCCGCATAAAGCTGCTCGGGGTAGCGATTGGCGTACAGCACCGCGGCGGTGCAGTCCTCGAGGGTCAGGCCGGCATGCGGCTTCTCCGGGTAGGGCACGAAGAAGCCGCGACTGGAATATTCCAGCAGGGCCGGCGAGAAGCGAGCCTGTGCCTCGATACGGAAGCCCTGGCGAAGCAGGCGCTCGGCGAAGCGCGGGATGTCGACGTAACCCAGGCGGCGGTCGAAGGGCCCGTCGTCGGGGAAGAGCACCTGCTCGCTGGCACCGGGCTCGATCCGGTAGTCGAGGCTTGCGGCGTAGCGGCTCAGCCAGCGTGCCTGCAACTCCGAGGTCTGCATCTCGTGCCAGCCGGCATAGCCGCCGCCGGCCAGCAACGAGACGGTAGTCAGCAGCACGAATCGACGAGCCAGAGGACGGCCGCGCTTGGGCGGGGGGGTGCCGCTGGTCGGTGGGTCAGGCTGGTCCGGCGCTGACCCGATGCGATTGGCTTGCCATACTGCGCCCATGATCTCCGGCCTGGCTTCCTGTGAACTCCTTCACAAGCTTAGCCTGCGCGGGGGGCTTGGCTGCATCGAGCGGATGAACGGAGCGGCGCCGATCAGCGGTGCATCTAATCAGAAAGTTGGAGGTTACAGCCGCGGATTTTTCTGGCAGGGTAGCCCCTACGATTGTGCGACAGCTCGCCGCAGGCGGCTGTGCGAATCGGTGTGATATCGGGAGAGACTGCCGGTGTGATCGCCGCAGCGCCGAAGGAGCAACCGCCCCGGAAACTCTCAGGCAAAAGGACCGTTATCACCGGTGAACTCTGAAGAGCCGCCCGACCATCGTCGCCGGGCGCACCGAAGGAGCAAGCGGCTGCGCTCTGGCGCAGGCGTGAAACTCTCAGGTCCAGGACAGAGGGGGCGCCCGCCGCGCATTGTGCGCACGGGCTTCAACCCCTGACGTCTCTGGAGCTACAACAATGAAAACAATCGCTGTCATTGGTGGCGGAATCACCGGCGTTACCACCGCTTATGCCCTGGCCAAGCGCGGCTTCGCGGTCACCCTGTTCGAAAAGCATCGCTATGCCGCCATGGAAACCTCGTTCGCCAACGGGGGCCAGCTGTCGGCCTCCAACGCCGAGGTCTGGAACCACAGGTCGACCATCGTCAAGGGCCTGAAGTGGATGCTCAAGAACGATGCGCCGCTGCTGGTCAATCCCAAGCCCAGCTGGCACAAGCTTTCCTGGTTCGCCGAGTTCATCGGCTCGATCCCCAACTACGACAAGAACACCGTCGAAACCGCGCGCCTGGCGATCGCCGCGCGTGAGCACCTGTTCGCCTGGGCCGACGAGGAAGGCATCGACTTCGACCTGAAGAAGAAAGGCATCCTGCACATCTACCGCGACAAGGCCGGCTTCGAGCACGCCGGCAAGGTGTCCCGGTTACTGGCCGAAGGCGGCCTGCCGCGGCGCAGCGTGACGCCTGAGGAAATGCGCGACATCGAGCCGACCCTGGCCGGCAAGTACTACGGCGGCTATTTCACCGAGTGCGACTCCACCGGCGACATCCACAAGTTCACCAATGGCCTGGCGGCGGCGATCGATCGCCTGGGCGTTCGCTGCCTCTACGGTGAGGATGTGAAGGCGGTCTCCAGCGATGGCAAGCGCGCCAGCGTGACCCTCGGCAGCAGCGCCGGCGACGAGGTGCTGCAGTTCGACGGCCTGGTGGTCTGCGCCGGCACCGCCAGCCGCGATCTGGCCGCGCAACTGGGCGATCGGGTGAACATCTATCCGGTCAAGGGCTACTCGATCACGGTCAACCTGAACGACGAGCTCAGCCGCGTCTCGGCCCCCACCGTCAGCCTGCTGGACGACGAGACCAAGCTGGTGACCAGCCGCCTGGGCGACGATCGCTTCCGGGTCGCCGGCACCGCCGAGTTCAACGGCTACAACCGCGACATCCGCGCCGACCGCATTCGCCCGCTGGTGGAATGGGTGAACCAGTGCTTCCCCGGCGTCAACACCCGCAGCGTGGTGCCTTGGGCCGGCCTGCGGCCGATGCTGCCGAACATGATGCCCAAGGTCGGGCGCGGCAAATCGCCCTGCGTGTTCTACAACACCGGCCACGGCCACCTGGGTTGGACCCTGAGCGCCGTCACCGCGGACATGATCGGCGATGTGGTGGGGCAGGCGCTGGGCGGCACCACTGCTCCGGTGGCATCGGCGCAAGCGGTTTGCGCGTAGCCTGAAACGACCGCGAGGCCTGAATGAGGCCTCGCGGTCTTTGTTTGAAACCTGAGGCGGAAGGCAGCGCTTCCGCCGATCTCGTATCAGTTGTTACGGCCACCGCCGTGGCTGTTCTGGCCACCTTTCTGGCCTGCTTCGGACGCCTTCTGGCGATCGTTGGCGAAGTTGCCGCCGCTGTTCTGGCCGCCTTTCTGCCCGGCTTCGGAGGCACGCTGAGGGTCGTTGGCGAAGTTGCCACCGCTGTTCTGTCCGCCTTTCTGTCCGGCTTCCGAGGCGCGCTGAGGATCGTTGGCGAAATTGCCGCCACTGTTCTGCCCGCCCTTGCTACCCATATCCTGGTAATGCTCCTTGTCGTGAGTCGCCGAGGTCGCTTCGCCGCCTTTACGCCCTGCTTCGTTTACGCTCATGCCGTCTCTTTCGTTAGCCATGGGAAACCTCCTGCACGGTTGTGAAATCGCGTGATTGAACTGGGCGTCTGGCGCTGTGGCATTCCGTCCGCCTCACTGTTGTGAAAGGGATCGGGGTGGGGAGTTCAACACTTGCGCGACTGCCTGATGAGTGGCGTAAGTAACTGACGCAACGGCATTTTTTCGTTTCCTCGAGGCAAGCGGGCGCCGGCTGCGACGAAGGCTTGATCACAGTTGCGAGGCGCGCACCATGCAGCGCTGATGACGCTCGTCGACACGCTTGGCGAACCATGCGGTGGTGAGGTTGCGCGTGATCTTCGGGCTCTGCAGGGTGATGCCCGGCAAGGCCTCGCGTGGCAAGGGTTGGCCATCGATGTGCTGCGCCAGGTCGAATACCCGCTCGTAGAGCCGCGTCTCCTCGAATTCGAAGCGATCGCCCTGTTCCAGTGCTTCGCGGATCGCGGCGTCGCTCATGCGCAAGCGTTTACCCAGCGAACGGGCCGCCAGCTCCGTGGCGCCGGCCTTGCGGCTGCCATGGATGATCAGGTCACCGTCGAGCGCCAGGTCGATGCCCGATGCCAGGCTGAGCGCTTTCTGGAAGGCCGCGTTGCGGCTGGCGTACCAACCGGCGTTGAAGTCGGCGAAACGATACAGCGGACGGCTGTAGTTCGCCGGATAGTCCAGCAGATGGGCGATGCCGAAATACATGCCGCCACGGCGGCTGAAGACCTCGTCGCGAATGCTGCCTTCGTAGGCATAGGGGTAATCGCTCGCACGCGCCTCGGCGAAGGCGATGCTGACCTGCATCGGCCCGCCGGTTCGCACCGGATTGAGCATGCCGAACAACTGCCGGCCCAGGGGCACCAGGCCGAGGAAGTCGTCGAAGATCTCACTCAACTCCTTCTCGGTACGCACCCTGGCCAGCCGTTGCTCGTAGGTCTTGCCGTCGGGCGACTCGAGGCGCAGCGCGGCGTTCACCAGAAAACGCGGAACATGCAGGCGATCTGCGCGCCGCTGGATTTCCTGCCGGGCGATCTTCGCCAGGCCGGGCACCGGCGGCGCGGCCTGGAAGGTCGATTCCTGCACCGTCACGGCCAGCACGGCACAGAGGTTTTCGTCGCTGGGCGGAATCGCCAGGGTGCTGAACGCCGTCTGGATATCCGCCGCCCAGCCATTGCGATCCGGAATGTCGGCCGGCATCAGCCGGGCGATCTTCGCGCGTACTTCGTTCGGGTGCGGCGGCGGGGCCACGGGCTGCCTGGCACAACCGGCAAATGCCAGCAGCGTGACCAGCAGAATGCCCGACGGAAGGCGCCACCAGCCTGTGGAGAGATGTTGAAGGAGATTGTTCATGCGGTTCATCGGCTTGTTCTGGTCAGGGTTCGACCATGATTTCGCTCAGGCGGCTGCGCAACGCCGCGGAACGACGCAATCAGGTCGGCGTCGGCTTGGGGCGGACGATCACGCTTTATCATTACGATTTGGGTAACGTTCGCCCCTCCAGCTTGATTGATGACCCAGGGGGCACTGCCTACTGTGAGCTCCACATCGCGGAAACCTGTGGAGTCGTCATGACAACAACAATGTCCCCACCGCCGCAGTGGTCGCGTCGTCGTGCCGAAAAGGCCCGGCGTCTCGATCAGGCGCGTCGCCTCGCCGATGGCGTGGTGCTGCCCAGCGAGCGGATCGTCGAGGCCCTGGAAATGCTGATCGCACCCGGCGATCGCGTGGTACTCGAAGGCAACAACCAGAAACAGGCGGATTTCCTCTCCCGCTCGCTGGCCCAGGTCGATCCCGGCAAGCTGCACGACCTGCACATGATCATGCCCAGCGTCAGCCGCGCCGAGCATCTGGACCTGTTCGAGCGGCAGATCGCGCGCAAGCTCGACTTCTCCTTCGCCGGTCCGCAGAGCCTGCGCATCAGCCAGTTGCTGGAAGACGGCCTGCTGGAAGTCGGCGCCATCCATACCTACATCGAGCTCTATTCGCGCCTGCTGGTGGACCTGATCCCCAATGTCGCGCTGGTGGCCGGCTTCACCGCCGATCGCGAGGGCAACATCTACACCGGCCCGAGCACCGAGGACACCCCGGCGCTGGTCGAACCCACGGCCTTCTCCGACGGCATCGTCATCGTCCAGGTCAACCAGATCGTCGACGACCCGCGCGACCTGCCGCGCGTGGACATCCCGGCCAGCTGGGTCGACTTCGTGGTGCAGGCCGACAAGCCGTTCTACATCGAGCCACTGTTCACCCGCGACCCGCGCCACATCAAGCCGGTGCACGTGCTGATGGCGATGATGGCGATCCGCGGCATCTACGAAAAACACAAGGTGCAGTCGCTCAACCATGGCATCGGCTTCAACACCGCCGCCATCGAGCTGATCCTGCCGACCTACGGCGAATCCCTGGGTCTGAAGGGCAAGATCTGCCGCAACTGGACGCTCAACCCGCACCCGACGCTGATCCCGGCGATCGAGACCGGCTGGGTCGAGAGCGTGCACTGCTTCGGCACCGAGCTGGGCATGGAGAACTACATCGCCCAGCGTCCGGACGTGTTCTTCACCGGCCGCGATGGCTCGATGCGTTCCAACCGCATGATGTGCCAGCTGGCCGGCCAGTACGCGGTGGACCTGTTCATCGGCGCGACCCTGCAAGTGGATGGCGACGGGCATTCTTCGACTGTGACGCGGGGCCGACTGGCCGGTTTCGGCGGCGCGCCGAACATGGGTCACGATCCGCGCGGTCGCCGCCATGCCACCCCGGCCTGGCTCGACATGACCGAGCCTGTGACCATGCTCGAGCGCGGCAAGAAGCTCGTTGTGCAGATGGTCGAGACCTTCCAGGAAGGCGGCAAGCCCACCTTCGTCGAGCAGCTCGATGCGGTCCAGGTGGCGAAGAAGAGCGGCATGCCGCTGGCGCCGATCATGATCTACGGCGACGACGTCACCCACCTGCTCACCGAGGAAGGCATCGCCTACCTGTACAAGGCGCGCTCGCTGGAAGAGCGCCAGGCGATGATCGCGGCGGTGGCCGGCGTCACCAGCATCGGCCTGCGCCATGATCCCAAGGACACCGAGCGCATGCGCCGCGAAGGATTGATCGCGCTGCCGGAAGATCTCGGCATCCGCCGCAACGACGCCAGCCGCGAGCTGCTCGCTGCCAAGAGCATCGCCGAGCTGGTGGAATGGTCCGGCGGCCTCTACAACCCGCCCGCCAAGTTCAGGAGCTGGTGATGAGCGCGCTCATTGCAACACGGCCGTCGCCGGCCGAGCGTCTGGCGGACCTGGCGGTGCAGGCACTGATCGACGAGGCCGACCTGTCGCCCAAGCCGGGGCTGGTGGACCGGCGCGGCAGCGGTGCGCACAGTGATCTGCACCTGGGCCTGATGCACGCATCGGCGCAATCGCTGTGGCCGGCGTTCGCCGCCATGGCTGACGCGGCGCGCGCCGAAGGCGAGGTCAGCCAGGCGTTGCGCGAGACGCTCGGCCGGCTGGGCCGCGACGGCGAAGCGGAGATGCTGCGCGTCACCGCCGGGGTCAATACCCATCGCGGCGCGATCTGGGCGCTGGGCTTGCTCAGTGCCTCCGCGACGCTGGAACCGGGTGCCGCGGCCGACGAGATCGCCATGACCGCCGCTGCCCTGGCCCGGCTGGAAGACCCCGCCGCGCCACGCAACCCGGACAGCCATGGCGCACGGGTCTGTCGCCGCTACGGTGTGCTCGGCGCCCGCGAACAGGCGCAGCACGGCTTTCCCGCCGTCATCGAGCACGGTCTGCCGCAGCTCAACGCCAGCCGTCGCGCCGGCGCTGGCGAGCAGAACGCCAGGCTCGACGCGCTGCTGGCGATCATGAGCCAGCTGACCGACACCTGCGTGCTGCATCGCGCCGGGCTGGAAGGCCTGGAGCGCATGCAGCAGGGCGCCCGCACCGTACTCGCCGCCGGTGGCGCCGCCAGCCTCGCCGGGCGTCGCCAGTTGCGCGCGCTGGACCACGCCATGCTGGCGCTCAATGCCTCGCCGGGCGGTGCCGCCGACCTGCTGGCCGCCACTCTTTTCCTCGACCGTCTGGCGCCTGCCGCGCCGGCGCCGATTGGGAGCAATTGATCATGGAAACCCTGTCTTTCGAATTCGCCGCCGGGCAACCCGCTCGCGGCAAGGCCCTGGTCGGCGTGGTCGGCTCGGGCGATCTGGAAGTGCTGCTCGAACCCGGCCAGGCCGGCAAGCTGGCGATCCAGGTGGTCACCTCGGTCAACGGCGCCGAGCAACGCTGGCAGCAACTGTTCGAGCGGATGTTCCGCGAGCAGACGCTACCGGCGCTGAACATCGACATCCACGACTTCGGCGCCACACCCGGCGTGGTGCGCCTGCGCCTGGAACAGGGACTGGAGGAGGTCGGCCATGACTGATGCTTCCGCAAACAACGTGACCCGTCTGCTGCAATCGCGCAGCTTCGTCGAACTCGGCGCCCGCGAGCGCGCCCGCGCACTGCTGGATGCAGGCAGCTTCCGCGAACTGCTCGATCCGTTCGACCGCGTCACCTCGCCCTGGCTGCCGAAGCAGGGCATCGTCACCCAGGCCGACGACGGCGTGGTGGTGGCCAAGGGCACCATTGACGGCCAGCCGGCGGTGATCGCCGCCATCGAAGGCGCCTTCCAGGGCGGCAGCATGGGCGAGGTCGGCGGCGCGAAGATCGCAGGCAGCCTGGAGCTGGCCGCCGAGGACAACCGCAACGGCATTCCCACCCGCGCCGTGCTGCTGCTGGAAACCGGCGGCGTGCGCCTGCAGGAAGCCAACCTGGGCCTGGCCGCCATCGCCGAGATCCAGGCGGCCATCGTCGAGCTGCGCGAGCACCAGCCGGTGATCGGCGTGGTGGCGGGTTCGGTCGGCTGCTTCGGCGGCATGGGCATCGCTGCCGGGCTGTGCAGCTACCTGGTGGCGACCCGCGAGGCGCGCATCGGGCTCAACGGCCCGCAGGTGATCGAGCAGGAAGCCGGCATCGAGGAATACGACTCGCGCGACCGTCCGTTCATCTGGAGCCTGACCGGCGGCGAGCAGCGCCATGCCAGCGGCCTGGTGGACAGCTACGTCGCAGACGACAGCGATGCTATCCGTGCCGAACTGCACAAGCTGTTCGCCCAGGGCAAGCCGGCGCAGCCGCGCAGTCGGCGGCATGCCTGGTTCCTGCAACGCCTGACCGACGCCGATACCCGTGAGCAGCTCGATGCCGCGGGGGTGCGCGCCCTCTACCAAGGAGATGCCCAATGAGCCGTGGACTGAACTGGTTGCAAGCCCTGGCCGGTGGCCAGGCCCTGGCCGGCTATCCGGCCTCGGTGAAGGTCGTCGATGGTGAACTCGAAGGCCGTGCCGCGCGCTATATCGCCGTGGTGCCCGATGCCCAGAGCCCCTTCCCGCGCGCGCGCAACGGCGAGGTCGGCCTGCTCGAAGGCTGGGCCCTGGGCCAGGCCGTGGACGAGGTGATCGAGGCCGATCGCGACAAGGCCGACAAGCGCGTGCTGGTCGCCGTGGTCGACGTACCGAGCCAGGCCTACGGCCGCCGCGAGGAGGCCCTGGGCATCCACCAGGCGCTGGCCGGTGCGGTGGACGGCTATGCCCGTGCGCGGCTGGCCGGGCATCCGGTGGTGGCGCTGCTGGTGGGCAAGGCCATGTCCGGCGCCTTCCTCGCCCACGGCTACCAGGCCCAGCGGATCATCGCCCTGCGCGATCCGGGGGTGATGGTGCACGCCATGGGCAAGGCCGCCGCCGCGCGCATCACCCTGCGCAGCGTCGAGGAACTGGAGGCGCTGGCCGAATCGGTGCCGCCGATGGCCTACGACATCGACAACTACGCGACCCTCGGCCTGCTCTGGGAAACCCTCTCGGTGGACAACATCGAGCAGCCGGCCGCCGCCGACCTGGCGCGGGTGCGCGATTGCCTGCGCATGGCCGTCGAGGACATCGGCACCAGCTCCGACCTGAGCGGTCGCCTTGGCGCGGCCAATCGCGAGGCCTCGTCGCGGGTCCGGGAAAAACTGCGCGCGCAGTGGTGAGCTTTTCCCCCTCGCCCGCTGGGGAGAGGGGTCGGGGGTGAGAAGCTAGCGCCCCCGCTGCCACCAAACCCACCCTCCCCAACGACAACCATGAGGAGGCTGCAGATGATCGACAGATTACGTCCCCACGACCTGCTCTGGGGCCTGACACCGGCACAGCTGCCCGCCGACGCGCCGGCCTGGGTGCGGCAGGTGCTCGCCGCTGGCCAGCCGGTGGTGGTCCGCCGTGCGCTGGTAGCCAGCGGGCAGGTTGCGGTGGGCGTGCGCGGTGCCAGCCGCGATCAGCGCTTCGCCACCACGTTGGAGGTGAGCAGGGTGTTGCGTCGAGTGGGCCCGGAGCAACTGGTTGAGCGATTGCCGGCCGGGGTGTTGCCTGCCTTCAAGGCGCTGGCCTTGCTCAAGCCGTTTCTCGACGAGCTGGGTCTCGTCTGGGGCGTCACCGGATCGGTCGGCTACCAACTGGCCAGCGGCGTCGAGGCGGCGCATGTCGAAAGCGATCTCGATCTGCTGCTGCGGACCCCGCAACCCTTGTCCCGCCAACTGGCAGGCGAACTGCAACGGCTGCTGGACGAGGCGCCCTGTGCCGTCGACCTGCAACTGGAGACGCCCTCGGGTGGCGTCGCCCTGCGCGAGTGGGCCGGCGACTCGGCGCGCGTCCTGCTCAAGTGCGCCACGGGCGCGCGGCTGATCGAGGACCCCTGGGCGGCCAGGGAGCTGGCGGCATGAGCAGCCTGTTCGCCTTCCCCGGCCAGGGTGCGCAGAAGCCCGGCATGCTGCATCGGCTGCCGGACGAACCGCAGATCGCCGCCGCACTGGCCGAGGCCAGCGAGGTGCTCGGCGAGGATGCGCTGGCGCTGGATTCGGCCGAGGCGCTGCAGTCCACCCGGGCCGTGCAACTCTGCCTGCTGATCGCCGGCGTGGCCGGGGCCCGGCTGCTGATGCGTGACGGCTTGCGCCCCGACTATGTTGCCGGCCTGTCCATCGGCGCCTATGCCGCGGCGGTCGCCGCCGGGGCGCTGAACTATGCCGATGCCTTGCGCCTGGTGGCGCTGCGCGGCGAGCTGATGCAGAACGCCTATCCCGAAGGCTTCGGCATGACCGCCGTCCTCGGCCTCGATATCGGCCAGGTCGAAAGTTTGCTGGCGCAGGTCAGCGGCCCGGATAGCCCTGTGCACCTGGCCAACATCAACGCCGACAACCAGCTCGTCGTGGCCGGCAGCGATGCCGCCATGGCGGCGGTGGCACAACGGGCCAAGGCGCTGGGGGCCTCCTGTGCAAGGCGCCTGGCGGTCAGCGTGCCGTCCCACAGTGCGCTGTTGGACGCGCCTGCCGCGCAGCTGGCCGAGGCGTTCGCGACGGTCAGCCTGCGCGCGCCGCGCCTGCGCTATCTGAGCGGCACCACGGCACGGCCCATCGCCGATCCCGAGCGCCTGCGCGACGACCTGGCCTTCAACATGTGCCGCGTCGTCGACTGGCACGGCACCCTGCGCACCGCCTACGAGCGCGGTGTGCGGCTGCACGTCGAACTGCCGCCAGGCTCGGTACTGACCGGGCTGGCACGACGGGTTTTCGAACAAGGTACGCTGGTCGCCTTCGATGGCGCCCGGCTCGATACGCTGGATGCCTTGCTGCGTCGGGAGGTAGGTCGAGCCGAGTAGAGCTGTAAGGATGGCCGTTGGCGCCATCCACCTGAACGATGAATAACTACAACTCACTTCGTAATACGCGCCGGCCGGCTTGCAGGCACGAGCGCAACCCAAGAGGACAATAACAATGATTATCTTCGGTGTGGCCTTCCTGGCCTTGTGCACCCTGACGGGCATTTTCATCGGCGAACTGCTGGGCAAGGCCATCGGCGTACCGGCCAACGTCGGCGGCGTCGGCATCGCCATGGTGCTGCTCATTCTCATAGGCAGCTACCTGAAGAATCGCGGCCTGTTCAGCATGGAGTCGGAGCAGGGCGTCAGGTTCTGGAGTGCCGTCTACATCCCCATCGTCGTTGCCATGGCTGCCCAGCAGAACGTCTACGGCGCGCTGAGCGGTGGCCCGATGGCCATCCTTGCCGGCGTCGCGGCCGTCGTCATCGCCTTCGCACTGGTTCCGGTGCTGAGTGGGATCGGCCAAAAAAAGTCTGATGCCTCCACCGCCACGCTGATCACCGAGGGCTGACCTGTGTACGAATCGCTTCTCAAGGTTGTATCCGGCTACGGCATGGTCAGTGGTTTCGCCATCATCGGCGCCACCATGTGGTTGTCCTACTGGCTCTCGGACAAGCTGACCAAGGGCCGCCTGCATGGCTCGGCCGTGGCCATCCTGATCGGCCTGCTGCTGTCCTACATCGGTGGCGTGGTCACCGGTGGGCAGAAAGGCCTGGTGGACATCGCGCTGTTCTCCGGCATCGGCCTGCTCGGCGGCGCCATGCTGCGTGATTTCGCCATCGTCGCCACCGGCTTCGGCGTCAGCGTGGAAGAGCTCAAGCGCGCCGGTTTCGTCGGCGTACTGGCGCTGTTCATCGGCGTGTTCTCGTCCTTCGTGGCCGGCGTGGGGGTGGCGGTGGCCTTCGGCTACACCGATGCGGTGAGTCTGACAACCATTGGCACCGGTGCGGTGACCTACATCGTCGGACCTGTGACCGGCGCAGCGATCGGCGCCAGCTCCGAGGTGATGGCGCTGTCCATCGCGGCGGGCCTGGTCAAGGCGATCCTGGTGATGGTGGCGACGCCCTTCGTCGCGCCGCTGATCGGGCTGAACAACCCGCGCTCGGCGGTGATCTTTGGCGGCCTGATCGGCACCTCCAGCGGCGTCGCCGGCGGCCTGGCGGCCACCGATCCGAAACTGGTGCCGTACGGCTGTCTGACCGCGGCGTTCTACACTGCACTGGGCTGCCTGCTCGGACCCTCGCTGCTGTTCTTCATCATGCGCGGGCTGCTTGGCTGAGGCCACTGACACTCAACGTAAACCACAGCGCGCCCACCAGGGCGCGTCTGCGTTATCGAGGAATTACGGATGATGAACCTTCTCAAGGTGAGCCACAAACTGGCGCTGGGTTTTGCAGCGATTCTCGTACTGACCGTCGCCGTCGCCCTTATCGGTAGCTTCGGCATGGATGCATTGATCTCGCGCAGCGACAAGGCGCAGGACGCGTCGATGCTGCTCGACGAGGCCAATCGGATTCGCTTCGCACAAGTCAGCTTCGAAACCCGAGGCGATCCGCAGTACGTGGAAATGGTGGAACAGGCGGTGGCGCGGATCGTCCAGCTCGTGCAGGAGCAGAAGGCCGATTTCATCGACCCGCAGGATCTGCAACGGCTGGATGCCATCGCCAGCGAGGCGCAGCGTTACCAGCAGCACTTCCGGGAGCTGGCGGCGCTGTGGGCGCTCAAGGTGAAAACCCGCAGCGGCTGGGTCGAGGCTGGCAACACCTCGGATGCGCTGATCGCGGAATTGGAAAGACGCTGGGCGGGTACGCCGGACGATCCGGTGATGCATGAAAGCCCGCGCACAGCCACCATCGGCCTGCTGGCCGGCGAGGTCTCCAAGCACAATCGGATGGTCCGTTTCATGGTGCGCGGCTACCTGATGACCGAGACCGAGCAGTCGCTGCAGCAGCTGCAGCAGCAATTCAAGACGCTGCAGGCGGCGGTGGAGCGGCTCGATGAGCACCTGGCTGGCGCCGAGAACCTGCAGCCATTGCACGACTCGGTCGGGACCTATATCAGCCAGTTCGCCAAATTGCCGCCGATCGTCGCCGATCAGGTGCGGGCGCGGCAGGATATGCAGACGATTTTCGACAATATCTACCGCAACACCAGCGAAATCGTGCAGTCCCAGACGGACAAGCGTGGCGCCGACGCGGTCGGCAAGAAAACGCTGTTGCTTGCGATCACCTTGCTGGCGATGGCGCTTGGGCTGCTCATCAGCTGGCTGATCGTGCGGCAAATCACCAACCCGCTGTCCCAGGCCGTGCGCGTCGCCGAGCGTATCGGCGCAGGCGACATGACTGAACAGCCGCGGCAGCGGCGCAGCGACGAATTCGGCCAACTGCTCGACGCGCTGGAGCGTACGCGCGGCAACCTGCGCGACATGCTCGGTCAGATGAGCGGCATTACCAGCCAGCTGGCCTCGGCCGCCGAGGAACTCTCCGCCGTGACCGAGCAGACCAGCGCCGGTATCCAGAGCCAGCGCCAGGAGACCGATCAGGTCGCCACGGCCATGCATGAGATGGCGGCGACCGTGCAGGAGGTGGCGCGCAATGCCGATGAGGCCGCCAGCGCCGCTCAGCATGCCGATCGCCAGGCGGTCCAGGGCAATGCCGTGGTGCAGCGGGCGCTGGCGCAGATAGACAGTCTGTCGTCGCAGGTAGGCCTGTCGGCCGAAGCCATGGAGCAGCTCAACAGCGAAGCCACGGGCATCAGCACCGTGCTCACGGTGATCAACGGCATCGCCGAGCAGACCAACCTGCTGGCCCTGAATGCGGCGATCGAAGCGGCCAGGGCGGGGGAAGCCGGACGCGGTTTCGCCGTGGTGGCCGATGAGGTTCGCGGCCTGGCGCAACGCACCCAGCAGTCGACGGCGCAGATCGAGGAGTTGATTAGCAAGTTGCAGAAGGGCGCGCTGAACGCTTCATCGCTGATGGGCAGCAGCCGCGACCTGGCTGCCGAGACGGTGAGTCTGGCGCGTGACGTCGGTGAAGAGCTGCAGGCGATCACCCGCAGCATCTCCACCATCCAGGCGATGAACCAGCAGATCGCCACGGCTTCGGAAGAGCAGAGCTCGGTGGCCGAGGACATCAACCGCAGCGTGCTCAATGTGCGTGACGTGGCGGACCAGTCGGCAGCCGCGGCAGAGCAGACCGCTGCCTCGACGGTGGCGCTGGCGAGGATGGGCAACGAACTGCAGGGCCTGGCTGCGCGTTTCCGCGTCTGAATCGCTTCGGTTCGATCCTTCCAGGCTGCACGGGCGGCATCCGGCGGGGAGCGTTCCCCGCCTCTTGGCAGGCCGCATCGTGCCGCCTGAGCCGAAACTGGTACCCTACGGCCGCCTGATGGCGGCTTTCCCTGCCGCTCCGGGCTGCGTGCCCGGGCCGTCGCCGCTGTCGCTCGTCATGTGCGCTGCGCCTGGCTGAACAGCTTTCGAGGTCCTGGTGTTTCGCAGCGTGTCGTTGCCGGCGTGCTGTCTTCTTGCGTGAATCGAACGACGGGCACCTGCACGGTTGCCGTCATCGGCTCCTGGGTTCTACTAAAGTACCCTGCGCTTTTCGACCCGGTGACGCGGCGGGCGCTTTAAGATGGGTTCCATAAAACCTTGAAAAATAAAGAGGAACTTGCTCCATGCTGCTTTTCTTCATCAGCCTTGCGATACTTTTTCTCGGATACAAGCTCTACGGCCCGTTCGTTGAAAAACAGGCCGGCATAGACCCGACTGCCATCACCCCTCAGGAGCGTCTGCGCGATGGCGTGGACTATGTGCCAATCAGCCCCGCGCGGGCTTTCCTGATTCAGTTTCTCAACGTTGCCGGTGTCGGCCCCATCTTCGGCCCCATCCTGGGGGCGCTGTATGGCCCGATCGCGCTCGTCTGGATCGTGCTCGGCAACGTGATCGGCGGCGCGGTGCATGACTACTTCTCCGGTGTCATGAGCCTGAAGGAGGATGGCAAGAGCCTGCCGGAAATCGCCGGCCACTATTACAATGTGGTGTTCAAGGGCTGCATGCTGATATTCACCGCCATGCTGCTGTTCTTCGTCGGTGTGGTGTTCATCATGAGCCCGGCCGGGCTGCTGAGTAACCTGTCGTTTTTCGAGGGCACCATTCTGGGTGGCAACACCTTCTGGGTACTGGTGATCCTGGGCTACTACTTCCTCGCCACCTTGTTGCCCATCGACAAGATCATCACCAAGCTGTATCCGGCGTTTGGCTTGCTGATGATCGTGATGACCACCCTGGTCGCCGTGGCGTTGCTGCTGGAAGCGCCTCACCTGCCGCAGGTGTCGGGTATTTTCGATTTCTTCCTGCATAACCATCAGGAGCATGACTTCCTCACGCCGAACCCTGACGGCCTGCCCGTATGGCCCTTGCTGTTCGTGACGATCACCTGTGGCGCCATCAGTGGCTTCCACTCCACCCAGTCACCGATGATCGCCCGTTGCCTGACCAACGAGAAATACGCCCGCCCGGTGTTCTATGGCGCCATGACCTGCGAAGGCATCGTCGCCTGCGTCTGGGCGCTGGCGGGCATCGCGGCCTTCCCCGGCGGCTATGCCGAACTGAAGGCCATGCTGGACCAGGGCGGCCCCGGCCTGGTGGTCAACCATGTCGCCACCAGCTACCTGGGCGTGTTCGGCGGTGTGATGGCGATTCTCGCGGTTGCGGTTTTCCCGATCACTTCCGGCGACACGGCCTTCCGCTCGCTGCGCCTGACCATCATGGATGCGTTCAAGATTTCGCAAACGACCCTCAACCGGTTGGCCCTGGCCGTACCGCTGCTGGGTGTGGCCTATCTGATGACCTTCCTGGACTTCTCGCTGATCTGGCGTTACTTCGCGTTCTCCAACATGTTGCTGTCGACCAGCGTGCTGTGGCTGGCGACCAAGTACCTGTTCGACAGGGGTGCCTTCCACTGGATTACCAGTATCCCGGCGGTGATAGGTACGGCCATTACGGTGGCTTACATCGCAACGGCGGCCATCGGTCTGAACCTGCCGATGGAATACAGCAGGCCGATCGGTATTGCGGTGGCAGTGGTGTGCTTGATCGGTCTGGTGTTCAAGAACAACAGACGCACTGCAGAGGCCGTGTGAAGCCTGGGCCAGAGTGGCGAACTGCGCTGCTCTGGTCCCGATTCATCGTGCTTTTTCGATGAAGGAAAAGGCTGGCGCCGGACTGGCAATTTTGTGTGCTGAATGAAAGTTTCGCTTTCGTGAGCGTTTGTCGAGTTGCTTGATGGCGTGGGTTTCGCCCTGCTGGGCGAGTCACTTTTTTCAGTCGCGAAAAAAGTAACCAAAAACGCTTGCCCCTACATACGGCCCTGCGCTTCGCGCAGGGTTCGTTCGCTCCACCGCTGCTCCAGGGGCCGGCTTACAAGGGCCGTCCCTGGCCCTTTAAGCCTCTCGCCGCATCCCTGCGGCTCGCTCCCTTACACAACGGTTCCACTCACCCTCCTGAAAGGGGCGGTTGGTGTCGCCTGATGGTTTGTGCGTCGGGCCAAAAAAGCCGAAGCAAACTCTCGATCTTCCAGGCGACTCGGACCCGTTCCCCGTCAGGAGGCCGAGTGGAGGTGTTGCGCAGGGGGACGCGAGGCATGGACGCCGAGCGAGGAGCGAAGGGACAGGGATGTCCCTTCGTGACGGCCCCCGGAGCGACACCGGAGCGAGGGAACCCCGGCGTAGCCGGGGCCGGATGTCGGGCGCGCTTTCTCTTTGGTTACTTTCTCTTTCGCGCGAGCAAAGAGAAAGTGACTCGGCCGGGGGGCCGAAACCAGAGGTGTCAGCATACTCGGTAAGCGCCGTTATCACCGAAGTGCAACTCTGCCGCAACATCCAATATTGCCAGTCCGGTGCCAAGCACCCATGTCCCCATGAATATCAAAAGCGATAAAAAAGCGGGCTTCCGAGGAAGCCCGCCAAATCGGCCTACGGCCAATGGCCAACATCTGAAACCTAGATCGCTTCGCCCATCACGTAGTCCGGCAGGACGGTAGCGATCTGCGGGAACAGGCACAGGATGATGATCGCCAGCACCATCACCAGCGCGTACGGGAGGGCTCCCCAGAGGATTTCCCGCGTCGGCACCTGCGGTGCGATCCCGTTGATGACGAACAGGTTCAGCCCCAGCGGCGGCGTGATCAGGCCGATCTCCATGTTGATGGTCAGCACCACCGCGAACCAGTAGGGGTCGAAGCCGGCCTGCACCACAATGGGGAACAGCAGCGGCGCGGACATCACGATCACCGCCACCGGCGGCAGGAACATCCCGGCCACCAGCAGGAACACGTTGATCACACCCATCAGCACCCAGCGGTTGACCTCCAGACTGGCGATCGCCTCGGCCAGCGACTGGGTGATGTACAGCGACGACAGGGCGAAGGCGAAGAGCTCGGCGGAGGCCAGGATCATCATGATCATGACGCTTTCGCGCATGCCGGAGCCGAAGATGTCGCGGAAGGTACCCATCTTGAACAGCCGATAGGCCAGCACCACCACCACCAGCGTGAGCATGGCGCCTGCGCCAGCGGCTTCGGAAGGCGTGGCCACGCCACCATAGAGCACATAGAGCACGCCGAGGATGATCAGCATCAGCGGCAGTATCCGCGGCAACGCCGCCAGCTTGTCGCGCAGGCTGAAGTGCACCCCGGCGGCGCCGAAGTGGAAGCCCTTGCGGCGGGCATCGAGCATCGCCCAACCCATGAACATGACCGTCAGCATCAGGCCGGGCAACACGCCGGCGAGGAACAGCCGGCCGATGGAGGTTTCCGTGGCGATGCCGTAGATGATCATCGTCACCGAGGGTGGCAGCAGAATGCCGAGCGTGCCGCCTGCGGCGATCGAGCCGGTCGCCACTGAGGACGGGTAGCCGCGGTTGATCATTTCCGGGATGCCCAGCTTGCCGATCGCCGCGCAGGTCGCCGGGCTGGAGCCGGTCATGCCGGAAAATACCGCGCAGGCACCGATGTTCGACAGCACCAGGCCGCCCGGCACCTTGTACATCCAGCGATCCAGCGCGCGGTACAGGTCGGCGCCGGCGGGCGTGCCGGCGACGATGGCGCCCATCAGCACGAACATCGGGATCGAGACGAAAGCCAGGTTGCCGATGCCGGCGAACATGGTTTCCGCCACCACGCCGATGACCTCCGGGCCCATCGCCATGAACAGCCCGCCCATGGCCGCCAGGCCGAGGGCGAAAGCGATCGGCATGCCGGTGGCGAGGAACAGCAGCAAGGCACAGATCAGCAGTACACCTGCAAGGGTCGGAGTCATGGTGTTTCTCCCAGGCGCTGATGGCTGTGCATGATGGTTTCGACCTTCTGGCCTTCAGCGTTTCGTTGAGGCGAGATGGCCAGTTCCGGGCGAATCATCTTCATCAGCTCCACCACGTATTGCAGGCACAGCAAGGCGAAGCCCACCAGCATGGGCGTTGCGGGAATCCACAGCGGAATGGCGGCGATGGTCGGGGTGGTCCAGCCGCCTTCCCAGGCCTCGTAGACGTAGATGCCGCTGGCCACGCTCATCAGCACGCAGAACATCAGGCCCAGCACGGCGCCAAGACACTGCATGCGCCGGCGGTTGGGTGCCGACAGCATCAGTTCTATCACGTCGACGCCGACGTGCCCCTTCTTCATCAGCACATAGGGCGCGCCAATGAAGATCGCGGCGGTAGCGGCGAACACCACCACCTCGGTCTGCCAGATCGTGGGGGCTCTGAACAGGTAACGCATGAGGATCATCTGGCACATCACGACCATGGCGATGATCAGCAGGAAAACCGCGCTGACACCACCCAGGCGCGACAGGGCCTCGATGGCACTAATAAAACGTCTGGACATAAAGAACTCCTGGAGGCCCGCGCCGTACTGCAAGCCACGGGGTGGGCTCGAACGCAGTGAAAGGCCGCCGGGGAAGCGGCCGTGATGGGGCATCACTGCACGGCGAGTGCCTTGTCCAGAAGATCCTTGCCGCCTTTGACCTTCTCGGCGAAGTACTGGTAGGAGGATTCGCGAGCGACCTGCATCCAGGCGTCGTGCTCTTCCTTGCTCAGGCTGACCACTTCCACGCCGGCCTTGGAGAAGGTTTCGTTCATGCGCTTCTCGCCCTTGGGACCTTCCTCGGCGAAGTAGGCCTCGGCCTTCTTGGCGGCGGCCAGCATCGCTTCCTGCTGTTCCGGGGTCAGGCGCTCGAAGCTGCGCTTGGAGATCAGCACGGGTTCGTACATGAACCACAGGGCGTTTTCACCCGGCGCGGTCAGGCATTTCACCTGTTCGTAGAGGCGGTACGAGACGAAGCTGTCGTTCGAGGTGTTGGCGGCGTCCAGCACGCCGGTCTGCATGCCGGTGTAGATTTCCGACGACGGCATCGACGAGATCGAGGCGCCGGCGGCGGCGAGCATGTTTTCGAAGGCTGGCCCGGCAGCGCGGATGACCTGTCCCTTGATGGTCTCGGGCGAGGTGATGCAGCGCTCCTTGGAGGCGAAGCCGCCGGCCAGCCAGGCGTCGGCGAGGATGATTGCGCCGTTCTTCTCGGCCAGCGCGTGGATTTCCTTCATGAAATCGGACTGGTTCAGGCGCTGGGCATGTTCGTAGTTCTTGACCAGCCCGGGCATCAGCGTGGCGGAGAACTGCGGCACGCGGCCGGAAGCGTAGTCCAGCGGCAGGGCCGTCATGTCGAGCTGGCCACGGGTCATGGCGCCCCATTGCTCGTTGGCCTTGTACAGCGAGGAGGCGGGGTAGATCTGGACCTTCAGGCCGACGTTGGCGGCGGCGACTTCGCGCGCGATGATCTGCACCATTTCATCGCGGGGATCGCCCTGGTTGCCGGGGAACTGGTGGGACGCGCGCAGTACGGTTTCGGCGAAGCTGGGAATGCTGGCGACCAGCAGAGCAGCCGCGACCGAGGTACGGAGTAGGGCTTTCATTGGAATCTCCTGGATTGACACTTCAGAACCGCGGTACGCGATTCATAGTTATTTTTATTACGTCACAGAGAATTTCTTCTTGTTGTCCGAGCTTCCATGCCCGAGTCAAGTGCAGGCTAGCGTGCGCGGAAGAGCGGAACAATTAAGACTGTCCCATCATCGTTACGGGAAAGTTAACGATCCGTCAGCCGCTCCGACTGAGGACGATACCTGGCACTGTACATCCGGCATTCCGCGACCAGCGCGAGCAGGTTGGGGTCGCGCTCCTTGGCTTTCAGGAAGACCACGCCGATCTGTTGCTGCAGGCGATAACGAGCCTGCAGCGGGATCAGGCGGATGCGGTTCTCGTACACCGCCGCGACCCGCCCGGGAAGCAGGGCGTAGCCGACGCCGGAGCTGACCATGCTCAGCAGCGTGAAGATGTCGTTGACCTGCATGCCCACATTCGGCTCGAAGCCGGCCTGGCCGAATACCCGGGCACTGTCGCGGTGGGTGGCGAAACCCTGGGTGAGGGTGATGAAGGTGGCATCGCGCAGGTCGGCCAGATCCACCTCTGCCTGTTCGGCGAAGGGCGAATCGGCGGGTACCGCGAGAAAGATGTCGTCGGCGAACAGCAGCAACTGCTCGCAGTCGGGGTTGATCAGGCTGTCGTCGAGGGAGATCAGGATGGCGTCCAGCTCCATGTTCTTCAGCTTGTAGAGCAGGTCGACGTTGGAACCGAGGATCAGGTCGATGTTGAGCTCGCTGCGGCGCAGCTTGAGTCCCATGATCAGCTGCGGCACGGTCTTCACTGTCAGCGAATAGAGCGCGCCGAGCTTGAACCGCTCCGCCGAGAAGCCGGCTGCTTCGCGCGTCTGGCGCACGGTTTCGACCACGTCCTTGACCAGCAGCTGGGCCCGTTCCTCCAGCACGAAGGCGCTTTCCAGCGGGATCAGATTGCGTCCCTCGCGCTTGAACAGCGGGCAGCGCAGCGCGCTTTCCAGCGAATGGATGGCGCGGTGCACGCTGACATTGCTGGTGTTCAGCTCGGCAGCCGCCTTGCTCAGGCTGCCACTGCGCATGAAGGCCAGAAACACCTCCAGCTTCTTCAGGGTCAGTTCTTCGTCGATCTGCATGGGCGGTCGCTCGAGTCGATGGCCCTCGATTATGACCCAATCGAACCCGCAGTCCGGAAGCCCATCGCGGTTCTGGCCGCCGTCCACCCATGCTTGTGCCGCGAGAATTCGTCTGACGCGACGCAGTCTGACGCCGAATGTACGACAATGGCCCACCCCAGCCGCCGAGACGAGCCCCATGCGCGACGAGCAGACCCTGACCCCCGGAATGATGGTGGTGCACGGCAACCGCCTGGAGGAGTTGCGCGAGCTGGCGGTGGCCTGGATGCAGCGCCATCCGCTGGCGCCACTGGAGAACGAGGTGGTGCTGGTGCAGAGCAACGGCATCGCCCAGTGGCTCAAGCTGGCGCTGGCCGAACAGTCCGGTTGTGGCATCGCCGCGGCGATCCAGCTGGAGCTGCCGGCGCGCTTTCTCTGGCAGAGCTACCGAGCGGTGCTGGGCAGCGACGAGATTCCCCAGCAGTCGCCGCTGGACAAGGCGCCGCTGACCTGGCGCCTGGTGCGGCTGCTGCCCGCATTGCTGCAGGACCAGGCCTTCGCCCCGCTGCGGCGCTTTCTCGCCGACGACGCCGACCTGCGCAAGCGCCACCAGTTGGCCGAGCGCCTGGCAGATCTGTTCGACCAGTACCAGGTCTATCGCGCCGACTGGCTGGCCGACTGGGCCGAAGGCCGCGACCAGCTGCGTACCTCGCGCGACGGCGCGCGGCCGCTGGACGAGTCGGTGCGCTGGCAGCCGGCGCTGTGGCGCGCGCTGCTGGAAGATGTCGGCGCCGAGCAGCTGGCCGGCAGCCGCGCCGGGGTACATCCGCGCTTCGTCGAGCGCCTGCGCCAGATGGAGGCGCGCCCGGCCGGGCTGCCGCGGCGGGTGGTGGTGTTCGGCATTTCCTCGCTGCCGGCCCAGGCCGTGGAGGCGCTGGCAGCCATGGCGCGCTTCACCCAGGTGCTGCTCTGCGTGCACAACCCCTGTCGCCATCACTGGGGCGATATCGTTCCCGACCAGGACCTGCTGCGCCACCAGTACCGCCGCCAGCAGCGCAAGGGCGGCATGGCGCCGGGGCTGTCCAGCGAGGCGCTGCACCAGCACGCCCACCCATTGCTGGCGGCCTGGGGCAAGCAGGGCCGCGATTACATCAACCTGCTGGACATGTACGACGAACCGGAGCATTACCGCGAGCGCTTCGCGGCGGCCGGCCAGCGCATCGACCTGTTCGGCGAAGGTGATACCCGGCATCTGCTCGGCCAGCTGCAGGACGACATCCTCGACCTGCGCCCGCTGGCCGAGACGCGTGCCAGCTGGCCGCCGGTCGAACCGGCTGAGGATCGGTCGATCCGCTTCCACATCGCCCACAGCGCCCAGCGCGAGGTGGAGATCCTGCACGACCAGCTGCTGGCGCATTTCAGCCGCGACGCCAGCCTGCGCCCGCGGGAAATCATCGTCATGGTGCCGGACATCAACCGCTACGCACCGCATATCCAGGCGGTGTTCGGCCAGTTCGCCCAGGACGACCCGCGCTACATCCCCTTCACCCTCGCCGACCAGGGTCAGCGCGGCCGCGAGCCGCTGCTGATCGCCCTGGAGCATCTGCTCAAGCTGCCGGAGGGCCGCCTGACCGTCAGCGAGGTGCTCGACCTGCTCGACGTGCCGGCCCTGCGTGCGCGCTTCGGCATCGAGCAAAACGATTTGCCGACGCTGCACCGCTGGATCGAGGGCGCCGGCATCCGCTGGGGCCTGGACGGCGAACGCCGCGCGGCCTTCGGCCTGGACCCGAGCCTGGAGCAGAACACCTGGCGCTTCGGCCTGCGACGCATGCTGCTCGGCTATGCGGTGGGCCGCGGCGAAGCCTGCGCCGGCATCGAGCCCTACGACGAGATCGGCGGCCTGGACGCCGCGCTGATCGGTCCGCTGGTGCGCCTGCTGGACGCGCTCGATCAACTGCATCGGCAACTCGATCAGGCCGTGAGCCCGGCCCGCTGGGGCAAAATCCTGCGCGAGCTGCTGGCGGCCTTCTTCCTCCCCTGCGGCGAACGCGACGAGGTGCTGCTGGGCCAGCTGAACGACGGCCTGGAAACCTGGCTGGAGCTCTGCGCCGAGGTGATGCTGGAAGAGCCGCTGCCGCTCACCGTGGTGCGCGAGGCCTGGCTCGGCGCGCTCGACCAGGGTCGCCTGAGCCAGCGCTTCCTGACCGGCGCGGTGAATTTCTGCACGCTGATGCCGATGCGCGCGATTCCCTTCCGGCTGGTCTGCCTGCTGGGCATGAACGACGGCGACTACCCGCGCAGTGTGCCGCCGGTGGACTTCGATCTGATGGCCGGCGATTACCGGCCCGGCGACCGCTCGCGGCGCGAGGACGACCGCTACCTGCTGCTCGAGGCGCTGCTGTCCGCCCGCGACCAGCTCTACGTCAGCTGGGTCGGCCGCAGCATCCGCGACAACAGCGAGCGGCCCGCGTCGGTGCTGCTCGGCCAGTTGCGCGATCACCTGGCGGCGGGCTGGCGCCTGGCCGGCGAGGGTGAGCTGCTGTCGGCGCTGACCACCGAGCACCCGCTGCAACCCTTCAGCCGCCGCTATTTCGAAGGCGACGGGGCGCTGTTCAGCTATGCCCACGAATGGGCGCGGTTGCATCAGCCGGCCGCGCTGCCATCGACCGCAGCGGCACTGCCGCCATTCGAGCCGGACGATGCACTGAGCCTGGAAAGCCTGATGGGGTTCCTGCGCTATCCGGTGCGGCACTTCTTCACCCAGCGGCTCAAGGTGCACCTGGACGAGGAGGTGCAGGAGCAGCTCGACGAGGAGCCCTTCGGCATCGACGGCTTGCAGCGCTACGGCTTGCAACAGGCGCTGCTGGCCGACGCCAGCCTGGCGCTGGAAGGCGGTGCCGATATCGAACAGGCGCTGCAGGCCGGCGCGCGGCGCCTGCAACGCAGCGGTCGGTTGCCACTGGCCGGCTTTGGCGAGCGCCTGCGCGATGAGGTGCTGGCGCCGCTGCCGGAGCAGATGCAGCGCTACCAGGCCTTCTGTGAGCTGTGGCCGGAGCGCCTGGATTCTCCCGCGGCGCTGGCCTTCGAGCATGCCGGCGTCGAGTTGCAGGGCTGGCTCGGCGGCTTGCGCCGACGCCCCGGCGATTCGCAACTGCTGCGCCTGGAACTGCAGCCCGGCGGCCTCAAGCGCGGCGAGAGCTGGAAGTGGCATCGCCTGCTGCGGCCCTGGGTGGTGCAGGTGACGGCGGCGGCCTGCGGGCTGCCGCTGACCACGGTGCTGATCGGCGAGGACGTGAGCGTGCAGTTCGAGCCGGTCGAGCCGGAGCAGGCCCGCGCCATCCTGCGCGGCTGGCTGGAGGCCTGGCGCGCCGGGATGAACGCGCCGTTGCCGGTGGCGCTGAACACCGCCATCGCCTGGCTGAGCGCCGAGGATGAGGAAAAAGCCGAAAAGGCCGCTCGCGACACCTTTGAGGGCAGCTACAACCGCAGCGGCGAAGTGACCGGCTGCGCCAGCCTGGCGCGGCAGTTCCCGGATCTCGCCAACCTGCTGGCCGACGGCGATTTCACCGAATGGGCCCACGTGCTCTACCAATCACTGCTCAGCGCCCGATTCGCCGCGCTCAAGGAGCAAGCCCAGGCATGAACGCAGACACCCGTCCCCTGGCATTGCGCTTCCCGCTGCACGGCAGCCGCCTGATCGAGGCCAGCGCCGGTACCGGCAAGACCTTCACCATCTCTGCGCTTTATTTGCGCCTGGTGCTCGGTCACGGCGGCGAGCAGGCTTTCGCCCGCGAACTGCTGCCGCCGGAAATCCTCGTGGTGACCTTCACCGACGCCGCCACCCGCGAGCTGCGCGACCGCATCCGTGCGCGGCTGGTGGAGGCGGCGCGGGTCTTTCGCGAGGAAGCGGAGGGCGACGACCTGCTGCGCCAGTTGCGCGCCGACTTCCCGCCCGAGCGCTGGCCGGCCTGCGCCTGCCGCCTGGACATCGCCGCGCAGTGGATGGACGAGGCCGCCGTTTCCACCATCCACGGCTGGTGCCAGCGCATGCTGCGCGAGCACGCCTTCGACAGCGGCAGCCTGTTCACCCTGACCCTGGAAACCGACCACAGCGAACTGCTCGCCCAGGTGGCGCGCGACTACTGGCGGCTGCACTGCTATCCGCTGCAGGGCGATGCACTGAGCTGGGTGATGAACCGCTGGGGCCATCCCGACAACCTGCTGCGCAGCGTGCGGCCGCTGTTCGGCGAGCGCGCCGCAGCCGGCGAAACCAGCCTGGCGACGTTGCTGGATGCCGCCCTGCAGGAACAGGCGCGGGCGCTCAAGGCGCTCAAGGAAGGCTGGTGCGAATGGGCCGACGAGATCCGCCAGTTGCTGGATCAGGCGGTGGCGGACAAGGTCGTCGACGGGCGCAAGATCCAGGCGCGCTATTACCAGAACTGGTGCGAGAAGCTGCGCCACTGGTCGCTGGGCGACGAAGCCGCGCTGGACCTGGGCACCGGTTTCACCCGACTGACCCCCGAGGGCCTGGCCGAATGCTGGAAGCAGGGCTCGCCGCCACGGCACCCGGCGCTGGAGGCGATGTGCGAGCTGCCCAGGCGCCTCAGGCAACTGGCCGGCCCCGACGAGGCGGCGCGCCGCCATGCCGCCGCCTGGATCTGCCAGCGCTTCGAGCAGGAGAAGCGCCAGCGCGCCGAGATGGGCTTCGACGACATGCTCACCCGCCTCGACGCCGCGCTGCAGAGCGACAACGGCGAGCGCCTGGCCCAGGTGATCCGCACGCAGTTCCCGGTGGCCCTGATCGACGAATTCCAGGACACCGACCCGCTGCAATACCGCATCTTCGACCGCATCTACGCCATCGAGGACAACCGTCCCGACTGCGGCCTGTTCCTGATCGGCGATCCCAAGCAGGCGATCTATGCCTTCCGCGGCGCCGACATCCACACCTACCTGCGCGCGCGGCGGGCGATGACCGGCCGGCTGGACGACCTGGACACCAACTTCCGCTCCAGCCAGCCGATGGTCGATGCGGTCAACCGGCTGTTCCAGCAAGCCGAGGCGCGCAGCGAAGGGCAGGGCGCCTTCCTCTTCCGCGAGGGTGCGGACAATCCGCTGCCTTTCTCCCGCGTCAAGGCGCGTGGGCGCGAGGAGCGCTGGCAGGTCGCGGGGCAGACACCGCCGGCCCTGACGCTCTGGCAGTTGCCGAGCGCCGAGCCACTGGCCAATACCTTCTATCGCCGCGAGATGGCCGCGCGTGCCGCCAGTGAGATCACCCGCCTGCTGGTGCTCGGCCAGCAGGGCGAGGCAGGTTTCGCCAGGGCGGGTGAACTCGCCCCGCTCAAGCCCAGCGATATCGCCGTGCTGGTGCGCGACGGCAGCGAAGCCCAGGCGATCCGCGGCGAGCTGGCCCGGTGCGGGGTGCGCAGCGTCTACCTGTCCGACAAGGATTCGGTGCTTGCCAGCCAGGAGGCCCGCGACCTCCTGCTGTGGCTGCGCGCCTGCGCCGAGCCGGACGTCGACCGCCGCCTGCGTGCGGCGCTGGCTAGCCGCAGCCTGGGCCTGGAACTGGCCGAGCTGGAGCAGCTGAACCAGAACGAACGCGTCTGGGAACGCCGGGTCATGCAGTTTCGCGACTACCACCAGCGCTGGCAGCGCCAGGGCGTGCTGCCGATGCTGCGCCAGCTACTGCATGACTTCGGCCTGCCGCAGCGACTGATGCAGCGCAGCGACGGCGAGCGCGCCCTGACCAACCTGCTGCACCTGGCCGAGCTGCTGCAGCAAGCCGCCGCCGAGCTGGACGGCGAACAGGCGCTGATCCGCCATCTCGCCGCCCTGCTGGCGGGCGAGGGTGCGGCGGCCGAGGAACAGGTGCTGCGTCTGGAAAGCGATGCCGCGCTGGTGCGCGTGGTGACCATCCACAAATCCAAGGGCCTGGAATACCCGCTGGTGTTCCTGCCGTTCATCTGCAGCTTCCGCCCCGCCGAGGGCGGCCGGCCGCTGCAGCTGCAGGACGGCGACAGCCGGCGGCTGGTGCTGGAACCGGACGAGGAGGATATCGAGCGGGCCGACCGCGAGCGCCTCGGCGAGGACCTGCGCCTGCTCTACGTCGCCTTGACCCGTGCCCGCCACGCCTGCTGGCTGGGCATCGCCGACCTGAAGAAGGGCAACGCCAAGGCCTCGCTGCTGCACCGTTCGGCGCTGGGCTACCTGCTCGGCGGCGGCCAGCCATTGAGTGCCAGCGGCTTGCTCGCCAGCTGGCTCGAACCCCTGGAAAAACCCGGCGAATGCCTGCTGCGGCCGGCCCCGGAAGCGAACGACTCAAGCTACCGGGAAGCGACGCTGGAGCAGGCCGAGCCATCCTGGCCGACGCCTGCCCGGCGCGCCGCCGAGCACTGGTGGATCGCCTCCTACAGTGCCCTGCGCACCGGCGACAGCCTGGAGTCGCCGATCGAGCGTTTCGATGATGCCGCGCCGGAAAACCCGGCCGCGCAGAAGGCCGCCGACGACGAGCGCGAGAGTGCGCCCGTGGTGGGGCCGGTCGGCCTGGCCGGCAGCCTGCACCTGTTCCCGCGCGGGCCGAACCCCGGCACCTTCCTCCACGGTCTGCTGGAAATGGCCGGCCGCGACGGCTTCGCCCAGGTCGCCAGCGATCCCGCCGCGCTGCGCGAACAGATCGCCCGACGCTGCCAGCGGCGTGGGCTGGATGCCTGGATCGAGCCCCTGAACAGCTGGCTCGGCAGCTTGCTGACCACGCCGCTGAAGCTGGAAGGCGACGCGCGCGTGTCGCTCGCCGAGCTCACCGTCTACCAACCGGAGCTGGAATTCTGGTTCGAGACCCAGCGCGTCGACGTACGCCAGATCGATACCCTGGTACAGCGCCACGTGCTGCTCGGCGTGCCACGCCCGGCGCTGCTGCCGGACCGGCTCAACGGCATGTTCAAGGGCTTCATCGATCTGGTGTTCGAGCACCAGGGGCGCTACTACGTGGTGGACTACAAGTCCAACTGGCTGGGCGAGGGCGACGCCGCCTATACCGACGAGGCCATGCAGGCCACGGTCGCCAGCCATCGCTACGACCTGCAATACGTGCTCTACCTGCTGGCGCTGCACCGCCAGCTGCAACTGCGCCTGCCCGATTACGATTACGAGCGTCACGTGGGCGGCGCGCTCTACCTGTTCCTGCGCGGCAGCCGCGCGCCGGGGCAGGGCATCCACCGGGCGCGGCCGCCGCGCGAACTGATCGAGGCCCTCGATGCGCTGTTCAAGGGCCAGATGCTGGAGGTGAGCGCATGAGCGAACAACTGTCCCTGCTGGACCAGCCGCCTGCGCCTATGCCTGAACTGCAGAATGCCGCGAGCCTGTTGGCATTGCTCGACGCCTGGGTCGAGCATGGCTGGCTGCGGGCGCTGGATCGTGCGCTGGCGGGCTTCTGCTTGGAACTGGATGGCAACAGCTCGCCGCTGGTGCTGCTCTCCGCAGCGCTGGTTAGCCATCAACTGGGCCATGGTCACGTCTGCCTGGACCTGGCCGTCACCCTCGCCAGCCCGGATTTCGCCTTATCGCTGCCGCCCGAGGGCGACGAAGGCAGTCGCGCACGCCTGCCGTCGGAACTGCTCGCCAGCGTCGAACTGGCCGACTGGCGTGCGGCATTGGCCGGTAGCGCGCTGGTGGCGAGCGGCGGCGATGACGGCATCGAGGCGCCGCTGGTGCTGCACGGCGAGCGCCTTTACCTGCGCCGTTACTGGAATTACGAGCGCGCCGTGGCCACGGCCATCGGCATGCGCCTCGACGATATCCAGACCGTGCCGGTCGACCTGTCCCAGGCGCTGCAACGGCTGTTCCCCGCGCCGCCGGTGATCGACGGCCAGCGCCAGATCGACTGGCAGAAACTCGCCTGCGCCCTGGCCGCCCGGGGCAGCTTCAGCCTGATCACCGGCGGCCCCGGCACCGGCAAGACCACCACCGTGGTGCGCCTGCTGGCGCTGCTGCAGGAGCCGGCGCTGACCGCGGGCCAGCCGCTGCGCATCCGCCTCGCGGCGCCCACCGGCAAGGCGGCGGCACGGCTGACCGAATCCATTGGCGGGCAGGTCGCCTCGCTGCCGGTGGCCGAGGCGGTCAAGCAGGAAATCCCCAGCGAAGTCACCACCCTGCACCGCCTGCTCGGCAGCCGCCCGGACAGCAGGCACTTCCGCCACCACGCCGGCAATCCGCTGGCGCTGGACGTGCTGGTGGTGGACGAAGCCTCGATGATCGACCTGGAAATGATGGCCTGCCTGCTCGACGCCCTGCCGCGTCACGCCCGGCTGATCCTGCTCGGCGACAAGGACCAGCTCGCCTCGGTGGAAGCCGGCGGCCTGCTCGGCGACCTGTGCCGCGATGCCGAGGGCGGTTTCTACGATTCTCAGACCCGCGCCTGGCTCGAAGAGGTGGGCGGCGAATGCCTCGCCGAGGCCGGCCTGCAACCCGGCGACGGCCGCCAGCCCCTGGCCCAGCGCACCGTGATGCTGCGCCACTCGCGGCGGTTCGGCAGCGCCTCGGGCATCGGTCGCCTGGCCCGCGCGGTCAACGCCCGTGCCGCAACCCAGGCGCGCGAAGTGTTCGGCGACGGCTTCGCCGACCTCAACCTGCTGCGCCTGCGTGGCGAGCAGGACGGCGCGCTGGAGCGATTGCTGCTGGACGGCTTCGGTGAAGCCCGCGGCTACGCCCATTACCTGCAAAAGCTGCACGCCACCCGCCCCGATGCGAACTGCCCGGTCGAGGACTCTGCCTGGCAAACCTGGGCCGCCGGTGTGCTCGAGGCGTTCGACAGCTTCCAGCTGCTCTGCGCCGTGCGCAGAGGCCCCTGGGGCGTGGAAGGGCTCAACCCGCGTATTGCCGGGATGCTCCAGCGGCGCGGTCTGCTGGAAGCCGACTCCGGCTGGTACGAAGGCCGCCCGGTGTTGGTGGTGCGCAACGACTACAGCCTGGGCCTGATGAACGGCGACATCGGCATTGCCCTGCGCCTGCCCGAACCCGCCGAAGCGCCCGGTGCCGCGCCCAATCAGGTATTACGCGTAGCCTTCCCGCGCAACGACGGCTCCGGCACGCTGCGCTTTATCCTGCCCAGCCGCCTCAACGCCGTGGAAACGGTGTTCGCCATGACCGTACACAAATCCCAGGGCTCGGAATTCGCCCACACCGCGCTGATCCTGCCCGACACCCTCAACCCGGTCCTGACCAAGGAACTGCTCTACACCGGCATCACCCGCGCCCGCCACTGGTTCAGCCTGATCGAAACCCGCCCGGGCATCTTCGACGAAGCCGTGCAGCGGCAGGTGGCGCGACGGAGTGGGTTGATGGATGGGTTGAGCCAGAGGGCGGAAGCCGCGGTATGGACCATCGGCTAATGGCGATTGAATGTCACAGGTTTATCCGCGAGCATATGCAGCTTCTGCTGCGACGCGTGCAGGCAGCAGGAAAGATGTCGTCTGTTAATTGGAATGGAAGCCTTATGTCTCGTCTCGTTGCACTCGCAATCGCTTTTGTTTTGCTTACCGGTTGTGCCTACGGCCGAAAGATAGATTACGCGCACAGCTACCCGGCCCTGCCAGCCGCGCTGACCCAGGCGGTGGAAGTGCAAGTCGTGGACATGCGGCCATATGTGCTCTCGGGTAACAAAAACGGCACCTTCGTTGGCCTAACGCGCGGTAGTTATTACATCCCCTACGACGTGAATACCCGCTCGGGCCAGCCGCTGGCGAACGATTTGAGAGCTGCGCTGCTCGGCGGGTTCGAGCGCAAGGGTGTACCGGCGCAGGGAGCCAAGGCAGGTGCGACGGCGGCGTCGAAACCAGATGCCTTGCTGCTCGCTGTCTCCGTTCATGAGTGGAAAAGCGAAGCCGCAATCGGCGAGATTCTGACTTATTCCCTGCGGGCCGAACTGATCGATGAGGCCGGGCAGCGGCTGGCAACAGCACAGGCCAGAGGGTCCGATCGTGTATACGATCATGGTCAGGCCGGTCAGTCGGCCCTGACTTCGCTGCTGGCGCAGCCAACGCTCGTGCGAGCGTTCGGAGGCGAAGTGGAGATCGATACGGCCCAGAACGAACCCGCCCAGGATGCTCCGGTGCGCAAGGCAGCTGCCGAGCTGTTCATCCCCCGCCTCGGGCGCGATGGCGTTTATTGAATGGGGTCGGAGCCGGTGCTACCGGCCGGCTCAGTCAACCAACATGAAAAACTCTACATGCACCGCTGCTCTGCCGCGCGATTGGCCGAAACGGCCAATCGCGTAGCCGTGTGGACACAAGCGATTCGGCGGCACCGCCACTCTTTTTCGTTCCCTCATAAAGGATTGCCCATGAAAGCCCACTTGACTCTGCTCTTCCCTCTCACCCTGCTGATGGCTGGCTGCTCGACAGGTGCCTGGTTCAAGTTGCCGGAAGACACCCGGTTGGTAGTCAACGAGAGACCCGCCAGCTTCGATGAGGGGCTTGTGCGCAGCCGTCCATTTTCCTGGGGCGCGGCTGGTGGCATTCCTTATCGTCTGGTGGATCAGCAGTCGGCGACGGTCAGCAGCGGTAAATTGCGCAGTCGCTTCCGAGTGGCCTCGATTTTCTGGCCGCCAGTGGGCATCGCTTATTGGCCGATGGGTTATGGGCAGCGTTGCTATGACCTGACCGGCAGCGAGCCGCGCACCTGCACCTACGAGGATTTCCGCCAGCTGCGACTGAACGAGCGCATGCGCCGCTGACCTCATCTAGGGCGAGAAGGGATCCATCGATAAACGAGACCCCAAAACAAAAAGGCCCCAGGTTTTCACCTGGGGCCTTTTCATATCTGGCGCATCCGGCGGGATTCGAACCCACGACCCCTGCCTTCGGAGGGCAGTACTCTATCCAGCTGAGCTACGGATGCGTTGCGGGGGGCAATCATACGCATGTCGTTGGCGGGCGTCCATGCTGGCGGTGCGTATGGTCTGGCGGTGGTGCGGGCGTCGTTCGGGGCGGGTTCGCGTGCGGCAAGCCCTCTGCTGCGGCCTTTTGAGTCGTGTCAGCGAAAGGGCCGGCTGTTACCCTTTGCGGTTGCTGTGGCCTCTGGCCGGGTTCGGAAGTGATCGAGGAGAGGGGATGTCGAGCCATATCAAGCTCTGGGATGCACCGCTGCGGGTGTTTCATTGGTTATTCGGCGTGGCGGTGATCGCGTCCATGGTGACGGGCTGGCTGGGCGGCGGCCTGATGGTCTGGCATGGCCGGCTGGGGCTGCTGGTGCTGGGGTTGCTGGTGTTCCGGCTACTGTGGGGGTTCGTCGGTTCCACTTATGCGCGCTGGTCACGGATTCTGGGTGCGGCCTGCGGGGTGAAAAGCTATCTGCAAGGCAACTGGCGGGAAGCGGGGCATAACCCGCTGGGTGCGCTCTCGGTGCTGGCGATGCTGGGGCTGGTGGGCTTTCAGGTGGTCAGCGGCTTGCTGGCGACCGACGATATCGCTTTCCAGGGACCGCTGTTCGCGCTGGTTTCGAGCGATACCAGTGACTGGCTGACAGGGCTGCATCGGCAGGCGAAGTGGTTGCTGGTGGCTGTGATCGGCCTGCATCTGGCGGCCATCGCCTGGTACACGCTGGTCAGGCGCAAGTCGCTGGTGCGCGCGATGATCGCGGGGCGGGCGAAACGTGAACACCCCGGCCAGCAGGATGCGCAAGGTGGGCCGCTGGTGGCGGCGGTGCTGGTTCTGGCGCTGGCGGTCGGTACCGTGTGGGGCGTGCAGTCGGTTGCCGGCTGGATGGCGCCACCGCCGGCTGCGCCGGCACCCACGCTGGACTGGTAGCGAAGCCGACCGGTGCAGGCCGGCTTCGAGGGGCTTAGCGTTCGGCGCGGAAATTGTCGTGGCAGGACTTGCACGAACCGCCGACGTCACCGAAGGCCTTCTTGATGGCGGCTTGGTCGCCCGAAGCGGCAACGCTGGCGAGCTGGTTGGCGGCGGCGCTGAAGTCGCGGCCGATCTGCCCGGCTTTTTCCAGGTTCTGGAAGAACTCCGGCTTCAGGCGGGTCTTGTTGCCCAACTGCTCGGTGGTGGTTTCCGGGCTGTACAGGGCGCCCATGCCGGAGTTGGCGATGGCGGCGATGGTGTTGGCGGCCGCGGCGACCTTGGCCTGGTCGTAGGCCTCCTTGCCGTCGATGACCTGTGCCTTGATCTTGCCCATGTTCCAGGCCATGAACTGGTAGCCGGCCTGGCGGGTTTCCACCATTTCTTCCGGTTTCATTTGCGCTTGCGCAGCAGTGCTTGCCAGCAGGGCCGCCGCCATAGCGCCCATCAACAGTGCTTTCACGTTAACTCCTTGATAATCCATCAGTCGGGACGGCCGGGGCCGCCGCGCGAGACTATACCTTGCGCGTTGCCGTCCGGGTGGTGACCTGTAACAAGGGTTGACGAAGCGTTCGCCGCCGGGCTTGGCATCAGGCTGATCTATGCTCCGACAACGCCACGATCCATGAGCTTGCCGGGTCGCCGATCAGGGTCATAGGATGGTCTTCATCACTTGGCAGGCGGCTGAACCGCGTCGGGTCCGGCGGTTCAGATAGTAGTCGCGCACATCTATTCAATGACGCGGATTTAGGAGAGCGCCATGCAACTGAAAGATTCTTCCCTGTTCCGCCAGCAGGCCTATGTCGATGGCGCCTGGCTCGATGCCGACGGCGGACAGACGCTCGAGGTGAACAACCCAGCCGGTGGTGAAGTCCTCGGTACGGTGCCGAAGATGGGCGCCGCCGAGACTCGCCGTGCCATCGAGGCGGCCGAGCGCGCGTTGCCGGCCTGGCGCGACCTTACGGCCAAGGAGCGTTCGCAGACGCTGCGCCGCTGGTTCGAGCTGATCATGCAGAACCAGGAAGACCTGGCCCGGCTGATGACCCTGGAGCAGGGCAAGCCGCTGACCGAGTCGCGCGGTGAGATCGCCTACGCCGCGTCCTTCATCGAGTGGTTCGCCGAGGAAGCCAAGCGCATCTACGGCGATACCATTCCAGGGCACCAGAAAGACAAGCGCATCATCGTAATCAAGCAGCCGATCGGCGTCACCGCCGCGATCACGCCGTGGAATTTCCCGGCGGCGATGATCACCCGCAAGGCCGGTCCGGCGCTGGCCGCCGGCTGCACCATGGTGGTCAAGCCCGCCAGCCAGACGCCGTTCTCCGCTCTGGCGCTGGCCGAGCTGGCCGAGCGCGCCGGCATCCCCAAAGGCGTGTTCAGCGTGGTGACCGGCTCGGCGGGCGATATCGGCAACGAGCTGACCGCTAACCCCATCGTGCGCAAGATCACTTTCACCGGGTCCACCGAAGTCGGCGCCAAGCTGATGGAGCAGTGCGCGCCAGGCATCAAGAAGGTTTCGCTGGAGCTGGGCGGCAACGCGCCCTTCCTGGTGTTCGACGATGCCGACCTGGACGAGGCGGTGAAGGGCGCCATGCAGTCCAAGTACCGCAACGCCGGGCAGACCTGTGTGTGCGTCAACCGTATCTACGTGCAGGACGGCGTGTACGATGCCTTCGCGCAGAAATTCCAGGCGGCGGTTGAGAAGCTGAAGATCGGCAACGGCCTGGACGATGGCGTCGATGTCGGCCCGCTGATCGACGATCGCGCCGCGGCCAAGGTCAAGGAACATATCGAGGACGCCGTGGCCAACGGCGCCCGGGTGGTCACCGGCGGCAACGCGCACAGCCTGGGCGGCAGCTATTTCGAACCGACCCTGATGATCAACGTGCCGCACACGGCCAAGGTGGCCAAGGAAGAAACCTTCGGCCCGCTGGCGCCGCTGTTCCGCTTCAAGGACGAGGCCGAAGCCATCGCTTTGGCCAACGACACCGAGTTCGGCCTGGCCGCGTACTTCTATGCGCGCGACCTGGGCCGCGTGTTCCGTGTGGCCGAAGCGCTGGAGTCGGGCATGGTGGGCGTCAACACCGGGATGATCTCCACCGAGGTGGCACCCTTCGGCGGCGTGAAATCCTCCGGCCTCGGGCGCGAAGGCTCCAAGTACGGCATCGAGGATTACCTGGAGATCAAGTACCTCTGCCTGGGGCTGTGAGATTCGGACCTGCTCCGTTTCGTAAGGCTGCAACGCGTGCAGCGAGCGTCACCGGAATGTCGCCGATGATTTCCGGTGCGCCCGTCGTCATCCTGAGGTGGCCGGTATGGCTGCGACGAAACGGCGACCGTGCCGTCGGGGAAACAAGGAGCGTCTGACTCCCATTCGGTTCCCCCGGTCGTTTCGGTTCTGTCGAGCAGGTCCATGCCCCTCCTTTCCCAGGTTTCCTTCGTCCTGATCGCCTACAGTGAGCCCTGGCGCGCCGACCAGCTGTGCCAGTTGGTGAACGAACTGCGTCCGGGCATGCGGGTGGCATCCTTCAGCGATGGTCGCTCGGCACTGGCAGCCTGTCGGCGCCAGGTGCCGAGCCTGCTGATTCTCGACGGCGAGCTGGAAGGGCTCGACGGCATAGCCCTGCTGCGTGAACTGCGCCAGCACGGGCCGACCCAGCGCCTGCCGTGCGTGCTCATCAGCGAGCGTACCGATGCCATCAGCGTGCGGGCCGTGTTACCGCTGGCGCCGGCCGCTTACCTCGGCAAACCTTATGACCTCGACAATATCCGCCAGCGGTTGGACAAGTTGCTGCCCCGTTCGGCCGGCGGCATCGGGCGTGCCCGACAGGTCGATGCCAGCCTCGACAGCTTTCTCGAACGCATGCGGCTCAACAATCGCGGTGCGCCGCTGAGCGAGGCAGCCCATGCTGCGATCGAAAGCCTGTTGGCCGGGCAGAGCGACCTGGCCGAGGAACACGCGGCGCTGGTGTGCGATCCGCAGGTCACCGCCCGCGTGATCAGTTTTGTCAACAGTCATGGGCCACAGCAGGACCAGCCCAGCCAGACCCTGGAGCAGGCATTGCTGCGCCTGGGCAACAAGCGCAGCCAGGAACTGCTCGGCCAGTTGGCCAGTCAGCGCAATGCGCGTCTGGCCGACCCACGCCTGGCTGCGCAGGCCGTGAAGCTGACGAACCAGGCGCTCTATGGCGCCGAGCTGGCCGCCTGGCTGGCGCGCCGGCTGCAGCTCGATGCCAGGCTCTGCTACACCGCCGGGCTGTTGCAGAACATCGGCGAGCTGGCCTTGCTGCGTACCTTGCAGGACTGGCTCGATGGCGGTGGCGAGCTGGACGAGGCCGAGCTGCAACGTCATCTGGCCGAGCGTGCTGCCGGCTACGGCTCGGCGTTGCGCGCCCGCTGGCGTCTGCCGCTTGGCCTGCGCCAATTGATCGGTGCCTACTATGCGCTGGGCGCCGGCGCATTGAGCCGCGAGGCGCTGGTGCTCAACCTCGTACGGTTGCTGATGGAACTGCCGCCCGAAACGCCGCCCGCCCACCTGGCCGAGTCCCGGCCGGCACGGCTGCTGCGGCTGGACCCGACCCTGCTCGAACAGGCCCCGCTCGCCGCCGAGCGCTGATTCCCCTTCCTTCCCGCACCCTGCCGCATACCTGCAGCAGGGTGCCTCCACGTGCATTCATCACCGAGGCTCATGCCGCGCTATCAGTCGGGGCGGGTCGACACCTGACAGTGACTTTCGTATTCTGCTGTGCGAAACAAGATTCCGTGAATAATAAATTTCAATGCAACGGAGGTCTGAATGTCGGAGCTCGTACGACTGCAACGGCGCGACGAAATCGCGCTGATCATTGCTGACAACCCGCCGGTCAATGCGCTGGGCCAGGCGCTGCGCCAGGGCCTGCTGCAAGCCTTTCAGGCGGCCGAAGCGGACTCGCGGGTGCGTGCCGTGGTGCTGGTCTGCGAGGGCAGCACCTTCTTTGCCGGGGCCGACATCAAGGAATTCGGCAAGCCGCCCGTGGCGCCGAGCCTGCCGGAAGTGATCGATGTCATCGAGGGCTGCAGCAAGCCCAGCGTTGCCGTCATCCACGGCACGGCCCTGGGTGGCGGGCTGGAAGTGGCGCTGGGCTGCCATTACCGCATCGCCCGCGCTGATGCCAGGGTCGGGCTGCCGGAAGTGAAGCTCGGCCTGTTGCCCGGCGCCGGCGGCACCCAGCGGCTGCCGCGGCTGGCCGGCGTGGCCAAGGCGCTGGAGATGATCCTCGGCGGCGCGCCTGTCGAGGCAGGCGAAGCCTGCGAGTACCACATCGTCGACGAACTGTTCGAGGGCGACCTGACGGATGCCGGCCTCGCCTATGCGCGGCGTCTGTTGCAGGAAGGCCGCGGCGTACGCCGTAGTGGCGAGCAGACGCGTGGCCTGGAAGGCACCGACAACGCCGCGCTGATCGCCGCCAGGCATGCCGAGGTGGTCAAGCGCAGCCCCGGGCTGTTTTCGCCGCTGCGCTGCATCGCCGCCGTGGAAGCCGCGACACGCCTGCCACTGGCCGAGGGGCTCGAGCGCGAGCGCGAACTCTTCCTCGAATGCTTGAATTCGCCGCAGCGCGCGGCGCTGGTGCACACCTTCTTCGCCGAGCGTCAGGCCGCCAAGATCGCCGACCTGCCCGTCGATACACGCCCGCGCGAGATTCGAACGGCGGCGGTGATCGGCGGCGGCGCCATGGGCGTCGGCATCGCCCTGTGCTTCGCCAATGCCGGCGTGCCGGTGAAACTGCTGGAAGTCGGCGACGAGGCGCTGCAACGCGCCTTGCAGCGTGCCCGTGACACCTATGCGACGAGCGTCAAACGCGGCAGCCTGAGCGAAGCGGCCATGGTCCAGCGGCTGGCGCTGATCGAAGGCATCACCGACTACGCGGCGCTGGCCGATGTCGACCTGGTGGTCGAAGCGGTATTCGAAGACATGGCCGTCAAGCAACAGGTCTTCGAGCGTCTGGATGCGGTGTGCAAACCTGGCGCGATTCTCGCATCCAATACTTCGTCGCTGGATCTGAACGCCATCGCCGCCTTCACCCGGCACCCTGAGGATGTGGTTGGTCTGCATTTCTTCAGCCCCGCCAACGTCATGCGTCTGCTGGAAGTGGTGCGCGGCGCACGGACCAGCCACGAAGTGCTGGCCAGCGCCATGGCCATCGGCCGGAAGCTGAAGAAGGTCGCGGTGGTGGTGGGTGTCTGCGATGGCTTCGTCGGCAACCGGATGCTGTTCCAGTACGGCCGCGAGGCGGAGTTCCTGCTCGAGGAAGGCGCCACGCCGCAGCAGGTCGATGCTGCGCTGCGCAATTTCGGCATGGCCATGGGGCCCTTCGCCGTGCGCGATCTGGCCGGCCTCGACATCGGCCAGGCGATTCGCAAGCGCCAGCGCGCGATCTTGCCGGCGCACCTGGAATTTCCCACCGTGGCCGACCGCCTCTGCGCCGCCGGCATGCTCGGGCAGAAGACCGGTGTCGGATACTACCGCTACGAGCCGGGCAACCGCACGCCGCTGGAAAACCCCGAGCTGGCGCCGATGCTTGCCGCCGCCTCGCGCGAGAAGGGCATCGAGCGTCGCGAGCTGGAAGAGCGGTACATCGTCGAACGCACCATCTACTCGCTGGTCAACGAGGGCGCAAAGATCCTCGAAGAGGGCATCGCCCAACGCTCCAGCGATATCGACCTCATCTACCTGAACGGCTATGGCTTCCCCGCTTGGCGCGGTGGGCCGATGTTCTATGCCGACAGCGTCGGCCTGGACAAGGTACTGGCGACGATTCGCGAGCTGCACGCACGCTGCGGCGAGTGGTGGAAGCCGGCACCGTTGCTGGAAAAACTGGCCGCTGAAGGTCGGACATTTTCGGGCTGGCAGCCCGACCGAGCAGGCTGATTTCTTGGAGGATCACCATGAACGTCAATTACACAGCTGAAGAGCTCGCCTTCCGCGATGAAGTGCGCGCCTTCCTGAAAAGCGAACTGCCGGCGGACATCGCCGCCAAGACCCGGCTCGGCAAGCACCTGAGCAAGGAAGACCACCAGCGCTGGCAGCAGATCCTGGTCAGGCGCGGCTGGTACGCGCCGGGCTGGCCGGTGGAGCTGGGCGGTACCACCTGGGGCCCGGTGGAGAAACACATCTTCGATGAGGAATGCGCCGCCTTCGGCGCGCCGCGCACCGTGCCGTTCGGCGTCAACATGGTCGCGCCGGTGATCCTCAAGTTCGGTACCCAGCAGCAAATCGATCACTACCTGCCGCGCATCCTCTCCGGCGAGGACTGGTGGTGCCAGGGTTATTCCGAACCCGGCGCCGGCTCCGACCTGGCCAGCCTGAAGACCCGCGCCGTGCGCGACGGCGATCACTACATCGTCAACGGCCAGAAGACCTGGACCACCCTCGGCCAGCACGCCGACATGATCTTCTGCCTGGTGCGCACCGACCCTGAGGCCCAGCAGCAGCGCGGCATCAGCTTCCTGCTGATCGACATGCGCACGCCGGGCATCAGCGTGCGGCCGATCATCACCCTGGACGGCGACCACGAGGTCAACGAGGTGTTCTTCGACAACGTGCGCGTGCCGGTGGAGAACCTCGTCGGCGAGGAGAACCAGGGCTGGACCTGCGCCAAGTACCTGCTGACCCACGAGCGCACGGGCCTGGCCGGTATCGGCGCCTCGAAGGCGGCGCTGGCGCACTTGAAGCGCATCGCGATGAAGGAGGTCTGCGACGGTCGGCCGATGCTGGAAGACCCGCTGTTCCGCGCCCAGGTCGCCGAGGTGGAGATGCAACTGATGGCCATCGAGATGAGCACCCTGCGCATCCTCGCCGCGGCCAGGGAGGGCGGTGTGCCCGGTGCCGAATCTTCGATCCTGAAGATCAAGGGCACCGAGATCCGCCAGGCCATCACCCACCTGCTGCGCAAGGTCATCGGCCCCTATGCGCTACCGTTCCTCGAAGAAGAGCTGCAGCTGGACTACGACGGCGAGCCGTTGCACGCCGACTACAGTGCAGCGCTGGCCGGCGACTACTTCAACATGCGCAAGCTGTCGATCTTCGGCGGCTCCAACGAAATCCAGAAGAACATCGTCTCGAAGATGATTCTCGAGCTGTAAGGAGGCACCGCCATGGACTTCAAACTGAGTGAAGAGCAGCAGATGCTGCAGGACACTGCGGCGCGCCTGGTGCGCGACGCCTACCCGTTCGAGCAGCGCGAGAAATTCAGCGAGTCCGAACTGGGCTTTTCCGCCGAGTTCTGGGCGCAGCTGGGTGAGCTGGGGCTGACCGCCGTGCCGTTCGCCGAGGATTTCGGCGGCTTCGGTGGCAGCGGCGTGGAAACCATGCTGGTGATGACCGAGCTGGGCCGCGGCCTGACGCTGGAGCCCTACCTGCAATCGGTGATCTTCGCCGGCGGGCTGATCGACCAGCTCGGCAGCGAGGCGCAGAAGGCGGAGCTGCTGCCACAGGTCGCGGCCGGCTCGCTGCAACTGGCCGTCGCCCTCGACGAGCCGCAGAGCCACTACAACCTTCATGATGTGCAGACCCGTGCCGAGGCGGTCGACGGTGGTTATCGGCTGAGTGGGCGCAAGGCGGTGGTGATCGGTGGGCACAGCGCCGGCGGGATCATCGTTTCGGCGCGTACCTCAGGTGGTAGTCGCGACGAGACCGGTATCAGCCTGTACCTCGTCGATCCGAATGCCGAAGGGGTCAGCCGCCGGGTGTACCCGACCATCGACGGGCGCAAGGGTTGCGAGCTGTTCCTCGACAACGTGCAGGTCGGTGCCGATGCGCTACTCGGCGAAGCCGGCAACGCTTTGCCGGCGCTGCGCTACCAGCAGGGCCGCGCCATCTCCGCGCAATGCGCCGACGCGCTGGGCAGCATGCAGGAGGCCTGCAAGCTGACCCTCGACTACCTGAAGACGCGCAGGCAGTTCGGCGTGCCGATCGGCAAGTTCCAGGTCTTGCAGCACCGCATGGTCGACATGCAGACCGAGCTGGAGCAGGCCACCAGCATGGCGATCCTCGCCGCCACCGTCGCCGATGCCGAGGACAGCGACGACCGTAGCCGCACCCTGGCCGCGGCCAAGTACATCTGCACCCGCGCCGCGCGCAAGATCGCCGAGGAAGCCATCCAGCTGCACGGCGGTATCGGCATGACCTGGGAGTACAACCTCGCCCACCACGCCAAACGCCTGGTGATGATCGCCCACCAGTTCGGCGACGACGACCATCATCTGCAGGCCTATGCGCGGTTGATGCAGGTGGCTTGAAGCCCTACCGGCGCAGGGTGGGAAAACTCGCGCCGCGATTTTCCATGCATGGCCTCGGCTTTGCAGTTCAACGGTGGAAAAGCCTTTCGGCGTTTTCCACCCTACGATTGCAGCTCGGGCAGTACCAGCGGCTCCCAGAGGTTGGCCTGGAAGTGCTTGCGGAAGAAGCCGAAGTGGCCGATGCGCTCCACGCCGACTTCGCTCGGAGTCATGCGCCGCATGGTCTTCGGTGCAGAGGTGTAGAAGCCGTGCAGCGCCTCGGTGCTGCGGGCGGACATCATCTCGTCGTCGGTGAAGGAGAGCGACACCAGCGGGGTTTTCACGGCGTCGAAGGCGCGTTGTATCGGCTCGCCCTCGACGCCTAGCAGGTAGTCCGGATGCAGACACCAGCGCCGCCACTGGCGAATCACCCCGGCCGGCAGGTCGCCCACCGCGCCGATGCGTTCGCCGGGAAAATAACCGGCCACGGCGGTGAGCACGGGGGCCAGGCCATGCCAGAGCAGCCAGGCCTGCTTGCGGATCTGCGGGCTGTTCTCGCGCCAGTAGCCGCTGCCGGCGGCAATGGTGACGATGCGCGCCAGACGCTCGTGGCCCTGCACCAGTGGCAACACCTGCGCGCCCAGGCTGTGGCCGATCCAGTACAGGGGCGCGCCGTTGGCGGCGTCGGCGAGGCGGTCGAGCATGACGCTGCAGTCGTGGCGGGCCCAGTCGAGGATGTCGACTTTCAGCGCACGCAGGGAGGTGCGTCGTGACTGACCGATACCGACGTAATCGAAAGTCACCGCCAGGTAGCCCCGGGTGGCCAGCCAGTTGGCAAAATCAGCATAGAAGCGCTGCTTGACGCCGATCGCTGGCGCGATCAGCACCGCACCGCGCAACTCGCCCGCAGGGCGATACCAGTGGCTGGCCAGCAGATGGCCGTTGCCATTGTCGATGGTCAGGGCTTCGGGTTCGGGGATCCGCATTTTTGTTCTCCGCGCTTCATGGATCGCTTGTGACGATGCAGTATACGAGCACGAGAAATTAATTCTAGAAAATTATTCTAGTAACCGGAGCGCGAATGGCCCGCAGCACCCGTAAGCAGGAAATACTCCAGGCAGCGCTGGCCTGTTTCACCGAGCTTGGCGTGGAAGGCACCACCATCGAGATGATCCGTGATCGCTCGGGCGCCAGCATCGGCAGCCTCTATCACCATTTCGGCAACCGCGAGGGCATCATCGCCGCGCTCTATCTGGAGGGCATCGGCGAATACGCCGCGCTGCTGGAAGCCGGTCTGGTGTGCACGCTGGAGGCCGAGGCCTGCGTGAAGCTGTTCGTCACCTGCTACGTCGACTGGGTAGTGGCCAATCCGGACTGGGCGCGTTTCGTCCTGCACAACCGGGGGCGGGTGGAGGCGGGCGAATGCGGTGATCGCCTGCGCGAAGCTAATCGCGCCCATGGCCAGCGCATTGGCGCGGTGCTCAAGCGCCACCGCGAGGCGGGCGCGTTCCGGCGCATGCCGGGGGACTGTTTCGTCTCGGTGGTGATCGGCCCGGTCCACGACATGGCGCGCAACTGGCTGGCCGGGCGCAGCGGCACGCCCCTGGCCGAGTGCCGCGAATTGCTGGCGGAGATTGCCTGGGACAGTGTCCGCGCCGGCTGACAGCTCTTTGACAACCGCCTGCGTTGCCGGTGTTGAAAGCAGACAGCCCGTAGACTCCACTTTTTCGCTGGTTTTGCGCAGAACGCTGCCTCGCCGACCTGCCAGGGGGCCGTAGGGCTGAACTTGTTCGGCCTGTAGAGGTGTCCTGGACCGAACAAGTTCGGCCCTACGAGTAGCCTCAGGCGCCGAGGCTCTCGATATCCCGCGCGAGCATGTCCAGTTGCTGGGCCAGCGAATTCTTCAGGGTGTCTTCGCTGAGCTGGAAGGAAGGCGCGCCGCAGGTCAGCACCATGATGCTGCCGTCGGCCAGGTGCAGCGGCACGCCGGCGGCCATCACGTTGCGGTCCCAGTCGCCCAGGGACAAGCAGAAGCCGCGCTGCTCGAACTCCTCGAAGGAGGCTTCCAGCGATGCCTGGATCGCCGGCCAGTCGTCGCCATACTTGGCGGCCAGCGCCGCCAGCAGGTGCTCGCGTTCCTGTGCCGGTGTGGCGGCGAGGAAGGCGCGGCCGGCGGCGGTGGTGGCCAGCGGCAGGCGCACGCCGGCATCCATGCGCAGGGTGGTGACTTCCGCCGGGCGGCAGTTCTCCACATAGATCATCGACAGCCGGTCGCGGCAGGTCAGCCCCACGGTGGTGTTGGTGCGCCGGGCGAACTCGTCCATGTAGGGCTTGGCCAGCTGGCGCACGCGCAGGTTGGAGACGTAGGCATAGCCGAGCGCCAGCACGCCGGAGTCCAGCTGGTACTTCTCGTGCTGCTGCGAGTAGCTGAGGTAGCCCAGCTTGGTCAATGTGTAGGTCATGCGCGATATCGTCGGCTTGGGCAGCCCGGTGATGCGCGCGATGTCCTGGTTGCCCAGCACCACCGAACCGTGGGTGAAGGCACGCAACACGTCCAGCCCGCGGGAAAGGGCCTCGACGAACTTGCGGTCCTTGGGGTTCTCGTTGTCTTCGATGTCGCTCATGCTGGGACGGTCGTTCCGGTAGTGGGCAGCGGGCGAACGATAGCAGATCGCCCGGCCGGTTATCGGGGGTATGTCATGCCGTCGGTGCTGCCATGCACCAGCGGCGCAGGCGACGAACGGCGGCGGCCTCCGGGCGCTTGCAGACTGCTGCGCAAGGGGCTTTCGAGGCGAGCGCTGATGAGCGGAAAAATCAATCCGCGCTTGTTGCTAGGGGGCCTTTCTGATATAAAGCAGCGCTCTTTTCTAGGGGCCCGGTTTCTTCGCTCGCTGCGTGGCCGGTAAGACCCCAACGAATCGTGGCGCTGAGCGCCGAACTGACAAGTGAATTCAAGCGGCCAACCCATGCCGGGTTGGGCATGTGGTTTAGAGGGCTGAGGCATGTCGAGAGTCTGTCAAGTTACCGGTAAGGGTCCGGTAACCGGGAACAACGTTTCCCACGCAATGAACAAAACCCGTCGTCGTTTCCTGCCGAACCTGCAGCATCATCGCTTCTGGGTCGAGTCGGAGAACCGCTTCGTCCGTCTGCGCCTGAGCGCCAAAGGCATGCGCATCATCGACAAGCGCGGCATCGATGCCGTTCTGGCTGAACTCCGCGCTCGCGGCGAAAAGGTTTAAGGAGAACTATCATGCGTGACCTGATCCGTTTGGTGTCCAGCGCCGGTACCGGCCACTTCTACACCACCGACAAGAACAAGCGCACCACGCCCGACAAGATCGAGATCAAGAAGTACGATCCGGTCGTGCGCAAGCACGTGATCTACAAGGAAGCCAAGATCAAGTAATTGATCGGCCCTTGATGGAAAAACCCGCCAATCGGCGGGTTTTTTCGTTTCTGGCGTTTCATTGTTGTTGTTGGGAGGGTTTCGCCCCGAGGGCGGGGCTCCCACGCAAAACGGTTTCGCTTCGGTGGCTGTCAGGCAGCCTTGCGAATCGCATCGGCCAGGCGTTCGACCATGGCGTCGATATGTGCGCGTTCCACGATCAGCGCCGGTGACAGCGCGATGGTGTCGCCACTGGCGCGGGCCAGCAGGCCATCCTCGAAACATTGGCGGAACACCTCGTAGCCGCGTCTGCCGACACTCTCGGCATGCGGCGCGAACTGGATGCCGGCGACCAGGCCCACGGTCCGGATGTCGGTCACGTTCGGCAGGCCCTGCAGGCTGAACAGCGCGTCCTGCCAGTAATCCTCCAGTTCGATGGCCTTCTGGAACAGGTTTTCCCGCTGATAGATTTCCTGGGTGGCCAGGGCGGCGGCGCAGGCCACCGGATGGCCCGAGTAGGTGTAGCCATGGAAGAACTCGATGGTGCTCTCGGGGCCGTGCATGAAGGCTTCATGGATCTGCTCGGAGACGAACACCGCGCCCATCGGCACCGCGCCGTTGGTCAGGCCCTTGGCACAGGTGAGGATGTCCGGGGTCACGCCCCAGCGCTGGGCGGCGAAGGCCTCGCCGACGCGCCCGAAGCCGGTGATCACCTCGTCGAAGATCAGCAGGATGCCGTGCTTCTTCGTGATCTCGCGCAGGCGCTGGAGGTAGCCCTGCGGCGGCAGGATCACACCGGCCGAGCCGGACATGGGCTCGACGATCACCGCCGCGATGTTTTCCGCCCCGTGCAGGGTCACCAGCCGCTCCAGCTCGTCGGCCAGCTCCACACCATGTTCCGGTAGCCCGCGTGTGAAGGCGTTGCGCTTCAGGTCCAGGGTATGTGGCAGGTGGTCGATGCCGGGTAGCAGCGAGCTGCCGAAGGCCTTGCGGTTGTTGCCCATGCCGCCGACCGAGATACCGCCGAAACCGACACCGTGATAGGCCAGCTCGCGCCCGATCAGGCGGGTGCGGCTACCCTGGCCGATGGCGCGCTGGTAAGCCAGGGCGACTTTCAGTGCGGTGTCGGCCGATTCGGAGCCGGAGTTGGTGAAGAACACTCGATTCAGGCCTTCCGGGCTGATCCGCGCCAAACGTTCGGCCAGCTCGAAGGGAAGCGGGTGGCCCATCTGGAAGGTGGGTGCGAAATCCATCCGGGCGATCTGCCGGCTCACCGCCTCGGTGATTTCCCGGCGGCCATGGCCGGCGTTGCAGCACCAGAGCCCGGCGGTGCCGTCGAGGACCTGGCGTCCGGCGGTGTCGGTGTAGTACATCCCCTCGGCGCCTTCCAGCAGGCGCGGGCTTGCCTTGAACTGGCGGTTGGCGGTGAAGGGCATCCAGAAATGTTCAGCGCGCGGATCGTTGGCCATGGTAGCTCCGGTCATGCAGCGTTCGAGGGCTATGCTGATGCGTACAACTGCCGTCCGCCCAGCGGAAGGCCGAGTCTATGTTTAATAAAACGCACAAAACAAGGCTGAGCGCCTGGTTTCGTAAAATATATTGATAGGCCTGGCGCCGCTGGTTTAGGGTGCCTGTCTGATCCATGGACCATTGACCGAGGAAGCACCATGACCGCCCTGACTTTCGCCGACTGGCAACAGCGCGCCCGCGACCTGCACATCGAAGGCCGGGCCTTCATCCAGGGTGAATACAGCGCATCCGCCGCCGGTGCCGACTTCGATTGCATCAGCCCGGTCGACGGCCGGGTGCTGGCCCAGGTGGCCAGCTGCGACGAGGCCGATGCCGACCGTGCGGTGCTCAGTGCGCGCATGGCCTTCGAGTCGGGCGCCTGGTCGCGGCTGGCACCGGCCAAACGCAAGGCGGTGATGATCCGTTTTGCCGATCTGCTCGAAGCCAATGCCCAGGAGCTGGCGCTGCTGGAAACACTCGACATGGGCAAGCCGATCAGCGATGCCCTGGCGGTGGATGTGCCGGGCGCTGCGCGGGCGCTGCGCTGGTCCGGTGAGGCGATCGACAAGATCTACGACGAGGTGGCCGCCACGCCTCACGATCAGCTGGGCCTGGTCACGCGCGAGCCGGTCGGCGTGGTGGCGGCCATCGTGCCGTGGAACTTCCCGCTGATGATGGCCTGCTGGAAACTCGGCCCGGCGCTGGCTACCGGTAACTCGGTGGTACTCAAGCCCTCGGAGAAGTCGCCGCTGAGCGCCATTCGCATGGCGCAGCTGGCCATCGAAGCCGGCATTCCGCCGGGCGTGCTCAACGTGTTGCCGGGCTACGGGCACACCGTGGGCAAGGCGCTGGCGCTGCACATGGATGTCGACACCCTGGTATTCACCGGCTCCACGCGGGTCGCCAAGCAGCTGATGATCTATGCCGGCGAGTCGAACATGAAGCGGGTCTGGCTGGAGGCGGGCGGCAAGAGCCCGAACATCGTTTTCGCCGATGCGCCGGATCTGAAGGCCGCGGCGGAGGCGGCCGCCAGCGCCATCGCCTTCAACCAGGGCGAAGTCTGCACCGCCGGTTCGCGGCTGCTGGTGGAAGGTTCGATCAAGGCGCGCTTCCTGCCCATGGTGGTCGAGGCGCTCAAGGGCTGGAAGCCGGGCAACCCGCTGGACCCGGCGACCAACGTCGGCGCGCTGGTCGACACCCAGCAGCTCGATACCGTGCTCGGCTACATCGAGGCGGGCCGCAACGACGGCGCCCAGGTGCTCATCGGCGGCCAGCGGACCCTGGAGGAGAGCGGCGGGTTGTATGTGGAGCCGACCATCTTCGATGGCGTGAGCAACGCGATGAAGATCGCCCAGGAGGAAATCTTCGGCCCGGTGCTGTCGGTCATCACCTTCGATACGCCGCAGGAAGCCGTCACCATCGCCAACGACACCCCCTATGGCCTGGCCGCCGCGGTCTGGACCGCCGACCTGTCCAAGGCACACCTGACGGCCAGGGCGTTGCGGGCGGGCAGCGTCTGGGTCAACCAGTACGACGGCGGCGACATGACCGCGCCTTTCGGTGGCTTCAAGCAGTCGGGCAATGGCCGCGACAAGTCGCTGCATGCCTTCGACAAGTACACGGAGCTGAAGGCGACCTGGATAAAGCTGTGAAGCAGCAGGCGGGGGTCAGCCGCTCGGTGGTGGCGCTTCCCCCTCTCCCCGACCCTCTCCCGCGAGGGGAGAGGGAGCGCCTGCCCCGTTACTGTGCTACTCGCACCTGATTACGGCCGTTGTGCTTGGCGGCGTACAGCGCCTGGTCGGCGCGCTCCAGCAGCACGCCTGGTTTGGCGTGGCCGTCGGTTTCGCTGATGCCGGCGCTGAGCGATACGTTGAAGGTGTGGACTCCGGCGCGGAAGCTGATGGCCGAGAAGCGTGAGCGGATTTCCTCGATGATGCGTCTGGCCTGTTCGGCCGAGCACTCGGGCAGCACCACGACGAATTCCTCGCCGCCGTAACGGCCGAGGCTGTCGATGCGGCGCAGGCGCTGGCGCAGCAGGTTGGCCAGCGCGCGGATCACGTTGTCGCCGGCGGCGTGGCCATAGGTGTCGTTGACCCGCTTGAAGTGGTCGAGGTCGAGCATGACCACGCTGGTGGGTTTGCCGGAGCGCGCCGCACGTTCCACTTCCAGTGCCAGCTGTTCCTTGATATCGGCGTGCTTGAGCAGCCCGGTGAGGCTGTCGCGCGACAGTGCGGTGCTCAGCGAACGTGCACGCTGGGCGTGGGAGTACACCGAAGCGATCAGGGCGTTATCGCTGATCGGCTTGGTGATGAAATCGTCGCCGGCCTTGAGCAGGGCCTCCATCTGCCGGTTGATGTCCGTTTCGGCCGAGAGGTAGATGATGGGCACCCGCAGCCACTCGTCGTTCAGGCGGATCATCTGCGCAAGTTCCGGGCCAGAGCAGTGCGGCATGTTGACGTCCAGCAGCAGGACTTCCGGATTGAAGGTGCGCATGGTTTCCAGCAGCAGGCTGGGGTCCTGCAGTGTCTGCACCAGCATCTGCGAGTTGCGCAGCACTAGGCTGTAGCGTGCCGCCAGGTCGGCATCGTCGTCGACGATCATGACGCGGAACGGCGCACCCAGATGGCGGTTGAGGCAGCGTTCCAGGCTGCTTTCCAGCTGGGTGATGTCCAGCGGACGGAGGAAGTAACCCTGGGCGCCGGCACGCACGGCCGTGAGCAGGCTGTCGAAGTCGGCTCGATCGCTGATCACCAGTAGCGGCAGGTGAGCCGGCAGGCGTTGCTGGAGTTCGCTGACCGCCGCCAGCTCCCCGCCGTGCTGCAGGCCGATGACCAGCGCGTCGGGCAGATCGTCGGCCGCCGCCGCTTCCAGTTGCGCCAGCTCGGTGAACAGCCGTACGTCATAGCCGAAGTTGCCCAGCGTCTGGCCCATGTCGTGGCCGGCTTGCGCGTCGCTTTCCAGCAGGTAGATGAGGCAGTCCGGCCGATGCTGCTGCGTCTGGGGAACTGCCGTCGCCTGCTCCGGGGATTCGGCGAGCGCATCGCTGGCGAACCGCTGCAGCGCCCGGGCGAAGCCATGCAGGGACTGGGTACCGGGCTTGGCCGCTGCCAGCCAGCGGTCGGCGTGCAGTTCCAGCGATCGGGCCTGTTCGCCGAGCCGGGCGAAACCGAAAGTGCCGGCCGAGCCGGACAGGCGATGCAGTTGCTCGTGGATGTCGAGCATCAGTTGCCGAAGCCTTTCGCGGGGGAGGGGCTCCTGCAATTCGCCAGCGGTGCGGGCGAGCTCCGGCAGTTCCTGCCGCAGGCGTTCGACGAATCGCTCGTTCAGCGCCTGAAGCTGGTTCTGCAGCTCGGCGTTGCCCGTATCACTCATGTTCGGCTTCCCATATGGCGCGCAATTGGGCGGTCAGTTGCAAAGGGTCGAAGGGCTTCTGCAGGACTTCGCGAACCCCCATCTGCTGCAGTTCGGTCAGTCGCTCACGTTCGAGATGGCCGGTCAGCAGCACCACGGGGGTTTGCTGCAGGTCGACCAGACCGGCGAGCTGGCGCAGCAATTCGATGCCGTCCATCTGCGGCAGCATCACGTCGAGCAGGATCAGGTCCGGTGCGAACGCCCGTACTTCGGCAAGTGCCGCCTGGGCCGAGGCGCAGCTGAGTACCTCGAAGCCGCCGATCCTTTCCAGCGCGATGCGGGTCACGATCTGGATCGAGGGCACGTCCTCGATGTGCAGGATGCGCTTCAACGCCCTCATTTGCGTGCTTCGCCCGTCGCATGACTCTGGTCGTGGCTGGGCAGCTCGAACCAGAAGCAGGCGCCCTGGCCGGGTCGCGAGTCGAAACCTATCCTACCGTCCATATGCTCGATCAACTCCTTGCTGATGGCCAGACCCAGGCCCGTGCCGCCCTGCTGGCGGGTATCGGACGAATCGGCCTGGGCGAATTTCTGGAAGATGCGCTTGCGAAAGCCTTCGGCGATTCCGGGCCCCTTGTCTCGGACGCTGACACGCACACGACCGTCACGGGTCGACTCGGCCCATAGCTCGATCCACTCGCCGGTCGGGGAGAACTTGGCGGCGTTGGACAGCAGATTGCTCAGCACCTGCTGCAGGCGCCGCGCATCGACCCGCACCCGCAACGGGGGGCAGTCGCTCAGGTGGATGCCGCGGCAGTAGCGCTCGGCATAGGCCTGGTTGCTGCGCAGCGCCTGCTCGAGCAGCGGCTGCAGCGGCTGCACGGCCAGTGAGAATTGCATCTTGCCGGCGTAGAGCTTGTCGATGTCCAGCAGGTCGTCGATCAGTGCGCTCAGGCGGCCGCTGTTCTGATGGGCGATGTCGAGCAGCTCCTGCAGGTGGTCCGGGACCTCGCCCATGGTGCCGCTGCAGATCAGCGCCAGCGAGGCGGTGATGGAGGTGAGCGGCGTGCGCAGCTCGTGACTGACGGTGGAAACGAACTCGCGCTGCAGTTTCTCGATGCGCTTGCGCTCGGTGATGTCGTGCATCACCACCACCGCGCCGCTCTGCTGGCCATCGGAGGCGAACAGCGGGTCCGCATTGGCCGATACATGGCGAGCGACGCCGTCGAGCAGAATGGCCATTTCGGCGTTGCGTACATGCTCGCCCCGCAGGGCGCGCAGCAGCGGCGCCTCTTCCCAGGGCAGCGGCGTGCTGCCGTCGGCCTGGTAGAGGTGGTAATGATCCGGCCAGCGCTCGGGGGGCAGCACGCAGGCATCGAGGCCGTGCCAGAGGCGCGCGGTATTGTTGAACAGCGTCAGATTGCCCTGGGCATCGCAGGCGATCACCGCTTCGGACAGCGCCTCGAGCAGGCGGCGGTTCATCTCCTGTTGCCGGTCCAGTTCCAGCTGCTCGGCCTTGCGCTCGGTGATATCGGTGACCAGGCCATGCCAGAGCACCGAGCCGTCCGGCTGGCGCAGCGGTGTGGCGCGGGCCTCGACCCAGATCAGGCCCTTGCGCGGATGGTTGATGCGATGCTCGAAATGCCAGGGCGAAAGGCTGCTGGCCGCTTCCCGGATGCTTGCCAGCAAGGAGGCGCGGTCGTCGGGGTGCACCGCGCTGTAGATCGGCCCGATGCTGGTGGCGATCTGCGCCCCGTTCAGACCATAGATGGCCTCGACGCCTTCGCTGAGATAAGGGAAGCTGCTCTGCTGGTTCGGTCGCCAGCAGAACTGGAACAGCATGCCTGGTACCTGCGCGGCGATCTGCCGGAGCTGCAGCTGCAGATTTTCCTGATGCGCCAGGTCGTAGGCACTGACGATGTAGCCGCGCAGCAGTTCCAGCTCGTCATGAATCGCCGAGATGTTCAGCAGTACCGGCACCTCGCGGCCGTTACGATGCAGCAGGCGCCATTCGCGCATCGCCCGCTGACCATCCTGCAGCGGCGCGATCAACACCTCGAAGCCGGCTTCGATCTGCTTGCCCCGCTCTTTGGAGAGAATCGCGGCGCGGCGGGCCAGTGCTTCCTGGGGGAACAGCGTGGCGGTCAGCGAATGGCCCACCAGCATCCGCTCGGTGTAGCCGAGCAGTTGCTCGGCTGCCGTGTTGAGACTGCTGATCCGGCCATCGAGGCGGGTGATCAGCACCGCGCTGGCGGCGCTGTTGAGCAGGGCCTGCTGCAGTGCGACCTGCTCGGCATAGTGGTGCGCCTGCAGGCGCTCCTCGAACAGGCGCATCACCTGGCGGCCGAGCCGCTCGAGCGTATCGCGCTGCTCGGCGCTCAGCTGTCTAGGCAGGCGGTCGATCACGCACAGGGTGCCCAGGTTGTAACCATCGGCAGAAGTCAGCGGGGTACCCGCATAGAAACGGATGTCGGGCTCGCCAGTGACCAGCGGATTGTCGGCGAAACGCGGATCGCGGGTGGCGTCGGGTACCTCGAAAACGCCTTCGCCTTCGATGGTGTGGGTGCAGAAGGAAATCTGCCGCGGTGTTTCGCTGACGTCCAGGCCGAGCCGGCTCTTGAACCACTGGCGATGCTGGTCGACCAGCGAAATCAGCGCGATGGGGGTGCCGCAGAAGCGTGCCGCCAGCTGCGTGATGTCATCGAAGGCGGCTTCGTCGGGGGTGTCGAGGATTTCGTAGCGCAACAGCGCGGCCAGGCGCGACAGCTCGCGCGGGGCGGATGGGACGGGCGTTGGCGGCGGTAACTCCATCGTCTGATCGGTCTCGCTGTGCGCGCAAAAGGTGCGGGCGGTCGTTATCGGCGATTTGCTTCCCAGATATTGCGAATCTGGCTGGCCAGACGCATCGGGTCGAATGGCTTGATGATCACCTCGCGGGCTCCCAGGCCGCGCAGCAATTCGATTTCGCCGGGCTGAACCTTGGCCGTCATGAAAGCGACCGGGATGTCCTGCAGGTCGATTCGCTCGTGCAGTTTGGCCAGGGTCTCCGGGCCGCCCATGCCGGGCATCATCACATCTAGCAGGATGAACTGCGGAACGAACTGCTCCACGGCTTCCAGCGCCTCGGCGCCGGATGAGCAGGACAGCACGTCGTAGCCGCCGATCGCCTCCAGAGCGACCTTGGCGACGGCCTGAATGGACGGATCGTCTTCGACGTGCAGAATCCGCCTGAGCTCGGCCATGCTGTGGTCTCCATCGTCAAAAAGGCGTTATCGGTGGTTGGAATCGCGGACTGGCGCACATTGGACCTCATCTAGGGTCTGTTGCCGTTTCGCCGCGAGCCGCGTTGCTGTGTCAAATACCGCCAGGCAAGGCGCGGGACGCGGGCAATGGTGCTCCCTTGCCAAGTTCCGCAACGCGGCATGGCGATATTTGACGCGCAACCCTTCGGGCCGGGCCTGTTTTTGCGCGATGCGGCGTTATTCGTCGCTCATTTGGATGACCAAATTTCTCTCCTCATGCCTTGCCTCGCGCAAAAACAGGCTCCGGCGCGGCCGCGCACGAAATGGCAACAGACCCTAGTGTGCCAGTTCGTGGTGTCGATGAGCGGAAACGGCGACGAAAAACCATCGCTCACCGAGCGTCCGCCACGGGTAGCTCGAACCAGAAGCAGCAGCCCAGGCCAGGTTCGGTGTCGAAGCCCACGCGCCCATGCATGCGTTCGATCAGCTCTTTGCTGATGGCCAGGCCCAGGCCGGTGCCGCCCTTCTGGCGCGTGTCGGAAGAGTCGGCCTGGGAAAACTTCTCGAAGATTCGCTTCCTAAAGGCCTCGGGAATGCCGGGGCCGCGATCGGTGACGCTAACGCGTACCTGCTCGCCTCGGCGTTCCGCGGCCAGCGTGACGACTTCGCCTGCCGGCGAGAATTTCGCCGCATTGGAGAGCAGGTTGGCCAGTACCTGCTGCAACCGGTTTTCGTCCACGGCCACCGACAATGCCGGGAGCGCGCCCTGTTCGAAGCGTACCCCGTACTGTTCGGCATAGCCCTGGTTGCTGCGCAGCGCGTCTTCGAGCAGTGGTGCGAGTGGTTGCGTGCGTATGTCCATGGGCATCTTGCCGGCGATCAGCTTGTCCATGTCCAGCAGGTCGTCGATCAGGCGGCCCAGGCGCAGGCTGTTCTGGTGGGCGATGGTCAGCATCTGGCGCATGTTCGCCGGTACCTCGCCGACGGCACCGCCAGTGACCAGCCCCAGCGAGCCGGCGATGGAGGTCAGCGGAGTTCGCAGTTCATGACTGACGATGGAAACGAATTCGCGTTTCATCTGTTCGGCCCGCTTGCGTTCGGTGATGTCGCGAATCAGGCCGATGAAGCGGATTTCGCCATGGTGGCTGACCTGGGAGACCCGCAGTTCGATGGTGAAGTGCTCGCCATTGCGGCGCACGGCGGTCAGCTCGCGGTTCTGCTCCAGCGCGCGCGACTCGCGCCGAACGGCATAGTCGTGCAGATAGCTGTCGTGGGCGGAGCGGTGGGGCTCGGGCATCAGTATCGACAGGTTGCGCCCGATGATCTCCTCGCTGCGGTAGCCGAAGATGTGCTCGGCGGCATGGTTGAAGGTTTCGATGATGCCGCGCTGGTCGATGATGATGATGGCGTCGATCACGTTGGCGAACAGCAGGCGCAGATAGCACTCGCGTTCATGGGCCTGCTGCTCGGCCAGCACCCGCTGGGTCACGTCCCAGATGAAGCCGTCGGTCCAGGGCTGTTGCGGGTCCGACATGCGGTGCCCCTTCTCCCGTACCCAGACGATGCTGCCGTCGGCCTTGACCAGCCGGTAGGTGCCTTCGAACAGCGCCTTTCCTTCGCGAACCCGGTGGAAGGCGGCGCGGTCCTCAGGGTGAATCAGGCTGGCGTAGGGACGCGCGCGGGTACCGGTGAAGTCGCTGGCCGGGTAGCCGGTGAGCCGCTGGATGCCGTCGCTCAGATAACTCATGCCGCGCTGGCTGTCGTTGCGGTAGCGGTAGACCACGCCGGGCAGGTTGCTGACCATGTCGCGGAAGCGGCTTTCGCTTTCCTGCAGCGCATGGGTGGCCTGCATCAGTTCGCTGACATCGGTGATGAAGCCATGCCAGAGCGTCGAGCCGTCGGCCAGGCGTTCGGCATTGGCGCGTCCTTCGACCCAGAGCAACCCCTTGTGCGGATGAATGATGCGATAGCGAATGGCGCCTTCGCCCAGGTTGTTGCTCGAGCGCTCGATGGCCGCATCGAGCCTGGGCAGGTCATCGGGATGCACCGCAGCGAAGGCGATCCCGGCGTCATCGATCAGCTGTTCGGGGCTCAGCCCGTAGAGCTGCTGTACGCCCTCGCTGACGTAGAGGAACTGGTAGCGGCCGTCGCGAAAGCGCCTGAGCTGGTAAACCATCCCCGGCAGCAGCTGGGCGATTTTCTGCGCACGTTTGAGCAGGCGCTTGCGTTGCCGGACCTGGCGCTGATGGCTGAGACGATGCTGGCGCTGGATGACGATCCGGCGATAGAGCACGATCGTCAGCGTCAGCAGCAGCGCCTCGGCGACCAGCCAGGCCAGCGCCCACTTCAGCAGCAACCGGTGCTCGGCCTGGATATGCCCTTCGAGCAGGCTGCTGATGTCGCGCCAAACCAGTGCCGCTGCCAGCGGCGCCTGCGCCGGATCCTGTTCGGCGCGAATGTCGAGTAGCGGTATCTGGTTGAGCAGAAAGGTCCGGCCGTCGGCCTCCAGCAGCCGCAGCGCCATGCCTGCCTCGATACCCGGTAGTTCGCCGCGTTCAGCCCAGTGGAGAATCTGCGGGCCGGTATGGCTGTCCAGCAGCCAGTCGCCGAGTCGTGGCAGGTGTATGCCGGTGGGGCTCTGCTTGAGCATCGTTTCGAGCCTGGCACGATTGACGATCAGCGCGAGCCCGGCGGCCAGCTGTTCGGTGAGGAGCGACAGCTTGGGCAGCATGTCGAAGCCCACCTCGAGGGCGCCGATGATCGGACTGTTCGGGTCGTCGCTGGCGCGTAGCGGTTCGATGGCGCGGTTGCCGAGCCCATGCGTCCCGACATCGAGGCCCAGACCTGGCTGGCCATGATGCAGCGTGGCGTGCAGCAGCGGACGCAGGTCCGCCACGGCATCGCCATAGGCTTCCGGATCATGCATGCGTAGCAGGGCGATACCGGCGCCGCCCCAGTAAATCTGCAACTGGCGTCCGTGCTCCCGTTGCAGCACCTCCCAGGCGGGGCTCAGCACGATCGCCAGCTGCTCGCGCACCGCACTCAGTGCACTGTCGTCCAGCGAGGCTCCCGCACGCAGCGCGCGGTCGGCCGCGCGCATCAGTTCCAGCACCCGGGCATCGGTCGCCAGGGTGCTGGCGAGCAGCTTGGCACTGCGCTCCACGCCATATTGGGCCCGTTGCACCACCTGGGCCTGCAGGCGGCCCTGGCTCTCGATCTCCTGCTGCCAGACCCGGTCTCGCGCCTGATAGTCGTTGAGCGCGAGACCGACGAACAGAAGCGTCAGCAGCAGGCTGCCAAGGACGAAGCTCCAGCGGGGCAGGCGGGCGATTGTGCGGCTGTTCATGTCGGATGAGGACACCGGGTGAAAGCGTCGAGGAGGGCATCGATCATCTGCGGCTCGATGCGCTACAGATGAAACGAATATAGTGGCCATATGATAGCGCCGTTGGGGTGGCACCGCTTCCCGGGGAGGCGCGGCAGCACGGGCGCGATTGCAGCGGAGCCGGATGAAAAATGCAGCTGCCAGGCGACGACCGGTGGTGTTATCCACCCACTGGCTCTGGCGTTGTCCCCCTCGGAGTAGATAATGCCGGGGCCGCTACCGGCGGGACGTCCTTATCACCGCGAGGCAACAGCACATGTGGTACACCGGTTTTCTCGACCTGTCGGTCTGGTCGCTGCTCGGCGTCACCCTGCTTCTGACGCACGTGACGATCATCGCCGTGACGGTCTACCTGCACCGTTACTCGGCGCACCGCGCATTGGAACTGCATCCGGCGCTCAAGCACTTCTTCCGCTTCTGGCTGTGGCTGACCACGGCGATGAACACCCGCGAGTGGACGGCCATCCATCGCAAGCACCACGCCAAGTGCGAAACCCCCGAAGATCCCCACAGCCCCGTGCACAAAGGGTTGCTGACGGTGCTGCGCAAGGGCGCCGAGCTGTACATGGCGGAAGCGAAGATCGAGGAAACGCTGCGCATCTACGGCAAGAACTGCCCGGACGACTGGATCGAGCGCAACCTCTACACGCGCTTTCCCAACGCGGGCATCGTGCTGATGCTGGCGCTCGATCTGCTGCTGTTCGGCGTCATCGGCCTGAGCGTCTGGGCCGTGCAGATGCTCTGGATTCCGCTGTGGGCCGCCGGCGTGGTCAACGGCCTGGGCCACGCGCTGGGTTATCGCAACTTCGAGTGCCGCGATGCGGCCACCAACCTGGTGCCCTGGGGCATCCTGATCGGCGGTGAGGAGTTGCACAACAATCACCACACCTATCCCAACTCGGCGAAGCTGTCGGTGAAGAAGTGGGAGTTCGACCTGGGCTGGGCCTGGATCCGGCTGTTCAGCCTGCTCGGCCTGGCCGAGGTCAAGCGCACCGCGCCCATCGCTCACCGCATCGAAGGCAAGAACCAGCTGGACATGGACAGCGCCATGGCCATCCTCAACAACCGCTTCCAGATCATGGCCCAGTACCGCCGGCTGGTGATCGCGCCGCTGGTGCGTCAGGAGCTGGCGCGTGCCGATGCCTCGGTGCGGCGCCACCTGCGTCGTGCCAAACGCCTGCTGGCGCGGGAACCCAGCCTGCTGCACGACGAGCAGCAGGCGCATATCGAGGTGGCGCTGGAGCAGAGCCAGTCGCTGCGGGTGATCTACGAGCAGCGCCTGGCCCTGCAGCAGATCTGGAGTCGCACCAGCAGCAACGGCCACGACATGCTGGTCGCCATTCACCACTGGATCAGCGAAGCGGAGGCCAGCGGTATCCAGGTGCTGCGTGAGTTCGCCGCGCAGTTGAAGACCTACTCGCTGCGCCCGGCGGTGGCGTGAAGGGCCGCGCCGACCTTTGATCGGCGCGACGGCCGGCCGGCCGGGCAACCGGAACTTTGCCCGGCCGGCACCATTCTGAACTGCATCTGAGCCACGGCGCCCGGCGGGGCTGTGGATCTGCGCCACCCTCGGCGCTTTTCTGGAATGCAGCCATGAATCTACTGAAGGACCGCAAGGACGTGAGCGACGGCCCGGCGATAGTGCCGCCGAGCGAGGCGCAGACCCTGCTGGCGCTGATGCATGCGCGCGGTGAAGTGGCGCGTCTGAGCGAGCGCGAACAATTGTTCAGTACCTTGCTGGGAAGCGTGAACGCCGTGCTCTGGGCGTTCGACTGGCAGAACCAGCAGATGATCTATGTCAGCCCCGCCTACGAGCAGATCTTCGGGCGTTCCGCCGCGCTGCTGCTCGGCGACTTCGATGAATGGCGCAACAGCGTCTACCCCGATGACCTCGAGTACGCCGAAAAGACACTGCGCGAGGTGCTCGAGAAAGGCGCCGTGGAAGGGCGCGAATACCGCATCATCCGTGGCGATGGGCAACTGCGCTGGCTCAGCGACAAGTGCTTCGTCGCGCGCCAGGGTGAAGATGGCCGAGGCCCCACCATTGTCGGCATCGCGGAAGACATCACCGAGAAGAAGCAGCTCGAGGGCGAGTTGCAGCGCCTGGCTACCACCGATGTGCTGACGCAGAGCAGCAATCGCCGGCACTTCTTCGACTGTGCCCGGCGTGAATTCGACCTGGCCCGTCAGTACGCCACGCCGCTGGCGTTCCAGCTGCTGGATATCGATGATTTCAAGCGGATCAACGATACCCATGGTCACCAGATGGGCGATCAGGTGCTGCAGCGTGTGGCTCAGTGCGGCAGCGCCGTGCTGCGGCGTGGCGATCTGTTCGGGCGGATTGGCGGCGAGGAGTTCGCCCTGCTGCTGCCCGGCTGCAAGCCCGATCTCGCCGAGCAGATCGCCGAGCGTCTGCAGCGGGAGATTCAGCGGCTGTCCTTCCGCGGCAACGACGGACGGCGCTTCGGCGTGACTATCAGCCTGGGCGTGACCTACCTGCGCGCCAGCGATGCGGACCTCAGCGCAATGTTCGCCCGTGCGGACGCGGCGATGTACACCGCCAAGCGCATGGGCAAGAACCAGATCGTGCTCGGCTGACCGCAGCCAGGCGCGCGCCGATACCTGGTGCGGTACGACCTACCTCATCGCGCTCAGGTGCTGCCTGAACTCCTCGCAACTGGCCTGGCGCTCGGCGTCGGGCATGCTCCGAAAGCGCGTGCTCAGTTCATGGGCCCCGGCGATGAACTGCTTCTCAAAGCTCACCGAATCCATGCCGGCCTGCGCCAGATGATCCTTCTGCTGTTGCTTGTGCTCGGCCAGTGCCTCGCCGGAATAGCCGCCACAGGCTTCGGCGGCGGCCTGCATGCTGCCGCCCAGGCGCGCCAGCTGGGCATTCATTTCGGTTGCGGAGGGTACCTGGGCGTGGAGGGGCAGGCTGACCAGCAGGCCGGCGACGGCGAGGGTGAGCGGTCTGGCAATGGAAAGATTCATGTCTAGCTCCTTTCTTGTTCGAGAAAGTGGATGCTGCTTGAGACCCGGTTCGCCAGGGGGGCTGTCGAGACGGGGCCTCGAATCTCACATCAATGACAGGACAAGCGTAGTCACCGGCGTTGCCGCCTGCCAGCCGGTCGTCGGCACCTGGCTGGCGAGGAGCGTCGCCGGCTCAGGGCCGGGGCTGCTGCTGGGTGATGCAGTGGATATTGCCGCCACCGAGCAGGATCTCCCGGCCAGGCACCATCACCACCTCATGCTCGGGGAACAGCCGGCGCAGGATGGTCTCGGCTTCGGCATCGAATGGATCCTCGAAGCTCGGTGCGATGATGCCGCCATTGACGATCAGGAAATTCACATAGCTGCCGGCCAGGCGGATCGATGGATCGCGCGGCTGGCTGCCCGCCAGCGGCACTACGCCGGCACACTCCTCGGTGCTGGCGTGCAACGGGCCGGGAATCGGCATGTGGTGCACGGTGAATGCCCGGCCACGCGCGTCGCGCGTTTGTTCCAGCACGCGCAGCGCCGCCTGGCAACGTTCGAAGTTCGGGTCGGCCGGATCATCCGTCCAGGCCAGCAGCACCTCGCCGGGGCGCACGAAGCAGCAGAAGTTGTCGACATGGCCGTCGGTCTCGTCGTTGTACAGCCCGTGCGGCAGCCAGATCACCTTGTCGATGGCCAGGTGCTCGGCGAGCACGTTCTCGATCTGCTCGCGCGACAGCTGCGGGTTGCGGTTGCGGTTGAGCAGGCATTCCTCGGTGGTGATCAGGGTGCCTTCGCCATCGACGTGAATCGCGCCGCCTTCGAGCACGAAGCCTTCGGTGCGATAGCGCTCGCAGCGCTCGATCTCCAGGATCTTGCACGCCACCTCGTCGTCGCGCTGCCAGTCGGCGTAGAGGCCGCCATCCAGGCCGCCCCAGGCGTTGAAGGTCCAGTCCACGCCGCGCAGACCACCCTGGCCGTCGATGACGAAGGTCGGCCCGGTGTCGCGCACCCAGGCGTCATCGGTGCTCATTTCCACCACGCGGATACGCGGGTCGTCCAGCGCCGCGCGGGCAGCGTGGTACTGCTCGGCGGTGGCGCAGACAGTGACTGGTTCGAAGCGTGCGATGGCCTTGGCCACCGCGGCGAACGCGGCCTGCGCCGGGGTGGCCTGTTGGCGCCAGTTGTCCGGGCGCTGAGGCCAGACCATCCAGGTCTGGCTGTGCGGTGCCCATTCGGCGGGCATGAAATAGCCGTCGGGGTGAGGTGTGGTGTTCAGGGTGATCATGACGATATCCGTCGGTAGGGCGGAAAACGGCCACAGGCCTTTTCCACCACTGGTTTCCGAACGGTGGAAAACGCTGTGCGGTTTTCCACCCTACGCATGGCTGTGGCTCAGGCGGATGGCTGCGAGCCGTCCAGGGTCTTGATCGGGCCGTAGAGGTTGGGCCGGCGATCGCGGAACACGCCCCAGGCACTGCGGATATGTTCCAGCTGGTCGAGATCGAATTCGTGCACCAGCACGCCTTCGCTGGTCCGATCCATTTCCTCGACCTTCTCGCCGAACTGATCGGCGATGAACGAGGAGCCGTAGAAGGTGATGTCGTAGCCGTCCTGCTCCTCGGTACCGACGCGGTTGCTGGCGATCAGCGGCATCAGGTTGGCGCCGGCGTGGCCCTGCTGGACGCGCTGCCAGTGGTCGCGCGAGGTGATGTTCGGGTCATGTGGCTCGCTGCCGATGGCGGTGGGGTAGAACAGCAGTTCGGCGCCCATCAGCGCCATGCTGCGCGCGGTCTCGGGGAACCATTGGTCCCAGCAGATCGCCACGCCGATCTTCGCGTAGCGGGTGTTCCAGACCTTGAAGCCGGTGTCGCCGGGGTTGAAATAGTACTTCTCGTGGTAGCCGGGGCCGTCCGGGATGTGGCTCTTGCGGTAGACGCCCAGCAGCGTGCCGTCGGCATCGATGATGGCGATGGAGTTGAAGCGCGCGCGCCCGGCCTGCTCGAAGAAGCTGATCGGCAGAACCACCGCCAGCTCCTTGGCGATCTTCTGGAAATGCTGGATCGCGGGGTTGTCCTCCACGCCGGTGGCCAGCTGCAGATACTCGGGGTTGGGCTTCTGGCAGAAGTAGGGCGTTTCGAACAGCTCCTGGATCAGGATCACCTGGGCGCCCTTGGCGGCCGCTTCGCGAACCAGTTTCTCGGCCTTGGCGATGTTCGCCTGGCGGTCCCAGGAGCACGCCATCTGGGTGGCGGCGACAGTAACGGTACGGGTCATGACGGCCTCGTTGAGTTGAGCTTTCAGAATGGAGTGATTCTAGGCGATCGGGTTCAAGTAAGCAGCTGGAAGCCAGAAGCCTGAGGCTGGAAGAAAAAGCAGCGATGGTCCCACGCTTGCGTGAGAGCCCAACCCCTTCTCCCCGAGGATCGAGACGTACACCGTCAGGCATGCCCACGCGGGAGCGTGGGCACGATCATCGCTTCCAGCTTCCGTCAGACCGTATGCAGGTACCAGTTGTATTCCAGGTCGGAGATCGAGTGCTCGAACTCGGCCAGTTCGCTTTCCTTGCAGGCGACGAATATGTCGATGTAATCCGGGCTGATGTAGCGGGCCATGATCTCGTTGTCGTCCAGCTCGCGCAGGGCGTCGCGCAGGTTGGTCGGCAGGCTCTGCTCGACCTGTTCGTAGGAGTTACCTTCGATCGGCGCGTCCGGTTCCACCTGGTTGGTCAGCCCGTGGTGCACGCCCGCCAGTACGCTGGCCAGCAGCAGGTAGGGGTTGGCGTCGGCACCGGCGACACGGTGTTCGATGCGCACCCCGTCCGGGCTGTCGGTGGGTACGCGTAGCGCCACGGTGCGGTTGTCCAGGCCCCAGCAGGGCGAGTTCGGCACGTAGAACTGGGCGCCGAAGCGGCGGTAGGAGTTGACGTTGGGGCAGAGGAAGGCCATCGAGGCGGCCATGGTCTGCTGAATGCCGCCGATGGCGTGGCGCAGCGTTTCGCTTTCCAGCGGGTTGTCGGTGGCGAAGATGTTGTTGCCCTGCTTGTCCAGCAGCGAGATGTGCACGTGTAGCCCATTGCCGGCCTGGCCCGGATAGGGCTTGGCCATGAAGGTGGTGTCCATCTCGTGGTCGTAGGCGATGTTCTTGATCAGGCGCTTGAGCAGCACGGCGTAGTCGCAGGCCTTGATCGGGTCGGCGACGTGGTGGAGGTTGACCTCGAACTGCGCCGGCGCGCTCTCCTTGACGATGGCGTCGGCGGGGATGCCCTGTTCCTTGGCGCCCTCGAGGATATCCTGCAGGCAGTCGACGTATTCGTCGAGGTCGTCGATCAGGTAGACCTGGGTCGAATGCGGGCGTTTGCCGGAGATCGGCGAGCGTGGCGGCTGCGGCCGGCCGTTGATGTTCTCCTGGTCGATCAGATAGAACTCCAGCTCGAAGGCGGCGCAGATGGTCAGGCCCAGCTCGTCGAAGCGGCTCACCACCTGCCGCAGCACCTCGCGCGGGTCGGCGAAGAAAGGCTCGCCGTCGCGCTCGTGCATGGTCATCAGCAGCTGTGCGGTGGGGCGCTTCTGCCAGGGCTCGTTGCTGAGGGTGTTGGGGATGGGGAAGCAGATACGATCCGAGTCGCCGATGTCCATGCCCAGCCCGGTGCTTTCCACGGTGATGCCATTGATGTCGAGGGCGAACAGCGAGGCCGGCAGGTTGATGCCCTTCTCGTACACCTTGTGCAGGCTGGCGCGCTCGATGCGCTTGCCGCGCACGACACCGTTCATGTCGGCGATCAGCAGGTCGACGTACTGGACCTCCGGGTGTTCCTTGAGAAATGCGTTCGCTTCGTTGAGCTGAACGGCACGCGGCGGCGGTTGCATGATGAAAACACCTTAATTGTTAAAAATTTCAATCATCAAAACGGCTTGCCTGGAGTCAATCGAAAAGCCTCGTGGCTGTCAATAGCGGCGCGAGGGTGCCTCATTTTGGGCTGTGGCGGGCATTTTTGGCGCACTTGACCCGCTGTGCGCCCAGCTTGAAAACAACCGTGCCCTGCCGCTCCGACAGGCTATTGTCTATAAAAATGAACAAGACTACTCTTCGGCAAGACCTAACGAGGAACGAGTATCCCATGCCTCGCATGCCCCTGATCGGCGTTTGCGCCTGCACCCGGCAGATCGGCCACCACGGCTTCCACATCGCTGGCGACAAGTACCTGCGCGCCGCGGCCATTGCCGGTGTGCCACTGGTGATACCGGCGCTGGGCGAACTGATCGACCAGCAGACCCTGCTCGACAGTCTAGACGGCCTGCTGTTCACCGGGTCGCCGTCCAACGTCGAGCCCCATCATTACCAGGGCCCGGCCAGCGAGCCCGGTACCCCTCACGACCCGTCGCGCGATCAGCTGACGCTGCCGCTGATCCGCGCCGCGGTGGATGCCGGCATTCCGGTGTTCGGCATCTGTCGCGGATTCCAGGAGATGAACGTGGCCTTCGGCGGCAGCCTGCACCAGAAGGTGCACGAAGCCGGCCCCTATCAGGACCACCGCGAGCGTCCCGATGATCCGCTGGAGGTACAGTACGGCCTGAGCCATGCGCTGCACGTGCAGCCGGGCGGGCTGCTGGCGCGCCTCGGCTTGCCGAGCGAAATCCAGGTCAACTCGGTGCACGGCCAGGGTGTCGAACGGCTGGGCCAGGGATTGCGCATCGAGGCGCTGGCGCCCGACGGGCTGATCGAGGCGTTTTCCGTCGAGGCGGCACGCAGTTTCGCCCTCGGCGTGCAATGGCACCCGGAATGGAAGGTGCACGAACATCCTGCCTACCTGGCGCTTTTCCAGGGCTTCGCCGAAGCCTGCCGGGCGCGCGCAGCACAACGCTGAACGGACCCACCGCGAAAAACCGCAATCAGAGGTCACCATGAGTAGCAAGCTCGACCAGCTCACCGGCTGGCTGAAGGAACACAAGATCACCGAAGTGGAATGCCTGATCAGCGACCTGACCGGCATCGCCCGGGGCAAGATTTCGCCGACCAGCAAGTTCCTCGGTGAGAAGGGCATGCGCCTGCCCGAAAGCGTGTTGTTGCAGACGGTCACCGGCGACTATGTCGAGGACGATATTTACTACGAGCTGCTGGACCCGGCGGACATCGACATGTTCTGCCGCCCCGACCCCGACGCGATCTTCCTTGTGCCCTGGGCCATCGAGCCGACCGCGCAGGTGATCCACGACACCTACGACAAGATGGGCAACCCCATCGAGATCTCGCCGCGCAATATCCTCAAGCGCGTGCTGAAGATGTACGCCGACCGCGGCTGGCAGCCTATTGTCGCGCCGGAGATGGAGTTCTACCTGACCCAGCGCTGCGAAGACCCCGACCTGCCGTTCCAGGCACCCATCGGTCGCTCGGGCCGCCAGGAGACGGGTCGCCAGTCGTTCTCCATCGATGCGGCCAACGAGTTCGACCCGCTGTTCGAGGACATGTACGACTGGTGCGAGGCCCAGGGCCTGGACCTGGATACCCTGATCCACGAGGAAGGCACCGCGCAGATGGAAATCAATTTCCGTCACGGCGAGGCCCTGCACCTGGCCGATCAGATCCTGGTGTTCAAGCGCACCATGCGCGAGGCGGCGCTCAAGCACAACGTGGCCGCCACCTTCATGGCCAAGCCCATGACCGGTGAGCCGGGCAGCGCCATGCACCTGCACCAGAGCGTGGTGGACATCGAGACCGGGCAGAACATCTTCTCCAATCCCGACGGTTCCATGAGCCAGCTGTTCCTCAACCACGTCGGCGGCCTGCAGAAGTACATACCCGAACTGCTGCCGATGTTCGCACCCAACGTCAACTCGTTCCGCCGTTTCCTGCCCGACACCTCGGCGCCGGTGAACGTCGAATGGGGCGAGGAGAACCGCACCGTGGGGCTGCGCGTGCCGGACTCCGACCCGCAGAACCGCCGCCTGGAAAACCGCCTGGCGGGCGCCGACGCCAACCCCTACCTGGCCATCGCCGCGAGCCTGCTGTGCGGCTACATCGGCATGGTCGAGGAACTGAACCCGAGCCCGCCGGTCAAGGGCCGGGGCTACGAACGCCGCAATCTGCGCCTGCCCCTGACCCTGGAGGCCGCGCTGGAGCGTATGGAGAACTGCCGCGAACTGCGCAAGTACCTGAGCCCGAAATTCATCACCGGCTACGTCGCGGTCAAACGCACCGAGCAGGAGAACTATCACCGGGTGATCAGCTCCTGGGAGCGGGAATTCCTGATGTTGTCGGTGTAAAGCAGTCGCAGGGTGGATGTCGCTTTTTACATCCACCGTGAATCCGTTCGGTGGAGCGCTGCTGAAAGCCACACCGCTGCAGCCCCCTCTCCCCTGGTGGGAGAGGGCTGGGGTGAGGGGGTGCTTGCCGTTGCAGGCACCATGAAACCGTTTTGTACGAGGTGACCATGAGCGATTCGCAAACCCTGCAATGGCAAGCCCTGAGCCGCAATCATCATCTGCCGCCATTCACCGACTACAAGGCGCTCAATGCCAAGGGCACGCGGGTGATCACCAAGGCTTCCGGCGTCTATTTGTGGGATAGCGAGGGCCACAAGATTCTCGATGCGATGGCCGGGCTCTGGTGCGTCAACGTCGGCTATGGACGCGAGGAGCTGGTCGAGGCCGCCACCCGGCAGATGCGGGAGCTGCCCTACTACAACCTCTTCTTCGAGACGTCCCACCCACCGGCCATCGCGCTGGCCAAGGCCATCGCCGACGTCGCGCCACCGGGCATGAATCACGTGTTCTTCACCGGCTCCGGCTCGGAAGCCAATGACACGGTATTGCGCATGGTGCGCCATTACTGGGCGACCAAGGGCATGCCTGGGAAGAAAGTGGTCATCGGCCGCTGGAACGGCTACCACGGCTCGACGGTGGCCGGCGCCAGCCTGGGCGGCATGAAAGCCATGCACGGCCAGGGCGACGGTCCGATTCCCGGCATCGAGCATATCGACCAGCCCTACTGGTTCGGCGAAGGTGGTGCGCTGGATCCGGAAGAGTTCGGCGTGCGCGTCGCGCAGCAGCTGGAGCAGAAGATTCTCGAAGTCGGCGAGGACAAGGTGGCTGCCTTCATCGCCGAGCCGATCCAGGGGGCCGGCGGCGTGATCATCCCGCCGGCCAGCTACTGGCCGAAGATCCGCGAGATCCTCGCGCGTTACGACATTCTCTTCGTCGCCGACGAAGTCATCTGTGGCTTCGGCCGCACCGGCGAATGGTTCGGCAGCGACTACTACGGCAACGCACCGGACCTGATGCCCATCGCCAAGGGCATGACCTCCGGCTACCTGCCCATGGGCGGCGTGGTGGTGCGCGATGAGGTGGTGCAGACGCTCAACGAGGGCGGCGAGTTCTACCACGGCTTCACCTATTCGGGGCACCCGGTCGCCGCGGCGGTGGCGCTGGAGAACATTCGCATCCTGCGCGAGGAGAAGATCGTCGAGCGAGTCAAAGCGAAAACGGCACCCTATTTGCAGTCTCGCTGGCAGGAGCTGGCCGAGCATCCGCTGGTGGGCGAGGCCCGCGGCGTCGGCATGCTGGGTGCGTTGGAGCTGGTGAAGAACAAGAAGACCCGCGAACGTTTTGCCGAGCCGGGGGTGGGCATGCTCTGCCGCCAGCATTGCTTCCAGAATGGCCTGGTGATGCGTGCGGTCGGCGACACCATGATCATTTCGCCGCCACTGGTGATCAACGAGGAGGAGATCGACGAACTGATCGTCAAGGCGCGTCGCTGTCTGGATGCCACGGCGGCGGATGTGAAGTAGCTCCGTTGCAGGATGCGACCTGGCCGACCGGCACCGTCTATGCTTGACGAATAGTGGCCCGAAGCCGCGTTCGGCTTATTGAAAAACCGGTCCCGATCTTGCCAGACTGCGCGCCTGAAAGACCGGGGCCTGGGCGATGCCGGAAAAGCCCCGATCTTCAGACCGGATCGCCTAGAAAAATACCGACAACGATAACAGGAGCAGCACGGATGAAACCCTTTGCCAAGACGTTACTTGCCTTGACGCTGACCGGCGCGGTCGCCGGCGCCGCGCAGGCCCAGGACCAGGTGCTGCATGTTTTCAACTGGTCCGACTATATCGCCGAAGACACTTTGGAAAACTTCACCAAGGAGACCGGCATCAAGGTCGTCTACGACGTCTTCGACAGCAACGAAGTGCTGGAAGCCAAGCTGCTCGCCGGCAGCTCGGGTTACGACGTGGTGGTCCCTTCCAACCCTTTCCTGGCCAAGCAGATCAAGGCCGGCGTCTTCCAGAAGCTGGACAGGTCCAAGCTGCCCAACTGGGGCAACCTCGACAAGGATCTGCTCAAGGCCCTGGAGCCGAGCGATCCGGGCAATCAGTATTCGGTGCCGTACATGTGGGGCACCATCGGCATCGGCTACAACCCCGAGAAGGTCAAGGCCGCGCTCGGCGATAACGCACCGGTGGATTCCTGGGACCTGGTGTTCAAGCCGGAGAACATCGAGAAGCTGAAGTCCTGTGGCGTCGCCTTCCTCGACTCGCCCACCGAAATGCTGCCGGCAGCCCTGCATTACCTGGGCTACGCATCGGACAGCGGCAAGGCCGACGAGCTGAAGAAGGCCGAGGAGCTGTTCCTGCAGATCCGTCCGCACGTGGCCTATTTCCATTCCTCCAAGTACATCTCCGATCTGGCCAACGGCAACATCTGCGTGGCGATCGGCTATTCAGGCGATATCTACCAGGCCAAGTCGCGCGCCGAGGATGCGCAGAACGGCGTCAACGTCAGCTACAACATTCCCAAGGAGGGTGCCGGCAGCTTCTTCGACATGCTGGCGATTCCGGCCGATGCCAAGAACGTCGAAAACGCTCACGCCTTCCTCAACTACCTGTTGAAGCCTGAAGTCATGGCACCGATCGTCGACTACGTGCAGTTCCCCAGCGCCAACGCGGCCGCTACCCCGCTGGTGGACGAGGCGATTCGCACCGACCCGGGCATCTATCCGAGCCAGGCCGTGCTGCAGAAGCTCTATACCTTCACCGACCTGGAGCCGAAGACCCAGCGGACCATGACGCGCAGCTGGACCAAGATCAAATCCGGTCGCTGAGTCGTTGCGTGGCGCCGGGCTGGCGGCTTCGCTGCCGGCCTGTCGAGCGCAAGAAGGTCATGCACGAAGTCGCCTTTGGCAGCTCGCCGAAGGCCGGTGCCGCGACGCCGCAGACGCGCGAGATCCGAGCGGGCTGCCACGCGTTGTGCCCATTCACTGGCAAGATTGCATCATCGATGCGTTTCGTAGTTGATTTTTCGAGGTTTTTCCAATAAACAGCCCGCCTTTCCCCGCTGGGCACGCGGCCTGTACCAAGAGGACACTATCCATGCGCTCGACACTGAAGACGCTCGTCATCGCCGCCGCGGCCAGCGGAGCCGTTTGCGCCCAGGCTGCCAACGTACATATCTACAACTGGTCGGACTACATCGGCGAGACGACATTGGAAGCGTTCGAGAAGCAGACCGGCATCAAGCCCGTCTACGACGTCTTCGATTCGAACGAGACCCTCGAGGGCAAGTTGCTGGCCGGCCGCAGCGGCTACGACGTGGTGGTGCCGTCCAACCATTTCCTCGGCAAGCAGATCCAGGCGGGGGCCTTCCAGGAGCTGGACAGGAGCAAGCTGCCGAACTGGGACAACCTCGACCCGGCACTGCTCAAGCAGTTGCAGAAGAACGATCCCGGCAACACCCACGCCGCGCCCTATCTGTGGGGCACCAATGGCATCGGCTACAACGTCGAGAGCGTCACCTCGGCGCTGGGTATCGAGAAGGTCGATTCCTGGGCGGTGATATTCGAGCCGGAGAACGCGAAGAAGCTGGCCGGTTGCGGCATCGCCTTTCTCGACTCGGCCGACGAAATGATCCCGGCGATGCTCAATTACCTGGGGCTCGATCCCAACAGCGAGAACCCGGACGACTACGCCAAGGCCGAAGCCAAGCTGCTCAAAGTGCGGCCATACGTCCGCTATTTCCATTCCTCCAAATACGTGTCCGACCTGGCCAACGGCAACATCTGTATTGCCGCGGGCTTCTCCGGCGATGTCTTCCAGGCCGCCGCGCGTGCCGACGAAGCGGGCAAGGGCATCGACATCGCCTATGCCATTCCCAAGGAAGGCGGCAACCTGTGGTTCGACATGCTGGCCATCCCGGCCGACGCTCGGAACGTCGACGAAGCCCATGCCTTCATCAACTACCTGCTCGAACCCGAGGTGATCGCTTCGGTCAGTGATTATGTCGGCTACGCAAATCCCAACCTCAAGGCGGGCGAGCTGATGGATCCGGAGGTGCGCAACGATGTTTCGGTCTACCCGCCGCAGGAGGTCCTCGATCGACTCTACGTGTCGGCCGAGCTGCCGCCCAAGGTGCTGCGCCTGAAGACGCGCAGCTGGACCAAGATCAAATCCGGCCAATAGCCTGGCGGGCGATCGCGGTGCCGGCATCTGCCGGCCCGCCATGCCCATTTCATGATCCTTCCCGGCGTTGCCCGGGCTCACTTTTTCAATCGGGAGTTCGCGCATGGCCGTAGCCTCCAGCGCCTACAAGAAGGCCCTCACCGGAGGGAGCCAGAACAAGCAGGTGCTGCTGAAGATCGACCGCGTCACGAAGAAATTCGACGAAACGGTAGCGGTCGATGATGTCTCGCTGAACATCCATCAGGGCGAAATTTTCGCCCTGCTCGGTGGCTCCGGCTCGGGCAAGTCGACGCTCTTGCGCATGCTGGCGGGTTTCGAGCGGCCGACCGAGGGGCGCATCTTCCTCGATGGCCAGGACATCACCGACCTGCCGCCCTACGAGCGGCCGATCAACATGATGTTCCAGTCCTACGCGCTGTTTCCGCACATGACGGTGGCGCAGAACATCGCTTTCGGCCTCAAGCAGGACGGCCTGCCCAAGGCCGAGATCGAGGAGCGCGTCAACGAGATGCTCGGCCTGGTGCAGATGACCCAGTACGCCAAGCGCAAGCCGCATCAACTGTCCGGCGGCCAGCGCCAGCGCGTGGCGCTGGCCCGTTCGCTGGCCAAGCGACCCAAGCTGCTGCTGCTCGACGAGCCCATGGGCGCGCTGGACAAGAAGCTGCGCTCGCGCATGCAGCTGGAGTTGGTGCAGATCATCGAGCGCGTCGGCGTGACCTGCGTGATGGTGACCCACGACCAAGAAGAGGCCATGACCATGGCCGAACGCATCGCCATCATGCACATCGGCTGGATCGCCCAGGTCGGCAGCCCGATGGACATCTACGAGACCCCGGCCAGCCGGCTGGTCTGCGAGTTCATCGGCAACGTCAACCTGTTCGACGGCGAGCTGATCGAGGATGCCGAAGACCACGCGGTGATCGCCTGTCCGCAGCTGGAGCGGCCGATCTACGTCGGCCATGGCATCAGCACCCGAGCCCAGGACAAGCGCGTGACCTTCGCCTTGCGCCCGGAAAAACTGCTGATGAGCATCGAAAAGCCGGAGCTGGAGTTGGCCGACTACAACTGGGTTCAGGGCACCGTGCACGACATCGCCTACCTGGGAGGGCATTCGGTCTACTACATCAAGCTGGAATCCGGTCTGATGCTGCAGGCCTTCGTCGCCAACGCCGAGCGCCACGTGAAATGGCCGACCTGGGAAGAGCAGGTGTACGTCCACTGGCTCAGCGACAGCGGCGTGGTGCTGCAGGCATGAGTCGGGTGCGGCTGAACACCGGGCGCCGACTGGTCATCGGCGTACCCTTTCTGTGGCTGATGCTGTTCTTCCTGCTGCCGTTCGCCATCGTGCTGAAGATCAGTTTCGCCGAGGCCGACGTGGCGATTCCGCCCTACACGGACATCTTCGCCTACGCCGACCAGCAGCTGCAGGTGCTGATCAACCTCGGCAACTACATCTTCCTCAGCGAGGACAGCCTCTACTGGGCGGCCTATGCCGGCTCGCTGAAGATTGCCTTCTTCGGCACCCTGCTGTGCCTGCTGATCGGCTACCCCATGGCCTACGCCATCGCCCGCGCGCGCAAGGACCTGCAAACCGTGTTGCTGCTGCTGATCATGATGCCGACCTGGACGGCCATCCTGATCCGCGTCTATGCCTGGATGGGCATCCTCAGCAGCAACGGCCTGCTCAACAGCCTGCTGCTGGGGATGGGCCTGATCGACACGCCGCTGAAGATCCTCAACACCGATCTGGCCGTATACATCGGCGTGGTCTATTCCTACCTGCCGTTCATGATCCTGCCGCTCTACGCTAACCTGGTGAAGCACGACCTGAGCCTGCTGGAGGCCGCGTCCGACCTGGGTGCTCGCCGCCTGACCAGCTTCTGGAAGATCACCGTGCCGCTGTCGAAGAACGGCATCATCGCCGGCTGCATGCTGGTGTTCATTCCCGTGGTGGGCGAATTCGTGATTCCCGAACTGCTCGGCGGACCCGAGACGCTGATGATAGGCAAGGTGCTCTGGCAGGAATTCTTCAACAACCGCGACTGGCCGGTGGCGGCCTCGCTGGCGGTGGTGATGCTGGCGATCCTGCTGATTCCGATAATCCTCTTCAACAGGAACCAGGCCAAGGAATTGGAGGGCAAGCTATGAAGCGCTACAGTTTCTCCAACCTGATCCTGGTGCTCGGGCTGGTATTCATCTATCTGCCGATGGTGATCCTGGTCATCTACTCGTTCAACGCTTCGCGTCTGGTGACGGTGTGGGGCGGCTGGTCGCTGAAGTGGTACATCGGCCTGCTCGACAACACCCAGCTGATGGGTGCGGTGATGCGCTCGCTGGAAATCGCCCTGTATACCGCCATCGCGGCGGTGGCGCTGGGCACCATGGCGGCCTTCGTGCTGACGCGGATTCCGGTGTTCCGCGGGCGCACGCTGTTCGGCGGGCTGGTCACGGCGCCGCTGGTCATGCCCGAGGTGATCACCGGCCTGTCGCTGCTGCTGTTGTTCGTGGCGATGGCGCAGCTGATCGGCTGGCCGGCGCAGCGCGGCATCGCCACCATCTGGATCGCCCATACCACCTTCTGCTCGTCCTACGTGGCGATCGTGGTGATGGCGCGTCTGCGCGAACTGGATCTGTCGATCGAAGAAGCGGCGATGGATCTCGGAGCGCGGCCCTGGAAGGTGTTCTTCCTGATCACCATGCCGATGATCGCGCCTTCGCTGGCGGCCGGCGGCATGCTGTCCTTCGCGTTGTCGCTGGATGATCTGGTACTGGCCAGCTTCGTCTCGGGCCCGGGTTCCACGACCCTGCCGATGGAAATCTTCTCCGCCGTGCGCCTGGGGGTGAAGCCGGAGATCAACGCCGTGGCCAGCCTGATCCTGCTGGCGGTGTCGCTGGCGACCTTCCTCGCCTGGTACGTTTCCCGCCGCGCCGAGAAGCGCCGTGTCCGCGCGATGCAGCAGGCGGTGGCCGACAGCAATGCCGCGAACTGGGGCGCCGAGAGCGACAGCCGCAAGGCCATGACTCCGCCATCGGCACATAGCTGAGGCGGCGAGGTGTGGGTTCGGCGGCCCGAGTGGCCGAACAAGTTCGGCCCGACGTCTGTAGGGCCGAACTCATTCGGCCAACCAGATGCCAATGCATGGCGTGAACCTTAGCGCGCAAACAGCTGACCGATGTCCTTGAAGGCCTTGAACTCCAGCGCGTTGCCGCAGGGGTCGTAGAGGAACATGGTGGCCTGTTCGCCGACCTCGCCCTGGAAACGGACATAGGGTTCGATGACGAAGCGCGTACCCCGCTCGCGCAGCCGGTTCGCCAGACGCTCCCAGGCCTCCCAATCGAGCACCACACCGAAGTGCGGCACGGGCACGTCATGGCCGTCCACCGCGTTGGTATGCGCCTGTTCCTGGCTCGGGGTGATGGGGTGCTCGTGAATCACCAGCTGATGACCGAAGAAATCGAAGTCGACCCAATGCTCGCTGCTGCGGCCTTCGGCGCAGCCGAACACCTCGCCGTAGAAACGCCGGGCGGCGGCCAGGTTATGGACGGGGATGGCGAGGTGGAAGGGCGATAGCGTCATGGGTGTTCTCCATCGATGGGACGTCGCTGGAGTGTAGCGGAGCCTCGCTGGAAGCGGCCTTCGTTGCGGCCTCTTCCCTCGCAGGAGCGGGCGGGGGCGCCCGGCCAGGGAGAGGGGGCATGACTCACCGAATGGCCCAACGAAAAACACCGCTTTCCCCCGTCGGCGAAAGCGGTGTCCGGAAGCTTCTGGTGGCCTGCTCGATTAGTGGCGCAGGCCATCAGCCGGTCATTCCACCGGAACGACGGCGCCCTGGTACTTCTCGTTGATGAACTGCTTCACCTCGTCGCTATGCAGGGCCTTGGCCAGCTTCTGCATGGCGTCGCTGTCCTTGTTGTCCGCGCGGGCGACCAGGATGTTGACGTAGGGCGAGTCGCTGCCTTCGATGACCAGCGCGTCCTCGGTCGGGTTGAGCTTGGCTTCCAGCGCGTAGTTGGTGTTGATCAGCGCCAGGTCGACCTGGGTCAGCACGCGCGGCAGGGTCGCGGCTTCCAGTTCGCGGATCTTGATGCGCTTGGGGTTCTCGGCGATGTCCTTGGGGGTGGCGGTGATGCCGGCGCCTTCCTTCAGGCCGATCACGCCGGCCTTGTCCAGCAGCAGCAGGGCGCGGCCGCCGTTGGTGGCGTCGTTGGGGATCACCACGGTGGCGCCGTTGGGCAGGTCGTCCAGTGACTTGTGCTGGCTGGAGTAGGCGCCGAAGGGTTCGATGTGCACGCCGGTCACGCTGACCAGCTCGGTGCCCTTGCCCTTGTTGAACTCATCGAGGTACGGCTGGTGCTGGAAGAAGTTGGCGTCCAGGCGCTTCTCGGCGACCTGGATGTTGGGCTGCACGTAATCGGTGAAGACCTTCACCTTCAGGTCGACACCCTGTTCGGCCAGTGCCGGCTTGAGGAATTCGAGGATCTCGGCGTGCGGCACCGCGGTGGCGGCGACGTTCAGTTCTTCCGCGGCCTGGGCGGACAGTGCCGCGACGGCGGCAAGGGCGGCAAACAGTTTTTTCATCGTTCAGTTCCTTCAGAGGTGAGCGGGGTGCGAAGGTTCGCTCGCCCTTGTTGTGGTTATTTGCGTGAAAAATGCGTGACCAGCTTGTCGCCGACGCTTTGCAGAATCTGCACCAGAACCAGCAGCAATACCACCGTTACGATCATCACGTCGGTTTGAAAGCGCTGGTAGCCGAAGCGGATCGCCAGGTCGCCCAGGCCGCCGGCGCCGACCACGCCGGCCATCGCCGTGTACGACACCAGGGTGATCGCGGTGACCGTGGTGGCGGCGATGATGCCCGGGCGGGCTTCGGGCAGCAATGCGCTGAAAATGATCTGCCGAGTGCTGGCGCCCATCGCCTGGGTCGCCTCGATGATGCCGCGGTCCACCTCGCGCAAGGCGGTTTCCACCAGCCGCGCGAAGAAGGGCGCGGCACCGACCACCAGCGGCGGAATCGCACCGGCGACGCCCAGCGAGGTGCCGGTCACCAGCACCGTGAAGGGAATCATCACGATCAGCAGGATGATGAACGGCAGCGAGCGCAGCACGTTGACCACGAACGACAGTGCGGCGTACAGCGGCCCGTTCTCGAACAGCTGGCGTGGCCCGGTGAGGAACAGCAGCACGCCCAGCGGCAGGCCGAGCAGCAGGGTGAACAGCAGCGAGCCGCCGAGCATCAACAGGGTATCCAGGGTCGCCAGCCAGATGTCGTACCAGTCGACGTTACTGAACAGACCTGAGAAGAAATCCATCAGCGCAGTACCTCCACATGCACCTCGGCAGCTTCGAAGCGGCTCATGGCTGCAGCCAGGTCGCCGCCGATCAGAGCCAGGGTCAGCTGTCCGTAAGGCGTGTTCTTGATGTGATCGATGCGGCCCGAAAGGATGCTGTAGTCGACCCCGGTTTCGCGTGCCACGGTGCCCAGCAGCGGCGTGTAGGTGGCTTCGCCCTGGAAGGTCAGGCGCAGGATGCGGCCCGGCACGTGGGTGAAGTCCTCACGCTGCTCGCGCTCATCCACCGCCTCGTCCTCGAGCACGAAGCGCTGGGTGGTCGGATGCTGCGGATGCAGGAAGACGTCCGTCACCGGGCCCGTTTCGACGATCTGACCGGCGTCCATCACCGCGACGCGGTCGCAGACGCGGCGGATCACATCCATCTCATGGGTGATCAGGACGATGGTCAGCTTCAGTTCACGGTTGATTTCGGCCAGCAGCTGCAGCACCTGGGCGGTGGTCTGCGGGTCCAGCGCGCTGGTGGCCTCGTCGCAGAGCAGGATGTCCGGCTCGGTGGCCAGCGCCCGGGCGATGCCGACGCGTTGCTTTTGCCCACCGGACAGTTGCGCCGGGTATTTGCGTGCGTGATCTTCCAGGCCGACGCGCCGGAGCAGGGCGGTGACACGGCGCTCGATCTCGCTTTTAGAGTAGCTGCCGGCCAGGCGCAGCGGCATGGCGACATTATCGGCGACCGTCTTGGACATCAGCAGATTGAAGTGCTGGAAGATCATCCCCACGCGCTGGCGAAAGCGCCGCAGGCCTTCGGCATCCAGCGCGGTGACATCTTCGCCGTTGACCAGGATGCGACCGCCGGAAGGTTCTTCCAGCCGGTTGATCAGGCGCAGCAGGGTGCTCTTGCCGGCGCCGGAGTGGCCGATCAGGCCGAACACCTCGCCGGCGCTGATTTCCAGCCGGGTCGGTTGCAGCGCGGCAATATCGCGACCGGCAACCCGGTAGGTTTTATGGACGTCTTGGAATTCGATCACGGGCGAACCTTGTGGCTGCGACGTAGCCAGGATTTTCGGCGAAAGGCGGGCATTCTACCCGTTTGGCGCCCAGCTCGCTCGTTTGCGCCCTGTCGATTGAGCGAATGCATGATTCTCATAGGCAAAGCAAATCGTCGCAGGCGGCAACCATGTGGGCCGCGGAAGGGTCACTAATCGGTATGCCGTGAATCGATCAGCATCAGGCCCGCTGGCGGCCTGGTCGTTCGCGGTTCAGCTCATTCGCTAACCGAGGCTCTCCATGACTGACATCAACCCTCCACGCAACGAAGTGGCCGGCACCGACACCCCCGACCGCGCCAACCGCAACGCCAAGCTCGACCAGCTGGAGAGCTTCCGCAGCGACGCCACCGATCAGGCATTGACCACCAACCAGGGCGTGAAGATCGCCGACAATCAGAACACGCTCAGGGCCGGCGACCGGGGCCCCTCGCTGCTCGAAGACTTCATCATGCGCGAGAAGATCACCCACTTCGACCACGAGCGCATCCCCGAACGTATCGTCCATGCCCGAGGCGCCGCGGCCCATGGCGTGTTTACCAGCTACGGCGACCACAGCTGGCTGACCAAGGCTTCCTTCCTCGCCGCCGAGGGCAAGGAGACGCCGGTATTCGTGCGCTTCTCCACCGTGCAGGGTTCGCGCGGTTCGGCGGATACGGTGCGTGACGTGCGCGGCTTCGCCACCAAGTTCTATACCGACGAAGGCAACTTCGACCTGGTAGGCAACAACATGCCGGTGTTCTTCATCCAGGACGCGATCAAGTTCCCCGACTTCGTCCATGCGGTCAAACCCGAGCCGCATAACGAGATTCCCCAAGCGCAGTCGGCCCACGACACCTTCTGGGATTTCGTCTCGCTGACGCCGGAGTCGGCGCACATGGTGCTCTGGACCATGTCCGACCGCGCCATTCCGCGTTCCTACCGGGCCATGGAGGGCTTCGGCGTGCACACCTTCCGCATGATCAATGCCGAGGGCAAGAGCCGCTTCGTCAAGTTTCACTGGAAGCCAGTGGCCGGGGCCTTTTCCCTGCTCTGGGACGAGACTCTCAAGCTGGCCGGCAAGGACCCGGACTTCAACCGCCGCGACATGTGGGAGTCTATCGAGAGCGGCGATCCCTTCGAGTGGGAGCTGGGGGTGCAGGTGGTGGAGGAAGAGGACGAGCACAGCTTCGACTTCGACCTGCTGGACCCGACCAAGATCATCCCCGAGGAACTGGTGCCGGTGCAGACGCTCGGCAAGATGACCTTGAACCGCAACCCGGACAACTTCTTCGCCGAGACCGAACAGGCGGCCTTCCATATCGGCCATATCGTGCCGGGCATCGACTTCACCAACGACCCCTTGCTGCAGGGCCGGCTGTTCTCCTACACCGACACCCAGCTGCTGCGCCTGGGCGGACCGAACTTCCACGAGATCCCGATCAACCGGCCGCTGTGCCCCTTCCACAACAACCAGCGCGATGCCTTCCATCGGCAGGCCATCCACAAGGGTCGCGCCAACTACGAGCCCAACTCCATCGACGGCGGCTGGCCCAAGGAGACGCCACCGGCCGCCAGCGGCGGTGGCTTCGAGAGCTATCCGGAGCGGGTCGAGGGGCACAAGATCCGCAACCGCAGCGCGTCCTTCGGCGATCATTTCTCCCAGGCCACGCTGTTCTGGAACAGCATGAGCGCGCCGGAGAAGGAGCACATCGTCGGCGCCTACACCTTCGAGCTGGGCAAGGTCGAGCGGGTGTTCATCCGTGAGAGGCAGGTCAACGAGATCCTCGCCAACATCGATCTGGAACTGGCCCGACGCGTGGCGGAAAACCTCGGCCTGCCGGCGCCGAGCGCGCCCAGCGTGGCGAAGAAGGAGCCGGCGACGCCCAACTCGCCGGCGCTGAGCCTGATGAACCATCTGCCGGGCAACATCAAGTCGCGCAAGGTGGCGATGCTGGTGGCCGATGGCGTGGACGGCGCGGCCATCGATGCCTTCAAGGCGAAACTGGCCGAGGAGGGCGCGATGATCAAGCTGATCGGCCCGACTCCGGCGCCGGTGACCACCGCCGAAGGCCAGAAGCTGGTCATCGACGGCCCCATGGATGGCCTGCCATCGATCCTCTTCGACGCCCTGTTCGTGCCTGGTGGCGCCCAGGCGGTGGCGCTGCTGGAGAAATCCGGTGATGCCCGCCATTACCTGCTGGAAGCCTACAAGCACCTCAAGCCCATCGCGGTGCTGGGCGATGCCCGACGGATGCTGGCGCCGCTCCAGTTGCAGGCCGATGCCGGCTTGCTGGAAGGCGATTCGGTGGATGCAGTGTTCGACCCCTTCGTCCAGGCGCTGGCGCAGCATCGCATCTGGGCCAGGGAGGCGGCGGCGAAGGCGGTGCCGGCGTAGGGTGGATGGCCGAAGCCATCCACGCGGTGTGATGCCTGGTCCCGCATGATGTGAGTCCAGGCGCGTCCCGCGTGGAAAATCGCTTTGCGAGTTTTCCACCCTACGAAACCGCCTCAGCGGTCAGCCATCTCCCGCCAGTGCAGGAACAGCCGCAGGTCGAACTCGATCTGCCCGTAGCCTGGCAGCATGTGCTCGCAGAGCTTGTAGAAGGCGCGGTTGTGCTCGCTCTCGCGCAGGTGCGCCAGCTCGTGGACGACGATCATTTGCAAAAACTCCGGCGCGGCCTGGCGAAACAGCGAGGCCACGCGGATCTCCTTCTTCGCCTTGAGCTTGCCGCCCTGCACCCGCGACACCGCGGTATGCAGGCCGAGGGCACGGTGGGTGAGATCCAGGCGATTGTCGTAAAGCACCTTGTCTATCGGCGGGGCGCTTTTCAGGTGGTCCTGTTTCAGTCGCTGCACGTAGCCATACAGCGCCTTGTCGCTCTGGACTTCATGCCGGCCGGGATAGCGCTGCTGCAGATAGTCGCCCAGACGCTGCTCGGCGATCAGCTGGCGAACCTGCGCCAGCAGCGGCTCGGGATAGCCGCGCAGGTACTTCAGGTCAGCCATGGCCGTTCAATTGCGCTTGCGCCAGGCGAAGCTGAGCAGAAACAGCCCGGCGGCGGAGACCACGATGGACGGCCCGGCCGGCGTGTCCTGATACCAGGACAGCGCCAGCCCTAGGCAAACCGCCAGCAGGCCCAGCAGGCTGGCGCCGCAGGCCATCTGCTCCGGCGTGCGTGCGTGGCGCTGTGCGGCGGCGGCGGGGATGATCAGCAGGGAGGTGATCAGCAGCACGCCGACGATCTTCATCGCCACCGCGATTACCACTGCGATCAGCAGCATCAGCGCCAGACGGATGGCCGCCACCGGCAGACCTTCGACTCTGGCCAGCTCCTCGTGCACGGTGATCGCCAGCAGCGGTCGCCACAGCGCGATCAGCATCAGCAGCACCAGGGCGCTGCCCCCGACGATCCAGGCCAGGTCGCTGGGGCTGATCGCCAACAGATCGCCGAACAGAAAGCCCATCAGGTCGACGCGCACCTCGTCCATGAAACTCAGCGAGACCAGCCCCAGCGACAGTGTGCTGTGAGCGAGGATCCCCAGCAGGGTGTCCGAGGCGAGAGGCTGGCGCTGCTGCAAGGTGACCAGCAGTACCGCCAGCAGCACGCAGCAGACGACGACGGCGAGGGTCAGGTTGACCTCCAGCATCAGCCCCAGCGCCACGCCGAGCAGCGCCGCATGGGACAGGGTGTCGCCGAAATAGGCCATGCGTCGCCAGACCACGAAGGAGCCGAGCGGGCCGGCCACCAGCGCCAGCGCCAGGCCGGCGAGCAGGGCGTTGAGCAGGAAATCAGCCATGTTTGCAGTTTTCGTCGTGTACGTGGGGTTTCAGTACGGCGCCATGCAGGTCGTGGGCATGGTCGTGGCGATGGTGATAGATCGCCATGCTGCGGGCATCCTGGCCGAACAGTTCGATGAATGCCGGATCGTTGCTGACCTGTTCCGGATGGCCCGAACAGCACACGTGCCGATTCAGGCAAACCACCTTGTCGGTCGCGCTCATTACCAGATGCAGGTCGTGGGACACCATCAGCACGCCGCAGCCGAAGCGGTCGCGCAGTTGGCCGATCAGGCGGTACAGCTCCGCCTGCCCGGCGATGTCCACGCCTTGCACCGGCTCGTCCAGCACCAGCAATTCGGGGCCGCGGAGCAGGGCGCGGGCGAGCAGCACCCGCTGCATCTCGCCACCGGAGATGCCTTGCAGCGGGCTGTCGATCACCTGCTCGGCGCCAACCTTGGCCAGAGCCTCGACCGCGCTGGCGCGATCGACACCTGGTACCAGGCGCAGAAAACGTAGCACCGACAGCGGCAGCGTCGAATCCACGTGCAGCTTCTGCGGCATGTAGCCGATGCGCAGTTTCGGTTTGCGCCAGACGTGGCCTCTGTCCGGCTTGAGCAGACCCAGCACGGTGCGCACCAGGGTCGTCTTGCCCGCGCCGTTGGGGCCGATGAGGGTGACGATCTCGCCGCGCCCGACCTGCAGCTCGGCGCCTTCCAGCACGGCCTGGTTGGCAAACCGCACGTGGATGTCCTGCAGGCGAACCAGTGCGTCGCTCATGCGGCCAACCGGCAGGGCGCGCAGATTCCGACCACTTCCACGGTCTGGGCTTCGGCCTGGAAGTCGACGCTGGCGGCTGCGGCGGCGATGGCATCGCTCACCGCGGCGTTTTCCAGCTCGATGGCGGTGTGGCAGCTGCGGCAGATCAGGAACTGCCCCTGGTGTGGATGTTCCGGATGGCTGCAGCCGATGAAGGCGTTGAGCGAAGCGATGCGATGGACCAGGCCGTTCTCCAGCAGGAAATCCAGCGCCCGGTACACCGTGGGCGGCGCGGCGCGGCGGCCATCCTGCTCGCTCAGCACGGCCAGGATGTCATAGGCACCCAGCGGCTTGTGGCTTTGCCAGACCAGCTCCAGCACGCGCTTGCGCAGTGCGGTGAGGCGCACGCCCTGGCGCGCGCAGAGCGTATCGGCCTCGGCCAGCGCGCTGCTGACGCAATGGTCGTGGTCGTGGGGGGTATAGGCCAGTGGAGTCTTGGACATGGACAGAGACTCGGTTGTGGAGAGACGTTATTATGTTACCTATTCTCATCCGCCGAGTGTTGCCCGTGGCCCGTCTATTTTTACTGATCCTTTCCGTCTTCTTCGTCAGCGGCGCAGCGGCTCGCGAGAAAGTCGACCTGCTGACCAGCATCAAGCCGCTCCAGCTGATCGCCGCCGCGGTGCAGGATGGCGTCGACGAACCCGCCGTGCTGTTGCCTCCTGGGGCGTCGGCGCATCACTACGCCTTGCGGCCTTCCGACGTACGGCATCTGCAGGCGGCGGATCTGTTCTACTGGATCGGCCCGGACATGGAGGTGTTCCTGAAGCCGCTGGTTGCCGGCCGCCGTGGCGCCAGTCAGCAGATCCAGGCGCTGCCGGGCCTGACCCTTCGGCACTTCGGCGAAGCGCACGCGGCGCATGATGATGACCACGACCACGACCACGACCACGACCACGGCGAGCACGATCACGCTCATCGCCCCGGCAGCCTCGACGCCCATCTATGGTTGCTGCCGGCCAATGCACTGGTCATCGCCGAGAAGATGGCCGGCGATCTGGCTGCGCTCGACCCGACCAATGCCCAGCGCTATCAGGCCAACCTTGCCGCCTTCCGGCAACGGTTGGGCGAGCTCGACCAGCGCCTGCAGGCGCGCCTGGCGCGGGTGGGTGATCAACCCTTCTTCGTTTTCCACGAGGCCTACGACTATTTCGAAGCCGCCTACGGGCTTCGTCACGCCGGCGTCTTCAGCGCGGGTGGCGAGGCCCAGCCCGGCGCCCGGCACGTCGCCCAGATGCGCCAGCGCCTGCAGCAGGCGGGGCCCAGCTGCGTGTTCTACGAACCACCGGCCCGGCCGCGCCTGGCGCAGACCCTGAGCCGCGGCTTGCCGGTGCAACTGGCCGAACTCGATGCCCTGGGCAGCGGTATCACGGCGGATGCGCGGGGTTACGAGCGCCTGCTGGAATCGCTGGGCTCCACGCTTGCCGAGTGTCTGGAAGGCCTGTAGGGCGCGCCACGAGCGGGTTCTCGCATCCGGTGCCATCGGTCGGGAATCCGCTGGGCGAACGGCAAGTTGATGAATGTCATACCCTCGCAGGACGCTCTGGCTTAAGCTTGCGCTTTTCCCATTTGCATGAGGATGCGCAGCGCATGGCGAAGACGGGCGGGCCGGTCGCGGCAGAAATCAAGAACACTTCGGGCATCGCCTTGCAGCCGGCTTCCGAAGACATCTGGGCGCAGAAGTATCGCCTGACCAGCAAGGACGGCACCCCCGTCGACGAGAGCGTCGACGCCACCTGGCAGCGGGTCGCCCGCGCCCTGGCGGACGTCGAGCCGGAAGGCAAGCGTGAGCCGTGGTACGAGCGGTTCCTCTGGGCGCTGCGCAACGGCGCCATTCCGGCCGGGCGGATCATTTCCAACGCCGGCGCGCAGGACTACAAGCCGGCCACCTCGACCATCAACTGCACCGTTTCCGGCACCATCGACGACTCGATGGACGAGATTCTCGGCAAGGTCCACGAGGCCGGGCTGACGCTCAAGGCCGGTTGCGGCATCGGCTACGAATTCAGCACCCTGCGTCCGCGTGGCTCCTTCGTCTCCGGGGCCGGCGCGCATACCAGCGGGCCGCTGTCGTTCATGGATATCTTCGACAAGATGTGCTTCACCGTCAGCTCCGCCGGCGGACGCCGCGGCGCGCAGATGGGCACCTTCGATGTCGGCCATCCGGACGTGCGCGAATTCATCCGCGCCAAGCGCGAAGACGGTCGCCTGCGCCAGTTCAACCTCAGCCTGCTGATCACCGACGAGTTCATGCAGGCGGTGGAGAACGACGCCGAATGGCCGCTGATCTTCCCGCTGCACCTCAAGGAAAAGGCCGAGCTGGACCTGGACGACCCCGAGCAGGTCGTCTGGCGCGAATGGCCCACCCACGAGGGCTATATCGTGCGCGAAGACGGCCTGGTCGCCTGCCGCGTCTACGGACGGGTGAAGGCGCGTCATTTGTGGGACATGATCATGGTCTCCACCTACGACTACGCCGAGCCGGGCTTCATCCTCATCGATCGCGTCAACCAGCTGAACAACAACTGGTGGTGCGAAGCGATCCGGGCGACCAACCCCTGCGGCGAGCAGCCATTGCCACCCTACGGCTCCTGCCTGCTGGGCTCGATCAACCTGACCTCCTTCGTCATCGACCCCTTCGGCACGGAAGCGCGTTTCGACTGGGACAAGTACCGCGAAGTGGTGCGCATCTTCACCCGCATGCTGGACAACGTGGTGGAGATCAACGGCCTGCCGCTGGAGAAGCAGCGTCACGAGATCGAGCACAAGCGTCGTCACGGCATGGGCTTCCTGGGCCTGGGCTCGACCCTGACGCTGCTCAAGATGCGTTATGGCAGCCCGGAATCCTGTGTGTTCACCGAGGAAGTGGCCCGCGAAATGGCGCTGGTCGGCTGGGAAGTGGCACTGGATCTGTCCCGCGAGAAGGGCCCGGCACCGCTGCTGGCGGAAACCTTCGAAGTCACCGCCGAGATGCTGCGCAAGCGTCCGGAAATGAAGAAGGACGGCTACAAGGTCGGCGATCAGGTGGCCGGCCGCGTGCTGCACGCCAGGTATTCGCGCTACATGCAGAAGATCGCCGAGTACGCCCCTGAGCTGATCGAGGCGCTGGCCGAGGAGGGCGCGCGCTTCACCCATCACAGCTCCATCGCGCCCACCGGCACCATCAGCCTGAGCCTGGCCAACAACGCGTCCAACGGCATCGAGCCGAGCTTCGCCCACCACTACTCGCGCAACCTGATCCGCACCGGCCGCAAGGCCAAGGAAAAGATCGAGGTGTTCAGCTACGAGTTGCTGGCCTACCGCGCGCTGATCAATGGCCAGGCCAAGCCGGGCGCCGAGGAGGCAGGGCAGAAGTTGCCCGAATACTTCATCACCGCCGACGACATCACCCCGACCCAGCACGTCGACATCCAGGCCGCCGCGCAGAAGTGGGTCGACTCCTCGATCTCCAAGACCGCCAACGTGCCCACCGACTATCCCTTCGAGGCGTTCAAGGACATCTATCGCTACGCCTGGCGCCAGGGGCTCAAGGGTTGCACCACCTTCCGCTTCAACCCGGCCGCTTTCCAGGGCGTGCTGGTCAAGGAGGCCGATCTGGAGAAGACCCTGTACCAGTTCGTTCTCGAGGACGGCAGCGTGGTCGAGCTCAAGGGTAACGAAGAGGTGGAGTACGACGGCGAGGTGAACACCGCCGCCAACCTGTTCGATGCGCTGAAAGAAGGCTACTACGGCAAGTACTGAGCACAATTTGATGCCTGGGCCGCCCATGCGGCCCGGCCGGAGAGATTCGCAATGACTGTAAAGATCAAGCAGCGCATCAAGGGTTTCAAGGTGGTCGACGAGGCCCTCGAGCGCCCCGCCGCCAGCGAGACCAGCGCGCCCGCCAAGCCCAGCGTGGTGGAGATGCATGAAAGCCTGCAGCGCCCGGAAACGCTGATCGGCATGACCTACAAGATCAAGTCGCCGCTGTTCGAGCACGCGCTCTACGTGACCGTGAACGACATCGTGCTCAACGCCGGCACGCCGCACGAGCAGCGTCGGCCGTTCGAGATCTTCATCAATTCGAAGAACATGGACCACTTCCAGTGGATCGTCGCGCTCACCCGGATCATGTCCGCGGTGTTCCGCAAGGGCGGCGACTGCACCTTCCTGGTGGAAGAGCTGAAGGCGGTGTTCGATCCGCGCGGCGGCTACCTGAAGAAGGGTGGCGTCTACATGCCTTCCATCGTCGCTGAGATCGGCGGTGTGCTGGAGCGGCACCTGATCTCCATCGGCCTGCTCGAAGGCCAGGCGCTGGACGAAACCCAGCTCAAGTACCTGGCAGAAAAACGCGCCGCCTACGAAGCCAGCCAGGGTGCCGTGGCGCTGGAGCCGGGCGATGGCTTCCCGGCCGGTGCGCAGCTGTGCAACAAGTGCAACACCCAGGCGGTGGTGCAAATGGACGGTTGCGCCACCTGTCTGAACTGCGGTTATTCGAAGTGCGGCTAGCCAGCTGAAAGGCGCTAATCGCGAGCTCGCTCGCTCCTACGGTGTGTTGCAATGTAGGAGCCAGCTTGCTGGCGAGCCGTCTGCAATGACGTCCGGGAGCGTCAGGGAATGCTCTAGCAGGCCGTTGAAAAACTACCTACGTTGCCATTGCTGCGTTAAAAACAGGCTCAAAATGCTCATTTAGAACACCTAAACTGCGCTTTTTCGCCTGTTTTTGCCTTGCACTGGCTGCCTCGCCTACATTTTTCAACGGCCTGCTAGCTGACCAGCGTCGCGGACAGGCTGATCCGGGCGTTGAGCACCTTGGAGACCGGGCAGCCTTCTTTCGCCTGGTTGGCGATCTGCTGAAATTGCGCTTCGTCGGCGCCGGGTATCCGGGCCTCCAGGGTCAGGGCGATGGCGGTGATGGCGAAGCCTTCGCCTTCCTTGTCCAGCGTCACTTCGGCCCGGGTCTCGATGCGCTCGGCGGTGAGTCCCGCCTGGCCCAGCATCAGCGATAGGGCCATGGAAAAGCACCCGGCATGGGCCGCGCCGATCAGCTCCTCCGGGTTGGTGCCGGGCGCATCCTCGAAGCGGGTGTTGAACCCGTAGGGATTGTCCTTCAGGGCGCCGCTCTGCGTGCTGATGGTGCCCTTGCCGGTTTTCAGGTCGCCTTGCCAGACGGCCGATGCTGTCTTCTTCATCGAGTCGGTTCTCCGTTGTTCGTCGGGCCGGACGGCCCCGTCAGTTCTGTTCCGCCGCCAGAATGGCGCTGGCCAGTTCCATGTCGCTGGCCTGCAGCTGCGGTTGCTGCTGGCGCAGCTGTCGCAACGTGGCTTCCAGGTGCGGGCCGCGAATCGCGCCGTCGCTGGCGACGAAGCTGCCGGCGTCTTCGCGAGCGGCCGCTACCAGCTTGTTGTCCTTGAAGGTTAGGTAGGTCGATGCGGTGGTGGCACCCGAGGAAAGGATGTCCCGTACCAGGCCATCGGCCAGGGCTGCGCCGAGCGGTATGACGCTCAGCGCGACGATTGCCAGAGTCTTCTTGATCATGTTCAGCGCCTCCATCCGGTTCTCTGTTTGAGAGTCGGCGGGCGAGCGCAGAGTTCCGGTTGGAGGATCAGCCGTCGCGCCCGATCAGCTGGCGGACCTTGGTGGCCAGTACGTCGATGTTGAAGGGCTTGGCCAGCATGTCCATGCCGGGGCCGAGGAAATCGCCGCGCACCTCGGCATTCGGCGCGTAGCCGGTAATGAACAGCACTTTCAGCTCGGGGCGGTGCTGGCGAGCGATTTCCACCAGCTGGTGGCCGTTCATGCCGGGCAACCCGAAATCGCTGACCAGCAGGTCGACGCGCTGGTCGCTGCGCAGCACCGGCAGGGCGCTGTTGGCATCCACGGCTTCGAGTACCTGGTAGCCCAGCTCCTCCAGCACTTCGAGCACCAGCATGCGCACCGCGGCCTCGTCCTCAACCACCAGTACCGTCTCGCCCTGCAGCGCGCCGGGGATGGCGCTGAAGCCGGTCTCCTCGGGTACGTCAGCGGTCGGCTGCAAGCAGTTGCGCGGCAGGAACAGGGTGATCAGGGTGCCCTGCCCGACCGTGCTGTCGATGCGCACATGGCCGCCGGTCTGTTTGACGAAGCCGTAGACCATCGACAGGCCGAGGCCGGTCCCCTGGCCGATGGGTTTGGTGGTGAAGAAGGGATCGAAGGCCTTGGTCACGACTTCCGCCGGCATGCCCGAGCCGCTGTCGGCCACGCTGAGGGTGACGTAGTCGCCGGGTGTCGGGTTGTCCGGCTGGGAGTCGCTGATTCGCACGCAACCGGTCTGGATGGTGATGCGACCGCCGCCCTCCATGGCGTCACGGGCGTTGATCACCAGGTTCAGCAGGGCGTTTTCCAGTTGATGGGCGTCGGTGTAGGCCAGCCAGGGGTCGGGCTGCAGCCGGGTGTTCAGCTGGATGTGCTCGGCCATGGTGCGCCTGAGCATGTCCTCCATGGAGATCACCAGCTGGTTGACATCCACCGGTTTGGGATCGAGCGACTGGCGCCGGGCGAAGGCCAGCAGACGATGAGTCAACGCCGCCGCGCGATTGGCCGAGGTCACCGCGGCGTCGATGTAGCGCTCCAGGTCGACGCTGCGCCCGCTGGCGAGCCGCCGCTGGATCAGGTCGAGGGCACCGAGCACACCGGTGAGCATGTTGTTGAAATCGTGGGCGAGGCCGCCGGTCAGCTGGCCGATGGCTTCCATCTTCTGCGCATGGCGCAGGGCGTCCTCGGCGCGTTCGCGTTCGCCCATCTCCAGGTGCAGGCGATGGTTGATCTCTGCCAGTTCGCGGGTTCGCTCGGCGACGCGCCTTTCAAGATTGTCGTTGAGCTCGCGCAGTGCCTCTTCGGCCGTCACCTGGGCGGTGATGTCGGTATTGGTGCCGAACCAGTGGATGACCTGGCCTAGTTCGTCGCGAATCGGCAGGGCACGGGCGAGGAACCAGCGGTACTTGCCGTCCTTGCCGCGCAAGGGGAAGGTTTCCTCCCAGATCGAACCGATCGCCACGGCGCGCTTCATCGAGGTGCTCACCCGGACGTGATGGTCGGGATGATGCACCGCACGCCAGCCCAGGGCGCGCATGGCTTCCAGCGTGGTGCCGGTGTAGTCGTACCAGCGCTTGTTGTACCAGTAGATGCGGCCTGCGGGGTCGGCCATCCAGGCGAACTGGCTCATGTTGTCGGCCAGGGTGCGGAACTGCTCCTCGCTGGCGCGCAGGGCCCGTTCCGCGCGCATGCGTTCATCGGCGGTCCAGGCCCGGTCGGCCACTTCGCGGATGAAGGAAATGTCGTCCTCGAGCCAGGCGCGCGGCTGATCCTGCAGCAGCACCAGCGCCGCGCTGAGCCGGCCCTGTTCCTGCAGCGGGACGCACACCAGGCTCTGGATGCGCCGGGCGCGCAGGCTCGCGGCCTGGGAGGCGGTGCGCACGTCGTGCAGCACGTCGTCGACCACCACCAGCTCGTCATTCTGCAGGTCGTAGAGGAAATCGCCATAATCGGCGAAGCACATGCGCTCCTGATAGACGTTGAGCGAGCCATTGCTCCAGTAACGCTCGATGGTGGCGTACTGGCCGCCCGGATCGATGCTGGCGAAGGCGGCGCGGCTGACGTTCAGCGTGGTGCCCAGGGCGCGCACCGCGGCGTTGGCGATGGTCAGGCTGTCGGGTTGCTCGCGCAACAGGTCGCTGAGCCCCATCAGTGCGGCCTGGCGTTGCTCGGCCAGGTGCCGTTCCTCGATCTGTTCTTCGAGCAGCGCGTTGATGCGCAACAGCTTCTGCGCGGCATTGCGCTCGGCGGTGATGTCCCGCGCGGTGCCCAGCAGGCGGATGTTGCCGCGAGCATCGACCAGACGCCGGCCGCGATTGGCGAACCAGCGGAACTGGTTGGTGCGGCTGTCGTAGATCCGGTATTCCAGGCTCAGCTCGCCGTCGCCCTTGCCTTCCAGTGCTTCGCTGATGGCGCCTATCAACACGCCGCGATCGTCGGCATGTACCCGCGCAAACAGGTCGGCCGCCTGGAAACCGCGCTGATCGGCTGCCAGCCCTGCCATCGCCTTGAGCTGGGTATCCCAGATCAGTTCCTGGCGGCTGACGTCGTATTCCCAGACGCCGATCGAGGCGATCTCGTTGGCCAGGCTGATTCGCTGTTCGGCGTCGAGCAGGGCCTTACGGGCGCAGGCGCGTTCATTGGCGCTGCGAATGCGCTCGACCATTTCACGAACCAGGCCGAGGTCGGTCTGACTCCAGCTGCGAGGCTGATTGCAGGCGAACAACAGGAAGGTCGGCCGGGCGGTTTCCTCGGGCAGGGGGGCGAGCAGCAGGCTCTGGCTGGCGAAGTGTTCATGCAGGGGCGAATGCTGGCCGCCGGCGAGCAGGTCGTCGAGCGGGACGATGGCGCCCTGTTCCACGTGGCGGCGTAGTGGTTGACCCAGCTCTCCCAGCGGATGACGGCCGACTCGGTCGGTGCTGCCACCGTTGTGCCATTCCTCGGCGATCAGCAGGTCGCCGTGCTCGTCGAGACAGCCATAGGCAATGCGCTCGACGCCGAACAGCCGACCGAGCCTGCCGCCGAGAATCGCGCTGAAATCGACGCGCTCGACGGCTTCCTGCAATTGGTCGCTGAGCTCCAGCAGGAACGCCTGCAGCGCCTCGCCACGTACCCGTTCGCTGATGTCGGTGAAGGTGCAGATTGCGCCTTGCAGCACGCCTTCGCGGTACAGCGGGGCCACCCGATATTCCACCGACAGGCTGCTGCCATCCTGGCGGTAGAGCAGCTCATGTTCGGCGTGGGCCGGCTCGCCGGTACGCGCGGTGTGCCGGATCGGGCAATGCTCTGGCTCGTAGGTAGTGCCATCCGGATGGCCGTGGCGGACGACTTCGCACAACTGCCGTCCCAGGACCTCGTCCTTGCTGGCGAAGCCGAGCAGCCTGACGAACGCCTGGTTGCACATGGTGATCTGGCCATCGGTGTCGATGGAGTAGAAACCCTCGCTGACCGAATCCAGCAGCAGCCGGGTGAAGGCCTCGCTCTCCAGGCGATCGCTGTCGGCCCGGCGGCGATCGTCGATGTCCTGGGCGGCGAAGATCCAGTGCAGCAGCTCGCCGTTCTCGTCGTAGACGGGAGCGCCGCGTGCCTGGAACCAGCGCAGGGCACCATCGGCATCCAGCAGGGGCAGATCGAGCGTGCCAGGGAGCTTGGAGCGCAGAATATGCCGCCACTGCTCGAGCACCTGCTCGCGCTTGTCCTCGCTGACGGCGGCGAGCCAGCCGTCACCGCGTGAATCCTCCGCCGACAGGTCGGTGAAGGTGGACCAGTAGCCGTTGCAGAAACTCAGCGCGCCGTCCGGCTCGCATTGCCAGATCACCTGCGGGCTGAGGTCGACGAGTGCGCGGTAGCGCTGTTCGGCCTTCCAGGTCGCGGCCTGCTGGAGGCGGGTGGCGGTCAGGTCGCGCAGGATCTTGACGAAGCCACGGAGGGCGCCGCGCTCGTCCTTCATCGGCATCATCACGCCGCTGGCCCAGAACTGCGTGCCGTCCTGGCGCTGGTGCCAACGCTCGTCGAGGGCCGAGCCGCGTTCCTGGGCCGTGCGCATTTCCGCTTCCAGAACGCCCTGGGCGCGGTCTTCGGGAGTGAAGATGCAGCGTGCGGCGCGACCGATGATTTCCGTCGCCTGCCAGCCGAGGATGCGCTGCGCCCCTTCGTTCCAGCTGGTGATCTCGCCTTGTGGGCTGCAGGTGAGAATGGCGTAGTCCACGGCGCTGTCGATGATCTGGCGGTTGCGCTCGTCGATGTGCCGCGTCCGGCGCAGTTCCAGCGCCGCCGTCGCCTGGCGCGCCAAGGCTTGGAGGTGCCCGAGCTGGCGCGCCGTCAGCTGGCGCGGTTGGTCGTCGAACAGGCAGAAGGTTCCCAGTGGCAAGCCTTCAGGCGTGCGCAGCACGGCGGCGGCATAAAAGCCGGACCTGCCACTGGCGGCGGCCTCCGGCTCCTGCGAGAGGTCTTCGATCACCAACGGATCGGTTTGCAGAATGGCGCGGGCGCAGAGCGAACCGTCGCGTGGCTGGCTGGTGCCACGCGGCCCGCCCGCGGCGGCCTTGCACCACAGGCGAGTATCGGCCACGAAATGGATGGCGGCGCTGGAGACGGCGCAGAGATCGACCGCCAGCTCGACCAGATCATCGAAGGATGTCTCGGCCGGGGTATCCAGAATGCAATAGCCGATCAGCGCCGCTAATCGGTCATCTTCGTCCCATGATGCGTTGGCGCTCGGTTCTGCGTTCAAGAGTTCTGCTCGGCTATCCATGGCGCCATTTGGAGTGTTGGGGCAGTCGTGCATACGGTGCTCGCCTCGAGTCGCCCGTGTGCAGCCCCATGATTCACGTCCGTCAGCCGAATGATTGTCCCGGTTATGGTTGCAAGCAAGTCAAATTAGACGAGATCGCATTCGGCGTAGCGCTGCCCGAGGATGCTGCGAATCGCGTCACGCTCGGCCGGTCGCTCGGCGTCATGCCAATGGGCTGAGCAAGAGACTTCTCGAAGGGTGACTTGGTTCCTCCGCCAGCGTTGTCGCGGGCGCTCAGGTACCCGTCCGTGCCTTGTCCAGCGCCCGGATCAATGCAGCGTCCCGCTGGTAGATATCGGGCCGGTAGAACGGCTGGCCGGATGCGTCGGCTCCGGCGGTCCAGTAGGCGAGCAGGATCGGCATCGGCTGCGACAGGCGGAACTCCACCGTCTTGCCGCTTTCCAGCAGCTGGGTCACCCGTTCGCGCTCGGCCTCGGTCAGCAACAGCTCGACCAGTTGCATCACTGATTCGACCCGCACGCAACCGGAACTGAAGGCCCGGGGCGCCCTGGCGAACAGCTGCTGGCTGGGCGTGTCGTGCAGGTAGATGGAGAAGGGGTTGGCGAAGCGAATGGCGACCCGGCCCAGTGGATTGCTCGGGCCGGCCGCCTGGCGCAGCATGATGGCACCGGGGGCCGCCCAGTTCACCGATGCGGGATCCAGCTGCTTGCCCTGCGGGTCGAGCACCTGCAACTGCTGCTGCTCGAGATAGGCGAGGTCCTGGCGGATCTTCGGCAGCTTGTCCTCGCGCATGATCGTCGGCGGTACCGTCCAGGTCGGGTTGAGCGTCAGGCGGTTGACCCTGGACTTGATCGCCGGGGTCTGCCGCGCCGCGCGACCGACCTGCGTGCGGGCTTCCCAGCGGGCTTGGTGATTCCGGAAATAGATCACCCGGCCTCCGGCGATATCCACCAGCAGCGAGTCGGCCTCGATGTCGCCGGCCAGCCAGCGGAAGCGCTCGAGGTTGGCCCTGAGCTGGTCGAGCCGGTCCGCTGGCGTGGCGTTCAGCGCGGCGAGGGTGCCGGCACCCAGAACACCATCGTCCTGCAGGGCATGCTGCGCCTGGAAGCGCTTGAGAGCTTCCACCAGCATGGGGCCGTGACGGTCGTCCGCGCCGTCGAGCGGCAACGCGGTTTCGAGATAGCCTTCGCTGGCCAGGCGCTCGCGCAACGAGGGTACGCGCGGGTCGCTCATCCCCGGGCGTAGGGTCTGGCCGGCGGGAATGTTCGGCCAGGCGGGTGCTGGCGTGTCGCGCAGGCGGACGTAGGCCTTGCGCAGGTTTCGGTACTGTTCGATCGCCGGGCGAGCCTGGTCGAATGCCTGCTCGGGGTTGGCCAGCCCCTGTTCGGCCAACTGCAGCACCCGTTGCGACGAGACGGTTTCGCTGGCCGATGAGCTGTGCCAGACCGGTTCCAGCTGTTCCTGGTGCAGGCGACCCTGGCTCAGATGCTGCAACGCCAGCACATAGGCGTGGCTGGCCAGGACGTCGCTGCACGGGCGATGCAACGGATCGGCGGTCGCCGTCTGCAACTGGCGGCCAACCTGCTGCGGCTGGTAGAGCGCAGAGTCCAGGCCGTCGTCGGTCAGCGCTTCGAGTTGAGCGACGAGGTTCTGGATCTGTGCATAGGAGGTCCAGAGCGGTTCGAAGCCATGCCGACGATAAAGCTCGGACAGGCGAACCAGCGCCGCCTGGTCGAGCGTGCGGGGCGCCGCCGGGCAGCTCTCGAGGTGTTCGAGCACGCCTCGAATGGCTTCGGGCGGGTTTTCCACCGGTTCGGCAAGGCTCGTCAGCGGTATGAACAACAAGCCGAACAACAGACGAAATGCACGTTTTTTGAACAAGGCTCCACTCCGGTTCGTCCCGATGACTGCTAGACTGCGCCGCTGATACCGGCTGCGGCTACTGGGGTAAACCAGTTTCACTCAAGCCATAAAACATGTTTCGCCAGGTGGTTGCCTGGCTTGTTCGCTACCTGCAATAGCGAGTGGTTGCCTGCGGATCCGTATTCCTGGGTCGCGGCGCCAAGGGGTTTCTCAAACAATGCGCGTGTCCATCCGACGCCTTCTGCTCGTCGCCGGCCTTCTCACGTTGCCGCATGCGGTGCTGGCAGCGAGTGCTTCCTACCAGCCACTGGTCGACGATCTGGCCAGCAAGGCGCCAAACCTCGATCGTCAGGTACTGACCCATGCCGTGGCCGCCATGCAATGTGCGGTGAACAACGGCGCCGTTGCGGCACAGCGACTGGCAGTGATCGATTTCTCCCTGCCGTCTTCAGAACGGCGACTCTGGATCTTCGACCTTCAACGCGGGCGATTGTTGCTCGAGGATTTCGTCGCCCACGGGCAGAAATCCGGTGACAACCAGGCCACACGCTTTTCCAACGTGGTGGGCAGTCACCAGTCGAGCATCGGCCTGTTTCGCACGGCCGAGAGCTACAGCGGCAAGCACGGCTACTCGCTGCGCATGGACGGGCTCGAACCCGGGGTGAACGACCGCGCCCGCGAGCGCGCGATCGTCATCCATCCGGCGGACTATGTGAATCCCGCCTGGATCGCCACCCAGGGCCGCATCGGCCGCAGCCAGGGCTGCCCGGCGGTGCGCCCGGAAGTGGCGCGCATGGTGGTCGATAGTCTCAAGGGCGGGCAGTTCATGTTCTCCTGGTATCCCGACCAGGACTGGCTGCAGTCCTCGGCCTACCTCAATTGCGAGCCTGCGCGCGTGGCGGGAATACTGGCGGCGCGGCAGGGCTGAATCGACTGCAAGCAGCGTAGGGCCGAACTTGTTCGGTTTGCTTGCGCACACCTTCGGCCGAATGAGTTCGGCCATACGGCGATGGCTCGACCGCGAACGAAGCGTCAGTCTGACGTAGGGTGGATCACGCTTCACCGATCCACCGGGTGGCGATCCACCGGGTGGCGCCCCACCGGGGCGGAGTTCTGGTGGATGTATAAAGCGACATTCACCCTACAACAGCCTCCAGCCTCCCGCTTATTTCTGCTCGCTCTGCGGCGTCACCCGCAGCACTTCCTCCAGCGTGGTCAGCCCCGCCGCGATCTTCTGCGCGCCGGACAGGCGCAGGCTGTGCGTGCCGTCCTTGAAGGCCTGGCGGCGCAGGGCGATGAGATCGGTGTCGGCGGTGATCAGTGGCTTGATGCCGTCGTTGAGCAGCATGATCTCGTAGACCCCGGCGCGCCCGCGATAACCGGTGTCGCGGCATTCGATGCAACCCACCGCCTGGTGCGCATGGGTCGGCAGCGGCGCATTCCAGGGCTTGGTCAGCGTCTGCCAGTCATCGGCATCCAGCTGCACCGGCGTCTTGCAGTGCGGGCAGAGCGTGCGCACCAGGCGCTGGGCCATGACGCCGAGCAACGTCGCCTTGAGCAAATAGTGCGGCACGCCCAGTTCCAGCAGGCGGGTGATGGCGCTGGGCGCGTCGTTGGTGTGTAGGGTGGAGAGCACCAGATGGCCGGTCAGGGCCGCCTGGATCGCCATTTCGGCGGTTTCCAGGTCGCGGATCTCGCCGACCATGATGATGTCCGGGTCCTGGCGCATCAGCGCGCGCACGCCGCTGGCGAAGCTCAGGTCGATGTTGTGCTGCACCTGCATCTGGTTGAAGGCGCCCTCGATCATCTCGATCGGGTCCTCGATAGTGCAGACGTTCACTTCCGGCGTGGCCAGTTGCTTGAGCGTGGTGTACAGCGTGGTGGTCTTGCCCGAGCCGGTCGGTCCGGTGACCAGGATGATGCCGTTGGGCTGGCGGGTCATGCTCTGCCAGCGGCGCAGGTCCTCGGCGGAAAAGCCCAGCTGGTCGAAGCCCTTGAGCAGCACTTCGGGGTCGAAGATGCGCATCACCATCTTCTCGCCGAAGGCGGTCGGCAGGGTCGAGAGGCGCAGCTCCACCTCGCCACCGTCCGGCGTCTTGGTCTTGACCCGGCCGTCCTGCGGCTTGCGTTTCTCGGCGACGTTCATCCGACCCAGGCTCTTCAACCGGCTGACCACCGCCATGGTCACCTGCGGCGGGAACTGGTAGACGTTGTGCAGCACGCCATCGATGCGAAAGCGCACCGTGCCCTGTTCGCGGCGCGGCTCGATATGGATGTCGCTGGCGCGCTGGTCGAAGGCGTACTGGAACAGCCAGTCGACGATGTTGACGATGTGCGAGTCGTTGGCGTCCGGCTCCTGGTCGCTGGCGCCGAGGTTGAGCAACTGCTCGAAGTTGCCGGTGCCGCTGACCTTCTGGTCCGTGGCGGTGGCGCCGCTGACCGACTTGGCCAGCCGGTAGAACTCCACGGTGAAGCGCTGCAGTTCCGCCGGGTTGGCCACCACGCGCTTGATCGGCCGCTTGAGCACATGGGTGAGGTTGGCTTCCCAGCTCTTGACGAAGGGCTGGGCGCTGGCGATGGTCACCGCCGAGCTGTCCACCGCGACGGCGAGGATCTTGTGGCGCTGGGCGAAGGCGTAGGACATCAGCGGGGTGATGGCCGCGACGTTGATCTTCAGCGGGTCGATGCGCAGGTAGGGCTGCCCGGCCTGATCGGCGAGCCAGAGCGAGAGGGTTTCCAGGTCCAGTTTCTTGCCGGGCCGTGCCAGGTCGTCGAGCTGCTGCGCGGCGAGGAATTCCAGCGGATGCTGCTGGCTGGCCGTCGTGCCGCGACGCAGGGTCAGGCACTGCTCGGCGGTTTCCTGCAGAAGTCGGCCCTGGGCCACCAGATCGCGCAACAGGTCGTTGAGATCGAGGAAGCGGTCGGCAACGGACGGGGCGAAGGCGGACATGAAAGCTCCTGGGAAAATCGATAAGCGCTTGAGACGGGCACTGTAGGGCCGAACTTATTCGGCTACGGATTGGTAAAGGCCGAACAATTTCGGCCCTACAATTCCAGCCTTGAAAGCTTACTTCGTCAGCATCTTCCAGGCCTTGAGCGTCCACACAATACGTGCCTGTTCGATGCGGGCATCGAGCGTTTCGTCGCTCAGTGGCTGCTGCGCCAGTTCGTAAAGCTTGGTCAGTTCGCCGTAGAGACGGTCGGTTTCGGGCACCTCCAGCGTCGTGCGGGCCAGGCGCAGCCAGACCAGCAGCCGCTCCATGCGCGGGCGTTGCTCGGCGAGGTCCTCGGGTTGCTGCTGATAGCGCAACAGCTGCAGTGCCTCGGCTTCCTCGCCTAACAGACGTGGCAGCCAGTTGCCCAGCTCGGCGGCACCTTGGCGATTGCCACGGTTGTTGCGTCCAGCGGTCCAGCCACGTTGCAGCAGCCACAGCGAGGCCTTCAGCGAGAACAGGCCCCAGCGTGGGCGATCGAGCTCGGCGGCGAATTCACCGGGCGCGCTCTGGCGGATCGCTTCGTCGTCCTGGCCGGCTTCGATGCGTGGGCGCCAGTCCTGGATCAGCGCGTCGAGCAGCTCGCGCAGTTCACGGCTGCTGGCGCGCGGTGCGGCCTGGCCGAGGCTGCCGAGCAGGGCGCGCAGGTCAACAAGTTGCTGCAGCCACTGGCCAAGCAGTTTCCAGTGGCCATTGAAGCGGTACTGCTCGGCCAGACGCTGGCTGTTGCCCAGCAGGTGCCAGGCCAGCGCGGCGAAGGCGTCGTCCAGCGCCATGCTCGCTTCGAGGGTCGGTGCCGGCAGGTTCAGCGCATAGCTGTCGGCGTCGTGCAGGCGATAACCGCGTTCGGCCTTGCTGATGTCGCAGGGCATCAGCGGCAGGTCGGCGGCCAGTTCGGCGGCCAGCTCCAGCAGCGCTTCGGGCTCGCCCTGGCGCAGTTCCAGTTCCAGCTCGCAGATTTCCTCGGCGTGCTTGCCGACCAGCACCTGGCCCAGGTCCAGCGCCGCTTCGATCACGACCCTGGCCTTGCCGCGGCCCCAGGCGATCTCGGCCTTTTCGCGAACGAAGTCGGTGGTGAAGATCGGCTTGAGGGTTTTCTTGTCCAGTTCAGCGAGTGCCGCCGGCCAGCAGTCGTCGGTGAGCTTCTTCGGGTCCAGCTTGGCCTTGTCCAGGTACCAGTCCCACTCGTTGCGCTCGGACAGGCCGGCTACGCTCTGGCCACGGCTCTTCAGCGTCTGGATGAACTGATCGCCGTCGCGGCGCAGGCGCAGCGCGACTTTCGCCTGAGCCAATTCACGCCCGGGCGTGTCGTAGTACTGATTGAACAGTTCGTGGCGCTGCCAGCCGCTCTTGTTGCGTTTCTTCAGCAACGGGTGGTCGCGCAAGGCCGCGAGGGTTTCGCGACTGGCGCGCAGTTTGATTTCGGTTTCTTTCTGCATGTTGCCGACCGGTGCCTATACCAAGTTTGTGTTACCGCTTGATGTCATACGGTAGCAGGCGTGATGGCCTGTCCGTATACTTGCCGCCTTCTGAAGCCGGGGTATTCCCTATGCCAATCAATCCATTCGTCAGCCTGTTCGGGCGCTCGCCCATCGGCCCGATGCAGCAGCACATGGCCAAGTCCCACGAATGCGCCGCCAACCTGGTGCCCCTGTTTCAGGCGATCACGGAAGAAGACTGGGAACGGGTCGAGCAGATCCAGAAAGAGATGGCTCAGCTGGAGAACGAGGCTGACAAGCTCAAGAAGAATGTTCGCCAGCACCTGCCCAAGAGTCTGTTCCTGCCGGTGCCGCGCTCTGATCTGCTGGAACTGCTGAGTGTACAGGACAAGATCGCCAACCGCGCCAAGGACATCGCCGGTCTGATGTTGGGCCGCTGCATGACCATTCCGGTGCCGCTGCAACCGAAGATGCTGGCTTTCGTTCAGCGCAGCGTCGATGCCAGCAGCCAGGCGCTCAAGGCACTCAAGGAGCTTGATTCACTGCTCGAAACCGGCTTCAGCGGGCGCGAAGCAGCACATGTCGAAAGCATGGTCGAGGAGCTCGAGGAAATCGAGCGCGAAACCGATCGCATGCAGATCACGGTTCGTCGTGAACTGTACAGGCTGGAAAAGGAATTGCCTCCGGTAGACGTCATGTTCCTCTACAAGATCATCGAATGGATCGGTGACGTGGCTGACCGCGCCGAGCGCGTCGGCAATCGTCTGGAACAATTGCTGGCGCGTTGAGCGCCAGCATCCTTTCTGGTTCAACAGGTAAATCTTTATGTCTTTTGTCTCGGAATACGGCTTCGTACTCCTGGTGCTCGCCTGCGCGTTCGGTTTTTTCATGGCCTGGGGCGTTGGCGCCAACGATGTGGCCAACGCCATGGGTACGTCGGTCGGCTCGCGTGCGCTGACCATCAAGCAAGCCATTCTGATCGCAATGGTTTTCGAGTTCTGCGGCGCTTATCTGGCGGGCGGGCAGGTCACTGAGACCATCAAGAACGGCATCGTCGATGCCGAACTGATACCGCCGGACCTCTTTATTCTCGGCATGATGTCCTCGTTGCTGGCCGCCGGCACCTGGCTGTTTATTGCCTCGATTCGCGGCTGGCCGGTTTCAACCACCCATTCCATCGTCGGCGCGGTGATCGGTTTCGCCGCCGTGGGCATTTCGGCTGATGCGGTCCACTGGGGTGCCATCGGACCCATCGTCGCCAGTTGGGTGGTAACGCCTTTCATGTCCGGTGTGATCGCCTTTGGCCTGTTCATGAGCGTGCAGGCGCTGATCATGAACACCGATAACCCGTTCAAGAACGCCAAGCGCTATGTGCCGCTGTATATGTTCCTGACCGGTTTCATGGTCGCGCTGATGACCTTCACTAAGGGTCTGAAACACGTTGGTATCGACCTGAACACCCCGCAGAGCCTGATGCTCTCGGTGGGCCTGGGCCTGCTTGTGGCGCTGCTGGGCATGGCGCTGCTGACCCGCATTCAGGTGGACGAGGAGGCCGACCGGGCGTTCCATTTCGCCAGCGTGGAAAAGGTCTTCGCCGTTCTGATGATCTTCACTGCCTGTGCCATGGCCTTCGCTCACGGTGCCAACGATGTGGCCAATGCCGTCGGGCCGCTGGCAGCGGTGGTGGGCGCGATCCAGGCCGGTGGCGACATGACCATCGGCGCCAAGTCCGCCGTGCCGGGATGGGTGCTGCTGCTGGGGGCGGTCGGCATCGTGATCGGCCTGGCTACCTACGGCTACAAGGTGATCGCCACCATCGGTCGGGAAATCACCGAGCTGACCCCCAGTCGCGGCTTCGCCGCCGAGCTGGCGACGGCCACGACAGTGGTCACAGCGTCGGCCCTGGGCCTGCCGATCTCCACCACCCATACACTGGTCGGTGCGGTACTGGGCATCGGTCTCGCTCGTGGTATCGGCGCGCTTAACCTGGGCGTGATTGGCAAGATTTTCACCTCCTGGCTGGTGACGCTGCCGGTTGGCGCTGCACTGTCGATCGTTTTCTTCCTGATCCTCCAGGCGGTCTTCACTTGATGTAGTCCGAGGTTGAAGCTAAGGCGCCCCGCCCAATGGACGGGGCGTTTTGTTTTGAGTTGGCTCCAATTGCAAGGTGTTTCGTGTTTCACTGCGGCATCGTCCGATATCACGGAGGTAGCCGGTGGCCCTTCCCCCGCTCAAGCAGCGTTTCGCCGAACTCATTGCCGCCCCTTCGGTCAGTTGCACCCAGCCGCACTGGGACCAGACCAATCGCCCAGTGATCGAGCTGCTGTCAGCTTGGCTGGGTGGCCTTGGCTTCGCCTGTGAAATTCGGGAAGTAGAGCGCGGCAAGTTCAACCTGCTGGCCAGCTACGGCAGCGGTCCTGGCGGGCTGGTGCTGGCCGGGCACAGCGACACCGTGCCCTTCGATGCGGAGTTGTGGCAGTCCGACCCGCTGCGCCTGCGCGAGGCCGACGACCGCTGGTATGGCCTCGGCAGTTGCGACATGAAGGGCTTCTTCGCGCTGATCATCGAGGCGGTGCTGCCGCTGCTCGACCAGCCGTTCAGGCAGCCGCTGCTGATCCTCGCCACCTGCGACGAGGAAAGCTCCATGTCCGGCGCCCGCGCGTTGGCCGATGCCGGTCGGCCGCTGGGGCGTGCCGCGGTGATCGGCGAGCCCACCGGGTTGCGGCCCGTGCGGCTGCACAAGGGCATCATGATGGAAGGCATCGAGATTCATGGGCAGAGCGGGCACTCCTCCAATCCGGCCTACGGCCATAGCGCGCTGGAAGCCATGCACGGCGTGATGGGCGAGCTGCTGGCGCTGCGTCAGCAATGGCAGCGCGAGTACAACAATCCGCTGTTCGACGTGCCGCAGCCGACGCTCAACCTCGGCTGCATCCATGGCGGCGACAACCCCAACCGCATTTGCGGCCAGTGCGCGCTGGAGTTCGACCTGCGGCCATTGCCGGGGATGGACCCCGAGCAGCTGCGCGCCGCCATTCGCCAGCGCCTGCAGCCGCTGGCCGAACAGCACCAGGTGACGATCGAGCTGGCGCCGCTGTTCCCCAGCGTGCCGCCCTTCGAGCAACCGGCGGGCGGCGAGCTGGTCAGGCTCGCCGAACGGCTGACCGGCCACGCCGCCGAGGCAGTGGCGTTCGCCACCGAAGCGCCTTATCTTCAGCAGCTTGGCTGCGAGACTCTGGTGCTCGGCCCCGGCGACATCGCCTGCGCCCACCAGCCGGACGAATATCTGGATCTCGACAGAATCGAACCCACCGTGAGACTGCTGCGCGCCATGATCGACCACTACTGCCTGCAGCCGGCCAGCCGAGGATAGGAGCAGTTTCGACCATCGAATCTGCTCCCGCGCCCGCATTCCCCACCCGGCTACCGGACCTCAAGCTGTCACCTGAAGGCTTCTGCAACATGCACGACTACGTCACCTGGCTTCGCGACTCCTCGCCCTACATCAACTCGCACCGTGAACGCACCTTCGTGGTCATGCTGCCGGGCGATGGGCTGGAACACCCCAATTTCGGCAACATCGTTCACGACCTGGTACTGCTGCACAGCCTCGGCGTGCGCCTGGTGCTGGTGTTCGGATCGCGCCCGCAGATCGAGGCGCGGCTGGCGGCGCGCGGCATCGAACCGCGCGTTCACCGCGGACTGCGCGTCACCGACTCCGCCGCGCTGGAGTGTGTGATCGATGCCGTCGGGCATATGCGCATCGCCCTTGAGGCGCGGTTGTCGATGGACATGGCCGCCTCGCCGATGCAGGGCGCTCGGCTGCGCGTGGCCAGCGGCAACTTCGTCACCGCGCGGCCGATCGGCGTGGTTGAGGGGGTCGATTATCAGCACACCGGCGAAGTTCGGCGGGTCGACCGCAAGGGCATCGGCCGGCTGCTGGACGAGCGCACCATCGTGCTGCTTTCACCGCTGGGTTATTCGCCCACCGGGGAAATCTTCAACCTGGCCTGCGAAGACGTAGCCACCCGCGCGGCCATCGATCTGCAGGCCGACAAGCTGGTGCTCTACGGCGCCGAACGCGGTCTGCTGGACGAAGCCGGCAATTTGGTGCGCGAACTGCGCCCGCCGCAGATTCCGGCCCATGTCGAGCGCCTGGGCAGCGATTACCAGGCCGAGCTGCTGGACGCCGCCGCTCAGGCCTGCCGTGGCGGCGTGCGGCGTAGCCACCTGGTCAGCTATGCCGACGACGGCGCGCTGCTCAACGAACTCTTCACCCGCGACGGCGGCGGCACCCTGGTGGCGCAGGAACAGTTCGAGCAATTGCGCGAGGCGACCATCGAGGACGTGGGCGGCCTGATCGATCTGATCACGCCTCTGGAGGAGCAGGGTATCCTGGTGCGCCGCTCGCGCGAGGTGCTGGAGCGCGAGGTGGAGCAGTTCAGCATCGTCGAGCGCGACGGGCTGATCATCGCCTGCGCCGCGCTCTATCCCATCCCCGATTCGGACTGGGGCGAACTGGCCTGCCTGGCGGTCAATCCCGAATATCGCCATGGCGGCCGTGGCGACGAGCTGCTCGAACGCATCGAGGCGCGCGCCCGCCAGCTGGGCCTGAAAACCCTGTTCGTGCTCACCACCCGCACCGCCCACTGGTTCCGAGAGCGCGGCTTCCAGCCCAGTGGGGTCGAGCGCCTGCCGGCGGCACGAGCGTCGCTGTACAACTTCCAGCGCCAGTCGAAGGTGTTCGAAAAGGCCTTGTAACCGCTGCTAGGCAATCGCCTGGTGTAGGGTGGATCACGCGTTATCGATCCACCAAGCGGAGTCTCGGTGGATGTAAAAAGCGACATCCACCCTACATGGCCTTTAAGCCATCAAACTCCGCTGATACTCCTCGACGAAGCTGTCGAAATCCTGCGTGTCGGCCGCTTCCATGGTGGTTTGCTGGGCCAGGGAGGCTTGGCTGGCGGTATCGAAGCAGGCTGTTTCGGCGGCCGTCAGCGGCTGTTGGCGGAAGTGCTCGGCATGCAACCGGCTCTGGCGCAGGGCGAACTGGCTGAAGCTCTCGCCGCTGCGTTTGAGCGCGTCGAGCAGCCGCGCCGAGGGGGTCAGGCTGCTGTCGGCGACCTTGGCCTGTTGCGCAGCCAGTGCCTGGGCATGCTGGTCGCCACCCTGGGCCTGGTCCAGCAGCGCCGCCACCTGGCCGATCCGTGCGAGCAGTTCCCCGGCCCAGCTCTGCAAGGCCACCGGCTCGCCGCAGCGTTGTAGCTCAAGGCCCGGCTTGCGGCCTTCGGTGACCACCTTGAGGAAGTTGGCCTGGCTGGCGCCGCACTCGCCCTGCACCAGGCAGGGGCTGTCTTCCAGCGCACAGAACAGCAGGAAGGCATCGAGGAAGCGCGATTCGTCGAGGTCGATGCCCAGCGGCAGGAAGGGGTTGATGTCCAGGCAGCGCACTTCGATGTACTGGATGCCGCGTGCACGCAGCGCCTGCAGCGGCCGCTCGCCGCTTTCGGTGACGCGCTTGGGACGGATGTTGGAGTAGTACTCGTTCTCGATCTGCAGCACGTTGGTATTGAGCTGCAGCCAGTTGCCCTCGGCGTCCTTGGTGCCCATCGCGGCATAGGCCGGATAGGGGGTCGAGACCGCCTTGTGCAGGCTGTCGGTGTAGCTGGACAGGTCGTCGTAGCAGGGCGTCAGGCCGGCCTGGGCGTTGCTCTGGTAGCCCAGGTCGCTCATGCGCAGGCTGGTGGCCCAGGGCAGGTAGAGGGTGTTTTCGTCGAGTCGTTCGAGCTGGTGCGGGCGGCCGCGCATGAAGCTGGAATCCAGCGCCGGAGAGGCGCCGAACAGGTACATCAGCAGCCAGCTATAGCGGCGGAAGTTGCGAATCAGCGCGATGTAGCGCGAGGACTGGTAGTCCTGGCGTTTGCGCTGGTCGCCCTCGTCAGCCTGCAGCAGCGACCACAGCGTCTCGGGCAGCGAGAAGTTGTAGTGGATGCCGGCGATGCACTGCATGGTCTTGCCGTAGCGCAGCGCCAGGCCCTGGCGGTAGACGTGCTTGAGCCGGCCGATGTTGGAACTGCCGTACTCGGCAATGGGAATCTGCGCCTCTTCCGGCAAATGGCCCGGCATAGAGGGGCTCCACAGCCATTCGTCGGCGAGCTTGCCGTAGGTGTAGCGGTGGATGGCGTCCAGCTCGGCCAGGGTCTGCTGCGGGTCGGTCGCGGTGCCGGTGATGAACTCCAGCAGCGCCTCGGAGTAATCGGTGGTGATCTTCGGGTGTGTCAGCGCCGAGCCCAGCGCACGAGGGTGCGGCGTCATGGCCAGTTCGCCTCGATCATCGATGCGCAGGCATTCGCGCTCGATCCCATGCAGGCATTGCGAGAGCAGCGGAAGGTTCGGGGGCTCGGCCAGCAATGCCAGGCGATGGGAGAGGAGGTCGCTCAACTTGTGGGTTCCTTCACGCGAAAGTGGGGCCAATATGGGGTGGCGAGCGGCAAGCTTCAAGCTACAAAAGCGGCTTTCCGGGCGTCGGGTTCCTGCCGTACCCCTCTCCCTTGGCGAGAGAGGGGTAGAGGCGAGGGTGAAAAGCGCGATGCTTTCCTCTCTGGCCTTCCGCCGCCACCTACAGACAGGCGAAGGTCGATTGTGCCTTGGCGATCAGCTTCTCGCCTTGATGAACCTCGGCTTCGAGGACCTGGGTGCGGCGGCCGGCATGCACCACCCAGGCACGGCAGGTCAGCTCGCCTTCGGTCACCGGGCGGATGTAGTTGAGCTTGCATTCCAGGGTCACGCTGTTCGGCACGCCGTCGTTGAGGCTGTGGCTGGCCTGGCCCATGGCGGTGTCGATCAGCGAGAACAGCGCACCGCCGTGCAGCTTGCCGTGCAGGTTGCGCAGGCCGTCGTGCATGCTCAGTCCGAGTATGGCCTCGCCGTTCCCGACCTTGTGGATCTCCAGGCCGAGCAGGCGGCCGAAGGCGCTGGAATTGCCCACCGCCTCGACTTGAATGCTCATCTTATTTCCTCAACTGCTTGGCGTTGGCGAACAGCGCCGCCATGGCGTTGTTGGCCGGTGCCGGCTTGTCCTGCGGCGCATGGCGCTCGCTGCGCGGTGCGTTGCCGCGCGGCTTGCCGCCACGGGGGCCTTCGGTCTTCTCGCCGGGGGTGTCGCTCATGCGCATGGACAGGCCGACGCGGTTGCGCGGGATGTCCACCTCCATGACCTTGACCTTGACGATGTCACCGGCTTTGACCACTTCGTAGGGGTCTTTGACGAACTTTTCCGACAGCGCGCTGATGTGCACCAGGCCATCCTGATGCACGCCGATGTCGACGAAGGCGCCGAAGTTGGTCACGTTGGTCACCACGCCTTCGAGCACCATGCCGGGTTCGAGGTCGCTGAGCTTCTCCACGCCCTCCTGGAACTCGGCGGTCTTGAACTCGGGGCGCGGGTCACGGCCGGGCTTGTCCAGCTCGCCGAGGATGTCGGTGACGGTGGGCAGGCCGAAGGTCTCGTCGGTGAATTTCTGCGGGTCGAGGCGCTTGAGGAAGGCCGAGTCGCCGATCAGCGAACGGATGTCGCGGCCGGTATCGGCGGCGATACGGGTGACCAGCGGATAGGTTTCCGGGTGCACCGCGGAGGCGTCCAGCGGGTTGTCGCCGTTCATCACGCGGAGGAAGCCGGCGGCCTGCTCGAAGGTTTTCTCGCCCAAGCGCGGGACCTTCTTCAGCTGTGCGCGGGAGACGAATGCGCCGTTGGCGTCGCGGTACTGCACGATGTTGTTGGCCAGCGTCGCGTTGAGCCCGGAGATGCGCGCCAGCAGCGCGGCGGAAGCGGTGTTGACGTCGACGCCCACGGCGTTCACGCAGTCCTCGACCACCGCGTCCAGCGAGCGCGCCAGCTTCAGCTGTGACACGTCGTGCTGGTACTGGCCGACGCCGATGGCCTTGGGCTCGATCTTCACCAGCTCGGCCAGCGGGTCCTGCAGGCGGCGGGCAATGGATACGGCGCCGCGCAGCGACACGTCCAGATCGGGGAATTCCTTGGCGGCCAGTTCCGAGGCCGAATACACCGAGGCGCCGGCCTCGCTGACCATGATCTTGGTGAGCTTCAGCCCCGGCACCTTCTTGATCAGCTCGCCTGCCAGCTTGTCGGTCTCGCGGCTGGCGGTGCCGTTGCCGATGGCGATAAGGTCCACCCCATGCTTGGCACAGAGCTTGGCCAGGATCGCCAGGGTGCCGTCCCAGTCGTTGCGCGGCGCGTGCGGGTAGACGGTGGCGGTGTCGAGCAGCTTGCCGGTGGCATCGACCACCGCCACCTTGCAGCCGGTGCGCAGGCCCGGATCCAGCGCCAGGGTCGCGCGCGGCCCGGCCGGGGCGGCCAGTAACAGGTCATGCAGGTTGCGCGCGAAGACGCCGATGGCATCGTCCTCGGCCTTGTCGCGCAGCTCGCCCAGCAGGTCGGTTTCCAGGTGGGTGTAGAGCTTGACCTTCCAGGTCCAGCGCACTACTTCGCCCAGCCACTTGTCGGCGGCGCGACCGCGATTGTCGATGCCGAAGCGCTCGCCGATCATCGTCTCACCCGGGTGCATGCTGCCCGGCGCCTCGTCACCGACCTTGAGCGCGATACTCAGAATGCCCTCGTTGCGGCCGCGGAAGATTGCCAAGGCGCGGTGCGATGGGGTGTTCTTGAGAATCTCGTCGTGCTCGAAATAATCGCTGAACTTGGCGCCTTCGGCCTCCTTGCCCGGCACCACGCGGGCGCTCAGGGTGGCGTTGTGCTTGAGGAAGTCGCGCAGCTTGGCCAGCAGATCGGCGTCCTCGGCGAAGCGCTCCATGAGGATGTACTTGGCACCTTCGAGCACGGCCTTGGTGTCGGCGAATCCCTTCTCGGCATCGATGAAGCGCTCGGCTTCGGTTTCGGGCGTCAGGCTCGGATCGGCGAACAGCGCGTCGGCCAGCTCGCCGAGGCCGGCTTCCAGGGCGATCTGGCCCTTGGTACGGCGCTTCTGCTTGTAGGGCAGGTAGAGGTCTTCCAGGCGGGTCTTGGTGTCGGCCAGGTTGATCTCGCGGGCGAGCTCGGGGGTGAGTTTGCCCTGCTCCTCGATGCTGGCGAGGATCGAGGCGCGGCGTTCGTCCAGCTCGCGCAGGTAGCGCAGGCGCTCCTCCAGATTGCGCAGCTGGGTATCGTCGAGGCTGCCGGTGACTTCCTTGCGGTAACGGGCGATGAAGGGCACGGTGGAGCCTTCGTCGAGCAGCGCCACGGCGGCGGCTACCTGTTGCGGGCGCACGCCCAGCTCGTTGGCGATGCGGGAATTGATGCTGTCCATGAACCTACCTGGGTCAGTCAAACCATGCAGGCCGTGCCTGCGCGAAAGGGCGGGATTATAAAGGCAGCTGGAAGCTTGAGGCCGGAAGCCGGAAGAAAAAGCGGCACGAGGCCGTAGGGCGGAAATTTTTCCGCCGGCAAACATCGTCTGGTAGCCAGGTGCCGGGCGGGTTGAAGCCGACAGCGCGATTCTGCGTATTTCGCAAAATCTGCTAACAATGGCCGTCAGTAGCGCTTATACCTGTAGGCGCATAATGCGCCGTCGATAAATTCGGGAGTTTCCATGAGCAACCCAGCGCCAGCCAGCGAAGGTGAAAAGATTCTGATCGTCGATGACGATGCGCGCCTGCGGCGTCTGCTGGAGCGTTTTCTCGACGAGCAGGGCTATCGCGTGCGTACCGTGGAAAACACCGAGCAGATGAATCGCCTGCTCAGCCGCGAGCTGTTCCATCTGGTGGTGCTCGACCTGATGATGCCCGGCGAGGATGGCCTGTCGGCCTGCGCGCGCCTGCGTGCTGGCGGCAACCAGATCCCTATCATCATGCTCACCGCCAAGGGCGATGAGTCCAGCCGCATCCAGGGGCTGGAGCAGGGGGCCGACGACTACCTGGCCAAGCCCTTCAACCCGCGCGAGTTGCTGGCGCGGATTCGCGCGGTGCTGCGCCGACAGGCGCCACAGGTTCCGGGCGCGCCGGGCAGCGAAGACGAAACGGTGACCTTCGGCGACTACGAGCTGTTCCTGGCCACGCGCGAGCTCAAGAAAGGCGACCAGATACACATGCTCACCACCGGCGAATTCGCCGTGCTCAAGGCGCTGGTGCAGCATGCCCGCGAACCCCTGACCCGCGACAAGCTGATGAACCTGGCCCGTGGCCGCGAATGGGATGCGCTGGAGCGCTCCATCGACGTGCAGATCTCGCGCCTGCGCCGTCTGATCGAGCCCGACCCGTCCAAGCCGCGCTATATCCAGACGGTCTGGGGCGTCGGCTATGTGTTCGTGCCCGATGGCAACAAGGGTTGAAAAGCCGATATAAGGCGCTCCTGTCGGCTTTCGATTTATGAAGACTCCGCTCTGGTTCCCGCAAAGCTTCTTCGCCCGCACCCTGTGGATGGTGCTGATCGTCGTGCTGTTCTCCAAGGTACTGATGCTGCTGTACCTGATGATGAACGAGGACGTCATGGTCGATCGCCAGTACAGCCATGGTGCGGCCTTGACGCTGCGGGCCTACTGGGCCGCCGATGAGGCCAATCGCGAACGCATCGGTGCGGCGGCGGATATTCAGCGGGTGGCTGGCGCGCAGGTGCCGCCGAGCGAATACCACTGGCCCTACACGGAAATCTTCCAGCGGCAGATGCAGGCCGAGCTCGGCCCGGACACCGAGGTACGGGTACGCATCCAGCCGGATACCGCGCTCTGGGTGCGCGCGCCGAGCCTGGGCCCGGACTGGCTGCGGGTGCCGCTCTACGCCTACCCGCTGCGTGGGCAGCGGATCTGGAGCGTGCTCGGCTGGTTCCTCGGTATCGGCCTGCTCTCCACCGCCGCGGCGTGGATCTTCGTCGGCCAGCTGAACCTGCCGCTCAAGCGCCTGGTCTACGCCGCGCGCCAGCTCGGCAAGGGCCGGCGGGTGCGCCTGCCGATCAGCGATACGCCGAGCGAGATGACCGAGGTCTACCGGGCCTTCAACCAGATGGCCGAGGACGTCGAACAGGCCGGGCGCGAGCGCGAGCTGATGCTCGCGGGCGTGTCCCATGACCTGCGCACGCCGCTGACGCGGCTGCGCTTGTCGCTGGAGCTGATGGCCAGCGACGATGAGCTGACCGACGACATGATCCGCGATGTCGAGGACATGGACGCCATCCTCGATCAGTTCCTCGCCTTCGTCCGCGACGGCAGCGACGAACCGGTCGAGAAGATCGATCTCGGCGAGCTGGTGCGCGAGGTGGTAGCGCCCTACAACCAGTACGAGAACACTGTGCGTCTGCGCGTCGAACCGATGCCGGTGCTGGCGCTGCGGCGGGTCTCGATCAAGCGCCTGCTGGTCAACCTGATCGAGAACGCGCAGCGCTACGGCGGTGATGGTGTCGAGGTAGTGGCGCGCATGTCCGGCGACCACAACGCGCCTTATGTGGTGCTCAGCGTGCTCGACCGCGGCGCCGGAATCGATCCGGACGAGCTCAACGAGATCTTCAACCCCTTCATTCGCGGCGACCGCGCACGCGGCGGCCAGGGCACGGGCCTCGGCCTGGCCATCGTCAAGCGCATCGCCTCGCAGCATGGCGGCATCATCGAGCTGCGCAACCGCGAAGGCGGCGGCTTGGAAGCGCGGGTCAGCCTGCCGCTGGGGCTGCTGTTGCCGAGGGATGCGATAAAGACGTAAGAGCCGACGAAAGCGCTCGAGGCTGGAACGCTGGACGACAAGGCTTGAAAGGCATTGCCCTGGGCCAATCCAGTCTTGCTTAGCCCTTGCCCTTGGTCCGCGTCAGATGCGGGCCGGCATTCTTTTCCAGGTACTGGATGATCAGCCCGGCGACGTCCTTGCCGGTGGTTTCCTCGATGCCGGCCAGGCCCGGCGAGGAGTTCACCTCCATCACCAGCGGCCCGTGGTTGGAGCGCAGGATGTCCACGCCGGCCACGGAAAGGCCCATGACCTTGGCCGCGCGGATGGCGGTCATGCGCTCTTCCGGGGTGATCTTGATCAGGCTGGCGCTGCCGCCGCGGTGCAGGTTGGAGCGGAACTCGCCGGGCTTGGCCTGGCGCTTCATCGCCGCGATCACCTTGTCGCCGACGACGAAGCAGCGGATGTCGGCTCCGCCGGCTTCCTTGATGTATTCCTGCACCATGATGTCCTGCTTAAGGCTCATGAAGGCCTCGATCACCGATTCGGCGGCCTTCTCGGTTTCGCACAGCACCACGCCGATGCCCTGGGTACCCTCCAGCACCTTGATCACCAGCGGCGCGCCGCCGACCATCTGGATCAGGTCGGCGATGTCGTCGGGGGAGTGGGCGAAGCCGGTCACCGGCAGGCCGATGCCGCGCCGCGACAGCAATTGCAGCGAGCGCAGCTTGTCCCGCGAGCGGGCGATGGCCACCGACTCGTTGAGCGGGAACACGCCCATCATCTCGAACTGGCGCAGCACCGCGCAGCCATAGAAGGTGACGGAGGCGCCGATGCGCGGGATCACCGCGTCGAAGCCTTCCAGCGGACGGCCGCGATAATGGATCTGCGGTTTGTGGCTGGCGATGTTCATGTAGGCGCGCAGGGTGTCGATCACCACCATTTCATGGCCGCGCTGCTGGCCGGCCTCCACCAGGCGGCGGGTCGAATACAGGCGTGGGTTGCGCGACAGCACGGCGATTTTCATTGGGCACCGGAAGAAGTGAGGGTCTGAGGTTTGTGCTGCACGTAGGTGCGCGAAGGGTCGATCAGCCAGTGGCCGTCCATCAGGGCCTTGGAGCCCAGCAGCAGGCGATAGCGCATGGTCTTGCGGCAGGTCAGGGTGAATTCCACCGGCCACAGGTGGTCGCCCAGGGCCAGCAGCGTGCGTACCACGTAGCGGGTCTGGGTATGGCCGTTGGAGCTCTTGATCAGCTTGCGGGTCACCAGCGGCGCTTCGCAGCGATGACGACGCTGTACCAGCGTGCCCAGATGGGCGGTGAAACGCACCCAGCGCTCGCCGTCACGCTCGAATTCACTGATCTCGGTGGCATGCAGCGCCGAGGTGCTGGCGCCCGTATCGATCTTCGCGCGCAGGCCGACCACGCCAAGCTCGGGCAGGGCGATCCATTCGCGCAAACCGATGACGGTATGGGGGTCGAGACGCTTCAAGGGGTCGTATCCAATCGATTTCGGCGCATTCTAGATGTCGCGCATGACAAGCGCATCCACCTGTAAGACGCTATGGCAAAGAGATAGACAGACACAGCCAGGCAGAGTTGAACGATGAGCGAAAAAGACGACGGCAAGGTCCGTCTGGACAAGTGGTTGTGGGCGGCGCGTTTCTTCAAGACGCGGGCGCTGGCCAAGGCCGCCATCGAGGGCGGCAAGGTGCATTGCAAGGGTGAGCGCTGCAAGCCGAGCAAGGAACCCAAGGTCGGTGAGGAGCTGGTGATTCGTGCCGGCTTCGATGAGCGCACGGTGGTGATTCGCGCGCTGTCGGCCGTACGCCGAGGCGCCCCCGAAGCCCAGCAGCTGTACGAGGAGACCGCCGAAAGCCAGGCGCGCCGTGAAAAGGCCGCCGCCATGCGCAAGGCCGGCGCCCTGGGCGTGGAGACCGATGGCCGGCCGAGCAAGAAGCAGCGGCGCGATCTGCAGCGCTTCCGCTCGGACGCACAATGAGCCGCGCCGGTTGGACGGTCGCCACTTTCAACCTAGAATGCGGTCCCTTCTTGCAGGTGCCCTGCACCGGAGCCGCGATCTCGCAGGAGGTCGCTCGGTATCCGTGGCGCCGGCCCTGACCCATACTCTGCCTTCTGGTATGCCCATGCTCGATTCCGATTACACCCAGCGTTTCCTTTTCGATGACACCGACGTGCGTGGCGAGTGGGTCGGGCTCGAGCGCAGCTACGTCGAGGTGCTGGCCAAGCATCCTTATCCCGAGCCGGTCGCGCAGCTGCTCGGCGAATTGCTAGCCGCCGCGGCGTTGCTGGTCGGTACACTGAAGTTCGATGGCTTGCTGGTGCTGCAGGCGCGTTCGGCGGGCGCGGTGCCGCTGCTGATGGTCGAATGCTCCAGCGAGCGCGAAGTACGCGGCATCGCCCGTTATCACGAGGAACAGCTGACGCCCGGCGCCACGCTGGCCGAGCTGATGCCCGAGGGCGTGCTGGCGATGACCATCGACCCTGCCAATGGCCAGCGCTACCAGGGCATCGTGGCGCTGGATGGCATCGACCTGGCAGACAGCCTGTCCAACTACTTCGCTTCGTCCGAGCAGCTGCCGACGCGCTTCTGGTTGAACGCCGATGGCCGTCGCGCCTGTGGCCTGTTGCTGCAGCAACTGCCGGCCAACCGCATCCGCGACGGCGAAGCGCGCGAGGCCAGCTGGCAGCACCTGCGCACCCTGGCCGATACGCTGACCGCCGAAGAATTGCTCGGCCTGAATACCGAAACCCTGCTGCACCGCCTCTATCACGAGGAGCAGGTCCGGCTGTTCGATCCCCGGCCGATCCGTTTCCATTGCAGCTGCTCGCGCGAACGTTCGGCCAAGGCGCTGATCAGCCTGGGCCAGCACGATGCCGAGCAGCTGCTCGGCGAGCAGGGCGGCAGCGTCACCATCGACTGCCAGTTCTGCAACCAGAAGTACCGGTTCGATGCCGCCGACGTCACCCAGTTGTTCGCCGGCGCCGGTATCGAAGGGCCTTCCGGCACGCGCCACTGATCGGTCGCGCGATGGTCGATGGCCCCTGCCATCGGCCAGGAATGCGCCACGTGAACCTTTTCGCCATCACGGGCTCATACCCAGCGCGGCGCCTTTTCTGGCATAATCGCGCGCACTTTTTTCAGATGTAGCTCGCCAGCAGGCGCGCTACAACAGCATGGAGGAATCGGCCCAGGGCCGACGGGGAACTCATGACGCAAGCCACTAACGCCGTGTACACCGACATCAGCGCTGCCCTGCTGGTTGAACAAGCCATCAAACGCGGCGAAGGCGAACTGGCCGCCAACGGCGCGTTCGTCGTCAGGACTGGGCATCGTACCGGCCGTTCTCCCGTCGATCGCTTCATCGTCGAAGAGCCGGGCAGCCAGGGCAACATCGCCTGGGGTCCGATCAACCGTCCGTTCCCCGCCGACAAGTTCGATGCCCTCTGGGACCGCGTCGAAACCTTCAATCAGGCCCAGGATCACTTCGTTTCCCACGTTCATGTAGGCTCCTCCGAAGCCCACTACCTGCCGGTGAAGATGACCACCGCCACGGCTTGGCAGAACCTCTTCGGCCGCCAGCTGTTCATCAATCCCGAGCAGTACAACCCGGCTGGCCGGGACGAGTGGCAGGTGCTCAACGTCGCCAATTTCGAGTGCTCCCCTGAACGTGACGGCACCAACTCCGACGGCTGCGTGATCATCAACTTCGCTCAGAAGAAGGTCCTGATCGCCGGCATGCGCTATGCCGGTGAAATGAAGAAGGCCATGTTCTCGGTACAGAACTACCTGCTGCCCGAAGCCGACGTTTTGCCGATGCACTGCGCCGCCAACATCGGCGAAGAAGGCGACGTGACGCTGTTCTTCGGCCTGTCCGGCACCGGCAAGACCACCCTCTCGGCCGACGAGTCGCGCTACCTGATCGGCGATGACGAACACGGCTGGGGCACCGGCGTGGTGTTCAACATCGAAGGCGGCTGCTACGCCAAGTGCATCGACCTGTCGGAGAAGAACGAGCCGGTCATCTGGAAGGCCATCAAGTTCGGCAGCGTGCTGGAAAACGTCGTGCTCGACGAAAACCAGGTGCCGGACTACGCCGACGCCAGCCTGACCCAGAACAGCCGCGCGGCCTATCCGCTGGAGCACGTCGAGAAGCGTTCCGAGAAGAACCTCGGCGGCGAGCCGAACGCGGTGATCTTCCTCACCTGTGACCTGACCGGCGTACTGCCTCCGGTCTCGATCCTCAACAACGAGCAGGCGGCCTACCACTTCCTGTCGGGCTACACCGCGCTGGTCGGTTCCACCGAGATGGGTTCGGGCAGCGGCATCAAGTCGACCTTCTCCACCTGCTTCGGCGCACCTTTCTTCCCGCGTCCGGCCGGTGTCTACGCCGAGCTGCTGATCAAGCGCATCCAGGCGTTCGGTTCCAAGGTCTACCTGGTCAACACCGGCTGGACCGGCGGCGGCTACGGCGTTGGCAAGCGTTTCAGCATTCCGACCACCCGTGCGGTGATCGCGGCGATCCAGAATGGTGCGCTGGTCGGTGCCCAGACCGAGCATCTGCCGATCATCAACCTGGACGTGCCGACCGCTGTGCCCGGCGTCGATACCCAGCTGCTCAACCCGCGCAATACCTGGGCCGACCCGAGCGCCTACGACGAGGCGGCCAAGCAACTGGCTGGCAAGTTCATCGAAAACTTCAAGAAGTTCGATGTTTCCGAGACCATCCAGGCCGCCGGTCCGCAACTCTGAGGCTGTAGCCTCATCAGGAAAGCCGCCTTCGGGCGGCTTTTTTGTTTTTCCTCGCCCGGTAGCGCCCTTCGGGGAGACGACATCCAGCGGTGGAAAAGATCGACGGTGTCGATGATTTCCATCAGCAATGGCCCATGGATTCGAACGGTGCACGGGCATAGCATGGCGACCTTTGATTCAACTCGGAGTCCGTTTCATGCATATCGACGAAGCCATCCAGAGCCGCCGCGCGGTAAAGGCCTACGACAGCAGTTTCCAGCTCAGCCGTGAAGAGAAGGACGAATTGCTGCGCCTCGCGCTGCTGGCGCCTTCGGCGTTCAACCTGCAGCACGTGAGGCTGGTGGAAGTGTCCGATCCGGCGTTGCGTGCGCAGATCCGCCAGGTGGGCTGGAACCAGGCGCAGATGACCGACGCCTCGATGCTGGTGGTGGTCTGTGCGCAACTGGACAGCTGGGAGAAGAACGTTCGTCGTGTCTGGGAAGGCACGCCCAGCGAGGTGCAGGACTACATGGCCGGCGCCATCGACACCTACTACCGCGACAAGCCGCAGGTGCAGCGCGACGAAACCATGCGCAGCTGCGGCCTGATGGCGCAGACGCTGATGCTGGCGGCACGCGGCAAGGGCCTGGATTCCTGCCCCATGGACGGCTTCGATTTCGAGGCAGTGGGCAAGTTGATCAACCTGCCGGAGAACCACGTCATTGCCATGATGGTGGCGGTGGGCAAGCGCACCGTCGATCCCAAGCCGCGCGTGGGCAAGCTGCCGTTCGATGAAGTGATCATCCGCGACCGCTTCTGATGTGCTGGGTGAGTCGTTGAAACCAGCGGCTCGAAGCACGAGGGTGGCGCGTCACCAGACCCTAGCTTGCGTCCGGAGTGGAGTTGAACAGGAGTTTGCCCACTCCCGTGTCATGGGGCAGCAGGTAGAGGCTGAAAGCAAAGATCAGCAGCAGGCCGATGGCGTAGCCGGCGCAGGCCACCTGATGTCGGATTCGGCGGCCGTCGGGGCGGGCGGATGGCTTTCGAGGCATGCTGGATGATCCGGTGTTGCCTTTGGTCGATCGGGGCAGGGCAGAGCGCTGCGGCGAAAGCGCGTGAAATTAGCTCCATGCATGGCAGTATGCCAGCACCGAGATGCGATCAATTGCCACGCAGCGTTGCGCAGCCGTTACGCCGGGTACGGCGAGCAGCCGCACGAGTGGCTCGCCTGAGCATGACGCGACCTTGCCGACGCTCGGTCGAAACATCACGAAAAACTGCCTTTCGTCCGCTGCGCGATGAGTGCGGCACCATCATCCATACTCAGTCCTCGCTGTGGCCGTTGCCACCCCAGGAGGACAGCCCCATGTTCCCACGTCGCCAATTCCTGCAGGGCTCGCTTTCGATGGCCGCGCTGGCCGCGCTGGGCCCGTTGCTCCCAGGCATGTCATTCGCCGCCGACAGTCTGATCAGGCGCGCCATTCCTTCCAGCGGCGAGCCCCTACCGGTGATCGGCCTGGGCACCTCACGTACCTTTAACGTCGATCCCGACGGCGCCGAGATGGGCGACCTGCTGGAGGTGCTGCGATTGTTGCTCGCCGGCGATGCCCGGCTGATCGATACCGCGCCCAGCTACGGCAATGCGGAGCGGGTTACCGGCGAGCTGAAGGCGCGCGCCAATGCCGAAGGCAAGCTGTTCCTCGCCACCAAGGTGTCATCGACCGGCAGGGCGGCCGGCGAGCGGCAGATCGAGGACAGCTTCAAGGCCCTGCAAAGCGAGAACATCGACCTGATCCAGGTGCACAACCTGCAGGACACCGCGACCCAGCTGCAGCTGCTGCGCGAGCTGAAAGAGCAGGGACGGGTGCGCTACATCGGCGTCACCCATTACCTCGAATCGGCGCATGACGATCTGCTGGCCGTGCTGCAGAAAGAGCAGGACATCGACTTCGTGCGGTTCAACTACTCGGTGGGCGAGCGCAATGCCGAACGGCGGCTGTTGCCGTATTGCGCCGACAAGGGCATCGCCACGCTGATCAATCGACCCTTTCTGCGCGGCCAGGCGTTTGCCCGGGTGCGGCAGCAGCCGCTACCGGACTGGGCTGCCGAGATCGATGCCACGTCCTGGGCGCAGCTGCTGCTCAAGTTCATCCTCGCCGATCCGGCGGTGACAGCGGTGATACCCGCAACCTCGACGCCGCGCTACATGGCCGACAACTTGCTGGCCGGGCAGGGCCGCCTGCCGGATGCGCGGCAGCGCCAGCTGATCGTCGACGCCTTCGGTTGAGCCGGTGCCGTGGGCGAGCATCGCTTGCGCCTGGCCGCGCTGATCAACGCCCGTCCCGCCGAGTTGCGTGCGGCATTGGCCGGCTTCGGGCTGTTCTTCTGCCTGTTCAGCGGCTACTTCATGCTGCGGCCGATCCGCGAGTCCATGGGCATCCAGGGCGGCGTGGAGAACCTGCAGTGGCTGTTCAGCGCGACCTTCGTCGCCATGCTGGTGGCGGTACCGCTGTTCGCCTGGCTCAATTCGCGGGTGGCGCGTATCCATTACATCGATTGGGTCTACGGCTTCTTCTGCGCCAACCTGCTGCTGTTCGCCGGGCTGTTCTTCGGCCTGCACGACAGCGTCTGGCTGGCGCGGGTGTTCTATGTGTGGATCTCGGTCTACAACCTGTTCGTGGTGTCGGTGGCCTGGAGCCTGATGGCCGACGTATTCGATGCGCCCCAGGCGCGTCGGCTGTTCGCCTTCATCGCCGCGGGCGCCAGTGTCGGCGGCCTGGTCGGCCCCGCCGCGAGCGCGCTGCTGGTGGGTGCGCTCGGGCAGTTCGGGCTGATGCTGCTGGCGGCGCTGCTGCTGGCCCTGGCGGTGGTGCTCAAGCATTACCTGATGGCCTGGCGGGACGTGGCCGGTGCCGGTCGGCCCGGTGCCGAGCGGGCGGAAAGCCCGCGCCGCCCCGTGGGGGGCAACCCGTTCAGCGGACTGACGCGGGTGCTGGGTTCGAGCTACCTGCTGGGAATCGCCGCCTTCGTGCTGCTGCTGACCACTGCCAGCACCTTTCTCTACTTCGAGCAGGCGCGGCTGGTGGCCGGGCTGTTTCCCGACCGCGCCGAGCAGGTGCGGGTCTTCGGTGCCATCGACTTCGTGGTGCAGGCCGGCGCGCTGTTGTCGCAGCTGTTCATCACCGGCCATATCGCCCAGCGCCTCGGGGTGCGGGTGCTGCTGGCGGCGGTGCCGGGGATGGTGTGTCTGGGTTTCATCGGCCTGGCGCTGGCGCCGACCTTCGCCGTTCTGGCGGCGGTGATGATCGTGCGACGCATCGGCGAGTACGCCTTCGTCCGACCGGGTCGCGAAATGCTCTTCGCGCCGCTGGATGCCGAGAGCAAATACAAGGCGAAGAATTTCATCGACACAGTGGTTTATCGCGGCGGCGATGCGCTCAGCGGCTGGGCCAAGGCGCTGCTGGACATGCTTGGCCAGGGCACGCTGCTGATCGCGCTGGTGGGAGCCGGCTGCGCGGCAGTCTGGGGCGCGCTCGGCTGGTATCTGGGCGGTCGGGCGGATCGGCAGGCGAGCCGGCAGGATGCGCATTAAAGCGCCTGTGCGAAAGCAAATAATGGCAAACTGCCGGCTACCTTTTCGACACGGAGGTTGCCATGCGCGCCGCATCGCTGTTCACGCTCATCACTGCCATTGCCATCAGTGGCTGCAGCATCAAGCAGACCGTTACCCCTGCCACGTTGTCCGCCGAGCTGGCACCGGAAATCTGCATGATTCCGGCGCTGAACTTGCGCGCCGGATTCACCAGCGCCTATCAGGCATCGCTGGTGGAAAAAGGCTTCAGGACCCGTCTGATGGCGCCCGGCAGCAGCCCCGATCGCTGTGCGCTCGCCACCACCTACATCGGGCGCTGGGGCTGGGATCTGGCGTTGTATATGAAACATGCCGATATCCGCGTCTACGAGCAGGGTCGCCAGGTCGGTCAGGCGGAGTACGATGCGCGCTGGGGCGGCGGGCGTCTGGACAAGTTCATCAGCGCCGAGGACAAGATTGCCGAGTTGACGCACCAGCTGTTTCCCAATGGCGCAGCCAGCCTCGGCCGTACCGCACCAGAGATTGCCGGCGGCTCGGCGCCCCTGAGCAAGGCCGCTTACCGGCAGCAGCAACTCGACCGGCTGATGGGTGAGAATCTATCGTACGAAGACTATCAGCGGCGCTATCACGAGCTGATGGCTGAATAGGCCCGTATGGAGGTGATTCGTCCGATCATTCTGAACCTCGGTGCAGGTCGCATCCTCGAACCTTGAGGCGTATCACGAAAGAGGTGAGAGCGAATGCAGGTCCAGGTGAGAAGCAACCATATCGAAGGCAGTGCCGAGCTCCACGAGTGGGTCGGCGCCGCCGTACAGGAGCGGCTCGGGCGTTTCGAGGATTTCCTGATGCGGGTGGAAATCCACGTCGGTGACGAGAACGCGCAGAAGGCCGGTGCCGCCGACAAGCGTTGCCAGATCGAGGCACGGCCCAAGGGCCATCAGCCGCTGTCGGTCACGCACAAGGCCGAGTCGTTGCAGTTGGCGGTCGACGGAGCCGCCGAGAAAATGCACAGCGCCATCGGACACCTGATGGGCAAGCTCGATGCGAAAGTGGTCGCCAGCGGCTACCTGGACGATCCGCTGCTGGAAGAAGAGCCACGGCAGGTTACCGATGCCCTGTTGCAGGAAGAATTCCTCGCCCGGCAGGAGGAACGGGGCAAGGATTAATGGCCTGGGTGGCTAGTTCAATGAGTCAATTTCGGCGCCTGAGGCCCTGATACTGCATTGCTGCTCCACGCCATCAGGTTCCCTGTTGCAGGAGTTCGCGCCGAATATGACCAATGGCGCCCATTGGATTGAGCCCCTTGGGGCAGACCCAGCTGCAATTGCCGATGCTGCGGCAGCGGAACACGCTGAAGGGATCGTCCAGATCCGCCAGGCGCTCGGCCGCTGCCGTATCCCGACTGTCGACGATGAAGCGCCAGGCCTGCAGCAACCCGGCCGGGCCGATATATTTCTCCGGGTTCCACCACCAGGACGGACACTGCGAGGAACAGCAGCCGCAGAGGATGCATTCGTACAGGCCATCGAGCCGGGCACGCTCTGCGGGCGATTGCAGGCGCTCGATGCTCGGTGCTGGCTGATCGTTGATCAGCCAGGGCTTGATACGTTCGTACTGCTTGAAGAACAGGCTCTGGTCCACAACCAGGTCGCGTACCACCGGCATGCCGGGCAGTGGCCGGATGATCAGACGACCCGCGCCATCCAGGGCGTCGTAGACCGCCGTGATGCAGGCCAGGCGGTTCTTGCCGCCGATGTTCATGCCATCCGAGCCACAGACGCCTTCGCGACAGGAGCGGCGGTAGGCCAGCGACGGGTCCGTTTCGCGCAGATATTCCAGCACGTCCAGCACCATGCGCTGGCGGAACTCATCGGGCGCCTGCATCGACTGCATGTAGGGCTTGGCGTCCCGTTCTGCGTTGTAGCGATACAGCTGTACGTCGAGCATCCGTCTGGCCCCCCTTGGGCGGTGGAGAAACGACAGGTTGTTCCTGTCCACTTCGGAGCGATTCAGCTACAGCTTAGATCAGCGAATGGAATGATCACGCTTGGCGACAGGAGGATGCATCGATGCGAGTCGATGGCGGTGGTTGCCGGGCGCGCTGCGCGGGCAAGTAACCCCTGCGCCCCGTGGGTGCAGCCGCTAGCGAGGAATGATGGAGATCTTGCCGTCCTTCTCCAGGATGGCGAACTTGATCTGGTCGATTCGTTCGAGGCCCTGCGAATGCCGCGCCGCCTCGAGGATGTCGCCTTCATCGATACGGGCTTTGCGAATCCGGCGTTCGAGCACCTGGCCATGCTCGACGATGATCATTGGCTCGCCATCGATCAGTTTGGAGAGCCAGCGCGACTTGTTCTTCAGCAGCGACAGGGCGATGTCGAAGACCACCAGCGACACGATCACCACCATCGCGTTGACGATCGAGAAGTCATCGCCGAGCAGCGCCTGCTGCGTGGCCTCGCCGATGATCAGCAGCAGGACGAAATCGAAGGTGGTCAGCTCTGAAAGCGTGCGCCTGCCGGCCAGCCGAAAGACCACCAACACCACCAGATAGATCGCCGCGGCGCGAAGCACGGAGTCCATGGCACGCTCCTAGGGATAAATAAACTGACTAAGCGTCACCGACTGTCCGTTCAGCCGCGCCACGCTTTTCGCCGGGCCCACGCCGTCGGGGCGCAGCGTGAGGTAGGCCGTCGCCCAGCCCTGCGCATCGGGTTGAAACTGCAGCCGCATGCCATTGCCGAACGCTTCGGCGACGAGGGGTTGCGGGTGAATGCTTTCGACGATGAAGCGTTCCAGCAGCGCCCCGTCGATCGCCAGCCAAACCTTGCCGCCGCTACCGGCCTTGGCTTTGATCTGCAACTGGCTGGCCGCGCCGTTTCGCTCGAAGCGTTGGTAGCGGATATCCAGATCGCCACCGGGGGACTGTGCATGGGTCTGACTCAGGGGGCCGGCGCCGAACACGCCCAGCAGGGTGATCACGACGATCAGCGACAGGGCAATCCAGCCGGCACGTTCCAGCTTCCAGAGCTTTTCCTGAAAGCGCATGTCTTCCTGGATGGGGTAATCCCGATCGAGGAGCTCGTCTTCGGATGACATGGCGTCTGCTCCTTGGGAGTCGGCGGAGGCGCAGAGAGGTAGAGCCCGGCCACCTCGGCGAAGTTCATTCGCCCAGCGCGCACGCCAGCTGTGGCGGCGGATAGCGCAGGCATTCACGTCGATCCGCTGAAAACGGGCACAAGCGCTCATTCGCGCAGCTATGGCGAAAGGCTTACACGGCGTCGCGCTTATCGCTGCTTTGGCTGGGCCGGCCGGAGACTTAATCTATGCCCAGCTCTGAAGCGCAGGATGCGCTCGGGATCAAGGATGATCGGCCAAGCCAGGAAGGCAATTCAGAAGGAACTGAAATGGTCAGAGAAAGCCCGCTTCGGCGGGCTTTCTGCTGTCTGGAGCAAAGTAAAACGCTGCGCCGTCAGTGCCGCGCAACCGCCACCATCTGCTCGATCAGCCACTGCAAGGCCGCATCCTTTTCCCGCTGGGCGACGCTGACGATATCCAGCTGGAAGGTGCCGAGATCGAACGGCAGGTCGAACAGTTGCAGCGGCAACAGCCTGGCGAAATGCCGTGCGAGCTGGGTCGGCAGCACGGCGGCGAGGTCGCTGCTGGCGACGATATGCGCCGCCTGCAGGTAGTTCGGCGTGGTGTAGACCACTTCGCGGCTCAGGCCCTGCTCTTCCAGCCACTGATCGACCATGCCGCGCGTCTGGCCGCCATGCACCCAGAGGTGGCGCAGGCGCAGGAAGTCGTCCAGATCCAGCCCCTCGCCCACCAGCGGATGATTCTTGCGCAGCGCGACCTGCAGCGTCTCGCTGGCCCAGCGGCGGCGGTGAAAACGCGTCGGCACGTCGAGGAAGCGGCCCAGCGCCAGATCCAGTTCACCGTTATCCAGCGCCTCGATCGGCAGCGTCGGGCTCAGGTGCTCGATCGCCAGCTGAATCCCCGGCGCCACTCTGGCCAGATGAGCCATCAGCGGCGGCATGCAGATCAGCTCGACGTAGTCGGTGACGGCGATGGCGAAGCGCTGCCGGCTGGTCGCGGGATCGAAGAAATCGCCGGCATTGAGCGTGTGTTCGATCTGTTGCAGCGCGTCGCGGATCGGAGCTTCCAGGCTCAGCGCGCGCGGCGTCGGCTGCATGGCGCGGCCGACGCGTACCAGCAACGGGTCGTCGAGCAGTTCGCGCAGGCGATTGAGGGCATTGCTGACCGCCGGCTGGCTGAGCGACAGCCGTTGTGCGGCGCGGGAGACGTTGCGTTCACGCAGCAGGGCGTCCAGCACGCGAAGCAGGTTGAGATCGAAGTTGTAGATATTCATCTAATGAATCTGAATCATCACAAGACTAAATTTCAAAAATAGTACCGTCTTCATCTAAGGTAGGTCTTCTGATTTTTTCTGCCTTGCGACGAGGACTGCTGCAATGAGCCAAACCCGCTTCGATATCCAGAGCGCCGCGGTAATCGGTGCCGGCACCATGGGCCGCGGTATTGTCATGAGCCTGGCCAATGCCGGTGTGCAGGTGCTCTGGCTGGACAACAACCCGGAGATGCTCGAACAGGCGCTGGGCGTGGTGGCCGACACCTACGCACACAACGTGCGCCAAGGGCGTATCGACGAGGCGCAGGCCGCCGCGCGACGCGCGTGCATCAGCAAGGCAGCCGATTACCAGGCGCTGGCTGAGGTGGATCTGGTGATCGAGGCGGTTTACGAAAACTTGGAGCTGAAGCAGAACATCTTCCGCGAGCTGGACGTCATCGTTAAGCCGAGCGGCATTCTCGCCAGCAACACATCGGCGCTGGATATCGATGCCATCGCGGCGGTCACCCAGCGCCCGGAACAGGTGGTGGGCCTGCACTTCTTCAGCCCCGCGCACATCATGAAGCTGCTGGAAATCGTTCGCGGTGCCCGAACCAGCCAGGCCGTGCTGGAGGCTGCCAAGGAACTTGGCAAGCGCATGGGCAAGGTCAGCGTGGTAGCCGGCAACTGCCCGGGCTTCATCGGCAATCGCATGCTCAAGACCTACGTGCGCGAGGCGCGGGCGATGCTGCTCGAAGGTGCCTACCCGCATCAGGTAGACGCCGCGCTGCAGGCCTTCGGCTTCGCCATGGGGCCGTTCCGCATGTACGACGTGGTCGGCATCGACCTGGAATGGCGCGCCCGCGAACTGGCCGGCGAGGGCCAGGACCAGCCCGAGGTGCAGATCGACAACCGCCTCTGCGAGCTGGGCCGCTTCGGCCAGAAATCGCGCGTGGGCTACTACCGCTACGCCGAGGGCAGCCGCCAGGCCGAGCACGATCCCGAGGTGGATGCGCTGGTGCAGCGCGAGTCCGAACGCCTGGGTTATCAGCGCCGGGAGATCAGCGAGGAAGAAATCCGCGAGCGCTGCCTGCTGGCGCTGGTCAACGAGGGCGCGAAGATTCTCGAAGAGGGCATGGCCGAATCCAGTACCGATATCGACACCGTCTACCTCAACGGCTACGGCTTCCCGGCGGAAGTCGGCGGGCCGATGACCTGGGCCGATCGCCAGGGCCTGCCGGCGATTCGTGATCGCTTGAATGGCTTGGCCGAGCGCCATGGGGAGCACTGGAAGCCGGCCGAGCTGATCGACAGCTTGGCCACCCTCGGCGGGCGCTTCGTCGACTACAAGAAGGAGGCCTGAGCATGGAATACAAGGCGCCCTTGCGTGACATGCGCTTCGTGCTGCACGAGCTGTTCGATGCCACGGCCCACTGCGAACTGCTGGGCAACGGCCTCGATCGTGAGCTGATCGACGGCGTGCTGGAAGAGGCCGCGCGCTACACCGGCGGCGAGATCGCCCCGCTCAATCGCAACAGCGACGAGGAAGGCGTGACCCTGGAGAACGGCGAGGTGAAAACCCCGCAGGGCTTCGTCGAGGCCTACCAGCAGTACGTCGACAACGGCTGGGCGAGCATGACCGGGCCGAGCGAATACGGCGGCCAGGGCTTTCCGCAACTGGTGGCCTGCAACTTCCACGAGATGCTGATGGCTGCGTCGCTGTCGTTTCGCATTTATTCCGGCTTGACCGAAGGCGCGGTGCTGGCGCTGTACAAGCACGGCAGCGACGAACTGAAGAATGTCTATCTGGCGAAGCTGGTCAGCGGCCAGTGGAGCGGCACCATGTGCCTGACCGAACCGCAGGCGGGGACCGACTTGGCGCTGCTGCGCACCAAGGCAGAACCGCAGGCGGACGGCAGCTACCGGGTCAGCGGCAGCAAGATCTTCATCTCCGGCGGCGAGCACGACATGAGCGAGAACATCGTGCACCTGGTGCTGGCGCGCCTGCCGGATGCGCCGGCTGGGGTGAAGGGCATCAGCCTGCTGCTGGTGCCCAAGTTCATCGCTAATGCCGATGGCACGCCGGGGGTACGCAACGCGCTGTCCTGCGGCGCCATCGAACACAAGATGGGCATCAAGGGCGCGGCCACCTGCGTGATGAATTTCGACGGCGCCACCGGCTGGATCGTCGGCGAGCCCAACCAGGGCCTGGCCTGCATGTTCACCATGATGAACGACGCGCGTTTTCAGGTTGGGCTGCAGGGGCTGGGCATCGCCGAACAGGCCTGGCAGGGTTCGCTCGCCTATGCCCGCGAGCGACTTCAGTCGCGTGGGCTGGCGGGTGCGCAATACCCGGACAAGCCGGCCGACCCGATCATCGTTCATCCGGACGTACGGCGCATGTTGCTGACGCAGAAGACCCTGGTCGAGGGTAGCCGCATGCTGGCGGCCTACTGCGCGCGGCAGCTGGATCTGGAGCACGGCCATCCCGAGCCGAGCTGCCGCAAGGCGGCGAGCAAGCGCGCGGCGCTGCTGATTCCCATCGTCAAGGCGTTCTTCACCGACATGGGCCAGGAAGTGGCCAGCCTCGGCGTGCAGATCTACGGCGGCCACGGCTATATCCGCGAATGGGGCATGGAACAGCTGATGCGCGACAGCCGCATCACCCAGCTCTACGAGGGCACCAATGGCATTCAGGCGCTGGATTACATCCGCCGCAAACTGCTGGGTGATGGTGGTGTGGAGCTGTCAGCGTTGCAGGCCGAATTCAGCGAGCTCTGCGATGGCCAGCTCGATCAGCCTGCGCTGCGTGAACTGGCGAGCCGGGTGCAGGCGCGCATCGGCGAATGGCGCGAGCTGACCGCTGAGGTCATCGCCGCGACCCAGCGCGATCCCCAGGAGATCGGCGCGGTCTCGGTGGATTTCCTCCAGTATTCGGCCTATGTGCTGCTGGCCGGCTTCTGGCTGCAGGCGGCGGCGAAGGCCCAGGATGCGCTGGACGCAGGCACCGGAGAAGAGGCCTTCTACCAGGCCAAGCTGGCCAGCGCGGATTTCTACCTGCGCCGGGTGCTGCCACGTGCCAGTGCGCATCGCGAGGCGATTCTCGGTGGTGCGGGTTGTTTGATGGCGCTGGATGAGGAGAGTTTTGCGTTTTGACGGGCGCTTCATAACCGCTGTTCGCCAGCAAGCTGGCTCCTACAGGATGGGAATCGTGCCCCGTTTGTAGGAGCGAGCTTGCTCGCGAAGCGGGACTCATCATCTGTAGAACCCCATACCTATCCCGAGGATTTCGCCATGCATCCGTTCAGTTTTGCCACAACCGCCCAGTTGATCTGCGAAACCGGCTCGTCACGGCGTCTGGCCGGCCTGTGCAAGGAGCGCGGGGCGCGCTCGGTGCTGGTGGTGACCGATTCGGGCATTACCCGTTTCGGCCTGCTCGATGAGGTGTTGCCAGGCTTCGAGCACGAAGGCCTGCCCGTCGCCATCTATGACCAGGTGCTGGCGGACCCGCCGGAAAACATCGTGCTGGCGGCGGTGGAACAGGCGAAGTCGGTGAAGGCGGATTTGGTCATCGGTTTCGGTGGCGGCAGCTCGATGGACGTCGCCAAGCTGGTGGCATTGCTGGCGCACCCCGATTGCACGCAGTCGCTGGCGGATATCTACGGCGTCGGCAATGCCAGGGGCCAGCGCCTGCCGCTGATCCAGGTACCGACCACCGCCGGCACCGGCTCGGAGGTCACCCAGATCGCCATCGTCACCACCGGCGCCACCACCAAGATGGGCGTGGTTTCGCCGCTGTTGTTGCCGGACCTGGCGCTGCTCGACGCCGACCTGACGCTCGGTCTGCCGCCGGCGGTGACCGCCGCCACCGGCATCGACGCCATGGTGCACGCCATCGAGGCCTACACCAGCGCGCTGAAGAAGAACCCGCTGTCCGACCTGCTGGCCCGCGAAGCGCTGCGCCTGCTCTCGGCCAACCTGCACGAAGCGGTGCACAACGGCAGTAACCGCGAGGCACGCCAGGCCATGCTGCTCGGCGCCTGTCTCGCCGGGCAGGCCTTCGCCAACGCGCCGGTGGCGGCGGTGCATGCGCTGGCCTATCCGCTGGGCGGCAACTTCCATATTCCCCACGGGCTTTCCAACGCGCTGGTGCTGCCGCATGTGCTGCGCTTCAACGTCAGCGCGGCTACCACTCACTATGGCGAGCTGGCACCCATCGTGCTGGGCGATCGTCTGCGCAGCGCCGATCCGGCGACCTTTGCCGAGCAACTGATCGAGGAGCTGGGCGAGTTGAGCGGACGTATGGGCCTGCCGACCCGCCTGCGCGACGCCGGTGTACCGGAAGACATGCTGCCGCAGCTGGCGAAGGAGGCGATGCTCCAGCAGCGCCTGCTGGTGAACAACCCGCGCGAAGTCACCGAGGCCGACGCACTGGCCATCTACCGCGCCGCTTACTGACCAAGCACCTCACGAGCCGTATCACGGAGCGAACCGAATGGCCGAACAACCGCAGCACCTGCGTGCCGATTACCGACATTTCCAGCCGATCACCACGCGCTGGCACGACAACGACATCTACGGCCACGTCAACAACGTCACCTACTACAGCTTTTTCGACAGCGCGATGAACATCTACCTGATCGAGAAGGGCGGTCTGGACATTCACGGCGGCGAGGTGATCGGCTTCGTGGTCAGTTCGGCATGCGACTACTTCGCCCCCATCGCCTACCCGGAAATCATCGAAGTGGGTCTGCGGGTGGCGAAGCTGGGCAACAGCTCGGTGCAGTACGAACTGGCGATCTTCCGGCTGGGCGAGGCGCAGGCCTGCGCGGCGGGGAAGATGGTGCACGTGTTCGTCGAGCGCGCCAGCAACCGCCCGGTGCCGATACCCACATCGCTGCGCCTGGCCCTGGAGGCGTTGCGCTAGCGGCCGGATGAGGTGGCGTCAGGCGCGGCGCACGGACCAGAACTGCTTCACCAGTTGCTGCATGCGGTCAGCCAGCAGCGCCATGTTCGAGGCGCTGTGCTGGCTTTGCCGGCCGATCTCCAGGTGCTGGTCCGAACGGCCGCGAATGCTGACGATACGCTGGTTGATTTCCTCGCTGACGGCGCTCTGCTGCTCCATGGCGGCGGCGATTCGCGCGCTCATCTCGCTGATTTCGGCCCTGGCTGTTGATCCCCAGCAGCGACTGTTCTGCCTCTCCCGCATGCCTGACGCTGCTCTCGGCCTGGTCGCGGCTGCGCTGCATGAGCTCCACCGCCTGCTGCGAACTCGCATGCAGGGTGGTGATCATCGTCTGGATTTCCGCGGTAGCCGAGGAGGTGCGCGAGGCCAGCCCGCGTACTTCGTCGGCCACCACCGCGAAGCCACGGCCCTGTTCGCCCGCGCGGGCGGCCTCTATCGCGGCGTTGAGTGCCAGCAGGTTGGTCTGCTCGGCGATGGAGCGGATCACTTCCAGCACCCGGCTGATGTCCTGGCTGTGGCTTTCCACCAGATGGATGGCCTGGGCCGCCTGCTGAATCTCGTTGGCCAGGCGCGTGATGCTGCTGCCGGTCAGGCTGACCACCTGCCGGCCACTGGCTGTGGCCTGGTCGGCCTGCGCGGCGACGTCGGCGGTGCGTTGCGCGTTGATGGCGACATCCTGAAAGCTGAGCGACATCTCATGAATGGCTTCGGCCACCTGATCGGTGTCCTGCTGCTGGGAGGATGCGTTCTGCGTACTGCTTTGCGTTGCGCCATGCAGGGCGCCGGCATGGCTGGTGAGCTGGTGAGTGGCATCGACGATGCGACCGACCATCGCGCCGGCTTCGGTTTCCAGCATCCGCATGGCGAAGGCGATCTCGCCGATCTCGTCGCTGCGCCCTGTGTAGATCTTCTGGCTGACCGGATTCTGCGCGATGCGGCGCGCCTGGACGATCAGCGGCTGCAACGGGGCGAGTGCCAATGCCACCAGCGCGGCGGCGCCCAAGCTGCCCAGATCGGCACCCAGCGCGATGGCGGGCAGGGTGGCTCCGGCCAGCCAGGCGCCGATGGCGAAACCCGGCGCCGCGCCAAGGCTCGCGAGCAGGCTCGCCCTGGCACGATAGCCCAGGGGAACGCGCAGGGTGCGCGGTGCCCGATCATCGCGCAGCCGTGCATACAGCGCCTCGGCGGCGCGAATCTGCTCGGCCTGCGGTTTGGTGCGCACGGACTGGTACTCGACGATCTTGCCGTCGCGGCTGACCGGCGTGATGAAGGCGCTGACCCAGTAGTGATCGCCGTTCCTGCAGCGATTCTTGACCATGCCCAGCCAGGAGCGGCCCGCACCGATGCAGGTCCAGAGATGGGCGAAGGCGTCGGTCGGCATGTCCGGGTGGCGTAGGAGGTTGTGTTGCTCGCCGAGCAGCTCGCTTTCGCTATAGCCTGAGATATCGACGAAATCCGGGTTGACGTAGGTGATGCGGCCTCTGGGATCGGTGGTGGAGAGAATATTGGCGTTTTCGCCGACGCTGACTTCGCGACCGCTGAGTGGCAGGTTGACCCGCATGCAGAATGTCCTTCATGAAATGATCGGGTACGCGAGGCAGTGGTGCGTCTGTCGGCCCGGCTGGGCCCTTCGGCACTCGGTTTTATGGTCGTGAACGAAGCGTCGGCATCAACGGCGCCGCTCCATGCGCTGTCCTTGCGTCGGTTCAGCGTCCGCCAGCTGTTCGAGCAGATCCAGCAAACGTCGACGCAACTGGCCGAGCTCCCTGGATTTGAAGGAGTGCCGGGTACGTTCGAGCACCTGGATGGTGTCTTCGAGTGCCTGGCGCAACTGAGCGGTTTCTTCGGTCGACATTGAGGATCGTGGGTTATCCAGCCTAAAGGAGTTTCATGGCAATTCAGTGGCACTCGTAGTACGCCGGTGAACCTGCAAGGCACAAAAAAGGCGCCCGTCCTGATTCATCCGAGCGGATGGTCATGGCGGGCGCCTTAGCTATCAGGCCCTTTGCGTCCTGAGCGGTAAAGCAGCTTTCGCTTTTAGCGAAACTGATGGCATTTTGCCTTTAGTGTCGATCGAGAGCAACCGCGCCACAGTGCCGCAGCCGTGCATCGCGTCTGCGCCGCGTATCGATTGCGATCTCGTAAAAGGGGTGCGCTTGCCGGTGTTTGGCCTGCTAGACTCCAGAACTCTCGCGCACTCAAAAGGCGCTCGAGTATCCAAAAAACAACCAAAAGGAGTGCATCCATGAAGGGCAAATCCTTGGCATGGATCTTTTCCGCTGCATTGGCGGGAACCAGTCTGAGTGGCGTGGCACAGGCGCAAGAACAGTTCGTCACCATCGGTACCGGTGGGCAGACCGGGGTTTACTACGTGGCGGGCCAGTCGATCTGCCGCTTCGTCAACCGCAACGCCGAAAACGTCAAGTGCAATGCTCCGGCCAGTGGCGGCGGCGTGGCCAACGTCAACGGACTGCGCAGTGGGGAATTCAACTTCGGGGTGATGCAGTCCGACCATCAGTACAAGGCGATGGAAGGTCTGGCGCCGTTCGAGAAAGAAGGGGCGATGGATGATCTGCGCGCCGTCTTCTCCCTGCAGAGCGAAGTCTTCACCGTACTCGCGCGCCGTGATGCCAATATCAAGAGCCTCGACGATCTCAAGGGCAAGCGCGTAAACATCGGCAACCCGGGTTCCGGCCAGCGTGACACCCTGGAAGAGATCATGCAGGTCAAGGGCTGGGACCAGTCGGTCTTCTCCCTCGCCGCAGAGCTCAAGCCGGCCGAGCAGGCCAGCGCCCTGGGCGACAACAACATCGATGCCATGACCTATTTCGTCGGCCATCCCAACGGCGCGATTCAGGAAGCGACCACTACCGTCGACGCGGTACTGGTGCCGATCACCGGCGAGGCGATCGACAAGCTGCTGGCCGAGAAGACCTACTACACCAAGGCCGAAATCCCCGGCGGGCTGTACAAGGGCAACGATGCGGCGACCCAGTCCATCGGCGGCAAGGCCGTACTGTCCACCACCGCCAAGGTAGATGCCGATGTGGTCTACCAACTGGTCAAGTCGGTGTTCGAGAACATCGAGCGCTTCCAGCGTCTGCATCCGGCGTTCAAGGACCTCAAGCCCGAGGACATGATCAAGGTCGGTCTGACCGCGCCGCTGCATGAAGGCGCCGAGCGTTATTACAAGGAGCGTGGCTGGCTGTAAAGGCAGGCACCCGACGGTGTTGTGCCGTCGGGCCCGCTTTCACCACGAAACCCGTGTGCCATTGGCCACGGGTTTCGCCGTTTCCGTTCTTCGACAGGCCTGACCCATGCAAGACAAACATCTCTCCACCGAAGAGCTGATCGCCCAGGACGTCGGCGCGCGATTGCCTGACGGGCTGATGGCCCATGTCATCGCCGGGCTGGCGCTGCTCTGGTCGCTGTTCCAGCTGTGGATTGCCTCGCCGCTGCCATTCATCTTCCGCATCGGCGTACTCAACGATACCGAGACGCGGGCCATTCATCTGGCATTCGCCCTGTTGCTGGCGTTTCTCGCCTATCCCGCATTCAAGCGCTCGCCGCGTGATCGCGTACCGTTGGTGGACATCGCCCTGGGCCTGGTAGCGGCCGCGAGCGCCGCCTATCTGTTCATCTTCTATCAGCAGCTGGCGCTGCGGCCGGGCAGCCTGACCACGGCCGACCTGATCACCGCCTGCATCGGCATTCCACTGTTGCTGGAGGCGACGCGCCGCGCGCTCGGCCCGCCGCTGGCGATCATTGCCCTGGTGTTCCTCATTTACAGCCTGGCCGGGCCTTACATGCCGGGCTTCCTGGCGCATCGCGGGGTGAGCTTCACCGCGCTGGCCAACCACCAGTGGATCACCACCGAAGGCGTGTTCGGCATCGCCCTGGGTGTGTCCACCAGCTTCGTGTTTCTTTTCGTGCTGTTCGGTGCGCTGCTCGAACGCGCGGGCGCGGGCCATTATTTCATCCAGCTGGCGTTCAGCCTGCTTGGCCACATGCGCGGCGGGCCGGCCAAGGCCGCCGTGGTGTCCTCGGCGTTGACGGGGATGATCTCCGGTTCGTCGATCGCCAACGTGGTGACGACCGGCACCTTCACCATTCCGATGATGAAGAAGGTCGGCTTCTCCAAGGAGAAGGCCGGTGCGGTGGAAGTGGCGTCTTCGGTCAACGGCCAGATCATGCCGCCGGTGATGGGCGCTGCGGCCTTCCTGATGGTCGAGTACGTCGGCATTCCCTATGTGGAAATCATCAAGCATGCCTTCCTGCCCGCATCCATCTCCTATATCGCGCTGCTTTACATCGTGCACCTGGAAGCCCTCAAACAGGGCATGCAGCCGATCGGCAACCATCAGCCCAAGCCCTGGCTGCGCCGCCTGACCGGCTTTGCCTTCGGCGCTGCGTTGATTTCCGGGCTGTCGTTGGCGGTGTATTACGGCCTGGGTTGGCTCAAGCCGGCGCTGGGCGACTATGCGCTGCCAGTCATCTCCGTGCTGCTTGCCGTTGTCTACCTGGCGCTGCTGAAGATCGCCGCGAGCAACCCGCCGCTGCCGGACGAAGACCCGGACAAACCCTTGACGGAATTGCCGCAGACACGCGCCGTGCTGCTGTCGGGTCTGCATTTCCTGCTGCCGGTGGTGGTGCTGGTCTGGTGCCTGATGATCGAGCGCCTGTCCCCGGGCCTGTCGGCCTTCTGGGGCTCGGTGATGCTGGTGATCATCCTGCTCACCCAGCGCCCGTTGCTGTCGTGGTTGCGTGCCGATCATGGCGCCACTCACGGTGGCTTCGTCGACGGCGTGATCGACCTGCGCGAGGGGCTGATCGCCGGGGCGCGCAACATGATCGGGATCGGCATCGCCACGGCCGCTGCCGGGATCATCGTCGGTGCGGTGTCACAGACCGGCGTCGGCCTGGTCCTGGCCGACGTGGTCGAAGTGTTGTCGATGGGCAACCTGCTGCTGATGCTGGTGTTCATTGCGGTGTTCAGCCTGATCCTCGGCATGGGCCTGCCCACCACCGCCAACTACATCGTGGTGTCGAGCCTGATGGCGCCGGTGGTCGTGGCGCTGGGGCAGCAGAACGGGCTGATCGTGCCGTTGATCGCGGTGCATCTGTTCGTCTTCTATTTCGGCATCATGGCCGACGTGACACCACCGGTGGGGCTGGCATCCTTCGCCGCAGCGGCGGTGTCCAAGGGTGACCCGATCAAGACGGGCATCACCGCGTTCTATTACAGCCTGCGGACGGCGGCACTGCCATTCCTGTTCATCTTCAATACCGACCTGCTGTTGATCGACGTGAGTCTCTGGCATGGGGTGCTGATCTTCTTCGTCGCCACCGGCGCGATGCTGATTTTCGCCGCCGGCACCCAGGGCTTCTTCCTGGTCCGCAGCCGCTGGTACGAAAGCGTGCTGTTGCTGCTGGTGGCGTTCACCCTGTTCCGTCCGGGTTTCTGGATGGACCTGGCGCACGACCCCTATCGCGATATCCCGCCGACTGAACTGGCCCAGGCACTGGGCTCGGTGGACGAGAACAGCCAGCTGCGGCTGCGTATCCGCGGTGAGGATGCCGTCGGCGATGCCCGCGAATTCGCCCTGCTGTTGCCCGTGCCCAGCGGTGATAGTGGCGAGGAACGGCTCGATAAACTCGGCCTGATGACCTATGAAGAGGATGGCCGGGTGCTGATCGACAGCGTCGCGTTCGGCAGTCCTGCCGCAGATGCGGGGCTGGAGTTCGACCAGGAGATTCTGGTGGTACGGGCACCGACCGATCGCTGGGCCAAAGAGTGGATGTGGCTACCCGGCCTTCTGGTGTTCGGTCTGGTGGTCTGGCTGCAGCGCAGACGGGCCGGCAAGCAGGCTCGTGGCCTCGATCACACCGGCGCACAGCCGGGCATCTGATCGATCGGTCGGCTGTGCAGCTGCGCAGCCGGCCGCCGAACATCACGCAGGGAGCTCATGCGCCGCCCCGCTGGAGAGGGCGGCGTACCTACTGCTTATCGCACCGCATTCATCACGGGTCACGAGACATTCAGGTGGCGGCGCTGTCGGCTGGCGCACCGGGGGGCATCGGCTTTTCGGCTCTGGCGCCATGCTGGCCCGTCTGCACCAGCGAATCGGCTTCGATCGCTGCATAGGCTGGGCTGCAGAACAGCGAGTTGAGCCGCTTCATGTCGGCGATCAGTTCCAGGTGCGTGGCGCTGGTGTCGATGCTCTCCATCACCCGGTGGTGCAGGCGATGGACGTGCGCGTGGGCCAGCTCCCGTTCGCTTCTGCGAAACTGGCGCTTCTGCTCCAGCAACTGCCTGGCACTGTGAGGGTCGCTGGAGAGGAATACCGTCAGGCCCAGGCGCAGGTTCGCACTCAGCAGCGCATGCAGCTGGCTCAGTTCCTCCTGGCCATCGTGGGAGAAGGTTCGCCGTTTGGCGGTCTTGATGCGCTGAATCTTGCCCAGCATGTGCTCGATGATGTCTCCGGCCTGCTCGAGGTTGATCGTCAGCTCGATGATTTCCGCCCAGCGCCTTCCTTCTTCCTCGGCCAGGTCTTCGCGGTCCATGCGCGCCAGATAGAGTTTCACCCCGCTGTACAGCGCATCGACATCGTCATCCATGCGGCGGATTTCCTCTCCGGACTCGGGCCGCTCGTCGAGCAGCACGCTCTGCAGGCGCGCCAGCATGGCCTCGACCAGATCGCCGATGCGCAAGGTTTCGCGCACCGCGTTGGCCAGCGCCAGGCTCGGAGTATCGAGCGCTGCGGGGTCGAGGTGGCGAGGCTGCGCGACGCCGATATCCGCTTCGCGTTCCGGTAGCAGGTATTCGCAGAGCCGGGCCATCAGTCCCACCGTGGGCAGCAATGTCAGGCAGCGCAGGGTGTTGTAGGTCAGGTGGAAGCCGATGACCTGGGTCTGGGGGCTATAGCCCAGCGTGCCCATCCAGGCCACCAACGGATCGAGAAAGGGCAGCACGGCCAGCCCTGCCAGCTTGTAGAGCAGGTTGCCCAGCGCGACACGGCGTGCCGAGGCGGGCTGCAGGCTGGCATTCAGCCAGGCGAGGGCGCCGCTGCCGATATTCGCGCCGATGACGAGCCCCAGTGCGACCGGCAGGCTGATCAGGCCGGCGCCAGCCAGGGTAGCGGTCAGCAGCACGGCGGCCAGGCTGGAATAGGAAAGCAGGGCGAACGCGGCGCCGACCACTACCGCCAGCAGGGTGTCGCCTGCCAAGGAGGAAAACAGCACCTCCATGCCGCGCGCCTCGGTAATCGGCGCGGCGGCATGGACGATCAGTTGCAACGCGAGAATGATCAGGCCCAGCCCGATCAGTACTCGGCCGAACTGGCCGGCGCGGGACTGTTTGCGTGTGAGGAAGAGGCAGACGCCGATCAGCGTGAACAGCGGCGACAGCCAGGAAAGGTCCAGCGTCAGCACCCGCGCCATGAGCGCGGTACCGACGTCCGCCCCGAGCATGGCGGCCAGTGCCGTCGGCAGCGTCATCAGGCCCTGGGCGACGAAGGAAATGGCCAGCAAGGCGGTGGCGTTGCTGCTCTGCACCAGCGCGGTGACGCCGATGCCGGCGCCGAAGGCCAGCGGTGAATGCTGCATGCTCTGACCGATCAGCCGCCGCAAGTGCGATCCAAACACGCGCATGATCCCGGTACGCACGATATGCGTTCCCCAGACCAGCAGGGCGATGGAAGACAGCAGGTGCAGCAGGGTCAGCATATCGAGTCGTTCTCCCTCGGTGAGGCGTGGCAACGGCAAGCACCGGCACCGAATCGGTGCCGTGGAGATTCGCGGGGATAATCGGTTGACCGCCAGAGGATGCAGGCGTTTCCTCATCGGCAAGCGACTTGTCACACAATCGTCATCATGGGGCAAGCTCGACCAAAGAGGCGGTGCGCCGAGCGTTGGCAAAGCTGATGCTATGTGACGGTGCAGACGCTGGTTCCCGCGGTTTCGTGAAGCGGTTGTGGGTTTCGTTCGGCGGTTTCTGTTCCCATGCCTGATCGCATTGTTCGGGGGCGAGAGGGATCGATGAAAAGGCTATGCCTGGCAATCTGGGCGGCGCTCAGTTTGCTGCTGGGTGGGCTGGCGGCGCAGGCGCTGTGGGAGGCGCCGAGCTTGAGCAACGGCTGCTACCTGCTGCTGGTGGGATATTACGCGTTCTGCTTTCTGCAGCTTATCCTTGCGTTCTTTCGGCCCTGGGGCTTGCTCGGCCCGCGGCGGCGTACGGGCTACTGGCTGTGCCTGATCCTGCTCCCGCTGGCCTTGCTGCCGCTGCGGGTCGCCTATGAAATATGGCTGGAGGGCGCCTACCGCTCAGCGACCGGCGATTCGGGCCTGCTCGGTGACGGTGTGCTCGTCTGGCTGCAGGATCTGCTGGGTTATGTCGGGCCCATGCTGTTGCTGCTGGCGATAAGCGCAGCCATCGCAATCAGCCTGCTGAGCTTGCTGAAGACCCAGACCACCCGTTGAGTGCCAAGCGGCAGATCAGCTGCCCAGCAATGTCAGTACCAGCGGCAGGCTCGCTGCCGCGAGCAATGTCTGCAGGGTGATGATGCCGGCCATCAGGTGACTGTCGCCGTTCAGTTGGCGGGTCAGTACATAGGCGGTAGGTGCCGTGGGCAGCGCGAAGAACAGCACCAGTATGCTGGTTTCCATCGACGGCAACGCCAGCAGGCGTGCCACGCCGTAGGCGAGCAGCGGCACGGCCAGCAGCCGCAGCGCGCTGTTCCAGCCCAGGGCCGGAATTTCGCCGCTCAGCTCGCGCGGTTGCAATGCGGCGCCGACACACAGCAGCCCCAGCGGCAGGCTGGCAGCCGCCAGCAGCCCCAGCAGGCGGTCGCTGCCGCCGGGCAAGCCGAAGCCGGCGAAATTGACCAGCGCGCCGGCCAGGCAGGCGAGTATCAATGGGTTCTTCAGGATCGGCAGCAGCAACGAACGCGCGCTGACGCCGCGCTCGGCCGTCAGCGCCCAGACCGACATCACGTTCACGGTCGGTACCATCAGTGCCAGCATCAGCGCCGCCAGGGCCAGCCCCTCCTGGCCGAACAGGCTGCCCACCGCCGCCAACCCCAGATAGGTATTGAAGCGCAGCCCGCCCTGGGCCATGGCGCCGAAGCGTGCGGCAGGCCAGGCGCGCAGCCGCCTGATCACCAGCAGGGCGACCCATACCAGTGCCAGGCCGAGCAGCACTGCGCCCGCCAGGCGTGGTAGCGCGGGATTGTCCAGCGGGGCGGTCGCCAGGCTGTTGAACAGCAGCGCGGGGAACAGGATGAAATAGTTCAGGCGCTCGGCGCCGGGCCAGAAGGCTTCGCTCGGGAAGCCTTGCCGGCGCAGCACATAGCCGGCGACGATCAGGGCGAACAGCGGCCAGAGGGCGAGTAATAGCGGGATCACGGATACATCCATCAATGCAGGTTTGCCGATCTTGAAAGCTCGCCATGCGGTGCGCAAGCATTCTGAGCCGGCCAGCGGACCAACCCCTCGCCCTTGATGGAAGAAGGGCTGGGGAGAGGGGCCCGTATCTCAGCGGCGAGGCGTGACCGGACGGGTGCGGCCGCTGCCGTCGATGGCGACGAAGACGAACACCGCCTCCGTAACCTTGCGCCATTCGCTGGACAGGGGATCGTCGCTCCAGACTTCCACCAGCATGCGGATCGAGCTGCGGCCGACATCCAGCGTCTGGGTGTAGAACGACAGCTGCGCGCCCACCGCCACCGGCACCATGAAGGCCATGCGGTCGATGGAAACCGTGGCCACACGCCCGGCGGCCACGCGGCTGGCCATCGCCGTTCCGGCCAGGTCCATCTGCGAAACCAGCCAGCCGCCGTAGATGTCGCCGAAACCATTGGTTTCCCGTGGCAGCGCGGTGAGCTGCAGGGCCAGGTCACCCTGTGGGATCGGATCTTCCTGTTCGTAATCTTTCATCGATAGACTCGCGGCGCGTTTGTTGTTGTGACGCGAAGGGCTCGCGGTAGCGCGAGCGGGGCCGAGTATACCGACTGAATGTGACGGCAGCGACCGAGCCGGACAACTTCGCAGGCTGTCATGAGATCGTCACATCTCGTTCATAGAGTGTTCATGCGGCCTGCAGATACTGGCCCCCGTTCCAACACACACGAGCATCTCCCCTGCTAGGAGCAAGGTATGAAATTGAATCGTTTGATGGCGGCCCTGACCTTCGTTGCCGCTGGTGTCGGCGCCGCGAGCGCAGTTGCAGCAGTCGACCCGGCTCTGCCGAACTACGAGAAGACTTCCGGTGTTTCCGGCAACCTCTCCAGCGTCGGCTCGGACTCCCTGGCGAACCTGATGACGCTCTGGGCCGAAGAGTTCAAGCGCAGCTACCCGAACGTCAACATTCAGATCCAGGCTGCCGGCTCCTCCACCGCGCCACCCGCGCTGACCGAGGGCACCGCCAACATGGGGCCGATGAGCCGTCCCATGAAGGACAACGAGATCCAGGCCTTCGAAGAGAAGTATGGCTACAAGCCGACCGCCGTACCGGTGGCCATCGACGCCCTGGCGGTGTTCGTGCACAAGGACAACCCCATCAAGAGCCTGGACATCGAGCAGGTCGACGGCATCTTCTCCAGCACCCGCCTGTGCGGTGGCGAGAAGGACATCAAGACCTGGGGCGACCTGGGCCTGACCGGCGAGTGGGCGGCCAAGCCTATCCAGCTGTTCGGTCGCAACTCGGTATCCGGCACCTACGGCTACTTCAAGGAAGAAGCCCTGTGCAAGGGTGACTTCAAGTCCAACGTGAACGAGCAGCCGGGTTCGGCCTCGGTGGTGCAGTCGATCTCCAGCACCCTGAACGCCATCGGCTATTCGGGCATCGGCTACAAGACCTCCAGCGTTCGCGCCGTACCGCTGTCCAAGGGTGGCGAAGCTTTCGAAGCCAACGAAGAGAACGCCCTGGCGGGTAAATTCCCCCTGGCACGCTTCTTCTACGTCTACGTGAACAAGGCGCCGAACAAGCCGCTGAGCCCGATCGATGCCGAGTTCATCAAGCTGGTAATGTCCAAGCAGGGTCAGGACGTCGTGGTCAAGGACGGCTACATCCCGCTGCCGAAGAAAGTGGTCGACAAGACCATGCAGGAACTGGGTCTCTAAGGACCCTGCCAGGCCTGACGACATTCGCCGTCAGGCCACCGGCACCGATGCCCGCCACGCTGCAAGCGTTGGCGGGCATCGTCGTGTTTAGGGTCTGTAACTTTTCTGTCACATAGCTTGATTAGATTAGGCGCCTCGTAGAGCCCCGGCGGCTCAGGAACCTTCTTGATGAACGATATAGAGCCCATGACTGCGAACACCGATGCGCAAAGGCTGGATTTCAACACTGCCGCGTTGCAGCGCAAGCGGCGCATTCGCGCGCTCAAGGATCATCTGGCGCGCTGGTATGTCACCATCGGTGGCCTGGCGGTGCTCGGTGCCATCTGCCTGATCTTCTTCTATCTCGCCCAGGTCGTCCTGCCGATGTTCCAGGGCGCCGAACTGCAAGCGCGGGACGCGCAACAGCCGAACTGGCTGGCAGGCGCGGGCGAGCCATTGCTGCTGGCGATCGAGGAGCAGAACCAGGTGGCGATGCGCCTCGGCGCCGATGGTCAGGTACGCTTCTTCTCCGTTGATGACGGCGCGGTGCTCTCCACCGTCAGCCTGCCGCTTCCTACAGGTACCCGCATCACCGCTGTCGGCCAGGATACCCCTGGCAGCCGCCTGCTCGTGCTCGGGCTGGATAACGGGCAGGCGCTGGTGCTGGAGCACAACTACAAGGTCAGCTATCCGAACAATCAGCGGACCATTTCCCCGCAGATCGATTACCCGTTCGGCGAGGCGCCACTGGAGCTGGATACGCAGGGCCGCGCCATCGAGCATGCGGCGGTCAGCCGCAACGGCGGCAACCTGCTGGTCGCCGTCTCCACCGGAGCCGCGCTGCACGCGTTGCGTATCGCTTCGACGGAAAACCTGATGACCGGCGAGACCAGCATCGAGCAGGACCGCCTGGAGCTTCCGCAGTTGAGCGAGCCGATCCGCCAGGTGCTGCTCGATCCGCGCCACCAGTGGCTCTACGCGTTCAGCGGCCGCGCCAGCGCCGATGTCTTCGACCTGCGCCGCAAGCAGTTGAACGGCCGCTACAAGCTGCTGAACGGCACGGGGGAGGTTACCCAGGTCAGCGCCTTGCTGGGCGGCATCTCGCTGCTGGTGGGCGATTCCAACGGGGGCATCGGCCAGTGGTTCATGGTGCGCGGCGCCGATGGCCAGGCCGAACTGAAGAACGTACGCAATTTCCAGCTTGGCACCAGCCCCGTCACGCAGATTCTTCCCGAAGAGCGCCGCAAGGGCTTTCTCGCCCTGGACAGCAAAGGCAGCCTGGGCGTCTTCCACAGCACCGCGCACCGCACCCTGCTCAAGGAACCGGTGGCCGAAGGCGCGGCCATGGCGACCCTGTCGCCGCGCGCGACCCGCTTGCTGGTGGAGTCCGACGGCCAGCTGCAGAGTTTCGTGATCGACAACCCGCACCCGGAAATCTCCTGGAGCGCCCTGTGGAGCAAGGTCTGGTACGAGAGCTACCCGGAGCCCGACCACGTCTGGCAGTCGACCTCGGCCAACACCGACTTCGAACCCAAGCTGAGCCTGGCGCCGCTGGCATTCGGCACGCTCAAGGCGGCGTTCTACGCCATGCTGCTGGCCGCGCCGCTGGCCATCTGTGCGGCCTTCTATACCGCCTACTTCATGGCGCCGGCGCTGCGTCGCAAGGTCAAGCCGGTGATCGAACTGATGGAAGCGCTGCCCACGGTGATCCTGGGCTTCTTCGCCGGCCTGTTCCTCGCGCCCTACCTGGAAAACCATCTGCCGGGAATCTTCGCGCTGCTGCTGTTGATGCCGGTGGGTATCGTGCTGGCCGCCTACCTCTGGAGCCGCCTGCCGGAAAGCATCCGCCTGCGCGTGCCGGACGGCTGGGAAGCGGTCCTGCTGATTCCGGTGATCCTGCTGGTGGGCTTCGGCTCGCTGGAAATCAGCGGGCATATGGAGAACTGGTGGTTCGGTGGCGACATGCGCCTGTGGCTGACCAACGAGATGGGCATTCCCTTCGACCAGCGCAATGCCCTGGTGATCGGCCTGGCCATGGGCTTCGCGGTGATCCCGACCATCTATTCGATTGCCGAAGACGCGGTGTTCAGCGTGCCCAAGAGCCTCACCCTGGGCTCCCTGGCACTCGGCGCGACGCCCTGGCAGACGCTGGTGCGCGTGGTGCTGCTGACCGCCAGCCCCGGCATCTTCTCGGCGCTGATGATCGGCATGGGCCGCGCGGTGGGTGAAACCATGATCGTGCTGATGGCCACCGGCAACACGCCGATCATGGAGGCCAACATCTTCGAAGGCATGCGCACCCTGGCGGCCAACGTCGCGGTGGAGATGCCCGAGTCGGAAGTGGGCAGCACTCACTACCGCGTACTGTTCCTGGCCGCGATGGTGCTGCTGATCTTCACCTTCGTGATGAACACCCTGGCCGAGCTGATTCGCCAGCGCCTGCGCGGCAAGTACGCCAGCCTGTAAACAGGCCAGGCCTGCGGGCCTGGCGAGGACGCGGCCTGAACGGCTGCGAGATTTCGCTAAAGGTATCGATCCGTGAAAAAGGATTCCCTGACAAACTGGATCAAGAGCGGCAGCCCCTGGATCTGGATGAACGCCGGTGCGGTCTCCATCGCGGTGATCATGACCCTGGGCCTGCTGGCCGTGATCGCGGTTCGCGGCATGGCGCATTTCTGGCCGGCGGATGTCATCGTCGCCGACTATCAGGTGCCCGGCAGCGAGCCCCGCCTGCTGGCCGGCGAGCGTGTGCAGGCCGAGCAGGTGCCGCGCGCGCGCCTGGCTGCCAGTGGCTTGCCGGTGGCGGCTGAGGGCGGCGAGTTCATGACCCGTGAGCTGCTCAAGGTGGGCAACCGTGAAGTCTACGGCGCGGATTTCACCTGGGTGGTGGGCGAGTGGCTGAGCAACGAACGCACTCCCCGCAACATCGTCGTGCTCGAACGTCGCGAGTGGGGCAACTTCTATGGCGAGCTGCTCAACGTCAAGGAAGGTGACAACCTGGTCGCCGAAGGCGAAGCCGCCTGGGACGAGCTGCAGCGCCGTATCGCGCGTATCGACCAGTTGCATGGGCAGATCAGCCACCTGGAAAAGGTCGATATCGGGCGGATCAACCATGGTCTGGAAAGGCTGCGCCTGAAAACCCGCAAGTTGGAGCTGGAGCAACGTCTGGATGCCGCCGCGCAGGCCGAGCTGGATGCCGAGCGGGCCGAATGGGATGCCGAATACAAGACGCTGGAGGGCCGCCTGGCGTCGCTCTACCAGGATTTCAACCGCGACAGCATCGGCGTGCGCACCCTGGATGGCCGCGAACTGGAGATCAGCCTGGGCAAGGTGGTGCGTGCCTACCAGCCGAACGCCATGTCGGTGCCGCAGAAACTCGGCTTCTATGGCGCCAAGATCTGGGAGTTCGTCAGCGACGAGCCGCGTGAGGCCAACACCGAGGGCGGCATCTTCCCTGCCATCTTCGGCACCGTGCTGATGACCATCATCATGGCGGTGATCGTCACCCCGTTCGGCGTGATCGCCGCCGTCTACCTGCGCGAATACGCCAAGCAGGGCGTACTCACCCGCATCATCCGCATCGCGGTGAACAATCTCGCCGGCGTGCCGTCGATCGTCTACGGCGTGTTCGGCCTGGGCTTCTTCGTCTATGTGCTGGGCGGCTCTCTGGATCGGATCTTCTACCCCGAAGCTGCGCCGGCGCCGGTGTTCGGTACCCCGGGGCTGATGTGGGCGTCGCTGACGCTGGCGATCCTCACCCTGCCGGTGGTGATCGTCGCTACCGAGGAAGGCCTGGCGCGTATCCCGCGAATGATTCGCGAAGGCTCGCTGGCGCTCGGCGCGACCAAGTCGGAAACGCTCTGGAAGGTGGTGCTGCCCATGGCCAGCCCGGCGATGATGACCGGCCTGATCCTCGCCGTGGCCCGTGCCGCCGGCGAAGTGGCGCCGCTGATGCTGGTGGGCGTGGTCAAGCTGGCCCCGAGCCTGCCGCTCAACGGCAACTATCCTTACCTGCACCTGGACCAGAAGATCATGCACCTGGGCTTCCATATCTACGACGTGGGCTTCCAGAGCCCCAACGTCGAGGCCGCGCGACCGCTGGTCTACGCCACGGCGCTGCTGCTGGTGCTGGTGATCGCCACGCTCAACCTCAGTGCGGTCGTCATCCGCAACCACCTGCGCGAGAAATACAAGGCGCTTGACCACTAACAGCCGATAAAAGCGCTGGAGGCCCGAGGCTGGACGAACAAGCGGCACCGACCGCGTCCAGCCTTGAACCTCCGGCCTCCAGCGATCACGGAGACATCCATGTCAGCGACGCAAACCCATTCCATCGACATTTCCGCTCTCGGCCGCGACAAGCGCAGCCTCAACCTGGCCGACGAGCCGGTGGCCATCGAAGTCCCCGATCTGAGCCTTTACTACGGCCAGAAGCAGGCGTTGTACAACGTCAGCATGAACATCCCCAGGCAGCGCGTGACCGCCTTCATCGGCCCGTCGGGCTGCGGCAAGTCCACGCTGCTGCGCTGCTTCAACCGGATGAACGACCTGGTCGACGGCTGCCGCATCGAGGGTGCGATCAACCTCGACGGCACCAACATCTACCGCAAGGGCGAGGACGTGGCCGACCTGCGCCGCCGCGTCGGCATGGTGTTCCAGAAGCCCAACCCCTTCCCCAAGAGCATCTACGAGAACGTGGTCTACGGCTTGCGCATCCAGGGCATCAAGCAGAAGCGCGTGCTCGATGAAACTGTCGAGTGGGCGCTCAAGGGCGCGGCCCTGTGGGACGAAGTGAAGGACCGCCTGCACGAGTCCGCGCTGGGCCTCTCCGGCGGCCAGCAACAGCGTCTGGTGATCGCCCGGACCATCGCCGTGCAGCCCGAAGTGCTGCTGCTCGACGAACCGAGCTCGGCGCTCGACCCGATCTCATCGCTGAAGGTCGAGGAGCTGATCTACGAGCTCAAGGCCAAGTACACCATCGTCATCGTTACCCACAACATGCAGCAGGCCGCGCGCGTCTCCGACTACACCGCCTTCATGTACATGGGCAAGCTGATCGAATACGGCGATACGGATACGCTGTTCACCAACCCGGCCAAGAAGCAGACGGAAGATTACATCACCGGCCGCTACGGCTAGCCGGCTATGGCAAACCGCGCTGCGCGTTGTCGGCGGCGCTTGCCGTACGCGTATGTACTGTCTGCGCGCCGCCTCCTAGCGCAACACAATTTGCCAAAGGCCGGCTTGTCCGGTGAGAGAACAACAGAGGTTCGATCATGAAAGACAACCATACCCAGCATATTTCCCAGCAGTTCAATACCGAGTTGGAAGAGATTCGCAGTCATCTGCTGGCCATGGGCGGGCTGGTGGAGAAGCAGGTCAACGATGCGGTCACCGCGCTGATCGAGGCCGATTCGGGCCTGGCGCAGCAGGTGCGCGAGGTCGATGAACAGATCAACCAGATGGAGCGCAACATCGACGAGGAGTGCGTGCGCATCCTCGCTCGCCGTCAGCCGGCGGCCTCCGACCTGCGTCTGATCATCAGTATCTCCAAGTCGGTGATCGATCTGGAGCGCATCGGCGACGAATCCACCAAGATCGCCCGCCGCGCCATCCAGCTGTGCGAAGAGGGCGAGTCGCCGCGTGGCTACGTCGAGGTGCGCCATATCGGCGATCAGGTGCGCAAGATGGTGCGCGAGGCGCTGGACGCCTTCGCCCGCTTCGACGCCGATCTGGCTCTGTCGGTGGCGCAGTACGACAAGACCGTCGACCGCGAATACAAGACCGCCCTGCGCGAACTGGTCACCTACATGATGGAAGACCCGCGCTCGATCTCCCGCGTGCTCAGCGTGATCTGGGCACTGCGCTCGCTGGAGCGCATCGGCGACCACGCACGCAACATCGCCGAGCTGGTGATCTATCTGGTGCGCGGCACCGACGTCCGCCACCTGGGCCTCAAGCGCATGGCCGAGGAAGTGGAAGGCGGCAGGGAAGGCTGAGGCGTTCGCCCATGTAGGGGTGGAAAACTCGCGCAGCGATTTTCCACGCGTCCCGCATAACCCGTGCACGCCGGACCGGGTGTGCGGCGGTCCGATGAGCTGCGGCGTTTCCACTGGCGTGGAGTGAAGTGGCATTGGTGGATAAGACTGCGCCGTTATCCACCCTACGTGGAGCCCAGCTCGGTTTGCAGCGCCTCGAGCGCGGCCTGGCGCTCGCCATCCTGCAGGCGGGCGGCGGGATTCAACGACGACCAGTCGGGATGTGCGCGGCAGCGTTGCAGGGCTTCCGGTAGCTTGCCTTCGCGCCAAGCCTTGTCATCCGCCGCATCGAGGCGGATCGCGTCCATCGCCGCATGTCCGCGTGCCGCCAGTGCGGCGAGCAGCTGACGCTGGCGCAGGGCAAGCAGGCGTAGCACTGCGTCATCCACGGTCAGCTCGCGCTGGCCCTTGAGCTTGCCCAGAAGACGGTTGCCGTAATGCCGCGCGGTCTGCGCGCCGCCGCCGGCGATGGCGCCGAGCAGCGCCGCGGCGCCCAGGGTGATGCCGCCGACCATCAGGTCGACGCCGGCGCCGGCCGCTGCACCCGCTGCCATGCCGCCACCGATCTTCACGCCCAGTTGCTTCAGCGTTTCCGGATTGAACAGATCGTCGCCCCAGCGACCGTCGAGCAACGGCAGGTCGGCCGTGGCGGCATCCTGCGCGCGGAAGCCGTAGAGACGCAGCAAGGCTTCGACACAGCGCTGCTCACGGGCGCGCACGGCGTCATGCAGTTCGCGGATGGCGCCGCGCTCCAGTTCAGGCTGGGCGGCCACACCACGGCGGCAGGCGGCGACATCCACCAGCAGCTCGGCGATCAGTCGGTTGCCTTCGCTCAGCCGGGCCGCAGCCTGGGCTTCGTGATCTTCGATCAGGCGTTGCAGCTTCGCCCGGGACTGTTCCAGCAACAGTGCCAGGCTTTCATACAGGCGGCGTTCGCCATCGATCGGCGGCGCCACGCTGTCGAAACGCACCAGTGCGTGCAGGCCCAGCCGTGCCAGTGCCTCGCGCCAGCGCTCTTCACCATGACCGGGTTGGGCGACGAAGTTGAGTACCGGCAGCAGCGGCTTGCCGCAGCCGGCGAGCACCGCCAGTTCGTCCTTGTACTTGGCCAGCACCGGCTCGCGGGCATCGATCACATAGAGCCCGGCGTCGCTGGCCAGCAGTTGGCGCAAGACCTTGGCTTCCTGCTCGAAGCGCTGGCGCGCTTCGCTGCCTTCGAGAAAACGCGCCGTGCGTGCCGGGCCGTCGAGGCGCTCGCCGGGGCGTTCGATGCGTTCGAGGTGGTCGAGCAGGGCGATGGCGTCTTCCAGGCCGGGGGTATCGTACAGCTCCAGCAGCGGCTCGCCATCCACCGACAGCCGTGCGCCTTCGACGTGGCGGGTGGTACTGGGCCGATGCGAGACCTCGCCGAAGCTGACGTCACGGGTCAGGGTGCGCAGCAGTGAGGTCTTGCCGACGTTGGTGTGGCCGACCAGGGCGAGTTTCAGGGGCGCGCTCATCGGCAAGGCCTCGAGTTCGGTAGGGTGGATGACGCTTCACCCATCCACCACTGGCAACGGTGGACATCCACCTCAGGTTGCACATTCTCAGTCATGGCCGTTCTCCAGCCAGCTCAAGGGTGCGCTGCTCGCATGGTCGAGGCCCAGGCCGTCCAGTGCCTGATGCCAGTCTTGCAGCCGCTGGCTGTCCAGTGCCTGGCCGGCGGGCGCCTGCATGAGCCAGACCCGGGTGCTGGCGGCGCAGCGGCTCAGCTCGCCGATCAGCGCCAGGGTGCCGCGATCCGGCGAGCGGCGCGGGTCGCAGGCGATGGCCAGGCGCTGCGGCGGGAAGCGGGTGAGCTGGTCGAGCAGGCGTCGGCGCTGTTCGCGGTCGTCCAGTACGCTGGCATCGGCCACCGACCCGGGCAGCTTCGGCGGCCATGGCTGGCTCTGGTCCAGCTCGATGGCGACGATCACCGCGCCATCGCCGCCGTTCAGTTGCGTACCCGAGCCGGGCACGTGCAGCCGTTGCGGCGCCGCGTCGCTGATCCCGAGGCGTTCGCTGGGCGGTTGCAGGCGCTCGCGCAGCAGGCGATAGGCCGGCAGTTGCAGATCCAGGCGCAGAGCGGCACGGCCGCGCCGCCAGCGCCACAGGCAGAACAGCGTCAGCAGGAGTCGCGGCAGCAGGCCATAGACCAGTACCACGCCGACCAGCCAGCCGGCCCAGCTCTGCCGCGCGCTTTCGAAATCGTTGGCGAGGGTTCCGCTGGCGCGTATCTGGTCGATGTCCGGCATGCCGAAACCGAGCAGCGAAGGCAGCGTACCGAGGACTTGGGTCAGCCCGACGAAGGCGCCTTCGCCGAGGATGGTGGTTTCCCAGACGAAGCCGTAGCGCCGCGTGGCGAGCAGAGCCAGCAGGGTCAGCAGGGCGCTGCCCATGGCCAGCAGCCAAAGCCCGTGTACGCCCAGCCCCAGCAGCCAGCGTCCGAGGCGGCGCTGCTCCAGCACCGTCAGCAGGGCCGGCGCCAACTGCACGGCGCGGGCATCGCGGGCGAGCTTTTCGCTGAGCCAGAGCCACAGCCGGCCCAGCGCGCCGCCACTGTCGCCGGCCAGGAAGAACCCCAGCAGCCAGCCGAGCAGTGTCAGCAGATTCAGTCCCAGCAGGCTGCCCAGCGCCCAGAACACGTTGACCGGCCGCTGGCCATCGCCCAGCGCCGCCCAGGCGAGGCCGGCCCCGGTAAACAGCGCGAGCAGCGCCAGTGCGAAGCCGGCCAGCCGAGCGCCTTGTCGCCAATGTTGCAAGGCATTGATCAACCCATCACGACGGGCCAGCCACAGCGCGCGATATTCGATCAGCTCGGCGAGCTCACCGCCCTGTGCCCGGGCCCGGCGATTGGCCTCGTCATCCTCCAGCGGCCCGGCATGCTCCTCGCGCAGGCGCACGGCTTCGGTCAGCCAGAGGCGGTCGAGGGTGGTCAACAGCGTGGTCGGTGGTGGCGTAGATGCGGACACGCGGCTTCTCATAGAAGAACTCGGTCCTGAGAATAACCGTTGCCAGTTGGAAGAGTGAAATCAGTCATGCCATCCGGCACCTTGATCCTGTTAGCATCCGCCCCCGATCAATGATCGACACGCGGTTTGCCGCATCATCTGCCAGGGACAGGCCGAATCGCCACGCAGCGTCTTATCTGCTGCCCTGCGCGTATCAAAGGGATATTTGCCATGAAAGACATCTTCTTCTTCGACTCGATGCTGACGCCGAAGATCATCACCCTGCTTTACTGGATAGGCCTGATCGGTGTGATCATCGGCGGGATCGCCGTTATGTTCGGCGTATTCGGAGGGGGGTTCTGGTCCGGCCTCGCTATTCTCGTAGGCGGTCTGATCGGAACGCGACTCTGGTGCGAACTGCTGATCGTGATGTTCAAGATCAACGAAAACTTGAAGCAAATCGCCCTTCGTCAGTGACTGTCTCAGGCGGCGCCCATGTCGCCCTTTCAAGCGCCTCGTTCATTTGGTTTCGCGTGCTTTCACGGCGATATCCGGCTGGTCGATGAACAGGCCGTCAATGCCGGCATCCAGGTAGGCGCGGATCTCCGCCTCGATATCGCCACGATCGGCAACCGAGCTGCCCTGGCGCAGATCGGTTGGCAGGAAGGCGTTCTCAGCACGGAAGGTATAGGGATGCACCTTGAGGCCCGCGGCATGGGCGTTCGGCACGAAGTCGGAGGGTTGGCCGAGGTTGCCCTTGGCATCGCGTGGGATGACGTAGGTTTTTTCCGGGCCGACACCCGCCGCGTAGCCTGCAATGGCCTCGAGTCCGGCGGCGGTCGCCATCTGCGCATAGCCCAGGTCGCTGCCGCGTAGCTGCTGGTCGTACGGCTGGCCTTGACCGAACAGCTGCACCAGGCGCAGCTGGGTGAGTGCGCTCAGGGTTTTCAGGTTGTCCACCTCGAACGACTGGATGTACACCGGCGCATCGCGGCCTGCATAGCCGTTGCGCTGGAGAATGCGCACCAGCGGCTCTTCCATGGCCAGGCCCAGCTGCTGAAAATGCGTCGGGTGCTTGGTCTCGATATACAGGCCGATCCGTCGGCCTTCGCTTTGCTGCAGGGTCTTCACCAGGTCGATGATTTCCTGCAGGTTCGGAATCTCCAGGCTGCCATCGAGGCGCGCATTGCCCGGACGGATATCCGCAATGCGCTCGATGGCGCGCAGGGTTTTCAGCTCGGCCAGGGTGAAATCCTCACTGAACCAGCCGGTCAGAGTGACGCCGTCGACCGTCTGGGTGCGTTTGCGCTCGGCGAATTCGGGGCGCTGTGCCACATCGGTGGTCAGGCCGAGTTCGTTGTCGTGACGCGCGACCAGTTCGCCGTCACGGGTCATCACCAGGTCCGGTTCGATGTAATCCGCGCCCTGCAGGATCGCCAGAGCGTAGGCGGCGAGGGTGTGCTCCGGCAGGTAGCCGCTGGCGCCGCGGTGGGCGATGACCAGGGGCACGGGTTCTTCGTCATGCGGCCTGGCCTGCGGGCTTGCGCCGGAAGCATCGGCAAGCGCAGCGAACGGCAGCAACAGGCCGCAGGTGGCCAACCAGGAGTGCAGTGTGGCGCGGGGCATGGGGCGTTCTCCTCGGAGCGGGTACAAGCAGTCTGGCGGAGCATGATGACGCTTTGGAGGCCGGCCTGCTGACGTCTGGTCGGCGCCGCTGTATGCTCGCCGCCATGAATCAGACCCGCATCCCCCTCACCATGATCGCTGCCCTGGCGCAGAACCGCGTCATCGGCCTCGACAATAAAATGCCCTGGCATCTGCCGGCCGACCTCAAGCACTTCAAGGCCATGACGCTCGGCAAGCCTATCGTCATGGGCCGCAAGACCTGGGATTCCCTAGGCCGGCCGCTCCCCGGGCGGTTGAATCTGGTGGTCAGCCGCCAGCCAGGGCTGTGCCTGGAGGGCGCGGAAACCTTCGGCAGTCTCGAGGATGCGCTGCAACGCGCCGAGCAATGGGCGCGTGAGCAGGAGGCGACAGAGATCATGCTGATCGGCGGTGCCCAGCTGTATCAGCAGGCGCTTCCGCTGGCGCAACGGCTGTATCTGACCCGCATCGCCGCCAGTCCCGAAGGCGATGCGTTCTTCCCGGCGTTCGACGAAAGCCTGTGGCAGCGCGCCGACTGCCAGGCGCATCCGGCCGAGGGTGAGGCGCCCGCGTACAATTTAGAGACCTGGCAGCGGTGCTGAGCATTCGAGCATCTTGATCGGCGCCAATTCGCTGGCCGGCGCTAGGCTCTATCCTTTCTTCCCGCGCTCGCCCAGAGACAGCCGCAGATGCAGGACAACAAGCCGGACGCCGCTCCCGCGGAAATCATCGCCGCGCTCTTCATGCGCCACCCGCTTTGGGAAGATGCCCTGGCCCTGTTGCTGGGTACCGCCATGGTGGCGCTGGGTATCGCGTTCTACAGCCACGCGGGGCTGCTGACCGGCGGTACCGTAGGCCTGGCGTTCCTGTTCAAGTACCTGGCAGATTGGCCCTTCGGCCTGGTGTTCTTCGCCCTGAACCTGCCCTTCTATCTGCTGGCGATCTGGAGGATGGGCTGGGCCTTCACGCTGCGCACGTTCTGCGCGGTGGCCCTGGTGTCGCTGCTGGCCGAGCTTACGCCGCACTGGATCGGTTTCGCCGAACTGAACATCTACTACGCGGCGCTGTTTGGCGGTTTCGCCATGGGCGTCGGACTACTGATGCTGTTTCGTCACCGCGCCAGCCTGGGTGGGGTGAACATCTTGGCGCTGTATCTGCAGGAGCGTTTCGGCCTGCGTGCCGGGGCCGTGCAGATGGGCATCGATGCCTCGATCGTGCTCGCCGCGCTGTTCGTGGTTCCGCTCGACAAGGTGCTGCTGTCGGTGCTGGGTGCGGTGGCGCTCAACCTGGTATTGGCGATCAACCACCGCGCCGGCCGCTACATGGGCGTCAGCTAGGGTCTGTTGCCGTTTCGTACGCGGCCGCGCCGGAGCCTGTTCTTGCGCGAAGCAAGGCGCGAGGAGTGAAGTTTGGTCATTCCAAATGAGCGACGAGGAACGCAGCGTCGCGCAAAAACAGGCCCGGCCCGAAGGGTTGCGCGGCAAATAGCGCCATGCGGCGTTGCGGGACTTGGCAAGGGAGTGACCATTGCCTGCATCCCGCGCCTTGCCTGGCGCTATTTGGCGCGGCAACGCGGCTGGCGACGAAACGGCAACAGACCCTAGGCTTACTCGCCGCGAATGTAGCGCTCCAGCTGCTGGATCAGGTCGGCCTGTTCGGCGATCGCTTCCTTGACCAGGTCTCCGATCGAAAGCAGGCCGACCAACCGACCCTCGTCGACGACCGGCAGATGACGCAGGTGGCGGTCGGTCATCAGCGACATGCAGGCCTGGATGCTTTGCTGAGGCTCGGTGGTGATCACTGGCGAGCTCATGATGGTGCTGACCGGCGTGCCCACCGAAGAACGGCCCTGCAGCACTATCTTGCGTGCATAGTCACGTTCGCTGACGATGCCCACCAACTCGCCGTCGTCGACCACCGGCAAGGCACCCACGTTGTGCTCGGCCATGGCCTGGAGGAATTCCAGCACCGTGGCTTCGGAAGAGATGGTGTGCACGTTCTGGTGCTGCTTGTCCCTGAGCAGTTGCGCTACGGTCTTCATTCGAATCCTCCGGGTTGAAACGAGTGACGGATGCCGTCTCGAGTGGCCGTTAGCATTACGGAGAATGGCTCATCGGGCAATGATGCGAACGTCATGACGCCGATCGAGGCGGCCAATGATTCCCGCAGCCGGCACCTGAACCCTCGGCATGCCGGTCGAGGTCAGTCCAGAGCGACCAGCTCGGCATGCGCGCTGCCGTTTTCGACATCCAGTAGCGCCAGGCTGATCGGCAGGCTGAAACGCCGTGGCCCGGCGCTGCCGGGATTGAGGTAGAGCACCTCGCCGCGGCGCTCGATACCGGGCTTGTGCGAGTGGCCACTGATCACCACGCCGATGCCACGCGCCGCCGGATCGAAATCCAGCGTCTTGAGATCGTGCAATACATACAGCCGAACGCCACCATGATCCAGCTCCAGGCGCTCGGGCAGCCCCTCGGCCCAATCACCTTTATCGATGTTGCCGCGGATCACCTCCAGCGGCGCAATCGCCTGCAACGCCGTCAGCACCTGCGGCTTGCCGATATCCCCGGCGTGGATGATCCGCTCGCAACCTTCCAGCACGGCCAGCGCCTCGGGCCGCAGCAAGCCGTGGGTATCGGAAATCACGCCGATGCGCATGAGGACTCCTTGGGGTTCGAATGGATCGTGCGGTTCTTGAGAGCTTACAGGGCGGGCAGAAAAGACAGGCAACAAAAAGCCCGCACATGGCGGCATCAAGGCTTGTGCCTGGGCTTCACTCCGTCAAATCGAAGCTGTGGCTCTCGCTTGGTAGGTCGCTGGCCAGGTGAGCCGCCGAGGCGCTTGATCAGCGGTGCGCGCAGCACCTTGGGCCATCCGTCTCCGCCGACTAGGTAGGGGATGCGCTGGCGCAACTGCTCGGCCGCACCAAGCTGGCCGATTCGCACTGCTCCAGGTATGCAAGCTGCCAGCCTTCCAGCTGCCAAAGCAGCCCGAGGCGATACCATCGGGGTACAGCACATACCAGCCGCTATGCGTGCGGGCATGGTCGCCGGGACGGGATTGGTGCCGTTGGCTATCGGGAGCCAGTCGAGCTTTCCGGAGATCGTCTGAAGGACGCAGCGGAGGTCCAGTTCCACTTTCTCTAGGTCGGGCGAGCCCCGCAGCGCACAGACGCCGTTTATTTTAGTCATGGCGTGATCTCCTGGATTAGTAGAGAGTGCGATAGCCTTCCGCTATTCGCTTCCGGTGGTACCCGGCGCGTTGCTGTACGAGCTTCCGGCTAACTTCAGGGCCGATGAATGCCGCTCTTTGATGGCCATCGAGCATGTACTCGGGAACATCGAGATATTGGCCAGCAGCAAGAGACCGACATGGGAAGGGGAGTCTGGGGGCGTGCTTTTCCAAGTAAGTTAGTGACTCAGCTGCACGCTCTTGTAGGCGCTTTCCGTTTTCACTCAGAGGGATGGATTCGCCAGGTCTAACTTGGCTCCATGCATATCGATCTGCTAACAGCTCATTTACGAAGCTGATACGCCGACGGCACTCGGTGAGTATTTCTACATCCTTGATACCAATCAGCCAGTGATCGAAGTTATCTACACGGTGCCCGATTTCGTGCCAAACGACGAAGGGGTAGATTTCGTGGTCCTCCAGAGCGGACCAGTCCAGTTCCGGCCGCCCAGCACCACAGGATCGGAGACGAGTGGTGTTGATTGATGCTGCGAGCGTTATTAATGCCCGCTCCTGCCATTCAGGTTCATCCTTTCGAGCATCGCCGCAGACCAATAGCGTCCAAGGGGAATACCCGCCCCAGCAGTTCTCCATACGCTTGAAACTCGATAGATTCAGAGCCAATCCTACGGACTTGGTTGCCTCGGCAAATACGCGATATTGGGTTCGGGTAATACGAATCGTGGTATCCGTTTTCATTTCGCACCTCCAACATTCACAGTTTCGAGGGCGCGGACGCGCCGCATATGAGCGTTGTTGCGAGTAAGGGGAGTCGCAAGAGTGGTCAGTTAGTTACGCATGGCCACCGCCTTGCTTTTTCCCCGGGCGCCGGAGGCCTCCTTAGGCGATGGCGCTGTCCGCCAGGGGCAAGGTTCTACGGTGCATCGGGGCACCTTCGTAGGTGCTGGAACATGACCGAACTGGATATGCCCTCAAAGACGCCCCCTAAAAGTTTGGGCTTACAAGGGAAGGGTGAGGAATTTTGGACAACAAAAAGCCCGCACTGGGCGGGCTTTTTGTGAGTTTCGAATGGTTTTGACACCACTCGAAAGAAATGAGTGGTGCCCAGGGACGGAATCGAACCGCCGACACGGGGATTTTCAATCCCCTGCTCTACCGACTGAGCTACCTGGGCAACGGGGCGCTATTAGACGGATTTGGCTTTTGGCTGTCAAGCGCGGGAAGGAAAATATTTAGCGGGGACGGGCGTTTAGCGTCGGAGCGTTGGCTCAGGGGGCTTCGCTCGGTTGGAAACACCCGTCCAGGCATGGGCCGTCGTTCACTCGCTCGGCGGCACGTAGCCTTCGGCCTGGGCGTATTCCTCTCCGGAGAAGAACTTGTCCATCTCGCCTTGCAGGAATTTGCGGTCTTCGGCGTTCATCATGTTCAGGCGACGTTCGTTGATCAGCATGGTCTGGTGCTTCTGCCAGTCTTCCCAGGCCTTCTTCGAGACGTTGTTGTAGATGTCTTCTCCCTTGGCGCCGGGGTAGGGCGGGCGGTCGAGGCCGGGGAGTTCTTCTTTGTACTTGCGGCAGTTCACGGTGCGGGTCATGACGTTTCTCCTGCGTTCAATTCTGCGGCGGCGCGCTTGAGCAGCGTTTTTACCGGGGCGGCAAGGCCCAGGCGCGGCGGCGTGGCAAGGTTATACCAGAGCCAGTCGGCCTCCTCCACGCTGCCTGCGGTGGTGTGGACCCTGATCAGCCAGGGTTCGATGGCGAGCTGGAAATGGCTGAAGGTGTGCGTCAGGCCGGGCAGTTCGCGCGGCTCGCCCAGCTCCAGCTGATAACGATCGGCGATCTGTTCGAGGGCGGCCAGGTCGTCGAGCTCCGGCAGGCTCCAGAGTCCGCCCCAGAGGCCGGTGGACGGGCGCTTGTAGAGCAGGATGGCGTTCTCGCGGTTGGCCAGCAGCGGCATCAGGGTGCGTTTCTGTGGCAGCGCCTTGCGCGGTTTGGGTACCGGAAAATCGGTTTCCCGGCCCAGCAGGTGGGCGCGACAACCCTGTTTCAGCGGGCACAGCAGGCAGCTGGGCTTGCTGCGGGTGCAGAGCGTGGCACCCAGGTCCATCATCGCCTGGGTGTAGTGGTTGACGCGCTGCTGCGGCGTGAGACGTTCGGCGACCTCCCAGAGCTGCCTGGCCACTTTCGGCTCGCCCGGGTAGCCGCTCTGGGCAACATAGCGGGCCAGCACGCGTTTGACGTTGCCGTCGAGGATGGGCGCGCGCAGGCCCATGCTCAGGCTGGCAATGGCGCCGGCGGTGGAGCGACCGATGCCGGGCAGCTCGGCGAGCTTTTCCACGTCACGCGGGAATTCGCCGCCGTGCCGTTCGACGACGATCTTCGCGGTCTTGTGCAGGTTGCGCGCACGGCTGTAGTAACCCAGGCCGGTCCACAGGTGCAGCACTTCGTCTTCTTCGGCGGCGGCCAGGGCCTCGACCGTGGGCAGGGCGTCCATGAAGCGGTCGAAGTAACCGAGCACGGTGCCGACCTGGGTCTGCTGCAGCATGATCTCGGAGACCCAAACGCGGTAAGGCGTGATGCCCTGTTGCCAGGGCAGATCCTTGCGGCCGTGACGGTCATACCAGCCGAGTACGGCGGCGCCGAACTGTTCCGGGCTCATCGGTTGAACAGGCCTTTGAGGGCGTCCTTGAGTTCGGGACTGACCTTGTCGCCGAGCTTCTCCTCGATTTTCTCGTTGAGTTTCTCGCCGGCGAGCCTGGCGGCGACCTTGCCTAGGGCGTCCTTGTCGAAGCGGCAGGCCTTGGCGCCCAGCTCCAGCGGGCCGCGGCAGCGCAGCGGCCATTCGATGCCTTCGTAACGCTCGTTGACCTGGCAGGCTTCGTCCGGCATGGCGCCCTTGTCGCCTTCGACCAGGATGCCGACGCGATAGTCCATGCCCAGCACGCGCAGATCGACATCGCCGTTGCCGTTGACGGTCAGCCCCGGAATGCTGGCTTTCAGGTCGGGATTGCTGGCCACGCCGTTGCGCAGGGTCAGGTTGCCCTTGAGTTCGCGGAAAGGTGTGTCCTTGCTGCGTGGCTCGCTGGTCAGCGGCTTGCGGTTGAGGGTGGCGATGGCGCGGCAGAGCTGCTGTTCGAGATTGGCTTCGAGCAGCACGCCGTTGTCGATGATGAAGCCGATCTTGCCGTTGAGGTTATCGATCCAGGCCTTCTGGCTCTGTCCGCGGGTGTTCAGGTCGCTGTCCAGGTTGAGCAGGCCCTTGATCATCACGTCCTGGCCCTGGCTCTCCAGCAGGCGTTCGATGGGAACGTGGACGATGCGTTGCTGGGAGCTGATCAGCGGGATGTCTGGCCGCGCATCGAGGCGGGCGGCGACTTCCACGCGGCCGTTGTAGAGGTTGCCACGCAGTTGCTCCAGGACCAGCAGGCCGTTCGCGCTGTTGGCGACGAGGCTGAAGGCCTCGAGGGGCAGCTTCATCGCGGTGAGGCTGCCGATGCTCAGGTTGACCCTGGTGTCGAGCTTGCGCAGCGGTCCCGGCGGCAGGATGGATTCGTCGCTCCAGGCCTGCTGGGTGGGCTGGTCGGGTAGCGGCGTGGTGCCGCTGCCGATGGCACCGGCCTCGGTTTTCTTCACCTCGCTCCGGCGTGCGGCGCTGGTGGTATCGGTGCTGGTCGGTGGCAGGTAGTGGTCGAGGTTGAGGCGGTCGCCCTTGAGCTGCACGCGCAGTGCCTGCCGGGCGAAATCGCTGATGCCGGCCTGCCCGGTGAAGGTGGAGTCGTCCAGCGTCAGGTTGAGCTCTTCGAACATCAGACTGTTCTGCGTGCCGGTCAGGCGGGTGACCAGCTCGACCTTGCTCAGCGCCGTCTTCTCGGCCATTGGCGGCAGTTGCTGACCGATGCCTTCCAGGAATTCGCGCGCATTGAACTGCGCGATGGACAAGGCGCCGGCGAGCTTGGGCTGCTCCTGCAGGTCGCGCAGCTTGATTTCGCCGAGGCCGCGCAGCTGGTTGGCGGTGAATTTGAGGCTGGTCCATTCGGCGACCTGCGCCACCAGATCGGCCTGCAACTGACCCTGGGCGGTGAAACTCAGGGTCTTGCCCTGCAGCGGTTCGCCCGAGGCTTCGCCGCTCAGGCGCAGGTCTTCGAGCTGGTAGCGCTGCAGCTGGTTGTCGAAACGCAGCGTGCCCTGCAGTTCGGTACGGGCGCGCATGACCGGCTGGTTGCTGCCGAAGAAGGCGTTGAGCTTGAGTGGTATCGGCGCGCCTTCGCGGATGGCGCCGGTGCTCAGCTCGATGCCTTCGGCGCTGAATTGCTGGCCGCTCTTGGCATCGTGGTAGGTGACGCGCGCGTCGTTGACGCTGAGACTGTCGATATCCAGCCTCAGCGGGCGGCGCGGCTTGACATCGGCTTCTTCGGGGCTTTCCGGCTGTGCGGGCGGAGTCGGCTCGGTTGGCGCGGCGTCTTCCTGCGCCGGTGGCTGACCCAGGCCTTCCCAGTTGCCGGTGCCGTTCTCGTCGCGGTTGAGCGTCAGGTTGAGGCCCTGAACGGTGATGTCGCTCATCTGCACTTCGCGGCGCAGCAGCGGCATCACGCGAACGGAGAGCCCGAGCATGCCCAGGTCGGCGAAGGGCTGCTGCGGCGTGCGGGTGCTGGCGAGGGTGGTTTCGTGCAGTTCCAGGCCGAGCCAGGGGAACAGGCTCCAGCCGATGTCGCCATTGATCTGCAGCTCGAGCCCGGCCTTGTCGCGGGCGAGCTGGCGGATTTCATCCTTGTAGTCGTTGGGGTCGAACAGGTGAGTCAGGGCGAAGCCCAACGCAACGATGACCAGCAGCAATCCGAGGATTGTCAGGCCCAGGATCTTGCCGAGCGCTTTCATGGACGGGTCCTTTGTGTTGGCAATCTTGAATCGAGCGAGTATAGCGTCGCTGTGTTTACTGATTAGGCTCAGAGTGGTCGCAGGGGCAGATGCGTGCGCGCTGCCAGTGCCTGGATTTCCAGGTTGTCGAGCGGAGCGGCCAGATGCAGGCGGGCATCCGCGTCATCGGCCTGACGCCGGCTCTCCTCGATGATGCGTCGGGCCACCCCGCGCCCGCGGGTGATCTTGCGCACGCACAGATGCGACAGGCGCCACTCCTTTTCTTCCCGTTGCAGCAACGCGGCGCCGAGCAGTCGATCGTTGAAGCGGCCGGCGATCAGCGTGCCGCTGGCGAGCCCGGCCTCGATCAGCGCTTCGGCGCTGGCGTGGGGGGCGAGCAGCCAGTCGGGAGCGTCGGCGTAGATCTTGGCGAGATCGATGCGGTCCTGGTCGGAAGGCGCGTCGATGGCGACGACGTAGACGGGCATGAGGCGGGCTCCGGTGCGCGGGGCCCGCCAGTGTAAACCCGCTGGATGTTCGCCGGTAGCCGCCTTCAGTTGCCGCGGCCTATAATGGCGGCCTTTTCCCGTTTGATTTTGTGGAGCAGGTGATGGCCGAACGTACGGCATTCGTCGAGCGCAATACCCTGGAAACCCAGGTCAAGGCCTCGATCAATCTGGATGGCACCGGCAAGGCGCGATTCGCCATCGGCGTGCCCTTTCTCGAGCACATGCTCGACCAGATCGCCCGTCACGGGCTGATCGACCTGGATGTCGAATGCAAGGGCGACCTGCACATCGATGACCACCACACCGTCGAGGACGTCGGCATCACCCTCGGCCAGGCCTTCGCCAAGGCCATCGGCGACAAGAAGGGCATGACCCGCTACGGCCATTCCTACGTGCCGCTGGACGAAGCGCTGTCGCGCGTGGTGATCGATTTCTCCGGACGTCCCGGGCTGACCATGAACGTGCCCTATACCCGCGCCACCGTCGGCGGTTTCGACGTCGACCTGTTCCAGGAGTTCTTCCAGGGCTTCGTCAACCATGCGCTGGTGACGCTGCACATCGACACGCTGCGCGGCACCAATACCCATCACCAGATCGAAACCGTGTTCAAGGCCTTCGGCCGTGCGCTGCGCATGGCGCTGACGCTGGACGAGCGCATGGCCGGGCAGATGCCTTCGACCAAGGGTTGCCTGTAATGCAGACCGTCGCCGTCATCGATTACGGCATGGGCAATCTGCACTCGGTGGCCAAGGCGCTGGAGCACGTCGGTGCCGGCAAGGTGCTGGTGACCAGCGATGCGCAGGTCATCCGTGAAGCCGACCGCGTGGTGTTTCCCGGCGTCGGCGCGATCCGCGACTGCATGGCCGAGATCCGCCGCCTGGGTTTCGACGAGTTGGTGCGCGAGGTCAGCGTCGACCGCCCCTTCCTCGGCATCTGCGTCGGCATGCAGGCGCTGCTCGAGCGCAGCGAGGAGAATGACGGGGTCGATTGCATCGGCCTGTTCCCCGGCCAGGTGCGCTTCTTCGGCAAGGACCTGGAGGAGGACGGCGAGCGCCTCAAGGTGCCGCACATGGGCTGGAACCAGGTCAAGCAGGCGGTAGACCATCCGCTCTGGCACAGCATTCCTGACAATGGCCGCTTCTACTTCGTGCACAGCTATTACGTCGAGGCCGGCAATCCGCGCCACGTGGTCGGGCGCGGCCACTACGGCAAGGATTTCGCCGCGGCGCTGGCCGATGGCTCGCGTTTCGCCGTGCAGTTCCACCCCGAGAAGAGCCACACCCACGGCCTGCAGTTGCTGCAGAACTTCGCCGCCTGGGATGGCCGCTGGTAATGAGCCGGGCGAAGCTCAAGGTGCCGGTCCTGGCGCTGGATGCCGCTCAGGAGCAGGCCGCGCAGCAGACCATCAAGCGCTTTATGGAAGATCGTTTCGAACTGGAGCTCGGCTCCTTCGAGGCGCAGGAAGTGCTCGATCTGTTCGCTCGTGAAATTGCTCCGCTGTACTACAACAAGGCGATTTTCGACGTGCAGACGCACCTGAAGGACAGGTTCGAAAGCATCGAAAGCGACTTGTGGGCGCTCGAGAAGAGCTGACCTTTAACCGACACCCGATTTGAACAGGTTCGAGCCATGCTGATTATTCCCGCGATCGATCTCAAGGACGGCGCCTGCGTGCGTCTGCGTCAGGGCCTGATGGACGACGCCACGGTGTTCTCCGACGACCCGGTGGCCATGGCCGCCAAGTGGGTCGAGGCCGGCTGCCGCCGCCTGCACCTGGTCGATCTGAACGGCGCCTTCGAGGGCCAGCCGGTCAATGGCGAGGTGGTCACCGCGATCGCCAGGCGCTACCCGGATCTGCCGATCCAGATCGGCGGCGGTATTCGCTCGCTGGAAACCATCGAGCATTACGTGCGCGCCGGCGTCAGCTACGTGATCATCGGCACCAAGGCGGTCAAGCAGCCGGAATTCGTCGGCGAGGCCTGCCGCGCGTTTCCGGGCAAGGTCATCGTCGGCCTGGATGCCAAGGACGGTTTCGTCGCCACCGACGGCTGGGCCGAGGTCAGCAGCGTGCAGGCCGTGGATCTGGCGCGCCGTTTCGAGGCCGATGGCGTCTCGGCGATCGTCTACACCGACATCGCCAAGGACGGCATGATGCAGGGCTGCAACGTCGAAGCCACCGTGGCCCTGGCCAACGCCAGCCGCATTCCGGTGATCGCTTCCGGCGGCATCCACAACATCGGCGACATCCAGAAGCTGCTCGACACCAGCACCCCCGGCATCATCGGCGCCATCACCGGCCGAGCGATCTACGAAGGCACGCTGGACGTGGCCGAGGCGCAGGCGCTTTGCGACCTCAAGTTCAAAGACGAGTAACAGCGCCAATCCGGTGACCCGGTGGACAACGTTGCGCGGTTGTCCACCCTACGAGAGAGATCGACCATGGCCCTCGCCAAACGCATCATCCCCTGCCTCGACGTGGACAACGGCCGCGTGGTCAAGGGCGTTAAGTTCGAGAACATCCGCGATGCCGGCGACCCGGTGGAGATCGCCCGGCGCTACGACGAGCAGGGTGCCGACGAGATTACCTTCCTCGACATCACCGCCAGCGTCGATAACCGCGACACCACGCTGCACACCGTCGAGCGCATGGCCAGCCAGGTGTTCATTCCGCTGACCGTCGGCGGTGGCGTGCGCAACGTGCAGGACATCCGCAACCTGCTCAACGCCGGTGCCGACAAGGTCTCGATCAATACCGCCGCGGTATTCAACCCCGAGTTCGTCGGCGAGGCGGCTGCGCGTTTCGGTTCGCAGTGCATCGTCGTCGCCATCGACGCCAAGAAGGTCTCGGCACCGGGCGAACCGGGGCGCTGGGAGATCTTCACCCATGGCGGGCGCAAGCCCACCGGGCTGGATGCGGTGGCCTGGGCGAAGAAGATGGAAGACCTCGGCGCCGGCGAGATCCTGCTGACCAGCATGGACCAGGACGGCGTGAAAAGCGGCTACGACCTGGGCGTGACCCGCGCCATCAGCGAGACGCTATGCATTCCGGTGATCGCCTCGGGCGGCGTCGGCAACCTGCAGCACCTGGCCGATGGCATCCTCGAGGGCAAGGCCGATGCGGTGCTCGCCGCCAGCATCTTCCACTTCGGTGAGTACAGCATCCCCGAAGCCAAGGCCTACATGGCCAGCTGCGGCATCGTGATGCGCTGACCTGGTCGTCATTCGATCGGCTAGCTGATTAAGGAAGTGTTCGCGGCAAGCGCGGACGCAACATCCAAAGGAGATCCTGCAATGTTCAAATCTACGCTGCTGGCCATGGCCGCCAGTCTCTCGCTGCTCTGCGGTGCCGCGCAGGCGGCGCCGGAGCAGATCAACCTGCTCACCGAGAACTTCCCGCCGTACAACATGGCGGTCGACGGCAAGAACTACGCGCGCGACGAGAACATCCAGGGCATTGCGGCCGATATCGTGCGGGAGATGTTCCAGCGCGCCGGTATCGACTACACGCTGACCCTTCGTTTCCCCTGGGAGCGCGTCTACAAGATGGCGCTGGAAACGCCGGGCTACGGTGTGTTCGTGATGGCGCGCCTGCCCGAGCGCGAAGCGCTGTTCAAGTGGGTGGGGCCCATCGGGCCGGATGACTGGGTGTTGCTGGCGCGTGCCGACAGCCCTATCGACATCACCAGTCTCGAACAGGCCAGGCGCTACAACATCGGCGCCTACAAGGGCGACGCCATTGCCGAGCACCTCGTGGCGCAGGGACTCGAGCCTTCGCTGGCACTGCGCGACCAGACCAATGTCGAGAAGCTGCAGAATGGCGAGATCGATCTCTGGGCGACCGGTGATCCGGCGGGGCGCTACCTGGCGAAGCAGCAGGGCGTAACGGGATTCAAGCGCGTACTGCGCTTCGACGATGCGCAGCTGTTCCTCGCGCTGAACAAGCAGACCGCCGACGATACCGTGGCGAAGCTGCAGGCTGCGCTGGAGCAGATGAGGTCCGACGGCACCGTCGAGGCAATCAACGGCCGTTATCTGTAGCCTGCACTGGAGCCGCCAGGTCGGGCCCGTTCGTTCGGCGGGCCTGTCGCTCCTGTTTTGTGATCTATGTCTCGTTTTCCCGTTCACCCCGGTCCGTTTGCCTTTCAGCTGCTAGAAATAAAACCTTGGCCGATGGTCGACTGGGGGAAGAACGATGCTGAAACGAATTCTGGTGGTGATGGCGTTGTTGCTGGGCGCCACCACGGCAAGAGCCGAACTGGCCGACGACTACAAGCTGATTCTGCTGACCGAGAATTTCCCGCCCTTCAACATGGCGGCCGATCGGAAGAACTACGCAACCGAGAACAACGTTCACGGCATCAACGCCGACATCGTCCGCGAGTTGTTCAAGCGCGCCGGCATCGATTACAGCCTGACGCTGCGCTTCCCCTGGGACCGAATCTACAAGCAGGTGCTGGAGCAGCCCAACCAGGGTTTGTTCTCGACCACCTTCACTCCCGAGCGCGAACCGCTGTTTAAGTGGGTCGGGCCGTTGGCCAGCACCGGCTGGGTCCTCCTGGCTCCGCCGGGCAGCCCGTTGCGGCTGAGTTCGCTGGAGCAGGCGAGGCAGTACCGTGTCGGTGCCTACAAGAACGATGCGGTCAGCCAGCACTTGGAGAGCAAGGGCTTCGAGCTGGCCAACTCCCTGCGTGACCAGGAGAACGTCGACAAGCTGCTCAAGGGCCAGATCGATCTCTGGGCCACCACCGATCCCGTGGGGCCTTACCTGGCCAAGCAGGAAGGCGTCAGCGGCCTGGCCACGGTGCTGCGCTTCAATGACGCGCAGTTGTTCCTGGCGTTGAACAGGGAAACGCCCGACGAGGTGGTCAAGCGTCTGCAGACGACCCTGAACGAGATGAAGCAGGATGGTTCTGTGGATGCCATCGTGCGGCGCTATCTCTAGGGTGTTATGTCAGCGATAGATACCACCACGGCCATGGGCAGCCATGGCGCGGTTGCCACGGGTGGCGATCATCTGGCCGATGTCGATCCAGGCGATGCCCAGCTCGCCAAGCCGTGGCAACTCGCGTTCCAGTAATTCGAGGGTGCTGCGGTGCGGGTGACCGATAATCACCACCGAGCCTTGCTTGCGGGCCAGCGTGAGGGCGGCGGCGAACTGCCTGGCGACCGCTGCCGGGCTGGGATCGTCATCCAGAAAGATGTCCCGCGACAGGCTCGCCAGGCCGGCGCGTTGTGCGGTAGCGGCGGCCAGGGTGCGAGGGTTGGTGCGGCTGTCCAGAAAGAACAGGTGGCGCTGCTGCAGCGTGGCCATCAGCATCGCCATGGGTTGCTGCTGGTCGGTCATCTGGCTGCCCATGTGATTGTTCAGCCCGCTGGCGTGCGGGACGACGGCCAGCGCGTCGTCCAGTCGGCGGCGCAGTTCGTCCTGGGGCAGCTCGGGGCGCCACGCGTAGGGGCCGCCCGCAGGCGCCATCGGCAGGTGCAGCATGACTGTCTTGCCGGCCGCATGGGCGCGTTGCGAAAGCTGGGAGGCGTGGCGGGTGTCCGGCAGTATCGCGAGGGCGACCGGGCCGGGCAGCGCCAGAACGCGCGCGTCTCTGGCCGGATTCTGCCCGAGGTCGTCGATGATCAGCGCCAGCTTGGGTGCGCTGGCCTGGCTGACAGCCGCAGCGGGCCGTTCGCCATTGTCGCCCGTGGCCAGCGATGCGTTGCAGAACAGCGGAATCAGGCTCGCCAGCAGCAAGAGTGACGCATGCCGCATCACTATTTGCCGCGGGTGAGGTTCAGACCCTTGAGCAGGTTGAGCGCCTGGCCGAGCTGGTAATCGTCATCCTGCGGGCGTGGCGAGTCGCCGCCTGCCTTGCTGCCGCTGGGACGATCGGGGCCGCCATTGCCGTTGCCCAGGTGACCGGCCAGATCGGCCTCGCGCAGGCTTTCCGCCGCCTGCTCGCGGGTCAGCTTGGCGCGGGTCACCTCGATGTCCGGCTCGATGCCCTGGGCCTGGATGGAGCGGCCGTTGGGCGTGTAGTAGAGCGCCGTGGTCAGTTTGAGCGCGCGGTCGTTGTTCAATGGCAATACGGTTTGCACCGAGCCCTTGCCGAAGCTGTCGGTGCCCATCACCACGGCGCGCTTCTGATCCTGCAGGGCGCCGGCGACGATCTCCGAGGCGGAGGCGCTGCCGCCATTGATCAGCACCACCAGCGCGACACCCTCGCTGGCATCGGCCGGGTCGGCGTTGAAGCGCAGCTCGGAATTGGCGATACGACCCTGGGTATAGACGATCAGGCCGCTGCTGAGGAAGTGGTCGGATACCTCGACGGCGGCCTGCAATACCCCGCCCGGATTGTTGCGCAGGTCCAGCACCAGGCCGTTGAGTTTCTTGCCCTCGTTGTTCTTCTTCAGGCGAGCTAGCGCCTTGCCGACCTCCTCGCCCGTGTTGATCTGGAACTGGGTGATGCGCAGGTAGCCGTAGCCGGGTTCGAGCATCTGGCTCTTGACGCTGGTGACCTTGATGATCGCGCGTGTCAGCTTGACGTCGAAGGGTTTGCCGCCCTCGCGAACCAGCGACAGGTTGATGTCGGTGCCGGGCTTGCCGCGCATCATGCCCACCGCTTCGATCATCGACAGCCCCTTGGTCGGCTTGCCGTCGATCTTGACGATCAGGTCGCCCGCCTCGATGCCCGCCTTGGAGGCGGGCGTATCGTCGATGGGCGAGACCACCTTGATGAAGCCATCCTCGACCCCGACTTCGATGCCCAGCCCGCCGAATTCCCCGGTGGTGCTTTCCTGCAGCTCGGCGAAGGCCTCCGGCTCGAGGTAGGCCGAATGCGGGTCGAGGTTGCTGAGCATGCCCTTGATGGCGTTCTCCAGCAGCGTCTTGTCGTCCACCGGCTCGACATAGGCCGCCTTGATGCGGTCGAGTACTTCGACGAAGGTGCGCAGTTCTTCCAGGGGCAGCGGGGCCTTGTTGCCGGTGTCCTCGAGCGCCTCGGGGGGCAGAACCAGGTCGGCCGGGGGCTGCTGCGCCCAGGCGCTGCCGTGCATGCCCAGCAACATGGCCAGGATCAGCGTGGAGGGGCGGGCGAAGCGGCGCAGGTGAAGCATGTCGAACTCCGGTTGTGAAGGGCGCAGAGGTTAACCTTGCGCGCGGCACCATAAGGCCGGATCGCTCGGGCGACCCTGCTGGCGAATGGCGAAATACAGTGCGGCGGCTTCCTGCCCGCCACTGTTTCCTACGGTGGCGATGGGGTCCCCGGCCTCGACGATCTCTCCGGCATCGCGCAACAGGCTCTGGTTATGACCGTAGAGGCTCAGATAACCGTTGCCGTGATCGAGGATCACCAGCAGCCCGGCGCCGCGCAGCCAGTCGGCGAATACCACCCGGCCACCGTGTACGGCGCGCACCTGGGTGCCCAGGTTGGCGCCGATCAGTACCCCGTCCCACTTGGTTCGAGCGTCGCCGCCGCGCGGAGTGCCGTAGCCGGCGACCAGACGTCCGTCGACGGGCCAGGGCAGTTTCCCCTTGGCGTTGGCGAAAGGCCCGCCGAAGTTGCCGCCGGCGCTGGAAACAAGCGGGCCGGACGCCGTATTGCCGCTTGCCCGGCGTGATTGTTCCTCGCGCGCCAGTGCCAGCGCACGCTGACGTTCCTGCTCGGCTTCGCGCGCCTGGCGGGCGAGGGTTTCCTCGATGGTCTTGAGCACGCGCTCGAACTGCGCCTGCTCCTGCTTGCGAGCCTGGAGCTTGCGATCACGACTGGAGAGGTCCTTGTCGAGCTTGGCCAGCGTCAGCTGTCGCTCCTTGCGTACCTCGGCCAGCTGGGCGCGACGTTGCTTCAGCCCGTCCTGTTTTTCGGCCAGGATCGTCTGCTGCGACTCGATGCCGGCTTCGACGTTCGCCAGTTGGCGCAGGGTCTCGTTGAAGCGCTCGACCTGCTCGAAGCGAGCCGTGTTCAGATAGTCGTAATAGGTAAGGGTGCGGCTGAATTTTTCCGGGTTCTGCTGGTTGAGCAGCAGCTTGAGGTACTCCTGGCGACCGCTCTGGTAGGCGGCGCGTGCCTGAATGCCGATCAGTCGCTGCTGCTCGATGCGGGCACCCTCAAGCGTGGTTTTCTCCTCGTCGAGACGTTCGAGCTCGGCCTCGCTGCGATCGATCTCCTGCTGCAGCGAATCCACCTGCTTTTCCAGCTCGCCCATCTCGCTTTCGGTAGTCTTCAGCTGCTTATGGACGGCGGACTTTTCCTGCTCGATCTGTTTGAGCAGCTTCTGCAGCTCGGCGACGTCCTTGCGGGCGGCTTCGATCTGCTGGCGTGCTTCGGTGCGCTCGTCGGCCACGACCGGGCCGAGCAGGCAGGTAAGCGCGAATGCGAGGAGGATACGAGGCATGTGATGGACAAACCGGAGATTCGAGAGTCGCCGTAGTATGCATAAAAAGCGGGCTGGAAGCTTGAGAGCCGTCGCCGGAAGTAGACGTGCTGCCAAGATTCGTTTCCCGCTTCCGGCTATCGGCCTTGATTCAGCTCGACGATCGAGCGTCCGCTCATCTCTGTCGGTACCGGCAGGCCCAGCAGGGTCAGCATCGTCGGCGCGACATCGGCGAGTACGCCGCCTTCGCGAATCTTCAGGTCGCGCTTGCCGACATAGATGAAGGGCACCGGCTCGCAGGTGTGTGCGGTATGTGCCTGGCCGGTCATCACGTCTTCCATCTGCTCGACGTTGCCGTGGTCGGCGGTGATCAGTGCTTCGCCGCCGACCCTGTCCAGGGCTTCGACGATGCGGCCGACGCATTTGTCCAGGCATTCGACCGCCTTGACCGCCGCCTCGAACACGCCGGTGTGGCCGACCATGTCGCCGTTGGCGTAGTTGACGATGATCACGTCGAAGCGCTGGTTGTCGATGGCTTCGACGATCCGGTCGGTGACTTCCGGCGCGCTCATCTCCGGCTGCAGGTCGTAGGTGGCGACCTGCGGCGACGGAATCAGGATGCGTTCCTCGCCGGCGAAGGGCTCTTCGCGGCCACCGGAGAAGAAGAAGGTGACGTGGGCGTACTTCTCGGTCTCGGCGATGCGCAGCTGGGTCTTGCCGTTGTTGGCCAGGTACTCGCCGAGCACGTTGGTCAGCGCCTCGGGGGTGAAGGCGGCCGGGGCGGGAATGCTCGCCGCGTATTGGGTGAGCATGACGAAGCCGGCCAGCTGCGGCACGCGGGCCCGCTGGAAGCCATCGAAGCCGGTTTCGACGAAGGCGCGGGTCAGTTCGCGGGCGCGGTCTGCGCGGAAATTCATGAACACCACGGCATCGCCATCTTCCACCCGCACCGGCTCGCCGATGGTGGTGGCCTTGACGAACTCGTCGCTCTCGCCGCGCTCGTAGGCGGCGATCAGGCCGTCCACCGCGTAATCGGACTGAAACTCGGCCTTGCCGTCGACGATCAGCTCATAGGCCTGTTGCACGCGATCCCAGCGGTTGTCGCGGTCCATGGCGAAGTAGCGGCCGATCAGGCTGGCGATCCGGCCCTTGCCCAGGCGGGTGAAGGTGGCCTGCAGCAGTTCGATGGAGCTCTGCGCGCTCTTGGGCGGCGTGTCGCGGCCGTCGAGGAAGGCGTGCAGGTAGATCTTCTCGGCACCGCGCCGAGCTGCCAGCTCGGCCATGGCGACAAGGTGGTCCTGATGGCTGTGCACGCCGCCATCGGACAGCAGGCCGAGGATGTGCACGGCCTTGCCGCTGGAGGCGGCCTTGTCCACGGCAGCGCAGATGTTCGGGTTCTCGAAGAAGTCGCCGTCGCGGATGGACTTGGTCACGCGGGTAAAGTCCTGGTACACCACGCGACCGGCGCCGAGGTTCATGTGGCCGACTTCCGAATTGCCCATCTGCCCATCCGGCAGGCCGACATCCATGCCGCTACCCGAGATCAGGCCATGGGGCTGGGTGGCACGCAGACGGTCGTAGACCGGCGTGTTGGCAGCGTGGATGGCGTTGTATTCGGGGCTGTCGCTGTGTCCGAAGCCGTCGAGAATGATCAGTACCAGGGGTTTGGGCGCAACGGGCATCTGTCGGGTCCTTGTAGGAGGGCGCGAAAAAGGCGGCCAGTCTACTGGCTGGCCGGTTTGGCGTCACGATTCGCAGGGTTCAGCCCAGGATGGGGGCTGTGTATACTCGGCCCGCATTTTATCCTCCGGGTACCCTTTTGATGGTCGCTAACCTGATTGAATTTGTCTCTAACCACTATGTGCTCGTCAGCATCTTCCTGGCGTTGCTCGTCCTGCTTGCCATCACCGAAACGCAAAAGGGCGGCAAGAGCCTGGGCACGCGCGAATTGACTGCGCTGGTTAACCGTGACGAAGGCGTGGTGTTGGACGTGCGCGCCAAGAAGGAGTTCGACAGCGGGCATATCGTCGATTCATTGAACATTCCCTACGAGAAACTGGTCAGCCGACTGGGCGAGCTGGAAAAGCACAAGGCCAGGACGATCATCGTCGTCGACGCCATGGGCCAGCACGCCGGAGCAGCCTGCCGTGAGCTGAAAAAGGCGGGCTTCACTGCCGTCAAGCTGTCGGGAGGGATTTCCAGCTGGCGCGGCGACAATCTGCCAGTGGTCAAGTGAACATGCCTGAAGTCGTCATCTATACCACCGCCTGGTGCCCCTATTGCGTACGGGCGAAGAGCCTGCTGGAGCGCAAGGGGGTTGCCTTCAAGGAAATACCCGTCGATGGCAATCCGACCCTGCGCGCCGAGATGGCCAGCAAGGCCGGGCGTACCTCGGTCCCGCAGATATGGATCGGCGACAGGCACGTGGGTGGTTGCGACGAGCTGCACGCGCTGGAGCGTGCGGGGCGATTGGATCCGATGCTTCAGGCCTGATGTACAGTGTCCTGCCGGCAAGCCCTGGCTTGCTCGCTGGCGGGGCGGAACGAATAAGACACGCACGACAAGAAGGCTCACATGACAGAACAAGCAAACAACGGCGCAGCCGCCGCTCAGGAAGAGCAGGGTGCACAGTTTTCCCTGCAGCGCATCTATGTGCGCGACCTCTCCTTCGAGGCCCCGAAAAGCCCCGAGATCTTCCGCCATGAGTGGAATCCCAGCGTCGCGCTGGACCTGAACACCAAGCAGAAGGCGCTGGAAGGCGATTTCCACGAAGTGGTGCTGACCCTTTCGGTCACGGTGAAAACGGGCGAGGAAGTGGCCTTCATCGCTGAAGTCCAGCAGGCGGGCATCTTCCTGATCAAGGGGCTCGAGCCGCAGGCCATGAGCCACACGCTTGGCGCGTTCTGCCCGAACATCCTGTTCCCCTACGCGCGCGAAGCGCTGGATAGCCTGGTGACCCGCGGTTCCTTCCCGGCCCTGATGCTGGCGCCGGTGAACTTCGATGCCCTGTATGCCCAGGAAATGGCGCGCATGCAGCAGGAGGCCGGTCAGGCCCAGCACTGATTCGCTGCCAAACGAGCCGATGAGCCCGGTTATCCGCGCTCATCGGCTCGGCTGTTCTTACCTCACCTTCACCACCAACTTGCCGACCGCCTTGCGCTGGCCCAGCGTATCGATCGCTTCGGCAGCCTGCTCGAGAGCGAAGGTCTGCGAGACCAGCGGCTTGAGCTTGCCTTCGGCGTACCAGGCGAAGAGCTGCTTGAAGTTGGCGGCATTGTCCTGCGGCTGGCGCTGAGCGAAGGCACCCCAGAACACGCCGATCAGGGCTGCGCCCTTGAGTAGCGGCAGGTTGGCCGGCAGCGCCGGTATCTCGCCGCCCGCGGCGAACCCCACCACCAGCATGCGGCCGTTCCAGGCGATGCTGCGGAAGGCCTCCTCGAACAGCTTGCCGCCTACCGGATCGTAGATGACATCCACGCCCTGGCCGTCGGTCAGCTCCTTGAGTCGTTCGCGCAAGCTGGCTTCGCTGTAGTTGATCAGCTCGTCCGCGCCGGCCTTGCGCGCGATTTCCAGTTTCTCGTTCGTCGAGGCGGCGGCGATGACCCGTGCGCCCATGGCCTTGCCGATTTCTACCGCGGCCAGGCCGACGCCGCCAGAGGCGCCGAGTACCAGCAGGGTCTCGCCCGGCTGCAGATTGGCGCGCTGTTTCAGGGCATGCATCGAAGTGCCGTAAGTCATGCTGAATGCCGCTGCGGTGGTGAAATCCATCTCGGCGGGTATCGGCAGGACGTTCTGGCCGGACACGGCGACCTGTTCGGCGAAGCTGCCCCAGCCGGTCAATGCCATGACGCGATCGCCGACCTTCAGGTGGGCGATCTTCTCTCCGACCGCCGCCACCACGCCCGCGGCCTCACCACCCGGTGAGAACGGGAAGGGCGGCTTGAACTGGTACTTTCCTTCGATGATCAGGGTGTCGGGAAAGTTGACGCCCGCTGCATGTACGTCGAGCAACACTTCGCCTTTCTTGATCTGGGGGCTGTCGAGGTCCTCGACGACCAGGTTCTCGGCGGGGCCGAAGGCTTTGCACAGGACGGCTTTCATCGGATTTCCTTCTGATTGATCGCGGATAGCCGGCTGGGCGGCTGCGTGAGCTGAGTCTAGAAGGCTGAAGTGCGGAAGCAACGAGCATGGCCTGCCCTGATGGCGCTCCATAAGCGTCGGGCTTGGGTCATGGCGTGGCGCTGGCTTATGCTGGCGACCGTTTCCCCTGGAGTTGACCCGTGAAGCACATCATTTTCCTCTGTCTCGCCCTCGGCCTGGCATTCCCCGCGCTGGCCGAGAAAGCCGAAGGCGAAGCGCTCAAGCCGATCTACTACGCGCTGGTACCCGCGCTGGTCGGCAACTACGGCTCGAATGGCAAGTTGAAGTATTACAAGGCCGACGTGGCGCTGCGCATCGGCAGTCCCGCGGCTGAAGAACGGGTCAAGCACCATGAGCCGCTGATCCGCAACCAGCTGGTCATGCTGTTCTCCCAGCAGAGCGACGCGACGCTGGGCAGCGTCGAGGCCAAGGAAGCGCTGCGCCAGGAAGCGCTTCGGCAGGTGCAGGCGGTGCTGAGCCAGGAGGAGGGGCAGCCACTGGTGGACGACCTGCTGTTCAACAACCTGATCATCCAGTAGGGAGCGTCAGTTACGCCCCGGACGCAGGGCGAGGATGGTTGCCCATTCTTCCGCACTGACCGGCATCACCGATAGCCGATTGCCCTTGCGCACCAGTGGCATCTGGGCAAGCAGGGGCTCGGCTTTCAGTTGGGGCAGCGTCAGGGTTTGTGGGAAGGCCTCGACGAATTCGACGTCCACGGCGCTCCAGGGATTGCTGGCTTCGCCGGCTTTGGCGTCGAAGTAGGGGCTTTTCTCGTCCAGGGCGGTGGGGTCGGGGTAGGCGGTGCGGCTGATGCGACCTATGCCGGCGATGCCGGGCACGGCGCAACTGGAGTGATAGAAGAAGAACTCATCGCCTGCGGTCATGGCACGAAGGAAGTTGCGTGCCTGGTAGTTGCGCACGCCATCCCAACGGGCACCCTGCCGTTTCTGCAGGTCTTCGATGGAAAATTCATCCGGTTCCGATTTCATCAGCCAGTACGGCATGAAGTTTGCTCTCCTTGGTTCGCTTCAAAAGGGTCCTTGAAAGCAGCTTCCCCGACAATCGGTTGCCGCGCTGGTTTGCGCAGATCCGAGGCATGACGGAGAATGCCGCGATTGAGGTTGGATCATCGAGTCTCGACAATGACAACAAAAGGGCTCGACGGGAGGTCATTCGCCTTGCAGGGGGAGGCGGACACATGAAACGCAAGCCGGATATTCTTTGGATTCTAGTGCTGATATTCAGCCTGGGCGTGGTGACCACGGGCTATACGCAGGGAATGTGGGAGTCGAACGATTCCGCTTCCAGTATGCCAGTCAGTCACTCCCAGCTGTCTGAAGGCTGACAGCACAGGCCGCATGGATGCGGCCGCGAAGCCTCACCCCGCGTACCAGTTCTCTTCCGTTACCGTGGCATGCAACGTCACGTCCCAGCTCGCCAGTGTCAGGCGATCCACCTTCTGACATTCATGCGCCAGGCCCAAAAGCGTCGGTTTGTGACTTTTTTTGCGCATGGAGCGATACGCCAGCGAGCGATCGTAGAAACCTCCGCCCATTCCCAGCCGCCCGCCGTGTTCGTCGAAGCCCACCAAGGGCATCAATATCAGGTCCAGCGCCCAGACGGGCCGCTGTCGCGCCGGAGAAACTCTCGGTTCGTCGATGCCGAAGCGGTTCGGGCGCAGGCGCTCGCCGGGCTCGATCCGCTGGAACACCATGCGTGTACGGGGCCAGCTCTTGAGCAGTGGCAGGTAGGTCGCCTTGCCCATCTTCTGCGCGGCACGCAGCAGCGGACGAGGATCGATCTCGCCGTCGTTGGGCAGGTAGAAAGCAATGTGCCGCGCGCGTCGAAACAGCGGATGGTGCGCCAGTTGGCGACGAAGTTTCTGTGCGGCAAGACGTTGTTGGCTGGCAGACAGACCGCGACGCATCTGCCGCAACTGTCGCCTAAGTGCCGGGCGCGAGAGGCCTTCGGCTGCGATCATCTAGAAAAACTCCCCAGCATGCCGCTGCCAGCGTAGGCCCTTGAACCCGAGAGTTCAAGGTGGCGACTACAGAGCACCTTCAGGCTTTCCGTCAGGCGGACATGCACACCGGTACTACTTGTAGCCTCCAGGATGTTGCGTATCGGGAGAGGGTCATCGCCGACTGGCGTACATGCCAGGGAGTTGGACGGAGTATACCCCAAACCGCGAGCCGTTCATCAGTTGCCTGCCGGCTTTGGATCGACGGCCAGGGCGCTGTCGACCCGCTCGAGCAGCATGCGTACGTGTTCGCGCGCGCTGTTGGCCTCGGCATCCAGGCGGTCATGCTTGTGCAACAGTTCATGGGTAATGTTCAGTGCGGCCATCACGGCCACCCGGTCGGCGCCGATGACTTTGCCGCTGCTGCGGATCTCGCGCATCTTGCTGTCCAGATAGCGGGCGGCGCCTTCCAGATTGCTGCGCTCCTCGGGCGGACAGGAAATGCAGTATTCCTTGTCCATGATGTGGACGGTAACGGTGTTCGGCTGGGTCATGAGTCCTGCTCCAGGGCTTTCAGGCGCGAAATCATCGCTTCGACCTTCACCCGGGCCAATTCGTTCTTTTCGATCAGATGAGCGCGCTCTTCGCGCCATGCCTGCTCGTTGGCGAGCAGCAGGCCGTTCTGGGCCTTGAGCTGTTCGATGCGCTGTATGAGCTGCTCCAGTTTATGGGTCAGCAGTTGCAGATCGGCGTCGTCCATATGACCCCTGAAAGTGTGGCAAGGGGGCCAGCCACCTGGCTTCGATGGTCTTGGCTTACCCGCCGGTGCTAGGATACGAGGCCTTCATTCTAGTCATTGCGCCCCCGTGCGCCTAGTTGCCATGCCCATTCAGAATTCCGCATATGCCGCCTTCGCCACATTATTGGCCGGAAGCGCCCAGTCCGTTTCCCCCGCCGAGCTGCATGGCCTGCTGCTCGGCCGCAGCTGCGCCGGCGCCGGCTTCGATGTCGAGCCCTGGCTGGTCGATGCCGCCGAGCTGCTCGGCGAGCCTCCGCAGGACAGTACCCGGCAGGCGCTGATCGGTCTGCAGGAGATGGTCAAGGGCGAACTGTCCGGCGACGACATCGCCATCGTCCTGCTGCTGCCCAGCGACGATGCGCCACTCAGCGAGCGAGCGCTGGCGTTGGGTCAGTGGTGCCAGAGTTTCCTGACCGGTTTCGGGCTGACGGCCGGCGACCGGGCGCTCAGCAGCGAAGCGGTGGAAGTGCTGCAGGATCTGGCCGCCATCGCCCAGGTCCAGGATTCCCTGGAAGAGTCCGAGGACGGCGAAAGCGATTACATGGAGGTGATGGAATACCTGCGCGTCGCGCCGCTGCTATTGTTCACCGAATGCGCCAAACCGGTGCCGCCGGCGCCGAAACCCTCCCTGCACTGAGGAATCCAGGCTGCCCATGACCCGCATCCCCAAGTCGGAATACGCCCGTCGCCGCCAGACCCTGATGGCGCGCATGGAGCCCAACAGCATCGCCATCCTGCCGGCCGCGCCGATGTACATCCGCAACCGCGATGTCGAGCATGTCTACCGCCAGGACAGCGATTTCCAGTACCTCTCCGGCTTTCCGGAGCCCGAGGCCGTGATTGCCCTGATTCCCGGTCGCGAGCACGGCGAGTACGTGCTGTTCTGCCGTGAGCGCGACCCCGAACGCGAGCTGTGGGACGGTCTGCGTGCCGGCCAGGACGGTGCGATTGCGCATTACGGCGCCGACGATGCCTTTCCCATCGGTGATATCGACGACATCCTGCCGGGGCTGATCGAGGGCCGCGAGCGCGTCTACTACGCCATCGGCACCAACGAGACCTTCGATCATCAGTTGATGGAGTGGATCAAGATGATCCGCTCCAAGGCTCGCCAGGGTGCGCAGCCGCCCAGCGAGTTCGTCGCGCTCGATCACCTGTTGCACGACATGCGGCTGTACAAATCCGCCAATGAAGTGAAGGTGATGCGCCACGCTGCCGAAATTTCCGCGCGCGCCCATGTCAATGCGATGCGCGCGAGCCGCGCCGGGCTCCACGAGTATCACCTGGAAGCCGAACTGGATTACGAATTCCGCAAGGGCGGGGCGAAGATGCCGGCCTACGGCTCGATCGTCGCGGCGGGCAAGAACGCCTGCATCCTGCACTACCGCGAGAACGACGCGGCGCTCGAGGACGGTGACCTGGTGCTGATCGACGCCGGCTGCGAGATCGACTGCTACGCCAGCGACATCACTCGCACCTTCCCGGTCAACGGCAAGTTCTCGCCCGAGCAGAAGGCCATCTACGAGCTGGTGCTGGCGGCGAACGAGGAAGCCTTCAAGCACATCGCGCCAGGCAAACACTGGAACGAGGCCCATGAGGCCACGGTGCGGGTGATCACCGCCGGCCTGGTCGAACTGGGGCTGCTCGAAGGCGATGTCGAGGCGCTGATCGCTGCCGAGGCCCACAAGGCCTTCTACATGCACCGTGCCGGTCATTGGCTGGGCCTGGATGTGCACGATGTGGGCGACTACAAGATCGGCGGCCAATGGCGCGTGCTCGAGCCGGGCATGGCGATGACCGTCGAGCCGGGTATCTACATCGCCGCCGACAACCAGGACGTGGCCAGGAAATGGCGCGGCATCGGCGTGCGCATCGAGGACGACGTGGTGGTGACCAAGACCGGTTGTGAGATTCTCACCAGCGGCGTCCCCAAGGCGGTCGCCGAGATAGAGGCGCTGATGGCTGGCGCGCGCGAGGTCGCCTGATCATGAGCGAGCTGGCGATCATCGGCGGTGGTCTGGTCGGCGCGAGCCTCGCTCTGGCGTTGCAACAGGGTGCGCAGCAGCGCGGCTGGCGGATCCAGCTGATCGAGCCCTTCGAGCCCGGCAACGAATACCAGCCCAGCTACGATGCCCGCTCCACGGCGCTGTCCTATGGCACGCGGCTGATCTATCAGCGGCTGGGCGTCTGGGAGCGGATCGCCGAGCGCGCCGAGCCCATCCAGCATATTCACGTGTCCGACCGCGGCCGGATCGGCGCGACACGGCTCGATGCCGAAACCCACGGCGTGCCGGCCCTCGGCTACGTGGTGGAGAACGCCTGGATCGGTCATTGCCTGTGGCAGGCGCTGGACGACGAGGTGGTGATGCGGCGCTGCCCAGCGGAAGTCGAGGCGCTGCAGGCGCAGGCCGGCGGTTATCGGCTGACGCTGACCGATGGCGAGCGGATTGATTGCAGCCTGGCGATCTTGGCCGATGGTGGCCGTTCGGGGCTGCGTGAACAGCTGGGCATCGATATCAGCCGTAGGCCCTACGGCCAGACGGCGCTGATCGCTAACGTCACGCCCGGCAAGCCCCATGCGGGCCAGGCCTTCGAGCGTTTCACCGATGAGGGGCCCATGGCCCTGCTGCCGGTGCGCGACAACCGCTGTGCGCTGGTCTGGTCGCGGCCGGAGGCCGACGCGGCGCGCCTGGCTGCGCTGAACGAAGCGGATTTCCTCGCCGAACTGCAGCAGGCGTTCGGCTATCGATTGGGCGCCTTTCAGCAGGTGGGCGCACGGCATCTCTACCCGCTGATGCTGGTCGAGGCGCAGGAACAGGTTCGCAACGGGCTGGTGGTGCTCGGCAATGCGGCGCACAGCCTGCATCCGATTGCCGGCCAGGGCTACAACCTGTCGCTGCGTGATGCCGAGGCGCTGGCCGAAGCGCTGCTACGCAGCGATGCGACGCTGGGCGATCTGGCGACCCTGCAGGGTTATCACCAGCGCCAGTGGTTGGATCAACGGCTGACGGTGGGCTTTTCCGATCAATTGACCCGGCTGTTCGGCGACTCCGGCCCCATGATCGTGGCCGGGCGCAATGCCGGGCTGATGGGCCTGGATCTGCTGCCACCCGTCAAGAACTGGTTCGCGCGGCAGGCCATGGGGCTTGGCGTACGTGCCCCGTAGAGTGACGCCGCGCAGGCTCGTTCTGGGTCGACTTGCATGTTCGAACTGAAATTGGCGCGCAAGGCACGCCTGCTGCGCTGGCTGATGAATTTCTACCCGCCGTACCTGGGCGCCGGCATACGGGTGCGGCACATCAGCGACGATTTCCGCCAGGCGCAGGTCCGGATGGGCTTGCGCTGGTACAACCGCAACTACGTGGGCACACAGTTCGGTGGGTCGCTGTATTCCATGACCGAGCCTTCTTCATGCTGATGTTGCTGCAGAACCTGGGTGACGACTACGTGGTCTGGGACAAGGCGGCCAATATCGAATTCGTCAGCCCCGGCAAGGGCAGGGTCTACGCTGATTTCACGATCACCGAGCAGCTGCTCGACGAGATACGCCAGCACACCGCCGGTGGCGACAAGTATCTGCCGCGCCTGCATGTCGAAGTTCGGGACGAGCAGGGCACGCTGGTCGCGCGGGTGCAGAAAACCCTCTATGTACGACTCAAGCCGCGGATGCGGCAGGCAGGAGCGAAGTGATGCAAGCGGATCTCATCATCGTGGGCGCCGGGATGGTCGGCAGTACGCTGGCGCTGGCCTTGCAGGACGCCGGCCTGAAGATCGTGCTGATCGACGCAGGTCCCTTGCAGGCGCAGCCCTTCGCCGCCGAGGATGCGTTCGAGCCGCGAGTCAGCGCATTGTCCGCCGCCAGCCAGCGCATTCTCGAGCGCGTGGGCGCCTGGTCGGGTATCGCTGGGCGACGTGCCAGCCCTTACGGCGAGATGCAGGTCTGGGACGGTTCCGGCACCGGCCACATCCACTTTACCGCCGCCTCGGTGCATGCCGAGGTGCTTGGCCATATCGTCGAGAACCGGGTGGTGCAGGATGCCCTGCTCGACAGCTTGCAGGCGAGCGGCTCGGTCGAAATGATCGCGGGCGCCCGGCTCGAGCGGCTGGACCCGCTGGACGAGGGGTGGGAGCTGGTGCTGGCCGATGGTCAGCGTCTCGTGACGCCATTGCTGGTTGCGGCGGATGGCGCCAATTCGACGGTGCGCCGCCTGAGCGGCTGCGAGACTCGTGAGTGGGACTACCTGCATCACGCCATCGTGACCAGCGTGCGCTGCGCCGAACCGAACCGGCGCACGGCCTGGCAGCGTTTCACCGACGACGGACCGCTGGCCTTCCTGCCGCTGCAGCGCGAGGGCGACGAGCACTGGTGCTCGATCGTCTGGTCGGTGCCCGAGGATGAGGCTTCACGGTTGATGGCGCTGGATGACGAGGCCTTTCGCGCAGCACTGGGGCGTGCCTTCGAATATCGCCTGGGCGAGGTGCTGGAGGTCGACCCGCGGCTGTGCATCCCGTTGCGCCAGCGGCATGCCAAGCGCTACGTGCAGCCGGGTCTGGCATTGATCGGCGATGCCGCGCACACCATCCATCCCCTCGCGGGGCAGGGGGTCAACCTCGGCCTGCTGGATGCCGCGACGCTGGCGGAGGTCATCCAGGCGGCGCAGGCACGTGGCGAGCAGCCGGGGTCGCTGCGGGTACTCGGACGCTACGAGCGGCGCCGCATGCCGCACAACCTGGCGATGATGGCCGCGATGGAAGGTTTCGAGCGGCTGTTCCAGGCCGATCCGCCGTTGGTGCGCTGGCTGCGCAATGCCGGCCTGAAGGGCGTGCAGGCGCTGCCAGAAGCCAAGGCGCTGTTCGTGCGCCAGGCGCTGGGCCTCAGCGGTGACCTGCCTGAGCTGGCGAAAGCCTAGTTACCGGGCGCGGTCGGAGGAAAAGGTAACAGGCTTTTATGTCGCATTGAGAAAGTAAATGACATTCACTACTATTTGGCCTCTTTACCATTTCTAGAGGCTGATCCATGCAGGCAAGCAAAGGTTTACTCGCTGCTCTGGCGCTTACCGCGCTGTCGAGCGCCGTACAGGCTGCTGATGAAGTGGTGGTCTACTCCTCGCGAATCGACGAGCTGATCAAGCCTGTCTTCGACGCCTACACCGAGAAAACCGGTGTCGCGGTGAAGTTCATCACCGACAAGGAAGCACCGTTGATGGCGCGCATCAAGGCCGAGGGCGCGAACACGCCGGCCGACCTGCTGCTGACCGTCGATGGCGGCAACCTCTGGCAGGCCGAGCAGATGGGCATCCTGCAGCCGATGACTTCGCCGGTCATCGAGGAAAACATTCCTGCCCAGTACCGTTCTTCCAACGATGCCTGGACCGGCCTGTCCCTGCGCGCGCGAACCATCGTCTACTCCACCGAGCGGGTGCAGCCGGATGAGCTGTCGACTTACGAAGCCCTGGCGGACGAGCAGTGGGAAGGGCGTCTCTGCCTGCGGACCAGCAAGAAGGTCTACAACCAGTCGTTGACCGCGACCATGATCGAAACCCATGGCGCCGAGAAGACCGAGCAGATTCTCAAGGGCTGGGTGAACAACCTCGCCACCGACGTCTTCGCGGACGACAACTCGGTGATCCAGGCCGTCGACGCCGGTCTGTGCGACGTGGGCATCGTCAACAGCTACTACTACGGCCGCCTGCACAGCCAGAATCCGGAGCTCAAGGCCAAGCTGTTCTGGCCTAACCAGCAGGATCGCGGCGTACACGTGAACCTGTCGGGTATCGGTCTGACCAAGCATGCACCGCATCCCGAAGCGGCGAAGAAGCTCGTCGAGTGGATGACCGGCAGCGAAGCCCAGAGCATCTTCGCCGACTCCAACATGGAATTCCCCGCCAATCCGAGCGTGAAGCCTTCTGCGGAAGTGGCTGCCTGGGGCGATTTCAAGGCCGATACCATTCCGGTGGAAGTGGCCGGCGAGCGCCAGGCCGAGGCCATCAAGATGATGGATCGGGTGGGCTGGCGTTAAGCCAGTCGTGACGGGAAGCCGCCAGCGGAAAGCCTGAAGCGGTAACGGGCTCATCCGCTCCAGGTTGGCTTCCCGCTGCGGTTATACTCCACGCCCCCGCTTATCCGGGGGCGTTGTTTTTTCAGGTTCGAGGCTTGCGTGTCCCACCCCACCCAGTACCGCTGGTACCCCGTGACGTTTTCCGTGGCCGCCCTGGTGCTGCTGCCGCTCAGCGTGCTGCTGTTCAGCTGGTACGAGATCGATTCGGGGATATGGGCGCATCTCTGGGAAACTCAGATGGCCCGCCTGCTGGGCAACACGGTGGTGTTGTTGCTGGGGGTGGGGGTCGGTGTGACGCTGCTCGGCGTCAGCCTGGCCTGGCTGACCTCGCTCTGTGAATTTCCCGGACGACGCTGGCTGGATTGGGCACTCATGCTGCCCTTCGCGATTCCGGCCTACGTGCTGGCGTTCGTCTTCATCGGTCTGCTGGATTTCGCCGGGCCGGTGCAGACGCTGGCGCGCGAGTGGTTCGGCAGCAGCGTACGCTTTCCGCCGGTGCGTTCCACCGGCGGCGTGATTCTGGTGCTGGTGCTGGTGTTCTACCCCTACGTCTATCTGCTGGCGCGCTCGGCATTCATCGCCCAGGGCAAGGGCCTGATGGAGGCGGCACGGGTGCTCGGCCAGTCGCCCTGGCAGGCGTTCTGGAGCGTGGCGCTGCCCATGGCGCGCCCTGCCATCGGTGCGGGGCTGGCATTGGCGATGATGGAGACCCTGGCGGACTTCGGTGCGGTTTCGGTGTTCAACTTCGATACCTTCACCACGGCCATCTACAAGACCTGGTACGGCTTCTTCAGCCTGACCAGCGCCACCCAGCTGGCGAGTCTGCTGCTGCTGGCCGTGGCGCTGGTGCTGTACGGCGAGCGCCGCGCCCGTGGCATCGCCCGGCCAGCCAATGATCGTGCGCGCTCGGCCGCGCTGTACCACCTGCGCGGCCTCAAGGCCCTGGCGGCCAGCGGCTGGTGCCTGCTGGTATTTCTCTGCGCCTTCGTCATTCCGGTGCTGCAATTGCTGATCTGGCTCTGGCAGCGTGGTCGCTTCGACCTCGACGAGCGCTATCTCGGCCTGATCCTGCACACGCTCTATCTGGGCGGGATGGCGGCGCTGATCACCGTCGCCGTGGCGCTGCTGCTGGCGTTCGCCCGGCGCCAGGCGCCGGTGCGCTCGATCCGTGGCGCGGTGGCGCTGGCCAACCTGGGTTACGCGCTGCCCGGCTCCGTGCTGGCGGTGTCGATCATGCTGGCGTTCAGTTATCTCGATAGGGAGCTGGTCATCCCGCTGTCCGGCTGGCTGGGCGGGGCGGGCAAACCCATCCTGCTCGGCAGTATCGGCGCCCTGTTGCTGGCCTACCTGATTCGCTTCATGGCGGTGGCGTTCGGCCCGCTGGAAAGCAGTCTGGCGCGCATCCGGCCCTCGCTGCCGCAGGCTTCGCGCAGCCTCGGTGTGGGCGGGCCGCGGCTGTTCTTTCGGGTCTATCTGCCGCTGCTGCTGCCTGGCACCCTGAGCGCGGCGTTGCTGGTGTTCGTCGATGTGCTCAAGGAGATGCCCGCCACGCTGCTGATGCGGCCTTTCGGTTGGGACACCCTGGCGGTGCGCATCTTCGAGATGACCAGCGAGGGCGAGTGGGCGCGCGCCGCGTTACCGGCGCTGAGCCTGGTGCTGGTCGGCCTGCTGCCGGTCATCCTGCTGATCCGCCGCTCGGCGAAGCGGGTCGGATAGGCGACCCGCACGAGAGTCGGAGGCGAGCGCAGCTTGTCTCCTTTCGCGCACCGCGCCGTGACCGGATTCACCCTTGGAGCTACAATGCGCGCCATTCAAAAGTCGCATGTTCCCGCTGGAGTCGACTTTTATAGGCTTCACCTCTGCCGCTTCGGCGACCTGCCCGGAAGGAGAAACCCATGGGTCAGCGCACCCCCCTCTATGACCAGCATCTCGCGCTTGGTGCAAAAATGGTTGATTTCGGCGGCTGGGACATGCCGCTGCACTATGGCTCGCAGGTAGAAGAACACCATCAGGTAAGGCGCGATTGCGGCGTCTTCGATGTTTCGCACATGACCGTCGTCGATGTGGCCGGTGCCCAGGCCAAGGCCTATCTGCAGCGTCTGCTGGCCAACGATGTGGCGCGCCTGGCGCAGGTGGGCAAGGCGCTCTATAGCGCGATGCTGAACGAGCAGGGGGGCGTGATCGACGATTTGATCGTCTACGTGACCGATGAGGGTTACCGCCTGGTGGTCAATGCCAGCACCCGGGACAAGGATCTTGCCTGGATGCGGGCGCAGGCGTCGGGGTTCGAGGTGCGGATCGACGAGCGCGCGGACCTGGCGATGCTCGCCATCCAGGGACCGCAGGCGCGGACCCGGATGATGGATCTCGTTACCCAGCCCCGCGCTGCACTCATTCAGGAGCTGAAACCCTTTCAGGGCCTGGCGGCTGGCGACTGGTTCATCGGGCGCACCGGTTACACCGGCGAGGATGGGTTGGAAATCATCCTGCCGGCCGAGCAGGCCCCGGACTTCTTCAGCGAACTGGTGGGCGCAGGCATTTCCCCCATCGGTCTCGGCGCGCGCGACACCCTGCGGCTGGAGGCCGGGCTCAACCTGTACGGCCAGGACATGAACGAAGAGGTCTCGCCGCTGGCGGCGAACATGGGCTGGACCATCGCCTGGGAGCCCGCCGAGCGTGCCTTCGTTGGACGCGGTGCGCTGGAAGAGCAGCGCGAGAGGAGCGAGCAGCCCAAGCTGGTCGGCCTGGTCCTCGAGGAGCGCGGTGTGCTGCGGGCCCATCAGGTGGTACGGGTCAACGGTATCGGCGAAGGTGAGATCACCAGCGGCAGTTTTTCGCCTACGCTAGGGAAGTCCATCGCCCTGGCGCGTGTTCCCGCCAATACCGGGGAGCGCGCCGAGGTGGAAATCCGCAACAAGTGGTATCCCGTGCGTGTCGTGCAACCGACATTCGTGCGCCACGGCAAAGTACTGGTATAAATTCCCCGACTGCTTCGCGTGACAGCTTCGCGCGACCTGCACCGATAGCCATGAGGACAGATGAATGAGCGACCTACCCAGCGATCTGCGTTACGCCTCCAGCCACGAATGGGCCCGCCTGGAGGCCGATGGTAGCGTCAGTGTGGGGATTTCCGATCATGCCCAGCAGGCGCTGGGTGACGTGGTCTATGTCGAATTGCCGGAAGTCGGTCAGCAGTTGCAGGCCGGTCAGCAAGCTGGCGTGGTGGAGTCGGTCAAGGCTGCATCGGATATCTACGCGCCAGTGTCCGGCGAGGTCATCGCCGTCAACGAGCAGCTCGCGGACACCCCCGAGCTGGTCAACAACGAGCCTTACGGCAGCTGGTTCTTCCGTCTGCAGCCGAGCGACCCGGCGGAGCTGGACAAGCTGCTCAGTGCCGACGCCTACAAGGCTGTCTGCGACGCCGAAGCCTGATCGTTCATTCGAAAAGCCCCGCATAGCCGGGGCTTTTTTTATCGAGAATCGAATGCCATGCCCCAGATGCCATCCCTTTCCCAGCTCCAGCAACCCGATGCCTTCCTGCGTCGTCACCTCGGGCCGGACGAGTCCGAACAGAAGGCCATGCTCGAGACGCTCGGCCTGACCAGCCGCGAACAGCTGATCGAACAGACAGTGCCTCCGGCGATCCGCCTGCAGGAAGAGCTGGCGCTGCCGCCGGCTCTGGACGAGCAGGGCGCGCTGGCCCGCCTGCGCAGCTACGCCGAGCAGAACCAGCTGTGGACCAGCCTGATCGGCATGGGCTACTACGGCACCATCACCCCGCCGGTCATCCTGCGCAATCTGCTGGAGAACCCGGGCTGGTACACCGCCTACACCCCCTATCAGCCGGAGATATCCCAGGGCCGCCTGGAAGCGCTGCTGAACTTCCAGCAACTGACCATCGACCTCACCGGGCTCGACCTGGCCAACGCCTCGCTGCTGGACGAAGCCACCGCTGCGGCCGAGGCCATGACACTGGCCCGGCGCATGGCGAAGAACAAGAGCAATCGCTTCTTCGTCGACGAGAATTGCCACCCGCAGACGCTCTCGGTGATGCAGACCCGGGCCGAGGCGTTCGGCTTCGAGCTCGTGGTCGGTACGCTGGACGATCTCGCCGGGCAGGATGTGTTCGGTGCGCTGCTGCAGTATCCGGACACCCATGGCGAGATTCGCGATCTGCGTCCGGCCATCGAACAGCTGCACGCCGGCCAGGCGCTGGCCTGCGTCGCGGCGGATCTGCTCAGCCTGCTGCTGCTGACCCCGCCCGGCCAGCTCGGTGCCGACGTGGTGCTCGGCTCGAGCCAGCGCTTCGGCGTGCCCATGGGCTATGGCGGCCCGCACGCGGCCTATTTCGCCACCCGCGACGAGTTCAAGCGCGCCATGCCCGGCCGCATCATCGGCGTTTCCAAGGATGCCCGTGGCAATGTCGCACTGCGCATGGCGTTGCAGACCCGCGAGCAGCACATCCGCCGCGAGAAGGCCAACTCCAACATCTGCACCGCACAGGTGCTGCTGGCCAATATCGCCAGCTGCTACGCGGTCTATCACGGTCCCGAGGGGCTCAGGCGCATCGCCCAGCGCACCCATCGCCTGACGGCGATCCTCGCCAGCGCGCTGGAGCAGGGCGGCATCGAGCGGCTCAACACGCACTTTTTCGACACCCTCACTCTCGAAGTCGGCGGCGCGCAGGCGGCGATTCTGGAAAGTGCCCGGGCGGCGCGGATCAACCTGCGCATCCTGGGGCGCGGCAAGCTCGGCGTCAGCCTAGACGAGACCAGCGATGAGACGACCGTCGAACAATTGCTGGCGATCTTCCTCGGCGCCGATCACAAGGTGGACGTCAACGCGCTGGATGCCGGCGAGATCGACAGCGGCATTCCGCCCCAGCTGCAACGCAGCAGCGGCTATCTGAGCCATCCGGTATTCAACAGCCACCACAGCGAAACCGAAATGCTGCGCTACCTCAAGCAGCTGGAAAACAAGGACCTGGCGCTGAACCAGGCGATGATTCCACTCGGCTCCTGCACCATGAAGCTCAACGCCACCAGCGAGATGATCCCCATCACCTGGCCAGAGTTCGCCAACCTGCATCCCTTCGCCCCGCGCGAGCAGGCTCAGGGCTACCGGCTGATGATCGAGGAACTGGAAGCCTGGCTCTGCGCGATCACCGGTTTCGATGCGATCTCGATGCAGCCCAACTCCGGTGCACAGGGCGAGTACGCCGGTCTGGTCGCCATCCGCAAGTTTCACGAAAGCCGCGGCGAGGGGCAGCGCGATATCTGCCTGATTCCCTCGTCCGCCCATGGCACCAATCCGGCCTCGGCGCAGATGGTCAGCATGCGGGTGGTCATCGTCGATTGCGACAAGGCCGGCAACGTCGACCTGGAAGACCTCAAGCGCAAGGCCGCCGAAGCTGGCGACCGGCTGTCGTGCCTGATGATCACCTATCCCTCCACCCACGGCGTGTACGAAGAGGGCGTTCGCGAAATCTGCGCAGCGATCCACGCCCAGGGCGGCCAGGTCTACATGGACGGTGCCAACCTCAATGCCCAGGTCGGCCTGGCGCGGCCGGCGGACATCGGTGCCGACGTCTCGCACATGAACCTGCACAAGACCTTCTGCATCCCTCATGGCGGCGGTGGCCCAGGCATGGGGCCGATCGGGGTCAAGGCGCACCTGGCGCCCTTCGTCGCCAACCATCCGGTGGTGGAGCTACAGGGTCCGGATCCGCGCAACGGCGCGATCAGTGCCGCGCCCTGGGGCAGTGCGAGCATCCTGCCGATCAGCTGGATGTACATCGCGATGATGGGCCCGCAACTGCGTGAGGCCACGGAAGTCGCGATCCTCAGCGCCAACTACCTGGCCAAGCGCCTCGGCGAAGCCTTCCCGGTGCTCTACAGCGGGCGCAACGGGCGCGTGGCCCACGAATGCATCATCGACCTGCGCCCGCTCAAGGCACAGACCGGGATCAGCGAGGAGGACGTTGCCAAGCGCCTGATGGACTATGGCTTCCACGCGCCGACCATGTCCTTCCCGGTGCCGGGCACGCTGATGGTCGAGCCCACCGAGAGCGAGTCCAAGGCTGAACTGGATCGTTTCGTCGAGGCCATGCTGAGCATTCGCGCCGAGATCGCCCGGGTCGAACGCGGCGAATGGCCGGCGGGGAACAACCCGCTGGTGCGCGCGCCGCATACCCTGGCCGACGTGATCGCTGCCTGGGATCGCCCCTACGGCATCGCCGAGGCCGTGACGCCGAGCGCCCATGCGCTGGCGCACAAGTACTGGCCGGCGGTGAACCGGGTCGACAACGTCTACGGTGATCGCAACCTGTTCTGCGCCTGCGTGCCGGTGGAGGCGTATCGGGAGTGAGGCAGGCTTGACCTCGTGGGGTGGACCGCCACCCTACGATCTGACTCGTAGGGCCGAACTCGTTCGGCCTTGGGCGAGTTCGCGGCCGAATGAATTCGGCCCTACGCGATCGCTTTCACGCGGCAGCCCGCACTTTGTTTTCGCTTTCAGCTTTCGGCTTGTTCTTCGTCCAGCATGCCCAGCAGCTCGGCGAGCTTGAGCTGCGCCTCCTCCACGCCCTGGCGTTTGGGCGCGGAAAACAGCTGCACGCTGATACCGTCGCCCCAGCCCTTGCGGATATCGCGCTGGATCGCCAGCAGGGCATTCTTCGCCGCGCCGAAGGCAAGCTTGTCGGACTTGGTCAGCAGGATGTGCAGCGGCATCTGGCTGGCGCTGGACCAGTCGAGCATCATCCGGTCGAACTCGGTCAGCGGATGGCGGATGTCCATCATCAGGAATACACCTGCCAGGCTTTCCCGGCTGCCGAGGTAGGCTTCCAGGTGACGTTGCCAGTGCTGTTTCAGTGGGATCGGCACCTTCGCATAGCCATAGCCGGGCAGGTCGACCAGGCGATGCTCGTCATCCAGGCGGAAGAAGTTCAGCAACTGGGTGCGGCCGGGGGTCTTCGACGTACGCGCCAGGTTGGCGTGGGTCAGGGTATTCAGCGCACTGGACTTGCCCGCGTTGGAACGGCCGGCGAAGGCGACTTCCAGGCCCTCGTCAGCCGGACACTGGTCGACCTTGGCCGCGCTGATCATGAAGGTGGCTTGCTGGCAGAGGCCGAGAATCGGGTTTTTCGGGAGCATGATGGTTCCGGTGGGGCGCTGGGGCTGCAGCATCTTGTCATAGCGACGAAACGTCACACGGGGCGCGATGCGGCAATGGTTCATTTCCGTTTCACGGTCGCCAGTATATAATGCCGCAGATTTTGTGTGCGCTTTGGTCTGAAATGAGCGTCCTGACTCCAGTGTTTCAGCTCTTTCGGGAGGGACTGCCGTCTTTCCAGCCGATACTGCCATGCAAGCATAACGAGCGCGCCGTAGCCCGAGCTGCCGGCGGCCGAACAAGTTTCCCTTTAAACCCTTAGCCGTAGTTGGATGAGCTGATGAACAAAGTACTCGTGAGTCTGCTGTTGACCCTTGGCATCACCGGTATGGCCCACGCGGCTGGAGACGCCGAAGCCGGTCAGAGCAAAGTTGCAGTTTGTGGAGCCTGCCACGGCGCCGATGGCAACAGCCCGGCACCGAACTTCCCCAAACTTGCCGGACAGGGCGAGGCCTATTTGCTCAAGCAGATGAAGGACATCAAGGCCGGCAGCACGCCCGGTGCTCCCGAAGGCGTAGGTCGCAAGGTGCTGGAAATGACCGGCATGCTCGACCCCTACAGCGACCAGGACCTGGAAGATATCGCCGCCTACTTCTCCAGCCAGAAGGTCACGATCGGCATGGCCGATCCGGCCCTGGTCGAACTGGGTGAAAGTCTCTACCGCGGCGGCAAGCTGGAACTGGGCATGCCGGCCTGCACCGGTTGCCATGCGCCGAACGGCGTAGGCATCGAGCTTGCTGCGTTCCCCCACCTGGGTGGCCAGCATGCGACCTATACCGCCAAGCAGCTGACCGATTTCCGTGAGGGCAATCGCACCAACGACGGAGAGGTGGCGATCATGCGGACCATCGCTTCCAAGCTCAGCAACAAGGACATCGAAGCGCTGGCCAGCTATATCCAGGGCCTGCACTGACAGCGGTTTCGACCCGTCTGTGAAGAAGGGCGTTCAAGCTTGAAGCTGAACGCCCTTTTTTTGCGCCCGGCGCGGCTACAATGGACGTCAAGATATTGAAAAGGCGGCGCAAAGCGCTGGCGAGCGAGGCGGATTTGCTGCAGCCTGTGCCGCTGTTGGTCAGTCGTTCATAGTCAAGGGAGTCACCATGCGTAAATTCATGCTCAGTGCCATCATCGTTACCGCCAGCCTGTTCGGCCTGTCGGTCCAGGCGGCAGAGTTCCAGGCCGGCAAGGAATACGTCGAATTGAAGGCGCCGGTGCCGGTGGCTGATCCGAGCAAGATCGAGGTGGTGGAGCTGTTCTGGTACGGCTGCCCGCATTGCTACCAGTTCGAACCGATCATCAACCCATGGGTCGAGCAGTTGCCTGACGACGTGGATTTCAAGCGCATTCCTGCCATGTTCGGCGGTGCCTGGAACCTGCACGGACAGCTGTTCCTGACTCTGGAATCGATGAACGTCGAGCAATCGGTGCATGATGCCGTGTTCAACGCCTATCACAATCAGGGCAATAAGTTGGAAACGCCGGAGAAGATGGCTGATCTGGTCGCCAGCAACGGCGTCGATCGCGAGGCGTTCCTCAAGGCCTTCAACTCCTTCGGCGTGAAGAGCCGTGCCGAACAGGCCAAGAAGCTCGGCATGGCCTACCAGATCACCGGCGTGCCGGTGATGGTCGTCAATGGCAAGTACCGTTTCGACATCGGCTCGGCCGGTGGTCCGCAGCGTGCGCTGGAAGTCGCCGACTTCCTCATCGAAAAAGAACGCGCTGCCCGGTAAGCGGCCATGCTGCGCCGCTGGAGTTCGCCGCGCCTGGCAGGCCCTTGCCAGGCGCAGGTCAACGCCCATTGCCTGACGTCGAGCGGATTGCCGGCCGATGGCCGCCTGCGTCTGCTCAGCTTCAACATCCAGGTGGGCATCAGCACCGAGCGTTACCATCACTACCTGACCCGTAGCTGGCAACATCTGCTGCCGCATGCGGGGCGCGCCGGCAACCTCCAGCGCATCGGCAAGCTGCTCGACGGTTACGATCTGGTCGCCCTGCAGGAAGCCGATGGCGGCAGCATGCGCTCCGGCTACGTCAATCAGGTCGAGCATCTGGCCCAGCTCGGCGCCTTCCCCTACTGGTATCAGCAGCTCAACCGCAACCTGGGCCGGTTCGCCCAGCACAGCAACGGTGTGCTAAGCCGGCTCGAACCTCAGGCGCTGGAAGATCATCCGCTACCGGGGCCATCCGGGCGCGGCGCCATACTGATGCGCTTCGGCGAGGGAGAAGATGCGCTGGTGGTAGTGATGATGCACCTGGCGCTGGGCGGCGGTACACGCAGTCGACAACTGGCCTACATTCGCGAGCTGATCGGCGGCTACCGTCATCAGGTGCTGATGGGCGATATGAATACCCATGCCAGCGACCTGCTGGAAAACTCGCCGCTGCGCGACCTCGGCCTGCTGGCGCCGCAGATCGAGGCGACCTTCCCCAGCTGGCGGCCGCAGCGCTGCCTCGATCACATTCTGCTGAGCCCCAGCCTGGCGCTGGAGCGGGTCGATGTGCTGTCGCAGGCGGCGATTTCCGATCACCTGCCGGTGGCCGTCGAGATCCGTCTGCCCGACGCGCTGCACGGCGATGCGATGCCGGTAGTCACCGGCGGGACGCCATGAGCCAGACGGAAGCCCAGCGCTGGAAGGAAAAGTACCTGCAGGCGCTGGAACGGCAGGAGCAGCTCGAGGAGCGCTGGGAGGCACGCCTGGACCTGTTGCGCCGCAGCCTGGTGCGCAGCAGTTTCGCCGTCGAGGGCGGCGATCCGGCGGTCGAGCGCTGCATGCAGCAACTGCGTGCGGTACTGCGCGAGGGCGATCTCGACGATGGCTTGAGTGCCCTGGTGCCGCGCCTGGAAAGCGCCGTGCTGAATGGAGAGCGTGAGCGCCACGAGCGTGTCGCCCGACTGATCGGCGCGCTGCAGCGCCTGGTTGAACAACTGCTCGCCCTGACGCCGCCCAACGAGGTGCGCAAATCACTGAAGCGTTATGCCAGGCAGGCTGAAAAGCGCGCCGCCCAGGCGAGCGAGCTGCCGGCGTTGCTCGGTGAGCTGGCCGGGCTGCAGGCGCAGACGCTGGCCGTTCAGGATTCGTCCGAGAAACGTGCGGATGGTCTGTTGCAGCGCCTGTTCGGCCATGGTCAGCGAACGCTGGCCGAACAGGTGGCCGAGGCGCCTGTCCCGCAGGTGGCGGAGCCGCATGCGGAAAGGACCGAAACGGCTCAGGTCGTTTGCGCCACAACGAGGCGAGACGATTTCGACTGGTCGCTGCTGCTCGACCAGTTGCCGATGCCTGCGGCCCTGTTCGATGAGCCCGAACCGGCCGCGCCGCAGGAAGCCGAGGAGCAGCCGGCTGCAGACGCGGCGCCCGACGAAGACCGTTATGCGCTGCCGATGATGTCCGAACAGGCGTACAGCGCGATCGCCGAGCATGTCCAGGCCACCCTGTTCGGCCTGCTCGACGATCTGCAGCTGCCCGAATCGCACGGGCCGCAGGCGGCTGCGCTTCGTGAAAGGGTCGAGCGGGGGCTCAACTGGTACGAGCTGGTCCCGGTACTCGATGACCTGGCCGTGCTGATGCGTGCCGCCACCAGCGAGAGCCAGCGCGAGTTCGAGAACTATCTGCAGTCGCTCAATGAGCGCCTGTCGACGATGCAGGACAATCTGTCCGCCGCCCATGAGGGCGTCGCGCAGAGCCAGGAAGCGGCCCGGGTGCTCGACGACGAGCTGCGCCAGCATGTCGGTGGGCTGCGCCACAGCGTGCTCGAGGCCAATGACCTGGCGAGCCTGAAACAGGCGGTGCGCACGCGCCTGGATGGGCTGCTGGCGACCGCCGACGCCTACCAGCAGCGACACAGCCAGCATGAAAGCCAGCTGGGTGAGCGCCTGCAGCAGCTCGTGGGGCGCGTGACGAGCCTCGAGCAGGCGGCCAGTGGCTTGCGTCAGCGTCTCGAAGAGCAGCGCCAGCTGGCCCTGGTCGATACGCTGACCGAGCTGCCGAACCGCGCCGCCTGGGACGAGCGTCTGGAAGTCGAAGTGGCGCGCTGGCAGCGCTACGGCGGCGAACTGCTGCTGGCCGTGCTGGATGTCGATCATTTCAAGCGCATCAACGACGACTTCGGCCACCTCGCCGGTGATCGGGTGCTGAAGATCATCGCCGGTGAGTTGCGCAAACGGCTGCGCAAGACCGATTTCATCGCCCGCTTCGGCGGCGAGGAGTTCGCATTGCTGCTGCCCCATACGCCATTGCCGGAAGGCCTGCGGTTGCTGGATACGCTGCGCCAGGGCATCGAGCAGTGCCCGTTCCATTTCAAGGGCGAGCCCGTCACGGTGACGCTTTCGGGCGGTCTGGGCCGGTTCGCCGAGGGCGAAACGCTGGAGCAGGTCTTCGAGCGTGCCGATCACGCGCTCTATGCGGCCAAGGACGCCGGTCGCAATCGTATCGAGCTCGGCCTGACCGAGCGGTTATAATCGCGCGTCCTGAAGCGCTTCCAGCGGAACGGCATGGCCATCGGCTGTTCGCCGTTTCGATGGTCGGCGCCCTACCAGCTGTCAAAGGTGTTCATGAAAGCTGTAGTCCTCGTCGCCGTGGCGGCGCTGCTTGCCGGTTGTGCCGGCGGCCCCCGCATCGATAGTAGCCATACCTCGCTCGGCCAGGACAGCCGCGCGCAATTCATCGTCCTGCACTACACCTCCGCGGATCTGGCGCGTTCCCTGGAGCTCCTCGAGCAGGACCAGGTGAGCAGCCACTACCTGATCGGCGAGTCGCCGCCGACCATCTATCGCCTGGTGGACGAGGATCGGCGTGCCTGGCATGCCGGTGAGAGCGAATGGCGCGGTCGCACCTGGCTCAACTCCAGCTCGATCGGTATCGAACTGGTCAATCCTGGCTATGTCGAGGGTCCCCAGGGGCGGCTCTGGTATCCCTATTCCGAGCAGCAGATCGATGCGCTGATCGAACTGCTCAAGGACATCATGGCGCGCCATGGGCTCGGGCCCGAGGCGATCGTCGGCCATAGCGATATCGCGCCGCAGCGCAAGGTCGATCCGGGGCCGCTGTTTCCCTGGAAGCGGCTGGCCGACGCCGGCCTGCTGCCCTGGCCGGATGCCGCCGAGGTGGCACGCCAGCAGGCGTCGTTCGCCATCGAGCTGCCCGATGTCGCCTGGTTCCAGGACCAATTGCGCATGCAGGGCTACAAGGTGCCTCTGCATGGGCATCTGGACCTGGAGACACGCAACGTGATCGCCGCGTTTCAGATGAAGTACCGTCCGACGCGCTTCGACGGCGAGCCCGATGCCCAGACCGCGGCGCTGCTGCAAACCTTGAATCAGGCTCGATAGAAGGCTGGCAGCAGCTGCGGGTCGCTTCTCAGATCGGCAGGGCCACGTAGAAGATGGTGCCGTGGCCGATCCGCGAATGCACGCCGATGCGACCACCATGCAGCTGGGTGATTTCCTTGCAGAGCGCCAGCCCCAGTCCGGCGCCGCCGCGCCGCCGGCCGATCTGCACGAAGGGCTCGAAGATCCGCGCCTGCTGGGAGTAGGGAATGCCCTCGCCGTTGTCCTCGACGCTGATGATCACCCGTTCGCCATGGTGGCGGGCGAGCAGGCGAATCTCGCCCCCTGGCTGCGTATGGCGCAAGGCATTGCTGAGCAGGTTGTCCAGCACCCGGTCCATCTGCTGGCGATCGAGCAGCAGCGTCGGCAAGGCCGATTGCAGCTCCAGCGTCAGTTCGATGTCGCTCTCCTGCGCCTCCTCGTGGAAGCGCTCGCGCGCCTGCTCGAGCAGTTCGGGAATGTCGCAGGGAACGCGTTCCAGTTTCTGCTGGCCGCTCTGGTAGCGCGAGAAATTGAGCAGGTCGTTGATCAGCGTGACCAGCCGCTGCATCTCCTCGTGAACCGTGCTGAACAGGTCGGCTTCACGGCTGTTTTCCGGATAATGGGTGCGCTCGCGCAGCAGGCTGAAGGCCATCTGCATGCCGGTTACCGGGGTGCGCAGTTCATGGGAGGCGCGCAGCACGAACTCGTTGCGCACGCGCTCGAAGGTGCGCTGGTCGGTGACGTCGTGCAGCACCATCACCGCGCCGCTGATGCGACCGTCGTGGTGGCTCACGGGGCTCATGCGCCAGGCCAGCAGGCGCCGCTCGCCGTCGGCTTCGATCACCAGATCCTCGGGCGGGCCGGACAGCGATCTGTCGTCGAGCACCTGGCGCGCGGCTTCGTCCAGCTCGGGATAGCCGAGCGCCTGGCCGAGAGTCGAGCCCAGGTGTTCGGTCTCCCAGGCCAGCTGGCGCTGGGCAACCGGATTGGCGTGCTCGAGCCGCCCCTGGCGGTCGACGATCAGCAGGCCGTCGTCGATGCTGTCGAGCAGCGCCTGCAACCGTTGCTGCCCGTTGACCAGCGCCTCGACGTTGGTCTGCTTGAAGCGATGCAGCGCCTGGGACATCAGGCCGAAACGGTGGATCAGCGAAGACAGCTCTGCGATCGGCGAGCGCGGCAGGGCAATGTCGAAATCACCGCGGCCGATCTGATCGGCAACGCCGGCGAGCCGCTCGATGGGTTCGCCGAAGCGGCGTGCGAAGCTGTGTGCCGTGATGAAGCCGATCAGCAGCACCGCGATACCGGTCAGCCCGAGCAGGCCCGCCAGCAATTGTGCGCGCTCGCGGCTGCGGATCTCGGTATCCCGGATCTGGTCGTAGGCGCTCTGCTGCATCTCCACCATCAGCTCGCGCACGTAATTGAAGGACTGGCTCAGCGCGTTGTCTTCGAGCAGGGTCCACTGCAGGTTGTTCGGCATCTGCAGTTCATTGAGGAATGCCGCGTAGGCATTGCCGATGGTCTGGAAAGCCTGCCGATCCGCTTCGTTCGCGGACCCGGCGATGCCTTTGGCGAGAGCGGTCTGGAACACTTCGCGCGACTGGGCCAGCGCCTCGCTGTCGCGGTTTTCCCTGAGGAGAATCAGCAGGTGGTTGCCCAGGGCCTGGCGCAGTTGCTGGTTGACCTCGATGATGCCGAAATTGTCCTTGATCAGGGTTTCCTGGCTTTTTGCCATCTGCATGACGCTGACCAGGGCCAGCGACAACCCCAGCAGGGCGACGGTCATCAGCGCCGAGAACCCCAGGAAAAGACGGGTTCTCAGCTTCATCTGGAATTTCATAGGCCGTATTGCTTGCGCTTGCGGTAAAGCGTGGAGGCATCGATACCGAGGATGCGGGCGGCCTGCTCGAGGGTTTCGCTGGTGCTCAGCACACCGGCGATGTGAGCCTTTTCTAGGGCTTCCAGGCTCAGGGGTTCGCCGATCCGCGGGGCATTGCTGGCCGCCTGGTCGGCCAGACCGAGATGGCTGACTTCGATCATCGGCTGCGGACAGATGATGCTGGCGCGCTCGACCACGTTGCGCAGCTCGCGGACGTTGCCGGGCCAGCGATAGGCCCTGAGCGCGGCTATCGCTCCGTCGCTGAAGCCGCGTGCCGGGCGCCCGTAGCTCTTCACGAAGAACGCCAGGAAGCGCTCGGCCAGGGCCAGCACGTCCTCGGGACGCTCGCGCATGGGCGGCAGGTTCAGGGTGATGACGTTGAGGCGATAGAGCAGGTCTTCGCGGAACTTGCCCTCGCGCACCATTTCCTCGAGGTTGAGGTTGGTCGCCGCGAGGATGCGCACATCGGCGCGGCGGGTGACCGGGTCGCCCACGCGCTCGTATTCCTTGTCCTGGATGAAGCGCAGCAGCTTGGGTTGCAGCGCCAGCGGGAAGTCGCCGATCTCGTCGAGGAACAGGGTGCCGCCGTCGGCCTGGTTGACGCGGCCAAGGGTGCTTTCGGTGGCACCGGTGAAGGCGCCGCGGTTGTGGCCGAACAGCTCGCTCTCCATCAGGTCGGCCGACAGCGACGGGCAGTTGATGGTGATGAAGGCCTTGCGTGCGCGCCTGCTCCAGTTGTGAATGGCGCGCGCCAGTTCGCCCTTGCCGGTGCCGGATTCGCCGAGGATGAGGATGTTGGCATCGGTATCGGCGACCTGCCGAGCGGTTTCCACCACGCCCATCATCGCCGGGCTGTGCGAGCCGATCGCGTCGTTGCGCTGTTGCACTTCGCCTTCGAGCGCCTCGAGGCGGGCGGCCATCTGCCGGACTTCCAGCTGTTTGGCGGCCGACAGGCGCAGTTGCTCGGGGCTGCAGGGTTTGACCAGGTAATCCGCCGCGCCAGCCTGCATGGCGTCCACCGCGGTATCCACCGCCGAATGGGCGGTGACGATGACCACCCGCATCCAGGGCGCCAGCACACGCATCTGCTGCAGGACGTCCAGCCCGTTGTCCTCGCCCAGGCGCAGGTCCAGGAAACACAGGTCGAATACCTGGCGTTGCAGGATGGCTTCGGCCTGCGCCGCACTGGCCGCTGTCAACACGGTGTAGCCGCGATCTTCCAGGCAGTAACGGAAGGTGCGCAGGATCGCTGCTTCGTCATCCACCAGAAGGATGCGGCCACCGGTGTCGGTCGTTTGGTCCATGAATGCTCCAGTCGGCAGGCGATCGGCGAACTGCCAGGTTGAAATGAAATCGAGCGGCGAAAGGCGTGAATAGCCAGCCGGAGCGCTATTCGGCGATTGCATTAGTCTACAAAAAGTCTTGCAAGTTGCACGGTTCGCGCAGCGGACGCGCGATACGCCTCGGCGGATGGATCGCAGGCACCGAGCTTGCGGTCGATAGGTATGGGATGCAACCAGACAATCTCCGTGTCCCCTCAGAAAGTCACAGGAGGATCCATGAACCAGAGCATGAACCAACTCAACGAGCTGATCGAGATTACCCGCGATGGTCAGCATTTCTATCAGCATGCCCTGACCGAGGTGAAGGACACCGAGTTGCAGCACCTGTTTCGCGATCTGGCGCAGGCCAAGACGCACATCATCCAGGCGCTCTCCGTCAAGGTTGCCGCCAACCACCAGCAGCCAGCCCAGGGCGGCACGCTGGCGGGGAGCATGCGCGAGCTGTACACCGACACCCGCGCCCGCCTCGGCGATCCCGACAAGGTCTACGTCGAGCAACTGGAGCAGATGGAGGATCGCATCGTCCAGGCCTTCGAAGATGCGCTGAGCGCCGCCGAGCCCGATGTGCGGGCATTGCTGGCGATCGAACTGCCGAAACTGCGCGCCTGCCAAGAGCGGATGCGCAAGCTGCGCGGCGATCTCTGAGGATGCTAACTGCGGGTCGCTGCAAGCCATGCAAAATGCACGGCGTCGTTTTGGGTCGTCGTGCAATTTAAACCGGGAGGATGAGCGATAGAGTTTGTTAACCTATTGATTTTAAAGAAATAAATAATGGCGGCGAGGATGGCACGGAGGCTGCAACGGTATGGGCATTGAACGTACCGTCCACCCTGCATCGAGGGAGTCGAGGAATGAATCGCCAAGACAGCTTTTCGTGGGTCAGCAAAGGTTTCCTGGCCGCAGCCGTCGTCGTGCTGATCGCTGGTGCCGAACAACCGGATACGCAACCGCTCAGCCAGACGCAGCGTGAACCGGTGGAACGAATTCTGATGTACGACGCTCAACCAGTAGGGACCGCACAGGCTGGCAAGGCGTCGCAAGTGCTCGATTACACCCCGCGGCACGAAGAACAGCGTTGGGTCTTCTGAGTCGCGAGATGTCAGCAGGGATGCAGAGAATCAGCCAGGCCAATCGCACTGCGAACCTGCTGAGTTTTTTCTGAACCGAAGAGGAGTAACACCATGCTGAGTTGGGCCATTACATTCCTGATCATCGCCATCATCGCCGCGGTACTGGGCTTCGGTGGAATTGCCGGCACTGCGACTGGTATCGCCAAGATATTGTTCGTGGTTTTCCTGGTGCTGTTCGTGGCATCGCTGATCTTCGGCCGGGGACGTGGACCGCGTATTTGACGCAGTGACCGCCGCCCGCAAGGGCGGCTGCAACAACAGGTTACTCAGGGATGTACCACGGGCGGGATGCCAGAATTCATCCGCTTATCGCCAAGGCGATAAGCGACCCGCGGCACTTGCCGTCAGCGAGTGCCGAAGGATCGTTTTTCGAAGGCGAGCCAGGGGGCCGGGACGCTCTGTTCATGGAGCGACCTAGGGGTACAGGGAGTGCCTCCGTGATGGGCCAGGTTCGGTAATGACTGCAATCGGAGGTGGGCCTACTCCCCCTCCGATTGCAATCGATACGAAACGATTCGCTCCTGCGACGCGCTCGTACGTGTCGTGTCGATACGACCCTCCATCTCTTCCGACTACGGTTACCGTCGGTTCGCCCGATCGTTTCACCGATGGTCGCTGCTGGTCCACGCCGTTATCATCGCGCGCATCGATAGTTCTGGAGAGCGACATGCTCAACGGCCTCTGGCTGGGCTTTTTTCTGATTGCGACGGTGGCGGCCCTGGCGCGCTGGCTGCTGGGCGGCGATCCGGCCGTGTTCGCCGCGCTGGTCGAGAGCCTGTTCGCCATGGCGCGGTTGTCGGTCGAGGTCATGGTCCTGTTGTTCGGTACCCTGACCCTCTGGCTGGGTTTCCTGCGCATCGCCGAGAAGGCCGGGCTGGTGGATCTGCTGGCGCGGCTGCTGGGCCCGCTGTTTCGTCGGCTGATGCCGGAAGTGCCCCCCGGCCATCCGGCGCTCGGCCTGATCACCCTGAATTTCGCCGCCAACGGCCTGGGCCTGGACAATGCCGCGACACCCATCGGCCTCAAGGCCATGCGGGCCTTGCAGGAGCTCAATCCCAGCAGCACCGTGGCGAGTAACGCGCAGATCCTGTTTCTGGTGCTCAACGCGTCGTCGCTGACGCTGCTGCCGGTGTCGATCTTCATGTATCGCGTGCAGCAAGGCGCGGAGGACCCGACGCTGGTGTTCCTGCCGATATTGCTGGCCACCAGCGCCTCGACCCTGGCCGGCCTGTTGTCGGTGGCGCTGATGCAGCGGCTGCGCCTGTGGGATCCGGTGGTGCTGGCCTACCTGATTCCCGGTGCGCTGCTGCTCGGTGCCTTCATGGCGCTGCTGGCCAGCCTGTCGGCCACGGCGCTGGCGACCCTGTCGTCGCTACTGGGCAACCTGACGCTGTTCGGCCTGATCGTCGCTTTCGTCGGCATCGGCGCGCTGCGCAAGGTGCCGGTCTACGAAAGCTTCGTCGAAGGTGCGCGAGAAGGGTTCGATGTGGCCAAGAGCCTGCTGCCCTACCTGGTCGCCATGCTTTGTGCAGTCGGCGTACTGCGCGCGTCCGGCGCACTGGAATTCGGTCTGGACGGCATTCGCTGGCTGGTGGACGTCGTCGGCCTGGACACGCGCTTTGTCGACGCGTTGCCCACCGCGCTGGTCAAGCCATTCTCGGGTAGCGCGGCACGTGCCATGCTGATCGAGACGATGCAGAACCATGGCGTGGACAGCTTTCCCGCGTTGGTGGCGGCGACCGTGCAGGGCAGCACCGAAACCACCTTCTATGTACTGGCCGTGTATTTCGGTGCGGTGGGTATCCAGCGCGTACGTCATGCCGTGGGTTGCGCACTGCTGGCGGACCTGGCGGGCGTGGTGGCGGCCATCTTCGTCTGCTACTGGTTCTTCGGCTAAGCGGGCGAAGAGGCCGACCCGGTACGGACCAAGGTGGCGCGGCGCGTCCTTCGCAGGCGCCGCTAGCCACTCGGCCTCAGTGGCGATGCTTGTGTTTGTGCTTGTAATGGCCCTTGGCTTTGCCGGGGTGGCCGCTGCGGTAATGCCGGCGATCATCGTCGTCATCACCGTACTCGTTGCCTATCGCGCCGCCGGCGCCACCACCGACGGCAGCGCCGATCAGCCCGCCGGTACTGCCGCCGACCCGTTGGCCGATCACGTTGCCACCCGCGGCACCGAGGCCGCCACCGATGGCCGCTTCGGTACGGCTGCGCTTGTCGGCACCGACCATCCCTCCTGCCGCACCGCCAACGCCGGCACCGATGGTCGCGCCTGTCGAGCCGCCCAGGTGTTCACCTACCACCGAGCCCAGGGCGCCACCCAGAGCGCCGCCGACGGCCGCTTCGGTGTTGCTTCCGGCAAACGCGGCGCTGCTCAGCAGGCTCGCGGACAACAACAGCATCGACGAATACTTCATGACGAAACCTCCGATGGATTGGCGGCGCGATCCTCACGTGCGCCGAGGAACGGCGCAAGCACTCGTCGATGAAAGGCGTGAAGTTTCTCTCGTTTTCTAACTAACTGATACGAAAGCGGAATTTTCAACAGGCGAAGCGGTCGAAGCTCTCTTGTCCGGTATGCTGGCAGGGCAGGTGAGGCGGTCGGTCCTGCTTCAATCCGCGTGCTCGGCCGCTGCGTTCGCCGGGCTGTAAACCCGCGGAGATCCATTGCGTGGCAGATGGATCAGGTTGAGGTTGTGCTGCCGCGCCCAGCTCGCGGCAAGGCTGGTCGGCGCCGAAAGGCTGACCAGAGTAGGAATGCCGGCGCGTTGCACCTTGTGGATGAGCTCGAGGCTGCAACGGCTGGTCACCACGGCGACGCCGCCGGAGACTTCGTGCCCGTTGCGCTTGAGTGCGCCGATCAGCTTGTCCAGCGCATTGTGCCGACCGATGTCTTCGCGGCTCAGCAGCAGCTCGCCCCGGGCATCGATGAACAGCGCGGCATGCACCGCGCCGCAGCTCTGGCCCAGGGGCTGGAAGCCGTCGATGCGCTGGCGCAGGTCCTGTAACCAATGCGCCGGTGGCAGTGCCGCGACCGGCATGACCGGCAGCTGCGGCAGAGCCTGTTCCAGCGCTTCGACACCGCAGAGGCCGCAACTGGCGTTGCCGGGTAACTGCCGACGCTGCTGCTTGAGCTTCCAGAAGGCGCGGTTGGCGATTTCCACTTCGGCATGGCGCCCGCTGCCGGTGCCGCCGATACGGATGTCGTAAATGTCCTGAACGCTCTCGACGATGCCGCTGCCCAGGCTGAAACCCACCACGAAATCTTCCAGATCGATGGGCGATACCATCATTACCGCCTGGCTGAGGCCGTTGTAGGCGATGGCCAGCGCGCACTCCTCGGCCAGTTCCACCGGCTCCAGCTGCGGCTGGCCGAGAGGCTGGAACTGGCTGGACTGACTACCGCCGGGTTGCGCCTGGGCAGTGTCGAGCGGAGCGTCGTGCTGGGGTGGGTTCATCGGTGGATCCGTATCTCGGTGAGGGCGGAGGGGTTCAGGCTCAGGGCTGCACGCCTTGCAGCGCGCGGATGAGTTCGCGGTAGTCTTCGACCGCGGCGAATTCCTCGGTGTCCTTGCGGCCGCGACGGCTGTCCGGTTCGCTGACCGCCAGCAGCTGGGCGACACCGAAGCGGCGTGCGCTGCGCAGGATCGGCAGGTTGTCGTCGATGAACAGCGTGCGCCCCGGATCGAAGTCGATGTCCTGCTTCAGCGCATACCAGAACTGCGCATCTTCCTTGGGAAAACCGTAATCGTGGGAGCTGATCAGCCGGTCGAACCAGGGGGCCAGCTCGACGCGTTCCAGTTTCAGCGACAGCGAATCGCGGTGCGCGTTGGTGATCAGCACCACCTGCTTGCCGGCCTCGCGCAAGGCCGCGAGGAACTCGTCGGCGGCCGGACGCAGGGCGATCAGGTCGGCGACCTCGCGCTTCATCTCGCGGATCGGCAGCTCCAGTTCGCGGGTCCAGTAGTCCAGGCAGTACCAGGTGAGCCGGGCCTCGTGTTCATTGAACAGTGGCGCCAGCTCCAGCTCGGCCATGGCGCGGCTGATGCCGTGGCGCTCGGCATAGCGCTGCGGCAGATGTTCGAGCCAGAACTGATTGTCGAAATGCAGGTCCAGCAGGGTGCCATCCATGTCCAGCAGGACGGTATCGATGTCGGACCACGGCAGGGAGGCGATCATGGGCAGGCTCTTCATGGTGGCAATGGTGGGGCAGCCGTCAGCTCGATGCAAAGCGTTAGCGGTCCCGGCAAAAAGCCGGGTTATGATAACCGACCGCGTTTCCAGGAGTGCCGCCATGCGCCAGAAGCCCACCGTGCTCGCCCGTGAGATCGTCGCGAGCAGCCGCCTGTTCCGTGTCGAGGAGCTGCAACTGCGTTTTTCCAACGGCGTGGAGCGCACCTACGAACGACTGGTGGGCAAGGGCTCCGGCTACGGCGCAGTCATGATCGTCGCGCTGGAGGCCGATGGCCGGGTGCTTTTGATCGAAGAATACTGCGGTGGCACCGATACCTATGAACTGTCGCTGCCCAAGGGACTGATTGAGCCTGGCGAGGACGTGCTCGATGCCGCCAACCGCGAGCTCAAGGAGGAGGCCGGCTTCGGCGCTCGCCGGCTCGAATGGCTGACCGAACTGTCGCTGTCGCCGGGCTACATGAGTCAGAAGATTCAGGTGGTGCTGGCGCGCGACCTCTATCCGGAGCAACTGCCGGGCGACGAACCGGAGCCGATGCGTGTCGAGCGCGTCGACCTGCACGAGCTGTCCGCGCTTGTCCAGCACCCTCAATTCAGCGAGGGGCGTGCGCTGGCGGCGCTCTACCTGGCCCGCGACCTGCTGACCCAGCGTGGAGAATTCTCGTGAGCCATCCTTATCTGGCCCCGGTGATCGATCTGGTCCAGGCCGCCGGTCGCGCGATACTGCCTCATTGGCGCAGCGAGCTGCAGGTGCATGAAAAGGCCGACGCCTCCCCCGTCACCGCCGCCGACCTGGCGGCCCACCATCTGCTGAGCGAAGGCCTGCAGGCGTTGGACGCGAGCATTCCGGTGCTGTCGGAGGAAGCCTGCGATCTGGCACTGGCCGAGCGCGCCGGCTGGACTCGCTGGTGGCTGGTCGATCCGCTGGATGGCACCAAGGAGTTCATCAGCGGCAGCGTGGAATTCACCGTCAACGTGGCGCTGATCGATCAGGGGCGGGTGCTGTTCGGTGTGGTCGGCGTGCCGGCCAGCGGGCGCTGCTACTACGGTGGCGCGGAGCTGGGCGCCTGGTGCGCCGACGCCGAGGGGCACGTCGAGCCGCTGCAGGTGCGTCCGACTCCGCCGGGCAGTTTCACCGTGGTGGCCAGCCGGCGTCATTCGAGTCCGGCGCAGGAGCGCTTGCTCGCTGGGCTGGGGGAGCGCTTCGGGGAGCTGGTGCTGGCCAGCGTCGGCAGTTCGCTGAAGTTCTGCCAGCTGGCCGAAGGCCTGGCCGACTGCTATCCACGCCTGGCGCCCACGTCCCAGTGGGATACCGCTGCTGCCCAGGGCGTGCTCGAAGGTGCTGGTGGGGAAGTGCTGGACATCGACGGCGCGCCGCTGACCTACGAGGCGCGCGAAAGCTACCTCAACCCTTCCTTTCTGGCATTGCCGCGGGATGCCGCCTGGCGTGCCGAGCTGATCGAGCTCGCCAAGGCGCGCTAGGCCGCCGAAGGCGTAGCGTTTGAGCGCGCCGTGCTTATTTGTGCAGGACGAATTGCCCGGTGAAGCGTACGGCATCGCGGCCATCGGCGGCGAGGATGCGGCTGTGCAGCGTCACGCGCGAGCGGCCACGGCGGCGATAGATCGCTTCGAAGCGCTCCCAGGCCTCATCGGACGGCGCCGAGCAGATGGCGATCGCATCGTCCACCACCGGTAGCGGGTATTCGATCTGGCCTTCGTGAATCACGATGTGCCCGTCGTCGATGCCCGCCTCGCGCAGGCGCAGGTGCATCCAGCCCCAGCCCGCCAGCACCGAGGCGCAGTACAGGCTGCCGCCGAACATGCTGCTCTTGTGATTGATGTTGGCTTGCAGCGGCACTCTCAGGCGCAGCTCGTGGTTTTCCCACTGCTCGACGCGCAGGCCCATGGACCGCGTCAACGGGATATCGTGGTGGAGAATGGCTTCCAGGTAACGGCTATCGCGGCTCATGCCGGGTGGATTCCTAAACGTTGCGGATACTGGCAGACGCCAAGCATGACTGCTGAGTCACGGTTTTGCCAGTTCCACCAGGCGCATTTGATGATTCGCCGCTGGCGGGGCGAAAGGCTATCGGCGTTCCACGATTTTCTGCTGGTAGGCGCAGTAACCGGGCCGTGGACCGACGCGCGGATGATTGCGGCAGGTGTCGGGGCGCTTGGCGTAGACGGTACAGAGCCGGGTCTGGCGATCCAGGTAGAGACAGTCGCCGTTGGCCAGGCGGGTCAGCGTGAATATGCCGTGCTTCTGGTTGAAGTGCTCGACGATGCCGGCCTTGCTCAGCCGTCTGGCGATGTTGCGAAGTGGTTCGTCGCGCTCGAAGGGGTCGACTACTTCCAGGCGGATCAGGTCGTCGATGCGCACCTCCACCGGCAAGGTACAGCAGGTGGCGCGACAGTCGCGGCACAGGCCGTTGCTGTAGCGGGCCCAGGTTTCCAGGCGATCCGGGTCGGCGGAGGCGATCAGCTTGTTTTTCACGGTGCAGGCATCGGGGGAAAGGCGCGCGATGATAACGGCTGGCCGGGGAATTTCCAGTGGCGATGGCGAGTCGAAGCCGGACATGGATGCCAGACCGGCTCTGGTCCGCCGGGTGTCGCCATTTCTTGCCACCGTCCCGAGGTCCCTCATGACGCAGGAATCCAATCTCCCCAGTCCCGACGACATCGCCACCTTTCGTGAAAACATTCTGCGCAAGCTGACCTACGCGATTGGCAAGGACGCCGGGCACGCTTCCCAGCTCGACTGGTACGAGGCGGTCGCATTGGCAACCCGCGACCGGATGATCGACAGATGGATGGACCGGACCCGCGAGACCTATCGGCAGAATGGCAAGCGGGTCTATTACCTGTCGCTGGAGTTTCTGATCGGTCGCTTGCTGACCGACAGCCTGAGCAATCTCGGACTGCTGGATATCGCCCGTGAGGCACTGGCCGAGCTGGGTGTGGACTTCGACCAGATCCGCCTACAGGAGCCGGATGCGGCGCTGGGCAACGGCGGGCTTGGCCGCCTGGCCGCCTGTTTCATGGAAAGCATGGCCACGCTGGGCATCGCCGCCTATGGCTATGGCATTCGCTACGACCACGGGCTGTTCCGCCAGGCCATCGTCGATGGCTGGCAACACGAGCAGACCGAAACCTGGCTGAATTTCGGCAACCCCTGGGAGTTCGAGCGGGCCGAGGTCAGCTACCTGATCGGTTTCGGTGGTCATGTCACGGCGCTGCCCCGTGCCGGTGACGAACAGGCGCTGTCGCAGCATTTCTGGCACTGGGCCGAAGGGGTACGGGCCATCGCGTACGACACGCCGACGGTCGGCTGGCGCGGCAGCAGCGTGAACACCCTGCGCCTGTGGCGCGCGCGGGCCGAGGCGGATTTTCACCTGGAGCGCTTCAACGCCGGCGACCATATCGGCGCGGTGGCCGAAGAGGCGCGCGCCGAGAGCATCTCGCGCGTGCTCTACCCGGCGGACAGCACCGAGGCGGGCCAGGAACTGCGCCTGCGCCAGGAATACTTCTTCGTGGCGGCTTCCCTGCAGGATCTCTTGCGGCGTCATCTCGATCAGCATCAGAGCGTGCTGAGCCTGCCCGAATACAACGCCATCCAGCTCAACGACACCCATCCGGCGATTGCCGTGGCCGAGCTGATGCGCCTGCTGGTGGATGTGCACGACGTTCCCTGGGAGAAGGCCTGGGCGTTGACGGTCGCGACCCTGTCCTACACCAACCACACGCTGCTGCCCGAAGCCCTGGAAACCTGGCCGGTGGGCCTGATGGAGCGCCTGCTGCCGCGGCACATGCAGATCATCTACCTGATCAACGCGCAGCACTTGGACAGCCTGCGCGCGCGCGACATCAACGATGCCCGCCTGCTGCGCTCGGTGTCGCTGATCGAAGAGGATCATGGCCGCCGGGTGCGCATGGGCAACCTGGCCTTTCTCGGCTCCCACTGTGTCAACGGCGTCTCGGCGCTGCATACCCAACTAATGCGCGAGACGGTGTTCACCGACCTGCATCGGCTGTACCCGCAGCGCATCAGCAACAAGACCAACGGCATCACCTTCCGTCGCTGGCTGTACCAGGCCAACCCGTCGCTCACCCGGCTGCTGGTGGAACATGTCGGCGAAGAGCTGCTGGACGCCCCGGAAACCCGCTTGCGGGAGCTGGAGCCTTTCGCCGAGCAGGCGGAGTTTCGCCGACGATTCGCCGAGCAGCGGTTGGCCAACAAGGAATTGCTGGCCGGTCTGATTCAGGAACGTGTGGGTATCCGTGTCGATCCGCATGCGCTGTTCGACGTGCACGTCAAACGCATCCACGAATACAAGCGACAACTGCTCAATCTGCTGCACACCGTCGCGCTGTACCAGGCCATTCGCGCCGATCCGGGCGGCGACTGGGTGCCACGGGTGAAGATCTTCGCCGGCAAGGCGGCGGCCAGCTACCACACCGCCAAGCTGATCATCAAACTGACCAACGACATCGCCCGCACCATCAATGACGACCCGACGGTGCGCGACCTGCTCAAGGTGGTGTTCCTGCCCAACTACAACGTCAGTCTGGCCGAGCGCATCATTCCGGCGGCCGACCTGTCCGAGCAGATCTCCACCGCCGGGCTGGAGGCCTCCGGCACCAGCAACATGAAGTTCGCCCTCAACGGCGCCCTGACCATCGGCACCCTGGATGGTGCCAACGTGGAAATGAGCGAACAGATCGGCCTGGAGCACATGTTTATCTTCGGCATGACCGCCCAGGAAGTGGAGGCACGCAAGCAGGCTGGCGAATACAACGCCGAGGCGACCATCTACCAGTCGCCTCGGCTCAACGAGGTGCTCATGGCCATTCGCAACGGGGCATTCTCCGCCGATGACCCGGGGCGTTACACCGCCCTGATCGATGGCATCACCTGGCATGACACCTTCATGGTCTGCGCGGATTTCGAGGCCTACTGGCAGGCACAACGGGAGGTCGAGAAACGCTGGCGCGATCCGGCTCGCTGGTGGCGTTCGGCGGTGCTGAATACCGCCCGCACCGGCTGGTTTTCCTCGGACCGGACCATCCGCGAATACGCCGAGGAGATCTGGAAGGTCATGTGAGTCGCACAGCGGCGCTCATCGGCACGCTCGCCCTGCATGCGGGGCGCCGGTTTGCTCGCGATCGCTGCAACAGCGCGGCTTGCAGCGAAACCGGACGGGCCCTGGCCGTTTCGCTGAACTCTGCGGCAAGTGGGCCGGTCTGAGGGAAGGTCAGTTTCTCCATGGCCTGCTAAACTGCGCGGGTTTTTTCCTCTCCCGGAGTCATTCCATGTCACGCGTAACCCTGAGCCGCTACCTGATCGAGCAGACTCGCAGCAACAACACCCCTGCGGATTTGCGCTTCCTCATCGAGGTGGTGGCGCGGGCGTGCAAGGCAATCAGCCACCAGGTGTCCAAGGGCGCGCTGGGCGGCGTGCTCGGCAGCGCCGAGAGCGAGAACGTGCAGGGCGAGGTGCAGAAGAAACTGGACGTGCTGTCCAACGAGATCCTGCTCGAAGCCAACGAGTGGGGCGGTCACCTGGCCGGCATGGCCTCCGAGGAAATGGACAACGCCTACCAGATCCCCGGCAAGTACCCCAAGGGCGCCTACCTGCTGGTGTTCGACCCGCTGGACGGCTCCTCCAACATCGACGTGAACGTGTCGGTCGGCACCATCTTCTCGGTGCTGCGCTGCCCCGGCGAATGTTTCTCCCAGAACGATGCCCTCGGCGAAGAGGCCTTCCTCCAGCCCGGCACCAAGCAGGTCGCCGCCGGTTATGCCATCTACGGTCCACAGACCATGCTGATGCTGACGCTCGGCAACGGCGTGATGGGCTTCACCCTGGATCGCGAACTGGGCAGCTTCGTGCTCACCCACGACAACATTCGCGTGCCGCACAGCACCGCCGAATTCGCCATCAACATGTCCAACCAGCGCCACTGGGAAGAGCCGGTGCGTCGCTACGTCAGCGAACTGCTGGCCGGCGAGGAAGGCCCGCTGGGCAAGAACTACAACATGCGCTGGATCGCCTCGATGGTGGCCGACGTGCACCGCATCCTCACCCGTGGCGGTCTGTTCATGTACCCCTGGGATGCGCGCGAGCCGGAGAAGCCCGGCAAGCTGCGCCTGATGTACGAGGCCAACCCCATGTCCTTCATCATCGAGCAGGCCGGCGGCGCCGCTACCAACGGCCGGCAGCGCATCCTCGATATCCAGCCGACCTCGCTGCACCAGCGCGTACCGGTGTTCCTCGGCTCGCGCGAAGAGGTCGAGCGCGTCACCGGTTACCACGGGGGCTGAGCGATGCAGGCGCCCTGGCAGCAACTGCTGGACTGGTGGTTCGGCCAGGGCGGCACGGCGCGGGACATCGTCGAGGAGAAGCACGGGCTGTGGTTCGGCTACAAGCCCGAGCAGGATGACGAGGTGCGCCAGCGCTTCGGCGACCTCTGCCAGCAGGCGCTCGCAGGTGGCCTGCAACAATGGGCCGACGCTGCGCAAGGCTGGCTGGCGCTGACCCTGCTGCTCGACCAGCTACCGCGCATGATCCACCGTGGCACGCCGCTGGCCTTTGCCGGAGACGCGCGTGCGCAGCAACTGGTGCGCGATGGCCTGGAGCGGGGGCGGGATGAGTCGCTCGCGCCCATCGAGCGGGTCTTCATCTACCTGGTGCTGGAGCATGCCGAGAATCTGCAGAGCCAGGATCTGGCCGTGGCGCGGTTCGCCGAGCTGCGCGATCTCGCCGAGGAGGAGGGCCGGCCAGCCTTCGAGGGATTCCTCGATTTCGCCGAGCGCCACCGCGACGTGATCGCCCGCTTCGGACGCTTTCCCCATCGCAATGCGATTCTCGGACGCGCTTCGAGCGAAGCCGAGCGCACCTTTCTCGCCCAGCCAGGGTCAGGTTTCTAGAACCTGCAGGCCTCGGCGGAACCCTTCGCTGCATCGGTCCCCTAATCCATGACAACGGCGTGATCTGCAAGGTCAGGCACTGAATATCGGAGGTTCTCTATGTCGTTGCGTTTTCCAGCATTGCTTGCCGGTCTGTTGATGCTGACGGGTTGCAATCCCGTCACCCAGGAAAACTTCGCCAAGCTGGAAGCCGGCATGTCGCGCCAGCAGGTGGAAGAACTGCTCGGCAAGCCGGGCGAATGTGCCGGGGCGCTGGGTATGTCCAGCTGTACCTGGGGGCAGAAGAACCGCTTCATCAGCATTCAGTTCGCCGGGGACAAGGTCATGATGTTTTCCGGCCAGGGCCTGAAATAAGTCAGCGTCTCGAGACAGGAGAGAGAACCATGCGTATCGCAGCAGCTCTGTTCAGTGCCTTATTGCTGGCCGGGTGCGCCAGCTCCAACGCAGTCGATGCACCACGGACGGTAGGTGACGTCGATCTGCAGCGCTATCAGGGCACCTGGTACGAACAGGCGCGTCTGCCGATGTTCTTCCAGCGCGACTGCGTGCGCTCCGAGGCGCGTTACCGGCTGCAGGACGAGGGTCGCGTCGAGGTGGTCAACCGCTGCGAAACGGCAAGCGGCGAGTGGAAGGAAGCCAGGGGCGAGGCGGTGCCGCAGCAGCCGGGCCGCACCGACAAGCTCTGGGTGCGCTTCGATAACTGGTTCAGCAATCTTTTCCCCGGCTTGAGCAAGGGCCATTACTGGGTGCTCTATCTGGATGACGACTACAGCGTCGCGCTGGTCGGCAGTCCGGATCGCGACTACCTCTGGTTGCTGTCGCGCGAGGAGCGAATCGACTCGGCGACGCGCGAACGGCTGCTCGACGAGGCGCACAGGCGTGGCTACGACACCGATGAGCTGATCTGGCGCGGCGAGGCTCGCTGATTACCGCTCCGTTTCGTCCGCAGCGCGCTGGGCGGCACCCCGCTGGCGCAGTTCGATCGACACCAGGCTAGCGGCCTCGCCATGTTCGAAGGCACACCCCGAGGGCGCGGGTTTGCCCTTGAACAGGCGCGGGTTGCTGGAGAATCCCACCGGCTCGGTTGGCAGGCCTCGGGGCGTGAGGTCGAGCCGGCCATTGGCGTTCACGTCGACGAACAGTTGCACCGCATAGCGTCCGGGCGGGACATCATGGAAAACGAGCGCCTCCCGAGAACCGCTCATCCGCTGCAAGGGCGCGTCCCAGCGCGTCGCGTCGGCTGAATGCAGCTCGGCATGCAGCACACTCTGGGCGACATTCTCGACCTGCAACCGGATATCCGCCGCCTGCGCTGCAGCTACGCCGGTCGTCACAAGGCCGGCAAAGAGCCATGTGCGCGTTACATTCTGATTTACATGCTGTGGCATAATCGCGACCATTTTCGGTGACTGAAGTTTCGATGCGCCAGGTATTGGTCGTTCACTATTCGCAAACGGGGCAGCTCGGCCGGCTGGTGCAGTCCGTCTGTGCGCCGCTGCTGGCGCGTGACGATGTGCAGCTGGACTTCCTCGCCGTGCAGCCGGCCACACCTTATCCCTTTCCCTGGCCGTTCCTCACCTTTTTCAGCATCTTCCCCGAAACCGTGCTGATGCGCCCCGAGCCACTGCAGCCGTTGCAGGTGGATGCGAACAAGCGCTACGACCTGGTGATTCTCGCGTACCAGGTCTGGTTCCTCTCGCCGTCGCGGCCTATCACCAGCTTCCTCGCCTCGCCGGAAGCGGCGCGGCTGCTGCGGGGTACGCCGGTGGTGACGCTGATCGGCTGCCGCAACATGTGGCTGATGGCCCAGGAAAAGCTCAAGGCACGCCTCGATGCGCTGGGTGCGCGGCTGCTGGACAACATCGTGCTGACCGATGCATGCGGCAGCGCGGCGAGCTTCCTGGCTACGCCGCTGTGGATGTTCACCGGTCGCCAGCAGCCCTTCGCCTGGTTGCCCAAGGCGGGCATCAGCGAGGCCGAGATCGCCGGTGCGCAGCGCTTCGGCGTGGCCATCGGCGAGCGCCTGGCGCAAGGCGGCCCTATCGAACAGCCGATGCTGCGTGGCCTGGGCGCGGTGCGCATCGATGAAAAACTGATCGCCAGCGAGCGCGTCGGCACCCGCAGTTTCAAGGCCTGGGGCACGCTGCTGGCGGCGCTCGGCCCGCAGCACAGCCTGCGCCGGCGTGCCGGGCTGATCGTCTATATCGTCTTTCTGCTGAGCCTGATCCTCACCGTGGTGCCGGTCACCGCATTGCTGAAAAAGCTGCTTAGCCCCCTGACCCGCGCCCGAATCCAGCGGGAAAAAGCCTATTTTGCTGCGCCGTCCGGCGAGTAACGTTTCGAGGACCGTCCCGTGGCCAAGCCCGTCTACATCAATCGCATCAGCGCCTGCCTGCCGCACGACCCGGTGGACAACGAGCAGATGGAAGCACGCCTCGGTCAGGTCGGCGACCGTCCCTCACGGGCGCGTTCCATCGTCCTGCGCCGCAATGGCATTCGCCAGCGCCACTACGTGATCGATCCGGCCACCGGCGAGCCGAGCATGACCAACGCGCAGCTGTCCGCTGAGGCCGTTCGCGGTCTGGCCAGCCCCGCCGAGCTTGAAGAACTGCAGTGCCTGGTGGCCGCCACCTCCTCGCCGGACCAGACTCTGCCCGGCCATGCAGTGATGGTGCACGGCGAACTGGGCAATCCGCCCTGCGAGGTGGTGACCACCGCGGGCATCTGCCTGTGCGGTGTCAGCGCGCTGAAATACGCCTGGCTCAACGTGGCCAGCGGCGAGAGCCGCAACGCCGTGGCCTGCGGCTCGGAAGTCGCCTCGGCGCTGATGCAGGCGCGCAACTTCAGCGCCGAGATCGACAGCGCCGCCGAAGAGCTGGAGCGCCGCCCGGAACTGGCCTTCGAGAAGGATTTCCTGCGCTGGATGCTCTCCGACGGCGCCGGCGCGGTCTGGCTGGAAGACCGCCCCAACCCCGAGGGCCTGAGCCTGCGCATCGACTGGATCGATATCCTGTCCTTCGCTGATCGCTTTCCGGCCTGCATGTACGGCGGTGCGGACAGGCAGGGCGAGGGCCTGGTCGGCTGGAGCCGCATGGACGTCGAGGAACGCAACCGCCGCTCGGTGATGGCCATCAAGCAGGACGTCAAGCTGCTCAACGAGAACATCGTCCAGGTCACCGTCGAGGAGGCGCTGCAACGCATTCGCCGCCGTCGCGAAATGCGCGCCGAGGACATCGACTGGTTCCTGCCGCACTATTCCTCGGAATTCTTCCGCGACCGTCTGGCCGAAGGCCTGGCCCGCATCGACTTCGCCATTCCCCAGCAGCGCTGGTTCACCAACCTGACGCGCAAGGGCAATACCGGCGCCGCCTCCTTCTTCATCATGCTCGACGAGCTGTTCCACAGCGGCCAGCTCCGTGCCGGCCAGCGCCTGCTCGGCTACGTGCCGGAAAGTGGCCGCTTCTCCAGCGCCTTCCTGCACATGACCGTGGTTGCACCCGATGAGGCTTGACGAGGTCCCGCAGGACCCCGACAGCAGCTACGGCGGCCACAGCAAGCTGCTCTACGCCGTGGACGAACAGGGCCGTTACCGGGGTACCCAGAGCGCTGGTTGGGAGCCCGAGTCCTACGCCACGCAACTGGCCGTGGCGCAGCTCGAAGAGCAGGAAGCCCAGGCCCTGGCCGAGTGGCGCAGTGGCCAGGCCTCGCCGCTGAAATGCCTGATGTACCGCTACCGGCTCGATGAGCCGGCGCTGGCGCAGATAACCGGCTTCTGGCAATGGCGCATCCGCCGGCATTTCCGCCCGACCATCTATCGCCGTTTGACTACCAAGCAGCTGACGCGCTACGCCGAGGCCTTCGGCCTGGACGTCGCCGAACTGATCCGCTACCAGCAGGAGTTGCCGCGATGAGCGCCTTCCAGCACCGCCAGAGCGCCCATTGTGAAAGCGGGGTGATGGCCAACCTGCTGACCCATGCTGGCCTGCCCATGAGCGAGCCGATGGCCTTCGGCCTGGCCTCGGGGCTGGCGTTCGCCTATCTGCCCATCGTCAAGCTCGGCGGCATGCCGCTGATCGCCTACCGGATGCCGCCGAAACACATCATCAGGACGCTGAGCAAGCGCCTCGGCGCGCGCCTGCACACGGCCACCTTCCGTCAGCCGGAACAGGGCCGACTGGCGCTGGACCGCGCCCTGGCCGAGGGGCGCCTGGCCGGGTTGCAGAGCTCGGTGTTCTGGCTGCCGTACTTTCCGCCGGAGATGCGCTTTCACTTCAACGCGCACAACCTGCTGGCCTATGGTCGCGATGGCGACGACTACCTGCTCAGCGACCCGGTTTTCGAGGAACCGGTGCGCTGCGCCAGCGCTGACCTGCAGAAGGCGCGCTTCGCCAAGGGTGCGCTGGCCGCCAAGGGGCTGATGTACTGGCTCGAAGATGTGCCACCGGAACAGGACTGGGATCGCCTGGTGCGCCAGAGCCTGGTGTCCACCACGCGCATCCTCGACGGCATGCCACTGCCCTGGATCGGCATTCGCGGCATCCATCACCTGGCCGCGCAGATCCGCAAGCTCGATCCGGCCCAGGCGAAATACAACCGGCTCTACCTCACCCATATCGTGCGCATGCAGGAGGAGATCGGCACCGGCGGTGCGGGTTTCCGCTTCATGTACGCCAGCTTCCTGCAGGAATCCGGCACGCTGCTGGGCGATCCGGCACTCAATGACATGGCTACGCAACTGACCCGCATCGGCGACGACTGGCGCCAGTTCGCCTCGGCCTGCGTGCGCCAGTCACGCAACAAGCAGGGCGACGGCGATTTTGCCGGCATCGCCGCGATGCTGGACGCCATCGCCACGCAGGAGCGCGAACTGGTACGGCGGTTGGCCGGCTGGGCCAGACGCTGACCCGCCCTCGTAGGGCCGAACTTGTTCGGCCATGGCACCATGCGCCCCACCTGCAGGGCCGAATGCATGGTTATGTCCCAGGACGTGTTGCTGGAGCAACCCTGCTTTGTGGGAGCGGACTTGTCCGCGAATCGATGCTCGGGCATCGGTGTGGCTCCGTTCGCGGCTAAGGCCCCTCCCACGATGGCCGCGTGCACGAGTACTCGCAACAACTAACGGGAACATGGCCGAACAAGTTCGGCCCTATATGGACGTCGAGTCAGTTGTAGGTCGGGTTAGCCGAAGGCGTAACCCGCCAATTCGAAGGCGTAATCCAACGTTCGAGACATCATCCGGGTGTAATGCCTTGGCATTTCTTGCGTCTGGCCGTTCGTCATCGGGTCGGTGAGGCGTGACCCGGCCTACCAGACTGGCGGGTTGGGTCAGGGGCTTGCAGGGCCGAATTTATTCGGCCACGGATACAAAGCCAGCCGAACAGGTTCGGCCTTACACGGATGTCGAGTCAGTCTCCAGCTCCAGCCGAACAACCTCCACCGAATCGCTCAGCACGGAGAAATCCCGTGCGCTGAGCGAATCTCCGCCCGGCTCCAGCACCAATGCCTGAGCGCTGAAGCCGTCCTGCTGATCTTCCTCGACCAGCAGCACCAGCGCCTGGCGTACCTGCGCCCGCTCCAGGTCGTTACCGGCCAGGTCGAGCAGGTGCCCCCAGACCTGCGGTCCCGCGCCGATGAACAGGTTCGGCCCCAGCAGCCCCAGTTGCTGCGCCACGTGGAAACCCGCGGCATTGCTGACGCTGTTGACGAATTCGAAAGGCTTGGGCAGCCGCTGCTGGGCGCAGACGTTCTCCAGCAGGGCGAACATGTTCTGCCGCGCCGGGTAGGTGGCGGCGAGATAGAGCCCGCTGTCCGTCTGCATGTGTGCCTTCAGCGGCGCGGCGGCGAGCAGCGCCAGCAGGGTCAGGCGATCGGTGCGTCGTGGCGGGCTGGACAGGTAAGTGCCGAGGGCGGCCTTGAGCTGGCTGTCGCTGTGGTTGCAACCGCGAACCTCGCTGGCGGCGATCACCTTCATGCTGGAATTCCTTGCAGTACCAGGCTGGCGTTGTTGCCGCCGAAGCCGAAATAGTTGGCCAGCAACAGGCTGCCGGCGGACACCGCCAGCGGCCCGGCGGCCAGCGGCAGCAACGCATGCTCGGCGTAGTCGCAGCCCGGCAGCGCGCCCTGGCGCAGGCTTTCCAGCAGCAACAGAGTTTCGCTGAGGCCACAGGCGCCCAGGGTGTGCCCCAGATAGGGCTTGAGCACGCACAGTGGCGGCAGTGCGTGGGCGAAGGTGCGGCGCATGCCGTTGCTTTCGGCCTGATCGTTGGCGGCGGTGGCGGTGCCGTGCAGCTTGACCAGGGCGATTTTCGCCGTTGTGGTTCGTGCGCTGTGCAGGGCGCGGCGCATGACCCAGTCGATATGGCTGCCGTCCTCGGCGGTGTTGGTCAGGCTGCTGGTGTCGCAGGCGCTGAAGCCGCCGAGCAGCTTCGCCAGCGGCTCCGGGCCGGGTTCGCGGGCGAGCATCACGCTGGCGTAGGCTTCGCCGAGAATCAACCCGTCGCGTTCGGCATGGAAGGGCCGGTAGGCGGCGCTGGGGCTGGTCAGTTCGAGCACGCCAAAGCCTTGCCGGGTGACTTCGCTGGGCGTCTCGAAGGCCAGCACCAAGGCGCGGCGATAGTGATTGCGGGCCACCAGCCGCGCGCCATACAGCAGCGCATTGGCGGCACTGGTGCAGGCGGTGTTGAGGGTGAAGGCGCCGGCGAAACCCCACTCCTGGCGCAGCTCTTCGGCGAGGGCATCGAGTGCCGGGGCCATCGGGTTGCCGGTCGCCTCGCCGGCTTTCACCCGCGCCTCGATGGCGACGATATCCAGAGTGGTGGAGGCCAGGATCAGCAGGCAGTCATCCAGCGCGCCGTCGCTGCTGGCGGCGACCAGCTGGTGCAGGCGCTGGCGCAGGGCGAGCGATGCGCCGACCGCAGCCAGGTAGGGTCGTCGCTCGTTGCGTTCATGCAACTCGAACCATTCCGGCTGCGGCAACCGGCCTTGCCGGCAGGTCGTCGCGGCGGCGTGCAAGTCTTCGCCCAGTGCGCTGCACAGCTGTGCGCGTTGCAGGTAGACCGGCTTCATGAGGCCTGCCGGATGAACGCGGCGATGCTGTCGATGCTATTGAGGATACGCCGGCCATCCTTGGCGCCTTCGATGCGCACGCCGTAATGCTGTTGCAGGGCCAGCGACACCTGCAGGGCGTCGAGGCTGTCCATCTGGATGCGGCTCTGCTGGCCGAACAGCGGCTCGTCGTCGGCAATGCTCTGCCAGTCGATGTCGTCCTGCTTGTCGCACTCGCGGATCAGCAACTGCTTGAGCGCCTGTTTTAGTTGTGTGTCGTCCATTGCGTGTCGTTCAGTCGTTTGAGAAACAGGAACAGCGCCGCGGCGCCGACCACCACTGCGAACAGCAGCAGCCGGGCGCACCAGGGCGCAACATCGGAAAGCGAGCCCTGGCCGACCAGCAGCGCCAGGAAGGCGTCCAGCGCCCAGCTCATGGGTGAAATCTCCGCCAGCCGAGCCATGGCCTCGGGCATCACGCTCCTGGGCACCATGATGCCGCCGATGGCGGCGAGTATCAGGTTGATGCCGCCGCTGAGCATCAGCGCCTGCTCGCCGCTGCGTGCCAGGCTGGCGATGGCCAGTCCCAGACTGCAGGCCGCCAGCGCCAGGCACCCGGCCAGCAGCACATAGGCCGCGACGCTGCCCGGCAACTGCAAGCCGGGTAGGCCGAGCAGCGGCAGCGCCCAGACGCCGATGGCCAGCAGCAAGGCGAACTGCAGCAGGTTGATTGCCAGATACGGCAGCAGCTTGCTCAGCGCCAGGGTGCCCATGCTGACGCCCAGGCAGCGCAGACGCAGCAGGACGCCGCTCTGCTGCTCGCGCTGGAAACCGTTGGCCATCGGCAGCATGACGAAGAACATGCCGAAGATCAGCCAGGCCGGCACGCTGTGCTGGCTGGCGTTGGCGCGCTGGGCGAGGGCGCCGCTGGCCAGCTGTTGCTGTTCGTCGATGCGCACCGCGGTGCGCTGTGTGATCAGTGCCAGCCGTTCGTCCTGCGTCGAGTCGGGATCGAGCTCGCCGCTGTCGAGCAGGAAGGTCATCAGCCGTGTCTGCGCCAGTGCCACCTGCACCGCCGCGCGCAGGCGCTGGCGGGTCAGGGCGTCGGTGGCGGCCGGAAAGACCAGGCCCAGGCTGGCCTGTTCGGCATCCAGCAACTGCCCGGCGAAGTCGGCGCTCAGGCGCACCCGTGGCAGCGGCTGGTCGCTGACATCCGGCATATGGCCGTCGGGCAGTTGCTGGCGCAGCGCGGCGGTGAAGAAGGCGCTCTGTTCGCTGGCCTGGGGAATCTCCAGTTCGAGGCTCAGCGCCGGCAGACGATCCTGATTGACCTCCGCCAGGGCGAAGGCCATCAGCAGCACGAACAGCGCCGGCATCAGGAACAGCACCGCCAGCGCATGGTAGTCGCGCGTGAGCAAAAGGAATTCCTTGCGCACCAACGCTCCGAGTCTCACAGCGAACCTCCGCTGAGGTGCAGGTAAAGCTGTTCCAGCGAAGGGCGGCCAAAGCGCAGCAGATTGGGCGGCTGCGGCTGGTCGGCGATGAACTGGCACAGGCGCGCCAGCTGGGCGCTGTCGATGCGCTCGATGCGACAGCCGCGGGTGGTCGGCAGGCATTGGAGCTGCAATTCCGCGAGCAGTGCATCGAAGCCGCTTGGCGGCGCCGCGGGCCATTCCAGCAACAAGCCGTGGTCATCGCCGAGCAGCTGGCGCTTATCCAGGTCGAGGCGCACCTGGCCTTCGGCAAGGAGGACGATCCGCTGCGCCAGGCGCTCGATCTCGTCCAGGTAATGGCTGGTGTAGATCACCGCGCAGCCCTCGCGGGTGAGCACCTGCACGGCATCGAGCAGCAGCTCGCGCGAGTGCGCGTCGACACCCACCGTGGCCTCGTCGAACAGGTACAGGCCGGCGGGCTGGAGCAGGCCGATGGCGAAATTGAGCCGACGCTGCTGCCCGCCGGACAGGCGCGACGCACGCTGTCCGAGCAGCCGTTCGAGGCGGGTCGCGTGAATGCAACGCTGCAGACCTGCGTTGCGCTCCGGGCCGCGCAGCCGGTAGAGATCGGCGAACAGCTGAAGGTTTTCCTGAACGCTCAGCTCGGCATAGAAGGCCGGTTGCTGCGGCACCAGGCCGATTCCGGGTTCGCCGTGCCAGCGGATTTCGCCTTGCTGCGGCTGGCGCAGGCCGGCGATCAGCGAGAGCAGGGTGGTCTTGCCGGCGCCGTTGCTGCCCAGCAGGCCGACGCATTCGCCTGCGGCAATGCGCAGATCGATGCCGTCCAGCGCCGCTCGTTCGGCGTCGGGATAGCGGAAGCCCAGATCATGCAGCTCAAGCATGGACGAGGACCAGCAACAGGCGACCATCGAGCAGCAGCCGCTCGTCGCTGTGAATGCTGAACGCGTAGAGCGCGCCGGCCGGGCTGAGCGCTTCCCGGGTCGCGCTGACCAGCAGCGGGCCATTGCGCTCGGCGGGCTCGTGGTGCAGTTGCAGCGCGCTCAGCTTGCCCACCAGCGCCATCTCGATGGGTTTTCCGTCGCCGTATAGGGCACCATGCGCGCCGCATAATTGCGCCGCCGCCTCGAACAGCAGGCAGGGCGAGGCGTCAGGACCGAATGGCTGCAGATGGGACCAGGCGCTCAGGCCGCGAAGGCCACCGGCGTCGTGTTCGAGGACCCGGTCCAGCCAGAGCGCGGGTCCCTGATGCGGCAGCAGGCTGAGCAGTTGGGTTCGGTCCATCGTGAAGGCTGCGTGGATGTTGGCGGGTCGGAAGTGTATCAGATGGCCAGTTGGCACCGACTTCTGGCAGGGAGATTGGAATGGTTCTACAGGCTGTTGCGTTCGTGCTGGGTTCGGCGGTTCTGGCCTGGCTGTCGCGCGAGGCGTTGCGTCAGCCTCGCGCCCATGGCTTTCCGCGCTTCTTCGCCTGGGAGGCGATCCTGGCGCTGCTGGTGCTCAACGGGCCGGTCTGGTTCGATAACCGTTTCGCTCCCCATCAGCTGCTTTCCTGGGCATTGCTGTTCAGCTCGATCGGCGTGCTGGTCGGCGGGTTGTATCTGCTGCGGTGCGTCGGGCGCCCGGGCGCGGCACGGGACGATGCCGAGCTCTTCGCCTTCGAGAAAACCTCGACCCTGGTGACCGTGGGGATCTTCCGCTATATCCGCCATCCCATGTACAGCTCGCTGATGCTGCTGGCCTGGGGCGTCTTCTTCAAGCAGCCGAACCTACCCGGCCTGCTTTGCGCGATCGTCGCCACCGGCTGCCTGTGGCTGACGGCACGACGTGACGAAGAGGAATGTCTGGCCTATTTCGGCGAGGACTATCGCCGCTACATGCAAGGCAGCAAGCGCTTCATTCCGTTCGTGCTGTAGGCATGGCAGGGGCGCGCCTGGCCGAATGAATTCGGCCCTACGGCTGACCGGAGCACCTGCCGGTCTGTGGGCGAGTCACTCCCATGCCATCCGCGCCAGCAGCCAGTCTCCATCCTCCAGCCACCATTCGAGCCTGACGCGGTAATGCCCGGCGCGCTCGGGCAGCAGACCCTGGGCGCCGGTCAGCGCCACCTGAGCCTCGCTGTGGCCCTTGTCGGCGTAGCTGGGATCGAGCCAGCTGTCGCTGCCCAGCGCCAGGACCTGCACGTTGCGATGGCGCAGGAACATCAGCGTTGCGGTGCGCCGAACCCATTCGCGGTCCAGGGCTTGATTGGCGCGAAACTCCGGATGGATCTGCGCCAGCAGAGCCGCGGTGTCCTTGTTCTCGATGTTTTCCTGCAGCGCCTTCGCCGCCGCTACGAGCGCCGCCTGCGGGTCATCGCGGGCGCACCCGGACAGCAGCAGCGCGACCATCAACGCGGCAGTGGCTAATTTCCATACAGGCATGCCGAACTTCGAGGGCCTGTTGCCATTTCGTCGCGAGCCGCGTTGCTGCGCCAAATGTCGCCACGCAAGGCGCGGGACGCAGGCAATGGTTATTCCCTTGCCAAGTCCCGCAACGCCGTGTGGCGACATTTGCCGCGCAACCCTTCGGGCCGGGCCTGTTTTTGCGCGATGCGGCGTTATTCGTCGTTCCTTTGGAATGACCAAACCTCTCTCCTCATGCGATCTCCAAGGATGGAGTGAATGCCGCAAGCCCGCCGGGAGCGGGCGCGGCCTTGCTTCGCGCAAAAACAGGCTCCGGCGCGGCAGCGTACGAAATGGCAACAGACCCTCGAACCTCGTTATGATGCCGAAAACCTTGGGTGGCCCCGCGAGCCCCCAGCACAGACCCTGGAGTGTGCCATGCAGACATTACATCCGGAGATAAAACCCTATGCTCGGCATGAGCTGGCGGTCGAAGCGCCGCATGTGCTCTACGTCGATGAAAGTGGTTCGCCGGATGGCCTGCCGGTGCTGTTCGTACATGGCGGTCCGGGTGGCGGCTGCGATGCCCTGAGCAGGCGCTTCTTCGATCCCAATCTGTATCGCATCATCACCTTCGACCAGCGCGGCTGCGGTCGCTCGACACCCCATGCCAGCCTGGAAAACAACACCACGGCACATCTGATCGCCGACATGGAGCGCATCCGCGAATTGCTCGGTGTCGACAAATGGGTGCTGTTCGGCGGCTCCTGGGGCTCGACGCTGTCGCTGGCCTACGCCCAGGCGCATCCCGAGCATGTGCATGCGCTGATTCTGCGCGGCATCTTCCTCTGCCGGCCGCACGAGTTTTCCTGGTTCTACCAGGAAGGTGCCAGCCGGCTGTTCCCCGACTACTGGCAGGACTTCATCGCGCCGATCCCGCCGGAAGAGCGCGGCGACCTGATGCAGGCGTTCTACAAGCGCCTGACCGGTACCGACCAGATCGCCCAGATGCACGCGGCCAAGGCCTGGTCCTGCTGGGAAGGGCGCACCGCCACGCTGCGCCCCAACAATCACGTGGTGGACCATTTCTCCGATCCCCATCGGGCGCTGGCCATGGCGCGCATCGAATGCCACTACTTCGTCAATCAGGGTTTCCTCGAACCCGACCAGCTGCTGCGCGACATGCACAAGATCGCCCACCTGCCGGGAATCATCGTGCACGGTCGCTACGATGCCATCTGCCCACTGGAAAACGCCTGGCAGCTGCACGAAGCCTGGCTGAACAGCGAGCTGCAGATCATCCGCGAAGCCGGTCACTCAGCCACCGAACCCGGTACCTGCGACGCGCTGGTGCGTGCCGCCAGCGATATCGCGCACCGCCTGCTCGAACTGCCGCCCGAGGAGGCCTGATGAAGGCGCTGATCCAGCGAGTGCGGCAGGCGCGGGTGGAGGTGGCAGGCGAGATCGTCGGGGCCATCGACCAGGGCCTGCTGGTGCTGGTCGGGATCGAGCGCGAGGATGACCGCGCCCGTGCCGACAAGCTTCTGCACAAGCTGCTGCGCTACCGGGTGTTCGCCGACGCCGAGGGCCGGATGAACCGCTCGGTGAGCGATATCGGCGGCGGTCTGCTGCTGGTCTCGCAGTTCACCCTGGCCGCCGACACACGCAGCGGCCTGCGCCCGAGCTTCTCCAGCGCGGCGCCGCCGGGGCTCGGGGAAGAGCTGTACGACTATCTGGTGCGACAGGCCGGTGCCCAGCATGCCCAGGTGGCCTGTGGCCGGTTCGGTGCCGACATGCAGGTTCATCTGCAAAATGACGGGCCGGTGACCTTTCTGTTGGAGAGCTGAGGCTGGTGAGGCGTGCTGCGTGGGTGAGCGCTGTGCTGCACGTTGCTTCGTCCCCTCACCCTAACCCTCTCCCCACCGGGGAGGGCTGGGGTGAGGGGCGCGCCTACCGCCCGGAAGGCTCCAGCCCGTTCTCGTGCAGCCAGGTGATGGCATGTTCGCGCAGCTGGACGGTCTGGTAGTCGAGCCAGGACTGGCGTGCCTCGGGGAAATCCTCCAGCTTGAAATCGAACGTGCGCAGCGGTTTGCGACCGCGCAGTGCGGCGCTCAGCACGGCGTGTGCGTTGGGGTCGTGCTGGGTGAACAGGAAGGCTTCGCGCATGGCGATCGACTGCGGCAGGCCGAGCGGTTCGATATGCAGGAAACGGTCGAGCTGGACGTCGTATTTCTCATCGGCGCCTGGAAGCGATTCCCCCGGAAATACGGCGCGGATATCGCCGCTTTCCAGATCCAGGTAGTGCTCGCAGGCATCGCGCGCATCCAGGGCATATTCGAGACGGTGCAGATCAATGGTCAAAGGTCGCATGGCAGGGACTGCTTCTTGGGGCTCAGAGCCTCTGACCCGCCTGCGGCCATTGTGTGCATTGCGTTCATCGGTACTGGTTCGCATTCTGACGAGATGCCCCTGAAACGAACCTGCTTACCTCAGAAATCCCTCAGAACAGCCGCGCCAGCAGGGCGCTGACCGCGGTCTCGACCCGCAGGATGCGTTCGCCGAGCTGCACCGGCGTGAGGCCGGCTTCGGCCAGCTTCTCCACTTCGTAAGGGATCCAGCCACCTTCGGGGCCGATGGCCAGGGTCACCGGTTGCTGTACCGCGCGCGGGCAGGCCGGGAAGTCGCCGGGGTGGCCGACCAGGCCCAGGGTATCGGCGGCAAGCTGTGGCAGGCGGTCCTCGACGAAAGGCTTGAAGCGTTTCTCGACGATGATCTCCGGCAGCACCGTATCACGAGCCTGTTCGAGGCCGAGGATCAGCTGTTCGCGAATGGCAGCGGGTTCCAGGAAGGGCGTCTGCCAGAAGCTCTTTTCCACCCGATAGCTGTTGAGCAGCACCAGCCGTGGCACGCCCATGGCGGCGACCGTCTGCAACACGCGGCGCAGCATTTTCGGGCGGGGCAGGGCCAGCAGCAGGGTGACGGGCAGTTTGGCGGGAGGCGGCTGGTCGAAGCGTACCTGCAGCTCAGCCGACGCCGTATCCAGGCGTAGCAGCCGGCCTTCGCCCATCTCGCCGCCGAGCAGGCCGACCCGCAAGGTCTCACCGACCTCGGCGCGGTGGACCTCCTGCAAATGCCTGAGCCTGCGACCAGTCAGGATGACCCGGTCGGCGGCGACGAAGTCCGCCGCCTCCAGCAGCAACAGGTTCAAGGGCGCGAGACGGGCGGCTGGTCGCGCTCGGGCTTGTCTTCGTCGGCATCGCCGCGAAACCCAGCCTCGCGCTTGCTGACCATGCTGCCGCAGATCACACCGGCTTCGAACAGCAGCCACATCGGCACGGCGAGCAGGGTTTGCGAGAACACGTCGGGCGGAGTCAGCACCATGCCGACCACGAAGCAGCCGACGACGACGTAGGGCCTGCTCTTGCGCAGGGTTGCCACGTCGACGATGCCGACCCAGATCAGCAGAAAGGTCGCCACCGGGATCTCGAAGGCCACGCCGAAGGCGAAGAACAGCGTGAGCACGAAATCCAGGTATTGGCCGATGTCGGTCATCATCTCGACGCCTTCGGGCGTCACGCTGGCGAAGAACCCGAACATGATCGGGAAGACCACGAAATAGGCGAACGCCATGCCGGCGTAGAACAGGATGATGCTGGAAATCAGCAAGGGTACGGCGATGCGCTTCTCATGCTTGTACAGGCCGGGGGCAATGAAGCCCCAGATCTGGTGCAGGATGATCGGCATCGACAGGAACAGCGCCACCATCAGCGTCAGCTTGAACGGCGTCAGGAACGGCGAGGCGACGCCGGTGGCGATCATGGTCGCCCCTTCCGGCAGGTAGGCGCGCAGCGGCGCGGCCACCAGCGCATAGATCTGTTGCGAGAAGTAGAACAACCCGGCGAACAGCAGCACGATCGCTACCACGCAGCGCATCAGGCGTTTGCGCAGTTCGGTCAGGTGAGCGATCAGCGGCATTTCCTGATCGTTGCTAGCGTGTTTGCTCATGGTTCAGGCGATCTGTCCGGGTTGGAAGCTGGGGCTGGTTCGGGGGCGGGTTTGGTCACTTCCGTCGTTGCCGGGCGAGCGTCACTGGAGGCTGAGGGCGAGGGCGGCATGATGCTTTCCTTCATCGCCTTCATTTCCTTTTCGAGGTCGAGAATGCGCTCGTTGTGCAGTTGGCGGCGAATCTCGTCCGCGCCGATTTCCCGTTCGACCTCGGCCTTGATGTTGCTGAAGCTGCGCTTCAAGCGGCCGACCCACAATCCGGTCGTGCGCACTGCGCCGGGCAAACGCTCGGGGCCGAGCACGACCAAGGCCACCAGCCCCACCAGGAGCAGCTCCGTGAAACCGATATCGAACATGCCTCAGTTCTTCTTGGTCGGGTCTTCGACCTTGCGGGCTTCGGCATCGATGGTGTGGCTCTGCTTCTCTTCGACGCCGGGCTTCTCTTCATCGGTGCCCATCGACTTGCGGAAACCCTTGATCGCGTCGCCCAGGTCCGAGCCCAGGCCCTTGAGGCGCTTGGTGCCGAACAGCATGATCACGATCAGCAGGATGATCAGGAGTTGCCAGACGCTAATTCCACCCAAACCCATGGTGCTACCTCCGAAAATGAATCAGTTGTGCGGGCGTGCGGCTTTTTCCGCATGTCCGGAAAGACCGAAACGCCGGTCCAGTTCGTCCAGTACCGCCTGCGGGTGCTGACCGAGTGCGGCCAGCATGACCAGACTGTGAAACCACAGATCGGCGGTTTCGTAGATCAGCTCGTGGGCGTCGCCGCTCGTGGCGGCGTCCTTGGCCGCAAGGATGGTTTCCACCGACTCCTCGCCGACCTTTTCCAGAATCTTGTTCAGGCCCTTGTGGTACAGGCTGGCCACGTAGGAACTGTCCGGCTCGGCGCCCTTGCGGGCTTCCAGCACCTCGGCCAGGCGGGCGAAGGTTTCACTCATGCTTGTGCTCCGCATAGATGGCGTGCGGGTCCTTGAGGACCGGCTCGACGGTTTTCCATTCGCCATTCTCGAACACGCGGTAGAAGCAGCTCTCCCGCCCGGTATGGCAGGCGATGCCGCCCAGTTGCTCGACCAGCAGCACGATCACGTCGGCATCGCAGTCCAGGCGCAGTTCATGCAGCTTCTGGATGTGCCCCGATTCCTCGCCCTTGCGCCACAGCTTGCCGCGCGAGCGCGACCAGTAGATGGCGCGGTTTTCCTGCGCGGTCAGCGCCAGCGCTTCGCGGTTCATCCAGGCCATCATCAGGATGCGCCCGGTCTTGTGGTCCTGGGCGATCGCCGGGACCAGGCCATCGGCGTTCCAGTTGATTTTGTCCAGCCAGTTCATCGGCTTCTCCGTACAGTGCGACAAGTTTGCCAGCCTCGCAGACCGCTGGCTATCGGCGTACGACGATGAACAGGCCGGCCACGAGCATCAACCAGGCTGGCCAGGTGGCGGCGGCGGTGAAAGTCTCGGCCCCGGCGGCCAGCACTCCGCCCCCACCGAGCAGCGCTGCGCCAATCAGTCGCAGCGACCAGCCGTGGTGGCGCTCGCGCCAGGGGGGCGCGGGGTTGTTGGCATGGGGCTGCGACATGTGTTCGAGCATCTCGCGGGCCATACCGGCCAGGTGCGGTATCTGCTCGATCTGGCCCTGCACGTTCTTCAGCAGCTGCCTGGGGCTCATGCGCTCGCGCATCCAGCGCTCGAGATACGGCTGGCCGGTGCTCCACAGATCCAGGTCCGGATACAGCTCGCGGCCCAGACCCTCGATATTGAGCAGGGTCTTCTGCAGCAGCACCAGCTGCGGTTGCACTTCCATGTTGAAGCGCCGTGCCACCTGGAACAGCCGGACCAGCAGCTGACCGAAGGAGATGTCCTTCAGCGGCTTCTCGAAGATCGGCTCGCACACGGTACGGATCGCCGCCTCGAACTCGTTGACCTTGGTTTCCGCCGGCACCCAGCCCGAATCGATGTGCAGCTGCGCCACCTTGCGGTAGTCGCGCTTGAAGAAGGCCATCAGGTTGCGCGCCAGGTAATCCTGGTCTTCCGGCGTGAGGCTGCCGACGATGCCGAAGTCCACCGCGATGTACTGCGGGTTCCACGGCTGCTGGGTGCTGACGAAGATGTTGCCGGGGTGCATGTCGGCGTGGAAGAAGCTGTCGCGGAAGACCTGGGTGAAGAAAATCTCCACGCCGCGTTCGGCGAGTTGCTTCATGTCGGTGCGCTGTTCGGTCAGCCTGGCCATGTCGGTGACCGGCACGCCGTAGATGCGCTCCATCACCAGCACCTGCGGGCGGCAGTAATCCCAGTAGATCTGCGGCACGTAGAGCAGCGGCGAATTCTGGAAGTTGCGCCTGAGCTGGCTGGCGTTGGCGGCCTCGCGCAGCAGGTCGAGTTCGTCGTAGATGGTCTTGGCGTAGTCCTCGACCACCTCCACCAGGTGCAGGCGACGGGCATCGATGGACGCACGCTCGGCGGTCTTGGCCAGCAGGAACAGCCAGGCCAGGTCCTGGCTGATGATCGGCTTGAGATTGGGCCGCACCACCTTGACCACCACTTCCTCGCCGCTGCGCAGCTTCGCCGCATGCACCTGAGCCACCGACGCGGAGGCCAGCGGCTTGCTGTCGAAGCGGGCGAACACTTCGCCCACCGGCGCACCCAGCTGGCGCTCGATCAGGGTGGTGGCCATGGCCGAGTCGAAGGGCGGTACGCGATCCTGCAGCATCGCCAGCTCTTCGGCGATGTCCAGCGGCAGCAGGTCCCGGCGGGTAGAGAGAATCTGGCCGAACTTGATGAAGATCGGCCCCAGGCCTTCCAGCGCCAGGCGCAGGCGCGCGCCGCGCGACAGCGTGCTGCGTCGCCGAGGCAACCAGCGCCAGGGCAGCAGATAACTGGTCGCGCGCAGCCACCAGGGCATCGGCAGGTCGAGGATGATGTCGTCCAGGCGGTAGCGGATCACCACCAGCAGGATGCGGAACAGGCGGCGGGTGGCGGCGAACAGCTTCATTCGGCTTGATCTGGTTTCAGGGAGTGGGCGAGGCGTTCGACGCGGGCCTCGAGTCGGTCGAGAACCAGCTTGAGCCGGTCGAGTTCGGCAAAACGGGCTTCGGCTTCGTTGGTGCCGACCAGGGTCTGTGATTCCTCGTTGAGGTAGTCGGACAGGTCCTGGCGCAGGCTGTCGCTGCTTTGTCTGAGCCAGGCGGAGGAGCTGCGCAGGCCGGAACCGAGCAACTGGGTGCCGACCGGTCCGAGCCAGCGCGACACTTCGTATTCCCAGTCCAGTTCCAGATCCTGCAGCACTTCGGCAAGGTGCATCAGCAGGGCGCTGTCGCCGTCGATCTCGACTTCCGGGCCGTGCAGCACGGCGGTCTTGTTGCGGCTCGCGGCCAGGCGCGCCAGGCTGGCTGCCGGCGCGCGCAGGCGGCAATCGGCATCGCTGCCCCAGTCGGTCGCCAGCCGCAGGCCTTCGTCATCGGCCAGTACGAACAGGCGCCAGGCCGGCGCCGTGCAGTCGATCTCGATGACGCGACCGCTCAGCCGCGCCAGCCGCGGCAGGGCGGTCGGGTCGAGGCTGAGCACGCGGTTGATGCCGCGTTCGGCTGCGGCCAGCACGGCGAGCTGCAGCATCAGGGCTTGATGCCGCGATGCAGGGCGACGATGCCGCCGGTCATGTTGTGATAGGTCACGCGCTCGAAACCGGCGTCGGCCATCATGCCCTTGAGGGTTTCCTGGTCCGGGTGCATGCGGATCGACTCGGCCAGGTAGCGGTAGCTGTCGGCATCGTTGGTGATCAGCTTGCCCATCATCGGCAGCAGGCTGAACGAGTAGGCATCGTAGGCCTTGGAGAACAGCTGGTTGGTGGGCTTGGAGAATTCCAGCACCAGCAGCCGTCCGCCCGGCTTGAGCACCCGCAGCATCGAGGCGATGGCGTCTTCCTTGTGGGTGACGTTGCGCAGGCCGAAGGCGATGGTGACCACGTCGAAGTGATTGTCCGGGAAGGGCAGCTTCTCGGCGTCGGCCTGGACGAAGCTGATGTTGCCCGCCACGCCCTTGTCCAGCAGCTTGTCGCGACCGACCTTGAGCATCGAGGCGTTGATGTCGGCCAGCACCACTTCGCCGGTGGGGCCGACGATGCGCGAGAATTGCCGCGCCAGATCGCCCGTGCCGCCGGCGATGTCCAGCACGCGGTTGCCGTGGCGCACGCCGGACAGCTCGATGGTGAAGCGCTTCCAGAGCCGGTGGATACCGCCGGACATCAGGTCGTTCATCAGGTCGTACTTGGCGGCTACCGAATGGAAGACTTCGGCTACCTTGTGGGCTTTTTCGCTCTCCGGCACGTTCTTGTAGCCGAAGTGGGTGATGGGTTCTGCGTCATGCTCTTTGCGAGGATCGGTCATGTCACTGTCACCGGAAGAATGTGCGGGGCATTCTAAACCTAAAAGGCGGCGGTGAGCTTCAAGCGGCAAGCCTCGAGAAGATTTGTCCCGGGGCGTTCGGCTTCCATCGTGCGGATTGGCGCTTGCCAGACCCGTCGCCGAGTGCGCTCCTCGTTCAACGCTGATTCCGTTCCAGGAAATCCCGCGACAGGCGCGCCACTTCATCGAGGTGGGTTTCCAGCAGCCAATGGCCGCCATCCTCGAACAGGTGCAACTCGGCGTTCGGCAGGTCGCGCAGGTAGGCCCGTGCCGACCCTTCGGGCATGTAGCCGTCGCGAGGGCCCCAGACGATCAGGGTGGGAGGCTGGTGGTCGCGCAGGTCGCCTGGTAGCGGGGAAACCAGGCCAGGTTCTCCTTGAGCCCCGCGATCACCTGCACCGCGATTTCCTTGCGGCGCGGCGACATGAGCGCCCAATGCAGGTGCCAGAGATCCGGCGGGATGCGTTCGGCCAGTTCCGGCTCCACTTCGTTGAGAAACTCCTCCTCGAAGCCTTCGAGGCTGACCGCGTCGGCCAGCCCGGCGCGCGCCTGCGGGGTCGGGTTGGCGAAGAAGCGTTGCAGCGCGGCGTACTTGGGTCCCAGTTGGTCTTCGTAGATGTCGCCGTTCTGCACGATCAGCGCGGTAATGCGCTGCGGCTGGGCGATGGCCAGGCGCAGGCCGATCTGCGAACCGAAGTCGTGCAGGTAGAGCGCGAAGCGCTCGATGCCCAGGTGGCGGGTGAAGCGCTCGAGAAAATCGGCATAGCCATCGAAATCGTAGGCGAAGTCGTCCGGCGTCGCGCTGTAGCCGCAGCCTGGGAAATCCGGCGCGAGCAGCCGCCAGCGGTCGGCAAGCAACGGCATGAGGCCCCTGAATTCATAGGACGAGCAAGGGTAACCGTGAGGCAGTAGCACGACAGGCGCGTCCTGCGGCTCGGCGGCGCGGTAGAAGATGTCGATGCCGTCGAGATCGAGACGGTGGTGGGTAACATGGCAGACGGGCATGGCTGGGCTCCGGTAGTCGCAGGTGATGGGCGATTGACTACGTTCGAACCTGAGCTTTGACCGCGTGCGTGTCGGCGCGCTCGTCGTTTCCGCTGCCACTGGGCGGGAAAGGTCAGGGGTGGCTGCCATGCAACGCAGCCGAGCCACCCTCAAAGCATCAGCTTGACCGCCGAGATATCCGGGTCGCGGGATTTGCCAGCTTCGGCCAGGGCCTGGAGATAGTCGTCCCAGAGTGACTGCTGGTTGCGCGACAGATGGTCGAGGTATTCCCAGCTGTAGAGGCCGCTGTCATGGCCGTCGCTGAAGGTCAGTTTCAGCGCGTACTGCCCGGCGGGCTCCACGCCTTCCAGCGCGACGTTGATCTTGCCGGTCTGCAGCACCGGGTTGCCGTGGCCCTGGACCTCGGCGGAGGGCGAATGCACCCGCAGGAACTCGGCCGGCAGGCTGTAGCGCTCGTTGGGGCCGTATTCCAGTTCCAGGGTTTTCGAGGCCTTGCGGAGTTTTATCTGGGTGGGGATGCGCATGAGAAAAACCGAAAAGAGGCTGGGGGCTGGGAGGCTGAACGACGGACGCTTTTTCGTCCAGCCTCCAGCCTCTTCACCGGTTAAAGGATGTACCGCGAAAGATCCTCGTCTGCCGCCAGCTCGCCCAGGTGCTCGTTGACGTAGGCGGTGTCGATGCGGATCGGCTCGCCGTTCTGCTGGCCGGCCAGGTCGCCGGCGCTGAAGGAGACTTCCTCCAGCAGGCGTTCGAGCAGGGTGTGCAGGCGGCGCGCGCCGATGTTCTCGGTCTTCTCGTTGACCTGCCAGGCGATCTCGGCCAGGCGCTTGATGCCATCGGCGGCGAACTCGATATGCAGCCCTTCGGTCTTCAGCAGCTCGCGGTACTGCTCGGTGAGCGAGGCGTGCGGCTCGCTGAGAATGCGCTCGAAGTCTTCCGGCGACAACGCCTTGAGTTCCACGCGAATCGGCAGACGGCCCTGCAGTTCAGGCACCAGGTCGCTCGGCTTGGACAGGTGGAAGGCACCGCTGGCGATGAACAGGATATGGTCGGTCTTGACCATGCCCAGCTTGGAGTTGACCGTGCTGCCCTCGATCAGCGGCAAAAGGTCGCGCTGCACACCCTCGCGGGACACGTCGGCGCCGCCGGTGTTGCCGCGCTTGGCGACCTTGTCGATTTCGTCGATGAAGACGATGCCATGCTGTTCTACCGCTTCCAGCGCGCGGGCCTTGAGTTCTTCCTCGTTGACCAGGCGCGCGGCTTCCTCGTCGCGCACCAGCTTGAGCGCGTCCTTGATCTTCAGCTTGCGGGCTTTCTTCTTGCCCTTGCCCATGTTGGCGAAGAGGTTCTGCAGCTGGCTGGTCATCTCTTCCATGCCGGGCGGGGCCATGATCTCGACGCCGGCGGGGCTTTCGGCAACCTCGATGTCGATTTCCTTGTCGTCCAGCTGGCCTTCGCGCAGGCGCTTGCGGAACAGCTGGCGGGTGTTGGAATCGTTGCTCGGTGCCGGTTCCTCGCTGAAGCCCACCGGGCGCGCCTGGGGCAGCAGGGCGTCGAGGATGCGCTCTTCGGCGGCGTCCTCGGCGCGGTGCTGCATCTTCTGCACTTCCTGCTCGCGCAGCATCTTCAGCGCGGCGTCGGCCAGGTCGCGGATGATGGACTCGACATCGCGGCCAACATAGCCGACCTCGGTGAACTTGGTCGCTTCCACCTTGATGAAAGGCGCGTTGGCCAACTTGGCCAGGCGGCGGGCGATCTCGGTCTTGCCGACGCCGGTGGGGCCGATCATCAGGATGTTCTTCGGCGTGACTTCCGGGCGCAGCTCGGCCGGCAATTGCATGCGCCGCCAGCGGTTGCGCAGGGCGATGGCCACGGCGCGCTTGGCGTCGTCCTGGCCGATGATGTGGCGGTTGAGTTCGTGGACGATCTCGCGGGGCGTCATGGACATGTTCGGTACTCCGGAATCGGACGCGCTCAGACGGCGCTATCCAATTCCTCAATAGTCAGGTTCTGATTGGTGAAGACGCAGATGCTGCCGGCGATGTTCAGCGCGGTCTCGGCGATGTCCTGGGCGGACATCTCGTCTCCGCCCTTGCGCAGCAGCGCCATGGCCGCGGCCTGGGCGAAGCCGCCGCCGGAGCCCATGGCGATCAGATCGTCCTCGGGCTGCACCACGTCGCCGTTGCCGGTGATGATCAGGGATGCGTCCTTGTTGGCCACGGCGAGCATGGCTTCCAGGCGGCTCAGGGTGCGGTCGGTACGCCAGTCCTTGGCCAGTTCGACGGCGGCGCGCACCAGATGGCCCTGGTGTTTCTCCAACTGGCCCTCGAAGCGCTCGAAGAGGGTGAAGGCGTCGGCGGTGGCGCCGGCGAAACCGGCCAGCACCTGGCCGTGGTAGAGCCGGCGGACCTTCTTGGCGTTGCCCTTCATGACGGTGTTGCCCAGGGAAACCTGGCCGTCGCCGCCCATGACGACTTTGCCGTTGCGACGTACTGAAACGATGGTGGTCAAGGGGGAAATCTCCACGCGGCGGGGCATCGATGCCCGAATGCGGTTGATATGGGGCAGGCGGCAAGGCTTTTCAACCGGCCAGGTTTGCGTTGGGTGCAATCTGGCATGCACAGGATGTTGTAGGGCCGAACTTGTTCGGCCTTTGGCGGCTCTGTGGCCGAATGAATTCGGCCCTACAGTACGAGGTGGGCAGGATTTTGATTGGCTTTAGGCAGCGGCGATGACTTTGCGCAGGCGCACCGGAATGGATTTCGCCGCCGGCACCTTGCTGCGCTTGGCGTGGTGCCAGACCGGCAGCAGTACGTTGCACTCGGGGTAGTAGCCTGCGCAGCAGCCTTCGGGGATGTTGTAGGGCGTCACGCGCAGCGGTCCGACCGATCGATGCACGCCATCGTCCACCTCGGTCACCGCCTCGATCTGGTCGCCTTCGGCCAGGCCCAGGCGGACGATGTCGTTGCGGTTCATCATGATCACCGCGCGAGTGCCGTGGATGCCGCGGAAGCGGTCGTCGTAGCCGTAGACGGTGGTGTTGAACTGGTCGTTGCTGCGCAGCGTCATCATCTGCAGCACATCGTGCCGCTCGTGGCCGCCTTCCTCGGTATCCGGGTCTGCTGCCAGTTCCGGCGGGTTGATGAAGTTGGCCTTGCCGGTTTCGGTGTCCCAGCGGCGCTGGCTGGCGCCCAACGGTCGATGGAAGCCGCCCGGCTCCATCATGTGTACGTTGAAGTCGTGGAAGATCTCCGGATAGCTCTCGGCGATGGCCTCGCGGATCAGGTCGTAGTTGCCGACCCAGGCGTCCCAGTCAAGATTTGGATTGTCCACCAGCGTGGCCTTGGCCAGTCGCGCAACGATGGTCGGCTCCGACAGCAGCAGTTCACCGGCCGGCTCTGCCGCGCCACGCCAGGCGCGGATACAGGCGGTGCTGTCTTCGGTGGTGTGGCGTTGCTCGCCGGTGGCCTGGCGGTCGATTTCGGTGCGGCCCAGGCATGGCAGGATATAGGACACCTCTCCGGTCACCAGATGGCTGCGGTTGAGCTTGGTAGAGACCTGTACCGACAGCCGCAGCCTGCGCCAGGCCGGTTCGATCTGCGAAGTATCGGGCACCGCACGGACGAAATTGCCGCCCATGGCGATAAAGCCCTTGATACTGCCGTCGATGATGCCCTCGCAGGCTTCTACCGTGTTGACGCCATCCTCGCTCGGCGGCTCGAAGCCGAACTGCCGGCGCAGGTTGTCGACCGGTACCTGCGCCGCCTTTTCGGTGATACCGACGGTGCGCTGGCCCTGCACGTTGGAATGGCCGCGCACCGGCAGGATGCCGGCACCTTCCTTGCCCATGTTGCCGCGCAGCAGGAGCAGGTTGACCAGCATCTGCACCGCCTCCACGCCATGCCGATGCTGGGTAATGCCCATGCCGTAGGCGACGATCACCTGCTGGCAGCCGGCATAGGCGGTGGCGGCGGCTTCCATCGCCGCGCGGCTGAGGCCCGAGCGGCGTTCCAGCACCGACCAGGCATAGCCGCGCACGTGCCGCTCGAAGGCCTCGAAGCCATGGGTGTGCTGTTCGATAAAGTCGACGTCGAGCACCCGTGGTTTACCCGCTGCCTGCGCCTCGTCGTCCATGGCGAACAGCGCCTTGCAGACGCCTGTGATGGCGGCGATGTCTCCGCCAATGGCCAACTGGTGGTACTGGGTGCTGATCACCGTGCTGTCCGGCGTGAGCATTTCCCTGGGTGATTGCGGATCGACGAAGCGCTCCAGCCCGCGCTCGCGGATCGGGTTGAAGGTGATGATTTCGGCGCCGCGCTCGCGGGCTTCCTGCAGTTCGTGGAGCATGCGCGGGCTGCTGGTGCCGGTGTTCTGGCCGAAGAAGAACAGTCCGTCGGTCTTCTCCATGTCGTTCAGGGTGACGGTCGCCACGGGTACGCCGATGCTCTCCGGCAGCGCCACCGAGGTGCTTTCGTGGCACATGTTGGAACTGTCCGGCAGGTTGTTGGTGCCATACATCCGCGCCAGCACGCCATACATGTAGGCCGTTTCCAGCGAGGCGCGACCGGACATGTAGAAGACCACCTGATTGGGGGCTTCCATGGCTTTGAGCTCCTGGCCGATCTCGGCGAAGGCCTGCTCCCAGCTCACTGCCCGGTAGGTGTCGCTGGCGGTGTCATAACGCATGGGGTGGGTCAGGCGGCCCTGGTGCTCCAGGTCGAAATCGGTCCAGTTGAGCAGTTCGGTGACGCGGTGGGTGGCGAAGAATTCCGGGCCGCAGCGGCGGGTGGTGTTTTCCCAGGCGGTGGCCTTGGCGCCGTTCTCGCAGAACGACAGGGTGCGCGGCGGATGCGGCTTGGCCCAGGCGCAGCTGACGCAGGCGAAGCCGTCGATGGGCTTGTTCTGCTTGAGCAGCAGCGCGGCGCCGGCGAGCGGAATCTTCTCGCGGATCAGGATGTTGGCGACCGAATAGGCCGAGCCCCAGCCACCGGAGGGTGCGCGATAAGGCTTGAAGGTAGGCTGGCTCACGTCGTTCTCCTGTTGCTCGCGCGATGGAGTTCTGTGTGGCCTGTCTGGTCATGGACTGATTATTGGAAGACAGGCACTGATTACGACGTGGGCTCCGTAATCTTCGTTCAGCGTCTTTGTTTACCGTTTATGACCGTGCTCCGTCACTCCATGGCGAAGCCGAGCTGGCGCCAGGCTTCATAAACGGCGACGGCGACCGTGTTGGAGAGGTTCAGGCTGCGGCAGTCGGGGCGCATCGGCAGGCGCAGGCGGCGCTCGTTCGGCAGCGCATCGCGAATCTCGGCAGGCAGGCCGCGGCTTTCGGGGCCGAACAGGAAGGCGTCGCCGCGCTGGAAGGCGACCTCGTGGAAGGGTTGCGAGCCCTTGGTGGTGAAGCCGAACAGACGGGGATGGCCGAGGCTGGCCAGGCAGGTTTCCAGATCGGGATGGCGCTTGAGCGGTGCGTATTCGTGATAGTCCAGGCCGGCACGGCGCAGGCGCTTGTCGTCCAGTTCGAAGCCCAGCGGTTCGATCAGGTGCAGGCTGCAGCCGGCATTGGCGCAGAGCCTGATAATGTTGCCGGTATTGGGTGGAATTTCCGGCTGGAAAAGGATCACGTGGAACATGGGTGTCACCAGGTCTGAAAGCGGCAAGCATTCTACTGCGACAGGCGATCCTGCGGCAGGCGGCCCCGCGCCGTACGATCCAAGGCCGCGTCTGCGCCTACGTTTTTTCGCCTCGCTGGTATTGATCGGGCTGTTGCTCGGGCTGTTGATCGGCCGCCTGGTGGACCCCGGTCCGGTGCGGCTCGAAGCCGTACAGGCGTTGCCGGAGGGGCTGCAGCTGCGTTTCGATCGCGAACCGGCGCTGCATCAGGAATATCTGGATGGTGCCTTCGGCATGCTGGTGCAGGCCGAAGGGTGGGACCAGCAGGGGGAATTGCGCATAGACGACATGCCGGTACGCTGGCGCATCCAGCCCAGCGAGCGCGGGCTGCTGGTGAACCTCGTCGCCGTGCGTGCGCTGCGCGTGCAGTGGCAGGGTGAGGAGCGTGACGGCGGTTGGTGGATGGTGCTCGAGGTGAGTCCGGCGACGCCCTAGGTGTTTTGGGCTCATCGCGCTTTTTAGACACCGGACTGGCAAGTTTGGGTGTGAATGAAAGTTGCGCTTTCATGAGCGTTTGTCGAGTTGCTCGATGGCGCGGGTTTCGCCCTGCTGGGCGAGCTACTTTTTTCAGTCGCGAAAAAAGTAACCAAAAACGCTTGCCCCTACATACGGCCCTGCGCTTTGCGCAGGGTTCGTTTGCTCCACCGCTGCTCCAGGGGCCGGCTTACAAGGGCCGTCCCTGGCCCTTTAAGCCTCTCGCCGCATCCATGCGGCTCGCTCCCTTACGCAACGGTTCCACTCACCCTCCTGAAAGGGGCGGTTGGTGTCGCCTGAAGGTTTGTGCAAAGAAAGCAAAGCCAACCAAGTGAACATCAACGATCTTTCAGGCGACTCGGACCCCGTTCCCCGTCAGGAGGCCGAGTGGAGGTGTTGCGCAGGGGGACGCGAGGCAGGACGCCGAGCGAGGAGCGAAGGGACAGGGACGTCCCTTCGTGACGGCCCCCGGAGCGGCATCGGAACGAGGGGAGTCTGGCCGCAGGCCAGCCCCGGATGTCGGGGTGGCCTTCTCTTTGGTCACTTTCTCTTGGCCAGACAAGAGAAAGTGACTCGGCCGGGGGGCCGAAACCAGGAGCATCAGCACACTCGGTAAGCGCCCTGACCTCCAAGCTAAAAGCCTAAGCCAGCTGACAGCACCACCCAAACTTGCCAGTCCGGTAGCCCATGTCCCCCTAAATGCGAAGATCCATTTTTTGCGTGATGCGGCGTTACTTGTCGTTTATTTGGAGCGACCAAACTTAACTCCTCGCGCAAAAATAGCCTCAGTCGCGGCCACGAGCGAAACGTCACCAGCCCCTTGCGCTGCTGTCACGTTTCCTCTTCTTCCTCTTCCGGGCCGTCGCCTTCCATGCCCAGTTCCTTGATCTTGCGCGTCAGGGTGTTGCGGCCCCAGCCAAGCAGCAGGGCGGCATCGCGGCGACGGCCGGCGGTGTGCTTGAGGGCGATTTCGATCATGGTCCGCTCGAAGGCCGGCATGGCTTCGTCGAGCAGGCTGGACTGGCCGCGCTCCAGCGCCAGGTCGGCCCACTGGCGCAGGGCCTGCTCCCAGTTGACCGCCGGCAGTGCTTCGGCGGGCTGGCTGAGCAGCTCCGGCGGCAGATCGTCGATGTGCACTTCGCGGCCCGAGGCCATCACGGTGATCCAGCGGCAGGTGTTTTCCAGCTGGCGCACGTTGCCCGGCCAGGGCAGGTTGCGCAGGAACTCCGCGGTTTCGCTTTTCAGCAGCTTGGTTTCCACGGCCAGCTCCTGGGCGGCACTGGCCAGGAAGTGGGCGGCGAGGGCGGGGATGTCCTGGCGGCGATCGGCCAGGCGCGGGATATGGATGCGGATGACGTTCAGGCGATGGAACAGGTCCTCGCGGAACTTGCCGGCCCGTACCAGTGACTCCAGGTCCTGATGGGTGGCGGCGATGATGCGCACGTCCACCTTCACCGGCGTGTGTCCGCCGACGCGGTAGAACTCGCCGTCGGCCAACACGCGCAGTAGGCGCGTCTGGGTGTCGGCCGGCATGTCGCCGATCTCGTCGAGGAACAGTGTGCCGCCGTCGGCCTGCTCGAAGCGGCCACGGCGCTGGTTGGCCGCGCCGGTGAAGGCGCCTTTCTCGTGGCCGAACAGCTCCGACTCCATCAGGTCCTTGGGAATCGCCGCCATGTTCAGGGCGATGAAGGAGGCATTGGCGCGCGGACTGTGACGGTGCAGCGCATGGGCGACCAGCTCCTTGCCGGTGCCGGATTCGCCGTTGATCAGCACCGTGATGTTGGAATGGCTGAGGCGACCGATGGCGCGGAAGACCTCCTGCATGGCTGGCGCTTCGCCGATGATCTCCGGCGTCGGCAGGGTCTCCGCGGGCGTCTGCAGGTGCAGCTGCTCGCGGGCATGCTGGCAGGCGCGGCGGACCAGCGAAATGGCATCGTCGACGTCGAAGGGCTTGGGCAGGTACTCGAAGGCACCGCCCTGGTAGGAGGCCACCGCGCTGTCGAGGTCCGAATGCGCCGTCATGATGATGACCGGCAGGCGCGGATGCTGCGCGCGAATCTGCGCCAGCATGTCGAGGCCGCTGGTGCCAGGCATGCGGATGTCCGAGAGGATGACGTCCGGCTGTTGGGACTTCAGCGGGCCGAGCACACCATCGGCGCTGTCGAAACTGCGCGTGATCATGCCGGCCTGCTGCAAGGCTTTCTCCAGCACCCAGCGGATGGAACGGTCGTCATCGACGATCCAGACGGTTTCGTTTTGGGTCATGCGCCTGTTCCTTGTTCGAGCGGCAGGAAGATCGAGAAGGCGGTGTGGCCGGGATGGCTTTCGCATTCGATCAGCCCCTGATGCTGGCTGATGATGTTCTGGGCGATGGCCAGGCCCAGACCGGTGCCGTCCGGGCGGCCGCTGACCATCGGGTAGAAGAGGGTGTTCTGCAGCTCCCCGGGAATGCCGGGGCCGTTGTCGATGATCTCGATGCGCGCCACCAGGCGATGGCGGACATGGCCGATGGTGAACTGGCGCAGCGTGCGGGTGCGCAAGCTCAGGCGCGCCAGACCCATTTCGGTCTGTGTGGTCAGCGCCTGCATGGCGTTGCGCATGATGTTGAGCACCGCCTGGATCAGCTGTTCGCGGTCGGCGAGCACTTCGGGAATGCTCGGGTCATAGTCGCGCGCCATGATGATGCGACCCTGGCTTTCGGCCTCGATCAGGCTGGCGACGTGCTCCAGCACTTCATGGATGTTGGTCATGCCCAGCGATGGCAGCTTGTTCGAGCCGAGCATCCGGTCCACCAGGTTACGCAGCCGGTCTGCTTCCTCGATGATCACTTCGGTGTAGTCGCGCAGCTGTTCTTCGGGCAGCTCGCGGGCCAGCAGTTGCGCCGCACCGCGAATGCCGCCCAGCGGATTCTTGATCTCGTGGGCCAGGCCGCGCACCAGCATGCGGGTGGTTTCCTGGTTGGACAGCTGGGCTTCTTCCTTGCTGATACGCAGCAGGCGGTCGCGCGGCAGCACTTCCAGCAGCAGCAGGGTTTCGCGGCGCGTGAGGATCGGCGTTACCGCGTAGTCGACGGTCAGCGTCTGGCCGCTTACCGACGTCAGGGTGGCCTCGCGCTTGGTGAAGGGGTGTGCCTGGTCGACTGCCTGGCGCAGCGCCGCCAGAGCCTCGGCGGATTCGGTGAACAGTTCGCTGATGAACTGGCCGTGGCTGCGCTGGCCGCTGACGGCCAGCAGCATTTCCGCCGCCGGGTTCATATATTGCAGACGCAGGCGGGCGTCGAGCAGCAGCGTTGCGGTGGTGAGGTTTTCGATCAGCAGGCGTTGCAGGGCTTCGTTGATCATGGCTGTCTGCATCCGGTAGGTAGGCTGGAAATGCAAGAAGCAAACCAGACTGCGGGATGCACGCCATGCGGTCGCGGTGCTGGCCGGATCGGGAGGCGGACGCTGAGCGTGCACCAAGCTGGTGCATAGAATGCTCAGATAAAGGGCACGAAGGGAATGTTTTTCTTTTCCGGCGGCTTGTCCTTCAGCGGGCATTCCGGGCGCACGCCGTAATCGTCCTTCTTGCAGGGTTTGACCATGCGCCGCTGGGCCAGCGAGGTGCGCATCATGTGAAAGGTGTGGGACGGGCTGTGCTGGATCGTCTTGCCTTGCGCATCGACGATCTCGACCTGCAAGCGATGGCTGCCGCGGTCGATGTTGTGCAGCTGCTGGAGCGGGCTGGTACTGGCTTCACCCACCGGGGAGCCGTCCAGGGTGATGCGGTACAGGTGGCCGGTGTGCAGCGGCGGCTGACTGTCGACGGCCACTTCCAGATTGCCGGCGTTGTTGCGGATGGTGGCGTCATCGGCGGGCGCAAGGATCTGCACTTGTGCGTAGCCAGCCGCTGGCTCGGCATCCGCTTGCACCATTTCGGGTGAACGTGGCGCCACCGGCATGGCCGGCATGCTGTTGGTCGTGCGGCTCTCCACGGCCTGCGCCGCCTGGCTGCGTGGGCGATCGGTGAAGACCCGGTTGCCGTCCTCGTCAACATAGGTGAAGACCTGGGCGCCGACGGGCAGCGCGCAGGCCAGTAGCAGGCCGAGCCAGGCACCGCGCAACGCAGCTCTCATGGCCGTCCGGGACTCGAAGTGTGCACGCGCTGCACCGTGAACTGCTGTTCGGCGCGCTGGATCACCTGGTCGTTGTCCGCCAGTACCTCGACCGACAGCACATGGGTGCCGCGGTCGACGTTGTTCAGTTGCAGCGCCGTGGCGGTGCCCGGCGCGGCCTGGGGAATGCCGTCGAGCAGGAAACGTATGCGGTGACCTCGTTGCAGCATCGGGTCGAGCTGCGCGGTGACGACGAAGGTGCCGTTGTTGGCGCGAAGCGCCTCCTCGTCCGGTATGCCGCCGAGCGACAGGCTGCGGTAGGGCTGCTGCCGTTGGTCTTCCTGGTCGCTGGCCAGCGGCGGCGGTGGCTCGGGTGTGCGGATGTTGACGGTGTTGGCCGGCGGCAGATCGACGGTATCCACCGCGACCCCGTCCGGCGGCTGGTTGGTGTAGACGGTGTTGCCCTTGTCGTCGGTGTATTTGTAGATCTGCGCCAACGCCGGGACGCTGAGGATCAGAAGCAGGCCGAACAATGCAGTGCGCATGGGAAGCTCCGCGAGGTTTGAAGGCTGAAGCCTTGCACCGCCCTGGCTTGCAGGCAAGTCGGTTCGATGAGATTTGCGAACGCCTGCGGGTTGCTGGCGCCGGAAACGAACAAGGCCTCCCGAAGGAGGCCTTGTCGTGAGGCAGGTGAATCAGACGCTGTAGTACAGATCGTACTCCAGCGGATGCACGAAGGTGCGCACCTTGATCTCTTCCTCGCTCTTGAGCTCGAGGTAGGCATCGATGAAGTCATCGCTGAACACGCCGCCCTTGGTCAGGAACGCGCGGCCCTTGTCGAGCTCTTCCAGGGCTTCCTTCAGGCTGCCGCACACCTGCGGGATCAGCTTGCCTTCTTCCGGCGGCAGATCGTAGAGGTTCTTGTCGGCGGCATCGCCGGGGTGGATCTTGTTCTGGATGCCGTCCAGGCCCGCCATCAGCAGTGCGGCGAAGCACAGGTAGGGGTTGGCGGCCGGGTCCGGGAAGCGCGCTTCGATACGGCGAGCCTTGGGGCTGGACACGTAGGGAATGCGGATCGAGGCGGAGCGGTTGCGCGCCGAGTAGGCCAGCATCACCGGTGCTTCGAAACCCGGGACCAGACGCTTGTAGGAGTTGGTCGAGGGGTTGGTGAAGCCGTTCAGCGCCTTGCCGTGCTTGATGATGCCGCCGATGAAGTACAGGGCGGTATCGGACAGGCCGGCATAGCCTTCGCCGGAGAAGGTGTTCTTGCCATCCTTGGAGATGGACATGTGCACGTGCATGCCGGAACCGTTGTCGCCGTACAGCGGCTTGGGCATGAAGGTCGCGGTCTTGCCGTAGGCATCGGCGACGTTGTGCACGCAGTACTTGAGGGTCTGGACCTCGTCGGCCTTCTTCACCAGGGTGTTGAACTTGACGCCGATTTCGTTCTGGCCGGCAGTCGCCACTTCGTGGTGATGCACTTCGACGACCAGGCCCATCTCTTCCATGGCGTTGCACATGGCGGTACGGATTTCATGGTCGTGGTCGCACGGCGGAACCGGGAAATAGCCACCCTTGACGGCCGGGCGATGGCCCTTGTTGCCGCCTTCGACGTCCTGGTCTGTCATCCAGGAGCCCTGTTCGGAGTAGATCTTGAACATCGAGCCGGAGATGTCGGACTTGAACTTCACTTGGTCGAAGATGAAGAACTCCGGCTCCGGGCCGACGAACACGGTGTCGCCGAGTCCGGTGGACTTGAGGTATTCCTCGGCGCGCTTGGCGATGGAGCGCGGGTCGCGGTCGTAGCCCTGCATGGTGCTCGGCTCGACGATGTCGCAGACCAGGATCAGGGTCGGCTCTTCGGTGAAGGGGTCGAGCACGGCGGTCTCGTCGACCGGCATCAGGATCATGTCGGAGGCTTCGATGCCTTTCCAGCCATGAATGGACGAGCCATCGAACATCTTGCCGTGTTCGAAGAAGTCTTCGTCCTCGGCATCACGGGCAGGAATGGTCACGTGATGCTGCTTGCCTTTGGTATCGGTGAAGCGCAGATCAATCCACTTCACATCGTAATCTTTGATCAGTTGAAGCGACTTCGACATGGTGCTCTCCAGTGGTGGAAGCGTTGACAGGTGGCTTCCGAAAGTCGGGGGTGAAGCCAAGCGGCGGATGGTCCGGCAAGGCGGCCTTGCTCACAAGAGAGCAAATTGCATGCCAGCGCCCCTTTTTGGGGCTGGCCGCATGCCTTCGCGACTTCGACCGGGACGTCGCGAGAGCAGCGCGTATTCTGAACGATTTATCGCACCGAAGTTGTGCGAAACGCTCCCGCGCCGAGCATTTTTGGTGCGCGGCCTGCCGGTGGAGAAAATCGTCTAATTGTTGATCAGTTTCCGCTATACTCCGCCCCCCTCTTTTTTCGCCTCACTGGCGCGCGCGTTTTCATGAAGCTGATCGTCAAGGTTTTCCCGGAAATCACCATCAAGAGCCCGCCGGTGCGCAAGGGGTTCATTCGTCAGTTGGCGAAGAACATCCGCACCGTGCTGCGCGACCTCGATCCCGAATTGCGGGTGGAAGGGGTGTGGGACAACATCGAGGTGGAGACGGCGCTCGGCGACACGAAGACTCTGCGCGAGATGATCGAACGCCTGCGCTGCACGCCGGGCATCGCCCATTGCCTCGAAGTGCACGAGTATCCGCTGGGCGATCTGGATGACATCTTCGAGAAGTGCAAGGCGCACTTCGCCGGTCGCCTGCCGGGCAAGATATTCGCAGTGCGCTGCAAGCGCGCCGGCAAGCACTCCTTCAGTTCGATGGACGTGGAGCGCCATGTCGGCAGCCGCCTGCGCGAGGAGTGCGGCGCGGCAGGCATCTCTCTGAAGGCACCGGAAATCGAAGTGCGGATGGAAGTCCGCGATCAGCGCCTGTTCGTCGTTCATGCTCAGCACGACGGCATCGGCGGCTACCCGCTGGGTGCGCTGGAGCAGACCCTGGTGCTGATGTCCGGCGGTTTCGATTCCACCGTGGCGGCCTATCAGATGATGCGCCGCGGCCTGATGACCCACTTCTGCTTCTTCAACCTCGGTGGCCGCGCCCACGAGCTGGGGGTGATGGAAGTCGCCCACTATCTGTGGAAGAAGTACGGCAGCTCTCATCGCGTGCTGTTCATCAGCGTGCCCTTCGAGGAAGTGGTCGGCGAGATTCTCGACAAGGTCGACAACAGCCAGATGGGTGTGGTCCTCAAGCGCATGATGCTGCGCGCCTCGACGCAGATCGCCGAACGCCTGCACATCGATGCGCTGGTCACCGGCGAGGCGATCTCGCAGGTCTCCAGCCAGACCCTGCCCAATCTCTCGGTGATCGACTCGGCCACCGACATGCTGGTGCTGCGCCCGCTGATCGCCGCGCACAAGCAGGACATCATCGACACCGCGTTCGCGATCGGCACCGCCGAATTCGCCAAGAACATGCCCGAGTATTGCGGCGTGATCTCGAAGAACCCGACCACCCGCGCCAAGCGCTATCGCGTCGAGCACGAAGAGAAGCAGTTCGACATGCAGGTGCTCGAGCGCGCCCTGGAAAACGCCCGCCAGGTCGCCATCGACCGAGTGATCGACGAGCTGGGCGAAGACATCAAGGTCGAGGAAGTCGCCACGGCGACTGCCGGCCAGGTGGTGCTCGACATCCGCCACCCCGATGCCGCCGAGGACGAACCTCTGCAACTGACCGGTATCGAAGTGCAGACGATGCCCTTCTACGCCGTCAACAATCGCTTCAAGGAACTGGATGAAAACCGCCAGTACCTGCTGTATTGCGATAAAGGTGTCATGAGCCGCCTGCATGCTCACCATCTGTTGAGCGAGGGGCACCAGAACGTGCGGGTCTATCGACCTGTGAGCCTGAAGCCAGAAGCTGGAAGCTCGAAGTGAAGAGCATCTGTCCAACCAGCCATTTCGTCATCAGGCGCAAGCACCCCCCTGACTGTTCGGGCGTGCTGCTTTTACTTTCCAGCTTTCAGCTTCAAGCTTCCAGCTTCTTTTTAGGTACCCAACAGTGATCGAGAATCTCCGCAATATCGCCATCATCGCCCACGTCGACCACGGCAAGACCACCCTCGTCGACAAACTCCTGCGCCTGTCCGGCACCCTGGACCGCAAGGAGCTCGAGAACGAGCGCGTGATGGACAGCAACGACCAGGAAAAGGAACGTGGCATCACCATCCTGGCCAAGAACACCGCGCTGAAGTGGAAGGACTACAGCATCAACATCGTCGATACCCCCGGCCACGCCGACTTCGGCGGTGAAGTCGAGCGTGTCATGTCGATGGTCGACTCCGTGCTGCTGGTGGTCGACGCCCAGGACGGCCCCATGCCGCAGACCCGCTTCGTGACCCAGAAGGCGTTCAAGGCCGGCCTGCGTCCGATCGTGGTGGTGAACAAGATCGACCGTCCCGGCGCACGTCCGGACTGGGTCATCGACCAGATCTTCGACCTGTTCGACAACCTCGGCGCCACCGATGAGCAACTGGACTTCCCGATCGTCTACGCCTCGGCCCTGAACGGCATCGCCGGCCTCGACCACGAGAAGCTGGACGACAACATGGACGCTCTGTTCCAGGCCATCGTCGACCACGTGCCGGCGCCGGTCGTCGACGTTGACGGTCCGTTCCAGATGCAGATTTCCCAGCTGGACTACAACAGCTTCCTCGGCGTGATCGGCGTGGGCCGCATCAAGCGCGGCAAGGTCAAGACCAATACCCCGGTGACCGCCATCGGTACCGACGGCAAGAAGCGCCAGGGCCGTATCCTGAAGATCATGGGCCACTCCGGCCTGCAGCGCGTGGAAGTGCCGGAAGCCGAAGCTGGCGACATCGTCTGCGTCAGCGGCATGGACGAGCTGTACATCTCCGACACCCTGTGCGACCAGAACGCCGTCGAGGCGCTGCCGCCGCTGACCGTCGACCAGCCGACCGTGAGCATGACCTTCCAGGTCAACGACTCGCCGTTCGCCGGCAAGGAAGGCAAGTTCGTCACCAGCCGCAACATCAAGGATCGCCTGGACAAGGAGCTGCTGCACAACGTGGCGCTGCGCGTCGAGCAGGGCGAGAGCCCCGAGAAGTTCAAGGTATCCGGTCGTGGCGAGCTGCACCTGTCGGTGTTGATCGAAACCATGCGCCGTGAAGGCTTCGAGCTGGCCGTGGGCCGCCCGGAAGTGGTGATCATCGAGAACGAGGCCGGCGAGAAGCAGGAGCCGTACGAGAACGTGACCATCGACATCGAGGAGCAGCACCAGGGCCCGGTGATGGAGCAGATGGGCCTGCGCAAGGGCGACCTGACCAACATGATCCCCGACGGCAAGGGCCGCGTGCGCCTGGAATACACCATCCCGGCGCGCGGCCTGATCGGCTTCCGTAACAACTTCCTGACTCTGACCTCGGGTACCGGCATCCTGACTTCGACCTTCAGCCACTACGGCCCGATCAAGGCCGGCGAAGTGACCAATCGCCAGAACGGCGTGCTGGTGTCCATGGCTACCGGTACCGCGCTGACCTACTCGCTGGAAACCCTGCAGGCGCGTGGCAAGCTGTTTCTGGCGCCGGGCGACGAGATTTACGAAGGCCAGCTGTGCGGCATCCACAGCCGCGACAACGATCTGGTACTCAACCCCACCAAGGGCAAGAAGCTCGACAACATGCGCGCCTCCGGCAAGGATGAAGTCATCGCCCTGGTACCGCCGATCAAGTTCACCCTCGAGCAGGCGCTGGAATTCATCGACGACGACGAGCTGGTGGAAGTGACGCCCAAGTCCATCCGCCTGCGCAAGAAGTTCCTCAACGAGAACGACCGCAAGCGCTTCGAGCGCAGCAAGGTCTAAGGCGACAAGCTGCAAGTAAAAGCCCCGCCCGGAGTGATCCGGGCGGGGCTTTTTCGTGGGGCGCTTGCAGAAGCGGCTTCAGCCGCGAAGCGTCTGTAGCTTCGAGATGGGCGCCTATGCGGGCTCGGATGGGCGACAGGCTTTTTCCCGCTCCGCCTTTTCGCGCCTCAGCTCCCGGTATTCGCAGTAATGCTCATAGACTGCCTTGGCGACTACGGCTAGACCGACGGTGGCGAGGATGTTCTTAAGCATGGCGGGTACTCCTTGGTAGCGGCATCGGTGGTACGGCTTCAGTGGTGCAGCGGGTTCAGAAAATTGGCCAGTCGCTCTTTCATGATCTCGGCCTGGGTTGCTAGCCGGGTTTCAAGTTCGTCGTGCCGACACTTGGGGCAGTCGCTGAACCAGTCCCGACCTTCCATAAGGCAATCGCTCAGCGGAATGGGGGTGCGCTTCCAGTTACAGGCAGGGCAGATGAAGGTGCGGGGGTGAGGACGGGAGTGCGGGCGGGGTGGCATTGGCATGTTTGGACTCCAGCATTCGGATTGCTGGAGACTGTGCCGCAAGTGCACGACAGATTGTGTCGTCATCGTTTCCGGGGGATTTCAGGTGAGTTGCTTCGCTGTGCTCTGCTATGGTTCTGCCATCATTCAAGGAGAGCAATATGCAGTTTCAGGTTCTGAAGCAGCGCCATCGGCAGGAGCGCGAAAGCCAACATCCCAATCTGCGCTTGCGCGTCCACCGTGCCCTGAGTTGGCTTGACCGGGCCGAACAGGCCGATGACCTCGATGGCCGTTTCATCTTCTTCTGGATCGCTTTCAACGCCGCCTACGCCACCGAGATCGACGAGCAGCGACGGTTGTCGGAACAGGAAACCTTCAAGGCCTTCTTGGAGAAGCTTTGTGCGCTGGATAAGAAAAAGCGCATCGACGCGTTGGTCTGGCAGGAGTTCTCCGGCAGCATCCGCGTGCTGCTGGACAACCCCTACGTGTTCCAGAGCTTCTGGGATCACCAGAGCGGCAAGATCGACGAGACCAATTGGAAAAACCGTTTCGCCGGTGGCAAGCGGGCTGCCCAGCAGGCCCTGGCCAGCGGAAACACTCCGATACTCCTGGGCGTGCTGTTCAACCGCCTCTACACCCTGCGCAACCAGCTCATCCACGGCGGCGCTACTTGGAACGGCGCGATCAACCGTGGACAGCTGCGTGACTGCACTAGCCTGCTGGGCAAGCTGGTGCCGGTGATCATCGCGCTGATGATGGATAGCCCGGACACCTTGTGGGGGGATGCTTGTTATCCGGTGGTGCGGTAACCCTACGAGCTTATGATCGATAGCGCCCGCAGCATTGCGCTGCGAGCGTACAAGCAGGGTCAGTCTAGTGCTCTGAATTCCGCGTCGATGGTCTCCGCCTCGGCGCGCCATGCTTGGAAGCGTTGCTGGCGCTCACGGCTTTCATGCAGGCTGCCTTGCAACTCCTGCTGTTGCTCCTTGAGCAGCAAATAGCTGGGGAAGAAATCTTCCTTGAAGCTTTCGGAGTTGATGAGAGCAACAAAATCCTGCCGCTGTTTCTCGAAATTCTCGACTATCTCCGTGACGGCTTTTTTAAAGGCTGCTTCGCGTTTGTACTGCTCCCAGCTATCCCAGGCTTCGAGGGCAACGCCGAGAAATGCCAGTGCACCGTTGGCACCCTTGGCGAACTTCACCGCGCCCCAGGGTTTGAACTTAAGGTACTTGCCGATATCCATGCCCACCGTCTTGGCTACGGTGACGAGTCCGTCGCGGGCGGCCAGCACCGTGGTGTTGTTGATTAGATTGCCCTTGAGCGCATGGTTGATGCCCTGCTTGCCAAGTGCTTTGACGGTGGTGTTGAAGTGGCTGACCTCGCTATCGAAGCCGACCTGCATTTTCTCTACTTCAAAGGTGATGGATTGGGTCTGGCGGCTGAATTCGTTTTGCAGGCGGTTAGCTACGATGACGCCTTCGGCACCGACTTCACGCTCGAAGAAGTCACCGAAGGTTTCCAGGGCGCAGCCCTTGGCCTGTAGGATCAGGTCGGAAAAATAGCGCGTGGCGAACTCGCGCAGGCTGATGCGCGCGTCTTCGATTTGTCGTCCGGTAGCGCCTAGCTGGCTTGTCAGGCGGGTATTGAGGTCACCAAGTTTGGCGACTTCCAGGGAAACCTTCTGATCGTTTTCGATGGCAATGGGCAATTGCTTGCTGAGCACGTCACTGATTACGCTGATACGCATCTCGTTGACCAGCGCGGTGCTGCCGCCGTTTTGCCGGATCTTATCGGTGGTGGCCGTTTGTAGGGTGGCGATATGCGACAGTTCCTTGAACTGCTCGATGTTCGCCAGCCAGTGCTCCATGCCCTCGTCGAATGGGTTGGCGGCCACGGCGACAATGGACAGCTCGGCGACTTCCTGATCGCTCAGTTTTACCAGCTCACGCAGGCGGCAGATCACGTTGTCGCGCTTGATCCGCAGGTGGTGCTGGTAGTCCTGTTCGTCTTCCACGTCGGCTATTTCGTCGAAGCGGCTGAGGACGAAAACGGTTCGCGGCAACAGCTCCAATGTGTGAAATAGCCAGGTCAGGTCGTCCTGATGACTTTCCTTGATGGGGTTGGTGGAGTTCATCACATAGAGCACGAGGTGCGCTTCGCTGACGTACTTCTTGGTGATGTCCTTGTATTTCTCGATGGCGTGGGTTTCGGCGTTTTCCTGCTCCTTAAAGCCGAACAGGCCAGGGGTGTCGATCAGCACGAAATCGTCGCCGACTTCGTAGACCTTCACCTCGTTGGAGGACTCCTGGTGGCTGATCTTCATGCTCGATTTGTCCAGCTTTTCCATCCAGGCTGCCGCGATCGAGGTCTTGCCTTCGGAGAAGCCGCCGATTAGGGCAACCTTGAGTTTCTCGCCGGATACGCTGGCGATAGCGTTTTGCAGCTTACTATTCAGGGCAGGATCGATGGATACGCCAGCCTCCGCACCTTGGCTGAGGAAGTGCTGCAGTTTGCCGAGCAGTTGCAGTGTGCGCTCTTGTTGGGCCTTGAAAGTATCGAGGGTGTTTTCCATTACCGTTTTCCTGCGTTGTCGATTTGACGGGAGAGGGCGTTCAACTGATGGACCGAGCGGATCAGGGCCTGCACTTGCGTGTCGGCCTGTTTGGCGGGGGACTCGAGGGCTTGTTCGATCTGGTCGATTTTCTGCTGTATCTCTGATAGCGCATTCTTCAGGCCATCGAGGAGCGAGTCACGTAATTGCTGGGTAATGTTGCGCAGGTTGTCGTCGGTGGATTTGCGCTGTTGAGACTTCTTGTAATCCGAACTGAAAGCGCTCCACAGGGCCTTTCCGACCGAGACCAGCATGGTAAGGCCAGAGAGGCCCATTAGCCACAGGCTGGCTCCACCTGTGAAAGGTGCCAGCGCGATGCCAATAAGACCACCTAACAACCCAGCAACTTTGATCCCGTTGTCGATTTTTATTTTGAAGTTGAATTTTTCGTTGAGCCGTGTATGGCCCAACTTACTGTAAATGGCCGTCAGTTCTTGGGCCTGGCTCTCGAAACGGTTGATGATGTATTCGGCATCTTTCTGAAAACCCTCAACCTCTTTGCCTAGGGCCTCGGGTAGTCTTTCATTCAGTTTCTGCTGTTCAGTATCGATCTTGTCCCTGAGTGAGCCCTTGAAGTAGTCGTTACTGATGTCGTCGTCGATAAGTGCATAAACCTTGTTGCGTACGCTACTGGCAAAATTGTCGATCAGCGTTTCACCTCCGGCCTCCAGGCGTGTCTTCAGGGCCTGAAAACTGCTGTTCAACTGAGTCTTGGCGCTGTCTGCGTCGTGCTTGAGCTGTGTCGATAGTTCGGCAAGTTTGCGTTGCTCGCCATCGAGAACTTCGCGAGCCTGGTCGAGTGCATCCTTGGCCTTGTTGAAGTTGGCGCGGGTGATCTTGGCTTTGCTGTCACGAATCAACTGGCCGCTGAGAAATTGCAGAAAGGCATGCAGACGGGATTTTTCCAGCAGATCGTCGGCGGCGAAGTCTTCGAGAATTTTGCTGCGCCGCCTGGCGTTTTGCGATTGCGGTGCGAAGTGATCGGTTGAGGCGAGAAAAGCGGGGAGTGCGGTGAGCGGGAATACCTCGCGATAATGCTCGCCCAACTGTTCGCGCATTTTTTCGTTCAGCCCGTTCAGGCTGATATTTTCGTCGTCAGAGGTTAGTGGGCGGCCAGTCAGGGAGTGTTTGGGGTTGGTTATCTTCTTGTTGAAGATCGTCCACACCTCGGTTTGCGCACCCAGGTGTTCCTTGATTTTCTCCAGCGTGCCTTTGCGCTGCTCGTCGCCGGTTTGTGGCGGCGCAGCCTGGTTGGTGACATAGAACACCGCATGTGCAGTTTGCACAGCCTGTTCAATTTGACCGAGTACCAGTCCCTCCTTACCTTCGATGCCGGGTACGTCTAGCAGGGCAAAGGGCTGACCATCTAGTTCGAAGTCATAGCGCTGTGTTTGCCGGGTGAAGTCGGCACGGCCATCGCCGATGATTTCGCCGTCGGCGTGTTGTTCCAGCTCGGCCAGCAGTTCCTCCATCTGGCTGGCGATGCTTTGGTGTTGCTGGACAAGGGCGAGTTTGTTCTGCTCTGCCTCGGCTTGCTGTACGAGTAGCGCCGCGCTGGTGTTATCGCGATCCCTGGCAATCTCGCTTAGTTGCCGCTCCAGGGAGAGCCTGTTCTGATTGGCCTGATCCTGTTCGGAGGACAGGGCTGTGCGGGTTTCATCGCGCGCGGCAATGGCTGCGCAAAGCTTGCTCTGGATCTGGCTTAGTTCGATTTCTTCCGGCGTTTTGCTGAACAGATTCAGCAGCTTCTGCCATAGAGAGGCGGTGTGTTTGCGTTTGGCGATCAGCGCCTGAAGTTGTGTGGCTGCTGCGATGGTATCGGCGTGCTGCCGTTCGTGTTGTTGGAGTTCGGCAGTCAGGCGTTGTGCACGTTCGCTCTGTTGGCGGTCGGCTTGCTCAATGGCTTGCTGGGCGATCAGATACGGCTGTTCATAGAGTTGCAGCGCAGCATTCAGTTGCTGCGCCAGTTCGTCTAGGCGTGCGTCGGCCTGTTCGATGGCTTGTCGAAGTTGTTGCAGTTTTTCTTCGCTCAGACCGTAGCGCTCGCGCAGCTCGCGGAATTCTTGCTGGTTGGCGAGTTTGCTGCGCTCTTGCAGGAGGATGCGCAGGGTTTCGATGATGGTCGATTTACCCGCGCCGGTTTCACCATAGAAGGCAATGGTGAAGGTTTTCCACTCGGCATTTTTTTCCAGTTCGGCCAACTGCGTGTGCAGTTCGGTCTGATACTGGGTGAGCAGCTCGCGGGCATCGTTCTGTGCCTTGTTCAGGGTGGCGTCGCTGGATTGGCTGTTCAATGCAGTGACGATCTGCAGCAGTTCGCTGTTGATTCGCTGGTAAATCTCGCTGGGCGTTTTGAGTTCTAGGGGCATAGCGTTCTCATTGCTGGGAAATTCGATAGGTAGGGTTTGAGTCGTTATGGTGGTGGCATGAGTCGGGGCGGCGGAGTTTGTTTTGAATGCCGTGCGGCTGAACACCTCGGGCAGCTTTCTCCAGTAATCGCCGTGGCCGAATTCGTCGATCTGCATGTTCTCGAAGTGCTCGACCTCGCGCCGCCCCAAGCACTTCTCATCCAGCGGCATCAGTAGTGTCCAGTCGTCCGTGGAGTAGGCGTTGATCAGGCGGCCCTTGATCAGGCTACGCATGCTATGTGCTTCGCCGGGTTGCACCTCAACAGCGGCGGCCATCAGCAGGACGTCGTTGACCGTCAGGCGTGGATGTAGGTTGGTTCTGAGGGTTCGTAGGCTACTGACGACCAATCGGCCACCAAGCGAATGGCCGATCAGATTGAGAGTGTTGATTTCTGGATGGTGTTGCTTGAGGTATTCGTAGAGCTGGATAAATAGCAGCGCGCCCATGTGCTCGGCCCGTGTGCGCGCCTCGGTAAAGTTGTTAACCCTGTCTTTGGCGAGGCTGCCTGCAAGACCGAAGCCGCGCATGGCTCCTGAGGCAGGCAGTGCAACCAGACTCAGACCTGTGCTGATGTTCAAAAGCGACGCAAGATCAAAATGTGCGTAGTGGCTTGATGGCCAGAACGCGAAGATGTTGGTGTGCTGGTGAAAGGACTCGGGAATGCTCCCGAGCAGTGTTTGGCGGTCGCTGTCGTTATGTCCGGCGCTGTAACCGTGGATGAAGATGTTCGCTTCGGTCGAGTTGCCGCAGTGTTGTGTGGTGAAGTCGAATCGTTTGCTCATGCGTGCTCTTGCCTGTGTTTCATAGCCATTTTTTACCGATGATGACGATCAGATGCAGGCACAGGGCGACGCAGGTGAGCGCGGCAATGACTCTGGCGATAAAGAACAGGACGCTCTGCCCACCGCCGAACAATGCGCCGACGATCACGCCGAGGGCGGCTACCAGCGCGGCTATCAGGAAAAGGCCGATGTAGGGGCGCAGCAGGCGTGAGGCGGCACCACGCTCGATGATGTTGTAAAACGCGCCCAGCACGATGAGAAAAACCATGAGAAAAACGATGACGCCAACGACTGCACCCATGCTGTACCTGTGTTATTTGGTTTTTGACGGTATGTGAAAAAACTGACAGGACAGGCCCTGTCAGTGATGTGAAAAAGTCGAAAATGAATTTGCGCTGCTAGCTGGCACAGCCAGGCTGAGCTGTGAGCAATTTCATTGCCGGGCTTCCGTCGTGCGAATGATCTTGGCAGCGGCAAAGGTGCCGGCTGGCTTGTCCAGCCGTTACTCTGCCGTCCTTATTGGGCATACAGCGCCCCCAGCCTGACGGCTTTTTCCCTGATAGCCTGCATCCAGCTCTGTGGCTCCCCTACGCGCACATTCTCCCCCAACCCAAACACCCACCACAGCGTCTCCTGATCATCCGGCACCTTCGCGCGTAGCCTTTGCCAGTCACTGCCTTCCAGCGGTTCCAGGCTTTGTTCGTGGCTTAGCGGTGTCTCACTCAGCAGCCAGGCAATTTGCGGTGAAACGTCGGCAACCAGATCTACTTCTTTCACTGGTGCCGGTGAGTTGAAGCCGCCGAGGCGGATGTAGTGGTCGAGGTCGAGGGGTTCGGTCTGTTGTGCTGCGGCATCTAGGCACTCGGCACTCTGAATGCGATGCAGGGCGAACTGGCGCAGGTCGGAATAGCCATCGACGCTGGCGATCAGGTAGCTGATGGAGTGGCGCGAGATCAGTCCGGCGGGGTGGAGCAGCATTTCCTTGCGTTTGGTGGTACTGCGGCTGAGGTAATCGACCTTGAGCTGTTGGCGCTCCAGCAGGGCGACGGATACCTCGCGCCAGACGCCCGCATCCACCTGGGCGGGTAACAGGGCCTTGCCGTTGGGGTGGGCACGTACGCGCCGTGCCCAGTGGGCGAGGTTGTTCTGGTCGAGTTCGTCGAGGTAGTTGCGGGCTTTGTTGAACTGCGGGCCCAGCAGATCAAGCACGCTTTGCGGCAGCAAGTTCTTCAGGTGGCTCTCGGCCAGATAAAGGGCCAGTGCAGTGTCGGGTTCCATGGCTCCGAGGTCGAGTGGCGTGTCCTCTGAGTGGCTCCATTTATTGCGCCCGCCGTGCTCCTGGCTGGTCAATGCAAAGGTTGTCGATAGTCGGTTCAGATCCCGTTGTACGGTGCGCAGGTCCACCTTGAAGCCGCGCTCGTACAGCTTTTCGTGCAAGGTCTGTGACGAGGTGTAATGGGGGAGTTTGGGGATCAGACGCAGCAAGGTGAGCTGTCTGAGTAACGTGTCCTTCGCTTCTGCCATGCAATTGCCTTGTAAACGTTCGCTTGCGTCAGGGCTCAGGCGCCAGACATTCGTAGGTGAATGTACGACGGGAAATGGCATTTGGCCATCTCTGCGGCGGCGCCTATATGGAATCAGGTAGATACTGCCGTGGTGCTGGCTGGATAATGGCAAAACTAGGCGACAATTCTTGTCGCGACTTAGCGGCCCACTGCGTCGCGCTCTATATGAAGAGAGGAAACGTTGTCCATATGGGTAATCAATCCTCCAACAACGCATCCACCCCACAACCTGCCCGTACGTTGCCCCAGTGGCGGCCTCCGATGTAGATGGGCATGGCCAGGTCGCAGAGCAGCTCGCCCGTGTCGCGGATGTAGGTGCGTACCAGCAGCGGCAGGGTGTTCTGGGCGGCGCGCAGTTCGCCGGGGTTCTCGAACTTGCGGTAGCAGCGGTTGCCGGAGAGGTCGATGGCATCGTCGCCGGTGAGCGGTTTGGAGAATTTCAGGTTGTGCGCCGACAGATAGCCGTCGATGTTCACGCCCACCGCATAGTTGCAGCCCGGGATGGCGGCCAGGCCGGTTTCCAGATGCTGCTGGCAGCGTCGGATGAACTCGTCGCTCCAGGCCAGCTTGAATTTCGGCGGTATGCTGGTACCGAACGGCTGGTAGTTGCGGTCGAAGATGTCGATGCCTTCGCGGCTCATCGCGGTCAGTTCCGTCTGCAGGGCATCGCGCAGTTTGCGGGTTTCGGCGACCGCCACGTCGAATGTGCCGATGCCGATCTTGAAGCGCGAGACCAGTTCCTGGACCGCCTCGGTGTCACCGGAGAGATCGCCGGTGCGCTTCTCCGAGTCGGCCATGTGCTCGGCGACCTCGGCGGAGAGCCGGTGGATGTGGGTAACGTTTTCATGCACCTGGACGTTGGTGGCCGAGAGCTGCTCCATGGCGCTGGCGATATGCAGCAATTGCACGCCGGTCTGTTCGAAGTCGCTCACCATCTGCCCGAACTGTTCCGCCGAGCGGTTCACCACACTGCAGGTCTGCTGCACGTCGGTATTGATTTCGCCATTGGCTTCGCGGGCATGGCTGACCAGGGTGAGCATGGTCGCGACGTTGTCGGTGATTTCGCTGGAGGCCTTGTTGACCCGTTCGGCCAGGGTGCGCACTTCATCGGCTACCACGGCGAAGCCGCGTCCGGCTTCACCCGCGCGCGCCGCTTCGATGGCCGCATTGAGCGCCAGCAGGTTGGTCTGGTCGGCCACGCCGCGGATCAGTTCGGCCGTGTGGCTGATCACGGTGGAGCGGTGCGACAGGTCCTCGACCGTCTGATTGAAGCTCAGCACCTTTTCGCCGACCTGGTTGATCTTGGTCGAGATATCCTGCATTTCCCGCAGGGAAACCCGCGCATCCTCGAGATTGGCGGAGGTCGAGTCGGAGATGATCTGGGTGCTGCGCGACACTTCGCTGATCGCCGTGGTGGCTTCGGTGCTGGCGCTGAACACGGTATCGGTCATGTCGACCTGCTGCCGGGCGCTCTGGCCGGTGTCGGCGATGCGCGTCTTCACCAGCAGCGCCTCGCGGGCGATGGGAATGGTCATCCGGCGGATGTCGCTGATGATCTCGCGCATGTTTCCGGCGAAGCGGTTGTAGCTTTCGGCCAGTTCGCGGAACTCGTCGTGGGAAGAGGGCTGCAGGTTCTGCGAGAAATCGCCGCCTTCCTCGCCGATCTCGTCCAGCGCGGTGATCATCGAGCGTACCGGCTTGATGATCAGGTGGCGCAGATAGAGTATCTGGCCGACCAGCCAGGCCAGCCCGAACAGGCTGAGCACGAGCATCGCCGTCAATCCGCCATCGAGGGAGGCGTTGATGCGCGTCGCGAGCTCCGCCGAGGCCTGACCTTCGGCGAGCGCCTGGGCGATGGTCGCTTTCTGGTCGAAGTAGAGATACAGGTAGCCCAGGTTGACGGCGTAGAGCGCAAGCAGGCTCGCCAGCTTCCGCCCCAGCGTGTGCCAGAAGGTTCTCTCGCACCAGTCGTAGAGTTTGGCAAAGGTCCCCATCGACTTCTCTCCTCGTTTCTTGTTCTTGTACGCCTTGCTCACGGAAGTGGCCGGGCATGCACGTGCCGGGCGGCAATTGCTGTGAATGCGGTGGGCGTATCTTCAGCTCGCGGACGGATGATGGCAACTGGCCTTCCGTTTGCAGATGTCACTGATCAATATCGGCCCCTTGCCTGGGAAGATGAGCGGAGCGTGCTTTGCCTGGTGTCGCATGAGAACGGCAGGTCTATCCTCTATACTCCTGCGCCCATCGAAACCCGACGGCCGGCCGCTGCCGTCGTGCTCGTTCACCTATCAAGCAAGGATCATCCATGCTCAATAACGACGTGTTGCGCAGTCTGCGTTACATCCTCAACGTAAGCGACGCGAAGTTGGCCGAGATCGCCTGGCTTGCAGGTTGCGAGATTCCCGCCGCCGAAATGGTGGCCTATCTGAAGAAAGACGATGAGCCCGGTTACAAGCCTTGCGGCGACCGGATCATGGCGCATTTTCTCGATGGGCTGGTGATCTACAAGCGCGGCCGGGATGAAAGCCGGCCGATACCGCCGATCGAGCTGCCGATCACCAACAACCTGGTGTTGAAGAAACTGCGTGTGGCCTTCGAGCTGAAGGAGGACGACATCCATGGAATCCTTGCGGCGGCAGGCTTCCCCGTCTCCAAGCCCGAGCTCAGCGCGCTGTTCCGCAAGGCTGGACACAGCAACTATCGACCTTGCGGCGATCAGTTGCTACGTAATTTCCTCAAAGGTTTGGCGTTGCGTGGCAAGTAGGCGGAGCCTCCAGACTCCGGCGCGCCCGAAACGGTAACGGACCCTGGCGGCTTGCCTTCAACGGGAGCTGCTTGCCCATCGCTACATCCTGGTGGCGGAAGAACGACGTTACAGACTGTCCTCGACCCGGCATGCACCCGCCCCGACCCTCAGGCGGTGCACGACGGCTCCCTCCAGTCCAGCCGGCTGCGCAGCAGTGATGCCGCTTCGGTTCGGTTGGATGCGCCGATCTTGCGCAGCAGGTTATGGATGTGGCTCTTGATCGTGTGCGGACTCAGGCACAGCCGCTCGGCAATTTCCGCGTTGGACAGGCCCTTGCTGGCCAGGCTGAGAATTTCGCGTTCGCGCAGGGTTAGCGCCGGCTTGCTGCCGGCCTGCTGGCGCATCCGTCGCCACTGGCTGAGCAGCCGTTCCATCAGCACACGCGGCATCCAGTCGCCACCCTCGAGCAGCACCCGGATGCCGTTGAGCAGGTGCTCACGCGTGGCGTGGCTGTAGAACACGCCGCGAATCACCGGATGGGAATCCACCAGTTGCTCGGCCTGTTCGGGAACGATGTTGACCAGCGCGACCGGTGTTTGCCCATCGAGCTGGTCGAGAAGGCTGGAAAGCTGCTCGGTCCGGCTGTTTCCGGCATCCACCAGAAACAGGTCGGCGGGCTCCTGGGTGCTGCTTTCGAGCCGCGCCAGGGAAACTTCCAGCTGCGCATGCTCGCCGAGGAAATGGCTGAAGAAGGTTCCCAATAGCTCGTTGCCGGTCAGCAGGGTGACAGTTGTGGGTATGCGCTCCTGGTGAGGAAGATCCGCGTCCATGTTCGGTCCTTTGTTGGGCGTACCGCTTGTGCGCTGTGGAAAAGTTACTAAACGACCGAGGTTTCCCGGCGAAGTTCAGGGTGTGGACGGCGGATGGTGAGCCCTTCGGCCTTGCGGCGTATGTCAGGCGACGGGCGGTTATGAAAGCCACCGATTCGCACGACGGTGAAAACTTCTGGAGATACCCGGCATGAAACCCTCGCGCACTTTCGCTGCCCGAACTAAGGGGGCTAACTGGAACGGGAGAACGACCATGCAACTCAAGCAGATTGCTGGATTGACCCTGGCGGGACTGATGTCGGCAAGCGTGCTGGCAGCCGGAAATACCGACACCGACCGCGGAACCACCCTCGAGGATCCGATGGAGCGCGGCATGCAGAACGACAGCATGCGCGGCGACAGGGACATGAATGATCCGGCTACCGGGGTGCCACCCACCGGAGCGCCGGCCGCCGGAATGCCGGCCACCGGAGATGTGCCTGGCGCAGGAGGCATGGATGGAACCGGCATCGATACCGGAACGGGCGGCGGCACGGGTACTGGCAACATGGGTTCCGGTACTGACGGTACGGGTGCAGGGGGTGGCGCCGCAGGCGGTGGCAGCGGTGCCGCAGGCGCGGCGGGCTCTTCCGGGGCGGGGGGCGCGGGCAACTGATACCGGGCCTGAAGCCAAGGCGCCTGGCTGGCCGGGCGCTTTTCCTCTGGTGCCGGCCAGGCTTGGCGCAGCTGGCGGGCAAAGCTGCAACGGAGGTCGCATGAACGTTTGTCACTTCTTGCTGGTCGCGATACTCGGCGTAGCCACCGGTGCCATGGCAGACAATACCGGGCCCACGCATCCCGAGAAGTCCCGCGAGCATCCGCTGGATAATCGGGAGCCGCGACAGAACATCATCGAGCGTCCCCAGGAGCGCGATGCCGTCCCCGTACCGCCCCCTGGCAGTGACGATTCGTTGCCGCCGACGCCCGAGCCACCGTCGCCGCCCACTGATCCGAACGAGGTGCCCGTACCCAGGTTCGATGCCGCGGGAGGAGGACTGCCGTGGCCACCCGACAGTTGATCGAGTCGAGCTGACCCGTCGAACGGGCAAAAAAATCCCCGGTGGAAGCGTGCTTCTCCGGGGATTTTTTTGTAGCTCAGCGCGGCGGGGCGCGACGGCTTTCCGGTATCAGAACAGCACGCGGCTGCGGATGGTACCGCTGACGTGCTGGAGCTTTTCCAGCGCCAGGTCGGAGTATTCCTTGTCCACGTCGATCACCACGTAGCCGACCTTGTCGTTGGTCTGCAGGAACTGGCCGGCAATGTTGATGCCGTTGTCGGCGAAGACCTTGTTGATCTCGCTCATCACGCCGGGGATGTTGCGGTGAATGTGCAGCAGACGATGCTTGCCCGGGTGCGAAGGCAGTGCCACTTCCGGGAAGTTGACCGAGGACACCGAGGTGCCGTTGTCGCTGTACTTGACCAGCTTCTCGGCCACTTCCAGGCCGATGTTGGCCTGCGCCTCGGCGGTGGAACCACCGATGTGCGGAGTCAGGATCACGCGATCCAGGCCACGCAGCGGGCTTACGAACTCTTCGTCGTTGGAACGCGGCTCGACCGGGAACACGTCGATGGCAGCGCCGATCAGGTGCTCGTCCTCGATGGCAGCAGCCAGGTGGTCCAGCTCGACCACGGTGCCGCGCGCGGCGTTGATCAGGATGCCGCCCTTCTTCATGGCGCGGATTTCCTTCTCGCCGATCATCCACTGGGTGGATGGCAGCTCGGGAACGTGCAAGGACACGATATCGCACATGCCCAGCAGCTCGTACAGCGAGCCGATCTGGGTGGCATTGCCCAGCGGCAGCTTGGTCACCACGTCGTAGAAGAACACTTGCATGCCCAGCGCCTCGGCCAGCACCGAAAGCTGAGTACCGATGGAGCCGTAGCCGATGATGCCCAGCTTCTTGCCGCGGATCTCGAAAGAGTTGGCCGCCGACTTGATCCAGCCGCCGCGATGACAGGCGGCATTCTTCTCGGGAATGCCGCGCAGCAGCAGAATGGCCTGGGCCAGTACCAGTTCGGCGACCGACCGGGTGTTGGAGTATGGGGCGTTGAACACCGCGATGCCGCGTTCGCGAGCGGCATTGAGGTCGACCTGGTTGGTGCCGATGCAGAAGCAGCCGACGGCGATCAGCTTCTTCGCCGCGTCGAAGACTTCCTCGGTAAGTTGGGTGCGCGAACGAATGCCGATGAAATGAGCATCCGCGATCTTCGCCTTCAGCTCGTCGCCGGACAGCGCCGTCTTGAGGTATTCGATGTTCGAATAACCGGCGGCCTTGAGGGTGTCGAGGGCGTTCTGATGCACGCCTTCGAGGAGAAGGAATTTGATCTTGCTCTTGTCGAGAGAGGTCTGGCTCATTCTGCTTAAAACCTTTTGCCGGAGAAAAGGACTGAGTGTCCAGCGAAGGCTGGCCGGCCCGGATTTACCGGTGTCGGGAGCTGCCGAGGCACGTTCCAAAGGGGTGCGTATGCTAGCATACGCACCCCGCGACGCACCCCAATCCCGAGTTGAAACGTGCTCAGGGTGACCATGAATCGTATGAGAGTTTCCACCATGACCGACACCGCCCTGATCGACGCGCTGAAAACCCTGGTCGAGCCCGGCAAAGTGCTGACCGATGCCGAATCGCTGACCGCCTACGGCAAGGACTGGACCAAGCATTTCGCACCGGCGCCATCGGCCATCGTCTTTCCCAAGACCATCGAACAGGTCCAGGCCATCGTGCGCTGGGCCAATGAGCACAAGGTCGCATTGGTGCCTTCCGGTGGCCGTACCGGCTTGTCCGCGGCCGCGGTGGCGGCCAATGGCGAAGTGGTGGTGTCGTTCGACTACATGAACCGGATCCTCGATTTCAACGCCACTGACCGCACCGTGGTCTGCCAGCCGGGTGTGATCACGGCGCAGCTGCAGCAGTTCGCCGAGGACAAGGGGCTCTACTATCCGGTGGATTTCGCCTCCGCCGGCTCCAGCCAGATCGGCGGCAACATCGGCACCAACGCCGGCGGCATCAAGGTGATCCGCTACGGCATGACCCGCAACTGGGTCGCCGGGCTCAAGGTCGTCACCGGCAAGGGCGACCTGCTGGAGCTGAACAAGGACCTGATCAAGAACGCCACCGGCTATGACCTGCGTCAGCTGTTCATCGGTGCCGAGGGCACGCTTGGGTTCGTGGTGGAAGCGACCATGCGCCTGGAACGTCAGCCGACCAACCTCACCGCCATGGTCCTCGGCACGCCGGACTTCGATTCGATCATGCCGGTGCTGCATGCCTTCCAGGACAAGCTGGACCTGACCGCCTTCGAATTCTTCTCCGACAAGTGTCTGGACAAGATTCTCGGCCGCGGCGACATCCCGGCGCCCTTCGAGACCCGCGCGCCCTTCTATGCGCTGCTGGAATTCGAGGCGACCACCGAGGAGCGTGCCGAGCAGGCGCTGGCGACCTTCGAACACTGCGTCAACGAAGGCTGGGTAATCGATGGCGTGATGAGCCAGAGCGAGCAGCAGCTGCAGAACCTGTGGAAGCTGCGCGAATACATCTCCGAAACCATCAGCCACTGGACGCCGTACAAGAACGACATCTCCGTGACCGTCAGCAAGGTGCCGGCCTTCCTGGCCGACATCGATGCCATCGTCACCAGCAACTATCCGGATTTCGAGGTGCTCTGGTACGGTCACATCGGCGATGGCAACCTGCACCTGAACATCCTCAAGCCCGAGGCGCTGTCCAAGGAAGAATTCTTCGAGAAATGCGCCGCGGTGAACAAGTGGGTGTTCGAGACGGTGGAAAAATACAACGGCTCGATCTCCGCCGAGCACGGCGTCGGCATGACCAAGCGCGACTACCTGGCCTACAGTCGTTCGGAGCCGGAAATCGCCTACATGAAGGCGATCAAGGCGGCGTTCGATCCGAACGGCATCATGAACCCCGGAAAGATCTTTCTTTAAGCGCCAAGCCATGGGCGACAGGCTGCAAGAGGAACCAGAGCTCCGGCCTCTGGCTTGCAGCTTGAAGCGTGCAGCTCTTCTTAAGGATTCCGCAATGACCTACAAGCATCAGTACATCGACGGCACGCCGATTCATTACCCGCTGGGCAAGGTGGTCTGCATCGGCCGCAACTACGCCGAGCATGCCAAGGAGCTGAACAACCCGGTGCCCAGCGAACCGCTGCTGTTCATCAAACCTGGCAGTTGCGCAGTGGCGCTGGACGGCGGTTTCGGCATTCCCGCCGACCGTGGCGCCGTGCACTACGAAGCGGAAATCGCCGTGCTGATCGGCAAGCCGCTGTCGCGCAAACCCAACGAGGAAGAGATTCGCGATGCCATCTCCGGCTTCGCTCCGGCGCTGGACCTGACTCTGCGCGATGTGCAGGCGAAGCTCAAGGAAAAGGGCCATCCCTGGGAGATCGCCAAGAGTTTCGACGGTGCCTGCGTGCTGGCGCCCTTCGTGCCTGCCAGCGCGGTGGAAGACCTGGGCGAAATCGGCATCCGCCTGAGCATCAACGGCGAAGTGCGCCAGGACGGCAACAGCAACCAGATGCTCAACGCCATCCTGCCGCTGCTGCAACACATCGCCGGACATTTCAGCCTGCAACCGGGGGACGTGGTGCTGACCGGCACGCCGGCCGGCGTCGGCCCGCTCGAACAGGGCGACCAGCTGGTGCTGGAGCTGGTCGGGCTGTCGCGATTCGAGAGCCGCGTGCTGTGATCCGATGCGGCGGGGCGATCCCCGCCGCATTTTGCGTTTCCCAGGTTTCCTGAGGGTGTGGTGTAATCCGGCGTCCTTCGCTGGAACGATTCTCATGTCCACTGCTCGTACCTCCCGCTGGCGCCTGGCCGCTGGCATTCTGTTGCTGTTCCTTCTCGTCGCGGTCCTGGTCGCCGGTCGCCTGTTGCATTGGGACGACCAGCTGCGCCTGTACTGGGACGAGCGCTCGGTCAGCCCCGAGCAGCGCGCCGCGGGCATTTGGCTGCCGGACTACGAACTGGCGCTGGAAACCATCCTGGCCGGCCTGGAGGAGGACGAAACCTCCGGGTTGAGCTGGAGTCCGCTGACCGGCACGTTGTTCACCGTAACCGGCCAGAACCCGCAACTGATCGAGCTCACACCCGCCGGCGTCGTCCTGCGGCGTATCCGCCTGAGCGGCTTCGCCGATCCGGAGGCGGTGGAGGTGCTGGATGACGGGCGCCTGGCCATCGTCGATGAGCGCCGCAGGCTGGTTGTGGTGTTCCGCCTCGAACCGGGCGTGGAAAGCCTTGAGCTGGACGACCTCGCTCATTACGACTTGGGGTTCCCCAATGCCGGCAACAAGGGCTTCGAAGGCCTGGCCTGGGACCCGCATGGCCAGCGCCTGCTGCTGGCCAAAGAGCGTGATCCGCTGGGGTTGTTCGCGCTGCCGTTTCCCCGTGAGGACGGCGCCGTTGGTGCGCTGGAAGCGCTGCCGAATCGGCCGCTGCTGGTGCGTGACCTCTCTTCGCTGGCCATCGATCCGCGCAGCGGCCATATGCTGATGCTGTCCGACGAGTCGCGCCTACTGGTAGAGCTCGACCTGCAGGGCGAGCCGCGCAGCTTCATCAGCCTGTTCGGTGGTCTCAACGGCCTGGTGCAGGGTATCGACCAGGCCGAGGGCGTGGCGATGGATGGCGAAGGCAACATCTATGTGGTGGGTGAGCCCAACCGTTTCTTCGTGTTCAGCCGCCGGTCCGAGGTGGCTCGCTGACCGCGCCGTTCAGCTTCGCGTAAGCCGTTCTGCGTTAGAACGCATCTGGACTTCTCAGGAGCGTTTCGATGAAGCATGGATTCTTGCGCTACTCGCTGGTCGCGCTGGCGGCCGGTCTGCTGTTGCTGGCCGTGCTGGCTGGTCAGCAGTTCCGCCTGTTCGAGCGGGCCTGGTTCAATACGATCGCCTGGTTCCAGCAGGACCAGCGCCGCGAGCGTTCTCTCTGGCTGCCGGGCTACCGCGCCGAGATCCAGGCCAAGGCGGTGGAAGGGCTGGCCGACGATCTTTCCGCGCTGACCTTCGACCAGGAGCGGCGGATGCTGGTGAGCGTCACCAACCAGCCGCCGCAGTTGGTGGAGCTGTCGCTGGACGGCGAATTGCTGCGTACCGTCGAACTGCGCGGCTTCACTGATCCGGAAGCCATCGAATACATCGCACCCGGGCTGTTCGTGATCGCCGACGAGCGCGACCAGCGCTTGGTCGAGGTGCGCCTCGACGCCGACGCCCGGGTGTTCGACGCCGCCGGCGCGCCGCAGCTTTCGCTGGGCATCGGCCTGAACGGCAACAAAGGCCTGGAAGGTCTGGCCTACGATCCGTTGAGCGAGACGCTGCTGGTGGCCAAGGAACGAAACCCGGTGCGTATCTTCGGCATCCGCGGCTTCCTGCATCGTCAGCCGGAAGCGGCGCTGGACGTGGAGGTGTTGGAAGACGTCGAACGCGATGCTCGGCTGTTCCTGCGCGACCTTTCCAGTCTCGACTTCGATGCCGCCAGCGGCCATCTGCTGGTGCTCTCCGACGAGTCCCGGCTGTTGCTGGAAGTGGACCGCGACGGCCGGCCGATCAGCTCGCTGTCGCTGCTGGCCGGCCAGCACGGCCTGGAGAGCAGCGTGCCGCAGGCCGAGGGCGTGGCGCTGGACGACCGCGGCGTGCTCTACCTGATCAGCGAGCCGAACCTGTTCTACCGCTTCGTGCCGCGCTGAGCCCGGTCGGAGCCTGAAGCTCAAAAGCATCGCCGCGAGGGCGCGCCTCCCACAGGGTTCGGTGTGCACTGGCTGCTTTTTGTGGGAGACCCGACCTCGGGGCGATGCAGGCCGAAGGCCTGCCGGAAGCTCAAAAGGGCATCAGTGCATGCGGTGCGCGGAGTGCACCCTACAAGAAGCCGTGCGGCGCAGCGGCTCCAGCATGGCGCGCCGCGATCTTTACCCAAAGCTGACGAATCGTTACCCAGCCCTGACGCTCGCCGACACGCCGAATCCTTATAGTGGCGCCTCCCGTAGTGGCCGCCTGGCGCGGCTGGAGTCACCCATGCCACTCACACGCAAACATCTCCTGTCGCTGGTCGTCCTCGCCGCCGTCGTCGCGGCCGGCTGGCTGGGCTACCGCCAGCTGTACGCCACCACCCCGGGAGCCGGGCTGCTGACCGCCGAGGTGCGTCCGGCCAGCATCGAGCAGACGGTGGTGGCCACCGGTACCCTGGAAGCCTTCAATCAGGTCAGCGTCGGCGCCCAGGTGTCCGGGCAGATCGAGGTGCTGCACGTCGATTTCGGCGACCAGGTGAAGGCCGGCGACCCGATCGCCGAGATCGATTCGCTGCCGCAGCAGAACGCGCTGGCCAACGCCAAGGCCTCGCTGGCCAACGTCAAGGCCCAGCGCGCCGCCCAGCAGGCGCTGCTCAAGCAGGCGCAGCTGGCCTTCGAGCGGCAGCGCAAGATGCTCGCGCAGAACGCCAGCGCTCGTGGCGACTACGAGGCCGCCGAGGCCGAGCTGGCCTCGACCCGCGCGCAGATCGCCGCGCTGGACGCGCAGATCGAGCAGGCGCAGATCCAGGTCTCCACTGCCGAGCTGGACCTGGGCTACACCCGCATCACCGCGCCCATCGACGGCACCGTGGTCGGCGTGGTGGTCAAGCAGGGGCAGACGGTCAACTCCAGCCAGTCGGCGCCGACCCTGGTGAAGATCGCCCAGCTCGACCGGATGACGGTCAAGGCCGAGATTTCCGAGGCCGACGTGGTCAAGGTCGAGCCCGGCATGCAGGCGCGCTTCACCATCCTCGGCGAACCGGACAGACCCTACCGTGCGACCCTGCGCATGGTCGAACCGGCGCCGGCCTCGATCAACACCAGCGACAGCACTTCCAGCAGCTCCACGACCAGCACCGACAGCGCCATCTACTACCTGGGCGCGCTCGACGTACCCAACGAGGACGGCAAGCTGCGCATCTCCATGACCGCCCAGGTGAGCATCGTGCTGGACAGCGCGCGGGATGTGCCGAGCATTCCGTCCTCGGCGCTGGGGCGCGCCAGCCGCGACGGCCTCTACACGGTGCATGTACTGAAGGCGGACGGCGGCGTCGAGCCACGGCGCATCCGCATCGGCCTGGAAGACTCGATCAACGTGCAGGTGCTCGAAGGCCTGGAGCTGGGCGAGCAGGTCGTTCTCGGCGATGCCGCCGCCGGCTCCAGCACCGTGATGCGTGGCCGCGGCCCGGGCATGAGGCTCTGAAATGGGCGCGCCACTTCTGGAATTGCGCGGCCTGCGCCGGGAATTCCCCGCCGGCGAAGAGACCATCGCCGTGCTCGAGGACATCGACCTGGTCATCGAACGCGGCGAGATGGTCGCCATCATCGGCGCCTCCGGTTCGGGCAAGTCGACCCTGATGAACATCCTCGGCTGCCTCGACCGGCCCAGCGCCGGCACCTACCGGGTGGCCGGGCGCGAGACCGCGCGGCTGACGCCGGACGAGCTCGCCGAGCTGCGCCGCGAGCACTTCGGCTTCATCTTCCAGCGCTACCACCTGCTGGGCGACCTGGATGCGGTGGGCAACGTCGAGATCCCCGCCATCTATGCCGGCGAGGACACCGCCAGCCGCCGCGCGCGCAGCATCGAGCTGCTCACCCGCATGGGCCTGGGCGAACGCCTGACGCACAAGCCGGCGCAGCTTTCCGGCGGCCAGCAGCAGCGCGTCTCCATCGCCCGCGCGCTGATGAACGGCGGCGAGGTGATCCTCGCTGACGAACCCACCGGTGCGCTGGACAGCCACAGCGGCCAGGAAATGCTCAAGCTGCTGCGCGAGCTGCACGCCGCCGGGCACACGGTGATCATCGTCACCCACGACCTGTCGGTGGCCGAGACCTGCGACCGCCTGATCGAGATCAGCGACGGCCGCATTATCGCCGACCGCCGCCGCCCCGCGGCTGGCGCCACGCCCATCGTCGAGCCCGAGGCGGCCACCCCGGCACGGGCCTGGCGCGCCGACCTAGGGCGTTTCGGCGAGGCGCTGCGCATGGCCGTGCTGGCGATGCTGGCGCACAAGCTGCGCACCTTCCTGACCATGCTCGGGATCATCATCGGCATCGCCTCGGTGGTCTCGGTGGTGGCGCTGGGGCAGGGCTCGCAGCAGCAGGTGCTGGCCAACATCAGCGCCATCGGCACCAATACGGTGGACGTGTATCCGGGTTCCGGCTTTGGCGACCGCCGCTCCGGGCGCGTGCAGACCCTGGTGCCGGCGGACGCCGAGGCGCTGGCCGGGCAATCCTTCGTCGACAGCGTGACGCCCTCGGTGTCCAGCTCCGGGACCCTGCGCTACCGCGACCGGGAGGCGCTGACGGCCTCGATCAGCGGCGTCGGCGAGCATTTCTTCCGCGCCAAGGGCTACACCTTCGCCCGGGGCAAGGCGTTCGATGCCCGCGACGTGCGCGATTCGGCGCAGAGTGTGGTGATCGACGACAACACGCGCAAGAAGCTTTTCCCCAGTGGCGACGCGCTGGGCGAGATCGTCCTGCTCGGCAACGTGCCGGCGCGCATCGTCGGTGTGCTCGAGCCGATCCAGAGTAACTTCGGCGGCAGCGACCAGTTGCGCGTCTACCTGCCCTATACCGCGGTGATGAACCGCATGCTCGGCCAGTCGCACCTGGAGAGCATCACCGTGCGCATCGACGACGCGGTCTCCAGCGACGCCGCCGAGCAGGGCATCATCCGCCTGCTCACCCGTCGCCACGGCGTGCAGGATTTCTTCGTTGTGAACACCGACACCATCCGCCAGACCATCGAGAAGACCAGCCGCACCATGACCCTGTTGATCTCGATGATCGCGCTGATTTCGCTGGTGGTCGGCGGCATTGGGGTGATGAACATCATGCTGGTCTCGGTCACCGAGCGTACCCGCGAGATCGGCGTGCGCATGGCGGTCGGTGCGCGGCAGAGCGACATCCTCCGGCAGTTCCTGATCGAGGCGGTGCTGGTCTGCCTGATCGGCGGCACGCTGGGTGTGCTCGGCGCGCTGGTCTTCGGCGCGGTGTTCGGCCGCATCACCAGCGAATTCAGCCTGGTGTTCTCCAGCGGCTCGATCGTCGCCGCCTTCCTCTGTTCCACCGTGATTGGCCTGGTGTTCGGCTTCCTGCCGGCGCGCAACGCCGCGCGCCTGGACCCCGTCGATGCCCTCTCGCGAGAATGACGCCGTGAACCGACCCCTGCTGCCCCTCGTTTTCGCCCTGGCCCTGGCCGTTTCCGGCTGCGCCAGTCTGAACAGCGACTACCAGCGCCCGCCGACCCAGATGCCAGACAACTGGCAGCAGCTCGCCGAAAGCCAGGCCGGTGCCAACCCCGACTGGTGGAAGGCGTTCGGCGACCCGGCCCTCGACCGCCTGGTGGACGAGGCCCTGGCGCGCAACAACAGCCTGGGCAACGCCCTGCTCGCCGTCCGCCGCGCCCGCCTGCAGGCCGGCCTGGCCCGCGACGCGCAATGGCCGCAGGCCAGCGCCGGGCTGTCCGCAGACCGTACCCGCGCCCTGCGCGGCGAGGGCAGTACGTCCCACAGCTATTCGCTGACCGGCTCGCTGGGCTGGGAAGTGGACCTGTGGAATCGCCTGGGCAGCGCCACCGACGCCGCTGAGCTGGAAACCCTGGCCACCGCCGAGGACCATGCCGCCACCCGCCTGGCGCTGATCGGCACCGTCGCCGAGTTCTACTGGCAGCTGGCCTACCTCAACGAGCGCCTGGCCGCCAGCGCCGCCAGCATCGCCTACGCCCGGCAGACCCTGGCGCTGGTGCAGACGCAGTACGACGCCGGCCAGTCGTCCGCGCTGGAGCTGGCCGAAGCGCGACAGAGCCTGGAAACCCAGCTGGCCGCCGACGTCGCCCTGCGCCAGGAGCAGGTGGAGCAGCGCAACGCCCTGGCCGTGCTCTACGACGGCCAGCCGCCAGTGTTCGACGAACCGGGCCGGTTGCGGGATGCCGCGCTGCCGCCGGTGGCCGCCGACCTGCCGGCGTCCTTGCTGGGCCGTCGCCCCGACCTGCGTGCCAGCGAACTGCGCCTGCGCGCCAGCCTGAAGAACGTCGATGCGACCCGCGCCAGCTACTACCCGGACCTGTCGCTGACCGGCACCCTGGGCTATTCCAGCGCCGCGCTGGGCAACCTGCTGCAGAACCCGGTCGGCGCCCTCGGCGCCGGGCTGACCCTGCCGTTCCTCCAGTGGAACCAGATGCAGCTGCAGGTGGATACGGCGCGCACCGACTACGCGATCGCCGCCAACGATTTCCGCCAAGGCCTCTACGAAGCCCTCGCCGAAGTGGAGAACAGCCTCGCCGGGCGTCGCCACTTCGCTGAGCAGGAGGCGAACCGCCAGCGCGCGCTGGACGCCGCGCGCGAGGCCGAGCGCATCTACCAGGTGCGCTACGAATCCGGCGCCGAGAGCCTGCAATCCTGGATCACCGCCCAGCAGACCCGGCGCAACGCCGAGATCACCCTGGCCGAGAACCGCCTGAACCAGCTGCTCAACCACATTTCCCTGGCCCAGGCCCTCGGCGGCGGCGCCGAGCAGCCGGCCGATGCCGAGACGCTATTGAGCGATAGTCGCGTGGCGTCCGAACGCTAAGGCCGGCGACAAGGTCAGCCGCGTGCGAACTCTCGTAGGGTGGATAACGCGAAGCTTATCCACCGTTGTGCCCTGTCCGGCTACATCGCTCCGGCTGCTATTGGCATACGCGTGGAAAATGCTGCGCAGTTTTCCACCCTACGGGGACGCATTGGCCGTGGCTCAGGCCGTGGTGGTGCTTTCGTCCTGCAGCGTTGCGTCGGGCGCATGGCGGCGCACCGAGTCACAGCCCTGTTGGGCGCTGGATGCGCTGGTGTACATCTGGCTCTGGCCGACGACCTGGCCGTTGGTGGCCTTGAGCACGAAGTAGTGCTTGCCGTTGCTGGCCTGCCTGATCTCGAACGCACCGTCGCGCACCGCGTTCTTGCGTACCGATTCGATGCCGTTCAGCGCCGAGGCATGGGCCTGGTACTGCTCGCTGGACAGCACGACCTGGCCGTTGCCGGCCAGCAGGTTGAAATGGAACTGACCGTTGCTGGCTTTCTTCAGCTGGAACTTGCCGGACATGGCGACACCCTCATGTTGGTGATCTGCGCTTGCTGTGATGCAGCAAGGCAAGCGTAGCCGCAAGTGGTGGATGTCGCCGCTTCGTTTCAGCGCTTCAGCGTCTTCACACCGTCCTGGGTGCCCAGCAGCAGCACGTCCGCCGGGCGTGCGGCGAACAGGCCGTTGGTGACCACGCCGACGATGTTGTTGATCTGTGCTTCGACATCCGGCGCGAAGCCGATCATCAGGTTGTGCACGTCGAGGATGACGTTGCCGTTGTCGGTCACTACGCCGTCGCGGTAGACCGGATCGCCGCCCAGCTTGACCAGCTCGCGCGCCACATGGCTGCGGGCCATGGGGATGACTTCCACCGGCAGCGGGAATTCGCCGAGGCGCTCGACCCGCTTGCTGCCGTCGGCGATGCAGATGAAGGTGCGCGCCACCGCCGCGACGATCTTCTCGCGGGTCAATGCCGCGCCGCCGCCCTTGATCAGCTCCAGGTGGTCGTTGGCTTCGTCGGCGCCGTCGACGTAGAACTCCAGCTCGGCGACCGAGTTCAGGTCGTAGACCGGAATGCCGTGCCCCTTCAGGCGTTCGGCAGTCGCCTCCGAGCTGGCCACCGCGCCGTCGAAGAAGCCCTTGTGTTTCGCCAGCAGGTCGATGAAGAAGTTGGCGGTCGAGCCGGTGCCGACGCCGATGATGCTGCGATCGTTGAGCTGCGGGACGATGAGGTCGACGGCGGCCTGTGCGACGGCCTGCTTGAGTTGATCCTGGTTCATGGCGTTCTGGGGTCCGGGCGGAAGAATCGAGGGGCGAAATTATAGCCGGGCCTTACCGGTGGGTCTTGTTCGCGAAGCTGTACGGTGTGTTGCACGCCGATTGCCGGTGGTCGACGGGTTTTCTGCGGAGTAGACTCGTGGGCCCCGCAAAAGCCCGCCAAGATAGCCAGAATGCTCGAACAGTACGTCAAGAAGATCCTCACCTCGCGCGTCTACGACGTGGCCGTCGAAACCCCGCTGCAGCCCGCCCGCCAGCTTTCCGAGCGGCTCGGCAACCAGATTCTGCTCAAGCGCGAGGATCTGCAGCCGGTGTTCTCCTTCAAGATTCGCGGCGCCTACAACAAGCTGGCGCAGCTGACGACAGAAGAGCTCGCCCGCGGCGTGGTCACCGCCTCGGCGGGCAACCATGCCCAGGGCCTGGCGCTGGCGGCGCGCGAACTGGGCATCAAGGCCACCATCGTCATGCCGCGCACCACGCCGGAGCTGAAGGTGCAGGGCGTGCGCGCCCGTGGCGGCAAGGTGGTGCTGCATGGCGACGCCTTCCCCGATGCACTGGCGCATTCGCTGAAGCTGGTCGAGGAAAAGGGCTTCGTCTACATCCATCCCTACGACGATCCGGACGTGATCGCCGGGCAGGGCACCGTGGCGATGGAGATTCTCAGCCAGCACCAGGGGCCGCTGGATGCGATCTTCGTCCCGGTGGGCGGCGGCGGGCTGATCGCCGGCGTTGCGGCCTACATCAAGTACCTGCGCCCGGAAACCCGTGTGATCGGCGTCGAGCCGGACGACTCCAACTGCCTGCAGCAGGCCATGGCCGCTGGCGAGCGGGTGGTGCTGCCGCAGGTCGGGCTGTTCGCCGACGGCGTGGCGGTGGCGCAGATCGGCGCCCACTGCTTCGATATCTGCCGGCAGCATGTCGATGAAGTGATCACGGTCAGCACCGACGAGCTCTGCGCGGCGATCAAGGATATCTACGACGACACCCGTTCGATCACCGAACCGGCGGGCGCGCTGGCCGTCGCCGGGATCAAGAAATACGTCGAGCGTGACGGCGTCGCCAATCAGGTACTGGTGGGCGTCGACTCGGGCGCCAACGTCAACTTCGACCGACTGCGCCACGTCGCCGAGCGTGCCGAGCTGGGCGAGAAGCGCGAGGCGATCATCGCCGTGACCATCCCCGAGCAGCCGGGCAGCTTCAAGGCCTTCTGCGAGGCGATCGGCAAGCGCCAGATCACCGAGTTCAACTACCGTTATCACCAGAACGGTGAGGCACACATCTTCGTCGGCGTGCAGACGCACCCGGAAAACGACCCGCGCGAGGCGCTGGTCGCGGGCCTGCAGGAAAAGGGCTTTCCGGTACTCGACCTCACCGATAATGAACTGGCCAAGCTGCACATCCGTCATATGGTCGGTGGCCATGCATCGGGTGTGAGCGACGAGGTAGTGTTCCGCTTCGAGTTTCCCGAGCGTCCGGGGGCGTTGTTCAATTTCCTCAACAACCTGGGCGGGCGCTGGAATATCTCGATGTTCCACTACCGCAACCATGGGGCCGCCGATGGGCGTGTGGTGGCCGGGCTGCAGGTACCGGCCGAGGACCGCCACAGGTTGCCGGCGGCGCTGGACAAGATCGGCTACCGCTACTGGGACGAGACGGACAATCCGGCCTACCGGCTGTTTCTCGGCTGAACCGGCCGCGCGAGGATCAATGGAACACTATCAGCTGCTGAACATTACCCATGCTGCGCTGGCGATATTGCTGACCCTCGGGCTGATCGCCCACATCGTCATCCTGTGGAAGGCCTGGCGCCGCGCCGATGCCGCGGTGTTGCAGCAGAAACTGCGCCGTACCCGGATGATTTCCCTGCCGCTGCTGGCATTGCTCGCCCTGCTGTTGCCGCTCAGCGGCTGGTGGCTGGCGCATCTGGCCGGCTGGCCGCTGGGCCAGCTGTGGTTGCTGGCCAGTTCCGTGCTCTTTCTGGTGCTGGTGCCGCTGGGCCTGCTGCTCGGCGGGCGGCTGCGTGCCTGGCAGGGATTGGGCGAGGCGCCTGCGCCGGCCCGGTTACCGCGCTTCGCGCTGGCCTATGCCGGGCTGATCCTGCTGATACTGGTGGTCATCATGGGCCTGATGGGGGCCAAGCCGGTCTGAATGGCGCCTGCTGGATTCGCTCAGCCAAGCAGCCGGACGGTGCGCGCTCTGCGCCACCAGTAAAGCGCCAGCGCCCCCAGCAGCAAGCTGCCGCCGGCGTAGAGCCAGCCGAAACCGCCCGTCAGGCTCAGCAGCAGATAGGCCAGCAACGGGCCGCATGCAGCGCCCAGATCCTGGCCGATGGAATAGCGAGTCATGAAACGCACCGCGCCGATCCGCCTGGCGGTATCGGCAGCCAGCGCATCTCCCAGCGTAGTCAGCGCGGTCGAGGTCAACAGCGCGACCAGGGTGATCACCAGCCATATCGGCAGGGGCAGACCCATCGCCATTGGCAAGAAGCTCGATGCGCCGAGTAGCAGAAAACCGACCAGCAAGGGCAGCCGCCCACGTGGCCCATCCGACCAGCGACCCATCCGGCTGGCCAGCCAGGGTTCCCAGGCCCAGCGCGCCGACGACAGCAAGCCGGAAAGCGCGGTGGCGCTGAGCAGCACGCCGAGCAGTTCGACTGTCGAGCCGTAATAGCGCTCGATCAGGGCGCTCAAGGTCGAGGCCATGATTCCCTGTATCAACAGTGCGATGCACGAGCCCGTGAGCAGTACCACCCAGGGGGCGTGAGCGGTTGCTTCGCATGCCTCCGGGGCGGTGTTTTGCCGATGCTCGGGCTCGGCAGTGGTGGGAAGATGAAAGCCGAACGCCAGCAGTGGCAAGCCCAGCAGCGACAGCAAGCCGAAGGCCCAGGCCAGTGCAGGTAAGCCATGGAAGGCCACCAGCAGGCCGCCGAGCAACATGCCGAACAGGCTGCCAAGCCGGTAAAGGCCGTTGTACATGCCCATGGCCTGGCCCTGGCCACTGCTCTCGGCGCAGCGCACCACAGCGGTCAGCCCGCCGATGCGAAACAGTGACCAGGCGACGCCCCACAGCGCACGCAGCAGCATCCAGGCCACGAACCCCTGCGCCCAGCCGTAGCCGCAGGTGCTGATGGCACCCAGCACGACGGCGATCAGCAGGCCGGTCTTGAGCGAAATGCGTTGGTAGAGAAGGCCGATCAGCGGATTGATCGGCAGGCGCACCAGGCGGTTGATCGCCAGTAGCGCACCGACTTGCCACAGTGAGTCGAGCCCCGCTTCGCGCCAATGCACGGGCAGGGCGATATACAACATCGAATCGCCCAGCAGGCTCAGCGCCGTGGCCAGGGAAATCACCACTACCGGCCGTATGTCGGCCTTGCTTGCGCCTTCCCTCGCCAACAGCGTGCTCCTTTCCTAGCGCAGGCTGAGAATCTTCCAGCCGCGGGCCTGGGCGATCTCTCGCAGGATCGGATCGGGATCCACCGCCACCGGATGGCTGACGCGCTCCAGCAGCGGCAGGTCGTTGCGCGAGTCGCTGTAGAAGTAGCTGTCATCCAGGCTCTGTCCGGTTTCCGCGAGCCAGCGTTCGATCCGCGTGACCTTGCCTTCCTGGAAGCAGGGGATGTCGGTCAGGCGGCCGGTGTAGCGACCGTCGAGCATCTCGCATTCGGTGGCCAACAGGGTGTCGACGCCCAATCGCGTGGCGATCGGCCCGGTGATGAAGCGGTTGGTGGCGGTGATGATCACCACGCGATCACCCGCTTCGTGATGCTGGCGCACCAGCGCCTCGCCCTTGGCGAGCACGATGGGCTCGATGAATTCGGCCATGAACTGCCGGTGCCATTCTTCCAGCTGCGCCATTTCGCTGCGCCCGAGCAGTTCCTGACAGAAGTTCTGGTAGGCCAGCACGTCCAGCTGACCGGCCAGGTAGTCCTGGTAGAAGGCATCGTTGCGTGCCCGGTAGCGGGTGGCGTCGACGATGCCGCGGCGGCAGAGGAATTCGCCCCAGGCGTGATCGCTGTCACCGGCCAGCAGCGTATTGTCGAGATCGAATAGAGCCAGGCGCACGCAGGAATCCTCACGATGGAAAAACGCGCAGCATAGCGGGAATCGCCATTCCCGACAGCCCGCAGGCAACGCTCGGGCGAGTCTGCGGCACCGGTCTAGAGCCTTCGAACATCCGGCTTTCGGCACCGCGCCTTTTTGTGGAACAATGCGGCGCACATGCGTCTGCGAGGTTGTATGCCGTGATCGACCCCGATGGTTTTCGCCCCAACGTCGGCATCATCCTGACCAATGATGCCGGGCAGGTCCTATGGGCGCGCCGGATCAATCAGAATGCCTGGCAGTTTCCCCAGGGCGGCATCAATTCGAACGAAACACCGGAGCAGGCCCTGTATCGCGAGCTCAACGAGGAAGTCGGGCTCGAGCAGCAGGATGTGAAGATTCTGGCCTGTACCCGCGGCTGGTTGCGCTATCGCCTGCCGCAGCGCCTGGTGCGTACCCATAGCCAGCCGCTGTGCATCGGCCAGAAGCAGAAGTGGTTCCTGCTGCGGCTGGTCTCCGATGAGCAGCGAGTGCGCATGGATGTCACCGGCAAGCCCGAATTCGATGGCTGGCGCTGGGTCAGCTACTGGTACCCGCTGGGCCAGGTCGTCACCTTCAAGCGCGAGGTTTACCGTCGCGCCTTAAAAGAACTCGCCCCGCGCCTGATGGCGCGGGACTGACGGGAGAAAGCCTCTGAGCATGCTCGGCACGCTGCGCAAGATTGTCCAGGAAGTGAACTCCGCCAAGGACCTCAAGGCGGCGTTGGGCATCATTGTGCTGAGGGTTCGGGAGGCCATGGCCAGCCAGGTCTGCTCGGTCTACCTGCTCGATCCGGAATCGGATCGCTTCGTCCTGATGGCCACCGAAGGCCTGAACAAGAAGGCCATCGGCAAGGTCAGCATGGCCCCCAACGAGGGCCTGGTCGGCCTGGTGGGCTCGCGCGAGGAGCCGCTCAACCTCGAGCATGCCTCCGAACATCCGCGCTACCGCTACTTCGCCGAGACGGGCGAAGAACGCTATGCCTCCTTCCTCGGTGCACCGATCATTCACCATCGGCGGGTGATGGGCGTGCTGGTCATCCAGCAGAAGGAGCGCCGCCAGTTCGACGAGGGCGAGGAAGCCTTCCTGGTGACCATGAGCGCGCAACTGGCCGGGGTCATCGCCCATGCCGAGGCGACCGGCTCGATCCGCGGCCTCGGCCGCCAGGGCAAGGGCATCCAGGAAACCCGCTTCATCGGCATTCCCGGCGCGCCCGGCGCGGCCGTCGGCACGGCAGTGGTGGTGCTGCCGCCAGCGGATCTGGACGTAGTGCCCGACAAATCGATCGAAAAGTCCGAGATCGAGGCCGAGCTGGCGCTTTTCGAGTCGGCGCTGCAGGCAGTGCGCGCCGACATGCGCGCCCTGTCCGAGCGGCTTGCCAGCCAGATGCGCAAGGAAGAGCGGGCGCTGTTCGACGTCTACCTGATGATGCTCGAGGATTCCGCGCTGGGCGGCGAGGTCACCCGGCTCATTCGCACCGGCCAGTGGGCGCAGGGCGCGCTGCGCCAGGTAGTCAGCGACCATGTCGTGCGCTTCGAGATGATGGACGATGCCTACCTCAGCGAGCGCGCCTCCGACGTCAAGGACATCGGTCGGCGCCTGCTCGGCTATCTGCAGGAAGCGCGCAAGCAGACCCTGACCTACCCCGAAAAAACCATTCTGGTCAGCGAAGAGCTGTCCCCGGCGATGCTCGGCGAGGTGCCGGAAGGCCGGCTGGCGGGGATGGTCTCGGTGCTGGGTTCGAGCAACTCCCACGTCGCCATCCTTGCTCGTGCCATGGGTATTCCCACGGTAATGGGCGCGGTGGATCTGCCGTATTCGAAGGTCGATGGTATCGAGCTGATCATCGACGGTACCCGCGGCGAGATCATCACCAACCCGGCCAAGGTGCTGCGCGAACAGTACCTGCAACTGGCCGAGCAGGAGCGTCAGCTCTCGGCGGGGCTCGACGTGCTGCGCGAGCTGCCCTGCGTGACCACCGATGGCCACCGTATTCCGTTGTGGGTCAATACCGGGCTGCTCGCCGATGTGGTGCGCGCCCAGGAGCGAGGCGCCGAAGGCGTGGGGCTGTATCGCACCGAAGTGCCCTTCATGATCAAGGAACGCTTCCCCAGCGAGAAGGAGCAGATGGCGATCTATCGCGAACAGCTCGAAGCCTTCCATCCGCTGCCGGTGACCATGCGAACCCTGGATATCGGCGGCGACAAGAGCCTGCCGTATTTTCCCATCAAGGAAGAAAATCCCTTCCTCGGCTGGCGCGGCATCCGGGTGACGCTCGACCACCCGGAAATCTTCCTGCTGCAGACCCGCGCCATGCTCAAGGCCAGCGTCGGGCTGAACAATCTGCGCATCCTGCTGCCGATGATTTCGGGTATTCGCGAGCTGGAAGAGTCTCTGCACCTGATTCACCGTGCCTGGGGCGAGGTACGCGACGAAGGCATGGACGTCGAGATGCCGCCGATCGGCGTCATGATCGAAGTGCCGGCAGCGGTCTATCTGACCCGCGAACTTGCCAGCCAGGTGGACTTCATCTCGGTGGGCTCGAACGACCTGACCCAGTATCTGCTGGCGGTTGATCGCAACAACCCGCGCGTCGCCGACCTGTACGACTATCTGCATCCGGCGGTGCTCGAAGCGCTGCAGCGGATCGTCAAGGAAGCCCATGAAGAGGGCAAACCGGTGAGCATCTGCGGCGAGATGGCGGGCGATCCCGCGGCGGCCGTACTGCTGCTGGCGATGGGCTTCGACAGCCTGTCGATGAACGCCACCAACCTGCCCAAGGTGAAATGGTTGCTGCGCCAGATCAGCATGCAGACCGCCCGGGAGCTGCTGGCCAAGGTCATGCGCATCGACAGCCCCGAGGTCACCCACGCCACCGTGCAGCTGGCGTTGCGCAACCTGGGCCTGAACAAGTTGATCAATCCGTCGGCGGCAGTCTGAGTTCGCGCGCGGCCTTTGCGGTCCATGGCCGAATGAATTCGGCTCTAAGGGCTGACCGCCAGGGCTGTGAACATCTCTTAGCCGGCAACGTGTAGGGCCGAACTTGTTCGGCCTTCGTCTCTCGCTACAGGTCAGGTGTTGCTGGGTGCAGGAACTGAACGTCGCCCAGGCAGCCTTCAGGACCGAAGCTGCGCTCGCGTATTTCCAGTGAACCGTCGCTGCGGCGAATCAGCGCCGTGCTGGCGCGGGTGCCATAGTCGCGGCTGGCGATGAATACGCTCGACAGCAACTGCTCGAGCTCCGGCGCCACACCGGTATTCGGTAGTTCGTGCCCGGTGGCCTGCTGGTCATCGGCCAGCAGTTGCAGCAAGGTTTCGGTGCAGAGGGTTTCGAGATGGCTGGAAAGCATCGTCCGAGCACGAACGAGTTTCGGCCAGGGCGTATCCAGTGAGGCATTGGAGAGCCCGTAGACGCCTTCCGTGAGCCTGCGCGGTATCCCTTCATGGGAGTTCAGGTGCCAGAGCGCCCGGTTGTCGCCCACCAGCAGGTTGAAACCCGAATATTCCCGGCGTTGCGCTGCCAGTCTGTCCAGGTATTCCTCGGGCGGCATGTCGGCGCGCAGGTAGCGTTCCGGCAACTCGCCACGGGAGCGACTGCCAAGTGGCTCACCCGGCGCGCGGATGTTGGTCAGTGCGGCGAAGCGGCCGGCCGGGGTGATCCCCATCCAGGTGCCGCCGGCCTGCAGATCACGCCCGGCGAACAACCCGGGCGCGTCTTCCCAGGGCGCCAGCGGCAGCGTCGGGCGGGCGTGGAATTCGTCACGATTGGCCGCGACTACCAGGGGCACGGCGTGCGATGGCCGCCAGGCGAAAACGATCAGGCACATAGGCGTCGAAAAAGGCGATGGAGGCTGGAGGCTAGACGAAAAGGCAGCTCGGGTCACGCCCTGTCGGCTGAGCAGAGGGCTCGCGAGTAATACCGGGTGACTCTGCCTCACCTCCAGCCTCCAGCCCGCTTTTCAGCTACCATGCCGCTTTGTTTTTCAGGATGACTCCGATGGAGTTCGTGCTTTATCTCGGTCTTGGCGCGCTTGCCGGTGTGCTGGCCGGGCTGTTCGGCGTTGGTGGCGGTCTGGTGATCGTGCCGGTGCTGGTGTTCAGTTTTACCCTGCATGGTTTCGCGCCCGAGATTCTGACTCACCTGGCTATCGGAACTTCGTTGGCGACCATCGTCTTCACCTCTTTCAATTCGATCCTCGCGCACCATCGCAAGGGAGCGGTGCGCTGGCCGCTGGTGCTCTGGATGACCGCGGGCATCGTCGTCGGCGCCGCGCTCGGCAGCCTGACCGCCGAGGCGATTCAGGGGCCTCAGCTGCAGAAGATCATCGGCGTGTTCGCCATTCTCATGGCCGTACAGATGGGCTTCGACTTTCTGCCCAAAGCCAGCGGCGACGTGCCGGGCAAGCCGGGGCTGTCCGTTGCCGGTGTGGTAATTGGCTGGGCTTCGGCGATCTTCGGCATCGGTGGCGGCTCGCTGACGGTGCCTTTTCTCTGCTGGCGCAGCGTGCCTATACAGCAGGCGATTGGTACATCCGCTGCCTGTGGGCTGCCGATCGCCATCGCCGGTGCGCTGAGTTTCATGGTGGTTGGCTGGCAGAATGAACAGTTGCCGGAATGGAGCCTGGGTTTCGTCTACCTGCCGGCCATGGTCGGCATCGCCGCGACCAGCATGCTCTTTGCGCGGCTGGGCGCTAATCTGGCGCACCGGTTGTCGCCGACGCTGCTCAAGCGGCTGTTCGCGTTGCTGCTGGTGACCGTCGGTATCAATTTTCTGATTTGAGGAGCGCTGGATGCTGCCTTATCCGCAAATAGACCCCGTGGCCGTTTCCCTCGGCCCGTTGCAGATTCACTGGTATGGCCTGATGTACCTGATCGGCATCGGTGGTGCCTGGTGGCTGTCGTCGCGCCGGGTGCAGCGCTTCGCCCCGGAGTGGAACAAGGACAAGCTGTCCGACCTGGTGTTCTGGGTGGCCATGGGGGTGATCGTCGGAGGGCGTCTGGGCTACGTGCTGTTCTACGACCTGGCGTCCTACCTCAACGACCCGAGCCTGATCCTGCAGGTGTGGAAGGGCGGCATGTCCTTTCATGGCGGCCTGATCGGGGTGCTGCTGTGCACCTGGATCTTCGCCCGGCGCAACGGCAAGCGGTTCTTCGAGCTGATGGACTTCATCGCGCCCTTCGTACCGATCGGGCTGGGCGCCGGGCGCATCGGCAACTTCATCAACGCCGAACTCTGGGGCAAGGCGACCGACGTGCCCTGGGCGATGGTTTTCCCCACCGATCCGCAGCAACTGGCGCGTCACCCTTCGCAGCTCTACCAGTTCGCCCTGGAGGGCGTCGCGCTGTTCCTGATCCTCTGGTTCTATTCGCGCAAACCGCGACCGACCATGGCGGTGTCCGGGCTGTTCGCCGTGTGCTACGGCATCTTCCGCTTCATCGTCGAGTTCGTCCGCGTTCCGGATGCACAGCTCGGCTACCTGGCGTTCGGCTGGCTGACCATGGGCCAGGTGCTCTGCGTGCCGATGGTGTTGCTCGGCGCCGGGATGATCGCCTGGGCCTATCGGCGCGAGGGCGCCAGCGCTTCAGCCTGATTGGTCCGTCCGGCTCGTCGCGCCAGCGAGACAAGCCGGGCCTGTGCTTTTACTATTCGCGCAGCCTTTTCACTTGCGCCTCGGCGCCCGCTTCGAGTCCATCATGAAACAGTACCTCGACCTGATGCGCCACGTGCGCGAGAACGGCACCTTCAAGAGCGACCGCACCGGTACCGGTACCTACAGCGTGTTCGGCTACCAGATGCGCTTCGACCTGGCCGACGGCTTTCCGCTGGTGACCACCAAGAAGTGCCATCTCAAATCCATCATCCACGAGCTGCTGTGGTTTCTGCAGGGCGATACCAACGTGCGCTATCTGCAGGAGAACGGCGTGCGCATCTGGGACGAATGGGCCGACGAGAACGGCGAGCTGGGGCCGGTGTACGGCTACCAGTGGCGCAACTGGCCGGCGCCCAATGGCGAATCGGTCGACCAGATCGCCAAGCTGGTGGAGATGATCAAAAGCAATCCGGATTCACGTCGCCTGATCGTCTCGGCCTGGAACCCCGCACTGGTCGATCAGATGGCGTTGCCGCCGTGCCACGCGCTGTTCCAGTTCTACGTCGCCGACGGCAAGCTCAGTTGCCAGCTCTACCAGCGCTCGGCGGACATCTTCCTCGGCGTGCCCTTCAATATCGCCAGCTATGCCTTGCTGACGCTGATGATGGCGCAGGTCTGCGACCTCGAACCCGGCGAGTTCATCTGGAGCGGCGGCGACTGCCATCTGTATGCCAACCATCTGGAGCAGGCCGACCTGCAACTGACCCGCGAGCCGCTGCCGTTGCCGACGATGAAGCTCAACCCGCAGGTGAAGGACCTGTTCGGCTTCCGCTTCGAGGATTTCGAGCTGGTCGGCTACGAGGCGCATCCGCACATCAAGGCGGCGGTAGCGGTCTGATCGAACTTTGGTCGAAAGGCGGCGTGTATTTAATCGCGCTGTCACATTTGCCCTATAGACTCGACCGCCAGGGTTTCGAGGAGGTGGGGCATGCGCAGGGTGGTGTTCAATCAGAAGGGCGGCGTCGGCAAGTCCAGCATCGCCTGTAACCTGGCCGCCGTCAGTGCCTCGCAGGGCTACCGCACGCTGCTGGTCGATCTCGACGCCCAGGCCAATTCCAGCCACTACCTCAGCGGTTGCACGGGCCCGGATATTCCCACCGGCATCGCCGATTTCTTCAAGCAGATACTGGCGGGCGGCGCGGCCGGCAAGAAGGCGCGCCCGCCGATTCATGAAACCCCGTTCGACAACCTGCACCTGATCACCGCGACGCCCGAACTGGCCGACCTGCAGCCCAAGCTCGAGGCCAAGCACAAGATCAACAAGCTCAGGAAGCTGCTCGATGGCCTGTCCTCGGAATATGAGCGGATCTACCTGGATACCCCGCCGGCGCTGAACTTCTTCACGGTGTCCGCGCTGATCGCGGCGGACCGTTGCCTGATTCCCTTCGACTGCGACAGCTTCTCCCGCCAGGCGCTCTACGGTCTGCTCGACGAAATTGCCGAGCTGCAGGAGGACCACAACGAGCATCTGATGGTGGAAGGCATCGTGGTCAACCAGTTCCAGCCGCGTGCTGCGCTGCCCCAGCAGATGATCGCCGAGCTGCTCGCCGAGGGGCTGCCGGTATTGCCGTCCTACCTGATGAGCTCGGTCAGGATGCGTGAATCGCACGAGGCGTGCACGCCGCTGATCTACTTCGACCCGCGACACAAGCTGAGCCAGCAATTCGTCGAGCTGCATGACCTGCTCGAAGGGCGGGGTTGAGTAGGGCAACTGAAACCGGAAGCTTGAAGGCTCTGCCTTTGCTCGCAGCTCGCTTCAAGCCTTTGGCAGTCCTTCGGCCTGCATCGCCGTGAGGGCGCGCCTCCTACAGGAAAGTTTGTGCAGGCTGCTTTTGTGGAAGTCCCGATCTCGCGGCGATGCTTTTGATCACCCTCAATCCTCTGCACGCCGTTCTAGCTTCTTGCCCAGCCGCGACGCATAGAGCTCTCCGATCATCCCGCGGCGGAACACCAGCACGCAGACCATGAAGATGACGCCCGTCACCAGCGTGACCGGCAGCTCGGACGTGGCGAAGTAATTGCCCAGCGTGGTGACCAGGGCAGCGCCGAACACCGGGCCGACCAGCGTGCCGATGCCGCCCAGGAGCGTCATCAGCACCACCTCGCCGGACATCTGCCAGCTGACGTCGGTCAGCGTGGCGAACTGGAACACCAGCGCCTTCAGCCCGCCGGCCAGCCCGGCCAGCGCGGCGGACATGACGAAGGCGCCGAGCTTGTAGCGCGACACGCTGTAGCCCAGCGAGATCGCGCGGTTCTCGTTCTCGCGAATCGAGCGCAGGATCATGCCGAAAGGTGAATGAATCACGCGCCAGATCACCAGCATGCCGGCGAGAAATACCCCCAGCACGAAGAAATACATGTACAGCGGATTCTCCAGGTCGATCAGGCCGAACAGTCGCCCGCGCGGAATCCCCTGGATGCCGTCCTCGCCGTGGGTGAAGGCGGCCTGCAGGCAAAAGAAGAAGAACATCTGCGCCAGTGCCAGGGTGATCATCGTCGAGTAGATGCCCTGCCGGCGTATCGCCAGGAAGCCGATCACCAGCCCCAGCAGCGCCGCGCCGGCGACGCCGACGAGAATCCCCAGCTCCGGCGACAGCCCCCATTCCTTCACCGCATGGGCTGTGAAATAGGCCGCACCGCCGAAGAATGCCGCATGCCCGAAGGAAAGGATGCCGGCATAGCCCAACAACAAGTTGAAGGCGCAGGCGAACAGCGCGAAACAGAGCACCTTCATGATGAAGATCGGATAGAAGTAGAAGGGCGCCAGTACCAGCGCGGCGACGCCGAGCAGGATCAGTACGGTTTCCAGGCGTATCAGTGGGCGTCGGGTAGAGGTGATGGTGCCGCTGGCTTGGCTGTTCATCAGGTATCTCTCCCCATCAGGCCGGCCGGGCGCACCAGCAGCACTATTGCCATGACCACGAAGATCACGATGTTCGAGGCCTCGGGGTAGAACACCTTGGTCAGTCCCTCGAGAACACCCAGCAGATAGCCGGTGATGATCGCGCCGAGAATCGAGCCCATGCCGCCGACCACCACCACGGCGAACACCACGATGATCAGGTTCGAGCCCATCAGTGGGCTGACCTGGTAGATGGGCGCGGCGAGCATGCCGGCCAGCCCGGCCAGCGCAGCGCCCATGCCGTAGGTGAAGGTCAGTAGCAGCGGCACGTTGATACCGAAGGTGCGTACCAGCGTCGGGTTCTCCGTGGCGGCGCGCAGGTAGGCGCCGAGCTTGGTCTTCTCGATCAGCAGCCAGCTGCCCAGGCAGATCACCAGCGAAGCCAGCACCACCCAGGCACGGTACTTGGGCAGGAACATGAAGCCCAGGTTGTAGCCGCCGGCCAGCTCCTTGGGTACCGCGTAGGGTTGCCCGGAAGATCCGTAGAAATAGCGGAAGGTGCCTTCCAGGGCCAGCGCCAGGCCGAAGGTGAAGAGCAGGCCATAGAGGTGGTCGAGGTTGTACAGCCGCGACAGCGCCAGCCGCTCGATCGCCGCGCTGGCGAGGCCGACGATCAGCGGTGCGAGGATTAGCGCCGGCCAGTAGCCGATGCCGAAGGTGGCCAGCAGCAGGTAACCGGCGAAGGCGCCGATCATGTACTGCGCGCCGTGGGCGAAGTTGATGATCTTCAGCATGCCGAAGATGATCGCCAGCCCCAGACTGAGCAGCGCATAGAAGGAGCCGTTGATCAGGCCGATCAGCAACTGGCCGAGGAACGCCTGGATGGGTATGTCGAAGATCGTCGTCATCAGACCCCCAGGGCTTCGTTGAGCCGGCTCATGCGGCCGGGCAGTTCCGCGGCGGCGAAACTGTCGGTGATCCTGCCGTGGTCGACCACGTAGAAGCGGTCGGCGACCTTGCTGGCGAAGCGGAAATTCTGTTCCACCAGCAGGATGGTCATGCCGCGCTGCTTGAGCGTCACCAGCACTTCGCCGATGCGCTGGACGATCACCGGCGCCAGGCCTTCGGTGGGCTCGTCGAGCAGCAGCAGGCGCGCGCCGGTGCGCAGGATGCGCGCCATCGCCAGCATCTGCTGCTCGCCGCCGGAGAGCTTGGTACCCGGACTGCTGCGGCGCTCCTCGAGGTTGGGGAACAGCGCGTAGATTTCCTTCAGGCTCATGCCGCCCTTGGCGATGACCGGCGGCAGGGTGAGATTTTCTTCCACCGTCAGGCTGGAGAAGATCCCGCGCTCCTCCGGCACGTAGCCGATGCCATGGCGCGCGGTGCGGTGCAGCGGTACGCGCAGCATGTCCTTGCCATCCACGCGGATGCTGCCGCTGCGTTTGCGGATGATGCCGACGATGGCTCGCAGCGCGGTGGTCTTGCCCACGCCGTTGCGCCCGAGCAGCGTCACCGTTTCGCCTTCGTGCACGTCCAGGTCGATGCCGTGCAGCGCATGGCTTTCGCCATACCAGGCGTTGAGTTCGCGTACCGCCAGTAGTGCCGTGCTTTCAGTCATCTTCGGTTCCCATGTAGGCGGTGCGCACACGTTCGTCCTGGCTGACGCTGCGGTAGTCGCCGCTGGTGAGGATTTCCCCGCGCTGCAGCACCGTCACCTCATGGCAGAGGTCGGCGACCACCTTGAGGTTGTGCTCGACCATCAGCACCGCGCGCTCGGTCGCCACCGCCCGGATGAGCTCGGCGACCACCGCCACATCCTCGTGGCCCATGCCGGCCATGGGCTCGTCGAGCAGCAGCACCTTCGGTTCCAGCGCCAGGGTGGTGGCCAGTTCCAGCACCCGCTTGCGGCCGTAGGACAGGTCGGCGGCGGCGTCGTGGCGCCTGTCCTGCAGACCGACCGACTCCAGCAGCTGCATGGCGCGCTCGTTCAGCCGGTCGAGCGAGCGCTTCGGCAGCCAGCATTGCCAGGCCAGGCCGGCCGGTCGTTGCAACGCCACGCGCACGTTGTCTAGCACGCTCAGGTGAGGAAACACCGCGGAGATCTGGAACGAGCGCACCAGCCCCATGCGCGCCACCTTGGCCGGCGCGGTGCGGGTGATGTCCTGGTCGAGCAGGCGGATGCTGCCGCTGGTGGGCTGTAGGAATTTGGTCAGCAGGTTGAACACCGTGGTCTTGCCGGCGCCGTTGGGGCCGATCAGGGCATGCACACGGGCGTGGCGCACGTCCAGATCGACATCGTTGACGGCTACGAAGCCGCCGAATTCACGGCGCAGGCCACGGGCCGAGAGCAGCACGGGCCAGTCCTGGCTGGCGGCCGAGGAACCGTGCCCTGCTGGCGTGCCGCCGGTCGTGGCCGCCATGCTCATTGCCCGGCCAGGTCGCAGCCGCTTTCGCTCGGGTCGATGTAGGCCTCGTCGCCCGGCACGGTGGCCAGCACCTTGTAGTAGTCCCAGGCGCGCTTGCTCTCTTCGGGTTTCTTCACCTCCATCAGGTAGACGTCGCTGATCAGCCGGCCGTTGGCGCCGACCTTGGCGTTGCGGGCGAAGACATCGTCCACCGGCATTTCGTGCATGGCCTTGGCCACCGGCTCGGTGGCGTCGGTACCGGCTTTCTCGATGGCCTTGAGGTACTGCAGCACACCGGAGTAGGTGCCGGCATGGATCATGTTCGGCATGCGCCCGGTACGCTCGAAGAAGCGCTCGCCGAATTCGCGCGACTGGTCGTCGCGATCCCAGTAGAAGCTTTCGGTCAGGCTCAGGCCCTGCGCGGCATCGAGGCCCAGGCCATGGACTTCGGCGAGGGTGAACAGCAGCGCGGCCAGGCGCTGGCCGCCGGCGACGATGCCGAATTCGGCGGCCTGCTTGATGCTGTTGGCGGTATCCAGCCCGGCGTTGGCCAGGCCGATGACCTTGGCCCCCGAGGACTGCGCCTGCAGCAGGAACGACGAATAGTCGGTGGTCGCCAGGGGATGGCGCACCGCGCCCTTGACCTCGCCGCCCTTGGATTTGACGAACTTGCCGGTCTGCTCTTCCAGTGAATAGCCGAAGGCATAGTCGGCGGTGAGGAAGTACCAGCTGTCGCCACCCTGAGATACCAGTGCGCCACCGGTGCCGACGGCCAGGGCGTGGGTGTCGTAGGCCCAGTGGAAGCCGTAAGGCGAACACTGTTTGCCGGTCAGCTCGGTGGTGGCGGCGCCGGTGACCAGGTTGATCTTCTTCTTGCTCTTGGAGAGCCCCTGGACGGCGAGCGCCACGGAGGAGGTGGTCAGCTCCATGATCGCGTCGACCTGCTCGCGGTCGTACCACTGGCGGGCGATGTTGGAGGCGATGTCCGGTTTGTTCTGGTGGTCGGCGGTGACGATCTCGATTGGTGCGTCCAGTACCTTGCCGCCGAAATCCTCGGCCGCCATCTTCGCCGCTTCGAACGACCATTTGCCGCCGAAATCGGCATAGACGCCGGACTGGTCGTTGAGGATGCCGATCTTCACCTTCCCGTCGGAAACCTCGGCCGAGGCGGGAGCGGCGATCGCCGCTGTCAGGGTTGCCGCTGCAATTGCTGAAAGCTTCATGCTTGTCTCTCCTGGCACGTTTGCTCGTCCGCCGCCCGCCCGAAGGCCTTCGCGGCTGACGCGGGGGTTTAGGCTGGCGGTTCGGCGCGAAAGCCATGTGTGCGATGAATTACCTGCGAACAGGCCTGCAGGGAAGAATTCGGGCGGGGCGGACGGCGATGGGGCGAGCTGAAGTCCATGTTTTCTTCGTCTTATTTATTGTTGTTCTTGGCCCAGAGCCTGTGCCGTCATCACCGCAACGTTGCGGTGAAATGACGCAGGCCACAGGAAATAAACGTAGCAGGGGATTCGGCGGAAGCAACGTCGCCTGGGCAAGAGGTTGCCAGCGGCCGATGGAGAGCGGTCGAGGAAGGGATATCACGCGGCGCCGCTCAGGGCGCTCGCAAGGACAGAGGTCAGGTGTGAATCAGCGTGCTACCAGCACGTCGCATGGTGGCTGTTCGAGAAACTGGCGAGTCAGGCTGCCGAGCAGTGCGCTGCTCAGCTCGCCGCGGCTGTGCCCGCCGAGCGCCAGCAATTGCGGGCGCATCTCGCGGATGGCCGAATCCAGGCAATTGCCGCGTTCACCCTGGCGCAGGCTGTAGCTCAGCTGCACGTCCTTCTCCGGCAGCCGGACCTGGATGTCTTCGACGAGTTGGTCGAACAGCTCCTGTTGCAGGGCCAGGTCTTCCGGGTCGGGGGCGTGGATCTCGGCCACCTCATGCACGTTCAGCGCATGCAGTTCTGCCCCGTCCGGCAGCAGTGCCCAGGCGCATTGCATGGCGCGGCTGGCACAGGGAGAGAAGTCCAGTGCCGCCAGTGCCTGGTCGTAGGGTGCATGCGTTTCGCCGATCACCAGCAGCAACGGCGCGGGCGTGGCGAGCAGGATGCGCTCCAGGGTGGTGCCGGCGAATCCCAGCGGCGATTGCCGATGGTGCTGACCGAGCACCAGCAGGTCGACCTCGAGCCCGCGTGCCTGGGTCAGCACCTCTTCGGCCGGCTGACCCCGGCGGATCCAGGGTTCCAGCGCGTCGTAGCCGCACGCCTGCAGGCGCTCCTGCAGATGATCGCGGGCCCGCTGTTCCCCGATGGGGCCGGCCTCCTTGGCGAGCACGTGCAGCAGGCTCAGCCGCGCCTGGCGCTGTCGAGCCAACTGGGCGGCCCGGTGCAGGGCCAGGTCGGCTTCGGGGCTGAGGTCGTGGGCGACGAGAATATGCTGAACCATGGTGATCTCGAACGGGAAACTGAGGCGAAGTATGCCGCGCCGGCCGCGGCTTGTCCCGCAGGCGTGCCCCGGCCATCAGGCCGCGAATGCCGCACCTCGCGGGTGCGCCGTGGCCGGCGCGGCTCAGACTTTCGGTCATCGGCGCACGCTCGCGCTTTTTTCGATCGTGTCCTGCCGCTATGCTGGCCGCCATCAAGCAGGAGCGAGCAATGAGCAAGGTCAATGTACTGGTGGTGGACGATGCGCCCTTTATCCGCGATCTGGTGAAGAAGGGACTGCGCAGCCACTTTCCCGGCATTCGCATCGAGGAAGCGGTCAATGGACGCAAGGCCCAGCAACTGCTCGAGCGGGAGCGATTCGACCTGATTCTCTGCGACTGGGAAATGCCCGAGATGTCCGGCCTGGAGCTGCTCACCTGGTGCCGTGGGCAGGAAAGGCTCAAGGTCGTCCCGTTCATCATGGTCACCAGCCGTGGCGACAAGGAGAATGTCGTCCAGGCCATCCAGTCCGGTGTGTCCGATTTCATCGGCAAGCCGTTTTCCAACGAGCAGCTGACCAGCAAGGTGCGCAAGGCGCTGGGCCGGGCCGGCAAGCTCGATGCCCTGGCGGCCAGCGCGCCCCAGCGCAGCACGACGACCGGCATGGCCAACGATTCGCTGGCTGCCTTGACCGGCGGCCGGGCGGAAGTGGTCAAGCCGGCTGCCAGCGCCGCGACGGTTGCGGCCGCTACCCAGCAGGCGCCGGCACCGGCGGCGATGCGGGTCGAAAAGCCGACGGCATCCAGCAGTGCTCGCAGCCAGGGCCAGTTGCGCCTGGGATCGGGCAGCCTCGCATGCGTGATCAAGGCCCTGAGCCTCAAGGAGGCCGCGCTGGTGGTCAGGCGCGGCGAGGTACTGCCGCAGGTACTGGAAGGCGCGGTACTCGATCTGGAGCAAGGCGAGGGCGGTGAAGTGGCACGGTTGAATGGCTACCTGCATTCGGTGGCGGCCTTCGAACCCAAGCCCGACAGCGAATGGCTGCAGTTGATCTTCCGCTTCGTCGACCGCGATCCGCAGAAGCTCGACTACCTGTCCCGGCTGATCGCTCGCGGCACTGCGCAGCGGCATTTCACCCCCGGCGCGTGATTTCCGAGGACCGTCGGTCGCCCGTGATACAGACCGAAAATGATGCGCTTCACACCCCGACGGTCGGTGGCTCGCGCAGACTGAGTGGCGCTGCTAGGCTGCGATCCTCTGCACATGTCCATGAAATCGGCCGTTATGTTAGGGCGCATTCTCTTCCTGCTCGGATTATCATCGCTGGCGCTGCCGGCGATGGCGCTGACCATCTACAAGTACACCGATGCCAACGGCGTGGTCACCTACAGCGATCAGGCCGCGCCCGGCGCCCAGGTGTTCGTGTTCAACGACCGTATGGTCGAGAAGCTCGATAACCGGGTGAAGCTGGAAACGCGAAAGCATGCCGGCGGTGAAACGCTGTTGGTGCGCAACGACCTCTACGCGCCGGTGGACGTCGAGCTGAAGTTCGAAGGCGTGCAGAATGCGGTCGGCGTGCCGGACAAGCCGATCCGCTGGGTACTGCCGCCGCGCAGCCAGATCCGGCTCGCCACCCTCGCACCGCGTGATCCCGCCCAACCGCTGCGCTACACCCCTCGACTGCGCCATGCGTTGGGTGATCCGCGTCTGCTGCCCAAACCCTATCGTTATCCGCTGCCCTGGCGTGGCGGCCCGTTCCGGCTGACCCAGGGCGCCAACGGCAAGTACAGCCACTTCACGCCCAAAGGGCGTTACGCGGTGGATATCGCCATGCCCGAGGGTACGCCGATCGTCGCTGCGCGTGGCGGCATGGTGGTGCGGGTGGAAAACGACCAGAGCGGGCGTGGCGACAACCCCTCCGGCAACTTCGTCCGCATCCTGCACGACGACGGCACCATGGGCGTCTACCTGCACCTGATGAAGGGCTCGGTGGCCGTGCGCGAAGGCCAGCGGATCGACGCCGGCAGCCGTATCGCGCGCTCGGGGAACACCGGCAACAGCACCGGCCCGCACCTGCATTTCGTGGTTCAGCGCAACGTCGGCCTGACGGTCGAATCGATTCCCTTCGAGTTTTCCCAGCCGGTGGGCAGCCTGCCGAATTTCGCGGTCGGAGGGGAGTGAGAGCAGCTGGAAGCCCTAAGCTAGAAGCTTGAAGTAAAAGCGGAAAGTACTTGACCGTACTTTGGTATCAGCCCGCTACTGATTGCTTCCAGCTTCCAGCTTCCAGCTTCCAGCTTCCAGCTGCTTTATTCCTGCTTCAACACCTTGGCCAGGATGATCTTCGGCCCGCGCATCTTCTTGATGACGATCTGCAGCCCTTCGACCTGCAGTTCCTCGTTCTCTTCCGGCACCCGTTTGAGGGTCTCGTAGATCAGGCCGGCGAGGGTGTCGGCCTCGATGTGGTCGAGGTCGACGTCGAGTAGCCGTTCCACCTTGAACAGCGGTGTATCGCCTCGTACCAGCAGCTTGCCCGGCTGGTAGGTGAGAATGCCGCGTTCGGTCTTGCGGTGTTCGTCCTGGATGTCGCCGACCAGCACTTCCAGCACGTCCTCCATGGTGAGGAAACCCACCACCTTGCGATCGCCTTCCTCGACCAGCACGAAGTGCGCGCCGCCCTGGCGGAACTGCTCCAGCAGGTCGCTCAGCGGCAGGTGCTTGGAGACCCGCTCCAGCGGGCGCAGCAGTTCATCGAGACGAAAGTCGTCCGCCAGGTTCTGATCGCTGGCCAGGGCCAGCAGCAGGTCCTTGATATGCAGCAGGCCGGTGTATTCGCCCTGATCCCGGTCGTAGACCGGATAGCGGCTGTACTTGTGGAAGCGAATCACGTCGAGGATCTGCGCCAGCGGTGCGTCGTGATCCAGCTGCAGGAGGTCTTCGCGGGAGTTCGCCCAGTCGGCGACTTCCAGCTCGCTCATCTCGACCGCCGAGGCGAGCACCTGGATCTGCGAGTTGGTGGGGTCCAGCGCGCGGTTGGAGTGCAGGATCAGCTTCAGCTCCTCGCGGCTGTAATGGTGCTCGTGCTGTGCGCCGGGCTCGCCCTGGCCGGCGATGCGCAGGATGGCGTTGGCGCTGGCGTTGAGCAGGTAGATCGCCGGGTACATCAGCCAGTAGAACAGGTACAGCGGCACCGCCGTCCACAGCGACAGCAGCTCGGGCTTGCGGATCGCCCAGGATTTCGGCGCCAGTTCGCCCACCACGATGTGCAGGTAGGAAATGATGAAGAAGGCGGTGAAGAAAGCGATGCCGTGGACCAGCGCCGGCGTGTCGATGCCGGCCATGGCCAGCAGCGGTTCGAGCAGGTGCGCGAATGCCGGCTCGCCGACCCAGCCAAGCCCCAGCGAGGCCAGGGTGATGCCCAGCTGGCAGGCGGACAGGTAGGCATCCAGTTGTTCGTGCACGGTGCGCAGGATCTTGCCGCGCCAGCCATGCTGGCTGGCGATAGCCTCGACCTTGGTCGCGCGCAGCTTGACCATGGCGAATTCGGCCGCGACGAAGAATCCGTTGAGCAGTACCAGCAGCAGGGCAAAGAGAATCAGGCCGAAATCGGCGAAATAGGACGGGGCGTTATAAGCGGGGGAGGGGTCCATGAGGGTTTCGTGAGGCTTCTGATCGCCACAGGATGGGGACCGGATCGGTGCTTTTCAAGAGCGCCTGCCTGCTTCGCGACGAAAGAAGGCGGTTAGCCGCTAGCGGCTTTCCGTCAGGGAAAGCGGAAAACTGCAGACGAACGTGCTGCCCTTGCCGAGGCTGCTGTCGATATCCAGGCGTCCCTGATGGCGCAGCAGCACGTGCTTGACGATGGCCAGGCCGAGCCCGGTGCCGCCGGTGCTGCTGGCGCGGCTGGAGTCGACCCGGTAGAAGCGCTCGGTCAGACGCGGCAGGTGCTTGGCTTCGATGCCGATGCCCGAGTCCTGCACGGCGAGGTGCGCGCCATACTCGTCTCGCCACCAGCGCAGCCGGATCTGCCCGCCGGCGGGCGTGTACTTGACGGCATTGAACACCAGGTTGGAAAAGGCGCTACGCAATTCGGACTCGCTGCCACGCAGCGCCAGGCGCCGGTCGACGTCCAGTTCGATGCCGTGCTGCCGCTCGGCGGACAGCGCGAGCGCATCGTTGCTGATCGACTGCAGCAGGGCCGCCACGTCCACCGGTTCGGCCGTCGCCGGCGGGGTGGTGGCTTCGAGCTTGGCCAGCAGCAGGAGGTCGTTGAGCAGGTGCTGCATGCGTCCCGCCTGCTGGTTCATCTGCTGCAGCGGCCGCGACCAGCGGGGATTCAGCTCTTCGCTGTGTTCGAGCATGGTTTCCAGGTAGCCGGCGATCACGGTCAGCGGAGTTCGCAGCTCGTGGGATACGTTGGCGACGAAATCCTTGCGCATCTGTTCCAGCTGGTGGAGACGGGTGATGTCGCGGACCACCATCAGGTGTTCGGCGTTGCCGTAACGGGTGATGTTGTATTGCAGCCAGAGACGGTCGTTGGTCGGCGAAGGCAGCTCCAGCGGTTCTTCGTGCCGACCGCTGTCGAAGTAGTCCTTGAAGGCCGGGTGACGAACCAGGTTGGTGACCAGGTGACCGGTATCCTGCGGCTTCTTCAGGCCCAGCAGCCGCTCGGCGGCCGGGTTCCACCACTCCAGATTGCCTTCGCTGTCGAGCATGACCACCGCTTCCTTGAGCGCGGAAGTGGAGCCCTGCACGCGATCGATGACGGTCTGTAGCTGGGCGCGCAGGCGCAGGTCCCGGCGCTGCAGATGGTAGAGGCTGTCGAAGATGTCGCCCCAGATGCCATGGCTGTCCGGCGGTGGTGCATCGGTCTCGCTGCTCTTGAGCCATTGCTGAAGACGCCAGAGCTGCCGGAGCGTCCAGCCGAGATAGCCGGCCAGCCCCAGTACCAGCGCCCAGGCGTATTCGCCGGAAATCAGCCCGAGCAGCAGGCAACCGCCCAACAGTAGCAAGAGACGACGTATCAAGGTGCCTAGCCAGTCCTGATTCACCCGCCGATGCTCCTGGGGTTGGTTGATGTGTTTCGGTCTGCCGCGTCACCGCGGCGGATGGCCTGGCCGTTCAGCTCTTGGTGGAGAAACGATAGCCGGTGCCGCGCACGGTCTGCACCAGGTTCTCGTAGGTTTCGCCCAGCGCCTTGCGCAGCCGGCGGATGTGCACGTCCACGGTGCGCTCCTCGACGTACACGTTGCCGCCCCAGACCTGATCGAGCAATTGCCCGCGCGTGTAGGCGCGCTCCTGGTGGGTCATGAAGAACTGCAACAGGCGGTACTCGGTGGGGCCCATCTCGGCCGGGGTGCCGTCGATGGTGACGCGATGGCTGACGGGGTCCAGCAGCAGGCCGCCGATCTCGATCGGCGTCTCGTTGTCGCTGGGCGCGGCGCGGCGCAATACCGCCTTCAGGCGGGCCACCAGCTCGCGGGGGGAGAAGGGCTTGGTGATGTAGTCGTCGGCGCCGACTTCCAGGCCCTGGATCTTGTTGTCCTCGGCATCCTTGGCGGTAAGCATGATGATCGGCGTGTCGGCCGTCATCTCGTCGCGCTTGAGGCGCCGCGCCAGCTCGATGCCGGATGTGCCGGGCAGCATCCAGTCGAGCAGAATCAGATCCGGTTGCCGGTCGACGATCAGCGAATGCGCCTGCTGCGCATTTTCCGCTTCCAGGCACTCGTAGCCGGCCATCTCCAGGGCCACCACGATCATCTCTCTGATCGGCGCTTCGTCATCGACGATCAATATGCATCTGCCGTTCATGTCCGCTCTCGGTCCGCTCTTGGTCGTTCGGCATTAGATAACGGAAATATTGCAGGGATGTTACAGGGCGCAGCGAGTGGAGGCGCGAGGAAAGCGGCACGCCCGCGCTTCAGCGCTGCGGGCCTTTACTCCTTGAAGCCTTTCCCCACCAGATAGACTTCCCTCGAGCGCGGGCGCGAGGCCTCCGGCTTGCGTATCACCACCTTCTCGAACGAGGTGCGAACGTCTTTCAGGAACTGATCCGAGCCTTCGCCCTGGAACACCTTGACCACATAGTTGCCACCGGGCTTGAGCACCTGGCGGACCATGTCGAGGGTGAGTTCGACCAGGTACATCGAGGACGCCTGATCGGCGGCGGCGATGCCGCTGATGTTGGGGGCGATATCGGAGACGATCAGGTCGGGCTGCCTGCCGTCGAGCCTGGCGAGAATCTGCTGGAACACGGCGTCGTCGGTGAAGTCGCCCTGGATGAAGTCGACGTTATCCAGTGGGTCCATCGGCAGAATGTCGGTGGCGATGACCCGCCCCTTCTCGCCGACCAGCCCCCCGGCCACCTGCGACCAGCCACCGGGCGCGGAGCCGAGGTCCATGACCAGCATGCCGGGGCGTATCAGCTTGTCCTTCTCGTTGAGCTCGACCAGCTTGTAGCTGGAGCGAGAGCGCAAGCCGTCCTTCTGCGCCTTCTTGACGTAGGGATCGTTGACGTGTTCATCCAGCCAGCGGCGGCTGCTTTTGGATCGTTTCATGGGAGGAGGTGACCATGGAGAATCAGGTGAGGACCAACGGAGGCGGTTGGACGCAAAATGGCGGCAATTATAGGCCGATAATGCGGCGCAGGTTAAATCGGCGGGACCGGGACGATCGCCGCACCTTCCGGAGTGCCATCCGGTCCGGCCTGACAGCGGCGCGTGGTGCCGGGTACAATTCGCCCCTCACTTCCCCTCTCTAGCAGGCCATTGAAAAACTACCTACGTTGCCATTGCTGCGTTAAAAACAGGCTCAAAATGCTCATTTAGAACGCCTAAACTGCGCTTTTTCGCCTGTTTCTGCCTTGCACTGGCTGCCTCGCCTACATTTTTCAACGGCCTGCTAGTTGCTTCCTTTGCCGGAGTCACCGGCCAGGACTACCGCCATGATTCGCATCAACGAACTGTCTCTGCCCCTCGATCACACCGCCGACGAATTGCGCGCGGCCATCGTCAAGCGCCTGGGTATCGGCGACGCCGATCTGCTCGATTTCAGCGTGTTCAAGCGCAGCTACGATGCGCGCAAGAAGAACAGCGTCATCCTGTTCATCTACATCATCGATCTGCAGGCCCGGGGCGAAGGAGCGATCCTGGCGCGCTTCGCCGATGACAACAACGTCCGCCCGGCGCCGGACACCCGCTACCACCCGGTGGGGCAGGCGCCCGCCGATCTGAGCGAGCGGCCGCTGGTCGTGGGCTTCGGCCCCTGTGGATTGTTCGCGGCGCTGTTGCTCGCGCAGATGGGCTTCAGGCCCATAGTGCTTGAGCGCGGCAAGGACGTGCGCAGCCGCACCAAGGACACCTGGGCACTGTGGCGCAAGAAGGTCCTGACGCCGGAATCCAACGTGCAGTTCGGCGAGGGCGGGGCCGGCCTGTTCTCCGATGGCAAGCTCTACAGCCAGATCAAGGATCCCAGGTTCTACGCACGCAAGGTGGTGCAGGAGTTCGTTCGCGCCGGTGCGCCGGAAGAGATCACCTACGTGAGCAAGCCGCACATCGGTACCTTCCGCCTCACTGGCGTGGTCGCCGCCATGCGCGAGGAGATCATCGCCCTCGGCGGCGAGGTGCGCTTCGAAAGCAAGGTGACCGATCTGCTGGTCGCCGACGGCCAGCTCGAAGGCGTGGTGCTGGCCAATGGCGAAACGATCCGCAGTCGCCATGTGGTTCTGGCGCTGGGCCACAGTGCCCGCGATACCTTCCGCATGCTGCACCGTCAGGGCGTATTCATGGAGGCCAAGCCCTTTGCCGTGGGTTTTCGCATCGAGCATCCGCAAGGCATGATCGACCAGGCCCGGCTGGGCAAGTACGCCGGCCATCCGGAACTCGGCGCCGCCGACTACAAGCTGGTGTATCACGCCAGCAATGGTCGCGCCGTCTACAGCTTCTGCATGTGCCCCGGCGGCACCGTGGTGGCGGCCACGTCAGAGCCGGAGCGCGTGGTGACCAATGGCATGAGCCAGTACTCGCGCAACGAACGCAATGCCAACGCCGGCATCGTCGTGGGCATCAATCCGGAGCAGGACTTCCCCGGCGGTCCGCTGGCCGGCGTGGAGTTCCAGGAGCGCCTGGAGTCCCGCGCCTATGAACTGGGCGGCAGCGACTATTGCGCACCCGCGCAACTGGTCGGTGACTTCATTCGCGGCGTGCCCTCGAGCGCGTTCGGCGAGGTGGAACCCTCCTACAAGCCCGGCGTGCGCCTGGGTGATCTGGCGCCTTCGCTGCCGGAGTACGCGATCGAGGCCATCCGCGAGGCACTGCCGGCGTTCGGCAAGCAGATCCGCGGTTTCGATCGCGCGGACGCGGTGCTCACCGGCATCGAAACCCGCACGTCCTCCCCAGTGCGTATCACCCGCGATGCCGAGACCTTGCAGAGCCTCAACCTGCGCGGCCTGTATCCGGCCGGTGAGGGCGCTGGTTATGCGGGGGGCATTCTCTCGGCGGGCGTGGACGGCATCAAGGTCGCCGAGGCGGTGGCCAAGTCGCTGCTGTCCGGGACCCACTGAGTGCCGCGCCGATGAAACTCGACGACATCAAGAAACTTCACCAGAAGAAATACCGGGCCGAGTTCGGCCACTTTCTGGTGGAAGGCGAACACCTGTTGCTGGAGCTGCAGAAAGCGGCCTTGCAGAATCCGCTGCTGCAGCGCAGCGAGCTGTACGTGACCGCCGCCTACGCGCACTGGCAGAGCCCATTCAGGACCCATGTGGTCAGCGACCGCCAGATGGCGCAGATCGCCGATACCAAGGCGCCGCAGGGCATCGTGGCCGTGGTGCCGATGCCGGCGACCGTCGCACCGGCAGCCGAACCTGGCGAGCGAGCCATCTACCTGCACGAGATCCAGGACCCCGGCAACCTCGGCACCATCCTGCGCACCCTGGCCTGGTTCGGCAATTTCCGCTGCCTGCTCAGCCCCGGCAGTGTCGACCCCTACAACCCCAAGGTCGTGCGCTCCAGCATGGGCGCCATTTTCCACGCGCCGATGGAGCTGGATGTGGAACTGGACGCCTTGCGCACGCGCTTCGAGCGCATCGCCTGTCTGGACATGAATGGCGACAGCCTGCAGTCGGCCGGCTTCAGAACCTTCGATTGCTACCTGTTCGGCAACGAGGCCCGCGGCGTGCCCCGCGAGCAACTGGCCGCCCTCGACGCGCGGCCTTTCACGATTCCTGGCTGTGGTGCCATCGAATCGCTGAACCTGGCGGCGACAGTCAACATCTGCGCGTACGAATTGAACCGCTAGCGATTGCTGCTGTGGGCTAGGGTCTGTTGCCGTTTCGTCCGCGGCCGCGCCGGCGCCTGTTTTTACGCGAGGCAAGGCACGAGAAGCGAAGTTTGGTATTCCAAATAAGCGACGAGTAACGCCGCATCGCGTAAAAACAGGCCCGGCCCGAAGGGTTTGTGCGGGAAATGGCGCCAGCTGTCGTTGTAGGACTTGGTAAGGGAATGACGCGGCCGGCCGAGGCCATTACCTGCGTCCTACGCCTAACCTGGCGCCATTTCTCGCAGCAACGCGGCTCGCGACGAAACGGCAACAGACCCTAGGGTCTGTTGACGTTTCGCTCGCGGACACGCCGGAGCCTGTTTTTGCGCGGAGCAAGGCATGAGGAGAGAAGTTTGGTCATTCCAAATGAACGACGAATAACGCCGCGCCGCGCAAAAACAGTCCCGGCCCTTCGGGTGGGGCCGCCTAGGTTGCGCGGCAAATATCGCCATGCGGCGTTGCGGGACTTGGCAAGGGAATGACCATTGCCTGTGTCCCGCGCCTTGCCTGGCGATATTTGGCGCAGCAACGTGGCTCGCGACGAAACGTCAACAGACCCTAGGTACGGTCAGCTCGCTTTCGTCGCGTAATCGAGCACGATTCCCACCAGTATCGCCAGGCCGGCCCAGTGGTTATGCAGGAAGGCCTTGAAGCAGATCTGCGGCTTGCGCGAGCGGGTGCTCCAGAACTCCCAGGCGAAGCAGACAGCGGCGATGAACAGGCCGAAGTGGAACCACTGGCCCAGTTCGAAGCGCACTCCGGCCAGAATCAGGCAGAACAGCGCCAGGCCCTGCAGCGTGAGAATGATGATGCGGTCGGCTTCGCCAAACAGCACGGCGGTGGACTTGATGCCAATCTTCAGGTCGTCCTCGCGATCGGCCATGGCGTAGTAGGTGTCGTAGCCGACGGTCCAGACCAGGTTGGCGATAAACAGCAGCCAGGCTTCCGGTGGCAGGGCGCCGGTCTCGGCGGTGAAGGCCATCGGGATGCCCCAGGAAAAGGCGGCGCCCAGCACCACCTGGGGGTAATAGGTGTAGCGCTTCATGAAGGGGTAGAGCGAGGCGACGGCCAGCGCGCCGAAGGACAGCCAGAAGGTCGGCGCGTTGGTCAGCAATACCAGCACGAAACTGATGGCGACCAGCACCGCGAACAGTATCCAGGCTTCCTTGACGGTCACCTTGCCGGTGGCCAGCGGGCGGCTGCGGGTGCGGCTGACGTGCCCGTCGAAATTGCGATCGGCGAAATCGTTGATCACGCAGCCGGCGGCGCGCATCAGGATCACGCCGAGGACGAAGATGACCAGGTTCTTGAGGCTGGGCGCGCCTTCGCCGGCGATCCACAGGGCCCAGAGCGTCGGCCAGAGCAGCAGGTAGGTGCCGATCGGGCGGTCCAGGCGCATCAGCTGGATGAAGTCCCAGGCGCGCGGGTGCAGGCGATTGCTCGATTGCAGAAGCTTCTGATACATCGGCGGGTCTCCAGAAAGATGCGCGATTATAAGCGGGCGGCTACTGATCGATCCGGGCCGCGCGCCATAGGGCCGGCAGGAAGATTTCGGCCACCAGCACGTCCAGGCTGCCCTGGCTGAAGCAGGAGCGCCGCGCCCAGAGCCCATCCTGGCGGGCCTCCTCGGGCAGCCAGGCAGCGGGATAGTGCCTGGCTTCGAGCGGGCCGCGGGCGAAGGCGCGGTCGCTGAACAGCAGCTCGCCCAGGGAGCGGCTCCCGAGGTGCTGCAGGTCCAGCGACGAATCTTCCAGCGCCTGGCGCGCCGCCACGCTGCGGGCGAACACCCAGGGTTGCCGATGACCGCACAGGTAGACCTCGCGAACCCAGCCCTGACTGCCGGTTGCTACGCCCAGCGCGGTGCACTCGTCGTCGCGCAGTCGCTGCCAGCCTTGTTGCAGCGGCGTCACGCTGAAAGCGCCTTCGGCCAGCGCGGTCAGGCGGCGAGTCAGCGAGCCTTTGTCGACGAACAGCCAGTCATGCAGCAGGGGATCGAGCGGGGCGGGGACTTGGTTGGCGGTGAGCCATTCAGGGAAATCGAGCACGAGAGTAGCCGGGCACAGCGGGAAAGCGGCGAGTCTAGCATGGGGGATGAAAGCCGATAGAAGCGCTCGAGGCTGGAAGGCTGGACGATAAAAGTAGATAAGAGCGCTTGAAGCTGGAAAGCTGGACGAAAAACTTGACCCGCAGTGTCCCGGAACGATCCTGTCCAGCCTCCAGCCTCCAGCCTCCAGCCTCCCTTAAACCCACCCTTCCAGCCGCATCGTCGCTCGCACCAGGCGCTGTTCCTCCTGTTCGATCTCCTTGAGGTTGTCGCGAATGCTCTGGATGTGATCGCGCGCGGCCCGCTGGGCCTGGTCTGGCAGGCGCTCGGTGACGGCGTGGAACAGTCGCGAGTGCTGCCGGTCGATCTGTCGTTTCTGGATCGGTCGGTGATAGAGGTTGTTCACCGAGGCGAATACGGTGCTCAGCATCAGGTCGGTCAGCGACTGCAGCGTGTGCACCAGCACCGGGTTGTGCGAGGCCTCGCACACGGCGAGATGGAAGGCATGGTCGAGGCGGGCATGCTCGCGCGGGTCGGCGCTCTCCTCGGTGTGCGCGGCGAGCATTTCCTCGTAGCGCCGGCGCAGCAGAATGAAATCCGCCTCGGTGCCGCGCAGGGCCGCCAGCCGCGCGGATTCGCCTTCCAGCAGCGCGCGGACTTCGAGCAGGTCGAACAGCGTGCGCGGCTGCGAGTTGAACAAGTGCATCAGCGGCGAGGTGTCCTGCGCGCCGGACAGTTGTGCCACGAAGGAGCCGCGACCATGAGCCGTTTCGATGATGCCGCGCCCGCGCAGCACGCGCAGGCCTTCGCGCATGGCCGAGCGGGAGATGCCGAGCTTCTCGCACAGGCGTCTTTCCGACGGCAGGGCCTGGCCGACCTTGAGTACGCCATCGACGATCAGGCGCTCGATGCGTTCGGCGACCACGTCGGCAACCTGGCGTTTCTCGATGGCGGTTTCGCTGATCATGGGCTTTTCCAGGTGGTAGGACCAGTGGCGAGCCAGTATAGCTACTTTCGCGCTTTAGTCACGCCAGCCCCGTGCTCGCTGCATTCGGGGCGGTCAAGGACTGGCTCCAGCTTTCACAAACTGGTACGACCAGTGGTTTCGAGGGTGGACTGGCCGATCCGTTCAGGCTAATGATGCGTCACTCCGCCGCAGCTGGTCGCGCTGCCGGTGAACAACGAGAGCATCCGACTGCCATGAATATTCTCTACGACGAACGTGTCGACGGCGAGTTGCCCAGGGTCGACAAGGCCGCGCTACTGGCCGAATTGCAGGCGTTGTTGCCTGACCTGGACATCCTGCATCGCCTCGAAGATCTCAAGCCCTACGAGTGCGACGGCCTTTCCGCCTACCGCACCACGCCGATGCTGGTGGTGCTGCCCGAGCGCATCGAGCAGGTCGAAGCCCTGCTCAAGCTCTGCTACGAGCGCGGCGTGCCGGTGGTCGCCCGTGGCGCCGGCACCGGCCTGTCCGGCGGCGCGCTGCCGGTGGAGCAGGGCATCCTGCTGGTCATGGCGCGTTTCAACAAGATTCTCGAAGTCGACCCCGCCGGTCGCTTCGCCCGCGTCCAGCCCGGCGTGCGCAACCTGGCGATCTCCCAGGCCGCGGCGCCCTACGAGCTTTATTACGCGCCCGATCCGTCGTCGCAGATCGCCTGTTCCATCGGCGGCAACGTCGCCGAGAACGCCGGTGGCGTGCATTGCCTGAAGTACGGCCTGACCGTGCACAACCTGCTGCGCGTGGAGATCCTCACCGTGGAAGGCGAGCGCATGGTGCTCGGCTCCGAGGCGCTGGATTCGCCCGGTTTCGACCTGCTGGCGCTGTTCACCGGCTCCGAAGGCATGCTCGGCATCGTCACCGAAGTGACCGTCAAGCTGCTGCCCAAGCCGCAGGTGGCCAAGGTGCTGCTGGCCGCGTTCGACTCGGTGGAGAAGGCCGGGCGCGCGGTGGCGGACATCATCGCGGCGGGCATCATTCCCGGCGGGCTGGAGATGATGGACAACCTGGCGATCCGCGCCGCCGAAGACTTCATCCACGCCGGTTACCCGGTGGATGCCGAGGCGATCCTGCTGTGCGAGCTGGATGGCGTCGAGGTCGACGTCGCCGAGGACTGCGAGCGCGTCAGCGAAGTGCTCAAGCTGGCCGGCGCCACCGAAGTGCGCCTGGCCAGGGACGAAGCCGAGCGTGCGCGTTTCTGGGCAGGGCGCAAGAATGCCTTCCCGGCCGTGGGGCGGATCTCGGCGGACTACTACTGCATGGACGGCACCATCCCGCGCCGCGAGCTGCCGGGCGTGCTCCGGGGCATCGCCAACCTGTCGGAAGAGTACGGTCTGCGCGTGGCCAACGTGTTCCACGCCGGCGACGGCAACATGCACCCGCTGATCCTCTTCGATGCCAACGTCGAGGGTGAGCTGGAACGCGCCGAGGCGCTGGGCGGCAAGATTCTCGAACTCTGCGTCGAGGTCGGCGGCTCAATCACCGGCGAGCATGGCGTGGGTCGCGAGAAGATCAACCAGATGTGCGCCCAGTTCAACGCCGACGAGCTGACGCTGTTCCACGCGGTGAAGGCCGCCTTCGACCCGACCGGGCTGCTCAACCCCGGCAAGAACATCCCGACCCTGCACCGTTGCGCCGAATTCGGCCGCATGCACGTGCATGGCGGTCAGCTGCCCTTCCCTGAACTGGAGCGCTTCTGATGACGGTTTCATTCGACGCCAGCGAGCAGTTGCTGGATCAGGTCAACCAGGCGCTCGCCGCCAACACGCCGCTGCGCATCCAGGGCAGCGACAGCAAAGCCTTTCTCGGCCGTACGGTCGAAGGGCAGGTGCTCGACACCCGCGCGCACCGCGGCATCGTCAGCTACGACCCCACCGAACTGGTGGTCACCGTGCGTGCCGGCACGCCGCTTACCGAGCTGGAAGCCGCGCTCGATGAAGCCGGGCAGATGCTGCCCTGCGAGCCGCCCCATTTCGGCGAAGGCGCCACCGTGGGCGGCATGATCGCGGCCGGGCTGTCCGGGCCGCGTCGGCCCTGGAGCGGTTCGGTGCGTGATTTCGTGCTCGGCACGCGCATCATCACCGGCCATGGCAAGCACCTGCGCTTCGGCGGCGAAGTGATGAAGAACGTCGCCGGCTACGACCTGTCGCGCCTGATGGCCGGCAGCTTCGGCTGCCTGGGCGTACTGACCGAGGTGTCGCTCAAGGTGCTGCCCAAGCCGCGCCGCTGCAGCGGGCTGCGGGTGGAGATGACGCTGGATCAGGCCCTGCTGAAACTGGCCGAATGGGGCCAGCAGCCGATCCCGATCAGCGCCGCCTGTCACGACGGCCAGGCCCTGCACCTGCGCCTGGAAGGCGGCGAAGGCTCGGTCAATGCCGCGCGCGAACGCATCGGCGGTGAAGACCTGGACGCTGCCTACTGGGACGCGCTGCGCGAACAGCGCCTGGCCTTCTTCGAGGACCCGCGTCCGCTGTGGCGCCTGTCGCTGCCCATCAACACCCCGGCGCTGGCGCTGGAAGGCGAGCAGTTGGTGGATTGGGCCGGTGCCCAGCGCTGGCTGAAGTCCACAGAGGATGCCGAGCGCATTCGCGCCATCGTTGGCGAAGTCGACGGCCATGCGATCTGCTACAGCGCGGGCGCCACGACCAGTCCGTTCCAGCCGCTGGGTGCGCCGCTGCTGCGTTACCACCAGCAGCTCAAGGCCCAGCTCGACCCGCAGGGCATCTTCAACCCCGGCCGCATGTATTCAGAGGTTTAAGCCGTGCAGACCAATCTGAGCGAACAAGCCAAGCGCCTGCCGCGCGCCGAGGAAGCCGAGAGCATCCTGCGCTCGTGCGTGCACTGCGGCTTCTGCAACGCCACCTGTCCGACCTATCAACTGATCGGCGACGAACTGGATGGCCCGCGCGGGCGCATCTACCTGATGAAGCAGATGCTCGAGGGCGGCGAAGTCACCCAGAGTACCCAACTGCATCTGGACCGCTGCCTGACCTGCCGCAACTGCGAAACCACCTGCCCGTCCGGCGTGCAGTACCACAACCTGCTGGATATCGGCCGCGACTTCATCGAGCAGCAGGTGCCGCGCACCCTGAGCGAGCGCCTGGTACGCAGCGGCTTGCGCACCGTGGTGCCGCGCCCGGCGCTGTTCAAGGCGCTGCTGAGCACCGGCAACGCGTTGCGGCCGTTGATGCCGGCCAGCCTGAAGGCGCACCTGCCGCGTGAAGTGCGCGCGCCGAAAGCGCGCCCGCAAACCCGCCATGCGCGCAACGTGCTGATGCTCGAAGGCTGCGTGCAGCCGAGCCTGTCGCCCAGTACCAACGCGGCCGCCGCACGAGTGCTGGATCGCCTCGGCATCGGCGTGACGCCCGCGCGCGAAGCCGGTTGCTGCGGTGCGGTGGACTATCACCTGAACGCCCAGGAAGCCGGACTGGATCGTGCCCGACGCAACATCGACGCCTGGTGGCCGGCCATCGAAGCCGGTGCCGAAGCCATCGTGCAGACCGCCAGCGGCTGCGGTGCCTTCGTCAAGGACTACGGCCACCTGCTGCGCGACGATCCGGTTTACGCGAGCAAGGCCGCGCGGGTCAGCGCCCTGACCAAGGACCTGGTCGAGGTGCTGCGCTTGACGGAGCTCGAGCAGCTCGACGTCAAGGCCGACAAGCGCATGGCCTTCCATTGCCCCTGCACGCTGCAGCACGCACAAAAGCTCGGTGGCGCGGTCGAAGACGTGCTCAAGCGGCTGGGCTTCCAGCTCACCGCAGTGCCGGACGCGCATCTGTGCTGCGGCTCGGCCGGCAGCTATTCGATCACCCAGCCGGCGCTTTCCAAGCAGTTGCGCGACAACAAGCTCACTGCACTGGAAAGCGGCAAGCCGGAAGTCATCGTCACCGCCAACATCGGTTGCCAGACCCACCTCGACGGGGCGGGTCGCACGCCGGTGCGGCACTGGATCGAGATCGTCGAAGAGGCGATGCAATAAGGCCGAAAAGAGCGCTTGAGGCTGAACGAAAAAGCAAAACCATAGGAGCGAGGGGGACGCCGAGTCCTTGCTCGCGAATTATCGCAGCTCGAAGTCGTTTTGGTTCGCGAGCAAGCTCGCTCCTACAAAGACACCTGCGCCCTGGCGCACCCCGAATTCGAAAGGAGAGAACATGAAAACCAAAGCCGTACTGGGTCAGGCCGAAGTTGCTGCCATCCTCGCCGCTGCGCGCAGCGAAGCGCAGGCCAACGGCTGGAACGTGACCATCGCCGTCGCCGATGACGGTGGACATCTGCTGGGCCTGGAGCGCCTGGATGGTTGTGCCCCGATCGCCAGCTACATCGCCACCGAGAAGGCCCGCAGCGCCGCCATCGGCCGCCGCGAAACCAAGGGCTACGAGGACATGGTCAACGGCGGCCGCAACGCCTTCCTGTCCGCGCCGGTGGTCTGCTCGCTGGAAGGCGGCGTGCCGGTGATCGTCGACGGCCAGGTGATCGGCTCGGTGGGCGTCTCCGGCGTGACCGCCACCCAGGACGCCCAGGTGGCCAAGGCCGGTGTCGCAGCCGTCGGCAACTGAGCGGCTGAGCCAGAGGACAAGTGCTGGCGGTTGAACGAGGTGCGGCCATCGCGCATGTAGCGCCTGCCGCACTGCAGCCCGCCGCCATCCGGCATGGGCCGGTAACGAACGAAGAGGTTTTGTCATGAGCGAACGTGTAACCCTGGGCCGCCTGCAAGTCGCGGCCAACCTGCAGCGCTTCATCGAAGACGAAGTGCTGGCCGGCACCGGCGTCGAAGCCGCGGCCTTCTGGAGCGGCTTCGATCGGCTGGTCCACGACCTGGCGCCGAAGAATCGCGCGCTGCTCGCCGAGCGCGACCGTCTGCAGGCCGAGCTGGACACCTGGCACAAGGCCAATCCGGGCCCGATCGCCGACATGCCGGCCTACCGCGCCTTCCTCGAATCCATCGGCTACCTGCTGCCGGAGCCGGGCGAGGTGAAGGTCAGCACCAGCAACGTCGACAGCGAAATCGCCAGCCAGGCCGGCCCGCAGCTGGTGGTGCCGATCGGCAACGCCCGCTACGCGCTGAACGCCGCCAACGCCCGCTGGGGTTCGCTGTATGACGCGCTCTATGGCACCGACGCCATCTCCGAAGAGGGTGGCGCGCAGAAAGGCCCGGGCTACAACGAAGTGCGCGGCGCCAAGGTCATCGCCTTCGCCCGCAACGTCCTCGACCAGGCTGCGCCGCTGGCCGAAGGCAGCCATGCCGATGCGACCAACTACCGCGTGCAGGACGGCCAGCTCAAGGTCACCCTGGAGAACGGCAGCGTCACGGGCCTCGAGCAGCCGGAAAAATTCATCGGCTATCAGGGCGAGGCCGTCGAGCCCACTGCCGTGCTGCTGAAGAACAATGGCCTGCACATCGAGATCCAGATCGACCCGAACAGCCCCATCGGCCAGACCGATGCCGCGGGCGTCAAGGACCTGCTGATCGAAGCCGCCGTGACCACGATCATGGACTGTGAAGACTCCACCGCCGCGGTCGACGCCGACGACAAGGTGCTGGTCTACCGCAACTGGCTGGGCCTGATGAAGGGCGATCTGACCGATACCTTCCAGAAGGGCGGCCGGGCGATGACCCGCCAGCTGAATCCCGATCGCCAGTACACCGCCGTCGATGGCTCCAGCCTGACCCTGCATGGTCGCTCGCTGTTGTTCATCCGCAACGTCGGCCACCTGATGACCAACCCGGCGATCATCGACGGCGAGGGCCACGAGATCCCCGAGGGCATCCTCGATGGTGTGGTCACCAGCCTGATCGCCAAGCATGACCTCGAGCGCCGCGGCAACTCGCGCACCGGCAGCGTCTACATCGTCAAGCCGAAGATGCACGGCCCGGCCGAAGTCGCCTTCACCGACGAGCTGTTCGGTCGCGTCGAAGACCTCATCGGTCTGCCGCGCCACACCCTCAAGGTCGGCATCATGGACGAAGAGCGCCGCACCAGCGTCAACCTCAAGGCTTGCATCGGTGCCGCGCAGAACCGCGTGGCGTTCATCAACACCGGTTTCCTCGACCGTACCGGCGACGAGATGCACAGCATCATGGAAGCCGGCGCCGTGCTGCGCAAAGGCGACATGAAGGGCACCGCCTGGATTCAGGCCTACGAACGCAACAACGTGCTGGTCGGCCTGAACTGCGGCCTGCGCGGCAAGGCTCAGATCGGCAAGGGCATGTGGGCCATGCCGGACCTGATGGCCGCCATGCTCGAGCAGAAGATCGCCCATCCCAAGGCCGGCGCCAACACCGCCTGGGTCCCGTCGCCCACCGGCGCCACCCTGCATGCGCTGCACTACCATCAGGTGAACGTACAGGCGGTCCAGGCCGAGCTGGAGAAGATCGACCTGGCCAGCGAGCGCGAGCAACTGACCAACGACCTGCTGACCATCCCGGTGGCGCCGCAGCGCAACTGGAGCGCCGAGGACATCCAGCAGGAACTGGACAACAACTGCCAGGGCATCCTCGGCTACGTGGTGCGCTGGGTCGAGCAGGGTGTCGGTTGCTCCAAGGTGCCGGATATCCACGATGTTGGCCTGATGGAAGACCGCGCTACCCTGCGGATCTCCAGCCAGCACCTGGCAAACTGGCTTTACCATGGTGTGGTCGGCGAAGCACAGGTTCGCGAAACCCTGGAGCGCATGGCCAAGGTGGTCGATCAGCAGAACGCAGGCGATCCGCTCTATCGGCCGATGGCGAGCGATTATGCGCAATCCAGTGCTTTCCAGGCGGCCTGCGATCTGGTATTCAAGGGGCGCGAACAACCGAGCGGTTACACCGAACCCCTGCTGCATGCCTGGCGCCAACGCTTCAAGCAGCAGAACGGCGGTTGAAGATCGCTGATGGCCAGCTTCTAGCTGGTTATTGGTAAGACCAAGCCCCGAAGGCCTGATAAGCCTTCGGGGCTTTCGAGCATGGGGGAGTCGATCGTCGAGAGTCGGTCGGCGCCTGTGGATGACCTGCGTCATTCATGCGTGGCACCGGGTTATCCCGGAATGAAAGCGGTTCAATACAAAAAACAAGGAACCCAACAATGAGTCAGACTCTGCTATCCATCCTGGCCTTCGTGCCACTGGTGCTGGCGGGCGTATTGCTGATCGGCTTTCGCTGGCCGGCCAAGTATGCGATGCCGCTGGTTTTCGTCCTCACCGCACTGATCGGCCTGCTGGCCTGGGACATGACGCTCAATCGCGTCATTGCCTCGACCCTGCAAGGCCTGATTCTCACCGCCGCGATCCTCTGGATCATCTTCGGTGCGATCCTGCTGCTCAACACCCTCAAGCATTCCGGCGGCATCGCCGCAATTCGCCGAGGTTTCTCCAACATCAGCCCGGATCGTCGCGTCCAGGCGCTGATCGTGGCCTGGCTGTTCGGCTGTTTCATCGAGGGTGCCTCGGGCTTCGGTACGCCGGCCGCGGTGGCCGCGCCGCTGATGGTGGCACTGGGCTTCCCGGCCCTGGCCGCGGTCGTGATGGGCATGATGGTGCAGTCCACGCCGGTTTCCTTCGGCGCGGTGGGTACGCCGATCATCGTCGGCGTAGGCGGCGGCCTGGACCAGACCGGTATCGGTGCGCAACTGGCTGCAGTCGGTAGCAACTGGGACGTGTTCTTCCACCTGATCTTCTCGCGCGTCGCGATCATCCACGCGATCTGCGGGATTCTGATGCCGCTGATCATGCTGTGCATCCTGACCCGCTACTTCGGGCGTAACAAATCCTGGTCCGAAGGCCTGGCAATGGCGCCGTTCGCGGTCTTCACCGGCCTGGCGTTCGTCATCCCCTACGCCGCCGCCGGTATCTTCCTCGGCCCTGAGTTCCCCTCGATGATCGGCGCCCTGGTAGGCCTGGCCATCGTGGTGCCTGCCGCCAAGGCGGGTTTCCTGCTGCCCAAGGACACCTGGGATTTCGCGCCGGCCAGCGAATGGCCTGCCGACTGGATGGGCAAGATCGAGATGAAGATCGAGGACGTGGCCGGCAAGACGCCGATCTCCGTTCCGATGGCCTGGGCGCCCTACCTGCTGCTGGCCGCCTTCCTGGTGATCTCCCGCGTCTTCCCCGACGTCAAGGGCCTCCTGATGGCCGTCAGCTTCGGCTGGAAGGACATTCTCGGCGAGACCGGCGTGTCCGGCACCCTCGAACCGCTGTTCCTGCCGGGCGGCATCCTCTGCATGGTGGTGCTGGTCACCTTCTTCCTGCACCGGATGAAGGCCAGCGAGCTGGGCGCGGCCCTTTCCGAGTCGAGCAAGACCCTGCTCGGCGCGGGCTTCGTGCTGATCTTCACCATCCCGATGGTGCGGATCCTGATCAACTCCGGCGTCAATGGCTCGGATCTGGTTTCCATGCCGGTGGCCATGGCACAGCTGGTGGCCAACAGCGTGGGCGACATCTATCCGTTCTTCGCCCCGGCCGTCGGTGCGCTGGGAGCCTTCATCGCCGGTTCCAACACCGTTTCCAACCTGATGCTCTCGCAGTTCCAGTTCAACACCGCGGGCCTGCTGGGCCTGTCCGGCGCGTTGATGGTGGCGCTGCAGTCGGTGGGCGCGGCGGCGGGCAACATGATCGCCATCCATAACGTCGTCGCGGCATCGGCGACCGTGGGCCTGCTGGGACGCGAAGGGATCACCCTGCGCAAGACCATGCTGCCGACACTGTACTACCTCATCCTGGCCGGCAGCATCGGCCTGATCGGGTTCTACGTGATGGGTATCAGCGATCCGCTGGCCGGCATCGCCGGCTAAGCGACAGCGCTGACTGCAACGGGCGGCCTAGGCCGCCCGTTGTGTTTGCGTTTGGCGCAACGCCGCGTTCTGGTATAGCGTGCGGCAATCGACAAGCCGAGGTGGACATGAAGAAATGGCAATGCGTGGTGTGCGGTTTCATCTATGACGAAGCCCTGGGCCTGCCTGACGAGGGCATTGCCCCTGGCACCGCTTGGGAAGATGTACCGGAAGACTGGCTGTGCCCCGACTGCGGTGTGGGCAAGATGGATTTCGAAATGATCGCGATCGACTGATCCGCTATCGATACGGCAACGAAAGAGGTAAGCGACATGACGGCACCCCTGGTAATCATCGGCACGGGGCTGGCGGGCTACAACCTGGCCAGGGAGTTTCGCAAGCACGACAGCGAAACGCCGTTGCTGCTGATCACCGCCGACGATGGTCGCTCGTATTCCAAGCCGATGCTTTCGACCGGCTTCGCCATGGGCAAGGATGCCGACGCGCTCGGCATGCTTTCCGCCGGCCAGATGGCCATTCAACTCAACGCCGAAATCCGCACCCACACCCGGGTGACCCGGCTCGACCCGGACAATCGCCGGATCTGGATCGGTAACGAGCCGGTGTGCTATCGCGATCTGGTGCTTGCCTGGGGCGCACAGCCCGTTCGGGTTCCGCTGGCGGGCGATGCCGCCGATGCGGTCTTTCCTATCAACGATCTGCTCGACTACGGGCGTTTTCGCGAAGCGGCGAAGGGCAAGCGCCGAGTGTTGATATTCGGTGCGGGGCTGATCGGCTGCGAATTCGCCAATGATCTGCTGCAGGGCGGTTACGCAGTCGAGCTGGTGGCCCCCGATGCGCAGGTCATGCCGACCCTGTTGCCGCCCGCAGCCGCAACCGCCGTGCGGCGGGGGCTGGAATCGCTGGGCGCCCGTTTTCATTTCGGCGTGGTGGCGGAGCGATTGGAGCGCACCGCCAGCGGCTTGCAGGCGCGGCTTTCCGATGGGCAGTGCCTGGAGTGCGATCTGGTGGTCAGCGCGGTCGGTTTGCGGCCACGCACCGAGCTGGCCGAGGCCGCCGGCCTGGAGGTCGGGCGCGGCATCGTGGTAGATCGCTTCCTGCGTACTTCGGCCGAGCATGTCTATGCGCTGGGGGATTGCGCCGAGGTCGGCGGGCTCAATCTGCTCTACGTCATGCCGCTGATGAGCGGAGTGCGAGCCCTGTCGCGCACGCTCAGCGGGACTGCCGTGTCGGTCAGCTACGGGCCGATGCCGGTTACAGTGAAGACCCCGGTGTGCCCGCTGGTGGTATCGCCGCCGGCCGCCGGTAGCGAGGGCAGCTGGGACATCGAGGGCGACGGCAACGATGTCACCGCACTGTTTCGTTCGGCCGACGGGCGCTTGCTGGGCTACGCGCTGACTGGCACGGCCGTGCAGCGGCGACTGGCCCTGAACAAGGAATTGCCACCGCTGCTGGCGGAACTACCGCAAGCTCTGGCGCTAACGCCTTCGACTTGAGTCTACAAAGCACCTCTTGGGGCTGGCGCCAGTGCTAGCAGCGTGCCATTCTCCTCGAGCCTGCGGCGGTCTTGAGCTGTCGCAGCGCCTTGAAACGCTGTTCGGAGAACAGCAGACACAACAACAAGAAAGCATCAGAGGCTACCATGCGCAAACCGGAACTCGCGGCCGCCATCGCCGAAAAGGCTGACCTCACCAAGGATCAGGCCAATCGTGTACTCAATGCCGTTCTGGATGAAATCACCAACGCGCTGAACCGCAAGGACAGCGTGACCCTGGTTGGTTTCGGCACCTTCCTGCAGCGCCACCGTGGGGCGCGCACCGGCAAGAATCCCCAAACGGGGGAGCCGGTGACCATCAAGGCCAGCAATACCGTGGCGTTCAAGCCTGGAAAAATGCTGAAAGACGCGATCAACTGATCCCGCGCTACCCGGAGCCGCCCGGCTCCGGGTAAATCCCTGACCGCCCGGTCCGCTACCGACCGCTCTGTTCTCACCACGCAAAGTCCTTTTCCTGTTCCGACGAGCCGCTACAATGCGCGAACGTTCTTCATCTGTCGGAAAAACAACATGAAATTCCGCTTTCTTCTCTGGATGCTGGGCCGCCTGATGGGCAAGGCCAGCCGCACCAATCCCGATTTCCAGCAGCAACTGGGCGACAAGGACCTGACCTTTCAACTGCATACGCTGGATGGCAAGGTGGCGCGGCATTTCATCGTCAAGGACCAGCGCATTACCAGCAAGAGCGGTCCCGCGGTCGAGCCGGCTTTTTCGCTGGGCTTCAAGGATGCCGCCTACGGGTACGCGACCATGACGGCGAAGAACAAGCAGCTGGCGTTCATGCAGGGGATTCAGGACAAGCACATCCAGATTCAGGGGAATCCTGCGTTGGTGATGTGGTTTCAGGGACTGACCAAGTATCTGAAGCCGCGCAAGAAGAAGTGATTTTTGGGGCGTCGAGTTTTGGCTCAGGGCTTTGGGTGGGACCTTTCGCTTTCTTCGGCGCGGGACTACAGGTTGCGCCTTGCACGGCGCCTTACTTTTCTTTGTTTGCGCAAAGAAAAGTAAGCAAAAGAAAGCGCACCCCTACATTCGGGTCAGGGGGCTTCGCCCCCTGACTTCCCTCCTTCCGCCACCACTTCGGGGTCGGCATACAAGGGCCGTCCCTGGCCCTTTATGCCTCTCGCGGCATCCATGCCGCTCGCCCCCTGCGTGCTGGCTCCATTCGGCCTCCTGCAAGGGGAGGGCGGTGTTGCCTGTCAGCCCGTGCGAAGGAAAAAGCAAAGCCGGCTCTCGCCCCGTCAGACGACTCGGACTCAAATTCCCTTCAGGAGGCCGAACGCAAGTGTTGCGTAGGACGCGAGGCATGGACGCCGAGCGTGGAGCGAAGGGACAGGATAAAGCGCCACGGGTCAACACAGCCCTCGATGCCGGTAACGTTCGCCGGAAGGCTTCAGGAGCCGGCCTGGTCCCGCCAAACCCGCGCCTCTCCCGCAACCCAATCGCGAAACGCCACCAACCCCGCCGACTCCACCTTGCGCTCGGGAATCATCAGGTAATACGCCCGCGTCTCGCTGCGATAGGCCTGCGGATGCGCCAGCACCAACCGCCCCTCGGCCAGCTCCCTCTGGATCAGGAACGGCGGAATCAACGCCACCCCCATCCCATGCTCCGCCGCCTGCGCCAGCATCGAAAACAGCTCCAGCCGCGGACCGGTCATGTCCCGGGCGACCTTCATCCCCAGCGCATCGAACCACTGGCGCCAGGCATAGGGCCGGGTGGTCTGCTGCAGCAGCGGCATTTGCGCCAGCGCCTCCGCATCCAGCGGCTTGCCATCGGGCAACAGTGCGGGGCTGCAGACCGGCTGCAGGTCCTCGGGCATCAGGAAGTGCGCCTCGGTGCCCGACCATTCCCCATCGCCGAAATAAATGGCGGCATCGAAATCGGTATCGGCGAAGAGAAAGGGCCGTGTGCGGTTGGTCAGGTTGAGGGTGATCTGCGGATGCTGCGCCTGGAAATGCTTCAGCCGAGGAACCAGCCACTGCGTGCCGAAAGTGGGCACTACGGCCAGTTCCAGGCTCATCGCGCCCTGCTGGCCCATCACCGAGAGGGTGTCGCGCTCCACCGCATCCAGTTGCGCGGCGATGCGTCGGGCATAGGACTGGCCGGCTTCGGTCAGCTGCACGCCACGCCGCGAGCGGCGAAACAGTGCCAGCCCGAGGAAGGTCTCCAACCCGCCGATCTGGCGGCAGATGGCGCTCTGGGTCAGCGCCAGCTCATCGGCGGCGCGGGTAAAACTTCCATGCCGGGCTGCGGCCTCGAAGGCGATCAGCGCGGCGGTGCTGGGTATCTTGCGACGCATCTGTGCGTAAGCCTCATCGCTCATGCGGATGGAGAAAGCGCTCAGCTTATCCTGGAGTGAGGAAATCGCACAGATCGTTGCGAAATTCTCGTTTGTCGGTAGTGCAGGTAGCGCCTAGGATCTTTACATCCCGCCCGCGCCCGAAGCGGGCCACGACTACGAGAGGAGCCTCTATGGCCGGCAACGCACGCTTCAACTGGATCGACCCGCTGCTGCTCGATCAGCAACTGACCGAGGAAGAGCGCATGGTGCGTGACAGCGCTGCGCAGTTCGCCGCCGACAAGCTGGCGCCGCGGGTGCTGGAGGCCTTCCGCCACGAGCGTACCGATCCGGCGATCTTCCGCGAGATGGGCGAGACCGGCCTGCTTGGCGCGACCATTCCCGAAACCTATGGCGGCAGCGGTCTGAATTACGTGTGCTACGGCCTGATCGCCCGCGAAGTGGAGCGCATCGATTCGGGCTATCGCTCGATGATGAGCGTGCAATCCTCGCTGGTGATGGTGCCGATCAACGAGTTCGGCAACGAGGCGACCAAACAGAAGTACCTGCCCGGACTGGCCAGCGGCGAGTTCATCGGCTGCTTCGGCCTGACCGAGCCCAATCATGGCTCCGACCCGGGCTCGATGGTCACCCGTGCGAAGAAGGTAGACGGTGGCTATCGGCTTTCCGGTAGCAAGATGTGGATCACCAACAGCCCCATCGCCGACGTCTTTGTGGTCTGGGCCAAGGATGACGAGGGTGCCATTCGCGGCTTCGTGCTGGAAAAAGGCTGGGAAGGCCTGAGTGCACCTGCGATTCACGGCAAGGTCGGCCTGCGTGCTTCCATCACCGGCGAGATCGTGATGGACAACGTGTTCTGTCCCGAGGAAAACGCCTTCCCGGATGTGCGCGGTCTGAAAGGGCCCTTCACCTGCCTGAACAGCGCCCGTTACGGCATCAGCTGGGGCGCGCTGGGCGCCGCCGAGTTCTGCTGGCACACCGCGCGCCAGTACGTGCTGGACCGTCAGCAGTTTGGCCGCCCGCTGGCAGCCAACCAGCTGATCCAGAAGAAACTCGCCGATATGCAGACCGAGATCACCCTGGCCCTGCAGGGCTGCCTGCGCCTGGGCAGGATGAAGGACGAAGGCACGGCGGCGGTGGAGATCACTTCCATCATGAAGCGCAACAGCTGCGGCAAGGCGCTGGACGTGGCGCGCATGGCGCGCGACATGCTCGGCGGAAACGGCATCAGCGACGAGTTCGGTGTGGCGCGGCATCTGGTTAATCTCGAGGTGGTTAATACCTACGAGGGCACCCATGACGTGCACGCGCTGATCCTCGGGCGGGCGCAGACCGGCATCCAGGCGTTTTTCTGAAGCCGTAGGGTGGAAAACCGCGCCAGCGTTTTCCACCGCCAACCACTGGTGGAAAAGACCTGCGGTCGTTTTCCACCCTACGCAGGAATCCAGCATGTCCGCGTTATCCCATATCCGCGTTCTCGATCTGTCTCGCGTGCTCGCCGGACCCTGGGCCGGGCAGATCCTCGGTGATCTCGGCGCCGAGGTGATCAAGGTCGAACGCCCCGTTACCGGCGACGACACGCGTCACTGGGGCCCGCCGTTCCTCAAGGACGCGCAGGGTGAAAACACCGCCGAGGCGGCCTACTACCTCAGCGCCAACCGCAACAAGCAGTCGCTGACCCTCGATTTCACCCGGCCCGAAGGCCAGCGCATCGTTCGCGAGCTGGTGGCGCAGAGCGACGTGCTGCTGGAGAACTTCAAGGTCGGCGGGCTGGCGGCCCATGGGCTGGATTACGCAAGCCTGAAGGCGATCAATCCGCGGCTGGTCTACTGCTCCATCACCGGCTTCGGCCAGGACGGACCCTATGCCTCACGCGCCGGCTACGATTTCATGATCCAGGGCCTCGGCGGGCTGATGAGCCTGACCGGCCGCAGCGATGCCGAGGAGGGCGCCGGGCCGGTGAAGGTCGGCGTGGCGCTCACCGACATCCTCACCGGGCTCTACGCCACGGTCGGCGTGCTGGCGGCACTGGCCCACCGCGAGCGCACGGGTGAGGGCCAGCATATCGATACGGCGCTGCTGGACGTGCAGGTCGCCTGTCTCGGCAACCAGGCGTTGAACTACCTCACCACCGGCGTCGCGCCGCGGCGCATGGGCAATGCCCATCCGAACATCGTGCCCTACCAGGACTTTCCCACGGCCGATGGCGACATCATTCTCACGGTCGGCAACGACGGGCAGTTCCGCAAGTTCTGCGAAGTCGCCGGTCATCCCGAATGGGCCGCCGACCCGCGTTTCGCCAGCAACAAGGCGCGGGTCGCCCATCGTGCCGAGCTGATTCCGCTGATTCGCCAGGCCACGGTGTTCCGCACCACCGCCGAATGGCTGGCGGCGCTGGAGCGGGCTGGAGTGCCTTGCGGGCCGGTCAACGACCTTGCCCAGGTGTTTGCCGACCCGCAGGTACGGCATCGTGGCCTCAAGGTCGACGTGCCGCACCCGCTGGCCGGTAGCGTGCCGCAGGTGGCCAGCCCGTTGCGCCTGTCCTCCTCGCCGGTGGCCTACCGCAACCCACCGCCACTGCTGGGCGAGCACAGCGAGGCGCTGCTGCAGAGCTTGCTGGGGCTGAATGAAGAGCAGATAGCGGCCTTGCGGTACGCCGGAGTGATTTGACGACCGAGACGTATAGAAGCTTCGCCAGCAAGCTGGCTCCTACACACCATACCCGCCCGTAGGAGCGAGCTTGCTCGCGATCCGCTGCAGTGATTCGCCGATGCGGAACGCGGGCCTCCGCCAGGCGAGCTGAACTCTCCGGTCGTCCGGCCATTCTTATGGGAGGTAACCCTTTAGCGGACGAGCGCATCATGCAGAGGCAGCATTCCCGATTCACCTGGCAACTGGCGGCCGTGCTTTTCATGTCCTGGCTGCTGACCGGCTGTGGCATCAACAACATTCCGCAATACGACGAGCAGGTGAAAGCCGCCTGGTCCCAGGTGGAAAACCAATACCAGCGCCGCGCCGACCTGATTCCCAACCTGGTCGAGACGGTCAAGGGCTTCGCCCGCCAGGAGCAGGAGACCCTGACGGCGGTGGTCGAGGCGCGAGCCAAGGCGACCTCCATCCAGGTCGATGCCAGTACGCTGGACAATCCCGAACAACTGCAGCAGTTCCAGCAGGCGCAGAACCAGCTGACCGGCGCCCTGAGCCGACTGATGATGGTCTCCGAGCGCTACCCGGAACTGAAGTCGAATCAGAACTTCCTCGCCCTGCAATCGCAGCTGGAGGGTACCGAGAACCGCATCGCCGTGGCGCGGCGCGACTTCATCGCGGCGGTGGAGCGCTACAACACCGAGATCCGCACCTTCCCCGGACGCATCTGGCACACACTGATGTACAGCGACATGCCGCTTCGCGAGAACTTCGAGGCCACCGCCGAGAACGCCGAGCAGGCGCCGCAAGTGCAGTTTCAATGATTCGTAGCCTGCTACTGAGCCTGGTCCTGCTGGGTTGGGCCGGCGGTCTGGTGGCCCAGGAACCCGAGCTGCCAAGCCTGACAGGCCGGGTGGTGGATAACGCCGAACTGCTCGATACCCAGGCCGAGGCGAGGCTGACCAGCATGCTCGCCGCGCACGAGCAGGCCACCCGCGAGCAGGTGGTGGTCGTTACCGTGCCGAATCTGCAAGGGCGCAGCATCGAGGAATTTGGCGTGCAGCTGGGGCGGGCCTGGGGCATCGGCCAGCAGGGCGAGGACAACGGCGCGCTGCTGATCGTCGCCCGGGATGACCGGAGGGTGCGCATCGAGGTCGGCTACGGACTCGAAGGGCGCCTGACCGATGCGCAGTCTTCGCTGATCATCAACGGCATCATCGTGCCCGCGTTCCAGCAGGGCGACTTCGCCCGGGGCATCACCGATGGCACCGAGGCGATGATCCAGGTCCTCGGTAGCGACCCGCTGCAGAGCGCGGCGATGCGTCCGGCGATGCCGATGGGCACGCAGGAGCCGAGCGGTTTGGGCATCCTCGGCTTCTTCCTCATGCTGGTGGCGATTTTCGTCATCGGCGGGGGGCGCGGCGGACGCGGGGGCGGACGTCGCGCCCTGCTGCTCGGCGCGCTGCTGGGTGGCATGGGGCGTGGCGGCGGTTTCGGCGGTGGCGGTTTTGGAGGGGGTGGCTTCGGCGGCGGAGGCGGCGGCTTCGGTGGCGGGGGCGCCTCGGGTGGCTGGTAATCGGATGATGGAAGCGCAATGACTCTACTGACACTCAGCGAGCAGCAGCAGGTGGTCGAGGCCATCGATCGCGTCGAGCGCGAAACCGATGCCGAACTGGTAACGGTGCTGGCCGAGCAGGCCGACGACTACCGCTACATTCCGTTGCTGTGGGCCGGGCTGATCGCGCTGGTGGTGCCCGGTGCGGCGCTGTTCTTCACCACGGCCCTGAGCGCCTGGCAACTGCTGCTGGTGCAGTGGGCGACCTTCATCGTGCTGGCGCTGGCGTTTCGCCTGCCCAGCCTGACGACCCGCCTGATTCCGCGCCAGGTCCGTCATTGGCGCGCCTGCAACCTGGCGCGGCGACAATTCATCGAATGCAACCTGCACCATACCGAGGGCGGCACCGGCATCCTGATCTTCGTTTCGGAAGCCGAGCGCTACGTCGAGATCCTGGTGGACCGTGGTATCGCCAGCCGTATCGACAATGGCGCCTGGGAAGCCATCGTCGCCAACTTCACCGAGCGGGTGCACGATGGCCAGGTGCTGGAAGGTTTCCTCGGTTGCATCGAGGCGTGCGGCTCACTGCTCAAGCAGCATGTCCCGGCGACCCAGGTGCGCAACCAGTTGCCGAACCGGCTGGTGATGATCTGAGTGCGGTCGACGAGGCACGGTCCGACGGTTCGCTCCCCTATCAGACCGTAGGGTGAAAAACTCGCGCAGCGATTTTCCACGCGTAGCGCGCCGGTACATGCCCCGCGCCGAAGCTGAGGTTCGTGCCGGCCTGCGCATCGTTCGCGTGGATGGCTTCGGCCATCCACCCTACGGGAGCGAGAACGGCAACCTGGCGTTTACCGTGCCGGGCATTCTCAGGCCATGCCGGGGCCATCATCCGCTTGAGGCTCCTCCGGCAGATTGAGGCCGAAGTCGTTCTCCATGGTATTGGCCGCGACGCGGTCGATGGCGCTCAGCGCCGGCGCAAGCAGTGGGCTGACCTTGGCCTCGTGGACAGGGTGCGCAAGCCTGGCGATCGCGGCCAGCACGTCCTCGCCAGGCACGGTTTCCTCGGCCAACAGGCGCTCGGAGACTTCGTCGAGCGCCGGCTTCATGCGTTGCAACAGCGTCTGGCACTCGCGGTCCAGCTGCTTGAGCAGCTCGTCGGCGGCACGAATCGACTCGCCCGAATCGAACTCGATATGCGCCTCGCGCACCGCCTGCAGGCTCAGCAGCGAGCCGTTCGGCCCCATGCCCAGCGCGCCGACCATCGACAGTGCGATCTTCGAGGCTTCCTGCAGATCCTGCCCGGCGCCGGAAGAAACCTCGTGGAAGTAGAGCAACTCGGCGCCGCGCCCTGCCAGCAGCATCTGGATCCGGTTGCGCAGCTCGGAGGCCATGTGCAGACGCTTGTCCTCCACCGGGGTGACCAGGGTGACGCCCAGTGCCTGGCCACGTGGCAGGATGGTGACCTTCTCCACCCGGCCGACCTTGAGCGCGGCGGCGACCAGGGCGTGGCCGGCCTCGTGCACGGCGATGCGCTTGCGGTCGGTGGCCGACAGCGGCGTGACACCGCTGGGCTGTTCGCCGATGCGGCAGGTCTCGATGGCATCGACGAAATGGCTCATGTCCACGCAGCTGGCGCCGGCGCGCGCGGCCAGCAGCGCCGCATGGTTGACGATATGAGCAATGGCGGCGGGCGTCAGGCCGACGGTGTTGCGCGCCAGCTGCGCATGGTCCAGCCCGTCGCTGGCGCGGACCTTGCCGGCATAGAGGCGGAACAGCGCTTCGCGGTCTTCCAGGCCCGGCAGGCCGACGGCGATGGAGCGGTCGAAGCGACCTTCGCGCACCAGCGCCGGGTCGAGGGAGTTGGGGAAGTTGGTCGCGCCCAGCACCAGCACGCCGCTGGCGGCATCGAAGCCATCAATCTCGGCCAGGAACTGGTTGATGATGCGGTTGTTCTCGGCGTCGCTGGAGCGCTGCTGCTCGGCGCGCTTGCCGATGCCGTCGATCTCGTCGATGAAGATGATGCACGGCGCCTGCTTGCGCGCGGTGCGAAACAGCGCCTTGACCTTCTGGATGCCGACACCGAAGTACATCGAGGAAAAGTCGCTGCCGGTCACCTGGATGAAGCTGGCGTTGGATTCGGTTGCCAGCGCCTTGGCCAGCTGGGTCTTGCCGGTACCGGGCTCGCCGGTCAGCAGAACGCCCTTAGGCGGGCGGGCGCCCAGCGCGGCGTAGGCGGCCGGGTCGCGCAGGTAGGCGGTGATGTCGTTGAGCGCCTGCTTGGCTTCGTGCGCGCCGATGACGTCGGCGAAACCGATGCCGCTGCCCTTGCGTTGCACGGCGAAGTTGCGGGTCTTCATGACGAAGAACAGCGCCGCGCCGATCAGCAACAGGGCGATCGGCGAGTACGGCAGCAGGAACCTGTAGAACGGCTTCTCCGCGTCGGTCTGGAACATCGTCAGCGGGAACAGCTCGCCATCGCTTTGGGCGTACTGCTCGAGCAGCAGCCGGGCGACGTGTCCGGACTGGTCCGGTATCCAATAGCGTAAGCCATCGTTCAGGCTGACATAGACCGCATCCTTGCCCAGCGCGGCGCTGGCGATGGCGGCGCCACGCAGATCGCTCATCAATACCGAGAGGTCACGGCGATTGGCCTGCCAGGGCTCGGTGGAGTCCTGCAGGGCTTCAAGCATGCTGGCCGCCGCGCCGGTGACCGGCGTCGACGGGGCGGTTGGGCGCAACTGCCAATAGGCCACGCAAGCGGCGATCAGCAGGAGCAGCAAAACGGAGAGCACAGGGCCGCGGCGACCTTGTAGCAGACGTGGTGTTTTCATTTCACATCCAATCGGGAAGGCCCGATGTTTCGACAAACCACCGCCCGGGAGGCGGACCACAGTTGTTTGCGGAGATCCCGCGGCGCCAATGGCATGGCGCACCACAGTTCGGATCCTTTGGATGCGATTTATATGCCCGACTGTGTCTCGGGTCGGCAGACTCCGATAGCCGGCGAGAATACGGCAAGTGCCACCATGGGAGCGGCTGCGCGACGAACGGACGGCAGGTTTTCGACGAATGACCGGTTGCCCGTGCAAGCGGAGCGTATGGCGCAAACCGCGTCGCGGCGTCTGTCTCGCCGCACATTGAGGGCACGCTACGAATGGCTTCAGTCGCATAAGTGATCCGATGCAGAGTTTGTCGTGCGATGGCCTGTTAGGGTCTGTTCCCGTTTCGTCCGCGGCCGCGCCGGAGCCAGTTTTTGCGCGAAGCAAGGCGCGAGGAGGGAAGTTTGGTCATTCCATATGAGCGACGAGAAACGCAGCATCGCGCAAAAACTGGCCCGGCCCAAAGGGTTGCGCGGCAAGTGGCGCCCTGCGGCGTTGCGAGACTTGGCAAGGGTTCACCATTGCCTGCGTCCCGCGCCTTGCCTGGCGCCACTTGGCGCTGCAACGCGGCTCGCGACGAAACGGGAACAGACCCTAGGATTCATCGCCGGGCGCGGTCGCTCAATTACGAACCGCCGTGGCAACGAAAACCTGCCGACAGCCGAGCTGGGCCGCTGCCCGGGGAGGCACAGAAAAATAACGTCCGATCGACCCGAGACCTCCAGACATGCCAACCCACAACAAATGTATCCGCTCCGCTTTTCTGGGCGCGCTGATGGCCCTTCTGCCTTTCGCCCCGGCCAATGCCGCCGAAGAGACGATCAACCTGCTCACGCAGAATTTCCCGCCGTTCAGCATGGCCGTCGATGGCAAGAACTTCGCCAGGGAGGATGCGATCGGCGGCATCGACGCCGAGGTGGTCGCCGCCCTGTTCAAGCGCGCGGGCGTGCCCTACGCGATGACCCTGCGTTTCCCGTGGAGCCGCTTGCAGCAACTGGCCGAGAAGACCCCCGGCTTCGCCGTGTTCTCCCTCAGCCGTACGCCCGAGCGCGAGCCCAGGTACAAGTGGGTCGGTCCGCTCAGCGAGATTCAGATCGTGCTGCTCAAGACTCCCGACAGCCCGATCCAGGTCTCCAGCCTGGACGATGCCAGGCAGTACCGGATCGGCTCGAAGGATGGCAGCGTAGGCAGTCAGTACCTGATCAACCGCGGTATCGAGGTGCAGAGTTCCCTGATCGATACGCCGGCCAAGCTGAAGACTGGCCAGTTCGACCTGTGGGCGACCACCAATCCGTCCGGTGAGTACGAGGCGAAACAGGCCGGGGTCGGTCCTCTTGCTGTCGCATTGACCCTGAGCCGGGTCGATCTGTACCTGGCGATGAACAAGGAAACGCCCGACGCCGTCGTCGAGAAGCTTCAGCGCACCCTGGATCAGATGAAGCAGGAAGGGCTGCTGCAACAGGCGGCGCGCCGCTACGTGAACTGAGATGCTTCGCATCAGCAGACCCTAGAGCGGAGTCGGCGCTTGCAGGTGTAGTCGAGCGCGCTGAGTCGGTCCTGGCCCGCATGAGGCCCGGCTATTGGCAGACTGAACGGAAAACGAAACGGTAGGGGATTTTTTGCCGGTCTGGGCTGCCTTAGCCTGTGGAGCGAGGAGATCGCTCCAACTGCACTCCCGACGATTCGAGAATTTCGATGAGCTGTCTCAACAACTACATGCTGCGTGCCTTCTGCTTGGTTGCCGCAGCCTGGATAGTGCCGGCCTCGGCCGAAAACCTGCCGGAACCGGTAGGACATGTCGCCCGAGTGGAAGGCGCTGCCTACATCAGCAGCCGTGGCTACACCAACGCCGCCAAGGTCGGCCAGGCGATCGTGCCGGGTGTGGCATTGAGCACCGGCGCAAAAGGAGCGCTGGGCGTGATCCTCGGTGACGGCAGCGTATTGTCGTTCGGTCCGCATAGCGAGCTGACCCTCGACGACTACCGCTTCGCCCCGGCAGCGGATGAGCTGCGTCTGCGCGCGACGCTCAATCGCGGCACCTTGAATCTGATCACCGGCGACATGGCCCGACTCGATCCGCAGGCGGTCGCCGTCGAGACCCCAGAGGGCCGGGTCGGGGTGCGCGGTGGCCAGGTATTGATGAAGGTGACTCCATGAAGCGGCTATCGCTGACCAAGACGCTGGCGCTGCTGATGATGGCGGCGCTGGGTGGCTGTGCGCAGCATTCCTACGTGATGCTGGCGGACGATGCGAACGGGAATGGAGGAGTCATGCTTGGCGACGAGGGGCAGCGGCTGCTCGAGACGTCTGGCGAGGCTATGGCGATAGCGGGGAGTGGTCAGCCCTATGTCGTATCCGACATGCGCCGCAAGACGGATTTCGACCGGGCGCTGGCCGCCCAGCCGGCCCTGCCCGAACGGTTCATCCTGCATCCGGCCTCATCCGGTGAGCCGGACAGCGCCACGGAGCAACTGCTGGACGGCATTCTGCTGGCCGCCCGCCATCGGAATTATCCGGTGGTCACGGTGATCGGCCACACCGACACCCTGGGCCATCGTGCCGCCAACGAGCAGGTCGGTTTACGCCGCGCCCAGGCTATCGCCGAGCTGCTGCGGGCCAGAGGGCTGGAGGCGATGGAATTGCACGTGGAATCCCACGGGGAGCGCAATCTGCTGGTGGCCACACCGGATGCCACTGCCGAGCCGCGCAACAGGCGGGTCGAGGTGCTGGTGCGCTGATAAGCATGCGCCGGCTCGGTGTTGCACCGCGCCGGCCTGGAGCCGGTCAGTCGATGACCAGAACCGCGTCCATTTCCACCTGCGCACCTTTGGGCAGTGCGGCAACGCCGATGGCGGCACGTGCCGGATACGGCTGCTGGCAGTAGCGGCTCATCACTTCGTTGACGGTGGCGAAGTTGCCCAGGTCGGTCAGGAAGATGTTGAGCTTGACGATATCCTTCAGCGAACCGCCGGCCGCTTCGGCCACGGCCTTGAGATTCTCGAACACCTGTACGGCTTGCGCTTCGAAACCTTCCACCAGCTCCATGTTCTTCGGGTCCAGCGGGATCTGCCCGGACAGGTAGACGGTGTCGCCGACCTTGATGGCCTGCGAATAGGTGCCGATGGCGGCGGGGGCTTTGTCGGTGCTGATCACGGTGCGTGGCATGGGGAGTCCTCGTTCGAGCGCTTGAAGCGGAAAGCCTGAAGCTGGAGTAGAGGCGAGATGCTAGACGAAGCCAAGCCGATGTGACCAGCCTCTTGCGGCTGTCAGGCCCTGACCCGGGTAATCCGCATCACGCCCTTGATCGCCCGCAGCTTACGGATGACGCGAGCCAGGTGGACGCGGTCGTGCACGCTGACCACCAACTGGACGACGCTGATGCGGCCGTCGCGCTCGTCCATGCCGATCTTCTCGATGTTGCCGTCGGCGGCATTGACGCTACCGGCCAGTAGGGCGATCAGGCCGCGCTGGTGCTCGAGCTCGACGCGCAGCTCGACGTTGAATTCGCCGGTGACGTCCTTGGCCCAGGAAAGCTGGATGCACTTGTCCGGGTTGTGGCGGATTTCGGCGATGTTCCGGCAGGTATCCAGGTGCACCACCATGCCCTTGCCGGCGGACAGGTGACCCACGATGGGGTCGCCGGGGATCGGTGTGCAGCACTTGGCGTAGTTGAGCACCAGGCCCTCGGTGCCGCGGATCGCCAGCGGTCCTTCGGCGGTCGGCGCCTGTTCGCCGTCGCTGGCCAGCAGGCGGCGGGCGATGACGTAGGCCATGCGGTTGCCCAGGCCGATGTCTTCGAGCAGGTCTTCGATGACATCCTTGTTGTATTCGCCGAGCACCACCCTGATGCGTTCGGGCGAGATGGCGTCCAGGCTGGTCTCGAAACCGGTGAGCACCTTGTTCAGCAGGCGCTCGCCCAGGTTGATCGATTCCGAACGACGCTGCAGCTTGAGCGCATGACGGATGTGCGTGCGGGCCTTGCCAGTGACCACGAAGTTCAGCCAGGCCGGATTCGGGCGTGCGCCGGGCGCGGTGACGATCTCCACTGTGGAACCGCTTTCCAGCGCCTGCGACAGTGGTGCCAGGCGCCGATTGACCCGGCAGGCGATGCAGGTGTTGCCGACGTCGGTATGCACCGCGTAGGCGAAGTCGACGGCTGTCGAGCCCTTGGGCAGCTCCATGATGCTGCCCTTGGGGGTGAAGACGTAGACCTCGTCGGGGAACAGGTCGATCTTGACGCTCTCGATGAACTCCAGCGAGTTGCCGGCGCGCTGCTGCAGCTCCAGCACGCCCTTGACCCATTGCCGGGCGCGGGCGTGGGTGCCCTTGGTCGGCTCGCCTTCGTTGGACTTGTACAGCCAGTGTGCGGCGATGCCGTTGTTGGCCATCTCTTCCATCTCGCGGGTGCGGATCTGGATCTCGATGGGCACGCCGTGCATGCCGAACAGCGTGGTGTGCAGCGACTGGTAGCCGTTGGCCTTGGGTATCGCGATGTAGTCCTTGAAGCGGCCGGGCAGCGGCTTGTACAGGCTGTGCACGGCGCCGAGCACGCGGTAGCAGGTATCGGCCTTGTCCACCACGATGCGGAAGGCGTAGACGTCCATGATCTCGTTGAACGCCTTGCGCTTGCCGCGCATCTTCTTGTAGATGCTGAACAGGTGCTTCTCGCGGCCCATCACCTCGCCTTCGAGGCCTTCGCGTTCGAGGCAGTGGATCAGCGACTGCTCGATCTTCTCGACGATCTCGTTGCGGTTGCCGCGGGCACGCCGCACCGCGGCGCGGATGCGCTCGGAACGCATCGGGTGCATGGCCTTGAAGCCCAGGTCCTCGAATTCCACGCGCATCGAATGCATGCCCAGGCGGTTGGCGATGGGGGCGTATATTTCCAGGGTTTCCTTGGCGATGCGGCGGCGCTTCTCGCCGGCCAGCACTTCCAGGGTACGCATGTTGTGCAGGCGGTCGGCGAGCTTGACCAGGATCACGCGGATGTCGCGGGCCATGGCCATGGCCATCTTCTGGAAGTTTTCGGCCTGGGCCTCGGCCTTGGTCTCGAAGTTCATCTGGGTCAGCTTGCTGACCCCGTCGACCAGCTCGGCCACGGTCTCGCCGAACTGGGCGATCAAAGCTTCCTTGGGAATGCCGGTGTCCTCGATGACGTCATGCAGCATCGCGGCCATCAGGCTCTGATGGTCCATGTGCATGTCGGCGAGGATGTTGGCTACCGCGAGGGGATGGGTGACGTAGGCTTCACCGCTGCGCCGGCGCTGGCCGTCGTGGGCCTGTTCGGCATAGAAATAGGCGCGGCGAACCAGGTTGACCTGGTCCGGGCCGAGGTAGGTCGACAGGCGATCCGCGAGAGTGTCTATGGCTGGCAAGGTGTTGCTCCTTGCCGGCGGGACCGGATGTTCGCAGCTCGACTTCGACCTGGCATTTACTTCAAAGGGCCTCGTTGGGCTCTTCCTCGTACTGGATGAACAGCGGCTCGTCGTCGACGATTTCTTCCTGGGCGATGACGTCGTAGTCCACCAGGCCGGACGCGATTTCACGCAGGGCGACCACGGTCGGCTTGTCGTTTTCCCAGGCTACCTTGGGGTCCTTGCCGCCGGTCGCCAGCTGGCGCGAGCGCTTGGTGGCGAGCATGACCAGCTCGAAGCGGTTATCTACGTTGTCCAGGCAGTCTTCAACGGTAACGCGGGCCATGGTGTTCCTCATCAAATTCGGTAAAGCGTGCCCGAGTGGGCGAGCGGACGGGATAGTTTAAAAAATCACCAGCTGTTAGGGAAGCGGTAAAAGTGAAAAGCCGCTTCCCGGTTTGCCGGTCTTCAGGCCAGCAATTGCTCGAGCAATCCGGCGAAACGCTGTTGCTGGGTGCCTTGCAGCAGGCGATTGGCGCGGAAGATGGCCTGCAGGTCGCCCAGGGCATGGGTGAAGTCGTCGTTGATGATCAGGTAGTCGTATTCGACGTAGTGGGTCATCTCGCTCACCGCCTCGCGCATGCGCCCGTCGATCACCTCGTCGCTGTCCTGGCCGCGGTTGGTCAGGCGCTGGCGCAGGGCTTCCTGGGTGGGCGGCAGGATGAAGATGGATCGGGCCTGGGGCATCAGTCGGCGTACCTGCTGTGCGCCCTGCCAGTCGATCTCGAGGATCAGGTCGTAGCCCTCGTCCAGCGTCTGTTCCAGCCAGCGCTGCGAGGTGCCGTAGAGGTTGCCGAAGACCTCGGCATGCTCCAGGAACTCGTCGCGCTCCAGCCGCTCGAGGAACTCCTCGCGGCTGACGAAGTGATAGTTCACGCCGTCCACTTCGCCGGGGCGGATGCCGCGCGTGGTGTGGGAAACGGAAACCCGGACCTGCGGCTGCGCATCGAGCAGGGCCTTGACCAGGCTGGTCTTGCCGGCCCCTGAGGGTGCGGAAACGATATAGAGCGTACCGGTGGAAGCGGACATGGGGCGTTCTCTGCAAGCGGTGACGGGGTGGTGAGGCCTGAGCGAATCAAGCTTATTCGATGTTCTGGACTTGTTCGCGCATCTGCTCGATCAGGACCTTGAGGTTGACCGCTGCCTGAGTGCTGCGCGGGTCGAACGCCTTGGAACCGAGGGTGTTGGCTTCGCGGTTGAGCTCCTGCATGAGGAAGTCCAGCCGCCGACCGGTGGCGCCGTCGGACTTGAGTACACGGCGCACTTCGCCGACATGGGTGGTCAGCCGGTCGAGTTCTTCGGCGACGTCGCTTTTCTGCGCCAGCAGTACCATTTCCTGTTCGAGGCGCTGCGGGTCCAGTTCGGCACGCATCTCGGCGCAGCGATCGAGCAGTTTCTGCCGTTGCAGGGCAAGCATCTGCGGCACCTGCGCGCGCAGGGTGGCGGTTTCCTCGGTGATGGCATCCAGGCGCTCGTCGATCAGCCGGGCCAGTTCCTCGCCTTCACGCTGGCGGCCGTTCCTGAGTTCGGCCAGCGCCTGGTGAAACAGCGCCAGGGCGGTGTTGTTGAGCGCCTGCGGATCGGCCGCATCGCCGACCAGCACGCCCGGCCAGCCCAATACTTCCAGCGGGTTGAGCGGCGCGGGCTGTTTGATCAGGGCCGCCACGGTCTCGGCTGCGGCGATCAGTTGGCTGGCGCGCTGACTGTCGACCTGCATGGCGCGGCCGCTGCTGTCTTCGGCGAAGCGCAGCGTGCATTCCACCTTGCCGCGCGAAAGCCCCTTGCGCAGGGCGTCGCGCACCGGGCCTTCGAGATCGCGAAAGGCTTCCGGCAGGCGCAGATGGGGTTCGAGGTAACGATGGTTGACCGAGCGGATTTCCCAGCTGAGGGTGCCGTGGTCACCGGCCTGTTCGGCGCGGGCGAAGGCGGTCATGCTGTGGATCATCGGGTAAACCTCTCGGTGGTATAGCGAAAGGCGAAGGATTGTAAATCAAAACGACCGGCAAGGCGCTGCGGGCTGGAGGTCGCAGGCAACAGGCGGTCGCCGTTCGGCGCTTCGTGCCCGGCGCGACTTTTCCGCGTACGGTCGATTGGCCGGTAATTGCGCCGCAAAGCCTCCTATAATGCCGGCACCTCGAAACCATAGAAGTAGGAAAAGTCCATGAAGCGTCCCAGTGGCCGCGCCGCCGACCAGCTGCGTTCGATCCGCATCACCCGCAACTACACCAAGCATGCCGAGGGGTCGGTGCTGGTGGAGTTCGGTGATACCAAGGTGGTATGCACCGCCAGCGTCGAGGCCGGCGTGCCGCGCTTCCTCAAGGGCCAGGGGCAGGGCTGGCTGACCGCCGAATACGGCATGCTGCCGCGCGCCACCGGCTCGCGTAACCAGCGCGAAGCCAGCCGCGGCAAGCAGGGCGGGCGCACCCTGGAAATCCAGCGTCTGATTGGCCGCTCGCTGCGTGCGGCGCTGGACATGAGCAAGCTGGGCGAGAACACCCTCTACATCGATTGCGATGTGATCCAGGCCGACGGCGGTACCCGCACCGCGTCGATCACCGGCGCGATGGTGGCGCTGGTGGACGCGCTGGCGGTGCTGAAGAAGCGTGGCGCGTTGAAGGGCGGCAACCCGCTCAAGCAGATGGTCGCAGCGGTTTCCGTGGGCATGTATCAGGGCGAAGCCGTGCTGGATCTGGATTATCTGGAAGATTCCGCCGCCGAAACCGACCTGAACGTGGTCATGACCGACGCCGGCGGCTTCATCGAAGTCCAGGGCACCGCCGAAGGCGCGCCGTTCCAGCCGGAAGAACTCAACGCCATGCTCGCCCTGGCGCAGGCCGGCATGCAGGAGCTGTTCGCCGTGCAGCAGGCGGCACTGGCAGACTGAAACGGGGGAGAACGCCATGAATGATGATGACCGGATGCTCGTTCCGCAGCCCTCGCCGGAGGCGCGGCGGTGGGCGATGTTCTGCCATTACTCGGCGTTCTTCTGGTTCCTGGTGCCGATGATCGGCAACGTGCTGGGCCCGCTGATCGTCTGGCAGTTGAAGAAGGACATTGACCCTTTCGTCGACCAGCAGGGCAAGGAGGCGCTCAACTTCCAGATCACCTTCAGCATCCTGCTGATGATCTGCGGTGTGCTGGCCTGGATTCTGATCGGCTTTCCGCTGATGGCTCTGATCAGCGCGGTGGCGCTGGTGCTGGTGGTGATCGCCGGCATCCGCGCCAACGAGGGCAAGCCTTATCGGTATCCGTTCTGCTGGCGGTTCGTGAAATAGGTTCCAGCTTCGACGCATAGCCTGGATGCGGCGCCTGGCAGACACGTTGCAGCTTGCAGCGTGCCGCTCGCGCCTTGTAGCCTTTGCCGTCTTTGTCTGCCAGCGAACCCGAATGACCAGCGAACAGCCCGCCATCCTCTATATCCATGGTCTCAACAGCTCCCCGCTTTCCCGGAAAGCCAGTCAGCTGAGTGCGGCGCTGGAGCGTATCGGCATGGCGGACAGGCTGCGTGTGCCGGCGCTGCATCACCATCCGCGCCAGGCTCTGGTCCAGCTCGAAGAGGCGCTCACCGAGCTCGGCCGGCCTTTGCTGGTCGGCAGTTCCCTGGGCGGCTACTATGCGACGCACCTTGCCGAACGCCACGGATTGAAGGCGTTGCTGATCAATCCCGCGGTGACGCCGCATCATCGCTTCGACGGCTACCTCGGGCCGCAGACCAACCTCTACAGCGGCGAAGTCTGGGATCTCACCGAAGATCACGTCGTCGCCCTGGGCGAGCTGGAAGTGCCGCCGCCACAGGATACCGAGCGCTATCAGGTCTGGCTGCAGACCGGCGACGAAACGCTGGATTACCGTGACGCGGAAGCCTTCTACCGGGGCTGCGCGCTGCGCATCCAGGCCGGCGGTGATCATGGGTTCCAGGGCTTTGCCGAACGCCTGCCGGCGCTGCTGGCCTTCGCCGGTTTCGCTCCGGCGCTCTGGCTCGAGCAGGATTTTTCCGATTTATAAGGGCATCACGACACGCTCATGTCTTATACCGCAGAAGCCATCGAAGTCCTCTCCGGCCTCGACCCGGTGCGCAAGCGCCCGGGCATGTACACCGACACCACGCGACCCAACCACCTGGCTCAGGAAGTCATCGACAACAGCGTCGACGAAGCCCTCGCCGGCCACGCGCGCTCGGTGCAGGTCATCCTGCATCAGGACAACTCGCTGGAAGTGGTCGACGATGGCCGCGGCATGCCCGTGGACATTCACCCCGAAGAGGGCGTGCCGGGCGTCGAGCTGATCCTCACCAAGCTGCACGCCGGTGGCAAGTTCTCCAACAAGAACTACCAGTTCTCCGGGGGTCTGCACGGGGTCGGCATTTCCGTAGTCAACGCCTTGTCGACCCAGGTGGTGGTGACCGTCAAGCGCGACGGCAACGAATACCGCATGCGCTTCGCCGATGGCTTCAAGGCCAGCGAGCTGGAAATCGTCGGCAGCGTCGGCAAGCGTAACACCGGCACCAGCGTGCATTTCTGGGCCGATCCGAAGTATTTCGATTCGCCGAAGTTCTCCATCAGCCGCCTCAAGCACGTGCTCAAGGCCAAGGCGGTGCTGTGCCCGGGGCTGAACGTCAGCTTCGAGGACAAGAACACCGGCGAGAAGGTCGAGTGGCATTACGAGGATGGCCTGCGCTCGTACCTGGTCGATTCGGTCAGCGAGTTCCTGCGCCTGCCCGACGAGCCCTTCGTCGGCGCGCTGGCCGGCAATACCGAGGCCGTGGACTGGGCGCTGCTGTGGCTGCCCGAAGGCGGCGACGCGGTGCAGGAAAGCTACGTCAACCTGATTCCCACCGCACAGGGTGGTACCCACGTCAACGGCCTGCGCCAGGGGTTGCTGGATGCCATGCGCGAATTCTGCGAATTCCGCAGCCTGCTGCCGCGCGGAGTGAAGCTGGCGCCCGAGGACATCTGGGAGCGCATCGCCTTCGTCCTCTCGATGAAGATGCAGGAGCCGCAGTTCTCCGGGCAGACCAAGGAGCGCCTGTCTTCGCGCGAGGCCGCGGCCTTCGTCGCGGGCGTGGTCAAGGATGCCTTCAGCCTCTGGCTCAACGCCAACCCCGAGCTGGGCCTGCAGCTGGCCGAACTGGCGATCAGCAATGCCGGGCGGCGGCTCAAGGCGAGCAAGAAGATCGAGCGCAAGAAGATCACCCAGGGCCCGGCGCTGCCCGGCAAGCTGGCCGATTGCGCCGGCCAGGACCCGGCGCGCGCCGAGCTGTTCCTGGTGGAGGGCGACTCCGCCGGCGGCTCGGCCAAGCAGGCGCGCGACAAGGAATTCCAGGCGATCCTGCCGTTGCGCGGCAAGATCCTCAATACCTGGGAAGTGGACGGCGGCGAGGTGCTGGCCAGCCAGGAAGTGCACAACATCGCCGTGGCCGTCGGGCTCGATCCCGGTTCCAGCGACCTGTCGCAGCTGCGTTACGGCAAGATCTGCATCCTCGCCGACGCCGACTCCGATGGTCTGCACATCGCCACGCTGCTGTGCGCGCTGTTCGTCCAGCACTTCCGCCCGCTGGTGGATGCCGGGCATGTGTACGTCGCTATGCCGCCGCTGTACCGCATCGACCTGGGCAAGGACATCTTTTACGCCCTCGACGAGGCCGAACGCGACGGCATTCTCGAGCGCCTGGTCGCCGAGAAGCGCCGTGGCAAGCCGCAGGTCACCCGCTTCAAGGGCCTCGGCGAGATGAACCCGCCGCAGCTGCGCGAAACCACCATGGACCCCAACACCCGCCGGCTGGTGCAGCTGACCCTGGACGACTTCGACGGCACCCGCGAGATCATGGACATGCTGCTGGCGAAGAAGCGCGCCGGCGATCGCAAGAGCTGGCTGGAATCCAAGGGCAACCTCGCCGAGGTATTGGTTTGATCCGTCATGCGCTGGTTCTGCTGAGCCTGCTAAGCGGCGCCGCCTGGGCGCAGGAAGCGCCACCGACGCGCGAACTGGAGCTGCTCAGTGAGCATCCGGTGGAAGGCATGGCGGCCGGTAACCTGTCGGGCCTGGCCTGGTGCGGCGATGCGCTGTGGGCGGTGTCCGATCGCGAAGACGACCGGCTGTATCGGCTCGATGCCAGCGACAGCGTCTGGCAGGGCGAGGCCGAACACTTCGACGTGCCGCCTGCACCCAACACCGGCCTGCCCTGGGGTGTGCGTGTGCGCAGCGCCATCACCGGGCTGGTGCGCGGTGGCGAGATGGATTTCGAGGGCCTCAGCTGCGACAGCCTGGGTAATCGCTATCTGGCCAGTGAAGCGCATGCCGCCGTGCTCCGGGTAAGCCCGGCGGGAATGGCCGAGTGGCTGCCGTTGCCCGAGGCGCTGGTGCGCCAGGCGCGCGCCAGCGGCATGCTGCTGGATTTCAATGCGATGTTCGAAGGCATTGCCGTCGATCCCGAAGCCAACCGGCTCTGGCTGGCCGCCGAACGCGAGCGACGTGGCCTGCTGGTGATGCATCGCAACCAGAGCAGTTGGCAATGCACCGGCGGCTGCGTGCTGCTGGCCGAAGGCGGGCGCGAACTGCCGCCGCCGGCGCTCGGCGACCAGCCGTTGCCGCGGCGTTTTTCCGGGTTGGCCTATTTCAACGACAAGCTGTTCACTCTCGAGCCCAGTGCACATCAGGTCTGCCGCCGCAGCCTTGCCAGCGGCCAGGTCGAACGTTGCTGGTCCTATGCGGCCACGGCGCTCGCCGATGAACGTCGCTACGACACGCCATTCGGCAATGCCGAGGCGCTGTCGCTGGACGAGCAGGGCGCCTGGATCGGCGTCGACAACAATGCGCAGACCCGCCGCGACGGCGAGAAGCGGCCGATCGTCTGGCGCTTCGCCGCGCCCAAGGGCGGCTGGGGTGCGCGGCAGTGACCCAAACGGCGGGACGTCGCGCCGGCCGGGTCATGCTGGTGCTGGCCTGGGGGGCCGGCATCCTGCTGGCGACGCGCTTCTTCGCCGACTGGGAGGAGAGTCGCTACAACCCCAATCGGCAACCCGTCTCGGTGGTGCAGGGCGATCACATCGAGGTGCTGCTGGAGGGCAACGTCCAGGGGCACTTCGTCGCCGACGGCCGAATCAACGGCAAACCGGTGACCTTCCTGCTGGACACCGGCGCCACCGACGTTGCCATTCCGGCTGAGCTGGCCGAAGAGCTGGGGCTGTCCCGCGGTGCGCCCGTGAACCTGCTGACCGCCAACGGCCAGACGACGGGCTTTCGCACGCGCCTGGAAAGCCTGGCTCTCGGCGAGATCGTCCTGCACGACGTGCGTGCCATCGTCGCCCCGGGCTTCGGCGGCGACCAGATACTGCTCGGCATGAGCGCCTTGAAACAACTCGAATTCACCCAGCGCGCCGGCACCCTGGTGCTGCGCCAACACGCCACGGATCGACCATGAGCGAAATTCTCGACCTGAGCCTGGACGGCGTGGAGCGGCGCTCCCTCGCCGACTTCACCGAGCAGGCCTACCTCAACTATTCCATGTACGTGATCATGGACCGCGCGCTGCCGCACATCGGTGACGGTCTCAAGCCCGTGCAGCGGCGTATCGTCTACGCCATGAGCGAGCTCGGCCTGAACGCCGATGCGAAACACAAGAAATCCGCACGGACCGTCGGCGACGTGCTCGGCAAGTTCCACCCCCACGGCGACTCGGCTTGCTACGAGGCCATGGTGCTGATGGCCCAGCCGTTCAGCTACCGCTACACCCTGGTCGACGGCCAGGGCAACTGGGGCGCTCCGGACGATCCCAAGTCCTTCGCCGCCATGCGTTACACCGAGGCGCGGCTGTCGCGCTATTCCGAGGTGCTGCTCTCCGAACTCGGCCAGGGCACGGTGGACTGGGTGCCGAACTTCGACGGCACCCTCGACGAGCCGGCGACGCTGCCGGCGCGGCTGCCCAACCTCTTGTTGAACGGCACCACCGGTATCGCCGTGGGCATGGCCACCGACGTACCGCCGCACAACCTGCGCGAAGTCGCGGCCGCCTGCGTGCGCTTGCTGGATGAGCCCAAGGCCACCGTGGAGCAGCTCTGCGAGCACGTGCAGGGGCCTGACTTCCCCACCGAAGCGGAAATCGTCACGCCGCGGGCGGACTTGCTGAAAATCTACGAAACCGGCCGTGGCTCGGTGCGCATGCGCGCGGTCTATCGCGTGGAGGATGGCGACATCGTGGTCGCCGCGCTGCCGCATCAGGTCTCCGGCGCCAAGGTGCTGGAACAGATCGCGGCGCAGATGCAGGCCAAGAAGCTGCCGATGGTGGCCGACCTGCGCGACGAGTCCGATCACGAGAACCCGACCCGCATCGTTATCATCCCGCGTTCCAACCGGGTCAATGCCGACGAGCTGATGCAGCACCTGTTCGCCACCACCGACCTGGAGTCCAGCTACCGGGTCAACACCAACGTCATCGGCCTCGATGGCAAGCCGCAGGTGAAAAACCTGCGGGTACTGCTGTCCGAGTGGCTGACCTATCGCATCGGTACCGTGCGCCGCCGTCTGCAGTTCCGCCTGGACAAGGTGGAAAAGCGTCTGCACCTGTTGGAAGGCCTGCTGGTTGCCTTCCTCAACCTCGACGAGGTGATCCATATCATCCGCACCGAGGATCAGCCCAAGCCGGTGTTGATGGCGCGCTTCGAACTGTCCGAGCTGCAGGCCGACTATATTCTCGATACCCGCCTGCGCCAGTTGGCGCGGCTGGAGGAGATGAAAATTCGCGGCGAGCAGGACGAGCTGGCCAAGGAGCGCGAAAAGCTGCTGGCGCTGCTTGGGAGCGACGCCAAGCTGAAGAAGCTGGTACGCAAGGAGTTGCTGGAAGACGCCGAGACCTACGGTGACGATCGCCGTTCGCCGATCGTCGCGCGGGCCGAGGCCAGGGCGCTGACGGAGAACGAGCTGCTGCCCTCCGAGCCGGTCACCGTGGTGATTTCCGAGAAGGGTTGGGCGCGCTGCGCCAAGGGTCACGACATCGACGCCACGGGGCTTTCCTACAAGGCGGGCGATGGCTTCAAGGCTGCTGCGCCGGGACGCTCGAACCAGTACGCGGTGTTCATCGATTCCACCGGGCGCAGCTACTCGCTGGCGGCCCATTCGCTGCCCTCGGCGCGCGGCCAGGGCGAGCCGCTCACCGGTCGCCTGACGCCGCCGCCGGGCGCCAGTTTCGAATGCGTGCTGCTGCCCGAGGATGACGCGCTCTATGTGATCGCCTCGGATGCCGGCTACGGCTTCGTGGTCAAGGGCGAGGACCTGCAGGCCAAGAACAAGGCCGGCAAGGCGCTGCTGTCGTTGCCGGCCGGTGCCAGGGTCATCGCGCCGCGCTCGCTCGACAGCCGTGACGAGGACTGGCTGGCGGCGGTGACCACCGAGGGTCGCCTGCTGGTATTCCCGGTACGCGACCTGCCACAGCTGGGCAAGGGCAAGGGCAACAAGATCATCGGTATTCCCGGCGATCGAGTGGCCAGTCGCGAGGAATACCTGATCGATCTCGCCGTGTTGCCCGCCGGCGCGACCCTGATGCTGCAGGCCGGCAAGCGCACTCTGTCGCTTCGTGCCGATGACCTGGAGCACTACAAGGGCGAGCGCGGGCGGCGTGGAAACAAGCTGCCACGGGGATTCCAGCGTGTCGAAAGCCTTGTGGTAGAGCTCGGTTAAAGATTTCCGAATGTATCGACGCTGGTAACTGGAACGCGTTTCACGGAAGATGATCGCCCCTTTTGCTGCGTATCGCTCTGCCGGTTACCGCCGACCTGGCGTTTCACCGGCGTGTCGGTGCATGACACAGGGCTGAGAAGGCCTCGGTTGCGGTGTAAGTTCGCCAGGTATCGGTTGGGCACGTAAGTCCCTCTTCATTCACTGGGGAGGACAGGGAGAGAGGATGAGCTTTTCACTCTCCCCGAGGTGGGCGCCTCTCCATCGAGGGCGAAGGGAGATAGAATCCCCGCCGCCTGATTGAACGGCACTACGCTTGCGGGCGGCCTGATCAGCTCTGCCAGGATGTTATGAAGGTAATGACCAAGGTGTTGCGTTTTCCAACTGTTCTGCTGCTGGCCTGCTCCGCGCTGGCGGGCTGCGTCAGCCAGCCGGTTTCCATGTATCGCCTGGACAACGGTACGGTCGAAGTGCCCGAGCAGGTCGATGGTGCGGCCGTGCTGCTGGGCCCGGTGGTAATCGCCGACTATCTCCAGCGTGACGTGATTCTTCAGCGGCATGCCGATGGCAGCCTCGCCGAGGATGCTCAGGCGGTCTGGGCGGGCAATCTCGAGCAGAATGTCGACCAGTTGCTGCTGCGCCAGCTGGCCTCGCGTCTGGATACCCAGCGCCTGGAAATGAGCCCGGGCAGCAAGGGCTTCACTCCGGAAATTCAGGTCGAGCTGGAAATCACCCGGCTCGACTCCGGCCCCGAGCATCCGGCGGTGCTGGAAGCCCAGTGGCGCCTGCTGGACAAGGACGGCAAGCGGCAGGGTGGTCGCCTGGTGCGGTTGCAGGAAGAACACCAGGGCAGCACGGCCGATCAGGTGCAGGCGCAGAGTGTGTTGCTGCAGCGTCTGAGCGAGATGTTGAGCGACGCGATCAAGCCGGTGCTGGCCAAGAATGCCGAAAAGAACCGCGTCGCCCGCTCGCCCAACAAGGCCGAGCAGACCCCGTCCCTTGCGCCGATCGAGGCGATCCGCACGGATATGGAAGTGTTCCGCTTCTGAGTGCTGAACGGCCACCGCAAGGGTGGCCGTTCTTGACCGCTCGGGTCACTGTTTCAGCGAAACCATCGATGCTTCAGCCGAGGCTGCGCAGCTCATGCATGCGGGCCAGCTGGCGCTCGAGGAGTGAGGGGTAGGGTTCGAGCAGGCGTTCGACGCAGCAGGCACCCTCGGGGCTGGCGATCGGGCGAATACGTGCTCGCTGTCTGATCACTTCGTCCTCCCCGATGCCGCGCTCGACCAGCAACAGGTTGCGGCTGTGCAGCGACATCGCCAGCGCGGCCTGGGCAGGCTCGCTGAGCAGCAGGTCGCCCTGGCTGAGGTCGTAGAGCCCCTCGCCCTGGGTGAGCCCCAGCTGCAATTGCAGGGTGATGCCGCTGTCCGCCACCTCGATCTGCAGTGCATGACCCAGGGCGCGCATCAGTTCGCCACAGCACAGCGCGTGGGTCAGGTAGTTCTGCTCGTCGTCCTGGCTGTGGAACAGCATCAGGCTGCTGCCGTCGTTGAGGGTGTGCAGTTCCGCCTGATACAGCGTGGCGGCCTGCTGCAGGCAGTCGCGGTAGCGCCGCAGCAGTTCGGTCAGGCGCGTCCTCGGCAGTTGGCGAAGTTGCTCCTGGGCGCCAAGCTGGATGGCCAGGACCGCGCTTTTCGCCGAGGGCCTCGGCAGCGGCGCCGCAACCGCTGGCTGGTGCGGGCGCGGTTCATCAAAGCCGGGTTCGTTGTCGAACGGATCGAAATCGTCCTCTTCAGGCTCGTCCACCGATAACGATTCGTACTGCTCGTTGTCTTCGGCAGGGGCGATATCCTCGTCCAGCTTCGAAGGGGGCACTGCGGACGCGGACAGTGGCTGCTCGGTGTAGTCATCGGCCAGGCTGTCATCGAACTCCAGCTCGGGCTCGGGTTCCTCGGGCACCAGTCGCGCCTGCAGCTGGCGCGCAAGATCGCCAATCTCGTCTTGGCGCTCGCTGCCGGGGGTCGGATTGTCCGGGTCGCGCAACCACAGGCGCAGTTGCATCAGCGGCAGGGACAGCTGCCGGCCCAGGCGCATGCTCAGCACCAGGGTAAGGGCCAGCAGGATCACGCTGAGCAGGCCCATGCTCTGTAGGCTGATGGTCATTGGCTGCTGGAACTGCTGCATGTCCAGGCTGATGCGCAGGTGCCCCGCGATCACCTCCTGAAAACTGATCGGAGTCGAGAACAGCCCTTTGTCTTCGCCCAGCAGGCTCTGCGAAGGTGCCGAACCGGATTCGGCGATCACCCGGTTGTCGACGCTGTAGATCGCCGCATGGGCGACCAGCGGATTTTTCACCAGGTTGCTCAGCAGTACGTTGAGGCTGAGGATGTCGTTGGCCACCAGCAGGTCGGTAGCCGAAGCGGCAGTCTGCGCCATGAGGCTCTGGCCGAGCGCATCGGCCTGTTGCTCCATGGCGTGTTTGAACTGCATGCCCATCACCCAGGCGTAGATGATCAGCGCCAGCGCCACCAGCAGCAGCGTATGCGCGACCACGCGCAGCGCCAGCGGGATACGACGCTGCCGCAGGGCACGATAGATCAGCAGGAAGAAATTGTCTGGCTTGAGGGATGCGGGCCGGTTCACAGAGCGCGGCTCTTCTCGTCAGGGAAAGTGCCGCAGTATACGGAAAGCGCAGGAGGGGCTGAAGGTCTGCGAGTCACTCCTGACGAACAGCAGCTGACTTAGGAGCTGCCGCCCACGAAACGGCAACCGGCTCTGGGCTGTTGTAGAATGCCCACCTTCTTTGCCATGGGAGCTGCGCCTTGCGCGAAATCGTCCTGATCAATATCACCGGGGAAGACCGTCCCGGCCTGACGGCCGCCATCACCGGCGTGCTGGCGCAGGGCGGTGTGAGCATTCTCGACATCGGCCAGGCAGTGATCCACGACACCCTGTCGTTCGGCATCCTGGTGGAAATCCCCGACACCGAGCGCGCCTCGTCGGTACTCAAGGACGTGCTGTTCATGGGGTACAAGCACGACCAGCAGGTGCGTTTCACGCCGGTCGCCGAAGCCGACTACCAGCAGTGGGTGGCCGGCCAGGGCAAGGCGCGGCACATCGTGACGCTGCTGACCCGCAAGGTCACCGCCGAACAGTTGCAGCGCGTGAGCTCCATCACCGCCAAGTACGGCCTGAACATCGACCACATCGATCGCCTGTCCGGGCGCATGCCGCTGGACATGCCGGAAGAGCTGGGCAAGGGCTGCATCGAGTTTTCGGTGCGCGGCGAGCCGGCCGATACCGCGGCGCTGCGCGAGGAGTTTCTCAGCGTTGCCCAGGAGCTGAATGTCGACATCGCCTTCCAGCGCGACTCGGTGTTCCGCCGCAACCGGCGCCTGGCGGTGTTCGACATGGACTCGACGCTTATTGAGGCGGAGGTCATCGACGAGCTGGCCAAGGCGGCGGGCGTGGGCGAGCAGGTTTCCGAGATCACCGAGCGTGCCATGCGTGGCGAGCTGGATTTCCGTGCCAGCTTCAAGGAGCGCCTGGCGCTGCTCAAGGGATTGCCGGAAAGCGTGTTGGCCGAGGTCGGCGCCAGCCTGCGACTGACCGAGGGGGCCGAGCTGCTGTTCGCCGAGCTCAAGCGCCTGGGCTACAAGACCGCGATTCTGTCGGGCGGCTTCAGTTATTTTGCGCGGCAGTTGCAAGATAAGCTGGGCATCGATTACGTCTTCGCCAATGAGCTCGAAATCGTCGATGGGCGGCTGACCGGCGTGGCGGTGGAGCCCATCGTCGACGCCCAGCGCAAGGCGGATCTGTTACGCGAACTGGCGCAGAAGGAAGGCCTGCGGCTGGAGCAGACCATCGCCGTCGGCGATGGTGCCAACGATCTGCCGATGCTCGGCCTGGCCGGCCTCGGCGTCGCCTTCCGCGCCAAGCCGCTGGTCAAGCAGTCGGCCAAACAGGCCATCTCCACCCTGGGTCTGGACGGGATTCTCTACCTGTTGGGGTTCCGCGACCGGGAAGGGACGGAGTAAAACCGATAAAGGCGCTGTAGGCTCGACGCCATGCGGTGTCGTCCAGCCTTCAGCGCTTTTATCGGCTCCTCGTCATTTAGCAGGCCGTTGAAAAACTACCTGCGTTGGCGAGACTGCGTTAAAAACAGCCTCAAAATGCTCATTTAGAACACTAAACTGCGCTTTTTCGGCCGTTTTTGCCTTGTCTTGCCTGCCTCGCCTACGCTTTTCAACGGCCTGTTAGGGCTTGATCGCCACCTTCAACACGCCATCGCGCTGGTTGGCGAACAGGTCGTAGGCCTCGGTGATGGCGTCCAGCTTGTACTGGTGGGTGACCAGCGCGCCGAAGTCGACGCGGCCGGAGGCGACGACATTGAGCAGGCGCCGCATGCGTTCCTTGCCGCCGGGGCATAGCGAGGTGATGATCCTGTGATCGCCGAGGCCGGCATGCAGGGCGCCCAGCGGAATCTTCAGGTCCTGGGAGTAGACGCCCAGGCTCGACAGCGTGCCCCCGGGCTTGAGTACGCGCAGCGCCTGCTCGAAGGTGGTCTGGGTGCCCAGTGCCTCGATTGCCGCATCCACGCCGCGACCGCCGGTGATCTTGAGGATTTCCTCGACCACGTCCACATCGCGGAAATTCAGCGTCACGTCGGCCCCCATCTGCCGGGAGATAGCCAGGCGTTCCTCGACCCCGTCGACGACGATGATGCAGCTGGCGCCACGCAGCTTGGCACCAGCCGTCGCGCAGAGTCCGATCGGACCTTGGGCGAATATCGCGACGATGTCGCCGATCCTGATGTCGGCTTTTTCCGCGCCGCCAAAACCGGTGGACATGATGTCGGGGCACATCAGCACCTGTTCGTCCGTCAGGCCGTGCGGTACCGGCGCCAGGTTCGCCTGGGCATCCGGTACCAGCACGTATTCGGCCTGGGTCCCGTCGATGGTATTGCCGAAGCGCCAGCCGCCCATCGGCTTGTAACCGTGGCAGCTGCAGGCGCCGCCATCCTGGGAGGCAACGCCGTCCTGGCAGGCGTAGGAGGTGAAGCTGGGACAGATGGCGCCGGCGATCACGCGCTGGCCTTCCTGGTAGCCCTGCACGTTGCTGCCGAGCTTCTCGATGATGCCCACCGGTTCGTGACCGATGGTCAGGCCTGCCGCCACCGGGTACTCACCCTTGAGGATGTGCACGTCGGTGCCGCAGATGGTGGTCGTGGTGATGTGCAGCAGCGCGTCGTTGGGGCCGATCTCGGGGATGGGCTTGTCCTGTAGCTCGATTCTGCCGGGTTCGACGAACACGGCGGCTTTCATCATGGCCATGGGGATGTTCCTCGTGTGTCGGAACATCCACTCTAGACCCGTGGGGAAAGCCGGGGATGACGCCGGTCAATTCCTGAGCAGGTGTGCGGCGCCGGCGCTTACCCTTCGTCGGAAGAGAAGTCGTAGTCCATCGACTGGCTGGGCCCTTGCAGATACTGGCCCTGGATGTAGCCGACACCCGCCTGCCAGAGGGTGGCGAGCACGGTGGCGCTGTCGACGAACGGCACGATGCTGAGTTTGTTCTGCTCGTGCAGGCTGGCGAGCAGCTGCTTGAGAGCATCCTGCTGCTCGGGGCGAGACAGGTCCTGAGTGTAGGAACCGTCGATCTTGATGAACTCGACGTTCAGGTGCCTGAGCGTGTTGAGTGGGTTCAGCGCGCAGCCGAACTGGCTCAGGGCGGTACGGCAGCCCAGCGCCTTGAGGCCCTGCATCAGCACTTTGGCCTGCTTCAAGTAGGCGACGGCGTCGCCTTCGTTGAGCTGGAACACCAGGGCATCGGGCGGCAGGCGCGACGCTTTCAGGGCGACGCCGAGCCAGGGCAGCAGCCCGGCATCCTGCAGGCTGGCGCTCGACAGATGCAGGAACAGATGAGTGCCATGGCCCTTGCTGCGGTGCTCGGCCAGCAATTTGATGGAGTTGAGCAGGACCCATCGGTCGATCCTGGTGGCGAGGCCGGCCTGCTTGGCGACCTCGAGGAACTCGCCGGGCGGTACCTCCACGCCCTGTGGGTCGACCAGGCGCAGCAGCACCTCGTAGTGCTCCTGACTGTCGCCGCGCAGGCTGATGATCGGCTGGAACAGCAGGCGGAAACTGTTCTGCTCCAGCGCCTGCTGCAGCATGGCCAGCACGTCGCCACGGCTGGCCGCGGCGGCCAGTTCGTCGGCCGGGTTGTAGATGTTCAGCCCGTTGCCGTCGGCGATGTCCTCGGCGCAGCGGTGGGCGCGGTCGATGACGTCGCGGGCCTTGGCCGTCTGCTCGTCGAGTGCGGCGACGCCGATGCTCAGGGTGGTCTGCACGGTGCGCCCGGCGATCTCGAACAGATGCCCTTCGACCTTGTGCAGCAGGTCCTTGAGCTGCTGCTCGCATTGCTGCGCTGTCACGTCGCTCAGCAAGGCGGCGAAGGCGTCGTCGCCGAAGCGCGCCAGCTGGGCCGTCGCCGGGAAATGCCCGCGCAGCAGGTTGGCCAGTTCGGCCAGCAGGCGATCGGAATCGCCGAGGCCGAGGTCGGCCTGCAGGCTGGCGAAACGGTCTACGCGGATGTAGGCCAGGCTGGCGCCCTGTCCGGCATTGACCGCACGCTCGACCGCGGCATCAAGCAGTTCCAGGAAATGATTGCGGTTGTGCAGGCCGGTGACCGTGTCCTGGCTGCTGATTTCGCGCAGCTTCTCCAGTTCGGCGTTGTCGCTCTCGGCGCGGATCACCACCTGTATGCAGGGCTCGCCGTCGTAGCTGGCGGGCGAGAAGTTCATCCGCGCCTTGAAGCTGCTGCCGTCGGTGCGAACGCCGCTGCAGACCAGCTCCGAAGTGCCCTGCAGGGTCTGGTAGTTCTTCAGGAAACCCTTGAAATTGCCCTGGTCGCAGGAGGCGATCAGGTCGATCATCGGCATGCCTTCCAGCTCGTCGACATCCTCGTAGCCGAACAGCTCGAGGTAGGCGCGGTTGGCGTAGATATGCATGCCGTCATGCACGTAGGCGATGGCATCCACCGAGCTTTCCAGGAGCAGGTGGCAACGCTTTTCGGCTTCACGCAGCGCCACCTCGGCGGAGCGCCGTGCGCGACGCTCTTCCAGGTTCGCCAGCTCCCGGTTGGCCACCAGGATCAGCCACTCGTCCTCGCCCTGCGGCAAGGCACCCTGGGCGCCCAGCGCCAGGGCTTCGGTGATGGCGTCGACATCGTTGCCGGCGATCAGCTGGATGACCGGGATGTCCTTGGCCTGACGCCGAATCGCGCCGATGGCTTCGCTGGGGTCGAGGTTCTCGCTGCTGGGCGCGCTGATCAGCAGGTCCCAGGTCTGCAGCAGCGCATCGGTCAGATCCTCGCTGGACGTGATCCGGTGTACGCGCGTGGCTTGTCCGGCGTTGCGAAACAAGCTGACCAAACGCTCGGCTTCGTTCTGCGAGTCTTCAAGAATGAGCAGACGTATGGTTTTTCTTTGGACGGCCATGGCAGCAGCTTTGGAACGCGCCCCAGAGGGGAGCGAAGGCTAGAAAAAGAGGAGAGCCCGCAATCTACAGCGACTTCCAGAGGGAGTCAAAATCTTCGGCCCCGCCCACCGTCCGGTATTGTTGCGCTGTGATAGAGGTCTCCTGGACGGCCTCTGGCTGCCCGACCAGGCGGTATTCGAACTGGTTGTAGTTGCCGATGCTGGCCTGGCGTCGATGCAGGAGCGCGCGGTGTTCCTCGCCGTTCTGATTGATCTGCACCTTGTGTCCTTCCTGGAAGGGCAGTCCCGGTGCGATGAGCGTGGCGGGACGGGAAATGGCGCTGATTTCGGGTAGCAGCAAGGCGCGCAGGTACTCGCTGCCCTGCGTCTGCTTGCGCAGCAGGCGCAGGCCGCAGGGCTGGGCATTGGGCGCGATCAGCTCGACACCCATCTGTGGGGCGCCGCCGCGTACCTGGCGAATCCAGCGCACCACCGCGACGCTCCAGTCCTGCCGGTCGCCTTCCTGCAGGCCGAGCAGCTCGCCGGCCTGCAGCTGTCCCGGCATGTCCGGGGGGCAGGCCAGGCAGAAACCGCCCGGGCTGTGGTTGATCAGTTCCGCCTCATGGGTCGGGAAAGCGGGCTCGGCATCGCCTGGCGCAGGCTCCTGTGACCGTGAGCGGACGAACTCGATCTTGTCGCTGGGCAGCGGGCCGTCATCGGACAGGGTCTGGGCGTCGAACGCCGTGGCCCAGACGTCCGGGGCGGCATTGTTGAGCTTGAACACGGCGCTGGTCGGCGTTCCCGGCAGTTGCAGCAGCTCGTTGAACGGGCGCTGGCCGGCCAGGTAGTAATGCAGCGCGGTCATGCCGACGCACAGTCGCAGGCGGCCCTGGGCGGGCAGGCGCTGGAAGCTGCGTTCGGAAATGCCGCCCCAGGCCATGTCGAGATGGCGCAGCAGGTCGCGGCTCAGCTGGTCGGCGCCAGGCAGAGGCGTCGGGCCGGGCGTCTCCGCTGTGCGCAGCAGATGTTCGCTGATGGCCGATGACAGGAAACGCGTGTCGATCCCCAGCAGCGGTCGTTGATTCTTCTGTTGCAGCAACGTCCGGTAGCGTGGCGGCCCGTCGATCTGTGGCGCGACGGCGAACAGCGAGGCCGAATCGCTCGGCACCTGCACGCTGACCAGCGAAACCCAGCCTTCCAGGGCTCCGGCCAGTTGCCCGATGTGTTGCTGGCGCAGCTGGTTGCTGCGGGCACAACCGAGCATCAGCGCGGCCAGGTAGCTCTGCTCGACGCTCAGGCCGGGTGCATGGCGGGCCAGCTCGTCGCGCACCAGCGTGCGCTGCAGGGCGCGCTCGGCGGCGATGCTGTAGAGCTGGTGCAGCTCCAGCCAGAGCCCCTCGGGCGTCGGGCTGTACAGTTGGCAGGCACGCACCAGCATCGCGCGCAGGCTCTGGATCGACCGCTGCAGGGCGACGGTGAGCAGTTGCGGAGGGTCGTCGGAGTGCTGCGCAACCAGCTGCACGACGATCAGTTTGTAGCCCATCGCCAGATGGTTCTGCAGCGCCTGGCAAAGCGCCAGGGTCTTGCGGGGCCGCTCGCTGAGCACGATGGGCTGGTTGAGAAAGTGGCGCTCCAGCTGCCCGCAGACGAAGTCGATCTCCGGGCGCAGTTTCTCCAGCAGATGCACGCGTTTTCGCGCATCGATGCTCAGGCGATTGAGCTCGATCATCGCCTGGTAGAGACGCCGCGCCGTCTCGCCGAGATTGGCCTTGGGCAGCGCGGCGAGCCAGCGTTCGAGGTCGCGAACGTTGGGCTCGCAGAACGACAGCGTTTGGCAATCCGGTGTGGGCACACGCAACAGCAGCGGTTGGCTGAGACTTTCCAACAGGTAACTCCGCGACATGACGTCAGCGCCTCGGTCCGCTGGGGCCTCGGCAGGCTGTATCGATAGTCGTCATCATGATGGCACTATGAAATCACTGTTGCCATCATAGCCGACTGACGCGAAGCAGCAATGCGTGGGGGACAGTCGGTCGCAGAAGGGCGCTGCCCGGAAGGGTACCGGCAGCGCATTTTGGCGGGGTGAGGCCTTACTCGTCGGGCGTCGCCGTGGCCTGCAGCGGTGCGTAGACCTGGCCCAGGCTCTCGCCCATGCAGACTGGGCTCAGCGCCTTGAGCTGCTCTGCCCAGCGTACCTGCTCGGGGCCGAACAGCAGGATCACCGTCGAACCCAGCTTGAAGCGGCCCATCTCGGCACCCTTTTCCAGATGGATGGGCGCACGCGCGGCCTCGTCGTAGCGCAGGGTCTTCAGGGCACGCTTGGGCGGTGTGACCAGCCCGGCCCAGACGGTTTCGATGCTGGCGACGATCATCGCGCCCACCAGCACCATGGCCATCGGCCCGCGTTCGGTGTCGAACAGACAGACCACGCGCTCGTTGCGGGCGAAGAGTTCCGGTACGCCCTCGGCGGTCACGGTGTTCACCGAGAAGATCCGCCCAGGCACGTAGACCATTTCACGCAGGGTGCCGGCCAGCGGCATGTGCACGCGGTGATAGTCCTTGGGCGACAGGTAGACGGTGGCGAAATCGCCGCCCATGAAGGGCGCCGCGCGTTCGTGGTCGCCGCCGAGCAGCTCCATCACGCTGTAGCTGTGGCCTTTGGCCTGGAAGATGCGGCCCTGTTCGATCCGGCCCAGTTGGCTGATGGCGCCGTCGCAGGGGTTGAGGATGGCGCCGGGGGTGGGGTCCAGCGGCCGCGCGCCTTCCTTCAGCGCACGGGTGAAGAAAGCATTGAAGTGTTCGTAGTCGGTGGGTTCCTCGATCCGCGCTTCGCGCATGTCGACACCGAAATGCCGTACGAACCACTTGATGAAGGTGTTCTTCACCCAGGGCAACCGGCATTCGGCCAGGCAGCCGGCCAGGCGCGAGATCAGGTGGTGCGGAAGCAGGTACTGGCTGAGAACGAACAAGCGATCTTTCATGGATGAACCTTTCATTGCTGGATCGGCGTATCGGGCAGGTTGCCCCATTCGCCCCAGGAGCCGGCATAGCCTTTGACGCGCGGATAGCCCAGGGCCTTGGCCAGCAGGTAGGTGAAGCCGGAGCGGTGATGCGTCTGGCAGTGAGTGATGATTTCCTTGTCGGCGCTGATGCCGAGTGCCTGCAGCCGCTCGGCGATGTCTTCGCGGATGCGCAGGGCGCGCTGCGGATCCATCGCCGCGGTCCATTCGAAGTTGATCGCGCCGGGCATGTGTCCGGCACGCGCGGCCAGGGCTTTCTCGCCACGGTATTCGGCGGGTGTGCGGGCATCCCAGATGGCCAGGTCCGCGGCGCCGAGGCGGCTTTCGATGTAGTCGCGGGTCGCGGTGGGCTCATCATGCAGCTCGAGCGCGACGGGCCCGCCGACGCTTTCCGGTCGCGCTTGCGACAGCGGCCGCTGTTCGGCCAGCCAGGCGTGCAGGCCGCCGTTGAGGTAGTGGTAATGCGGGTGGCCGATCACATCCAGCAGCCAGATGAAGCGTCCCGCCCAGCCGCCGCCTTCGTCGTCGTACACCACGTAGACCGCCTCGGGGCGGTGGCCGAGTGCACCGAAGAGGGCTTCCAGCTGCGCCTTGTCGGGCAGAAGGCCGGGCGCCGGCGACTGTCCCTTCTGGGTCTGCCTGGGGTCGACGAAGCGTGCGCCGGGCAAGTGGCCTTCGGCGTAACGCTGAGCGCTGGTCAGGTCGACGAGTATCAGTTCCGGCGCATCGAGGCGGTCAGCCAGATCGGCAGGCTCGATCACCAGCGGCAGGTCGGAGAAGGCGGACATGGTGGTCTCGGCAACGTTCAAAAGGCGGAGTCTAGCGAAAAACTCAGCGTCCGCGCTTGCCGAAAGTGGCAAGCGCGCGTTCGATACATTGCACCGTTTTGCCGAATGCCTGCAGACCGACCTCGCTGAAGGGCAGGTCGTTCTGGTCGGCGATCACAAGCAGCATCACGCGCCCTTCATGGCCGATGGAGCGCAGCAGCAGGTGTTCGCCGGCGAACAGCGCCTTGAGCGCGCCCGGCAGCAGTGCGGAAAACTGTGCCATGTTGCCCGGGCTGAGTCGCAGTTGTGCCGGCTTTTCCAGCAACTGACGCAGTACCTGGCTCTGATCGGGATCAAGGTCCAGCCGCATCGCCTCGCGCGGCAGGCCGATGCACTGCTGGCTGACGAGGCGGCGTTGGCGCTGGTCCAGCCACAGCAGCAGGACGCGCTGCATGCCGGCGCTTTCCAGCGCCTTGCCGGCCGCTGCGGTCAATTGCAGCACGTTGTCATAGGGGCTTTTCTCGCTCAGCAACTGGCGGCATTGCTCGCGCCAGGCCGCCAGCGCTGCGCTGCTGGGCAGCCTGGCGAGCTTTTCCTGCTGGAAGCGGCTGTTCCACGGCCAGAGCAGGCCTTGCGCCGGGTGCCAGAGATCGGTGCGGCCGATTGCGCGGGCGCTTTCCACGGCCTGCTGGTGCACCCGCTGCTGCAGCTCGGTCAACGGTATCTGCAGGTAGAGACCGGCCAGCCGCTGCCAGCGCAGGCTGTGGGTGCCGCTCCAGCTGTGGTGCGCGGTCAGCGCGATGCCGTTGGCGAGCAGGATGGTATTGCTCGGCAGCGTCAGCCAGCGGCGCAGATCGGGATCGGCGTCCAGCAGCTGTTGCTGGTGTAGCGGATGCTCGTTGTCGCGGGCGATGTGCAGGGCCTTGATCAGCATCCGCCGATTCCTGCCGAGCAGGATGTAGCCCTGGAGGATCCAGGCCGGCAGGTTCCAGTGGCGGGCCAGCGCCAGGCAGAGCTCGAGCAGCGAAACGCCGAGCAGCGATTGCTCGACCCGGCTGGCCGGCTCGCCCTTGACCAGAACGCGTTGCTCCCAGGTTTCGAGCAACTGTGGATGCGCCGCGACCAGTGCCCAGAGCGGCGACAGGAACAGCAGGCTGCTCCAGTGGACTTCCTGTGCGAGTCGCGCCAGGCGGTCGCCGAACAATCCGCTGGCCTGCTGACTGGCGTGACGGCTGATCAGCACCATCTGCCGCAGGGGCGCCGGGATGTCCTGGGTTTCGACGGCGGGAATCCTGGCCAGCAGTTGCTCTGCGCGTTGCAGGCCGATGCGGCTGAGCGCCACTTCGAGGCTTTCCGCCGGTTCGCTGGCCGCGCCGACATTGCGATTGGCTTCGCGGATCACGTTGAGCGCCAGCACCGGGCTGACCTGGATCAGCTCGGCGATCTGGCGCATGGACAGGCTGCTGTCGCGCAGCGCCTGGCAAACTTCGCGATGGGGGCCGGCAAAGGCGGGCAGCGCCACGGCGTCCAGCGCTTTGATCCAGGCAGGCAGGGAGCGGGGCAGGGCGGTCGTGGTCATGGTCTCGAACTGGCTTTTCGTCGGGATGGCCTTTAGTCTGGCGCAAAAGTTCCGATAACCAGAACAATTCTTTCGCCAACCCCTTGACGGGATTTCCGGTAGTACCTGGGTGCCCCGTCGCATCGGCTGCCAGCGGTCCGCAAACAGGCTTCAGACGTAACCCCATATGGTAAAGATCCTCGGCATCATCGTTGTGTTCGCCAGTGTGCTGGGCGGATTCGCACTTTCCGGCGGCAAGATCGCTGCGCTGCTCCATCCATTCGAATTCATGATCATCGGCGGCGCCGCGCTGGGTGCTTTCCTGCAGGCCAACCCGGGGAGCACCACCAAGGTGGTGTTCCGCAAATCGCTGCAGATGTTCAGCACCCGTTTCACCCAGGCCTTCTATCTGGAAGTGCTGCGGCTGCATTACGAAATACTCAACAAGAGCCGCCGCGAAGGCATGATGGCCATCGAGGCGGACATCGAGGAGCCCGCTTCCAGCCCCATCTTCAGCAAGTATCCCGCCATCCTCAAGGATGAGCGGATGACGGCGTTCATCTGCGATTACCTGCGCATCATGTCCTCCGGCAACATGGCGCCCCATGAGCTGGAAGGCCTGTTCGACATGGAGCTGGCCAGCCTCAAGGAAGAACTGGAGCATCCGTCCCATGCGGTGACGCGCGTCGCGGACGGACTGCCGGCGGTGGGTATCGTCGCGGCGGTGCTGGGCATCGTGATCACCATGGCGATCCTGGCCGATGCCAGCAACGCCATGATTGGCGAGAAGGTTGCCACGGCGCTGGTGGGGACCTTCATCGGCATCCTCGCGTCCTACGGTTTCGTCGGTCCTCTGGCCGCCTCGCTGGAGCACGATGCGCGGGAAGAACTGAATCTTTATGAAGCCATCAAGGCGACGCTGGTCGCCTCGGCATCCGGCATGCCGCCGACCCTGGCCGTCGAGTTCGGGCGCAAGGTGCTGTTCGCCGCGCACCGGCCGACGTTCGCCGAACTCGAACAAGCCATGCGTGGCAGCTAAGCATGGACAACAACCAGCCGATCATCGTCAAGCGCGGCGCCAAGCGCGGAGGCGGGCATCACGGTGGCGCCTGGAAGATCGCCTTCGCCGACTTCATGACCGCGATGATGGCCTTCTTCCTGGTGATGTGGCTGATGAGCTCGGCCACGCCGGAGCAGAAGCGCGCGATATCCGGGTACTTCCAGGACCCGATCGGGTTCACCGAAAGCGCCAGCCCGCACGTCATCGACCTGGGCGGAACGCCCACGCCATCGCCGGACCGCACGCTCAACGCCGACGTCGAGCCGGCCATGCAGCAAAGCGAATCCAGCCTCGATGCCGAACAGGCGCAGACCTTTGCCGAGCAGCTGGAAAACCAGCGTCTCGAACTGCTGCTGCAGGAATTGCAGAACAAGATCGAGGAGGACCCCGATCTGACCCGCTACATGGATCAGATTCTGTTCGAGATCACCCAGGACGGGCTGCGCATCCAGATCATGGATGCCGAGAACCGGCCGATGTTCGACCTCGGCAGCGCTCGGTTGCAGCCTTACTTCGAGGACATTCTGCTGGCCATGGCGGATGTCATCCAGACGATGCCGAACAAGATCAGCATCAGCGGCCATACCGATGCCAAGCCGTACGCGGGGCAGGGCGATTTCGGCAACTGGGAACTGTCGGCCAGTCGGGCCAACGCGGCGCGACGCGCGCTGGTCGCGGGGCGTTATCCCGAAGAGCAGATCGCGCGCGTGGTGGGCTATGCCTCATCGGCATTGTTCGACCGGGAAGATCCGTTCAACCCGGTCAACCGCCGTATCGACATCCTGGTGCTGACCAAGAAGGCGCAGCGCTCCATCGAGCAGGGGCAGCAGCCGAGCATGGAAGCCGGCGAAGACGCTGGTGCCGCCGGGACGAGCGCCGAGCCCGCTACCGGCGACGCTGAGCCGCTACAGCCGGGAGCGGTGCGCGAACGCCTGAACATCTTCGAGGATGGCGTACTGAAGTTCGATGAGCCGGAAAGCTGATAAAGCCTCCAGCTAGTAATCCGCCTCGGGCATGCTGCTGAGAATGTGCCGATAGCTGGCCATGCGCTGTGGCTGGATGCGGCCTTCGTCGAGCGCCTTGAGCAGGGCGCAGCCGGGCTCGCGATCATGCTTGCAGTCGCGAAAGCGGCAATGGCCCAGCACATCGCGGAACTCGATGAAGCCGGCTTCCACATCCGCGCGGCTGACATGCATTAGCCCGAATTCGCGTATGCCGGGCGAATCGATCAGCTCGCCGCCACCAGGGAAATGAAAAAGCCGTGCGGTGGTGGTGGTGTGAGTGCCCTTGCCGGTCATTTCCGATAGCGCGCCCACCCGCGTTTCCACGCCGGGCAGCAGGCTGTTCACCAGCGAGGATTTGCCGACGCCCGACTGGCCGACGAATACGCTGACATGGCCATCGAGGCGTACGCGCAGGCTGTCCATGCCGTCGCCATCGCGGGCGGAGACTTCCAGCAGCGGATAGCCGAGGCTGCGATAGACGCCGAGCAGCGCATTCAGCGCCTTCTCGTTCTGCTCGTCGACCAGGTCGGCCTTGTTCAACAGCAGCAGCGGCGTGATGCCGGCGTGCTCGGCGGCCACCAGGTAACGGTCGATGAGGTTGGCATGGGGTTCGGGCAGCGGCGCGAAGACGATCACGATGAGATCGACATTGGCCGCCACGGGCTTGAGCTGACCGCGGGTGTCGGGGCGGCACAGCTCGGTCTGGCGTGGCAGTTGCGCGACGATGACGCCGATGCCCTGATTGCCCGGGCGCCAGACGACGCGGTCGCCGGTGACCAGCGCCGGCAGGTTGGCGCGCAGGTGACAGCGGAACACTTCGCCGGCCTGTTCGCCCTGCTGCGCCTCGACCTCTACCTGGACACCGAAGTGGGCGATCACCAGGCCGGTCTGTTCCGGTCCCAGGTCACCCCCTTCGAGTTCTTCGAGCGCGCGTGACTCGCGCCGTGCCGCGCGGCTTGCACGCTCTTCCTGGATTTTCTCGATGCGCCAGCTTTGCCGGCGGTTGAGTTGGCGTTTGGCCATTTGCGAGGGATGCCCAGGGCTGAAAGAACGCGAGTCTAACATGAGCTTTTTTGCCTTAGCGCTCTGTCCGATGCAGCCGTCCTTCGTTTCGGCCCATGGTACCTGACGGCTTCAGTCCGAGCGGCTAAACTGCGCGCCATCGTCAAGGAGCTCATCATGCAGAACCCACAAAACCTGATCTGGATCGACCTGGAGATGACCGGCCTGAATCCGGATTCGGACGTGATCATCGAGATGGCCACCATCGTCACCGACAGCCAGCTCAACGTGCTGGCCGAGGGGCCGGTGATCGCGGTGCACCAGAGCGATGAAATCCTCGCCGGCATGGATGAATGGAACACCCGCCAGCATGGTGGCTCGGGCCTGACGCAGCGGGTGCGCGAAAGCACCATCCTTACCGCCGAAGCCGAGGCGTTGACGCTGGCGTTTCTCGAGCAATGGGTACCGAAAGGCAAGTCGCCGATCTGCGGCAACAGCATCTGCCAGGATCGGCGTTTCCTCTATCGGCACATGCCGGCGCTGGAAGCCTACTTCCACTACCGCAACCTGGACGTGTCGACGCTCAAGGAGCTGGCGGCGCGCTGGTCGCCGGAGATCATGAGCGGCTTCAAGAAAGGCGGGACGCACCTGGCGCTGGACGACATCCGCGAATCGATCGCAGAGCTGCGTTATTACCGGGAACACTTCATCAAAGGGTAAAACCGACAAGCGCGCTGGAGGCTGGAAGGCTGGACGAAAAACATGATGGGGGCTGGCGTTAGCTCACATGCTGATCAGCCTCCAGCCTCCAGCCTCCAGCCTATTTCCCCAGTTTTCTCAGCTCATCGGATTCGACGATCCGGACGCCATCGTTGTCTTCCAGAGCCAGGCGCCAGAGCGCGCGGGCCAGGGTGCAGGCGGCGATGCCGCGGTACTTGCCCGGCAGCAGCTGAGACAGCGGTGCGGTCATTCGCTCCAGCGGGCGGATTTCCATGCGCGGGCCGAGCAGTTGCGAAGGCCGGGCGATGGTCAGCTGTGGCCAGTCCTGCGCTTGCAGCGCCTCCTCCATCTCGCCCTTGGTTCGGCAATAGAACAGGTTGCTCTGCGGGTTGGCCCCCAGTGAGCTGATCACCAGCAGGTGACGGGCGCCGAGTTCGCGGGCGCGCTCGGCGAAGGCCAGCACCAGGTCGTGGTCGATGGCGCGGAAGGCTTCCTGGCTGCCGGCTTCCTTGAGCGTGGAGCCCAGGCAGCAGAAGGCGGTGTCGATATCGCCACTCAACTGCGGCAACAGCGTCCGCAATGGGCCGATGGGATTGTCCAGCCGGGGGTGTTCGGCCAGCGGCTTGCGTGTCGGCGCCAGCACGCACTCCACGGTGGGTTCGTTGAGCAATCGATCGAGCAGATGCTCGCCGGTCAGTCCGGTGGCGCCGGCAAGCAGAATACGTTGTGGCGTCAGATACATGGCCTTGCTCCCTGTGTCGATCAATCGGCAGGCGCCGGCTGTGCCCCGTACAGGGCATGCCAGCGCTCGACCACCTGTGGCGGAGCCCAGATCTGCGGCTCCGATGCTTGATAGTGGTCGGCCTGTTCGCGCTCGGCAACCTTCGCCTGCGCCAGCGTGAAGGCCTGCACGATATCCGTCGTTTCCTGCAGCGCCTCGGCAAACAGCGCCCGGCCGAAATAGGTGAAGTCGTTCTGCTCCGAACAGCCGAAAGACACCCGATCGGCTCGCGCGGCCGTAATGATCAGAGTCCGGGGATTCTTCATCGGTTCGATGAAGCCGCCCGAGTAGCAGGCGGAGATGACGATCACCAGGTTGCGCTCGGCCAGTGGCGCGAGCAGGCGTGCCAGCTCGCGGGCGGGCAGATCCTCCAGCGCCAGGCGTGGCTGCTGCAGGGCCAGGCGGTGATCGGCCGAGCCGTGGCTGGTGAAGTACATGAACAGCAGGTCTTCCGGGCCGCTGCGTTCGGCCAGTGCCTGGATGGCCCGTGCAAGGTTCTCGCGGGTGGCCAGCGGCCGGTCGGTGAAGTGGTCGCGATGGTTGACCAGGCTGATCTGGCCGTGGGCGGAAAAGCGCTCGGCCAGCAACCGCGTGACGTAGTCGGCCTCGCGGAGGAACACGCTCTGCTCGCCGTCACCGGCAAAGGTCAGGCTGTACAGCTCGCTGGCCGCGGTCGAAGCGGGCAGGGCGGCGATGGCCCGGTCGAGCAGCGCGCCCTGTTCCAGCAGGGCGATTTCCAGCGGGTCCGGCAGCGACTGGCCATTTTCGTCGTGGGTGCGCCGGCCCTGGTGCCAGGTGCCACGCTGCAGGGTGCCATCGCCCAAGGTCAGCTCCCCCTGCCCATCGAAACGACCCTGCCGGAACTGGCCCACATAGCGGCGACCATCGGCGAGGTCCAGGCTGCCCTGGCCGTGATAGCGCCAGTTCTGGAACCGGCCGCGATAATGGCTGCCGTCGCTGCCGATGTACTGGCCTTCGCCGTTCAGCTCGCCCTCCTCGAAGCTGCCGATCCAGGCATTGCCTTCGGCATCCTCGTAGCGGCCCTGGCCATGAAACTGATCGCCCTGGAACAGGCCGCTGTACCGCGCGCCATCATGCCCGGCGAACGTGCCCGGACCCTCGAGCAGACCGCTTTCGAAGTGGCCGCTGTACTGTCCCTGGGCGTCGCTACGGGTGCCTTCGCCTTGCGGCAGGCCCTTGACGAACTGGCCGTGGTGGACGACGCCATCTTCCTGCCGCAGGATGCCGCTACCGTGATAGAGGCCGTCGCGAAATGCGCCCTGGTAGTTCATGCCCTGCTGGCGATAGCTGCCTTGGCCGTTGAGGCTGCCCTGGCGGAACTCCCCTTCGAAACTGCCGCCATCGGCGAAGCTGAAACGCCCCTGGCCTTGGAACAGGCCGTTGCTAAATTCGCCTTCGTAGCGGTCGCCGGTGGGGCCCAGCCAGAGCCCCTGGCCGTGCCACTGGCCGTCCTTGAACGCGCCCTGATAGCTGGCGCCGTTGGGGTAGTCCAGCCGACCCTGGCCTTGCAGCAGCCCGTCGACGATGACGCCGCGATAACGCCCGCCGTCGGGCAGGATGGCATCGGGTGGCGTCAACGGTTCGCCTTCACCACAGGCGGTGAGCAGGCAGGCGAGAAGAAGCAGGTAAAGCAGGCGCATGCGGTCGTCCGGTGGGCAGGATGACCGCAGTATGCCGTAACCGGAGGGCACGACACCTCAGAGATAGCAGAGCGCCAATGTCTCGGCGACGTAGGCGGGCTTCTCCGTCCCTTCTATCTCCATCACCGCGCGCGCCTTGAGCAGCCACTGCCCGGGGTTCTTCTCGTAGGCGTCGAGCAGGGTCACGGCCAGGCGTACGCGGGAGCCAACCCGGACCGGCTGGATGAAGCGCAGGGTGTCCAGACCATAGTTGACGCCCATCCGCGTGCCCTGTGGAACCACCAGCAGGTCGCCCATCATCATGGGAAGCAGCGACAGCGAGAGGAAGCCGTGGGCGATGGTGCCGCCGAACGGCGTCTGCGCGGCTTTTTCCGGATCGACATGGATGAACTGGTGGTCACCGGTACAGTCGGCGAACTGGTCGACGCGCTGCTGATCGATGGTCAGCCACTCGGAGTGGCCCAGTTCCTTGCCGATGTAGTCCTTGAGTTCTGCTGCGGGTACCTGGGGCATAGGTTCTCTCGGGTTGTCGTGGGTGGGATTGTTAGATCAGCATGCGATCGCCGATTCGGCCAACGAGCATCGCTGGCGCGAATGATGGGCCATAGTTGTGGGGGCGGCGTGATGCGCGCCGCTGCCCGTGCAGCCCGTCATCGTCCCTGTGTTTCCGGTGGCGGGTCCGTATAATCGCGCCCCTTTTTTTCGGGAGGCTTCCATGCTGCTACGCGGCCTGACCTGGCTGGTACTGTTCCAACTGCTCGGCACGGCGTTGAACGTGCTGCTGTTGCCCATGCTGCCCGGGCCGATCATCGGTCTGCTGCTGCTTTTCGTGGCGCTGCTATTGCGCGGCCAGGCGAGCGAGTCGCTGCAGGTGGCGGCGAGCGGCCTGCTGCGCTACCTGCCCTTGTTGCTGGTGCCGCCGGCGGTGGGGGTGATGGCCTATACCGAGGCGATTCTGCGAGACTTCTGGGCCATCGTCGGCGTGCTGGTGCTGTCCCTGGTGCTCTCGCTGGTGTTCACCGGCTGGCTGATGCAGCGCCTGATCGGTCGGCGCAAGCAGGCCGGGAAGGAGGCCGCATGAACGTGCAATGGGAGGCCGCCTGGCAGGCGGTGATTCACCATCCCCTGTTTGGCGTGGCCATCACGCTGGCGGCGTTCCAGCTGTCCTACGCCGCCTACGAGAAGACGCGCTGGGTGTTCCTGCAGCCCGTGCTGGTGTCGATGCTCATGGTGGTGGGCGTGCTGCTGGCCTGTGGGCTCGGCTACGAGGACTACCGACTCAGCGCGCAGATGCTGACCGTCATGCTGGGACCGGCGACGGTGGCGCTGGCGGCGCCGCTGTACCTCAACCTGCGCCGGATTCGCGAGTTGTTCGGGCCGATCATGATCACCCTGCTGGTCGGCGGCATCACCGCGACGGCGCTGGGCATGGCGCTGGCGTGGGCTTTCGGTGCGGACCGGATGGTCCTGATGACCCTGGCACCCAAGTCGGTGACTTCGCCGATCGCCATGCTGGTGGCCGAACAGATCGGCGGCGTGGTGGCGCTGGCGGCGGTGTTCGTGATGATCACCGGTATTCTCGGGGCGATCTTCGGTCCGGAACTGTTGCGCCGCTTTGGCGTTCAGCATCCTGCGGCCCGCGGCATGGCGCTGGGCCTGACTGCCCACGCGGTGGGCACCGCCCAGGCGCTGCAGGAAAGCGAGGAGTGCGGCGCCTTTGCCGCGCTGGCGATGAGCCTGATGGGCGTGCTGACCGCCGTACTGCTGCCGCTGGCGGTGTCCCTGTCGTTGTGAAGGAGCCTGCATGAGATTGCCCCTGTTCCCGCTCGATACCGTGCTGTTTCCCGGCTGTATCCTGGATCTGCAGCTGTTCGAGGCGCGCTACCTGGACATGATCAGTCGTTGTCTCAAGGCCGATCACGGTTTCGGCGTGGTGCGCATCCTGCAAGGGCTGGAAGTCGGGCCGGCGGCGACCGCCTTTGCCGGCATCGGCTGCGAGGCGGTGATCCGTGACTGGCAGCAGCAACCCAATGGCCTGCTCGGCATTCGGGTGGACGGGCAGCGGCGTTTCGATATCGAGCGTACCGAGGTGCAGGCCGACCAGCTGATCGTGGCCGATGTTCGCTGGCGCCCCGAGCCGGACGACGCGCCGCTGGACGACGGCCATGCCGACCTGGTGATGCTGCTCGAAGCGCTCCGGCAGCATCCCATGGTGCGCTCGCTGGGAATGAACGATGCAGTCGGCGGACGCCGCGCGCTGGCCGACCAGTTGGCCTACCTGCTGCCCTTCCAGCCGGAGCACAAGATCGAGTTGTTGCAGCTGGAGGATGTCGATCTTCGGCTGCAGCGGATTCAAACCCTGCTGGAGCGGTTGCAGGGCGATTGAGCCGATGAAAAAGCGCAGGGGCTGGAATTCCCGGCAAAGAGCAACGGCGAGTAGCCTCAAGGCTGGTAGCGATACAACCCCATAGCGCCAGGCAGCGCCCAGACTGTGAAGGCGCCCAGCAATCCCAGGCTGGCGGGCAGGACGAGCCACCAGACCCGCGCCGGCAGCACGGGCATCGGCGTGCGCCATTGCACCAGCGTCAGGCTCGCCGCGCAGGCCGAGGCTGCCAGCATCGCGCCGGCGAGCACGTCGCTCGGCCAGTGCACGCCCAGGTAGACCCGTGACAGGGCGATCGCTGTAGCCGGCAGGCACGCCAGCAACAGCCAGGTCAGGCGCATGCGCGGTGGCTGCTCGCGTCCGGCCAGTACCCCCAGCGTCAGGAAGAAGGCGAAGGCTGCCGAACTGTGACCGCTGGGGAAGCTGAAGCTGCTCAGCGGCTCGAGCAGCACGTCAGGACGGCTTCGCGCGAACAGCGCTTTCAGGGCGCCATTGGCCAGCGCCGTGCCCAGCAGGGTGAGGATGGCGAACAGCGCGGCTTTCCACTGGCGCAGCAGAAGCAGCAACAGGCTCAGCAGGACCCCGGCCCACAGTTGGGTATTGAAGTCGCCGACGCGGGTGATGATCACCATCAAGCGGTCGAAGGGCAGGCTGCGCTCCTGCTGGATGACGGCCAGCAGCCCTTCATCGAACTCGATCAGGTAGGGCCAGCCGAGGAACAGACCGATCAGCAGGGTGAGGCAAAGTCCCGTCGCCAGCGGCGTGACCCAGCGCAGCTGGCGCAGGCTGCCATGGACGATGAGGCCGATGATTCCGAGCAATGCCACCAGAACGATGGCCGCCTCGCCCCAGAAGCCATCCGGCAGCGGCAGGCGGACGGCCGCGCCGGTCGTCCAGCCGGGCAGCAGGTAGGCCATGGCCCAGCCGGCTGCGGCGACCAGGCTGACCAGCAGGAAGCGGCCGAAGGGCATGTCGAGCATGCCCGCCGTCATCGGCAGCATGGGCCGCAATGGGCCGATGAAACGGCCCACCAGCAGGCTGGCGACGCCATAGCGGTTGACGTACGCCTCCGCGCGGGCCAGCCACTCGGGGTGGTTGCGCAACCCGCGCAGGCTGCGGATGTTCTGGTGATAGCGGCGCCCCAGCGCGTAGGACAGCAGGTCGCCGGTCAGGCCACCGATGAAGCCCAGCAGCAGGGTCTCACCCAGGCCGAGCACGCCGCTGCCGGCCAGCATCGCCAGGGTGAATAGCAGAACGGTGCCCGGTACCAGCAGGCCCACCACCGCCAGGCATTCGACGCAGGCGGCGACCAGCAGGATCAGGCCCAGCCATTGGGGATGCTGGGTGAGCCAGTCGATCAGGAATTGGTACCACTGGCCCATGCCGCGTTCCTTGGTTGATTGCCGGTTCGACATTATGAGCGTCCGCCGGTTTCCGGTGCAGGTCAAAGGACGACAAAAGCGCTGGAGGCTGGAAGGCTGGACGAAAAAGCTTGGCTGTGGGTTGGCGTTAGCTCGCACACTCTCCAGCCTCCAGCCTCCAGCCTTTAACCATTCGCCCGGGGCCGCTGTGCGTGAAGGGCCAAGCTGGCTATAATCTGTCGCTTTCCCTTCCGTCAGGGCAGAAGACCATGACCGAGTCCGTGCACGACTATATGACCCGCCTGGGCCGCGCCGCGCGCGAGGCTTCGCGGGTGCTTGCCCGCGCCAGTACGGCGCAGAAGAATCGCGCGCTGCAGGCTGCGGCCAGCGCGCTGGATGCGGCCCGCACCGAACTGAGCGCCGCCAACGAACAGGATCTGGCCTCGGGGCGCAGCAATGGCCTGGACGAGGCCATGCTCGACCGGCTGGCGCTGACCCCTGCGCGCATCGACGACATGATCGAAGGGCTGCGCCAGGTCGCCGCACTGCCGGACCCCATCGGCGAGATCCGCGACATGCGCTACCTGCCGTCCGGCATCCAGGTCGGCAAGATGCGCGTGCCGCTGGGCGTGGTCGGCATCATCTACGAGTCGCGTCCCAACGTGACCATCGACGCCGCCAGCCTGTGCCTGAAGTCGGGCAACGCCACCATCCTGCGCGGCGGTTCGGAAGCCATCCATTCCAACCAGGCGATTGCCCGCTGCATCCAGTTGGGCCTGGCCGAGGCAGGCTTGCCGGCCGCCGCGGTGCAGGTGGTGGAGACCACCGATCGCGCCGCCGTAGGCGCGCTGATCGCCATGCCCGAGTTCGTCGACGTGATAGTGCCGCGCGGCGGCAAGGGGCTGATCGAGCGCATCAGCCGCGAGGCGCGCGTGCCGGTGATCAAGCATCTGGATGGCATCTGTCACGTCTACATCGACGTCGCCGCGGATATCGACAAGGCCGTGCGCATCGCCGACAACGCCAAGACCCAGCGCTACGCGCCGTGCAACACCATGGAGACGCTGCTGGTGCACGCCGCTATCGCCGGCAAGGTGCTGCCGCCGCTGGCGGCGATCTATCGCGAGAAGGGCGTCGAGCTGCGCGGCTGCGGGCAAACCCGCGAGCTGCTCGGTGATGTGCTGGAGGCCAGCGAGGAAGACTGGAGCACCGAATACAACGCGCCGATCCTGTCGATCAAGATCGTCGAATCGCTGGATGCCGCCATCGAGCACATCAATCGCTACGGCTCGCAGCACACCGATGCCATCGTCACCGAGAACTTCACCGATGCGCGGCGCTTCCTCACCGAGGTAGACTCCAGCTCGGTGATGATCAACGCCTCGACACGCTTCGCCGACGGCTTCGAATACGGCCTGGGCGCCGAGATCGGCATTTCCACGGACAAGCTGCACGCCCGCGGCCCGGTAGGCCTGGAAGGGCTGACCAGCGAGAAGTACGTGGTCTTCGGCGACGGTCACGTCCGCACTTGATGACAAGACGCAGCGGCGCCCGACGCATCGGCATCCTCGGCGGCACCTTCGATCCGGTGCACATCGGGCATCTGCGCGGCGCGCTGGAAGTCACCGAGATGCTCGCGCTGGACGAGCTGCGGCTGGTGCCCAACGCGCGTCCGCCCCATCGCGATACCCCGCACAGCTCATCGCAGGATCGCCTGGCCATGGTGCGGCTGGCCGTACAGGACGTTCCGCAGCTGAAGGTCGATGCCCGCGAGCTGGAACGCGATCGGCCCTCCTACACCATCGATACGCTCGAATCGCTGCGAGCCGAGCTGGCGGCGGACGACCAGCTGTTCCTGCTGATGGGCTGGGATGCCTTCTGCGGGTTGCCCGGCTGGCATCGCTGGGAGGAGCTGCTCGAGCATTGCCATATCCTCGTGCTGCAGCGGCCGGATGCCGGCAGCGAGGCGCCGGAAGCGCTGCGCGACATGCTGGCCGCGCGTAGCGTGGCCGACCCGCAGGCGCTGGAGGGCAGCTGCGGCCAGATCAGTTTCGTCTGGCAGGCGCCTCTCGGGGTGTCGGCGACACGAATTCGTCAATCCCTTGCCAGTGGCAGATCGGTCCGTTTCCTGGTGCCCGATGCCGTACTGGCTTATATCAACGCGCACGGGCTGTACCGGGCGTCGAACTGAGGTTGTTTTCCCGTTATGCAAAATGAAGCTTTGGTCCAGCTGGTCGTTCATGCCCTGGAAGATCTGAAAGGCACGGACATCCTTTCCATCGATGTACGCGGCAAAACCAGCGTCACCGATTTCATGGTGATCGCCAGCGGCACCTCCAGCCGCCATGTGAAGGCGCTGGCCGACAACGTACTGGAAAAGGTCAAGGAACAGGGCGTTCGCCCGCTGGGCAGCGAGGGGCTGGACGGCGGCGAGTGGGCCTTGCTCGACCTGGGCGATGTAGTGGTGCATGTGATGCAGGTGCCGACGCGCCAGTTCTATGATCTGGAACGCCTCTGGCAGGGCGCCGAGCAGAGTCGCGCGCAGCACGCCGCCGATCAGGAATAGGATGCGGGCGTGCGAATCAAGCTGATCGCCGTCGGCTCGAAGATGCCGCGCTGGGTGGAAGATGGCTGGCAGGAATATGCCAAGCGCCTGCCGCCCGAACTGCCGCTGGAGCTGGTGGAAATCCCGCTCGGCACCCGCGGCAAGAATGCCGATGTGACGCGGTTGATCCGCCAGGAGGGCGAGGCCATGCTGGCCAAGGTGCAGCAGGGCGAGCGCATCGTCACCCTGGAGGTCACCGGCCGACCCTGGAGCACCGAGCAGTTGGCGAGCGAGCTGGAGCGCTGGCGGTTGGAGGCACGCAACGTGAACCTGATGGTCGGTGGCCCCGAGGGGCTGGCGCCGGAGGTCTGCGCGCGCAGCGAGCAGCGTTGGTCGCTGTCGCCGCTGACGCTGCCGCATCCGCTGGTGCGCATCCTCGTCGGGGAGCAGATCTATCGAGCCTGGACCCTGCTGTCCGGCCATCCCTACCATAAGTAGAACCACCACAAGCCAACACGATGTCGCAACCGATCACCCTCAAGGACCACGAAAAGGATGCCCGCCTGGTTCGCCGGCGCGTGCTGGTCGGTATCGTCTTCGTCCTGCTGTTGATCGGTGTGCTGATCGCGCGGATGTACTACCTGCAGGTGGTGCAGTACGAGCATCACTCGACGCTGTCGGAGAACAATCGTGTCCACGTGCAGCCGATTCCGCCCAATCGCGGGCTGATCTTCGACCGTACCGGCAAGATCATCGCCGACAACCGTCCCAGCTTCAGCCTGACGGTGACCCGCGAGCGTGCCGGCGACTGGCGGCAGGTGCTCGATGGGGTGGTCGAGGTGCTGGAGCTATCGGCCGAAGAGCGTGAGCTGTTCGAGAAGCGGGTGCTGCAGGGGCGCCGCCCGTTCGAGCCGGTGCCGATCATGTATGAGCTGTCCGAGGAACAGATCGCCCGTATCGCCGTCAATCAGTTCCGCCTGCCGGGGGTCGAAGTGGCGGCGCAGCTGGTCCGCCATTACCCGCAGGGCGCGCATTTCGCGCATTCGGTGGGTTATGTGGGGCGTATCAACGAGGCGGAGCTGAAGAAGGTCGATCCGGTCAACTACAGCGGCACGCACCACATCGGCAAGACCGGCATCGAGAAGTTCTACGAAGACCAGCTGCATGGTCAGGTGGGCTACGAAGAGGTCGAAACCAATGCCCGCGGCCGCGTGTTGCGGGTGCTCAAGCGGACCGACCCGATACCGGGCAAGGACCTGACCCTGACCCTCGACCTGGATCTGCAGGAAGCCGCCGAGGAGGCCCTGGCGGGGCGCCGTGGTGCCATCGTCGCGTTGCAGCCGGCCACCGGCGAGGTGCTGGCGATGGTCAGCCAGCCGAGCTTCAACCCCAACCTGTTCGTGACCGGCATCAGTTTCAAGGACTACGGCGAACTGCGCGATTCGATCGATCGGCCGCTGTTCAACCGGGTGCTGCGCGGGCTCTATCCGCCTGGTTCGACCATCAAGCCGATGATGGCCGTGGCCGGTCTCGACGCGGGGGTGATCACGCCGAAGACCAAGGTGTTCGACCCGGGCTATTTCCAGTTGCCCAACGTCAAGCACAAGTACCGCAACTGGAACCGCGGCGGCGACGGCTCGGTGGACCTCGAACTGGCGATCGCGCGTTCCAACGACACCTATTTCTACGATATGGCGCACAAGCTGGGCGTCGATCGCATGCATGACTACATGACGCGCTTCGGCATCGGCCAGCGCGTCTCGCTGGACATGTTCGAAGAGGCGGCCGGCCTGATGCCGTCGCGGGAGTGGAAGCGTGCGCGCTACCGGCAGGCCTGGTATCCCGGCGAAACGGTGATCCTCGGCATCGGCCAGGGCTACATGCAGGCCACGCCGCTGCAGCTGGCCCAGGCTACGGCCCTGATGGCGACCCGCGGCAAGTGGATCCGTCCGCATCTGGCCCGGCGTATCGAGGGCGAACTGCCGGTTGACCCCGAGCCGCTGCCGGACATCGAGCTGCAGGACTCGCGCTACTGGGATTACGCCGTCAACGGCATGGAGCAGGTGATGCATGGCAGGCGCGGTACGGCGCGCAAGGTCGGTGATACGTCGCTCTACCGCATCGCTGGCAAAAGCGGCACGGCGCAGGTGGTCGCGATCCGGCAGGGCGAGCGCTACGACAGCGAGGCCCTGGCCGAGCGCCACCGGGACCATGCCTTGTTCGTTGCCTTCGCGCCGGTGGAGAATCCGCAGATCGCGGTCGCGGTGATGGTCGAAAATGGCGAGTCCGGCTCGGGCGTTGCCGCTCCGGTGGCCAAGCAGGTGATGGATGCCTGGCTGCTCGATGAAAACGGCCAGCTCAAGGCCGAATATGCGCCAGTGCAGGTCGCGGGAGAGCAACAGCCATGAGTGCGAACTTCGACCGGACCCTGTCCAACCAGGATGTGCTGCGGCGTCGCGCCAGCCTGCTGCAGCGGCTGCACATCGATGGGTTGCTGATGCTCCTGCTGCTGGTGTTGGCCGCCGGCAGCCTGTTCATTCTCTACTCGGCCAGCGGCAAGAACTGGGACATGCTGATCAAACAGAGCACGTCCTTCGGCATCGGCCTGTGCGGCATGCTGGTCATCGCCCAGCTGGAGCCGCGCTTCATGGCGCGCTGGGTACCCCTGGCCTACCTGGGGGTGGTAGGGCTGCTGATGGTGGTGGAATTCATGGGGCATACGGCGATGGGCGCCACGCGCTGGATCAACGTCGCCGGCATCATCCGCTTCCAGCCGTCCGAATTCATGAAGATCATCATGCCCATGACGATCGCCTGGTACCTGTCCGCACGGGTTCTGCCGCCGGGCCTCAAGCACACCCTGATCAGCCTGGCACTGATCGTCGTGCCCTTCGTGCTGATCCTCAAGCAACCCGACCTGGGCACCGCGCTGCTGGTCATGGCCTCCGGCGCCTTCGTGCTGTTCATCGCCGGGCTGCGCTGGCGCTGGATTCTCGGCGCGCTGGCAGCGCTGGTGCCGGTGGCCGTGGCGATGTGGTACTTCGTGCTGCATACCTACCAGAAGCAGCGCGTGCTGACTTTCCTCGACCCGGAAAGCGATCCCCTGGGCACCGGCTGGAACATCATCCAGTCCAAGGCCGCGATCGGTTCGGGCGGGGTATTCGGCAAGGGCTGGTTGCTGGGCACGCAATCGCACCTGGATTTTTTGCCGGAAAGCCATACGGACTTTATCATTGCCGTGCTGGCCGAAGAGTTCGGGCTGGTCGGCGTCTGTCTGCTGCTGCTGGTGTACCTGTTGCTGATCGCCCGTGGCCTGGTGATCACGGTGCAGGCGCAGACCTTGTTCGGCAAATTGCTGGCCGGCGCGCTGACCATGACGTTTTTTGTTTATGTATTCGTCAATATCGGTATGGTCAGCGGGCTTTTGCCGGTTGTTGGAGTGCCTTTGCCCTTCATCAGCTACGGCGGAACTTCATTGGTGACCCTGCTGTCAGGGTTCGGGGTTTTGATGTCGATCCACACCCATCGCAAGTGGATCGCACAGGTTTGATAAGAGTGGATTCCTTGATTCGATTACGGCTTGGCTGGTTGACGCGCGCGCTCTGCGGAGCGGGTTTTATCGGGATCCTCGTGAATGGCCAGGCGGTATTCGCAGCGGACTACGAAGGCGAGAAAATCGCCGAGTTCGTGGAGGAGATGAAGCGCGACTATGGTTTCGCCGGCGAACAGGTGGTCGAGCTGCTGAAGCAGGCGGAACGCAAGCAGGTGATCCTGGATGCCATCTCGCGGCCCGCCGAGCGGGTCAAGCCCTGGAAAGAGTACCGCCCGATCTTCATCACCGATTCACGCATTGCCCAGGGCGTGGATTTCTGGCGGCAGAACGAGGCGGCGCTGTCGCGTGCCGAAGCCGAGTACGGCGTCCCGGCCGAGGTGATCGTGGCGATCATCGGCGTGGAGACCTTCTATGGCCGCAACACCGGCAACTACCGTGTCATCGATGCGCTGGCCACGCTGGGCTTCGATTATCCGCCACGCCAACCGTTCTTCCGCCAGCAGCTGCGGGAGTTCCTCGTGCTTGCGCGCGAGGAACAGGTCGATCCGCTGACGCTCAAGGGCTCCTACGCCGGTGCCATGGGGCTGCCGCAGTTCATGCCGAGCAGCTTCCGCGCTTATGCGGTGGATTTCGACGGCGACGGTCATATCGACATCTGGAACAACCCGGTGGACGCCATCGGCAGCGCCGCCAATTACTTCAAGCAGCACGGTTGGACTGCTGGCGAGCCCGTCGTGGCGCGTGCGGCGATCAGTGGCGACGCCTATGAGCAAGGGCTGACCGTCGGCCTGGAGCCGGTGATGAATGCTGCGCAGATGCGCGACCTGGGCTGGCAGAGCGAGGCGCAGATTTCCGACGACACGGCTGTGACGGCGTTTCGCCTGGAAGGCGCGGAGGGCGACGAGTTCTGGCTGGGGCTGCCCAACTTCTATGTCATCACGCGCTACAACCGCAGCGTGATGTATGCGATGGCCGTCCATCAGCTGTCCGAAGAGCTGGCCCAGGCACGAGGTGAGCAGTGATGCGCCGTCTTCCCGGATTGCTCGCCCTGGCCGTGGCTGCCGGGTTGCTTGCCAGTTGTTCGTCGAAGCCGGTACCGCCGGCACAGCAATCCTCCAGCAGCACTATCAGCGGGCCGAGCGACTACTCGCGCCCCAGCCAGGATGGCGCGCCCTGGTGGGACGTGGACGTTTCGCAGATCCCCGACGCAGTGCCGACGCCACATTTCGGGCCGGTCAAGGCCAGCCCCTATACGGTGCTGGGCAAGACCTATTACCCCATCGGTGACGGGCGCAACTATCGAGCGACCGGCACGGCATCCTGGTACGGCACCAAGTTTCATGGCCAGCCCACCGCCAACGGCGAGAAATACGACCTGTACGGCATGAGCGCCGCACACAAGACGTTGCCGCTGCCCAGCTACGTCAAGGTGACCAACCTCGACAACGGCAAGGCCGTCGTGCTGCGGGTCAACGATCGCGGCCCCTTCTATTCGGATCGAATCATCGATCTGTCCTTCGCCGCGGCCAAGAAGCTCGGCTATGCCGAAAGCGGCACCGCGCGGGTCAAGGTCGAAGGCATCGATCCGCAGCAGTGGTGGGCCCAGCAGGGGCGCGAAGCACCCATGGTGCTGGCGCAGCCGAAGCCGGCGCAGACCGACAAGAAGCTGGCCGAGTCGCTTGCCCAGCCGGTGGAGCAGTACACGCCGCCGCCCTTGCAGCATGCCGGCGCAACGCTGCCACTGGAGGTCAGGGAGAATGATCGCGCTCTGGATGGTGCGTCCGGTGTGTTCCTGCAGGTCGGCGCGTTCGCCAACCCCGATGCGGCGCAACTGCTCAAGGACAAGCTGAGCGGCATGACCGCCGCGCCGGTGTTCATCAGCTCGGTGGTTCATCAGCAGCAGGTTCTGCATCGAGTGCGGCTGGGGCCGATCGACTCGCTGGACGAGGCGGCTCGGCTGGAGCAGAACGTGCGTCTGGCCAATCTCGGTCAGCCACGACGGGTCAAGGCCGACTGAAGCGCTCGTTCGTCGAAAGGCTTCGTAGCGAAGTTTCATCCAACCAATTTTCAGAGAGAGAAATGAATATCACCCCTTACGTGCAGCGCCTGGTCTTTCTCACCCTGCTGATAGTCGTGCCGGCCGCATGGGCCGCGCCGATCATCCCTTCAGCACCCCAGCTGGCAGCTAAGTCCTACGTGCTGATGGATGCCGCCAGCGGTGAGGTGCTGGTCGAGGATGCCGGCGATGAGCGCCTACCTCCGGCGAGCCTGACCAAGCTGATGACGGCCTACATCGCCACCCTGGAAATCAAGAAGGGCCAGATCGCCGAGAGCGACATGGTCACGGTCAGCGAGAAGGCCTGGCGTACCGGTGGTTCGCGGATGTTCATCCAGGTCAACACCCAGGTTTCCGTGGACGACCTGCTGCACGGCATCATCATCCAGTCGGGCAACGACGCCAGCGTCGCCATGGCCGAATACATCGCCGGCAGCGAGGAAGCCTTCGCCGACCTGATGAACAGCACGGCGCAGCGCCTGGGCATGACCAACAGCCACTTCATGAACGCCACCGGCCTGCCGCACCCGGAGCACTACTCCTCGGCGCGGGACATGGCCAAGCTGGCGCGGGCGATCATCGATGAAGACCCCGAGCACTACGCTATCTATGCCCAGAAGGAATTTTTCTGGAACAACATCAAACAGCCCAACCGCAACCTGCTGCTGTGGCGCGACAAGACGGTCGATGGGCTGAAGACCGGCCACACCGAGGAGGCCGGCTACTGCCTGGTAGCCTCCGCGGTGCGCGATGGCATGCGTCTGATTTCCGTGGTGTTCGGCACTGCCAGCGAGCAGGCCCGCGCCGCCGAAACTCAGAAGCTGCTGACCTACGGTTTCCGCTTCTTCGAGACCCGTACCTTCTATGAGAAGGGTGTCGAGCTGGCGCAGCCCAAGGTCTGGAAAGGCCAGCAGGACAAGGTGGCTGCCGGCCTTGCCAAGGACCTGACGCTCACCTTGCCGCGCGGGCAGTTGGACAAGCTGGAAGCCGGCATGACCTTCAAATCCAACCTCATCGCGCCGATCCAGCAGGGCGACGTGATCGGTACGGTCGAGGTCAAGCTCGAGGACAAGGTGCTGCACAGCACCGACCTGATCGCTCTGCAAAGCGTGGAAGAGGGTGGGCTGTTCCGGCGGTTCTGGGATAGCATTCGCCTGTTCTTCTTCGGCCTGTTCAACTGATATCTCTCGTGCGCGCCATGGCCAACCGCCAGGCGCGTGCGCGGATCACGAGTCCGTCACCGCCATGATCGATAGCAACAACCCGCAAGCGCCAAAGATCGAATTCCCCTGCGAGCGTTACCCGGTCAAGGTGATCGGTGACGCCGGCGAGGGCTTCACCGAGCTGGTCGTCGAGGTGATCAGGCGTCACGCGCCCGATCTCGACGAAACGTCGCTGGTGGTGCGCGACAGCCGCAACGGGCGCTTCCTTTCCCTGCAGATCCTGATCACCGCTACCGGGGTCGATCAGCTACAGGCCATCAACAACGAGCTGCGCGCCACAGGGCGCGTGCACATGGTGCTCTGATGGACCAGGTGGGTCGCCAGGCGGCCATTCGACCATGAGCGGCGCCAGTCTCGGCGTGCGCGAGCTCGGTCTGGTCGAATATCTGCCGACCTGGCAGGCCATGCAGCACTTCACCAACAACCGTGGCCCGCAGACCGCCGACGAGGTCTGGCTGCTGCAGCACCTGCCGGTGTTCACCCAGGGCCAGGCGGGTAAGGCCGAGCACCTGCTGCTGCCCGGCGACATCCCCGTGGTGCAGGCCGATCGTGGTGGCCAGGTGACCTATCATGGCCCCGGCCAGTTGGTCGGCTATCTGTTGCTCGACGTGCGGCGACTGGGCTTCGGTGTGCGGGAACTGGTCAATCGTATCGAGCACAGCCTGATCGACCTGCTCGCCGGCTATGGTATCGAGGCTGCGGCCAAACCCGATGCGCCGGGCGTCTACGTCGATGGCGCAAAGATCGCTTCCCTGGGTCTGCGCATTCGCAACGGCCGTTCCTTCCATGGCCTGGCGCTCAACGTCGACATGGATCTCGAACCCTTCCAGCGCATCAATCCCTGTGGCTATGCGGGGCTGAAGATGACCCAGTTGCGTGACCTGGTGGGGCCGGTCGACTTCGCTGAAGTAATGGGCCGGTTGCGTGGAGAGCTCGTCCAGCAGCTCGGCTACACGCAGCAGCAGACGCTGACGGGCGCAATATAGAGCGTCAAGTCGGGCGTTTGCTTATCCAATGTGAGCGGGATGTACGGATATGAAAACGCCTGCCCCAGGCGAAGCCCAGGGGCAGGCGTTGTTCGGCCCGATCAGTTCAGATTGAGGGTCGGAATCAGGTTGCTGTCGAACGGCTGGCCCGGCACTGGCACCGGAGCGGCCAGGCCCAGGTTGTTCTTCTCGAAAACCCGGTCGGCTCGGTAGCTGGAGCGCACCAGCGGGCCGGCGGCGACTTCCATGAAGCCCTTTTCCAGGCCGATATCGCGCAAACGGTTGAATTCTTCCGGGCTGACCCAGCGTTTGACCGGCAGGTGATGGCGGGTCGGCTGCAAGTACTGGCCGAGGGTGAGGATGTCCACGCCGATGGCGCGCAGGTCATCCATGGTCTGCAGCACTTCTTCGTCGCTTTCGCCCAGGCCCAGCATCAGGCTGGTCTTGGTCAGCAAATCCGGGCGATGGCGCTTGGCGTGTTCCAGCACGAGCAGGGTCTTCTCGTAGCCGGCGCGGGGGTCGCGCACTTCATGGGTCAGGCGTTTGACCGTCTCAACGTTTTGCGCGAAGACTTCCAGGCCGGAGTCCGCCACGCGTTCGATGGCTTGCAGGTCCCCGTCGAAGTCCGGGGTCAGGGCCTCGACTACCACCTGCGGGGTGCGCTCCTTGATGGCGCGCACACAGGCGGCGTAGTGTGCGGCACCGCCGTCGTCCAGATCGTCCCGATCCACCGAGGTCAACACGATATAGCGCAGCGCCATCAGCTCTACCGACTTGGCGGTGTTCTGTGGCTCCTCCTGGTCCAGCCAGCCATTGGGATTGCCGGTATCCACCGCGCAGAAGCGGCACGCCCGGGTGCACACCGAGCCCATCAGCATGATGGTGGCGGTACCGTTGGACCAGCATTCGCCCATGTTCGGGCAGTGGGATTCCTGGCACACGGTGCTCAGCCGATGTTCGCCGACATTGCGCTTGACTGCTTCGAAACGGCTGCCGCTGGGAGCCTTGACTCGCAGCCACTTGGGCTTGGGCTCGAACACCTGGGGTTCGCTCGAGGCGCGGCGCTTCTGTCCGTCCTTGATCGCGGTAATGCCCTGAGTGGTGCGGAATTTTTCGCCGCTGGCAACGGTTTTGGGCTGGGAGATATCGGACATCGGCAATCTGGGCTCCGCTAGAGGCTCCGTGGACGAGGCGGCTCGTGGCCGCCGCGCAGTTTATCACAGGCACTGACCGTTGATTGAGGGTGGTGCTGGACCGGGACGCCCGCGTCCCATGACTGCACGAGGTGTTCCCGCAGGGCAGGGAACGATCATCGGTCGAAGCAACCGCCTCTGATCAGCTCTGCAGATGGCTGCTGAACTGACCTACCGCGTCCACGACCTGCTTGGCGCCCTGCTGGATCTCGATGATCACCGCGCCGGCTTCGCTGGCCAGTTGCAGTCCCTGCTCGGCCTGCTCGGCCTGCTCGCGGCCGCTGGCCATGCTCTGCACCGCGGCATGCGCCAGGTTCTGATTCTTCTGAACCACGTCGACGATTTCCTCGGTGGCCTGGCTGGTACGCCCGGCCAACTGGCGCACCTCGTCGGCGACCACCGCGAAGCCGCGACCCTGATCGCCGGCGCGGGCCGCCTCGATTGCCGCGTTGAGGGCCAGCAGGTTGGTCTGGTCGGCGATGCCGCGAATGGTCTGCATGATGGTGCTGATCAGCTGCGACTGCTTGTCCAGGGCCTCGATACCAGCGGCGGCTTCCTGGACCTTCTCGACGATCTGTTGCATCACGTCCAGCGTCTGCTGCACCACGGCAGCGCCCTTGTCGGCGCTCTGGTCGGTCTTGCGGGAAATGTCGTAGGCGATGCCGGCGGCTTCCGAAACGGCTTGTTCCTGATTGACCTGGTCGGTGATCAGGGTGGCGAACTTGACCACCTTGTAGAGCCTGTCATGGGCATCCAGCACCGGGTTGTAGGAGGCTTCGAGCCATACGGTACGGCCCATGCTGTCGAGGCGCTTGAAGCGCCCGGCGACATACTCGCCGCGGTTGAGTTGCGCCCAGAAATCGCGATATGCCGGCGAATCGCGCTCCTCGGGTGAGCAGAACAGCTGATGGTGCTTGCCCTGGATCTGCTCCAGGCGATAGCCCATGGTGCGCAGGAAGTTTTCGTTGGCGGTGACCACCTCACCGGTCAGCTTGAACTCGATCACCGCCGTGGAGCGCAGCAACGCCTTGATCAGGCTCTCGTGCTCCTTGGCGGTGGTGATGGTGGCGGTCAGGTCGTTGGCGCAGAGCGTGAAGTACTGCAATTTGCCAAGACCGTTGTTCACCGGCTGCCAGATGGCGCGCAACCAGGCCTCTTTGCCATCGCCGCACAACAGGCGAAAGGCTCCGCTCCAGTGTTCCGGGTTGCGCAGGGCTTTCAGCAACGCCGGATGATTGGGATGGCTGCGGAACGAGTCGGGGATCAGTTCGTCCAGCGCGCGACCGATCAACGCCTCCCTGCGGTAGCGCAAAGCCTCGAGGAGATTGTCGTTGGCGAAACGAACCCGGCCCTCGGGGTCGAATTCGAGCACCAGCATTTCGCTGTAGAGCGAGTCCTTGATCTGCCGGGTGCTGGAGAGTTCGTCCTGCATCTCGGCCAGCTGCTGCTTGAGACGACCGTTGAACATGGGCCGCGATCTCCATGAAGAAATCCGATAAAGGTGTCTTTGTTTCGGCAATTCGGCGGGGCTCTTGAGATTGCAGACGAATATTCGGCTTTGTGCAATCAGACCGGGCGAAAGGGAAGAGGAGTGATAGAGGCTGTAGGGGCCCGAATCCTTGCTGGCGATGACCTTGGCGGGTCGCCAGCAAGCATTTGGTGGGTCAGCGTACGCTGCGCAAGCGTCCCAGTAGTTCCTGGGTCGGGTGCCCGTCGGCGGGCCAGCCCAGCTGCTGCTGGAAGCCGCGGATGGCCTTGCGCGTATTGGCGCCGATGATGCCGTCCGGGGTACCGGTGTCGAAGCCCTGGGCCAGCAGGCGTTCCTGCAGCTCCAGGCGTTCGGAGCGGCTCAGTGGCTGCTCGCCGCGCGGCCAGCTGCCGGCCACCTGGCCTTTGCCTTGGAAGCTTTCCGACAATAGACCGATCGCCAGGGCGTAGGCCGAGGAGTTGTTGTAGCGCAGGATGGCGCGGAAGTTGTCGAGCACCAGGAAGGCTGGTCCACGGTGTCCCGCTGGAAGCAGCAGGCTGGCGCTGACGTCCTGCTGACCGGCGGGCAGGCCGCTCACACCGAGTTGTCGCCATTCGGCCAGCGGCTTGCGGATGCTGCTGTCAGCCAGGGCGTAATCGAATTTTTCCGGTAGCCGGACTTCGAAGCCCCAGGGCTGGTTCGTTTTCCAGCCCGATGCCTGCAGATAGTGCGCCGCCGAGGCGAGCGCATCGGTGGCGCTGTTCCATATATCGCGCCGGCCGTCGCCGTCGAAATCCACCGCATGGGTGTTGTAAGTGGTCGGAATGAACTGGGTCTGCCCCATGGCGCCGGCCCAGGAGCCGCGCATGCGGGCGGGGCTGACATCGCCGCTCTGGATGATTTCCAGCGCCGCGAGTAGTTGGCTCTTGGCGAAGGCGGGGCGGCGGCCCTCATGGGCCAGGGTGGCCAGCGAGCGGATCACCGACTTGTCGCCCATGATCTGGCCGAAGCTGCTTTCCAGGCCCCAGATGGCGACCAGTGCCTCGCGGTCCACGCCATAGCGCGCTTCGATGCGTGTGAGCGTGGCCGCGTGCTCGTCAAGCAGGCGTTGGCCGTTGCGTACGCGCTGGGGGGAGATCGCACCTTCGAGGTACTGCCAGACCGGACGGGTGAATTCCGGCTGGCTGCGATCAGCTTCGATCACGCTGGGATCCGGCTGCACACCGGCAAAGGAACGCTCGAAAGTATCGGCCGTGATGCCGGCGGCCAGCGCCTCTTCACGAAACTGTTCACGCCATTCGCTGAAGCTGGGCTGGGTGGTTTCGACGATAGCATCGGCAACGCTGTTCTCGCCGGGTTGGTCGAGCCGTGTGACGTCACTGGCCAGGCTGGACTGCGCAAGCGGTTCCGCCGCGCAGGCGACGACCAGGCTCATCGCCGAGCCGGCAACGAGGGTACGCAGAAAGAGGACGGGAACGAAGGTGTAATGCATGCACCAGTCTCGAAAGCATCGACGGTCGCAGACCTTATCACGCTTTCGCTGGCTTGGGTTTTCAGGCCGCCAGAAGGACCGAAGCCTCCCAGCCGGTGGACTGGGAGGCTTCGCGGCGATAGCTGCCTTTGCCTTTTTTCGGTGTTTCCTGGCGACTGCGGAACAGGGGCTGCGCCACCAGTGTTTTGGCCTTGTTGGGCCGTTTGCGGCTTTTTGCCATGTGCGTGTCCTCTGTGGTTCGGGAACTGGGCGCATCATAGGCATCGTGCAAAAAATGTCCAGCGGACAGCGGTCGAATGAATTCGACCCTACGGGGCATGATCCGAAAGCATGTACAGGGCTACGGTAGGGCCGAACCCGTTCGGCCAGCAGGTTAAAGCCTGATTCGCCGTCCGCTCAACTGCAGGCAGAGGTTGCTCAGGCCGATCCAGGGATCGCCTTCGGCCTGTCCCTTTATCTGCTCGTCGATGAGTTGCGCTGCCATCAACAATCGCTGCCAGCCCGCGACGTCGTGGCGTTGCAGGGCCTTGCTGACCAACGGACGGCGCTTGTCCCAGACGGGCGGACGCGCCTGACTGAAAGCGCGCTCCAGCGGTACGCCCTGAGCGTACTGCTGGGCGATATTGGCCAGCAGGCGCAGTTCCCGGGCCAGGGCCCAGAGAATCACCGGGGCTTCGATGCCTTCGCCGCGCAGCCCTTCGAGCATGCGCAGGCTGTGTTCGGGATGGCCCTGCAGCGCGGCATCGATCAGCCCGAAGACATCGTAGCGGGCGCTGTCGGCGACGGCTGCCTGCACCGTATCGGCGGTTACCCGGCCATCTTCGGCCAGCAGCTTGAGCTTCTCGATTTCCTGGGCGGCGGCCAGCAGGTTGCCTTCGACCCGCGCGGCGATCAGCTCCAATGCTTCCTGGTCGGCGGCCAGCCCCGCCTGGGACAGGCGCTGGCGAATCCATTGCGGCAGCTGTGCCGCATCCACAGGCCAGACCTGCAGAAACTGCACGTCCTTGCCGTCGATCAGCGCCTTGGCCCACTTGGTCTTCTGCGTGCTGCCGTCGAGCTTGGGCAGGCTGATCAGCAGCACGGTGTCCTCGGCCGGCCGCGCGAGGTAATGCAGCAGCGCGGCCGCGCCCTTGTCGCCGGGCTTGCCGCTGGGGATGCGCAGTTCCAGCAGGCGCCTTTCAGCGAACAGCGAAAGATTGGCGCCGGCCTCGAGCAACTGGCCCCAATCGAAGCCGCTCTCGACGCTGAGTACCTGGCGCTCGCTGAACGCCTGCTGGCGACAGGCCGCACGGATGGCGTCGCAGGCTTCCTGGCAGAGCAGGTGTTCGTCGCCGCTGACCACATAGACAGGTGCGAGCGAGCCTTGCAGGTGTTTGCCGAGTTGGGCGGGGGGCAGTTTCATGGAGGGAAGACGGGAGCCGCCAGGGCTCCCGGTTCATCACTGATTCGGCAGTTCGACAGGCGATTGCTGCGGTTGCGCGTCGAGCATCCGCTGCTGGGCCTCGAGCGCTTCGGCCTCGGCGCGCGCCTTGGCTTCGGCGGTGGCCTGCAGCGCGTCGAGTTGAGCCTGACTGACGCGCTGGACGCGCATCACCAGTTGCTGCAGCAGCTCGCGACGCATCTCCTGGCGCAGCTGATCACCTTCCTGGGAGGAGCCGATCAGGTTGTTGCTGTCATGCACGTAGACGCGCTGCACCTCGACACGATCCCGCAGCAGCTGCGTGTTCTGCGGCCCGCGGAACTCGTAATCGAGGGTGGTGGTGAGCTCGTACTCGGCGCTGCGCGCGGAGCTGGTGTAGCTGGCGGTACGCTGGCGAGTCTGCTCGTTGGCCAGGTTGAGGCTGTAGCGAGCGCCCGGGTGAACGTGCACGTCGTTGCTTTCGAGCAGGTCCTTCAGTTGCTGGACCGTCTGGCCGTGGCTGTCGCGGGCCTGCAGGTCGATCTCGGTGAGCGCGAATTCGGCGTCGCCGGTGCCGCGCAACTGGAAACCACAGGCGCTCAGCAACAGCGCCAGGCCCACTACCATCAGATTCCGTTTGACCATCTCTGTATCCCCTTTGCCAGCCCCGGCGAGCGCCCGGGCCGTATCAGTTAGCGACGATATTGACCAGCTTGCCCGGCACCACGATGACCTTGCGGATCGTCTGGCCCTCGGTGAAGCGCACCACGTTCTCGTTGGCACGCGCCGCCGCTTCGACTTCCTCGCGGCTGGCGCTGGCCGGCACTTCGATCTGCCCGCGCAGCTTGCCGTTGACCTGTACCACCAGGGTCAGGTTGTCCTGCACCAGGGCGGTTTCGTCCACCGTCGGCCAGGCGGCGTCGATCACCGAACCGGCCTTGCCGAGCTGCTGCCAGAGTTCGTGGCAGATGTGCGGGGTGATCGGCGCCAGCAGCAGGGCGACGGCCTCCAGGCCTTCCTGCAGCAGGGCGCGGTCCTGTTCGCTCGCGGTCGGTGCCTTCTCCAGCACGTTCATCAGGGTCATCACCTGGGCGATGGCGGTGTTGAACTTGTGATGCTGGCCGACATCGATGCTGGCCTGGCGGATGGCCAGGTGGGTCGCGCGGCGGATGGCTTTCTGCTCGTCGCTCAGCGCGGCGAGATCCAGCGCACCCGGCAGGCCGGCGCTGACGTGCGCATGGGCCAGACGCCAGACGCGACGCAGGAAGCGGTTGGCGCCTTCGATGCCGGCGTCGGACCATTCGCAGCTCATGTCCGGCGGCGAGGCGAACATCATGAACAGGCGGCAGGTGTCAGCGCCGTAGGCATCGATCATCGCCTGCGGGTCGACGCCGTTGTTCTTCGACTTGGACATCTTCTCGGTGCCGCCGATTTCCACCGGCAGGCCGTCGGACTTGAGCTTCGCGCCGATGACCTTGGCCTTGGCATCGCGCTCGACCTCCACGTCGGCCGGGTTGAACCAGTCCTTGCCGCCGTTGGGCAGCGTGCGGTAGTAGGTCTCGGCGACCACCATGCCCTGGGTCAGCAGGTTCTTGAACGGCTCGTTGGAGCTGACCAGCCCCTCGTCGCGCATCAGCTTGTGGAAGAAGCGCGCATAGAGCAGGTGCAGGATGGCGTGTTCGATGCCGCCGATGTACTGATCCACCGGCAGCCAGTGGTTGGCGGCTTTCGGGTCGACCATGCCTTGTTCGTAGTTCGGGCTGGCGTAGCGGGCGAAGTACCAGGAGGACTCGACGAAGGTGTCCATGGTGTCGGTTTCGCGCCGGGCCGGCTTGCCGCAGCTGGGACAGCTGCAGTCGTAGAATTCGGGCATCTTCGCCAGCGGCGAACCGGCGCCATCGGGCACCACGTCCTCGGGCAGCACCACCGGCAACTGGTTTTCCGGCACGGGTACGTCGCCGCAGGCTTCGCAATGGATGATCGGGATCGGGCAGCCCCAGTAGCGCTGGCGGCTGATGCCCCAGTCGCGCAGGCGGAACTGGGTGCGCGCCTGGCCGAGGCCTTTCTTCTGCAGGGCGACTTCCATGGCATCGAGGGCACCGTCGAAATCCAGGCCGTCGAAGGCGCCGGAGTTGATCAGCTCGCCATGCTCGCCGTAGGCGTCCTGCCAGGGCGCGGGCGTCTCGTCGCCTGCGCTGGTGCGGACCACCGGCTTGATCGGCAGGCCGTACTTGCTGGCGAATTCGAAGTCGCGTTCGTCGTGCGCCGGCACGGCCATCACCGCACCTTCGCCGTAGCCCATCAGCACGTAGTTGGCGACCCACACCGGCAGCAGCTCGCCGGTCAGCGGGTGTTGCACGCGCAGGGCGGTGGCCAGGCCTTTCTTTTCCTGGGTGGCGATGTCGGCTTCGGCGACGCCACCGCGCTTGCATTCGTCGATGAAGGCCTGCAGTTCCGGATTGCCCTGGGCTGCGAGCGTGGCCAGCGGATGCTCGGCGGCCACGGCGACGTAGGTGGCGCCCATCAGGGTGTCGGGGCGGGTGGTGAAGACCTTCATCACGCCTTCGCTGCCGATGCTCGCCACATCGTAGGGGAAGCCGATCTCCATGCCGCGCGACTTGCCGATCCAGTTGCGCTGCATGGTCTTGACCTGTTCCGGCCAGCCGGGCAGATCGTCCAGGCTCTCCAGCAGTTCATCGGCGTAGGCGGTGATCTTGAAGTAATACATCGGGATTTCGCGCTTCTCGATCAGCGCGCCCGAACGCCAGCCACGACCGTCGATGACCTGCTCGTTGGCCAGCACGGTCTGGTCGACCGGGTCCCAGTTCACGGTACCGTTCTTGCGGTAGATCACGCCCTTCTTATACAGACGGGTGAACAGCCACTGCTCCCAGCGGTAGTAGTCGGGCTTGCAGGTGGTGACTTCGCGCGTCCAGTCCACGGCCAGGCCCAGCGACTTGAGCTGGGTCTTCATGTACTGGATGTTCTCGTAGGTCCACTTGGCCGGCGCCACCTGGTTCTTCATCGCGGCGTTTTCCGCCGGCATGCCGAAGGCGTCCCAGCCCATGGGCTGCAGCACGTTCTTGCCCAGCATGCGCTGGTAGCGGGCAATCACGTCGCCGATGGTGTAGTTGCGCACGTGGCCCATGTGTAGCTTGCCGCTGGGATAGGGGAACATCGACAGGCAATAGAAGGTGTCCTTGCCGGGCTGTTCGCTCACTTCAAAGGATTTCTGCGCTTCCCAGTGGGACTGCGCGGCGGCTTCGATTTCGCGGGGCTGATACTGTTCGTGCATGGCTACTGGCGTTGAGAGGTGGCTGGCGTTCCGACGGGTTGGCGGCGGATGCGAAACAGGCCTGACAGGCAGTCGCGCAACGGGCCGAAAGCGGAAGCATGGAAGCGCCGTAGCATACATGACCCCCCTTGACGGAGGGAAACCCGATTTACCGTTCGCCGGACTACGCCTTTTGTCCAAGGCTGGCGCAGTGAGCCTGGACTACCCTTGTTCGAGGGGGCGGGACGAACAAGAGGTAAAGAGAACCATGGGTAAACCACCGCAGGTCGATGAAAGCAATCTGTACGGGCGGGTATTGCAGCGGCTGACAACGGCACTGGAGGAGGCCGAGCGGCGTGAGGACGATGCGACCGATCTGGAAGTGCGCGGGTTGACCGCCGCGGAGTTCGAGCTGATCCGTGCCTATCTCCAGCAGGATTCGCAATGGTTGTCCGGCTGGCATGCAGCGGCCGAGGAACAGGCCCAGCTGGCGCGCAATGCCGGCCGACCGGCGCTACGCAGTGCGCTGCGTCAGCATTCGGGCAAGCGGCTCCGGCAGGTACCTTTTACCTTGCAGCAGACACTCAGCTGCGCCCTCTGCGGCGGCGCCGTGTACTGGCCGCAAGGGCCGGGCCCGGCGGCCTGCAGTGCCTGTGGTTCGCAACTGCTGCGTGCCAGGCAGCGCGCGCACACCTCTCCCGCCTATTGAGACGTTCCCGGTCGGGCGATCGGCCTGGGTGGCTTTCGCTTCGCTCATGCTTGCGATGCAGCGGGGCCGGGTCCTAGAGTGCCGATTGTCTAGCCACAGGGACCGCGCATGCCGATTCGCTACTTCTTCAAGCACCTCCTGCTGCCGCCGGGCGGCCTGTTACTGCTGCTCCTCGCGGCCTGGTGGCTGCGGCGGCGCGCACCGCGGTTGTCAGCCTTGTGTTTCGTCGTCGGCCTGGGAGGCCTGTGGCTGATGAGTCTGCCGGTCATGGTGCAGTGGGCGGCGCAGGCGCTGGAGCGCGAACCGGCGATACCCGAGGCGCAGTGGGCGAGCCTGCACGAGCAGGCCCAGGCCATCGTCGTGCTGGGTGCCGGTCGGGAACGTGCGGACCCCGCCTGGCAGACCGACCAGCCCGGCCACATCGCGCTGGAGCGCTTGCGCTATGCCGCGCGCCTGGCAAAGGCCGCGGAGCTGCCAATCCTGGCCAGCGGCGGCCTGCATTATGGTCAGCCCCCGAGCGAGGCGGCGCTCGCCGCCGAGACGCTGCAGCGCGATTTCGCCACGCCGGTTCGCTGGCAGGAGGAGCGCAGTCGCACCACCTGGGAAAATGCGGTGCACAGTGCGGCGATGCTCAAGGCGGAGGGTATCGAACGTATCGTGCTGGTGACTTCCGCCGCGCACATGCCGCGTTCGCGCTGGTGCTTCGAGCAGAATGGAATGACCGTGATCGCCGCGCCCGTAGGCTTTCTCGGGGTGCCCAACGGCAGGCCGCTGGGTGGCTGGATGCCCGAGGCGAAGGCGGTGTGGCAGAGCGGCCAGTTGCTCAACGAGGCCGTCGGGATGCTGGTCTATCCGCTCGTTTACGCCGGCGCAGCCGACGACGGCGCTGGAGGCTGAACGCTGGACGGGTCCAGCGTTCAGGCCGTTTTCAGAACAGCTTCAGCGGCTCCTCCTGCAGAGCGGACATCTGCTCGCGCAGGATCAGGATCTGGTCGCCCCAGTAGCGCTCGCTGCCGAACCAGGGAAAACTCATGGGAAATGCCGGGTCGTCCCAGCGGCGCGCGAGCCAGGCGCTGTAGTGGAGCAGGCGCAGCGCACGCAGGGCTTCGATCAGAGGGAGTTCGCGCGGCGTGAAGTCGTGGAATTCGTTGTAGCCCTCGACCAGTTCGGACAGTTGCCCGAGGCGCTCATGGCGCTCGCCGGCCAGCATCATCCAGATGTCCTGTACCGACGGCCCCATGCGGCAATCGTCCAGGTCGACCAGATAAAAGGCGTCGTCGCGGGCGAGGATGTTGCCGGGATGGCAGTCGCCATGCAGCCGGATCGGTTGGAAGTCCGTCCTGGCGAAGACGTCTTCGACGCGCTTGAGCAGGTCGCGGGCGACCGACTCGTAGGCTGGCAGCAGGCTTCTCGGGACGAACCCGCCATCGAGCAAGGTGCTCAGCGAGGCGTGGCCGAAATTCTCCACGCCCAGGGTCTCGCGATGCTCGAAGGGGTGGCTGGCACTCACGGCGTGCATGCGCCCGAGCAACTGGCCGAGGCGATAGAGCTGATCGAGATTGCCAGGCTCCGGGGCTCGGCCGCCACGGCGCGGAAACAGTGCGAAGCGAAAGCCGGCATGGGTGTGGAGCGTCTGACCGTCGCGCTCCAGCGGCGCCACCACGGGAATCTCCCGCTCGGCCAGTTCCAGGCTGAAGCGGTGTTCCTCGAGAATCGCCGCGTCGCTCCAGCGATGGGGGCGGTAGAACTTGGCGATCAGCGGTGTGCTGTCCTCGATGCCCACCTGATAGACGCGGTTTTCATAGCTGTTCAGCGCCAGCACGCGGGCATCGCTGAGGTAGCCAAGGCTTTCCACCGCATCGAGCACCAGGTCGGGTGTGAGTGTGTCGAAGGGGTGGGACATGGTCGGCTCCGTGAGTGGGGCGGCCAGTGTATTGCACTGGGGCGTTTAAACAACCGCGGCGCACGGCGCTCACTCGCCCGGCTTGGGCGTACGCGCCAGGCAGTAGATATCGACCCGCGCGGCGCCGCCCCGTTTCAACAGGCGCGCCAGTGCCTCGGCGGTGGCGCCGGTGGTGAATACGTCATCGATGACCGCCAGATGCTGCCCGCGCAGGACCTGTCCTTCGACCAGCGCGAAGGCCTGGCGCAGGTTGCGGCGGCGGGCCGCGGCGTCCAGTTGCTGCTGGGAGGCTGTGTCCTGGATGCGCTGCGCCAGGTCGTTGCGAACCGGAATCTGCAAGACGGGGCTCAGCCAGTCCGCCAGCATTCGCGCCTGGTTGAAACCGCGCTGGCGCAGCCGCTTGCGTGCCAGGGGCACCGGCAGCAGAGCCTCGGGCCGCGGCAGCCCTTCATCGAAGGCATGTTGCAGGTGGCGCGCCAGGTGTTCGGCGAGCAGTCGCCCGAATGGCCAGCGCGACTGGTGCTTGAAGCGCGTGATCAGGCTGTCCACCGGAAAGGCGAAGCGCCACGGGACGGCGACGTGATCGAAAGCCGGCGGATGCATGAGGCACTCGCCGCAGACCGCGCCGGCCACCGGCAATGGCAAAGCGCAGATGCTGCATTGACTGCCGAGCCAGGGCAGCTCCGCTTCGCAGCTCGGACATAGCGACTGACCGGGTTCGCAGCGTTCGTCGCAAAGTTGACAGCTGTGTTCGAATTTTAACCAGTTGTAAACCATGATTCCTTTCCTGGTTGACAGGTTGTCCGGCTTGGCTAACCATTTCGCATCCGTGCCCAGCCGCCTATTAATTACAAGGAATGCCCATGAGCGCCACCGCTGCTTGCGCCACCCGCCACGACTGGTCCCTCGCCGAGGTCAAGGCGCTCTTCGAGCAACCCTTTAACGATCTGCTGTTCCAGGCGCAGACCGTGCACCGCCAGCACTTCGACGCCAACCGCGTGCAGGTCTCCACGCTGCTGTCGATCAAGACCGGCGCCTGCCCCGAAGACTGCAAGTACTGTCCGCAATCGGGCCATTACAACACCGGCCTGGATAAAGAGAAGCTGATGGAAGTGCAGAAGGTGCTGGACGCGGCGGCCGAAGCCAAGGCCATCGGTTCCACCCGTTTCTGCATGGGCGCGGCCTGGAAGCACCCTTCCGCCAAGGACATGCCCTACGTGTTGAAAATGGTCGAAGGGGTCAAGGCGCTGGGCCTGGAAACCTGCATGACCCTGGGCAAGCTCGACCAGGAACAGACCCGCGCGCTGGCTGCCGCCGGGCTGGATTACTACAACCACAACCTCGACACCTCGCCGGAATTCTACGGCAACATCATCACCACCCGTACCTATGCCGAACGTCTGCAGACGCTGAGCTACGTGCGCGATGCAGGGATGAAAATCTGCTCCGGCGGCATCCTCGGCATGGGCGAGTCGCTGGACGATCGCGCCGGGCTGCTGATCCAACTGGCTAACCTGCCGGAGCATCCGGAGTCGGTGCCGATCAACATGCTGGTCAAGGTGAAAGGCACGCCGTTGGCCGAAGAGCAGGACGTCGACCCCTTTGACTTCATCCGCATGCTCGCCGTGGCGCGGATCATGATGCCCAGGTCCCACGTGCGCCTGTCCGCCGGGCGCGAGCAGATGAACGAGCAGATGCAGGCCCTGGCCTTCTTCGCTGGCGCCAATTCGATCTTCTACGGCGAGAAACTGCTGACCACCGGCAACCCGCAGGCCGACAAGGACATGCTGCTGTTCAAGCGCCTGGGTATCCAGCCCGAAGCGCGCCAGGAACACGACGATGAAGTACACCAGGCCGCCATCGAGCAGGCGCTGATGGAGCAGCGGGATTCCACGTTGTTCTATAACGCGGCGGTCTGATGGCCCGAGTGGTGGATGGATAAAGCCTCAGCTGCGCGCCCCGATCCTCCTACGCCAGCCCAACCCTTTCGTAGGGTGGATAATCCGCTTGCGGTTATCCACCGTTGCCGGTTCCGCCCATGACATTCGATCTCGCCTCGCGCCTCGCCGCCCGCCGCGCCGAACATCTTTACCGCCAGCGTCCGTTGCTGCAGACGCCGCAGGGGCCGGATGTGATGGTCGATGGCGAGCGGTTGCTGGCATTCAGTTCCAACGACTACCTGGGCCTGGCCAATCACCCCGAGGTGATCGCTGCCATGCAGCAAGGTGCCGCGAAGTGGGGTGTCGGTGGTGGCGCCTCGCACCTGGTGATCGGCCATGTCACGCCGCATCACGAACTGGAAGAGGCGCTGGCCGACTTCACCGGGCGACCGCGTGCGCTGCTGTTCTCCACGGGCTACATGGCCAATCTCGCCGCCGTCACCGCGCTGGTGGGGCAGGGCGACACTGTGCTGGAGGACCGCCTCAACCATGCCTCGCTACTGGACGCCGGTCTGCTCAGCGGCGCGCGCTTTTCGCGCTACCTGCACAACGATGCCGGGAGCCTGGGCAAGCGTCTGGACAAGGCCGTCGGCAACACCCTGGTGGTGACCGATGGCGTATTCAGCATGGACGGCGACCTGGCCGATCTGCCGGCGATCTGTGCTGAAGCCAGGCAGCGCGACGCCTGGGTGATGGTCGACGATGCCCATGGTTTCGGCCCGCTGGGTGCGGCGGGCGGCGGCGTCGTCGAGCATTTCGGGCTGGGCATCGATGAGGTGCCAGTGCTGGTCGGTACCCTGGGCAAGGCCTTCGGCACCGCCGGTGCCTTCGTCGCCGGCAGCGAGGCGCTGATCGAGACGCTGATCCAGTTCGCCCGGCCCTACATCTATACCACCAGCCAGCCGCCCGCGGTGGCCTGCGCAACCCTGAAAAGCCTCGAGCTGCTGCGCCGTGAAAACTGGCGCCGTGAACACCTGAATCGCCTCATCGCCCGTTTCCGCCAGGGCGCCGCCGAAATCGGCCTGAGCCTGATGGACAGCCCGACACCCATCCAGCCGATCCTGGTTGGCAGCAGCGAGCGTGCGCTGAAGCTATCCGCGGTGCTACGCGAGCGCGGCCTTCTGGTCGGCGCGATTCGCCCTCCTACCGTGCCGGCCGGTAGCGCGCGCCTGCGGGTCACTTTCAGCGCCGCGCACAGCGAAGCGCAAGTGGAACGTCTGCTGGATATCCTGGCCGAATGCTGGAATCGATTGGCCGAGGAGCCTGAAACGGATGCCTGATCAGCTTGTTTTGTTGCCCGGCTGGGCGTTCGGACCGGCCGCATTACAGCCGTTATGCCAGGCCTTGTCCGAGCAGTCGCCGGATCTCGAGGTGGTGGTCGAGCCGTTGCCGGAGCTGGCCGATGCCGATGCCTGGCTCGACGAGCTGGACCGACGCCTGCCACGCAATACCTGGCTTGCCGGCTGGTCCTTGGGTGGCATGCTGGCGACGCAACTGGCTGCGCGTCGTGGCGACGCCTGCCGCGGGTTGCTGACCATCGCCAGCAACCCCTGTTTTCGTGCGCGCATCGATTGGTCGCGCGCCATGGCCGAGAACATCTTCGATGCCTTCCATGAGGCGTTCCGCCTGGACCCGCAGGAAACCCTGAAACGTTTTCGCTCGCTCTGCAGCCGCGGCGGTTTCGATCCGCGCACGCTGGCGCGCCAGCTGCAGGTCAGTCAGTCGCAGGCGTCGCCCGAGGTGCTGGATGCGGGGCTGCAGCTCCTGGCGAAGCTGGATGGCAGATCCTCGCTTAGGGACTACTTCGGTCCACAGCTGCACGTGTTCGGCGGGCGTGACGCCCTGGTCCCGGCCTCGGCCGCCGATGCCCTGGGCAGCTGGATGCCCGGCGTGACCATCAAGGTGCTGGCCGATGCGAGCCATGCATTGCCGCTGGAGCGCGCCGAGGAAGTGGCCGGCGCGATGCTGGCCATGATCAGCGGAGTGCGGGGATGAGCGACCCGGCTGTGGCAGTCTCGCCCACGTCAGAGTCGGAATTACCCGACAAGCGCCAGGTCGCGGCGTCGTTTTCCCGCGCGGCGGCCAGCTACGATGCGGTCGCCGAGCTGCAACGCGCGGTCGGCAATGCCCTGATCGAGCGGCTGCCCGCCGGCTTGTGCCCCACTCGCTGGCTCGATCTGGGCAGCGGTACCGGCTATTTCTCGCGTGCGCTGGCGAACCGCTTTCCGCACGCCGATGGCGTGGCGCTGGATATCGCCGAGGGCATGCTGCGCCATGCACGCCCGAAGGGCGGCGCGACTTCGTTCGTGGCGGGGGACGCCGAACGCCTGCCGCTGCGCAGCACTTCGCTGGACCTGCTGTTCTCCAGCCTGGCGCTGCAGTGGTGCGAGGATTTCGCTGCGGTGCTGAACGAGGCCGAGCGGGTGCTGCGTCCGGGTGGCGTCTTCGCCTTCAGTAGCCTGTGCAGCGGTACCCTGCAGGAGCTGCGCGACAGCTGGCAGGCGGTGGATGGCTTTGCCCACGTCAATCGCTTCCGTTCGTTCGAGGCCTATCAGGAGTTCTGCGCGACCAGCCGCTTGCGCTGCCTGGTGCTCGACATGCGGCCCAGCGTGCTGCACTTCTCCGAGCTGCGTCAGTTGACTCACGAGCTCAAGGCGCTCGGCGCGCACAACCTCAATCCGGGACGCCCCGGCGGGCTCACTGGGCGGGCGCGCATTCGTGCACTGATCGAGGCCTACGAGCGCTTCCGTACGCCGTCCGGGCTGCCGGCGACCTATCGGGTCGTCTACGGCCTGTTATGCAAGGAGTCCTGAGATGACGACAGCCTTTTTCGTCACCGGAACCGACACCGAGGTCGGCAAGACCACCGTCGCCGCCGGCCTGCTGCATGCCGCGCGAAAGGCCGGGTTCAGTACCGCGGCGGCAAAGCCGGTCGCTTCCGGCTGCGAGGTGACGGCCGATGGGCTGCGCAACGGTGATGCGCTGGCGCTGCTCGGAGAATGCTCCCTGCCGATGCGCTACGAGCAGGTCAATCCTTTTGCCTTCGAGCCGGCCATTGCCCCACATCTGGCAGCACGCGAGGTCGGTATCGAATTGACGGCGGCGCTGATGGCCGAATCGGTTCGGCGAATGCTGGCGTTGCAGGCCGACTTCTCCCTGGTCGAAGGTGCCGGTGGCTGGCGCGTGCCGCTGGCAGGCGGCGAGAACCTGTCGGATCTGGCGATAATGCTGGGCTTGCCGGTGATCCTGGTGGTGGGCGTCCGCCTGGGGTGCATCAACCACGCGCTGCTCAGCGCCGAAGCCATCGAACGCGACGGCCTGCGGCTCGCCGGTTGGGTCGCCAATATCGTCGATCCGGCCACGTCGCGGCTGGAAGAGAATCTCGCCACCTTGGCTGATCGACTTCCGGCACCCTGCCTGGGACAGGTGCCCCGCCTGTCCGCCGCGACGCCGGCCCAGGTTGCCGCCTGCCTTGATCTGCAGCTGCTCCGCTGATGCTTTGCGAGCCTCTGAAGCCGGCTTCCTTATAACCAGGTGCCACTGGCACTGGTGCGCCGGCTCTGCTTCAATGATGGCGAATTGATTGACAGGAACAGCGCCATGGAAATCAACAGCCTCCTTTCCTCCGGCCTCGGCGCTTATCAGGCCGGGCAGCAACGTATCGAGACGGCCGCGGATGCTATTGCCAGCGCTGCGCTACCGGTCGCCGACAGCTCCCAGGCGGTGGCGGAAGTCGTCGAGCTGACCGAACAGTTGGTCCAGATGAAGGTCGGCGAACATACCGCCAACGCTGGCGCGCGGATGATCCAGAGCGCCGACGAAGTGCTCGGGACGCTGATCAACACCATCGCCTGAACGCCCGGCCATCTGGCCGGTGCGGTGCCCATCAGTGGCACCCTTGCCCTTTCCTTCCAGAACGAAAAGGATACCGATTACGGTGTTCCGGTCACGGCTTGACATCGTCCAGGCCGAAACGTATGTTTCAAACGCCTGTTTGACCTGCGGCGCAACTGCCGGGGTCACGAATCCGATCAAGAGCTGACCGGACAACCGGTCACCTGAACCAAAGAACCCACCGCTGAGGTTTACGCTATGCCCGATTACAAGGCCCCCTTGCGCGATATCCGTTTCGTACGTGACGAGCTGCTCGGCTACGAGGCGCATTATCAGAGCCTTCCGGGTTGTGAAGACGCCACCCCGGACATGGTCAACGCCATCCTCGACGAAGGCGCCAAGTTCTGTGAGCAAGTCATCGCCCCGCTGAACCGTGTAGGCGATCTGGAAGGTTGCACCTGGAGCGAATCCGGTGTGAAGACGCCGACCGGCTTCAAGGAGGCCTATCAGCAGTTCGTCGAGGGCGGCTGGCCGAGCCTGGCCCACGACGTCGAGCATGGCGGCCAGGGCCTGCCGGAATCCCTCGGCATGGCCATCAGCGAGATGGTCGGTGAAGCCAACTGGTCCTGGGGCATGTACCCTGGCCTGTCCCACGGCGCGATGAACACCCTGCATGCCCACGGCACGCCCGAGCAGCAGCAGACCTACCTGACCAAGCTGGTATCCGGCGAGTGGACCGGCACCATGTGCCTGACCGAGCCGCATTGCGGCACGGACCTGGGCATGCTGCGCACCAAGGCCGAGCCTCAGGCCGATGGCAGCTACAAGGTCAGCGGCACCAAGATCTTCATCTCCGCGGGCGAGCATGACATGGCCGACAACATCGTCCATATCGTACTGGCCCGTCTGCCCGATGCGCCGCAAGGCACCAAGGGTATTTCGCTGTTCATCGTGCCGAAGTTCCTGCCGAACGCCGAAGGCGGCGTGGGCGAGCGCAATGGCGTGTCCTGTGGCTCGCTGGAGCACAAGATGGGCATCCACGGCAACGCCACCTGCGTGATGAACTTCGACAGCGCTACCGGTTTCCTGATCGGCCCGCCGAACAAGGGCCTGAACTGCATGTTCACCTTCATGAACACTGCCCGTCTGGGTACCGCCCTGCAGGGCCTGGCCCATGCCGAGATCGGTTTCCAGGGTGGCATCAAGTACGCACGCGAACGTCTGCAGATGCGTTCGCTGACCGGCCCGAAAGCGCCCGAGAAAGCCGCTGACCCGATCATCGTGCATCCGGACGTGCGCCGCATGCTGCTGACCATGAAGGCCTTCGCCGAAGGCAACCGCGCGATGCTCTACTACGCCGCCAAGCAGGTGGACATCGTCCAGCGCAGCCAGGACGAGGAGCAGCGCAAGGCCGCCGACGCCATGCTCGCGTTCCTCACCCCGATCGCCAAGGCGTTCATGACCGAAGTGGGCTTCGAGGCCGCCAACCACGGCGTGCAGATCTACGGTGGCCACGGCTTCATCGCCGAGTGGGGCATGGAGCAGAACGTGCGCGACAGCCGCATCTCCTGCCTGTACGAAGGCACCACTGGCATCCAGGCACTCGACCTGCTGGGCCGCAAGGTGCTGATGACGCAGGGCGAGGCGCTGAAAGGCTTCACCAAGGTGGTGCACAAGTTCTGCCAGGCCAACGAAGGCAACGAGTCGATCAAGCAGTTCGTCGAGCCGCTGGCCAAGCTGAACAAGGAGTGGGGCGATCTGACCATGAAGGTCGGCATGGCTGCCATGAAGAACCGTGAGGAAGTCGGTGCCGCGTCGGTGGATTACCTGATGTACTGCGGTTACGCCTGCCTGGCCTACTTCTGGGCCGACATGGCGCGCCTGGCCTCCGAGAAGATCGCCGCCGGCGAAGACAGCGACGGCTTCTACACCGCCAAGGTGCAGACGGCGCGCTTCTACTTCCAGCGCATCCTGCCGCGTACCCGTGCGCATGTGGAAACCATGCTCTCCGGTGCCGACAACCTGATGGACATGGACGAGGCTCACTTCGAGCTGGCCTATTAAGGCACCCTGACCAGGCGACCGCTGCTTCGGCAGCGGTTCGGGTGGATGACAGAACCTCGCTCCCTGGGCGGGGTTTTGTTTTTTCCGACGGTAATATCGCGCGTGCTTGTGGTAAATCCCGTCCGCGAAAACACGCCGAGTCGCCGTTTTGCCTCCCGTGAGGTGAATGAGTCGCCAAGTGCAGGCAGAATGCCTGCTTTCCACGGTCCATCGTCGGAACCTTCGTGCCTCGTCTGACTGCTGTTCGTTTCAGTCATTTCTACTCCCCCCTGGCTCTGCTGGCCGGTGGGCTGGCGGCTGCCCGGCAGCCAGGCCTCAACGAATTCTTCACGTCGCTGTTCAATGTGCTGCCCACCGTGCTCCTGCTGCTGGGAGCGGCGTTCTGCATCGCCTATGGACGCGTCCGCGAGACCTTCCTGCTGCTGGTGATGTACCTGGCCTATTTTCTGCTCGACACCCAGGCGGACCATTATCGAGCGACCGGCACCCTGTTGCCCGGGGCCGCGCTGACCTTCCACCTGTGCTGCCTGTTGCTGCCGGTTCTCTATGGCCTTTATGGGGCGTGGCGGGAGCGTGCTCACCTGCTGCAGGATGGCGCTGCGCGGCTGGCCGTGCTGTTCGTGGTCTGCGTCGTCGCGCTGGCGCTGGCCAGGCGATTCCCAGAGCAACTGCTCGACTGGTTGACCGAGATCCGTTGGCCGTGGCTGCAGGCGGAGTGGCTGACGCTGATTCAGCTGGTCTACCCGCTGTTCCTGCTGGCCTTCGTGGTGTTGCTGGTGCAGTACATACGTCATCCGCGCCCCGTGCATGCGGCTCAGTTCATCGCCTTGATCGGCCTCTTGCTGATGTTGCCGCAGGTCTTCAGCCGACCCGGTGCACTGAACGTGCTCAGCAGCCTGATGATGCTGATTCTGGTGGTGGCCATCGCTCAGGAGGCCTACCAGATGGCCTTCCGTGACGAACTCACCGGTTTGCCCGGCCGGCGCGCGTTGAACGAGCGTTTGCAGCGACTCGGCCGGCAGTACGTCATCGCCATGGCCGACGTGGATCACTTCAAGGCATTCAACGATACCCATGGCCACGATGTCGGCGATCAGGTGCTGCGGCTGGTGGCGAGCCGGCTGCGCAAGATCGGCGGTGGCGGTCGCGCCTATCGTTACGGTGGCGAGGAGTTCACCCTGGTGTTCTCCGGACGCGACCTGCAGGACTGCCTGCCACATCTCGAAACCGTGCGCCGGGCGGTGGAGGAGTACGTCATGCACCTGCGCGACAAGGCCAACCGGCCCCAGGACGCGCAACAGGGCAAGCGCCGCCGCGGCGGCAGTGGCGCGAATCAGGTTTCGGTGACCATCAGCATCGGCGTGGCTGAGCGGCTGCCGACGCAGCGCCACCCGGACGAGGTGATCAAGGCGGCGGACCAGGCGCTCTACAGCGCCAAGAGTGCGGGACGCAACTGCGTTCGGGCCCACGGGCAGAATCGTCGCGGCGCGGTTCGCACGGTGACGCAGCCCACGGCGGGTGCTTGAAAGCGGCGGGAGTCCTACGTCGGTTTCTTCCACCATCGGGGTGATTGACCTAGGCGAATTCCGGAACTCATTGGTCATAAACAGACGCTTCGGGCGCCAGCTGGTGTTCAGTTAGACTCGAAGGCCTCCCCGCGGCCACCCGGCCGGGTGACATGTTCTTCTGCGAGGTCTTTCCATGGCTGACTACAAAGCACCGCTGCGCGACATGCGTTTTGTCCTGAATGAAGTCTTCGATGCGCCGGCGCTGTGGCAGAGCCTGCCCGCGCTGGCCGAGGTCGTCGACGCGCCGACTGCCGAGGCGATTCTCGAGGAAGCCGGCAAGATCACCGGCAATACCATCGCCCCACTGAACCGTAGCGGCGACGAAGAGGGCTGCCGTTGGGACAATGGCGCGGTCACCACGCCGGCTGGCTATCCCGACGCCTATCGCTTGTACGCCGAGGGTGGCTGGGTGGGTGTCGGTGGCGATCCGGCATACGGCGGCATGGGAATGCCCAAGGCGATTTCTGCCCAGGTCGAGGAGATGATGAACTCGGCCAGCCTGGCTTTCGGCCTGTATCCGATGCTGACGTCCGGCGCCTGCCTGTCCATCTATGCCCATGCCAGCGAAGCGCTCAAGCAGAAGTACTTGCCCAACATGTACAGCGGCATCTGGGCGGGCTCGATGTGTCTGACCGAGCCCCATGCCGGCACCGACCTGGGCATCATCCGCACCAAGGCCGAGCCCCAGGCCGACGGCAGCTACAAGGTCAGCGGTACCAAGATCTTCATCACCGGCGGCGAACACGATCTGACCGAGAACATCATCCACCTGGTGTTGGCCAAGCTGCCCGATGCGCCGGCCGGTTCGCGCGGCATCTCGCTGTTCCTCGTGCCCAAGGTGATGGTCAACGACGACGGTTCGCTGGGCGCGCGCAATTCGCTTTCCTGCGGCTCCATCGAGCACAAGATGGGCATCCAGGCGTCGGCGACCTGCGTGATGAACTTCGACGGCGCCGTCGGCTGGATGGTCGGCGAGCCCAACAAGGGCCTGGCGGCGATGTTCACCATGATGAACTACGAGCGCCTGGGCGTCGGCATCCAGGGCCTGGCCACCGGCGAGCGCTCCTACCAGAGCGCCATCGAATATGCGCGCGAACGCGTGCAGAGCCGTGCGCCGACCGGCCCGGTCGCGAAGGACAAGGTGGCCGATCCGATCATCGTGCATCCGGACGTGCGGCGCATGCTGCTGACCATGAAGGCGTTGAACGAAGGCGGCCGCGCCTTTTCCAGCTATGTCGCGCTGCAGCTGGATGTCGCCAAGTTCAGCGAGGATGGCCAGGCCCGCCAGCGCGCCGAAGCGCTGGTGGCACTGCTGACGCCGGTGGCCAAGGCCTTCCTCACCGACATGGGGCTGGAAACCACGGTGCATGGCCAGCAGATCTTCGGTGGCCACGGTTTCATCCGTGAATGGGGGCAGGAGCAACTGGTGCGGGATTGCCGTATCACCCAGATCTACGAAGGCACCAATGGCATCCAGGCGCTGGACCTGCTGGGACGCAAGGTAGTGGGTAGCGGCGGCGAACTGTATCGGGCTTTCGCCGAGGAGATTCGCAGCTACTGCGCGACGGCCGGAGCGGAACTGGCTGAATTCGTCACGCCATTGAAAGCAGCGCTGGATAACCTCGACGAGCTGACGGCGTGTGTACTGGACAGCGCGAAACGCGACCCCAACGAGATCGGTGCCGCTTCGGTCGAGTATCTGCACGTGTTCGGCTACACCGCCTACGCCTACATGTGGGCGAAGATGGCGGAGGCCGCGCTGGGCAAGGTGAGCGAGGACGATTTCTATGCCAGCAAGCTGGGTACGGCGCGTTTCTACTTCGCACGACTGTTGCCGCGTATCCAGTCGCTGAGTGCTTCGGTAAAAGCTGGCAGCGAGTCGTTGTACTTGCTCGGGGCCGAGCAATTCTGAAGGCCGGCTTAATGCATGCAGGCATATTGAAATTATTTGGCCATGTATGGGAACAATCTCGGTATTAGCCCGGTCATAAATCCGCAACGTGATAGTCAATCACTTACAAGCGAATCAGGGACAGTGCTTGTAAGTGATTGCTTACATGGTGTGGTGCGGTTGGCTGCTACAGGCTTCCGGGCTTGACGAGTAGTCTTTTCGCAACAGGGAACTCGCGTACGGAAGCGCCTATTTCAAGACGGACGTTAACGGAACGACGCCAGGACGGCGAAAGTCACGGATGTCAGGATTCAGTCTGCAAAAGCCCCGCCTCGGCGGGGTTTTCTTTTTCTGCTCGCTCGGCAATCGAGCGAAGGCGGGCTGCTTAATTCCCCCTGCTCATGATGGTAGGCAGACACCGGTGCCGGCGAGACCGCAATAACCGCCCGGATTCTTGGCCAGGTATTGCTGGTGATAAGCCTCGGCGTAATAGAACGCTGGGGTCTCGGCAATTTCAGTGGTTATGGGCCCAAAGCCATGTTCGTCCAACTGCTGCTGGAATCGAGCCTGGCTGGCGCGTGCCTGGGTGAGCTGGTCGCTGTCGAAGCAATAGATGGCGGAGCGGTACTGGGTGCCGGTGTCGTTACCCTGGCGCATGCCTTGGGTCGGGTTGTGCGCTTCCCAGAACAGCTTGAGCAGCGCCGTGTAGGAAATGATCTGCGGGTCGAATACCACCAGCACCGCCTCGGTGTGCCCGGTCAGGCCCGAGCAGACCTCCTCATAGGACGGGTTGGGCGTGAGTCCGCCGGTATAACCGACGGCGGTGGTCCATACACCTTCCTGCTCCCAGAAACGACGCTCTGCGCCCCAGAAGCAGCCCAAGGCAAAAATGGCCTGTTGCAGCCCACTCGGGAAGGGAGGCTGCAGCGGATTGCCGTTGACGTAGTGGGCTTCGGGTACGGCGACGGGTGTGGGGCGGCCCGGCAGGGCCTGATCCGGCTCTGGAAGTGCCTGCTTGTGGACGAGAATTTGCGAGCGCAGGGACATGGCGTGGTACCTCGAGCGTGAAAAGATGTGGGTGGCTCGGTTAGCCAGAGCCTAAGCCTATGCCCTTGCGAGTGACGGGGCCAGAGCATGAGCGGTCGCTCGATAGGGCAAGGCGCCTCAGGCCCAGCGTGGATACCGATTCAGTTCATCTTCCAGCTGCTTGCTGGAAATCGGCTTGTCGAACAGGTAGCCCTGGCCGATATCGCAATGATGCTGGCGCAGGAACGCCAGCTGCTGGGCGGTCTCGATGCCCTCGGCAACGACCTTGAGGCGCAGGTTGCGCGCCATCGCGATCACCGCCGACGTGATTTCCATATCGTCCTGGTTGTCGGGGATGTCCTTGATGAAACTGCGGTCGATCTTGATGACGTCGATGGGGAAGCGCTTCAGGTAGCTCAGCGAGGAATAGCCGGTCCCGAAGTCATCCATCGCCAGCGTGACGCCCAGTGCCTTGAAGCCCAACAGTTGCTGGCGGGTCTCCTCGGTGGCGTCGAGCAGCAGGCTTTCGGTCAGCTCCAGTTCCAGCGAGGCGGGCGGCAGTTTTTCTTCGCGCAGAATCGTGGCGATAGAGGCGACCAGGTCCGGGTCGGAGAACTGCTTGGGCGAAAGGTTGATCGCGACCTGAGGCTGGCCGCGGCCGAGCATGGCGAGCCGAACGCCCATGCGGCAGGCCTCGCGGGCTACCCACTTGCCGATGGGGATGATGAGCCCGGTTTCTTCCGCGACGCCGATGAACTGGTCCGGGCTGATCATGCCCTTTTCCGGATGGTTCCAGCGCACCAGCGCCTCCAGCCCTTGCAGGCGGGCGGTGCGCAGGCAGAGCTTCGGCTGGTAGAAAACTTCCAGCTCGTTCTGCGACAGAGCGCGGCGCAGGTTGTTCTCGACGAACAGCTTGTAGTTGGCTTCGGCGTGCAGTGCTTCGGTGAACACCTGCAGCTGGTTCTTGCCGTTGGCCTTGGCCTTGTGCAACGCCTGGCCGGCATGTTTCATCAATGTTTCGGAATCGTTGCCGTGCATCGGCGAGCAGGCCAGGCCCAGCGAGCCACTGACGTTGATCAACTGGGCGTCGACGAACAGCGGCTTTTCCAGTGTACGCAGGACCTGATCGGCCATGCGCTGGCCTTCCTCGAGGCTCATGCCCTCGAACAGCAGGGCGAATTCGTTGCTGGCGAAGCGTGCCAGCACCGCTTCCTGGTTGAGGCCATTGCGCAGGCGTCGCGCCAGGCTGATGAGCAGTTTGTCGCCGACCTGGTGACCCAGGCTGTCGTTGATCCGCTTGAAGTTGTCGATGTCCACCAGCAACAGGCACAGCTGTGGCTGCGTACCCTTCGCGAAATGTTCCTCGAGGCTGCGAATGAAGAATGGCCGGTTGCCCAGCTTGGTGAGCGTGTCGGTGTAGGCCATCCGCTCGATATGTTGCTGGGCGGCCTTGCTGTGGGTGACGTCTTCGTAGATGCCGATGTAATGCGATAGCTCGCCGTTGTCGGCGAAGACCTTCGAAATCGACAGCTGGCCCCAATAGGGCTCGAGGTTCTTGCGGCGGCTGCGGAATTCGCCCTGCCAGCTGTTGTGCTGTGCCAGGACGGAAGAGGTGTCGAAGAGCAGGTCGGTGAGATTCTCCAGCGCGGCCAGGTCGGCCAGGCGCCGACCGCGAACCTCCTCGGCGGTGAATTGGGTGATCGCGGTGAAGCTCGGGTTGACGTAATCGACGATACCGTCACGGTCCACCAGGACGAAGGCGCTGGCGCTCTGCTCGATGGCGCGCTGGAACAGCTGCAGCGTGTGCGCGGTACTGAGACGCTGCTGGTTGGCCGCCACCTGGGCGTACTGGTCGGCCAACTCGCCGGCGAATGCGACCTCGTCGGTATGCCAGTGCCGTGGCGCGCCGGTGTGCTCGAGGCAGAGCACGCCAGTGACTTCGCCGCCGACCCGGATGGTCGCATCCAGCGTGGCGTGCACGCCGTGAGGACTGAAGAAGGTATCGGCCAGATCGCGGGTGCGCGGGTCTTCCCGAACGTTCTCGACGCTGATGGCGCGACTGCTCTGCAGGGCTTCGATGTACCGGGGGAACGGGGAAATCTTCCGCGCGCTCGGGTATTCGTGGCTGTCGGTGTCGCGGCGGTACGAGGCGACGGCTTCCAGCCATTCGCCGTTCAGCTGCCAGAGAGTGGCGCGAGCCAGACCGTAGGCCTCGCTGGCGGCGCGAGTGATCAACTGGGCCGCTTCCAGTTGCGGATTGACCGAGCCGTAGCGATGCCGTGCCAGACGCACGATCAGGCTCTGCTGCGTTCGGGAGCGGATCAGCTGTTCCAGTTGGCCATCCTTGGATCGTGCATGGGTGAGTGGCGCCTCGGCGGAATGCTCTCCGGTGGAGGGGGATAGCGCAACCAGGTAGCCGCCAATCAGGTCGCGGCCATATTGCTGATATACCTCACCGGTTTCGATCATCTCCAGCGCGCCAATGGCGGTATGCAGGCGGTAGCGGATCGAGTAGTGCCCCTGCCTGGCCAGCTCCGTCTGGATGGTGTCATGCAGATGGTGACGGATTTGCGGCTCCATCAGGCTCGCGTAGGGCGAGTCGACCAGGGAGCACAGCTCATGAGCAGGTTGGCCCAGGTAACGCTCGCAGGCCGGGTCGAGAAACAGCAGCGACCAGCTGGGTTCGTTCAGGCGTTCGAAGCGCAGCATGCCGAGCCGGGATGGCACTGGCAACTGCGTCACAACCTCGGTCGCCAAACGGCTGGCGGCATCGGTATGTATTTTCATCGAATGAACGGCTTCCAGTATGCTGGCTCGGGCGGCCATCGCGTTGAGCGGCGCTTCCAGGCTTAACGAGATGGCTCAATAACATTAACCAGTGGCAAGGGTGCATTATGCAGCGGGCACTGACAAGTCGGCTTTCGGCGTTACTCCTGATCTCGGCGCTGTGCATGGCCAGCACGCAAGTTAGCGCTGGCGAGCCGAACAGCCTGGGCTCCGAAGAGTCGGAGAAATACCTGGCGGATCTCAAGGCGCTCTATCTGACATCCAGCGAGCGAGAAGCACTCATGGCCCACAGCAATGCGTTGCTGGAGACCTATGCCCTGCGCGCCGGATATCAGGTCGGTCGGGCCGATCCGCAGGATATTCGCTATCGTCTCAGCCTGGGTGCGCCTGGCGAATTGCGCATCCGCGAGGAAAGGCGGGGGGCCCGGGAGGAAGTCGCGGTGTTCAACCGCAGCCTGTCGGTGTTCGGCGTGGACCCCTATCTGCAGTATGAATGTCCACCGCAGGGCATCGAATGCACCGTAAACAATCCGGCCGGCGGCGGCACCTGGCTGACCATTGTCCGCGACCCCAAGGGCGCGCAGGAGCTGGCCAAGGCGCTGTCGTTCCTGTTGCGTAACCTGCAGAAGGGATGAGTGGGCGGCAGTCCGGCCTGCGCGAGCAAGATGGTCGCCGCCGCTGTGATCGGCGCGCCTGATATATGTGGGTAGCCGGATTCCACATGCCAGACATGCCTTCGCCATCAAAACGAGGCAAGATGGCCTGAAGCTCTCTGTTCAGGACATTCTCGTGAATACTGCCTCCACCCCCTTTGTCACCGTTGCCACGGCAGAAGAAGCCGTCGATCACCTTGCCAGGATGCACGAGCGCGCCACTTCCTCGCTGAACCAGGCGCTCAAGCGTTACCTGGCGTCGCGTAGCGAGCCGGATGAGGCCGAACGCAGCTTGTTTCGTTATCCGCAGTTGCGATTGACCTACGAATGCCATGGAGAGGTGCCGACCTCGACGCGCGCTTATGCCAAGGTGCAGGCGCCTGGCGTTTACAGCGTGACCGTCACGCATCCGGCGGCCTTTCGCAGCTATCTGCTCGACCAGCTCAAACCGCTGATTCAGGACTTCAACGTGCGCGTGGAAGTAGGGATGAGCGAGCGCAACATTCCCTATCCCTATGTGATCGAGCAGGGCGACGAGTTGGCGGGGGCCGGTGTGACGGCGGCCGAGCTGGCGCGGGTCTTCCCCAGTACGGACCTTTCCGCCGCCACCGATGATATCGCCGACGGCTTGTACGACTGGGAGCACGCCGATCCCTATCCTCTGGCGCTGTTCGATGCCGCACGGGTGGACTTCTCGCTGCGCCGGTTGGTGCATTACACCGGCAGCGACTGGCGCCATGTGCAGCCATGGATACTGCTGACCAACTATCACCGTTACGTCGATCAGTTCATTCGCCACGGTCTCGACATGCTGCGCGACGACACCCGTTTCGTACGCATGGTGCTGCCGGGGAATGTGGTCATCGAGCGCGGGATGGAGGAGGGCGAGGCCCAGGCGATCATCGGCGGGGTGATGTGGCACCGCTACCAGATGCCTGCCTATCACCTGCACGCTGAGGACGGCGATGGCATCACGCTGGTGAACATTGGTGTCGGCCCATCCAACGCGAAGAACATCACCGATCATCTGGCGGTGTTGCGTCCGCATTGCTGGCTGATGATCGGCCATTGCGGTGGCCTGCGGCAGTCGCAGGCGATCGGCGACTACGTACTGGCGCATGCCTATATGCGCCGTGACGGCATTCTCGATCGGGTGCTGCCGCCGAACATTCCGTTGCCGGCGCTGGCCGAGGTGCAGCAAGCACTGCAGGAGTCCGCCGCGCAGGTCACCGGCGAGCAGGGCGAGGCGCTGAAGAAGCGCCTGCGCACCGGCACCGTGCTGACCTACGACGATCGCAACTGGGAATTGCGCTGGGCTCAGGAAAGACCGTTCATCAATCTTTCGCGTGCCGTGGCGGTGGACATGGAAAGCGGCACCATCGCCGCCCAGGGCTACCGCCTGCGGGTACCGTACGGCACGCTGCTGTGTGTGTCGGACAAGCCCCTGCACAGTGAGATCAAGTTGCCCGGCTCGGCCAATGCGTTCTATGAGCGTGCCGTTACCCAGCACCTGAAAATAGGCATCACCGCGCTGGAGCTTTTGCGCAATCAGCTCAACTCGTTGCACTCACGCAAGCTGCGCAGCTTCGACGAGCCGCCGTTCCGCTGACCCGCCGGGGCTTCGTCAGGCGTTCTCAGTGCAGCGCCTGCACCATGTACACCGCAGGGATGCGGTAGCTGGCCAGGTTGCTGACTTGCGGTTGGTCGAGCTGGGTGTGGGCGGCGTAACCGAGCCGGGACCAGAAGGCCTCGGAGTCCTGTACCGAGACAAGGGCCGAGTAGCGCAGTCGATGTGCCTTGGCCTGTTCGAGCTTCTTGCGTACCAATGCCGGACCGATGCCGCGGCCACCTGCGCGTGGTGCGACGGCCAGGTCGTGCAGGTAAAGGCAGTCGGCCTGCTCGTGGCGCTGAAACTCGCCATCCAGTGGCGTCACCTTGCCCACGCGCGAGTGGTAGGCGAACAGGTAGGCGCAAACACCCTCGGCATCTTCGGCGACCCAGGCCAGTTGCGGACATGCCGCGAGACGAGCGCGGATCACCGCTTCGTCTTCCTGCAATTGGGGGGAATAGGCTTCTTGCTGAATGGATAACACGGCAGGAATATCGCGCTCCTGCATCGCTCTCAAGCTGAACATCTGAAAAACAGCACTCAAACGGGACTACGCAGCAACGCCGCGAAAACCGGCGATTATACGTGATGGAGAGTGACCCGACGAGCCTCCGCTCAGCTCCCGCGGAACTGGCAGGTCAGGTAGCGGTTGCTGAAGCCGTGACGAACCATGGAGCCCAGCCGTTTGAAGAGATAGCCGGGATGCTTGAGGTAGTAGCCGAGTACCGCATTGCCGACGCCTTCGGAACGATGTCGTTTGGTCGCGTTGCGGCGGAACAGTCCTTTGAATTGCCACCACTGGATCTGCTCGAAGCCCTGCTGCGGCAGCAGGCCATGGGGCTCGAACAAGGCGAAGAAGCTGCGCTTGCTGAAGTCGTGCAGATGATGGGGATTGCCATCCAGGGTGGGAGTGATCGGCACCGAGGCGATGATCTGCCCGCCTTTGGCCAGCAGTGATGCGCAGTTGTCGATCAGTGCACGGGGCCGCGGCAGGTGCTCGATGGTCTCCAGGCTGACGATGGTGTCGAAACTGCCCGGGGCGCTGAAGGCTTCGGCGTCGGCGCAGATGAAAGAGAGGTTCGGTCGTTGATAGTGGGCCTGGGCAAAGGCGATGGCCGCCGGATCGATATCCACGCCGACGATGACCTTGTCCGGATTCAGTTCAGCCAGCCGGTCGCTACCGTATCCGCAGCCGCAGGCCATATCCAGCACACGTGTGCCGATGAGCCGCGCGGCGGCGAAATCGTAGCGCTCCATATGGATACGCAGGGTTTCGCGATCATCATGATCCTGTGCGTCGAGCTGCTGCGGGTAGATGCGTTCGATGGTGGGCGAGGGAGTCGGCATGGACGATCTTCATGATTCACGAGTGGCGACTATAAAGGCAGCATGGCGTTTTGCCCAATGCCCCCGAGACGGCCTGTCCGCCCTGCCTGACGTTGCGAGTTTTTACAGGCATAATGCGTAGCCTGCTAACCATGTCGAGACCCATTTGGACAATCGTCATCAATCCCTATACGGCGTGTTGCTCATTCTGCTGTCGGGAATACTTCTGGCCAGTCACGACGGGTTGTCCAAGTACCTCACCCAGTTGTACCCCGTGTTCCTGGTGGTCTGGGCGCGCTACCTGGCGCAGGTCGTGTTGATGCTTGGCATGTTCGCGCCTCGCATGGGGCGACGCGTATTCCATACGCTGCGGCCATGGCCGCAGTTGCTGCGTGGTCTGAGCCTGGTGAGCGTGAGCATCATGTTCATCAGCGGCTTGAGGTATATTCCGCTGGCCGAGGCCACGGCCGTCATCTTCCTCACGCCGCTGATGGTTACCGTCGCATCCGCGCTGCTGGGCGAGAGAGTCAGCCATAGCCAGTGGTTGGCGGTCGGCGTCGGCCTGCTTGGCGTGATGATCATCGTTCGGCCAGGCGGCGCGTTGTTCACTCCGGCGGTATTGCTGCCATTCGGCGCGGCGATTTCCTTCACGGTGTATCAGTTGCTGACGCGTCGCCTCAGCGGCACGGATCACCCGGTAACCAGTAACTTCCTATCGAGTCTGGTCGGTTTCCTGGTCATGAGCGTGCTGGTGACCTTCAACTGGCGAACACCGTCGGTGCACGATGCTGTGCTGATGGCATCGCTGGGCCTGATGGCGATGTCGGGGCATCTGGTGCTGACCCAGGCGTTCCGCTACGCCAGCGCCGCCTCCCTGGCGCCGTTCACCTATGGGCAGATCGTGTTCGCCGGTATCGTCGGTTTCATCGCCTTCGGTCATATCCCGGATGTCGAGGCTATCGCGGGAATGACAGTGATCATCGCCAGTGGGCTGTGCATGGCCTACGTGCAGAGCCGGCAGGCCAGCCGCTCGGCCTGATCAAGGGTTTCAATGCTTAATTCGACAGGGGCGTCTCGACCCTTGCGTGCGCGTATCTTTATGGAGAAAAACAATGCAACGACGTTCCCATCATCTCTTGCGCAAGGATTTCCGCCAGCTTCTGGCCTCGGATGCCTGCTATCACACCGCTTCGGTGTTCGATCCAATGTCCGCGCGCATCGCTGCCGATCTCGGTTTCGAGGTGGGGATTCTCGGGGGGTCGGTTGCTTCTCTGCAGGTGCTGGCCGCGCCGGACTTCGCCTTGATCACGCTCAGTGAGTTCGCCGAGCAGGCCACGCGTATCGGCCGGGTCTCGCGTCTGCCGATCATTGCCGACGCCGACCATGGTTATGGCAACGCGCTCAACGTGATGCGCACCGTGATCGAGCTGGAGCGTGCGGGTATCTCGGCGCTGACGATCGAAGATACTTCGCTGCCGGCCAAGTTCGGACGCAAATCCACGGACCTGATCGGCATGTTCGAAGCGGTCGGCAAGATCCGCGCGGCGCTGGAGGCTCGTATCGATCCGGAGTTATGCATCATCGCCCGTACCAACGCCGGCGTGATTGGGATCGAAGAGGTCATCGCCCGGGCGCAGGCTTATCAGAAGGCCGGTGCCGATGGTATCTGCCTGGTCGGCATCGAGGATTTCGAGCAGCTGGAGCAGGTGGCGGCCGGCATCGAGATTCCCCTGATGCTGGTGACCTACGGCAATCCGCGTCTCCGTGACAATGCGCGACTGGCCGCGCTGGGGGTGCGTATCGTGGTCAATGGGCATGCGGCGTACTTCGCGGCGATCAAGGCGACCTATGATTGCCTGCGAGAGCAACGCCAGATCGATGCATCGGACCTGAACGCTTCGCAACTTTCGGTGAAATACTCCACCGCCGAGGAGTACATGGTCTGGGCGGAAGAGTTCATGCAGGTCAAGGAATGATGGTCTCGGTCAGTACAGCTGGCGTTCTGCTCTGAACATCACCAAGGCATCGCATTGGGCATTCTGTCCCGAATAGGCCTCGCACTCGGCGCCTGTCAGGCTTGAGCCGGTATAGGAAAGATCGAGCTGAATGCCGAGCCAGGGGCGGGAGATGTTCAGTGACCAGTCGTTGAACATCTCTATGCTGCGATTGCCGGGAAGATAGTGCGGGTTTTCCAGTGCATAGCTGCCGTACTTCACCTTGACGCCAACCCCGAAGGGCGTAACCGAGCCAAGGTCGAGAAACAGCGTGCTGTCGGTGCGTCCCGGTGCGGCATTCAGCGCCATGCCCAGCCGGCTGCCGGCGAAATTCAGGCCGGCGTAATAACCGTCGCGATCCCGATTTTCCAGCTCTGGAAAGTCATAGTGGATCAGCCCTAGCTCATAGCCGAGCGAATCATCCATCGGTTGCTGTAGAAAGCCGGCATAAGAGTTGACCTGCAATGAGGTGCCGTTGGTGATCCCCGCGCTGGGCGACCACTGGCCGGCGTACCAGCCACTGGCGTGAGTCAAATCCAGCCCGCCGTGGAAGGCGCCCGCAGTGGTGGGCTCGACCAATCCGTGAGCCATGCTGCGAGTGGGCGCGGTGCCGAGCTTGAGATCGAAGTCACCGGCTTCGCGTTCCAGTACCTTGGTCTGCGTGGAGCAGCCTGCCGCCAGGAGAAAGATGGATAGTGGCAGGAGGATTCTCTTGATCATCAGGTCCGTCAGTAATGCGTGAAAGGCGGGGCGCTGATCTCGATCTCGCTTCGATCAGTCTCGTTTGGCTAGTTGGTGACTTCTTTCGAGTCGCGCCGCGCCAAAGAATAGCCATTATGGTGGGTGGATGATGGCCATCTGTCGCTCAAAAGGCTGGCTTGACCGATGGTCACTCCGATGGGCGTCGAAAGGGCTATTCGTGAACCTGCGCGGTCCGGATGATTCAAAGTGAGAGGTCCTGTGGTGTTGTTCATCTGCAGGCTTGGGCGAGGAGGTCACGAACGATGGCTACTGGCTGGGCCAACGAGGGGGCGGTGCAGGAGCAGATCGACAGCACCGTGGAAGATGCGGTTCAGCGTGCACGCAGCAGACTGGGACAAGGCGACAGTCTGATTCACTGCGAGGAGTGCGGCGTCCGTATCCCCGAAGCGCGCCGAAAAGCATTGCAGGGCGTGCGCCTGTGCGTTTCATGCCAGGCAGAGCTCGATAAGCAGGAAGCGAGCTTCAGTGGCTACAATCGTCGCGGAAGCAAGGATAGCCAGTTGCGCTGAACGCCATTGCGGTCTTTTGAAACACCGCGTCCCTTTAGGAAGAGGGTGAAACAAAACTGCAAAATACCGTTGACGTG
>NZ_RFFL01000010.1 GCF_003696285.1 Stutzerimonas nitrititolerans
GGGCGACGAATTCGCCACCGATGTAGTTGCCATAGCGCGGCTTGAGGGAAACGACGGCGCCGGTGGTGCCAGGTTTGGCGTAGATCATGGGATCCTCCAGTCTTGTTGTTGTGCAGCTCTCAAAAGCGGCTCAGGTTGATCATGAGTCAGTTTCACGTGCCCAACTTGACCCGGGCAGAGCTCTGCTGTCGTCCAGGGTCAAGTTGTGGGGGAGTGCCGGTGTGTCGTCGGGTGTCATTCCGGTGCCCTGATTCGATGCAAGTGTTTCCCGTTTACCCGCATCAAAGCGATGAAATGGACGGACCACTCTCCGAATCGAGCGTCCTAGAGCTGTTCTGGGAGCACGGCGTGCTTCTTGCTTCATTCCGTGGTTCGTTAGGATGGAGGCTCTGATGAATTCCTTGTTCGCCAACCCTGAAGCGTCGGCCGGTCTGGCGCTCGTCACCGACGGACAAAAACATGCTGGCGTGCTGGCCGCGGCTGCCAGCGGCCTGTGTGGCTTCATCGAGAAGCAGGGGGGCGATGCCGAGCGTGTGCTCGGTGTGTCGGGAATCGATGCGGAGCTGTTGCAGCACCCCACCCTCAGTCTGGCACTGCCGAATTATTGCCAAGTGCTGGAGGAAGCGGCACGGCAGTCGGGCTGCGACAACTTCGGCCTCTACTACGGCCAGCAGTTCAAGCCGCAGGCGCTGGGCCTTTTGGGCTACATCGGCCTGTGTTCGGCCACGGTCGAGCAGGCGCTGATCAACTTCGCCCGTGCCTTCCCGCTGCACCAGCGCAACAGCCTGATCCGGCTGGTCGACGACGGGGAATGCTATCGCTTCGACTATCAGGTTCGGCACGGTGCCATTCTCTGCCGGCGGCAGGATGCCGAGCTGACCCTGGGCATGGCTCGCAACCTGATCCGTCACGTGCTCGGAAGCCAATGGGCGCCGCGTGCGGTGCACTTCGAGCACCCGCGTCCGGCGGACTGGCACGAGCACGGTAAGGTCTTCGATGCGCCGGTGTACTTCGAGCAGCCCTGCAACTCGCTACTGATCCCCAAGAGCGGCCTGACACGCGCGATGCCGGGACATGATCCGGTCCTGCTGATGGTGATGCAGGATTCCCTGCGTCAGCTCAGCCTGGCCGGACGCAATGAACCGGACGTCGTGGATGATGCCCGCGCGCAGATCCGCCAGCGCCTGGTGCTGGGCGAGCCGGTGCTGGAGGATATCGCCGAGCAGATGGGCATGAGCAGCTGGTCGCTGCAGCGTCGCTTGCGTGAGCAGGGGCTGACTTTCACCACGCTGGTGGACAAGCAGCGTCAGGAACTGGCCACTTACTATATGCGCCAGCAGCAGCTGCCCATCTCGGAGTTGGCTCCGTTGCTTGGCTACTCCGAAACCAGCGCGTTCTCGCGTGCGTTTCGCCGGTGGTTCGGGGTGAGTCCTCGCCAGTGGCGTCAGCATAGCGATCTGGTGACCACGAGCCGTCACTAGTCCGCTTTCCGAGCCTTCCGCATGTGATCGGCACGCAAACGAAAAAGCCCTGAAAACTCTTCAGTTTCCAGGGCTTTTCAGTATCGAAAGTGGCGGTGAGGGTGGGATTCGAACCCACGATACGATTTCTCGTATACACACTTTCCAGGCGTGCTCCTTCAACCGCTCGGACACCTCACCGGATCCCGACGGAGGTTCATGTCCGTCGAGGCGCGCTAATGTATCCGAAGCGTTCTGCGATGGCAAAAGTTTTTTAGCTTTTTCATGTGTTTATGCGGCAGTTTGTGGAACGGGGAAGCGCTGCTTGAAATGAACCTCTCGCTTCGCCAGGGTTCCTAAATTGCGTGGCCGCCAGGCTGGAAGATCTTGCGCCGGGGCATCGTCGATATAAGCCAGGATAGGCTGTATGAAGCTGTTCAAGAATAGACGCAAGCGTCTCGATACGCTGCAAGTGCCAACCAGACGTCGCCTTCACGTGAGCCATCTCGAGATCGGGATGTACGTGTGCGAGCTCGATCGGCCCTGGCGGCAGACGGATTTCCTGTTCCAGGGCTTTCCGCTGCTCAAGATCGAGCACATCCATGCCGTACGCGAACGCTGCGACTATGTTTTCGTGGACGACACCCGGAAAGTACGCCTCGATCAGGGCGAACTCCTGGTGCCCTCGGCGGCGCCTGGGCGGGTGCAGCGCAATCTGCCGCGCATACCCTTGTCGCTGGAGGTCGAGGAGGCGCGTCGGGCGTATCGAGCCGGTAGCCTCGTCATCGATCAGGTGCTTCTCGATGTGCAGCAGGGGCGGCCGATCGACACCCGTTCCTGCCAGGTGCTGGTCAAGCGAAACCTCGAGAGCTTGCTTCGCAACGAAAGCGCCATGCTCTGGCTGACCCGCCTGAAAGCGCAGGATCGCTATACCGGCCTGCACTGTCTGTCGGTTTCCATCCTCGCGATGGGCTTCGGCGTGCACCTGGGGCTTTCCGACGAGAAGGTCGAAACGCTCGGCATCGCCGGCTTGCTGCACGACGTCGGCAAGATGAAGATCGATCCTCGCATTCTCAACAAGCCGGGCAAGCTGACGCCGGAGGAGTTCGAGCAGATCAAGCTGCACCCCGCCTTCGGTTTCCAGGCGTTGCAGAACCAGCCCGGTATTCCGCCGGCTGCCGTTCAGGCGGCCCATGCGCATCACGAGCGCCTCGACAGCCGTGGCTATCCCCTGGGGCTGGATCGCTATCAGATTCCTTTCACCACCCGCATCATCACCATCGTCGATGCGTTCGATGCCATCACCAGCCACCGTTCCTACGATGACGCCAGGCCCATTCAGGTGGCCTACGACGTGCTGCGCAGCGGTGGCGACAAGCAGTTCGACGAAGCGCTGGTGCACGAATTCATCCGCTGGCTGGGAGTCTTCCCTGTCGGTACGCTCGTCGAGCTGCACACCGGTGAAGTGGCGCTGGTGCTGGAGAAGCACGAGAAACTGCACCTGCGACCGAAAGTGGTGGTGCTGCGCGATGCGCACAAGCAGCCTTGCGAGGCGCGCTATCTCGATCTGGCGCAGCTCACGGTGGATGCCGAGGGCGTGGCGTATCGGATCAGCACAGGATTGTCCGACGGCTCTCACGGGCTATACATGGCCGATCCCGAATTGCAGTCGATCCTGCATCCGGAGCTGCTCGCCACGCTGGAGCCGGAGCGCGAACCGGCGTTCGACTGACATCGAATCCGCGATCGCGGCTGCCGATTTCCATGACTCGCCAGTCAGTCAGCGCGCTTTACCTCGAGAGATGTGCTGGGTAACGTCGGCCCACTTCTTAAACAAGGAATTGAGTCATGAGCGATCTGGTTGCCTACCAACTCGACGATGGCATCGCCACGCTGACCCTGAACAACGGCAAGGTCAATGCGCTGTCCCCGGCCGTTTTCGAAGCCCTCAACGCGGCGCTCGACCGTGCCGAACAGGACCGCGCCGTGGTGATCCTCACCGGTCAGCCGGGCATCCTGTCCGGTGGTTACGACCTCAAGGTGATGACCTCCAGCCCTGAGAATGCCATGGCGCTGGTGGCCACGGGATCCACGCTTTCGCGGCGGATGCTCGCCCATCCGTTTCCGATCGTCGTCGCGTGCCCGGGCCATGCCATCGCCAAGGGTGCCTTCCTGCTGCTGTCGGCCGATTACCGCATCGGTGTCGAGGGTGCCTTCAATATCGGTCTCAACGAAGTGCAGATCGGCATGACCATGCACCATGCTGGTATCGAGCTGGCGCGCGATCGCCTGCGCAAGTCCGCCTTCCATCGTTCGGTGATCAACGGCGAGATGTTCGATCCGCAGGGCGCGCTGGACGCGGGCTTCCTCGACAAGGTGGTCGCACCTGAAGAGCTGATGACGACGGCCCGAGCCGCCGCCGCGCAATTGCAGAAGATCAACATGACGGCGCACAAAAACACCAAGCGCAAGGTGCGCAAGGCGCTGCTGGAAACCCTGGATCAGGCGATCGCGCTGGACCAGCAGCACTTCGGCTGAACTTCAAGAGAATTTTCTTGCGAGCGCTCAATCCGAGTGCTCCTGCGTTTAAACTGCGACGGCAACGCCCCGCCATGCCGGGGCGTTTCATTTCCCTTCATGTCGCATCGCAGGAGAATCCTGATGTCCGCCCCGCACACCCCGGTAGAACGTTCCGATTTCGACCAGGTCATCGTTCCTACTTTCGCCCCAGCCGCCTTCATTCCGGTGCGTGGTCAGGGTTCGCGAGTATGGGATCAGCGCGGGCGTGAACTGATCGACCTCACCGGCGGCATTGCCGTGAACGTGCTGGGGCATGCGCACCCGGCGCTGGTGCAGACGCTTACCGAACAGGCCGGCAAGCTCTGGCACATCTCCAACATCTTCACCAACGAACCGGCGTTGCGCCTGGCCAGAAAGCTGGTGGACGCGACCTTTGCCGAGCGTGCCTTCTTCTGCAACTCCGGTGCCGAGGCCAACGAGGCGGCCTTCAAGCTGGCGCGGCGTTATGCCCATGACACCTTCGGCTCGGAGAAGTACGAGATCGTCTCGGCGCTCAACAGTTTCCACGGCCGCACCCTGTTCACCGTCACGGTGGGCGGGCAGCCGAAGTATTCCGATGGTTTCGGCCCGAAGATCGAGGGCATCAAGCATGTGCCTTACAACGATCTGGAGGCGCTGAAGGCCGTCGTTTCCGACAAGACCTGCGCCGTGGTGCTGGAGCCGATACAGGGAGAAAGTGGCGTTCTGCCGGCCGATCAGGCCTATCTCGAGGGTGCCCGCAAACTGTGCGACGAGCACGGCGCGCTGTTGATCTTCGACGAGGTGCAGACCGGCATGGGGCGTACCGGCGAGCTGTTCGCCTACATGCACTACGGTGTCACGCCGGACATCCTCACCAACGCCAAGAGCCTGGGCGGCGGCTTCCCGATCGGGCTGATGCTGACCACCGACAAGGTCGCCAAGCACTTCAGCGTCGGCACCCACGGCACCACCTTCGGCGGCAACCCGCTGGCGTGCGCGGTGGCGGAGACGGTCGTCGATATCGTCAACACGCCGGAAGTGCTGCAGGGCGTCAGGAATCGGCATGAGCGGCTGAAGGCTGGCCTGCTGGAGCTGGGCGAGCGCTACGGCGTGTTCAACCAGGTGCGCGGCATGGGCCTGCTGATCGGCTGCGTGTTGAACGAGGCCTGGAAGGGCCGCGCGCGCGAGATTTTCGATGCGGCCGAGCAGGAGGCGCTGATGCTGCTGCAGGCCGGCCCTGACGTCATCCGTCTGGCACCGAGCCTGGTGATCGAGGAGGCGGACATCGTTGAAGGGCTGGCGCGTTTCGAGCGTGCCCTGGCGAAGCTGACTCAGGCCTGATTTCCTCGGGGCGGCTGTGTCGCCCCGTTTTTCCAGACAGAGAGAAACCAATATGAGCGATGCCCTGCAACTGATCCTCGAAGACGTGGACGGCACCCAGCTGGAAACTTCCTGCACGCGTTTTGCCGTGATGTGGCAGGGGCGCGAGGTGTGGATCCAGCAGGTGGGTAACAACCAGTTGATGATCGGCGTCGATGTGGAGGATGGCGACACCGAGTACGCCAACCTGCTGCTGCGTCCGCTGGCGACCAACCTGGTCAGCCTGGAGCTGGAAATGGAGCCGGTCGAAGCGGGCGACGAGGGGCACGTGCATGGTCCCGACTGCGACCACGATCACTGATATGCGGCTTCGGCTACTGCCATGACGGCGTGGCCGTCGGGTAGCTTTCAGGCGCCCGCTGGCGGGTTGTCCAGCGAATCGTTGCCGGTCACCGTCGCCGTGGCGGTGGCCGCCTGGGCGTTGGTCTTCAGCTGTTGCTGATCGGTTTCGCGATGCAGGGGCATGCTGCGCGAGGTACCTTCGGCCATCGCCGCATGTTCGTTCAGCTCGCACAGCACCCGCTTGGCTTCACAATGGCCGCTGATGCCACGAGCCAGTGCCAGGCCGCCCACGGCCAGTTGCAACAGGCTGCCCAGCCCGCCGCGACCGAGCCCTTTGCCCAGAAAATAAAGCCCGCCGGCAATGGACGCGGCGCGTTCCCAGCCATGCACGTTCGAAGTGGATTGCGCGGAAGGATTCTGTTTCATGGTGCTCGCTCCAGCTGGATGGTCTGAGTGGATGACTGCTGCAACCCAAGCGCGTTCCAGCCGCAGGTCGGATGCTGCTGCGGATCGTTGAGGCCGGCGCGCAGCGTTCAACGACCTGCTCGCATCAGACGTCCGTCAGGCCGAACACCTTCAGTACGAAGGCATATTCCAGCGCGGCATCCTTGAGTGCTTGATAACGACCGCTCATGCCGCCGTGGCCGGCGCCGAGCTCGGTCTTGAGCAGCAGCAGATTGCTGTCGGTCTTGTTGGCGCGCAGCTTGGCGACCCATTTCGCCGCTTCCCAGTACTGAACCCGGCTGTCGTTGTAGCCGGCGACCGCCAGGATCGCCGGATAGGCCTGGGCCTGGACGTTCTCGTAGGGCGCGTAAGCCTTTATCCGCGCATGCACGTCCGGCTCGTTGGGGTTGCCCCATTCGTCGTACTCGGTGACGGTCAGGGGCAGCTCTTCGTTGAGCATGGTGTTGAGCACATCGACGAAGGGCACTTCGGCGATGGCGACAGCGAAGAGTTCCGGACGCTGATTGAGCACCGCGCCGATCAGCAGGCCGCCGGCGCTGCCACCGCTGATGGCCAGGCGTTGTGGCGTGGTATGGCCGTCGGCGATCAGTGTCTCGGCGCAGGCGATGAAGTCGCCGAAGGTGTTCGTCTTGTGCTCCAGCTTGCCGGCGCGATACCAGGCTTCGCCCAGATCGCCGCCGCCGCGCACGTGGGCGATGGCGAAGATGAAGCCTCGGTCGAGCAGCGACAGCCGCGCGTGGGAGAACCAGGGGTCGAGGCTGTGGCCGTAGGCGCCATAGCCATACAGATAGAGCGGTGCGGCTTTGCCGAAGGTCTCGCGGCGTCCCACCAGGCTGATCGGCACCTGGGTGCCGTCCGCCGCGGTGGCCCAGATACGTCGGCTCTCGTAGGCGTCGGCATCGAAGGGGCCTTCCACCGGGGTTTCCTTGAGCACCTGTTGTTCACCGTCGGCCAGTTGCAGCTGACGAATCTGCGCGGGGCGGTTCAGCGCTTCGTAGCGCAGGCGAATCACCGGACTGTCGAACTCCAGGGTGTTCTGCACGTGCAGGCTGTAGGCCGCGTCCGGCAGTTGCAGGCGATAGGCCGCATCGTTCTGCGGCCGCACCTCGATGATCGGCAGGCCGGCTTCGCGCAGGCTGAGGGTGAGGGCGCTGGCGTTGAGGCTGATGTCCTCGAGCATCACCTCGTCCCGGTGGGCGACCAGCTCTTGCCAGTGCTCGCGCTGCGGCGCACTTTCCGCCGCCTGATACAGGGCGAAGTTGATGCCGGTCTGGTTGCTGCGCACGAACCAGCACCACTGGCCATCCAGTCGGCCATGGTCGGGGTAGTACTCGTGGTTTTCCTCGCGCGGAGCGAGGCAGGTCCAGCGGCCTTCCGGTTCGTCGGCCGGCAGTACCCAGGCTTCGCTGGTGGTCTTGCTGTTGGAGAGGATCACCAGCTGGCGCTCGGAACTGGCGCGGTAGCAATGCACGAAATAACGACCATCCGGATCGTGATAGACCTCGCTGCGGCCTTCGCTGCCGAGGCGGTGACGGTGGATCTTGTACGGGCGATGGGTGTCGTCGAGTTCGCCGAAGAACAGCGTCTGGTTGTCATTGGCCCAGACCATGCTGCCGTCGCAGTCGTCGAAGGGCAGGGCGGTGATTTCGCCGCTTGCCAGGTCCTTGACGAACAGCCGGTAGATTTCGTCGCCCTGGGTGTCGAGGCTGTAGGCCAGCTTGCTGTGATCCTGGCTGACGCTGAACGCACCTAGCGACAGAAACCCTCCGGCGGCCAGAACGTTGGGGTCGAGCAGCAGTTGCTCGGCGTTGTCGTCCACGCTGAACGAGCCGTCGGCTGGTCGTGGGCAGCGGTAATGGCGTGGGTATTCATCGCCAGCCGTGGTGCGCTGGTAGTACAGCCAGGGCCCCCAGGGCGATGGCAGTGACAGATCGGTCTCGCGAATACGTCCCTTGATCTCCTGGAACAGCGTTTCGCGCAGCTCGGCCTGGTCGGCCAGCTGCTGCTCCAGATAGGCATTTTCCGCTTTCAAATAGTCGAGCACGTCCGGTGCATCGCGACGTTCCAGCCACTTGTATGGATCCTGGCCGTTATCGACTCGGGCAATCGGGGCTGACATGCGGAACTCCTGGCAATCGGTGGCGGCTACGGCCGGTAGGGATGTGGTTTTTGTGCGCAGTGTACAAGGCGCCTCGTGAATTGGGACGGCTGGCTTCTGTGCAGGTTCATCCGGGGCGTGTGGTGTGGATCAGCTTCGTGAATGCATGCAGATAGAGCTGCTGGAGCTGCGCCCGTGCCGGGCGTGATCGAGAGTGCGCGATGGGGCAGTGGAAACATCTGTCCGGCTTGATCGCCGATTGACAATACGCCGCTTTTCCATGAAGGTGTGCCGACCCAAATCAAACGGGCGTATGAATCGAGTGTTTGCCATGCAAATACCGTCTACCCGGATTATCGTGTCGGTGGGTGTCGTTTCATCGAATTCGGTGACGGTCGTTCAGGCCGGCGACGTGCGACACGTAACGTTCAGCTTCCATTCCTGGAGATCAGTTGATGATTTACGAAGGTAAAGCCATCACGGTTAAGGCTCTTGAGAGCGGCATCGTCGAATTGAATTTCGACCTCAAGGGTGAGTCCGTCAACAAGTTCAACCGCCTCACCCTCAACGAACTGCGCCAGGCTGTCGATGCCATCAAGGGCGACGCTTCGGTCAAGGGCGTCATCGTCACCAGCGGCAAGGACGTGTTCATCGTCGGCGCCGACATCACCGAATTCGTCGACAACTTCAAGCTCCCGGACGAGGAACTGGTCGCCGGCAACCTCGAAGCGAACAAGATCTTCAGCGATTTCGAAGACCTGGGCGTGCCTACCGTCGTCGCCATCAACGGCATCGCCCTGGGTGGCGGTTTCGAGATGTGCCTGGCGGCCGATTACCGTGTCATGTCCGCCACCGCCAAGGTCGGTCTGCCAGAAGTCAAGCTGGGAATCTACCCGGGCTTCGGCGGCACCGTGCGCCTGCCGCGCGTGATCGGTGTCGACAATGCCGTCGAGTGGATCGCCTCGGGCAAGGAAAACCGCGCCGAAGACGCCCTGAAAGTACATGCCGTCGATGCCGTGGTCGCGCCGGAAAAGCTACAGGAAGCTGCGCTGGACCTGGTCAAGCGCGCCATTTCCGGCGAGCTGGACTACAAGGCCAAGCGTCAGCCGAAGCTGGAAAAGCTCAAGCTCAACGCCATCGAGCAGATGATGGCCTTCGAGACCTCCAAGGGCTTCGTCGCCGGCCAGGCCGGTCCGAACTACCCGGCGCCGGTCGAAGCCATCAAGACCATTCAGAAAGCGGCCAACTTCGGTCGCGACAAGGCCATCGAAGTCGAGGCTGCCGGCTTCGCCAAGCTGGCCAAGACCTCGGTCGCCGAGAGCCTCGTCGGCCTGTTCCTCAGCGACCAGGAGCTGAAGAAGAAGGCCAAGAACTACGACAAGCAGGCCCGTGAAGTGAAACTGGCCGCCGTGCTGGGCGCCGGCATCATGGGTGGCGGCATCGCCTACCAGTCGGCCATCAAGGGCACGCCGATCCTGATGAAGGATATCCGCGAGGAAGGCATCCAGATGGGCCTGGACGAGGCGTCCAAGCTGCTCGGCAAGCGCGTCGAGAAGGGTCGCATGACCCCGGCGAAGATGGCCGAAGCCCTCAATGCGATTCGCCCGACCACTTCCTATGGTGATTTCGGCAACGTCGACATCGTCGTCGAGGCCGTGGTCGAGAACCCCAAGGTCAAGCAGGCGGTACTGGCCGAAGTCGAAGGCCTGGTGCGCGAGGACGCGATCATCGCCTCCAACACCTCGACCATCTCCATCAGCCTGCTGGCCCAGGCGCTCAAGCGCCCGGAAAACTTCTGCGGCATGCACTTCTTCAACCCGGTGCACATGATGCCGCTGGTGGAAGTGATTCGTGGCGAGAAGACCAGCGAAACTGCCATCGCCACCACCGTCGCCTACGCCAAGAAGATGGGCAAGAGCCCGGTCGTGGTCAACGATTGCCCGGGCTTCCTGGTCAACCGCGTGCTGTTTCCGTACTTCGGCGGCTTCGCCCGCGCCATCGCCCACGGTGTCGACTTCGTACGCGCCGACAAGGTGATGGAGAAGTTCGGCTGGCCCATGGGCCCGGCTTACCTGATGGACGTCGTCGGCATGGATACCGGCCACCACGGCCGCGACGTCATGGCCGAAGGCTTCCCGGATCGCATGAAGGACGACAGCAAGACCGCGGTCGACGTCATGTACGAGGCCAACCGCCTGGGCCAGAAGAACGGCAAGGGCTTCTACGCCTATGAAGTGGACAAGAAGGGCAAGCCGAAGAAGGTCGTCGACCCGCAGTCCTACGAGCTGCTCAAGCCGATCGTCAGCGAGCCCCGCGAGCTGTCCGACGAGGACATCATCAACTACATGATGATCCCGCTGTGCCTGGAAACCGTTCGCTGCCTGGAAGACAGGATCGTCGAGACCGCCGCCGAAGCCGACATGGGCCTGATCTATGGCATCGGTTTCCCTCCCTTCCGTGGGGGTGCACTGCGGTACATCGATTCGATCGGTGTCGCCGAGTTCGTGGCGCTGGCCGACAAGTACGCCGACCTGGGCCCGCTGTACCACCCGACTGCGAAGCTGCGTGAAATGGCTGCCAACGGCCAGCGCTTCTACGGTTAATCGAGCGAGAGTGAAGATATGAGCCTTAATCCGAGAGACGTCGTCATTGTCGACTTCGGCCGTACCCCGATGGGTCGTTCCAAGGGCGGCATGCACCGCAACACCCGCGCCGAGACCATGTCCGCGCAACTGATCGAAGGCGTGCTCGCGCGCAACCCGAAGATCGACCCGGCAGAAGTGGAAGATGTGATCTGGGGCTGCGTCAACCAGACCCTGGAGCAGGGCTGGAACATCGCCCGCATGGCTTCGCTGCTGACCCGCATTCCTCACACCAGCGCCGCGCAGACCGTCAGCCGGCTGTGCGGTTCGTCGATGAGCGCGCTGCACACTGCCGCTCAGGCGATCATGACCGGCAACGGCGACGTGTTCGTCGTCGGTGGTGTCGAGCACATGGGCCACGTCAGCATGATGCATGGCGTCGACCCGAACCCGCAGCTGTCGCTGTACGCCGCCAAGGCGTCCGGCATGATGGGTCTGACCGCCGAAATGCTCGGCAAGATGCATGGCATCACCCGCGAGCAGCAGGACGCCTTCGGTGAGCGCTCGCACCGCCTGGCGCACAAGGCGACCGTCGAAGGCCTGTTCAAGGATGAAATCATCCCGATGCAGGGCTACGACGAGAACGGCTTCCTCAAGGTCTTCGACTACGACGAAACCATTCGCCCGGAAACCACCCTGGAAAGCCTGGCTACCCTCAAGCCCGCGTTCAACCCCAAGGGCGGGACCGTGACAGCGGGTACCTCCTCGCAGATCACCGACGGCGCGTCCTGCATGATCGTGATGAGCGCTCAGCGGGCCAAGGACCTGGGTATCCAGCCGATGGCGGTGATCCGTTCCATGGCGCTGGCGGGCGTCGACCCGGCGATCATGGGCTACGGTCCGGTGCCGGCCACGCAGAAGGCGCTCAAGCGCGCCGGCCTGACCATGGACGACATCAGCCACGTCGAACTGAACGAGGCCTTCGCTGCGCAGGCGCTGCCGGTGCTCAAGGATCTCAAGCTGCTCGACAAGATGGACGAGAAGGTCAACCTGCATGGCGGCGCCATCGCACTGGGCCATCCGTTCGGCTGCTCCGGAGCGCGTATCTCCGGCACCTTGCTGAACGTCATGAAGCAGAACAGCGGTACCCTTGGCGTTGCTACGATGTGTATCGGGCTCGGCCAAGGTATCACCACGGTGTTCGAACGCGTCTAAGCTGTTCTAGCACGAAGAGCCGGGGCCTAGTGCCCCGGTTTTTCATTGCTGGCCCCGATGGATTTTTACAGAGGCAGTCGAGATGCAGATCACCCCAGGGCGTTACCGCCACTACAAGGGACCCGAATACCGGGTATTCGCGGTGGCCCAGCATTCCGAAACGGAAGAGCACATGGTGTTCTACCAGGCGCTGTACGGGGATTTCGGGCTCTGGGTCCGGCCGCTGTCGATGTTCACCGAAACGGTGGAAGTCGATGGTGAGACGCTGCCTCGCTTCGCGCTGATCGAGGAAGAGGCCAGCCTGTTTGCTGGTTGATTCGGCCGGTGGGCTTGGCCCTTATGCTTGACCTCGGCTCGCTCGCCACTATATATAGCGGTGCTTTCAGGGCAGAGCGAAAGCGACACGCCCCGATTCGAAGCAATGCAAGACCCGCTGGACGGCCCTGCTGACCGCGGATGATGAATGACCTTTCGGGGCATGGACTGCCCTGTGCAGCGGATTAAACGCTGCTTCGCTTCTTTCCGGCAGTGCAGGCTTTCTGCGCTGCGGAGCAAATCTTCTCAGTTCACCTCTCGATTCAGGAACTCTGCTCTCCATGGGTAAATCGCTGGTCATCGTGGAATCACCGGCCAAGGCCAAGACCATCAACAAGTACCTGGGCAACCAGTACGTGGTGAAATCGAGTATCGGCCACATCCGCGACCTTCCCACCAGCGGTTCCGCTTCCCGCGAGCCGGTCAAGCGTGGCAAGGCCGCGGCCGCCGAAGCGCCGGCGCTGTCGCCCAAGGAAAAGGCCAAGCGCCAGCTGTTCACCCGCATGGGCGTCGATCCCGAGCACGGCTGGAAGGCCAAGTACGAGATCCTGCCGGGCAAGGAGAAGGTGATCGAGGAACTGCGTCGCCTGGCCAAGGAAGCCGACACCATCTATCTCGCGACCGACTTGGATAGAGAGGGGGAGGCGATTGCCTGGCACCTGCGTGAATCCATCGGCGGCGACGACAGCCGCTTCAAGCGCGTGGTGTTCAACGAGATCACCAAGAAGGCCATCCAGGAAGCCTTTTCCAAGCCGGGCGAGCTGGATATCAACCGTGTCAACGCGCAACAGGCGCGGCGCTTCCTCGACCGCGTGGTGGGTTACATGGTCTCGCCGCTGCTGTGGGCGAAGATCGCCCGCGGGCTGTCGGCCGGGCGCGTGCAGTCGGTGGCGGTGAAGCTGGTGGTCGAGCGCGAGCGCGAGATCCGCGCCTTCGTGCCGGAAGAGTACTGGGAAGTGCACGCCGACCTGGCGACGGCCGAGAAGGCCAAGGTTCGCTTCGAGGTCACCCGCGAGAATGGCGAAGCTTTCAAGCCGCTGAACGAAGGCCATGCCATGGCCGCGCTGGAGCAGCTGCAAGGCGCCAACTACAGCGTCAGCAAGCGCGAGGACAAGCCGACCAGCAGCAAGCCGTCCGCACCCTTCATCACTTCGACCCTGCAGCAGGCGGCGAGCAATCGTCTCGGCTTCGGCGTGAAGAAGACCATGATGATGGCCCAGCGGCTGTATGAAGCCGGCTACATCACTTACATGCGTACCGACTCGACCAACCTCTCGGCCGATGCGATCGGCATGGTGCGCGGCTTCATCCAGGACGAGTTCGGCGACAAGTACCTGCCGGAGAAGCCCAACGTCTATTCCAGCAAGGAAGGCGCCCAGGAGGCGCACGAAGCGATCCGCCCGTCCGACGTCAACCTGCGCCCCAACCAGCTCTCGGGCATGGAGCGCGATGCCGAGCGCCTCTACGACCTGATCTGGCGCCAGTTCGTGGCCTGCCAGATGCCGCCGGCGCAGTACCTGTCCACCAGCGTCGTGGTCACGGCGGGCAATTTCGAGCTGCGCGCCAAGGGCCGTATCCTCAAGTTCGACGGCTACACCAAGGTCATGCCGCAGCAGAGCAAGGGCGGCGAAGACGATGTGCTGCCGGAAATGAACAAGGGCGACGCCATGGCGCTGCTCAAGCTTGATCCGAGCCAGCACTTCACCAAGCCGCCTGCGCGCTATTCCGAAGCGAGCCTGGTCAAGGAGATGGAAAAGCGTGGCATCGGTCGTCCGTCCACCTATGCTGCGATCATTTCCACCATCCAGGATCGCGGCTACGTGTCGCTGCACAACCGTCGTTTCTACTCCGAGAAGATGGGCGACATCGTCACCGAGCGCCTTTCGGAGAGTTTCAACAATCTGATGGACTACGGCTTCACCGCCGGCATGGAAGAACACCTCGACGACGTCGCCCAGGGCGAGCGCGAGTGGAAGGCCGTGCTGGACGAGTTCTACGGTGACTTCCGCAAGAAGCTGGAGATCGCCGAAGCCGGCGAGAATGGCATGCGCGCCAACCAGCCGACCCTGACCGATATCCCGTGCAAGGTCTGTGGCCGGCCGATGATGATCCGCACCGCCTCCACTGGCGTGTTCCTCGGCTGCTCCGGCTACAGCCTGCCGCCGAAGGAGCGCTGCAAATCCACGGTGAACCTGATTCCGGGCGACGAGATCGCCGCCGACGACGAGGGTGAGTCCGAATCGCGGGTGTTGCTGGGCAAGCGCCGCTGCTCGATCTGCAGCACCGCCATGGATGCCTATCTGCTGGACGAGACGCACAAGTTGCATATCTGCGGCAACAACCCGGATTGCACCGGCTACGAGATCGAAGAGGGGCAATACCGCATCAAGGGCTACGAAGGCCCGAGCCTGGAATGCGACAAGTGCGGCAGCGAAATGCAGCTCAAGACCGGTCGTTTCGGCAAGTTCTTCGGCTGCACCAATGCCGAATGCAAGAACACCCGCAAGCTGCTCAAGAGCGGCGAGGCGGCGCCGCCGAAGATGGACGCGGTGAAGATGCCCGAGCTCAAGTGCGAGAAGGTCGATGACACCTACGTGCTGCGCGATGGCGCGTCCGGGCTGTTCCTGGCTGCCAGTCAGTTTCCGAAGAACCGCGAGACCCGCGCACCGCTGGTGCTGGAGCTGATCCCGCACAAGGATGAGATCGATCCGAAGTATCACTTCCTGCTGGATGCGCCGAAGAAGGACCCGGAAGGCCGGCCAGCGGTCATCCGCTACAGCCGCAAGACCAAGGAGCAGTACGTGCAGACCGAGGTGAACGGCAAGCCGACGGGCTGGAAAGCCTTCTTCGACGGCGGCAAGTGGAAGGTCGAGGACAAGAGCGTTAAAGGCTGATGCGCTGGAGGCCGCGGCTGGAGGGAAGCCGGCTGCGGCCTCGATACTTTCTTGAAGCGAGGCTGCCGTCATGGCTCACGAGCGCTACACCCGAACCAATCAGAAGCTCTATTTCGCCGGGCTGGCGCTGAGCAGCTGGCGACGAGCCGAGGAGCAGGGTACGCAGGGGCCTGTGCAGGCCGAGCGCGAGGCTTGCCTGTTCCATCTCTATGGGGCGCTGCTGGGGCTCTGTCACGAGATTGCCGGCTACTACCGTCTGCCGGGCGCCAATGCGGCGCGGGTGGAGCTGCTACTCACCCGCTCGCCGCAGGATTCGTCACCGAGTCCCGAGCTTGCCGAGCTCATGGAGCTCGCCGGGCAGCCGCAGAGCTGGCTGGCGCAGTTGCTGGCTGCCCATGCGGCGCTGTTCGAGCCGCCTCGTGCACCGGCCAAGGCCAAGACCGATCCCAGCCTGCCCTTGATCGAGGCGGTCGGTGTAGACGATGAGGTGGCCCCGCTGTCGGCTGATGAGGTGGCGGCCTGGCGGCAGCAACTGAAGGAGCTGACCCTGCGCTATCGCGAATCCCTCACGGAGTGGTGAAACGCGCCTCAGGCCTTCTTTCCAGCCCAGAGCACCATCACGATGCCACCGAGTATCGCGAGGCCGGTAATCACCAGGCGGCCAGTCAATGCTTCACCCAGTAGCAGGCTTCCCGCCAGGACGGTCAGCAGTGGCACGCTGAGCTGGATGCTGGCGGCCTGGGTTGCCGCCAGGCGCGGCAGCACGGCATACCAGAGGGCATAGCCGATGCCCGACGTCAGGCCGCCGGACAGCAGCGCATAGATCACGCCGGCGCGATCCCATTCCAGGCCAGGCAACATCAGCAGGCACAGCGCCGCCCCCATTGGCAGCGCGCGGATGAAGTTGCCAGCGGTTGACGCCAGCGGATCGCGGGTGCCACGCCCCAGCAGCGAATAGGCGCCCCAGGCGATCCCGGACAGAATCATCAGCAGCGCGGCGCCCATCGCCGGCGCGCTGGCGTCGGGCAGCAACAAGCCAATCAGGCCAGCCAGCGCCAGGGCTGAGCCCAGGGTCTGCATGGCTGAGAGCCGCTCGCCCTTGAACAATCCCCAGGCGATCATGCTCAGCTGCACCGCAGCGAACAGCATGAGCGCACCGGCGCCCGCATCGAGCTTCACATAGGCGTAGGAAAAGGCTGCCGCGTACAGGAACAGCGTCACTGCGCCCGACCAGCTGCCTGCCGGGATCGAAGACCCCTGGCGCAAACGGAGCAGCAACCACAGCACCAGCGCGCCAGCCAGCAGGCGCAGCGTGGTGAAACTTGCCGGATCGATGTCCGTATCGCGCAGCGCGACGCGGCAGAGCAGCGAGTTGCCAGCGAAAGCGAGCATGGCCAAGGCGGTGAGTAGCAGGGTTCTGGTGGTCACGCGGGCAAGTTCCCTTTGTCGAAGATCGCCCGGCTGAAGGTCGGGTCTGTTGTCATGTGTGCCCATGCTATGCGCGATCAGACTGCAGCGCATCCCCGAGGAAGCTGAGCTCTCCCGACCTGCTCGACCAGAGGGCTGCCGCCCGGCTGGTCGGCTGCTACAATGCGCGCCTTTCACGGGAGCGGACTCATGCCAACATCTTTTCTTGAAATCGTCGAGCTACCCGATGGCAGCATAGTGCTGCGTCGCGCTGAGGACGAAGAGGTGCTGGTCACGCTGGATTTCTCCGAGGACGCCAAGGTATTTCTGCAGGGGCAGCACGTTGAGGTCGCCAAGGCGATGTTCAGCGTCGGCGTGCAGATGGCCGGACAGATGGCCGAGGGAGAGCTGGTGCACGAAGAGGTTCCGCAGGTACTGCATTGAGCCGGGAAGCGCGGCGAGTGAACGCGGAAGGGAAGGGGTAGGCACATCCGTGTGCCGCGGGTTTCAGTTACCCAGGCGTATGTTCAGGCTTTGCGTATGCCCCAGTTCAGCCGCGGCGCGCAGCCTGGATCGGCTGGCCCTGTCGAGGTGCGCGAACCAGGTAACTACCGTGTGGCTGCAGCCGGAGATCAGCGCCTTGCAGGCCAGGTCCAGCGCACCTTGGCTCTCGTTGGCAGGTAACAGCAGGATGCGGTCAAGGTTGAGGCTGGTTTCCCGCAGCCAGCGTTGAGAGAGCGATGCCGGTGGCGCGATCAATGTAAGCCAGCGTGTATCGGTCGCTTCGCTGAGCTCACGCAGGATCGGAGCGAGCAACAGGCGGCAATGGCCATTGCTACCGCTCAAGGTCATTTCGCTCAGGCGATCATCCGCTGGCGGCGGTGTGGCGATGTCCGCAAAGGGTGTCAGGCTGTGGGCGATGAGCCCTTCGAACAGGGAAAGCTGTGGTGGTTTGCCGGTGATGGGTTGGTACTGCATGAACCTCTCCTTAGCGGCGAATCACGCCGACACTCAAACCTTCGATGACCAGTTCCTGATGTTCCAGATCGACTTCGATAGGGGCGAATTCAGGGTTCTCCGCCAGCAGCCAGACCTTTTTCCCCTCGCGTTTGAAGCGCTTGACCGTCACCTCGTCGTCGATGCGTGCCACGACGATCTGGCCGTTGCGTGCTTCACGAGCGGTATGGACGGCGAGCAGGTCGCCATCGAAAATACCGACGTCCTTCATGCTCATGCCATGTACCCGCAGTAGATAATCTGCAGGGGGATGGAAGAAGGCGGGGTTGATCTGGCAGGACTCTTCGACATGCTGCTGAGCGAGAATCGGCGCACCGGCGGCGACGCGACCGATGATCGGCAGGCTGCTTTCATCGGCTGCAGGTTCGAAGCCGGGGATACGTATCCCGCGCGATGCGCCGGGCGTCATTTCGATAGCGCCTTTCTTATTCAGCGCCTTCAGATGTTCCTCGGCGGCGTTGGGCGATTTGAAACCCAGCTCCTGAGCGATCTCCGCACGCGTCGGCGGGTAGCCGTTTTCTTCCAGGCAACGCTTGATGAAGGCAAGGATTTCCGACTGGCGAGGGGTCAGCTTGATCATGAGGGTCTCTGTTCTTTTATACAGTGACTGGGATTATATACAGTGCTCTGGGCTTGGCAATCGTTGTTTGCCGAGCGCCCGGCAGGCTGCAGGTCGACGGTGACTGAAGAGTCAGTTGACTTGTCAGCGAGTGAAACGTAAGTTTCAAACAGATGTTTGTCGTTTGGAGGGGGCATGGCGCAGTCGGAAACAGTGGAGCGGATTCTTGATGCAGCGGAACAGCTGTTTGCGGAAAAAGGCTTCGCCGAGACTTCGCTTCGCCTGATTACCAGCAAGGCTGGGGTCAATCTGGCAGCGGTCAACTATCACTTCGGCTCAAAGAAGGCGCTGATCCAGGCGGTCTTCTCGCGCTTCCTCGGGCCCTTCTGTGTGAGTCTCGAGCGTGAGCTGGACCGGCGCGAAGCGCAGTCCGATCGCAAGGAAAGCCTCGAGGAGCTGTTGGAAATCCTGGTCGAGCAGGCGCTCGCGGTGAAACCGCGCAGCGGTGACGATCTGTCGATCTTCATGCGCCTGCTGGGCCTGTCGTTCAGCCAGAGCCAAGGTCACCTGCGTCGTTATCTGGAAGACATGTACGGCAAGGTGTTCCGGCGCTACATGCTGCGGGTGCACGAGGCGGCACCCTCGATACCGCCGATCGAGTTGTTCTGGCGTGTGCATTTCATGCTGGGTGCGGCGGCCTTCAGCATGTCCGGGATCAAGGCGCTGCGGGCCATCGCCGAGAACGACTTCGGCGCCAAGACGTCCATCGAGCAGGTCATGCGGATGATGGTGCCGTTCCTGGCGGCAGGAATGCGAGCCGATTCGGGGGTGGACGATTCGACCCTGGCCCAGGCGCATCCTATCGCCCGTCGCAATGCCCTGGCGATGCCTGCCAAGGGGTGACGCGGTCGGGGATTGGCCGCTAAGCTAACCGCCATGTCCGATCTCGATCTGCTGCATATTTCCATTGCCGACCAGATGCTCTACGGCTTTACCGCCGGCCGGCTGCGGGTCCGTTTGCCCGTATCCACCGCGTTGAATGGCGTGGGTGAACACAACGGCTCCGGTTGTACACCGCGCGGTTGCCATCAGGTGCGCGCGCGCATTGGCGACGGCCTGCCTGCGGGCGCCGTGCTGCGCGGCCGGCGCTGGACGGGCGAGATCTGGAATCCGGAGCTGCACGCGCAGTTTCCCGGGCGCGACTGGATCCTGTCCCGTATTCTCTGGCTCAGCGGCTGCGAGCCGGGTTACAACCGGATGGGGCAGGTCGATACCTTCCGGCGCTACATCTATCTGCATGGCACGCCCGATACGGAACCCATGGGCGTGCCGCTTTCCCATGGCTGCATCAGGCTGCGCAATGCCGACCTGCTCGAGCTTTTCCCCTTGGTACCAACGGGCTGCGCGGTACGGATAGGGGAAGAAGCCTGTCCGAGCTGGTCGAGCGCCACACTCAATTAAGGATCTGCCAACAACATGCAAGGTTCATTGATGCTGGACATCGCTGGCACCTGGCTGACCGCCGAGGATCGCCAACTGCTGCGCCAGCCGGAAGTCGGCGGACTGATTCTGTTCGCCCGCAATATCGAGAACCCTCGCCAGGTACGCGAGTTGTGCCGCGCGAGCCGCGCGATACGGCCGGACCTGCTGCTGGCGGTCGATCAGGAGGGAGGCCGGGTTCAGCGGTTGCGGCGTGATTTCGTTCGTTTGCCGGCAATGCGCGAGATCGCCCAGCGTGCCGATGCACTGCAACTGGCCGAAATCTGTGGCTGGGTCATGGCGACGGAAGTGCAGGCGGTGGGGCTGGATTTCAGCTTTGCGCCGGTGCTGGACCTGGATCATCAGCGCAGCGCGGTGGTCGGCACGCGGGCGTTCGAGGGCGATCCGCTGCGTGCTGCCGAGCTGGCAGGCGCCTTCATGAAAGGCATGCGTGCTGCCGGTATGGCCGCCACGGGCAAGCATTTTCCGGGGCACGGCTGGGCGGAAGCCGACTCCCATGTAGCGATCCCGGTGGACGAACGCAGCCTGGATCAGCTGCGCGCGGCCGATCTGATCCCGTTCAAGCGTCTGAGCAGCGAACTCGACGCCGTCATGCCGGCGCACGTGATCTATCCGAACGTCGACGAGCAGCCGGCTGGTTTTTCGCGCCGCTGGCTGCAGGACATCCTGCGTGGCGAGCTGGGATTTCGTGGCGTCATCTTCAGCGACGACCTGTCCATGGCCGGTGCCCATGTGGCGGGGAATGCGGCCGAGCGCATCCAGGCTGCACTGTCGGCCGGCTGCGACATGGGGCTGGTGTGCAACGACCGGGCCGCGGCCGAGCTGGCGTTGGCCGCACTGCAACGTATGGGAGTCGCGGCTTCGCCGCAATTGGGCAGGATGCGCAGCCGCCTCGATACCTCGTCCGAGTACAAGCAGAATCCTCGCTGGCGCGCTTCCATCGCCGCGCTGAGAGCTGCCGAGCTGCTTTGAGGAAGCTGAGGCGGGATCGGCGCGATAGCGCTGATCTTTTGGCTTTTGTGAGCGCTACCCGAGGCCGGGCGGGCGATAGCTTGGGGCTATCCGCAAGGCGTGACGCGCGCAGGTATTTTCGTGCTCGCGCCCGTTGCAGACGGCATGCCGCTTGTTACACTTGGCCGTCCTTTGGAGTACCGGAATGCTTTGCCAGGAACGCACGATAAAAATACTTAGAACGATGGCGTTGCTCAGCCTTCTTGTCGGCCTGTCAGGATGTTCGACCTGGCTGAGCAGCGACTTCGAAGAACCGCAGGTCCAGCTCGCCAAGGTCGATATCATCAAGGCGAGGTTGCTGGAGCAGCAGTTTATGCTGCGTTTCCGTATCGACAACCCCAACGATCACAGCCTGCCCGTGCGTGGGTTGGCCTACACGGTTCACCTCAATGACATCGAGCTGGCCAGTGGCGAGTCCAGCGGCTGGCTGACCGTGCCCGCCCATGGTTTCGACTATTACGAGGTGCCAGTGCACACCAATCTCTGGCGGCACATGAAGTACATCGTGCGATTGCTGGAGAAGCCCGACAGGCCCATCGCCTATCGCCTGGATGGCGATCTGAAGATCGGGCTTCTGTTCAGCCGGCAGGTGCATATTTCCAACAATGGCGAGATAATTCCCGGCTCTTTCATTCCAGAGTAAGGCTCGATGAATCACGAACCCCATGTGCATGGTCCCGACTGTAACCACGACCATGATCACGGTCACGACCATCCGCATGTCCATGGCCCTCACTGCAATCACAGCCATGACCCCGTGCGTAACCCGCTGAAGGATATCGGTCGCAACGACCCGTGCCCTTGCGGCAGCCAGAAGAAGTTCAAGAAATGCCACGGGGCCTGAGCCGTCGATGACGCCGCTGGTCGCTGTGCTGCTGAGCATCGGTGCGCTGCTGATCGCGGCATTGGCTGGTTATGCGCTGTACCTCTGGCGCAGGGTATGGCGCAACGAGCGACAACAGGCGGCCTTGCAGGCCCGTCGGCATGCCGAAATCGCGGCGGATTTGCGAATACTCGCCAACTGCCTGCTGGACGAGCAGGTGCCCCTGATCGAAGGCGCCATTCGCATCAAGGTGCTGCTGGATAACTACGATGTGGGCCTGGGCCAGGACCCGCGTTGCCAGGTTTTCCAGGACTTGTTCGATGCGACCGCGCAGGTGCCGACCCATGCCGCCTGGAAGGCGCTGGACAAGGCAGAGCGCCGCCGTCATGAAGCCGCTTTCAGTGCGCTCGAGCTGCAACACAAGGCCGCCGCACGCCGTTCGGCACGCTGGCTGCTGGATGAGGCGCTGGCACCCAAGGCCGCCTGAGGCCGCTATCCGCCGTACGCCCCGGCATCTATCCTGACTATTCCCCTGTTGCGCTTCAGCTCAAAGGAGCCGTCGATGTCGTTGCGTCTGCCATCAACCCTGGTTCGTCTGATTTCCGGCGCCACCCTCGCTGCCGTCGGCCTGAGCGGCTGCCAGGCCTATCTGGACAGTCGCTATGCCGACAGTCTGCCGCCCAAGCAGGGCGTGCAACCGTTGACCGGGCTGGCCGAGCGCGTCAGCATCAGGCGCAATGCCATGGGCATGCCGCTGATCGAAACCTCGACGTTCCACGATGCGCTGTTCGGCCTGGGCTACGTTCACGCTACGGATCGCCTGAGCCGGATGGTCAGCCTGCGGTTGATGGCTCAGGGCCGACTTGCCGAGATGGCCGGGCCCGGTGTGCTGGAAATCGATCGATTCATGCGCGCCGTCAACCTGCGCAAGAGTGCCGAGGTGCTCTATCGCGAAAGCTCGCCGCGCATGAAGAAGTACTTCGAGGTCTATGCGCGTGGCGTCAACGCCTACCTGTTCCGGCATCGAGACAGGTTGCCGATGGACCTGGCGGCCGCCGATCACTTGCCCGAGTACTGGAAGCCCGAGGATTCGGTGCTGGTGTTCTGCCTGTTGAATTTCGGCCTGGCGGTTAACCTGCAGGAAGAAATCGCCGCCCTGGTGCTGGCGCAGCGGGTCGGCAGCGACAAGCTTGCCTGGTTGTTGCCGACCTATCCCGACGAGCCGCTGCCGTTCGAGGAGGCGGCGAAGCTCGAAGGCCTGCAGCTGAGCGGGCAGATTCCCGGCCTGGCCGCGCTCGATCGTGCCGCTTCGCAGGTGGCTGAACTGAATATGCTCGGGGTGGCGGCGTCCAACAACTGGGCGATTTCCGGAAGCCGCACGCGAAGCGGCAAGCCGCTGATGGCCAACGATACCCATCTGCCGCTGTCGATGCCGTCGTACTGGAGTTTCGTGCAGCTGCGTTCGCCGAAATTCCAGGCGGCCGGGGTGACCATCGCGGGGGTTCCGACCGTGGTGGCCGGCTTCAACGGCAAGCTTGGCTGGGGCATGACCATGGTCATGGGGGACAACCAGGATCTGTTCCTGGAACAGGTCCGGCGCGAGAACGGCCGCCTGCTCTATCTGGCCGATGGGAAGTGGGTAGCGGCGCGCGAGCGCCACGAGACGTTCATCATCAAAGGACAACGTCCCGTGCGCGAGACGGTCTACGAGACCCGCAACGGGCCCCTGCTCAACAGCGTGCTGGGCGAGCGCAAGCATCCCTTGCAACCCCTGCAACTGAGCAGCGGTTACGGACTGGCGTTGAAGACCACCCAGTTCGAGGCGGACAGATCGCTCGATGCCTTCTTCGATCTGACGCGCGCAGGGAACGTCGACGAAGCCTTCGAAGCCACCCGCGACGTGCGGGCGATGGCGCTGAACATGGTGTTTGCCGACGAGCAGAGCATCGGTTGGCAGGTCACCGGCCGGTTCCCCAATCGCCGCGGTGGGCTGGGGTTGCTGCCGTCCCCGGGCTGGGACGGCCTCTACGATTGGGATGGCTTCGCCGATCCCATGCTGCATCCCTACGACCAGGACCCGGCTCAGGGTTGGCTCGGCAGCGCCAACCAGCGCAGCGTGCCGCGTGGCTATGGCATGCAGCTGTCGAACTCCTGGTACTACCCCGAACGCGCCGAGCGTATCGCCGAGCTGGCGGGGCTGGGCCGCCACGACACTGCCAGCATGATCGCCATGCAGTACGACCGCAAAACGCCGTTCGCCGCCAAGCTCGCCGCCATGTTCAACGATCCTGGGATGCAGCAGCCGCTACGACAGGCGATCACGGCGCTGCCGGCGACAGAGCGCGCCAAGGCGGATGAAGCGCTGGCTCGCCTGCTGAAATTCGACGGCGTGCTGGACGCCTCATCCGGCGATGCTGCCCTGTACGCGGCATTCCTGCATGAAAGCGCGCGGATGATCTTTCTCGATGAGCTCGGCCCGGACGACAGTCCCGCCTGGCAGGCGCTGGTCCAGAGCGCCAACGCGTCCTATTCGGCGCAGGCCGATCATCTGCTCGGGCGTGACGACAGCCCCTACTGGAACGACGTGAACACGCCGGCGCAGGAAGACAAGCCGACCATCCTCGCGCGCAGCCTGGCGGCCGCCGTCGATCATCTCACGGCGAAACTGGGCAACGACCGCAATGCCTGGCAGTGGGGCAAGCTGCACAGCTATACCTGGGCAACGGGCACCACCCAGCTGGCGCCCTACATGCCAGCCAGCCAGCGCAGCGGGATCAATGCCATCCGCGGCTATCTCGATCGCGGCCCCTATCCGGCCGGCGGCGACCACAGCACGCTGAACGTTGCGGCGTACCGCTGGGGACAGGATTTCGATACCTGGCTGATCCCCGCGATGCGTATCGTCGTCGACTACGGCCGCGACGAGCCGCTGATCGGCCTGAACAGCTCGGGGCAATCGGGCAACCCGGCCAGCCCGCATTACGCCGATGGCATCGAGGCCTGGATGAAGGGGCGCTACATGAGCTTCCCGTTCAAGGCGCAGAACCTCGACGCGATCTATGGCACCCAGCGCCTGTGGCTGGTTCCGGAGCGCTGAAGCCGGGTAGGGTGGAAAACGCCGCAGGCTTTTCCACCCGCAGATGGGGAGTGGCCGGTGGAAAGTCGCTGTGCGAGTTTTCCACCCTACGGGTGTGTCAGGCAGGCACCACTTCGAGCACGCGAATGCTTTCGCCGTCGGGATAGTGCCAGCGAACGTCCAGGTCCCAGAACTGCGCGCCGTAGCGCCGTTCGGGATCGGGTTTCTGATAGGCCGGGCGCGGATCCTGGGCCAGGCATTGCTCGATCAGCTCCACCACCGGCTCATCCAGACGCAGTGCCTGGCTGCGGGCCTGGGCGAGGGCGCTTTCACTCCATTGCACCTCGATCAGTTCGGGCGCTTCTGCCGCCATCTCGTTGCGCGCCTCGGGCAGCGCATCGGCGTAGGGCACATAGGGTTTGATGTCGACGATCGGCGTGCCGTCCAGCAGATCGATGCCCGAAACGAGCAGGCGTCCCGCTTCGACCCGGTCGAGCCTGACCACCGACTGGCCGATGCCGTTCGGCCGATGCGTCGCGCGCGTGGCGAATACGCCGACCATGCGGTTGCCGCCCAGGCGCGGCGGTCGAACCCGCAGACGCGGCTTGTCCTCCAGCGCCTGATGGAACAGGAACAGCAGCCAGACATGGCTGACCTGCTCCAGCCCCGCGACCGCCTCGCCGCTGTCGAATGGCGGCAGCAATTCCAGCACGCCACGGGCGGCAGGAGCCAGGTGCGGCTGACGCGGAATGGCGAACTTCTCCCTGAAGCAGGAGCGCAGATAGCCGATAGGCTCGATGTCATGGGGCATGGCGGGTGTCGGTTCGAGGTCGGGCTGGGTAGCGATGTTGCCATCATTCCCGACGGCGCCGCCAGAAAGGGCGCTGATCCAATTCACTTTCCGATGCCCGTCGGAAAGCCGACGGGCATCAGCGGGGTCGCTCTCAGATCGCTTCGGCCCAGAGGTCGTATTCGTCCGAATGGGTGACGCGCACCCGGACCTTGTCGCCGGCCTGCAGCGGTTGCTCGCTGTCGATGTAGACCAGCCCGTCGATCTCCGGCGCATCGGCACAGGAGCGGCCGATGGCGCCATCTTCGTCGACTTCGTCGATCAGCACTTCGAGTTCCTGGCCGATCTTGCGTTCCAGGCGTGCGGCGCTGATGGCCTGCTGGTGGGCCATGAAGCGATCCCAGCGATCCTGCTTGATCTCGTCCGGCACCGGCTCCAGGCCCAACTCCTCGGCGGGTGCGCCTTCGACCGGCGAGTACTGGAAGCAGCCGACGCGATCCAGTTGCGCTTCGGTGAGCCAGTCCAGCAGGTACTGGAAGTCCTCCTCGGTCTCGCCGGGGAAGCCGACGATGAAGGTGGAACGAATGGTCAGCTCCGGGCAGATCTCGCGCCATTGCTTGATGCGGGCCAGGGTCTTGTCCTCGAAGGCCGGGCGTTTCATGGCCTTGAGCACCTTCGGGCTGGCGTGCTGGAAGGGGATGTCCAGGTAGGGCAGCAGCTTGCCTGCGGCCATCAGCGGAATCACGTCGTCGACGTTCGGGTAGGGGTAAACGTAATGCAGACGCACCCACACGCCCATGCTCGACAGCGCCTGGCACAGCTCCAGCATGCGCGTCTTGACCGGCTGGCCATTCCAGAAATCGGTCTTGTACTTGACATCGACGCCGTAGGCGCTGGTGTCCTGGGAGATCACCAGGATCTCCTTGACGCCGGCCTTGACCAGCCGCTCGGCTTCGCTGAGCACATCGCCCACTGGGCGGCTGACCAGCTTGCCGCGCATGGACGGGATGATGCAGAAGCTGCAGCTGTGGTTGCAGCCTTCGGAAATCTTCAGGTAGGCGTAGTGACGCGGGGTGAGCTTGATGCCCTGCGGCGGCACCAGATCGAGGAAGGGATCGTGGTCGATGTTCGGCGGCACCACTTCGTGCACCGCATTGACGACCTGCTCGTATTGCTGAGGACCGGTAACGGCAAGCACGCTGGGGTGCACGTTACGGATGTTGTCTTCGGCCACGCCCATGCAGCCGGTGACGATCACCTTGCCGTTCTCGGCGATGGCTTCGCCGATGGCATCCAGCGATTCCGCCTTGGCACTGTCGATGAAGCCGCAGGTGTTGACCACCACCACGTCGGCGTCCTGGTAGGTGGGCACGATCTGGTAACCCTCCGTACGCAGCTGGGTCAGGATGCGTTCGGAATCGACCGTTGCCTTGGGGCAACCCAGGCTCACAAATCCGACAGTTGGCGCTTTGCTCATCGACACTCCCAGGACGTCGTGTATAAAAAAGGCGCGGGAGTATACAGCGAATCGCGGTTTTTCGATCTATCCGTGCGTCGTCAGGGCGCAGGGCTGAAATCCGTGCGCGCGAGGTGCTTGCGTGTGCGGGGCAGATAGCGTTTCAGCTGCAGGGCGGGGGATTCGATGAAGTGCCAGGACAACGCCGCGATGGCGATGCTCGCCGACAGGCTGATCGCCATGAACGTACCCAGCGAGAGTTGCGGGCCGAGCCAGTGCATCAGCAACTGCTGGATCGGGAAGCTGAAGATATAGATGCCGTAGGAAAAGTCGCCGTACTTGCCGAAGCCGGACGGCCGCGGAATGCGCAGGTGGGCCAGGTAAATGGTCAGATACGGCAGCGTCAGCACGTGGATGTAGAACCAGAGCTCCGTCCTGGCGCTGAGCAGTGTCAGCGCAAGTAAGCTCAGGGCTATTTTCCAGTTCCAGGGCAGCTCGCGGCGATACAGATACAAGGCCGAGCCGAAGAAGAAGAACATTCCCAGCCGGGTGGATTTGCGCAGGATGTCGCTTTCCAGGCCCAGCGCCGGCGCCAGGTGGAAATGGATGATGAGCAGCGACATCGGCACCACAAGCACGGCGATGCGCCCGAAGAGCCTGAGCAGACCCAGCGCCAGCACGGTGGCATACATCAGCACTTCGTAGGGCAAGGTCCAGACCGACCCGTTGACGGTATCGGGGAAGGGGTTTCCGGTGAACACCCCAGGAAGATGGAAGTGCGTGATCAGCACCATATTGCCCAGATAGCGCAGGGTCTCGCTGCTGGACAGGTAATCCTTCAGCGGCAGTCCGGTCGCCAGCGGCCCGACCACCAGCACCGTGAACAATACCGAGACACAGAGCGCCGGAAATATTCGCAGTGCGCGTTTGGCGGCGAAATCCAGCACGCTTCGGCTGTTCATCCATGAGGCGGCAATCAGGAAGCCGCTCATCACGAAGAATAGGTTCACGGCGATATCGGCCATGTCCATCGATCCGGTGAACAATCGCACGGGTTCGGCAGTGCCGGCCCCGGACAGCCAGTAGCAATGGCCGATGACGACAGCCGAAGCGGCGAAGAACCGCAGAAAGTCGAAGTTGTTTGCGTCACGCTGAACCGATGCGACGTCCATGGAGAGTGCCCTCGATAAGCCGGAGCGGTGCGTCGCCGAGGAGGTCAACGCAATGGAAAGGTCTTGCTCATGCCCAGCGCGCCGCTCTCCCCGTCCCGGATTGCCTGCTCGATGAGTGCCAGGCGATCGCCGGTGTTGCGCAGCCGCGCGAACAGGCGCAACAACATGAGGAAGATCGTGCGGTTGAGGCGAAGCAGGCGGGGTGAAGCGGCCCAGACGTTCTTGTCGAACCAGGCCTGGTTGCGCGCCGCGTAATAGGCGCGGAAGTCCGACTCGCCCAGGAGGAAGGTCTCGTAGATGTTGCGCGTGCGGGCCTTGATGTTCCAGGACTGCTCGAGTTCGTCGATCACCGCATCGGTGAAGAGAAACAGCCGGCCGCCGCTGGCGGTGATGCGCCGGGTGTATTCCGTGTCATCGACGTACAGCACCAGATCCTTGCGCGGCAAACCGATCCGCTGGTACAGGCTGCGATGCGCCAGCATGCCGCCGTAGGGCGCGAACGGCAGGCTGATGCTCGCCGGTCGCTTGCCGGACCTCCTGGCCCACGGGAGGCGACGCCAGATCTTGTAGGGCAGTTGGGCGACGTGGAAGCCGAAGTAGCTCGAACGCGGCTGGCGAATGTAGCGGGGTGGCACGCCTGCGGCGATATCGGCCTGCTGCGTCGCCCGATAACCCAGCACGGCGGCACGGTCCGGCCCGAGCAGGCCGGTGAGGCGCGCCAGCTCGCTGTGCAGGATGGAAACCGCGGCGGCCGTCGGTGCGTTGTCGTCATCCATCATCCAGATGTAATCGGCTCCACCGGTCAGCGCAGCTTCGAGCGCCACGGCATAGCCGTTCGCCGAACCGGTGTTCTGTTGCAACTCGATCAGCCTGACCCGGCCCGGCCAGCGTTCGAGCAATCGATGCAGGGGCGCGGATGAGGCATTGCTCACCACCAGCACGTCGCTGATTTCGGCGAAGGACAGCGCCCGCTCGATCATCTGCTGCAGGTAGGACAGTCGATCGCCGTAGGTCACGGTGACCACAGTGGTTTTCGAAGTCATGGGTTGTCTCGGTGCTATTGCGTGCTCTGCCAGCGCGTGCATCCTCTGGCGAGGTATTCGCGGGGCGGCAGGGGAAATGGGGCGATCAGGCGACCTGATCGGGCTCGGATGGCAGCATGGGGTCCGGCTCGGCATCAGGGATGTCGCGCTCATCGCAGGACGATGGATGGAAAATGCGAATCAGCTGATTGCCGCCGGGTAATCCTGGAAGATCAGGCAACTGAAATATCTCGGTGTAGGAATACCCGTCGGCATAAATCAGCGATTGCCTCTTTGGATCTGCACGGTTCATGGCGCCTCCTCGCGGGTCAGAATGAATAGCGGATGTTGTCCCCCGAGCGAAGGTACTGGCTCCCGGACAGCGGTTTCACCAGCCTTATCGGCGGTGGCGTGAGGGATTCGAAGTCACCCGGAGTGTTGCAGGAAAGGTGGTCGACGTCGTTCACCGACGGCTCGTGACTGTCGGCGCAACCTGGCGAGGCCCGTATGAGCTGTTCGGACCGGTCGCCGCCGGTGTGCTGATGAGCGCCATCGCTCGTCAAACTGGCCAGCAGGGCCAGGCTCAATACGCAGATGGCCTGGAGTCGTTGGGTTGCGGTTGCTGTGTTCATCCTTGAAACCTCGCAAGCGAATCGCCCTGGTCAGGCGTGCTTCATGGGGACCGCGGTCGGGTATACCTGCGTGACGTTCGCCGGTGTCGCGGTTGGGTGGTGCCTCAGTGCGTCCTGCTCCTGATGGAGGGAAATTTCCAGAACCCTGGTCTCGACGAAGGCCTTGATCTCCTGCCTGAACCGTTCGGTCGAGAAGCGCTCTGCGCTGGCGCGGCAAGCGTCCGGGAAAATGTGGTGCGCTTGCGCTTCGAATTCGCCGATCGCGGCGATGAGCGACTCCGCTGTCTGTTCGTCGTAGAACACCCCTGTCGGCTCGGGGTGGTCGATGCCCCGCACGGTTTCCAGCACGCCACCTCTGCCGAAGGCGATCACCGGCGTGCCGCAGGCCTGGGCTTCGATGGGCGCGATGCCGAAATCCTCTTCGGCGGCGAACACGAAGGCGCGTGCGCGTTGCATGTGATGCAGCAGCACGGCGAAGTTCTGATAGCCCATCAGCGTCACGTTCGGCGAGGCGAGCTCCTTGGCCTTGTCCATTTCGGGCCCCGCACCGATCACGATCAGCTTCTTGTCCGGCATCCGCGAGAACGCTTCGACGATCATCGGAATGCGTTTGTAGGGCACCAGTCGCGATGCCGTCAGATAGAAATCCTCCTTCTCGGCATACAGCGTGAAGTTTCGGGTATCGACAGGGGGATAGATGACGGTGGATTCGCGCCGGTAACTTTTGTTGATGCGCCTGCCGATGAAGTGCGAATTGGCGATGAACTCGTCGACGCCGCTGGCGGTACGCTGATCCCACATGCGCATGTAGTGCAGCAGCATGCGCGCCAGCTTGGCCTTGATCCCGCGGTCCAGGCTCGCTTCGTGCAGATACTGGTGCTGGAGGTCCCAGGCGTAGCGGATCGGCGAATGCACATAGCTGATGTGCAACTGGTTCGGGCCGGTGAGCACGCCCTTGGCCACGGCGTGGCTGCTGGAAATCACCAGGTCGTAGGCCGACATGTCGAGCTGCTCGATGGCCAGCGGCATCAGCGGCAGGTACTTCTGGTAGTGCGTCTTTGCCTTGGGCAGTTGCTGGATGAAGGTGGTAGTGGCGCGCTTGCCACCCAGGCTGGCGCGATCTTCGTCGGAGAGAAAGTCGATCACGGCAAACAGGTCTGCGTCCGGCCAGGTCTCGATCAGTCCGGCAAGCACCCGTTCGGCACCGGCGTAGGTCACCAGCCAATCATGAACAATGGCGATTTTCATGCGATAGCCTTTCGTGGATAGGAGTGAGGGGCAACGGGATCAATCGTCGAGACGGCGGCGACTGGGTTCTTGAGATGCTCGGTGACGCGGAGCCTGAACTGCGAGGTTTCGCCGTAGCCGCAGTGGAATGTCGGCTAATGCTTCGGCTGGCCGAGCGGGAACTGCTGCAGGTCGGTGGGGGTGGCGTCACGCACGCCGGTGAAGGCCTGGTCGATCAGTCGGGAAACCTGGCGGGCCGATGCATTCCAGCAGTAGCGCTTCACGTTCGCCTTGCCGCGCCGGCGCAGGTCCTGGCGTAAGGCTTCATCCCGCAGGACCCGCTGCATGCAGGCAGTGATGTCGGTCACCTGCAGCGGGTCGAAATACAGTGCGCTGTCGCCCAGAACCTCCGGGATGGAGGCCGCGCGCGCAGCAATGACCGGGCAGCCACAGGCCTGCGCCTCGAGCGGGGGAATGCCGAACCCCTCGTAGACGGACGGAAACACGAAGGCCGTGGCCCCCTGATAGGCCTCTACCAGCTCTTCGTCGGTGAGCCTGCCGAGCATTCGTATGCGCCGGTTGCCGGCCGCGTCGTGCAGGCTGCCGGAGAAGATCCGGCTGGAATCGCCGATGATGCGCAGCTCCACCTCATCGAGCCCTTCGAGCCTGAGAAACGCCGCGATCATCCGCGCGAAGTTCTTGTGCGCGCTGGGCGACGACACGGCCAGCAGATACGGCGCCGAACCGCGAGGGCACTGCTCGGCGCAGAAGGGCTGGAAGCGTGCATCCACGGCATTGGGAATCACGCATATATGGCGTGCTGGATAGCCGTAGAAGCGAGCTATTTCGTTCCGGGAGAATTCGCTCACGGTGATCAGGGCCTTGATTCGTTTGAGCAGTAGCGGGGTCAGGCTGCGATAGACGGCTCGGAATACGCGCGAGTAGCTGTCCGGGTGCCTGACGTAGGTGATGTCATGATGGGTCGCGATCTGGTTGTGGTAGGCCAGCGGCGCGGTGTTGCACAGCGATACCAGGGGCGGGCTGCCCTGCTTGGCGAGCCACAGGGGCAGATCCAGCTGCTCCCATAGGTGCCCGCAGTGCCGGCCGATGCGGCGTACGTTGAGTTGTTCGGCGCTTCGGTGCAGACGTATGTCGTGTGGCGCAACGAAGACCAGGTCATCGCGCAGGTTTCCGAGCTCCAGACAGATCTGTTCAGCGAAGCGCTGTACGCCACGTATTTCCTGGGTCAGGAAGCGAGCGTTGATCACAATCATCCGAAATTCCTCTTTTCGAAGCGCTGTTCTCGAAACGACAGCCATTGTCAGGCGTGGAGCGAGCTGGAGCGGACTTGCCGAGGCTGATGATCTTCGGAAAGCCGTCGAGCGTGATTCTCGTGGTGCAGGTGCTGGTCGTGCTTGCGCAGGTCCAGGAGGTGGCGGCCCTGGTCCGGCCCCTTTCCGGCTGGGCGGTATCGATCAGCTCCAGCTGGCCTGGCATCGAACCGGTGGATTCGATGCTGACCGAGCGCGACTTGCCGGTGCTCCAGGCAACCAGCAGCTGCTCTTCCGCGTTACCGAAGCGCAGCAGGATGACGTCCTTCGCCGCGCTGTCGGCCGTGCCGAGGAACGGGTAGTTCTGGATGATCGGGCTGATCGCCTTCAGCACCCGATACGCCGGCTTGAGGGAATAGTCCTGTCGGAGCAGGCCGAAGTTGTGCTCGCGCTCGCGTTTGTCCGTGCCGTCGTTGCGGAAGTCGTACCACCAGTAGCCCCGCACGTTGAGTATCGTTCTGACGAGGAAGAAGCTGCGCGCCAGATAGGCGGCCTGAAGGTCTTCGTCGATGCCGCAGCTGCCCTGGTGGGCCGGCCAGCTCATTTCCGTGAGGTACAGCGGCACCGGCTCGCCGGCGATGCGCGACAGTTCGAGATTGACCTCGGTCAGCCACTCGATCCAGGCCTCCGGCGTGTTCTGGCCACGACCGCGGCAGTGAACGTAAGGATGCAGCGAGAGACCGTCGATCGATTGCATGATGCCGGCCTTGAGCAGGCGCTGGGCGAAACCGGATTCGATTCCCTTGGTGGTTACCGCACCGGCGAGCACCGTTGCGTGCGGATCGTGCTGGCGGATGATGCCCGCCGCATCGGTGATCAGCCGGACGTAGTCCTCGGTGAACCGTGGATCGTGTGGGTTCTCGACATCCCACTCGTTCCAGACCTCGTAATGCGTGACGCGACCCCGGAACTGCTGCGCGACGAATGCGACGTAACGGTTGAACGCGGCGCGAACCGGCTCGCTGCGAGGCTTCTCCCCGCCGCCGTGAAAGTGGTTGCCATAGCCCAGGATGAACAGGTTGCCGAGCTGGTGCGCCTGCGCATCCGCAAGGTAAGGGTGCCAGTGGGGTTCGACCCTGAGCTGATCGCGCTTGCGCTCCAGAAAGGCCCAGTGCGCATCGGTTCGTACCGATTCGACACCCGCCTCGCGCAGCAGCTGGTTGCCTTGGCCACGACTGTCGGACAGATGCAGGTCATGGGAGCAGACGCCGATGATGAAGGAATCTTTTGCCTGCTGTGCCGGTGCTTGCAAGGCCAGGCCGGATAGGGCAGCGGTCAGTGCCAGGCGGTGCAGGTAAGTGCGACGGGTCATGGCAACGCGTCCCTGGGCAGCTGTGCATGCGGTTCGACGCCGCGATGCGGGGGTGGAGTTTCGATTCGGCTGTACGGCCTCTGGCGCGGGAGATCCCGCGGCATAAGGACATGGGCGATGGCCATGCCGAGAAACAGGGTGGCCGTGGGTACTTCCAGTACATCGGTGGCCCAGCCGATCAGGCAGGTACAGAAGACGATGCCCAGCAACGCGTCGCGGATGCGCGGCCCGCGATCATGCAGGCGCAGCAGCAACGGAAACAGCAGCAGATACAGCCGCACGCCGAACACACCGAGCATGCCCCAGAGGTACAGCGCCGTGTTGTCGGCGATGGCCAGCAGTTCCAGCCAGGCCAGGGGAAAGGCCGCGGCACTGCTGCCAACCGCACCGAAGCCGGCACCCCACCAGCCCCATCCTTCGTTGGCGATGACCTCGATGAAGTTCGGCCAGCTATGGATCAGGCGGTCGTTGAAGGAGGCGAACATGCTGGCGCTGTAGGCCTCGCTCTGGGGAATGTTGAGCAGCAGGCTGGCAATCGGCAGCGCCATTCCGGTCAGTACCGCGATGGCAAACGCGGTGGCGCTGGGCAGGCGATAGCCTGCGAGAAACAGCATCATCAAGGTCAGCAGATAGGCCGCGGCGGTGGACTTGTTGGTGGTGAGGAAGATCGCGCCGAAGGCCAGCGGGTAGAGCATCATCCGCAGCAGCCGGGACCGCAGGAAGGCGGCGAGGAACAGGCTGTACAGGGCGATCATCACGGCCAGGTTGGTCGACATCCGGGCAAATCCGGCAAGACGGTCGGTGCTGCCGAAGGCCCAGGATTTGTTCGCGGTGATCTCGACATCGCCCATCATGTAGCTGTATCCCTTCCAGGGCACGCTGGTGAGCATGTCCAGTGCGATGCCGGCCAGCGAGGCGATCAGGCACAGGCCGATCACCCAGCACAGCAGGCCGGCCCGGCGCTCCAGATAGCTGCCGCAGAACAGCCCGAACAGCAGGGGCAGGTAGATGAACACGCTGAAGCCGATGTTGCGCAGCGTGGCGCCGTGAAGCAGCGCCAGCAGGCTCGAAACCAGCAGGGCGAACAGCACCAGCCATACCCCAGGTTTGCTGCGTGCGCCCGGCAGTTCCAGCGCCACCGCCGCGAGGCAGGCCAGCTTCGGCAGGTAGAGCAGGGCGGACACGCCAGCCATGTCCAGGTAAAAACGCAGCGCCCCGGCGAAGGTTTCGCTGATCAGCAGCGAGGCTGCGATCAACGTCAGCACCGTGGGTTTATCGATCGCCAGCAGGCTCGGCCTGGGGTGCGTAATGCTCAGCGAACTCGGGTTCATCATAGGCTCTCCGGCCGTGCAGCGTGGCATGCAGGATCGACTGGTACTGATCGAGCATCCGTTCCGTATTCAAGAAAGGCGCAACGCTGGCGCGCGCCTGCCGCGACAGGTGTTGGCGCAGGCCGCTGTCCAGGTAAAGCCGGAGCATCGCCCTGCCGAGCGAGTCGGGATCGTTCGGCGAGCAGATCAGCCCGTTGAGGTTGTCCTGGATGATTTCCGGCAGGCCGCCCATGTCCGTGGCGATGACCGGCAGGTGTCGGGCGCAGGCTTCAACGGCGACCAGCCCGAAGGGTTCGTCCCATAGCGAAGGCACCACCAGCACGTCGATGTTGCGCATGAAGACTTCGGCGTCCTGGTAGCCGACCAGGCGGACCTTGGCCGGATCTACCATGGCATTGAGCTGCGCTTCGTAATCCAGCTTGCCGCGCCCGGCGATTTCCAGCGTGGCGTTGATCGACAGCGCCTGAAACTGCCTGATCAGCCAGGCCACGCCCTTGTTTTCCGAAAGCGTGCCGATGTAGCCGTAGCGCAACAGACCGCTGTGATGCTGGCGCGGTGCGGCCTCGGATGCTGTCGTGGCGTTGTGCACCAGGTGGCGGCTGGCCTGGCCGAAATAGCCGTGGCCGGACACCTTGTCCAGAATGAAGCGGCTGACGCCGATCACCGCGGCGACCTGCGCCGAGGCCGCCGCGTGGCGCTGACGAAAGGCCGAACACAGGCCGCATTGGCGTTCGCAGCTACGGCCCTTGTCGAACATGGTGTCCTTGGGGCACAGCAGATAGAGGTCGTGCAGGACCTGAACGATGGGGATTCCGGTGGCACTGATCTCGTCCCAGGCCGATATCGACCATCCGGTCAGGTTGTTGCAGAGGACCACGTCGGGCCGTTCGCGGGCGATCACCTCGCGCACATGCTGGCGCATGCGGCGGTTGTAACGGTCGCGGTAGTGCCAGCCCAGGCGCAGCAACGGGTTTGCCCGGGCTTGGGTATAGTGCCAGTAGAAGTTGTACAGGCCGGCGCGATAGATCCTTACGCCGTTGTGCACCTCTTCGTGCAGCCCGGTTTCAGGGCCTGTGACAAGTACCGTCACGTCGCAGCCGCGGTCCTGAAGACCTTCGGCCAACTGGCGCACGACGATTTCCGCGCCACCGCCCACATGGGGCACATACAGGCTGTGTAGAAGCAGGATCTTCATGATCGAACCTCACTCGATGCGGCAGCCCATGACGAGCTCCGGTTGTGCGCAGAGGCTGAGGAACTGCGTCGGCACGCGCACTTTCTGCTCGCGTTGCAGGAGGTTCAGCAATATCACCGAGCGTTCTTCGCCATCGGCGCTGACGAAGATCGCTTCCAGCTCCCGGAAGCTGCCGCCATGAAGTTGCACGCGCTCGCCGGGCTGGAATCTCGGTTTCTCGGCCGGGGCCGCGAGGCGCTCGCGCAATTGCTCGATCAGTTCGTCCCGGACCGGTGTCGGCTCGCCGCCGAACGAGATCACCCGAGCCACGCCGCGGGTCGAGCGGATGGGGTACCAGTTGTCCAGCTGTCGATCGAGGCGTATGAAGAGGTAGCCGGGAAACAGCGGCTCCTCGGTTTTGCCGTGCTTCTGCGGTCGGTAGCACTCGAAATGCTGCCGCCGCAGGTTCTCTTCGGCGCGGGCTTCCTGGCGTGGTTTTGTCTGGATCAGGTACCAGCGTGGACTGCTGATTGGCGCTGCCATGTGAACGACCTTCCATAGAGTAAGTGGCTGATGTCCGTACTTCGGTCAGGTTTCATGCCCGCTGCAGCGCGGGCTGTTCGATCCCCTCGACGAGAGAAAACCTTTTCAGCAAGGCCTGTACCTCGCTTGGGCTGTTGAACATCAGCACGTCGATGATCGACAGCGAAGGGACGAAGGGTTGGTTGAACTGCGGGTAGCTCAGTTCGTCCATGCGCAGAAAACGCAATGCCAGGCCATGCGCGCGGAAGAGGGCGGGGCAATACAGCGCCAGGCCGCCGATGGGGTTGATGTAGAGGTCCGCATCCAGTTTTTTTGCGATGCTGATGACCCGTTCCTGTTTGTCCATGCGGGCCGGCAAGCCCAGTTCCGAGCCGATCCGGAAAGGGGTCGTTATCTGCAGATGGGCGCAGATGCAGCGGATGGCGTATTCGGTGAATTTCGCCAGGTTCCGCTCGGGGTTCGCCAGGATCTGGCGAATCATCGCCATGGTTTGCTCAAAGTGCGGGGCGCGGGCGTAGGCGAGCTCGAGCGTTCTAAGCAGTCTCTGGAATTCCTTTGGGGTGTCGTCGCAGAGCCAGCGCTGGTTGATCGAGTCCTGTTGCTCACCTTTGCGCAGGGGGAAGGTGAGCAGTTTCGGTTGCCCGTTCACCAGCACGCGGTTGCGGTTGATCCACGAGGCCTTGACGTACTGCAGGTCGTCGCCCAGCACGAAGGCGTCGCTGTGGGCGATCAGCTGAAAGTAGCCAAGGTAGGGGAACAGATAGGGTTGCATCATCGAAACGGTTCTGAGCACGGCGTTTCCCTCGCATGTGTCAGGCTTTCTGAGCGTAGCTGTAATAGCCGTAAGCGCCGGTTTCATATGCCGTGCTCGAGGCCCTGCGCTTGACGCCATTGAGGATGGCGCCCTTGAGCAGCACGCCGTTCTGCGCCAGGCGCCGCTTCGACGCCTCGATCTGGCTGGCCGTGCTCAACCCGTAGCGGGCAACCAGCAGGCAGGTGCCCGCCTGTTGCGCGACCAGCACGGCATCGGTTACGGCCAGCACCGGTGGTGTATCGATGATGATGAAGTCGTAATCGCGCTCCGCTTCCTTGAGCAGCTTGGCGAAGTTGTCGTGCATCAGCAGCTCGGAGGGGTTTGGCGCCGAGCAGCCGCTGGCGACGAAATGCAGGTTGGCCAGCCCGGTCTTGTTGATGATCGCCCCGAGACGCAGGCCGCTGGCCAGCGCATCTGACAGGCCGTTGCGTGGCTCTACGCCGAAGACGCCGGCGAGATAGCCACGGCGCATGTCGGCGTCGATGAGCAGTACACGCTGCCCCGCCTGGGCGATGACTGCGGCCAGATTGCTCGAAACGAAGGACTTGCCCACCGAGGGCGTCGGGCTGGTGATGACCAGCACCGGGTTGCGTGCCTCAAGCATGGCGAACTTGAGGCTGGTACGCAGGCTGCGCAGGGATTCGATGGCCAGCTCTGCCGGGTTGGTGCCGGCCAGCAGCTTGAGCTTTCCGTCGCGCACCTTTCGCACCCGGTGCAGAGGCTCCTGTTTCGTTGAAAAAGGCAGCGCGGCATACACCGGGACGCCCAGATGCTCGATCATCTCCGGGCTTTCGATGCCGCGATAGAACACCTGGCGCAGCAGTATCACCACCGCCGAAGCCAGCAGGCCGAGAAAGATCGCGACCAGCACCACCAGCGGCTTGATCGGTTTGGCCGGCTTTTCCACCACGGCGTAGGCGCTGTCGATGATGCGCACGTTGCCAATGGTGCCGGCGCGCAGGATGTCCTGTTCCTGCGCCTTGTCCAGCAACAGGGTGTAGGTGCGGGTGGTGACCTGCATGTCACGGTTCAGGCGCAACAGTTCCTGCTGGGTCATCGGCAGCGCATCGATCTTGCCCATCAGCTTGTTCTTCTGCGCCTCCAGCTGACCGATCTTTTTCACCAGGGTCTGATACGTCGGGTGTTCGGGGGTGTAGAGCTGGTTGTATTCGGTGCGCTTGAGGTTGTGTTCGGAGATCTGTGCTTCCAGCGCGACGATCTGGTCCAGCACGCCCTTGGTCTCGATGCTGATGTCGACCGACTGGGCGCTGGTCTGATAGTCGTTGAGGGCCGCTTCGGCCTTTTCCAGCTGCTTGCGCACCAGCGGCACCTGCGATCGCAGGAACTCCAGGCGCTGTGCGGCCTCGGCGGAGCTGCGTTCGATGTTCTGGCGCACGTACAGGCGACTGATCTGGTCCAGTACGTGGTTGGCCTTCTCGGGGTCCGGGTCCTCGAGGGTGAGGTAGATGATCCCCGAGTCCTTGCCGGCTTCGCCCACCTTGAGGCGCTTCTGGTAATCCAGTGCGGTGGTCTGCGGCCGGCTGCGCACCAGCGCGAACTCGGTGCCGGGACGCGCCTTGAGTTCGGCGATCTGTACCTGGAAGCCCTGATGCTGCACGGTCTCGTTGACCTTGCCGGTCAGCAGCAGCTGCTCGTCGGAGTCATACAGGCTGAATGCGCCTGCGCTACCGGCGCGCAGCACCAGCTTTTCTCCCAGGTAGGCTTCGGGAACGTCCAGCTGAAACACATCCAGTTTTTCCCCGCCCCAGGCGTAGCTGCTCAACCCGAGCAGTGGCGCGGCGAGCTCGCCGTCCTTTGCCGGATCGTGCAGGCGCGCCATGAAGCCGCCGATGAGCGGAAAGTGCTTCGGCTGGGTGGTGATGTAGAGCTTCAGGGCATCGACGGTGCGCCCCAGCACCGAGCGCGACTTGAGCAGTTCGATCTCGGTCACCGCCTGGGACACCGAGTTCGGCCTGGGAATGGCTTCCGGGACGCCGGTAATGCCGGCTTTCTTCGGCTCTATCTGGATCATCGCGCTCGCGCGGTAGACGGGCGTGGCGACGATCGCATAGGCAACGCCGAGCAGGGCGAAGAGGGTGGTAATGGTGAAAATCAGTGCCTTGTGATCGAACGCCACGCGCAGAATACGCGCCAGGTCGATGCGATTGTCTCCATCGTATTCCAGTGACGAGCGGGCCATTGCGGTCATTGCGGATCCTTCCTTGCTTATGTGCGCCACAGGTGCGGCAGTCGACAACTACGTGCTGGTCAGGTGTTCGGCATCAACCGGCGCAGCAGGTTGAGGCTGATGTTCTGAAAGACCTTGGCCAGCGCCTGAAGCTTGCTGAGCGGGGATATCGAGGCCAGTGCCTGGGAAAACACCTGGACCATGAAGTACTCGTAGAGCGACTGTTCGCCGATGCGCTGGTAATAGCGGGCGAGGCTGTAATAGGCGTGCATGGACATCTGGATGCGCTGCTTGCTGCTGCGCATCGAGAAGATCCCGCCCTCGTGCGCGCGGTAAGCGGCGGGCTTTATCTGTGCGAGGAACTTGCCCTTGCCATGGGCACCCAGCAGCGACCACCAGCAGATATCCAGCACTTCGACGCCGAGCAGTTCCGGGGGCAATTCGTGCACCAGGTTGCGAAAGCACACCGTCAACGTGGACATCGGGCGCGCCTGCTGCAGCTGGCGAGCGCTGGCGTCCCGACGGTACTTGCCCTGCAGGTGCGGGCTGCGCAGCACGCCCTGGCTGTTGAACATGAAGGCATCGTGATAGGTGATGACGTAATCGCGGTGCCGTTCGAGGAAATCCACCTGGATCTGCAGCTTGTGCGGGTCGGTCCAGTAGTCGTCCCCTTCGCAGTAGGCGATGTATCGGCCCCGAGCCTGCGCGAACAGCCGGGTGCTGAACGGCACACCCTGGCGGTACTGGTTTTCGCGCTGATAGATCGGCTTGAGCACGTTCGGATAGCGAGCGGCGAATTCACGGATGATCGCCGCGGTGGTGTCGGTCGAGGCGTCGTCATGAACGATCACCTCGAAAGGGAAGTCCGTTTCCTGCCGGAGAAAACCCTCCAGCGTTTCCCTGATGAAAGCTGCATGGTTATAGGCCAGGCAGACGATGCTTAGCAGCGGTTCCCGGCTATCGCCCCAGGCCGCCATCAAGTCCTGCTCGTTTCTCGGTTCCATGTCGTTCAGACGCTCGTTTTGGTCATCAGTAGGTAAAGCCGCGTCACCACGGGCCTGGTGGTGAAGGTGACCAGCGCCAGGCAGATCAGGCCGCTGACCGCCAGCCCCAGGAGGATGTCGAAGCGGTTGTCGCTGGCGATGGCGTTGAACACGGGTTCGCCGAGCAACAGGCCCAGGCCCGTCATGGCGGTGATGCGCAGCAGGTCCTGCAGCCAGTGCCGATGCAGCCCGGCGGCGAAGCGCTTGTGCACCATCGGCGGCCAGATCAGGAAGGTCAGCATGCGCAGCCCGAACCAGGCCAGCGCTGCGCCATGAACGCCATGCTCGAGCGCGGCGTAGACCACCAGCGGAATGCTCAGTGCTGCGCTGACCAGGCTGAACCACACGTGGAGGCGCAGCTGGCCATGGGCGTACTGCAGGTAGAACTGGAAGGCTGTGGCCGCCATGAGGGCGCTGCCGAGTACATACCAGGGCAGGATCAGCCGGCTCCACTGCGCGGCCTCCTGGTCGCCGGTCCAGGCGAAAACCAGTTCGGCGGAGTGAAAGGCGATCACTCCGGACAGCGGAAACAGCAGGCTGCAGACGAACCGCGAGGCGTTCAGGTAGAGCGCCTGCATGTCGCCGATCCGGCCTTCGGAGACGAGCATCGTCATCCGCGGCAGCAGCGTCTGCACCAATGGATTGGTCAGCGTCATGATGCCGGTCGATACCAGCGCGACCAGCGAAAAGTAGCCGTACTCCTTGAGCAGCAGCACGTTGGAGAGCAGCACCTTGTCCAGCTGCGTCAGGAGTATCCAGAGCACCGAGGTGAGCGACATACCGGCGGCGAAGGGCAGCACCGGCTTGACCACTGCCCAGTCGAAACCGGTCAGCGCGCGGGGAGGCGGCATCAGGCTGTACGCCTTGGCGGCGAATATCAGCGTCTCGATCAGTGCCACCGCCAGCTGGAAGAGAAAGAAATCCAGCGGGTCCTGACTGATGGTGGCGACTAGAAACAGGCCGCCGAAGTAGCGCAGCGTGGCGATCAGGACGTTCGCGCCGTTCAGCCAGGCGTGCAGTTCAAGCCCCTGCAGGCCGCTCTTGTAGAGCGTGGCGTACAGCTTCAGGCCGATCATCAGCCCCATCAGGCTGATGCAATGCACGATGGTCGTCGTGCTCAGCTCCTGTGCCTGCAGCCAGTGGTGGGCTATCCATTCACTGCCGAGATGAATGCCCAGGACCGACAATGCCGCCAACGGCAAGAAAATGACCTCGAACGAGCGCAGCAGCCGGCCCGGCTCCTGACGCTGTGCCGCCATCGTCGTCTGGCCGCGAAAATGCGCGATCCGATGGACCAGCGACGGGGACAGGCCCGCATCCAGCAACTGCAGCCAGGCCTGCAGCACCGCGAAGAAGCCGATCAATCCGTAGGCTTCGGCCCCCAGGTGCCCGAGGTAGAAGGGCAGGATGAGGAGGCCGATGAGCAAGGCATACGCCTGGCCGGCATAGCTCAGCCCGGTGTTGCGAATCATCGAGAGTTTTCGATCGGACATGTAATCAGGTCGCCGATGGGTCGGAGATACGCTTGCACTCGGAAGCCGTCAGGCTGAAGCGATGCTCCATCAGCCCGGCCGTTTCGATCTGCGACCAGAAGCGTCCGGTCTGCGGCTGGCTGCGCCTGGAGGTTTCGCCCAGCAGCGTCTGGATTACGCTGTCCTGGACATGCCGCGGCAGCCCCAGATAGATCGGCAGGCACAGCACGCGACGACTCAAGGAGCGCGACTGCACTTGCGGCGGCTGCGGCTGCAAATAGCCGAGGGTGTCCAGCGACGGGTAGAAGTAGCGCCTGGGGTTGACGCCCTTGGCATTGAGCGCCGCGCGACAGCGCAGCAGCTGGTCTTCGTTCGCCAGGGCGATCGGGAAATAGCTGTGGTTGCGTTCGGAGTGTGGTTGTTGCTGCTGCAAGTCGAAGTGATCGCCCAGTCGATCTTCGTAGCGCCGGGTAATTTCTTCCCGTTGCTCCAGGATCAATGGCATGTCGTCGAGGATGCACAGGCCCATGGCGGCGGCGAACTCGTTGAGTTTGGCGTTGATGCCGATGCCGTCGATGACATCGGTATCGACGATGCCGAAGTTGCACAGCAAGCGGATCCTGGCGGCCAGGGCGTCGTCGTCGGTGATGATCGCCCCGCCTTCGATGGTGTGAAACAGCTTGGTCGCGTGGAAGCTCAGCGTGCTGACATCGCCCCAGTTGAATACCGAACGGTTCCTGTAACGGACGTTGAACGCGTGGGCCCCGTCGTAGATGACCTTCAGACGATATCGCTCGGCCACCTGGGCGATGGCTTCCACATCGCAGGCGTTGCCGAAGACGTGGGTGGCGACAATCGCGCTCGTATCGCTCTCGATCCGCTCTTCGATGGCCTGCGGATCCAGGTTCCAGCTGGCCTTGTCGATGTCGACGAAAATCGGCCTGATACCTTCCCACTGCAGCGAGCTGGTGGTGGCGACGAAGCTGAACGGCGTGGTGATGGCGCTGCCGGACAGCTTCAATGCCCGATAGGCGACCTGCAGCGCCAGGGTGCCGTTGTTGGTGAGCACGATGTTGCGAACGCCGAGGTAATCGCGCAGACGCTCTTCCAGTTCGGTGACGAGCGGCCCGTGATTGGTCAGCCAGCCGGACGCATAGATGCTGTCCACGTAGCCCATGAACTTGCTCTTGTTACCCAGATACGACTTGGTGACATTGATCATCGCGATGTCCCTATCGGTAGCCACGTCGAGATCGAGAAGCGGAACCAACGGCCGAGGCCCGGTCCGGTCAGGCGGCAGGTTGCGTGTCGAGGGCGGATGCGCGCGCCGCGCGGCGCTGGTTCAGCTTGAGAATCAGCCGGGTCGCCAGGCTCCCTGCATGGGGGTCGCCATAGTGGAAAATGGCGGTCGCGCGCCGGCTGGCGGGGTCGCATGGCTCGTTCGCGTGGAGCGTGCGATAACCCCAGAACAGGTACAGATTGCCTGGAATCAGCTGCAGCCGTTGCGGCTGCAGCAGCCTGTGGCGGATGGCTGCGCTGATCAGCTTGCGACTCAGTGCATTCTGCAACAGTGCCTTCTCGAGCACGTTCAGCAGAACGCTCCAGCGGACGCGGCGCAGATTGGGAAACATGATCAGATCGCCCCGATCAATTCCCTCCTGAGGGATCTCGATCGGCAATAGCACGGTCACGAGGCTGGCATCGTAATGAAAGCAGTTGGATTCGCGGCGGCCCGAGTCTCCCTGGACGCAGCGCAGCACTTTCAGGATCTCGCTGCTATAGGCGTTCCGCCCGGTTCCTGCCCGATAAACATCGCCAAGCGTCTCTCGGAACCCGGGAGCAGCGCCCAGGGCACCTAATAAAGTGCCTTCGATTGCATCGCCACCATGGTGTGCGAAGTATTGTCCTTTGTGTTTTTCAGCGTCTAACCTGACGTTTTCCTGTAATAAGGATAGTTGCTCGCTGGTTAGGAAGTTGGCAATGCAACAAAATCCCTTCGTATCCATTTCATCCAGGATCGACGAATTATTTTTTATATCAATGCTGCGGAATAGAGCATCCACGAGAGTGCACTCCGAGTTGGATAATCCAAACGGGCGATGGCGTTTTAAAGTTTCTTATTTCAGAGCGAGACGAAGTAGAAGACCGCCAAGGGCGATCGCCTAATTATTGGTGAAGTGTTTCGTTTGGCAGCTTTCCGGTCGTGCTTTTCGGCGATCAATGCTACCGCCACTGGCGCTATCTGCGTCATTCAGGCTGTATCGCCAGAAATCTTCCCGCCTGACATCCGGCACGTATAGTTTGTCTTCAGACAAAGCTACCGCACTCGGCCAAGTTACGAGATGAGCTAAGAAGTGTTTTGCCAACGCAGAGCAGAACAGCAAAGAGCTGTAACGGGGAATGCGATCCCTGCGTACTAACGGCAGCAATGCCGAATATATCGGCTTACGGCTCGGGAACATCCTGTCTCGGTTTTGTGTGACGTAGTTATCGTTCAGAAGTTGATTGCAGTCAAGATGGGGAATAAAGATTTTTTGCGGAGAAGCGGACCGTCTGTCGTAATCCATTGAGGCAGATAACGAAACGCCGTGACTTCCGTATAGCCATCGACAGCGCTAATACGCAAATCATGGCGAGGATTAATCCGTTGGAAGTCGAAGTTGCTGCAAGTCGAAAATGGCTCAGGCGTAGCTATTTTGATGCCAAAAAAGACTTAGGCAGTGGCCAGCAAGCGAAACGGAAGCTTGTCGTTCGGCCTGACTAAGGCAGAAACGAAAAAGGCCACTCCTGAGAGTGGCCTTTTCGAAAGTGGTTGCGGGAGCCGGATTTGAACCGACGACCTTCGGGTTATGAGCCCGACGAGCTACCAGACTGCTCCATCCCGCGTCTGTGGGGCGGCATTCTACAGCCTGGCGCTGGGTTGTCAACCGAAAGTGTTGGGAATTCAGTTGGTTAGGGTTCGTTGCCGTTTTGCACTACAAACGAAAAAGGCCACTCCTGAGAGTGGCCTTTTCGAAAGTGGTTGCGGGAGCCGGATTTGAACCGACGACCTTCGGGTTATGAGCCCGACGAGCTACCAGACTGCTCCATCCCGCGTCTGTGGGGCGGCATTCTACAGCCTGGCGCTGGGTTGTCAACCGAAAGTGTTGGGAATTCAGTTGGTTAGGGTTCGTTGCCGTTTTGCACTACAAACGAAAAAGGCCACTCCTGAGAGTGGCCTTTTCGAAAGTGGTTGCGGGAGCCGGATTTGAACCGACGACCTTCGGGTTATGAGCCCGACGAGCTACCAGACTGCTCCATCCCGCGTCTGTGGGGCGGCATTCTACAGCCTGGCGCTGGGTTGTCAACCGAAAGTGTTGGGAATTCAGTTGGTTAGGGTTCGTTGCCGTTTTGCACTACAAACGAAAAAGGCCACTCCTGAGAGTGGCCTTTTCGAAAGTGGTTGCGGGAGCCGGATTTGAACCGACGACCTTCGGGTTATGAGCCCGACGAGCTACCAGACTGCTCCATCCCGCGTCTGTGGAGCGGCATTCTACAGCTTTCTGTCCTGTTGTCACGGCTTCTGTTCAAAAAACATCGATCCGTCAAATGTTTAGGAGCGGAAGCGAGGGATCGGTGCGTTCGGCTCATGGCGGTGGTGATGGCGCAGTACCCGCCGCAAGCCCCACAGCATGGCTGCGGTCGCAGCGCCCCAGCCGAGGATTATCAGAACGACAGTCACAGCAGGCGTAATCATGATTGGATTCCTTTCTCGCACGGCAGCAGCAGCGTTGCCCTCGAAGAAATTGACCTGCCTGGCGTGATGCAGTTCCACCCTGCCATCGGTCACCCGATCCCTCCTGCCGTTGCACTCACGGGCTGGCGAGCTGCCTAACCGAATGAATCGTGGAGGTGTGCTATGCAGTGCTATCTGAAGTGCTTGGCTGGCTGCGTGACGGCGTTGCTGGCGATGGGCGCGGTGGCGCAGGGCGAGGTAAATCCGGAGACCGCCATCGTGCAGAATTCCGGCCCGGTCGATCGGGCGGCCGGCAATGGCTCGATGGGAATGGGAGAGGGCATCGACTATCCCACCGGGGAGGCCGAGCAGCGTACCGAGCTGCCCAGGCGGAAATACGAACCCGCCGATTCCTCGGAGGCTGAATTGCGCCACGGCGGCAACGAGACGGATATGGAACATAAACGCCGACCCACGCTGGGCGATAAGCGGGATTGAAATTGCGACAGACAGGCCGGGCCGCGTAGGCCGAGCCGCGTAGGCCGGGTCGCGGCAGATAGAAGCGTTGTGTACCGAGCGGCGTTGACCGACCCAACAGTGGAGGAACTCATGAAAAAGATGATCAGTTTTGTTTTTACCGGGATGCTGATGACTACGGTGGCGGTGGCGGGAACCGAGCATGACGAGCGACGTGTCGATCATCAGACCTCGTCTGAAGCCACCGGTGAGAAAGCGGGCTCACAGCATGATCATCGGCAGAAGGAAGAGCACCGCGAGCATGAGAAAAAGGATGCCCATGGCGACAAGGAAGGCCTGGGCACCATGGGCACGGGCGCAACCGGCACAACGGGCGGCATGGGTGCGACCACTGGAACCGACTCCATCGAGTGATGCTGGTCTGGTAAAGCGCAACGCGGGCCGTACAATGCCTTCCCTTTTGTATTGGCGGGATTCAGCGGCGCATGCAGATTGCCTTGGCACCCATGGAAGGGCTGGTCGACGAAATTCTTCGTGATGTACTGACGCGCGTTGGTGGCATCGACTGGTGCGTGACCGAGTTCATTCGGGTGTCGGATCGTCTGTTGCCGCAGGCCAGTTTTCGCAAACTGGCTCCGGAGCTGGACAGCGGTGCCCGGACCCGCTCGGGCACGCCCCTGCGGGTGCAATTGCTGGGGTCCGATCCGGTCTGCCTGGCGGATAATGCGGCCTTCGCCTGCACACTTGGCGCGCCGGTGATCGACCTCAACTTCGGCTGTCCGGCCAAGACGGTGAACAAGTCCCGGGGCGGCGCCGTGCTGCTCAACGAACCCGAGCTGCTGTACAGCATCCTGCACGAGGTACGCGCTGCGGTGCCTGCGGATATTCCGGTTACCGCGAAGATGCGTCTCGGTTTCGACAGCACCGACGGTGCGCTGGACTGTGCACGGGCGCTGGTCGACGGCGGGGCGGCGCAACTGGTGGTCCATGCGCGCACCAAGGTCGAGGGCTACAAGCCGCCGGCTCACTGGGAATGGGTGGCGAAGGTGCAGGACGCGGTGAGCGTGCCGGTATTCGCCAACGGCGATATCTGGTCGCTGGACGATTGGCGCCGCTGTCGCGAGGTGAGTGGCGTCGAGGACATCATGCTGGGGCGCGGTCTGGTTTGCCGCCCGGATCTGGCGCGGCAGATCCAGGCAGCGAAGCGGGGCGCAGCGGTCCAACCGATGAGCTGGGAGGAACTGCAGCCGCTGCTTGCCGACTTCTGGCTGCAGGCGCGGCGCAAGATTTCACCACGCTACGCCCCGGGCCGCCTCAAGCAATGGTTGTCCATGCTGACCCGCAGTTATCCGCAAGCCGTTGCGCTCTTCGCCCAGTTGCGGCGAGAGAACGATTGCGAGCGAATCGATCGACTGTTGGGTGTCGAAGGCCGGAGCGTACGGCCAGGCCCGCTGTAGGGCCGAACTTGTTCGGCCTTCCCCCTTGGCCGAATGAATTCGGCCCTACCGCAGTGGCCTGAAAGAGGCGCCGACCTAACGTCCGCCGCTGACATCCAGCAGCGCGCCGCTGGTGTAGCTGGCCTTCTCGCCGGCCAGCCACAGGATGGCTTCGGCCACTTCCTCAGCTTCGCCGCCGCGGCCCATGGGTACGCTGGCCTTGACTCGTTCGACGCGTCCCGGCTCGCCGCCGCTGGCGTGGATCTCGGTGCGGATCACGCCTGGTCGCACGGCATTGACCCGAATGCCTTCGGCGGCAACTTCCTTGGCCAGGCCGAGCGTCATGCTGTCGATCGCGCCCTTGGCGGCGGCGTAGTCGATGTATTCGTTGGGCGCGCCGAGTTTCGCCGCGATCGAGGAAACATTGACGATGGAGCCGCCCTTGCCACCATAACGGGTGGACATGCGCTTCACTGCCTCCCGAGCGCAGAGAAAGCTGCCGGTCACGTTGACCGCGAACACGCGCATCAGCCGCGCGGCGTCCATTTCATCCAGGCGCATCTGGCGCTCCAGCATGCCGGCGTTGTTGACCAGCACATCGAGCCTGCCGAACTGCTCGTCGATGGTCGCGAACAGCCTGGCGACCTGAGTCTCGTCCGCCACGTCGGCAGCCACCGCGATGGCCTGCGTGCCGGTGCTTTTCAGCTCCTCGAGCAATTGCTGCGCAGCATCCGCGCGGTGATGGAAGTTCAGGCACAGCGCGTAACCCTCGGCCGCTGCGAGCCTGGCGGTAGCGGCGCCAATCCCGCGGCTGGCGCCTGTGATCAACATGACTCTGGACATGGGAAAGCTCCGACGAACGGTCTTGAAATGAGCCGAACAGTTCTTATCTAGGGTCGTGCAGGGTGCCGAATTCGGGCCCTGCAGCAACCACTCGCTGAATATCAGGAGATAGCAAGATGACCAGTTTTTCGATGGCTCCACTGTTTCGCCAATCCATTGGCTTCGATCGTTTCAACGATCTGTTCGAGTCTGCCCTGCGCAACGATGCGAACAGCTCGTTTCCACCCTACAACGTTGAAAAGCATGGTGATGATCAGTACCGCATCATCGTAGCAGCTGCGGGTTTCCAGGAATCCGATCTGGAACTGCAGGTCGAGCGCGGCGTGCTGACCATCAGTGGCGGCAAACGCGAGAGCGGTGAGAACGTCACCTATCTGCACCAGGGCATCGCCCAGCGCGCCTTCAAGCTGTCGTTCCGCCTGGCCGATCACATCGAGGTCAAGGGCGCAGCGCTCAACAACGGCCTGCTGAGCATCGATCTCGAACGCATCGTGCCCGAAGAGGCCAAGCCCAAGCGTATTCCGATCGGTGCTGCCGCAGAGCGACCAGCGCTCGAGGGTTAAGCTGCATGAGGGCGTCGCGAGACGCCCTTTTTCATTTCCGGGGCCGGTCCGGCTGCTTGCGCAGCAGCTCGCCGAATTCGGTGAACGGCAATGGATGGCTGAACAGGTAACCCTGGTAAAGCTGGCAGCCCTGCAATTGCAGTAGCTCCAGTTGCCCCTGTTGTTCCACTCCTTCGGCGATGACCTGCAATCCCAGGCTCCGGGCCATGGCTACGATGGCACGGATGATCTCGGCGTCATTGCCATTGTCCAGCGCATCGCGCACGAAGGACTGGTCGATCTTGAGCAGGTCAACCGGCAGTCGCTTGAGGTAGGTGAGCGATGAGTAGCCGGTGCCGAAATCATCCATGGCGAAGCTCACGCCATGCCTGCGCAGCCGATGCATCTTGGCGATGGTGTCGTCCAGGTTCTGGATGACCATGCCCTCGGTGATTTCCAGCTTGATCATCTGCGCCGGCAGGCCCGTCTGCTCGAGCGCCGCGAGGATGCGTTCGACGAATTCGCTCTGGTGGAACTGACGGGGGCTGATGTTGATGCACAGGCTGAACCGGTCGGTCCGCACCAGGCCGGCCGCCAGCAGCGAAGCCGCCATGCGGCAGGCCTGGCCTATCACCCAGTCGCCCACATCGATGATCAGCCCGCTTTCTTCCAGCACCTCGATGAAGTCGGCCGGCGAACGCAGGCCTCGCTCGGGATGCCGCCAGCGCAGCAGCGCCTCGGCTCCGATGATCATCCCCGAAGCGGAGTCGATCTGCGGTTGCAGAAAGAGTTCGAATTCGCCATGCGTCAGTGCCAGGCGCAGTTCGCTCTCCAGTTGCAGGCGAATGCTGGCGGCCTCCTGCATGGTGCTACGGAAAAGCTGGGTGGCGTTGCGGCCTGAATCCTTGGCTCGATAGAGCGCGATATCGGCGCGTTTGAGCAGATCGGCGGGCGTGTCGCCGTGGTCGGGTATCAATGCGATGCCTATGCTCGGCGTCACCTGCAGCTGATTGCCTTCGAAAGTCATCGGCTCTGCCAGCAGCTTGCGCAGCTTCTCGGCCACGTCCCGTACATGGCGAGTGACTTGCGAGCGCTTGCCGCTCAGCCCGGTCAGCAATATCACGAATTCGTCGCCACCGAGGCGGGCGACGGTATCTTCCCGGCGGGTACTGGCTTCGAGGCGCCTGGTCACCATCTTCAACACGCTGTCGCCGACCGGGTGGCCGAGCGAGTCGTTGATGTGCTTGAAGTGATCGAGGTCGAGAAACAGCAAGGCACCGCGCAGATTTTGGCGCTTGTGCAGAGCGATCTGTTGCACCAGGCGCTCCATGAGCAGGGCGCGGTTGGGCAGGTTGGTCAGGGGGTCGTGATAGGCCAGATGCTGGATCTGGGCATGCGCGGCCTTCAGCATGCTGATGTCCCGGGCCGACAGCAACATGCATTGGATGCCGTTGAGCTCGATCGGCTCCACCGAGACCTCGATATGCTTCGGCCGTCCGTGGCGGTCCTGGCCGAGCATCTCCCAGTTGGAAACGCGACCGTCGCGCGCCAGCAGATCGAGAATCTGCTGGCGCTGGTCGCCGGGCCATACCGCAAGCTCCGTCGCGGTGCGACCGATTACCTCCTCGGGGTGATAGCCGGTAAGGCGGTAGAAACCCGCGTTGACTTCGATGAAGCGCCCGGTGCTGCGCTCGCTGATGGTGATGGCGTCCGGGCTGGCATGAAACGCCTTGGCGAACTTGGCCTCGCTGGCTCGCAGCGCCGCCTCGGCCTGCTGCCGCAGGGTGATGTCGCGGAAGGTGGTGATGATGCAGAGTTGCCGATCGATACGAATGAAACGGCTGGACACCATACAGGTGATCGGCACGCCGTCGCGGGTGCGGAACTGGGCTTCGACGCTGTCCAGATGCTGTTCTCGCCTCAGCTGCTGATAGAGCACCTGTCGCTGCGCATCGTGCTGCCAGAAGCCGATTTCCGGCGCGGTGCGTCCGACGATCTCGCTTGGAGGCCATCCGAAGGTCTTGGTGAAGCTGGGGTTGATCTCCAGAAAGGCGCCGTCGCGGATGCGCGACAGGCTTATCGGATCGGGGCTGCCCTGGAAGAGCGTGGCGAACTTGGCCTCCGAGGCGGCCAGGTGCTGCTCGCGAAGCACCCGCTCGGTGATGTCCATGATGATCCCGGCCATGCGCAAGGGTGCGCCTCGTTCGTCGCGATAGAGCCGGGCGGTGCTTTCCAGATGACGTACCGTACCGTCCTGCAGCCGTGCCTGATAGGTGACCTGGTAATCGCGTCGCTGGCCTTCCACGAGTTCGCGATAGGCCTGGCGCATCCTGCTGCGGTCTTCGGGCAGGATGCAGGAGAAGAACTCCTGGAACGGGCCGTGGAAAGAGCCTTCGGTGATGCCCTGCAATTCAGCGGCGCGTGCCGAGGCGTACAGGGTGTCGCTGGGGATATGCCAGTCCCAGGTTCCCAGTTCCACCGAGTTCAGCGCCAGGCCGAGGCGTTCCTGGCTGTCCTCCAGCTCCTGCGCCTGGAGATGCTCGGCGCTGATGTCGCGCACCAGGCCAACCAGGATCGTCTGTCCGCACGCATCGATCTGGCGTTGGCCGATCAGTTCGAGCCAGTGGAGGCTCGAGTCTGGCCAAAGGGCCCTGTGTCGTATCGTGAAGTTGGCGGTCTCGCCGGCTATAACCGAGCGGAACCGGGCCTCGACCGAGGCACGATCCTCCTCGACGACCAGTTGCAGGTAGCGGGTGCCGGCGGGAATCTGCTCTACAAAGAAGCCGAACAGCTTCGCTACGCCTGTCGACCATTGCTCGGTCTCGGCCAGGTCCCAGGACCAGACGCCCAGGCCGGAGCCGTCGAGCACCGCCATGAGGCGTGCGGCATCCGGCAGGGCCTCGTTCGTTCCGGGCACCTTGACGCTGGGGTGGGATGAGACTTTATCGAGTGACAAGAGCGACATCCCCCATAAGTACTGAATCGGCGTATCTCAAGCACTGGAAGCGGATGTTCATACGGCACGCTTATTCTTGTTGTGTATCGACGTTATCTTCAGATGATGGCGATATGCAAGTATCTCGCTCGCTGTCCAGCAACGCCATGAAGGCCATGGCCGCGTTGGACAGCGTGCGCTCGGTATGAAAGATATAGCCCAGCTGCCGTGCCAGTTGTACGCCCGGCAACGGCAGGCGCACCACCTGCTCATCGAGCATGGTGCGCGGCAGCACGCTCCAGGCGATGCCGATGGACACCATCATCTTGATCGTTTCCATGTAGTTGGTGCTCATGGCGATGTTCGGCCTCAGGCCCGCACGGTCGAACAGTTGCTGCGCGATATGGTGGGTGAAGGTGTTGCCGCCCGGAAAGACCGCCGGGTGGCCGGCTACGTCGGCCAGGGTGACGTCGGGCATCTGGGCCAGTGGGTGCTCGGGCGCGACGACGAAATCCAGCGGGTCATCCCATACCGTGCTGGCGCGAACCGGCGGCGCGGTTCGTGGCGCCAGGGTGATGACCGCCAGCTCGGCACGGCCGTGCAGCACTTCCTCATAGGCGACTTCCGAGTCGAGAAAACGAATGTCCAGCGAAACCTGCGGATGGGCGCGGGTGAAGGTGCGCAGCAACGACGGCAATCGATGCAGGCCGATGTGATGACTGGTGGCCAGGCTCAGGCGGCCGCCGATGTCGCCGTTGAGATTGCTCAAGGCGCGGCGGGTATCGTCCAGCACGCTGAGAATCTGGTAGGCCCGCGGCAGCAGCGCGCGGCCGGCTTCGGTCAGCCCGATCTCACGCCCCAGACGATCGAACAGGCGCACATCGAGCTGTGCTTCCAGGGCAGCGAGGCGCTTGCTCACGGCGGGTTGAGTCAGATGCAGACGCTCGGCGGCGAGCGAGAAACTCCCGGTTTCGGCGATGGCGATGAAAGCGTTGAGGCCGGCCAGGTCCATGATTTCCTCTTAATAAGCTGACGAAAGGGCGCTGCAATGGGAAGACGAGTGACGTTGCGGCCAGGTTTTTCTTGACCTGCTTCCAGTTTAGTTCGAATTCCTTGAAGGAATGCGTTGGATAAAAAATATGAATTTGAGTAATTCGACGCAACCCCATAGCATCAACCCCATAAGCGAAAGGGCTATTGCCCGCATAAAACTGATGAGGAACGTCCGATGGCCGGCAAAACGCTGTACGACAAGCTCTGGGAAATGCATGAGGTCAAGCGACGCGACGATGGCTCGTCGCTGATCTACATCGACCGTCACATTCTTCATGAGGTGACGTCGCCGCAGGCCTTCGAAGGGCTGCGCCTGGCCAATCGCAAGCCTTGGCGCATCGACGCCAACATCGCCACTCCGGACCACAACGTGCCGACCACCAAGGGCGAACGTCAGGGCGGTCTGGAAGCCATCGCCGACGAGGTCTCGCGCATCCAGGTGCAGACCCTCGACGAGAACTGCGACGATTTCGGCATCCTCGAATTCAAGATGAACGACGTGCGTCAGGGTATCGTCCACGTCATCGGCCCGGAGCAGGGCGCGACTCTGCCGGGCATGACCGTGGTCTGCGGCGACTCGCACACCTCCACCCATGGCGCTTTCGGCGCGCTGGCCCACGGCATCGGCACGTCCGAGGTCGAGCATGTGCTCGCTACCCAGTGCCTGGTGGCCAAGAAGATGAAGAACATGCAGGTGCGCGTCGAGGGCAAACTGCCGTTCGGCGTCACTGCCAAGGACATCGTGCTCGCGGTGATCGGCAAGATCGGCACCGCCGGCGGCAATGGCCATGCACTGGAGTTCGCCGGCAGCGCGATTCGCGACCTGTCCATGGAAGGCCGCATGACCATCTGCAACATGTCCATCGAGGCCGGTGCCCGCGTGGGCATGGTGGCTTGCGACGAGAAGACTGTCGCCTATGTCGAAGGTCGTCCCTATGCACCCAAGGGTGCGGACTGGGAGCGTGCGGTCGAAGCCTGGAAGGATCTTGTTTCCGACGAGGATGCGGTGTTCGACACCGTCGTCGAATTGAAGGCCGAGGACATCAAGCCGCAGGTGAGCTGGGGCACTTCGCCGGAAATGGTCCTGGCTGTAGACCAGACTGTACCGGACCCGGCCGTCGAAGCCGATCCGGTCAAGCGCGACTCCATTGCCCGCGCGCTGAAGTACATGGGACTGCGCGCCAACCAGCCGATCACCGAGATTGAGCTCGATCGCGTCTTCATCGGCTCCTGCACCAACTCGCGCATCGAGGACCTGCGTGCCGCCGCGGAAGTGGCCAAGGGCCGCAAGGTCGCCGCGACCGTCAAGCAGGCGCTGGTGGTTCCGGGGTCAGGCCTGGTCAAGCAACAGGCGGAGAAAGAAGGGCTCGACAAGATATTCATCGAGGCCGGTTTCGAATGGCGCGAGCCGGGTTGTTCCATGTGCCTGGCCATGAACCCGGACAAGCTGGGCAGCGGCGAGCATTGCGCGTCCACCTCCAACCGCAACTTCGAAGGCCGTCAGGGGGCCGGTGGGCGTACCCATCTCGTCAGCCCGGCCATGGCGGCTGCGGCTGCGGTGACCGGTCGCTTCGTCGACGTTCGCGAATTGATCCAGGTCTGAGGAGATACCGATGAAAGCCTTTACCCAACACACCGGCCTGGTCTGCCCGCTGGACCGCGCCAACGTCGATACCGACCAGATCATCCCCAAGCAGTTTCTGAAGTCCATCAAGCGCACCGGCTTCGGACCGAATCTGTTCGATGAATGGCGCTACCTGGATGTTGGCCAACCCAACCAGGATTGTTTGCAGCGCCCGGTGAACCAGGACTTCGTGCTGAACTTCCCGCGCTACCAGGGCGCCAGCGTGTTGCTGGCGCGTGAGAACTTTGGCTGTGGCTCTTCTCGCGAACATGCGCCTTGGGCGCTGGACGAGTATGGCTTCCGCACCATCATCGCGCCGAGCTTTGCCGACATCTTCTACAACAACAGCTTCAAGAACGGCCTGCTGCCGATCGTACTGAAAGAGGATGAGGTCGACGAGCTGTTCCAGCAGGCCGAAGCCACCGAGGGTTACCAACTGACCGTTGATCTGGCTTCGCAGACCGTTACCCGTCCGGACGGCAAGCAGTACACCTTCGAAGTCGATGCCTTCCGTAAGCACTGCCTGCTCAACGGCCTGGACGATATCGGCCTGACTCTGCAGGATGCCGAGGCGATCCGCGCCTTCGAGAGCAAGCACCAGCAGAACAACCCCTGGCTGTTCGGCGCGATCAAGTGATGTAGGGCGGAAAACCGCGTAGCGTTTTCCGCCACTGTTTCCGGTGGATAAGGCCTGCGGCCGTTATCCACCCTACCGAGATAGAGAGACGTGATGAGCAAACAGATTCTGATTCTCCCCGGCGATGGTATCGGTCCGGAAATCGTCGCCGAGGCGGTCAAGGTATTGCAGCTGGCCAACGACAAGTTCCAGCTCGGTTTCGAACTGAGTTATGACGAGCTGGGCGGAGCGGCCGTCGACAAGTACGGCGTACCGCTGGCCGACGAGACTCTGGAGCGCGCGCGCAAGGCCGATGCGATTCTGCTTGGCGCGGTAGGTGGCCCGAAGTGGGACAAGATCGACCCGGCCATCCGTCCCGAGCGTGGCCTGCTGAAGATCCGTTCGCAGCTGGGCCTGTTCGGCAACCTGCGTCCGGCGCTGCTGTATCCGCAACTGGCCGGGGCCTCCAGCCTCAAGCCGGAAGTGGTGGCGGGGCTGGATATCCTGATCGTGCGTGAACTGACCGGCGGCATCTATTTCGGCCAGCCGCGCGAGAGCAAGGTACTGGAGAATGGCGAGCGCATGGCGTTCGACACGCTGCCCTACAGCGAAAGCGAGATTCGCCGCATCGCCAAGGTCGGCTTCGACATGGCTCGCGTGCGTGGCAAGAAGCTCTGCTCGGTGGACAAGGCCAACGTGCTGGCATCCAGCCAGTTGTGGCGCGCCGTGGTGGAGGAGGTCGGCAAGGACTATCCGGACGTCGAGCTCAGCCACATGTACGTCGACAACGCCGCGATGCAGCTGGTCCGTGCGCCCAAGCAGTTCGACGTGATCGTCACCGACAACATGTTCGGCGACATCCTGTCGGACGAAGCGTCGATGCTCACCGGTTCCATCGGCATGCTGCCGTCCGCTTCGCTCGATTCCAGCAACAAGGGCATGTACGAGCCGTGCCATGGCTCGGCACCGGACATCGCCGGTCAGGGTATCGCCAACCCGCTGGCGACCATCCTTTCCGTGTCGATGATGCTGCGTTACAGCTTCAACCAGGTGGCCGCAGCCGATGCCATCGAGCGCGCGGTCAGCGACGTGCTCGACCAGGGCCTGCGTACCGGTGACATCTGGTCCGAAGGTTGTAACAAAGTCGGTACCCAGGCGATGGGCGATGCAGTAGTCGCGGCGCTCGCGAAGTTGTAATCTCTTGGCCCGCCTTCAGAGCGGCGGGCCACTTTATATATAGGTGTAGTTGCGATGAAACGTGTAGGTCTGATCGGTTGGCGCGGTATGGTGGGTTCCGTGCTCATGCAGCGGATGCTGGAGGAGCGGGATTTCGACCTGATCGAGCCAGTCTTCTTTACCACTTCCAACGTAGGCGGTCAGGGACCTTCCATCGGCAAGGATATCGCGCCGCTGAAGGACGCCTACAGCATCGACGAGCTGAAAGGCCTCGACGTGATCCTGACCTGTCAGGGGGGCGACTACACCAACGAAGTGTTCCCCAAACTGCGCGAAGCCGGCTGGAACGGTTACTGGATCGATGCCGCCTCTGCGCTGCGCATGGAAGATGATGCCGTCATCGTGCTCGATCCGGTCAACCGCAAGGTGATCGATCATCAGTTGGCGGCCGGGACCCGCAATTTCATCGGCGGCAACTGCACCGTCAGCCTGATGTTGATGGGCCTCGGTGGCCTGTTCGAAGCCGGGCTGGTGGAGTGGATGAGCGCGATGACCTACCAGGCGGCATCCGGTGCCGGTGCGCAGAACATGCGCGAGCTGATCAAGCAGATGGGCACCATTCATAATGCCGTTGCCGAGGAACTGGCCGACCCGGCCAGCGCCATCCTCGAGATCGACCGCAAGGTTGCCGAGTGTCAGCGTTCCGAGACCTTCCCGGTGGACAACTTCGGCGTGCCGCTGGCCGGCAGCCTGATTCCCTACATCGACAAGGAACTGCCCAACGGCCAGAGCCGCGAGGAATGGAAGGCGCAGGCCGAAACCAACAAGATCCTGGGCCGCTTCAAGAACCCGATTCCGGTCGACGGTATCTGCGTGCGCGTCGGCGCCATGCGTTGCCACAGCCAGGCGCTGACCATCAAGCTGAACAAGGATGTGCCGATTTCCGACATCGAGGGAATCATCAGCCAGCACAACCCCTGGGTGAAGCTGGTGGCCAACCATCGTGACGCCAGCATGCAGGAGCTCAGCCCGACCTCGGTAACCGGTACGCTCAATGTACCCGTTGGCCGCCTGCGCAAGCTGAACATGGGATCCCATTATCTGGGTGCCTTCACCGTAGGCGATCAGCTGCTTTGGGGTGCCGCCGAGCCCTTGCGTCGAATGCTGCGGATTCTTCTGGAACGTTGAGTTTCAGAATGAACGAAAAAAGCGCCGCCGGTCATGCCGCGGCGCTTTTTCGTTTTCATCGGCTGGCGGCAAAGGTGCTCATCGACATAGTGCTTCTCACTGGAAAAGATTCACGAAATGAGGCGTCGTCGATGGCACGCTCGTTCATTAAGTGGCCAAGAGCCAGTATGTGGGTTGGCGGCCTTTCGACCGATAGCATGCCTGTGCGGTCAATTTGTGGATTGTGTCTGATAACGTGCCAAAAGGCGCAGCAGTCAAGGCCTGCGGTCCGGTGGGTTGTTGATAAAACACTATCTGTAAAAGATACTTACCGGAAATTCGAAGAACTATTCTAGTGTGGCGCCTCGGATGTTCGCGTGAGAATTGGCGGCAAAAGCATCGCCAGAATCATGCAGTCAACTTCCGAGGCACCAGACTAGCCAACACTGTTCAGGCTTATCGCTGGCAGGGGGCCGCCGAGAGGTGGCGCAGGCAGTGACTTCAAGACCCTCTCGAAAGTCCGAGAAAGCAAAACAAGGGATTACATAATGGTTCGGGTTCGCAATCTGGTGCTGGCAATCGCGGCTGCTTCCGCGCTGACTTCCGAAGCGGCTTTTGCGCTCGGACTGGGAGAGGTCACGCTGAAGTCGGCGCTGAATCAGCCGCTGGTAGCCGAAATCGAACTGCTGGATGCGAAGTCGCTGGCCCCTGGCGAGGTGGTCCCGGTACTGGCTTCTGCCGAGGACTTCAATCGTGCAGGAGTCGACCGGCAGTATTTCCTGACCGATCTGAAGTTCACCCCGGTTCTGCGTCCTGATGGCAAAAGTGTCATCCAGGTCTCGTCCAGCAAACCGGTGCGTGAACCCTATCTGAATTTCCTCGTGGAAGTCATCTGGCCGAGCGGGCGCTTGCTCCGCGAATACACCCTGTTGCTGGATCCGCCGCTTTACTCGCCGGAAACCGCAGCCGCCGTAGCCCCGCAACTGCCGGTCGCCGTGCCTGCGCCGCGCCCTGCGGCTACCCCGAAAGCAGCAACGAGCGCTCCCGCCAGCCGGCCGGCTGCGCCTGCGTCGGTGCCAGCGTCCGCGCAGGGTGGCGAATACAAGACCACCGCGAACGATACGCTCTGGGAAATCGCCGAGCGCAATCGCCAGGGCGGCACCGTTCATCAGACGATGCTGGCCATCCAGGACCTCAATTCCAGTGCGTTCATCGACGGCAATATCAACCGGATGAAGAGTGGCCAGGTGCTGCGCCTGCCCAATGCCGAACAGATCGCCAGTCGCTCGCAGTCCGAAGCCATTCAGGAAGTGTCCCGGCAGAATGCCAGTTGGCGTCAGGGCACGGCCGGCGCGCGCCAACTGGATGCCACCCAGCGCAGCACCGCCGGCGCGGCACCGACTCGCAGCGAGACGGGCGACAGCCTGCGTCTGGTCGCACCGGAAGCGGGCAAATCCACCGACGGAAGCGATTCCGGCACGGGCGGTGATGAGAAGGCATTGCGCGACCAGCTCGCCACTGCCCAGGAAAGTCTTGACTCCAGCCGTCGTGAAAATGCCGACCTGCAGGACCGTCTGGGTGATCTGCAGGGACAACTGGACAAGCTGCAGCGCCTGATGCAGCTCAAGGATGATCAGCTGGCGAAGCTGCAGGCCCAGTTGGCAAACGGTGTTGAGGCCACCGACGATACAGCGGCCGCTGGTATGGATGAGCCGGGCGCTTCGGCCACCGGTGATGACGCAGGCGAACCGGCTACAGGCGAGGCGGATCAGGCCGCTGTAGAAACGGAACCCGCCGCTGCTGCACCGGCTGCTGAACCGAACGCTACGCCTGCACCTGCACCTGCACCTGCAGCCCAGCCGGCAGCTGAGCCAAAAAAGTCGGCAGCGCCGGCAGCCAAGCCTGCTCCGCCAGTTGCCCCCGCTCCCAGCGAACCGGATAGCTTCATCAAGGACCTGATGGGTAACTCGATGCTGCTCGCGGTCGTCGGTGGCAGCGCATTGCTGTTGTTGCTGATTGGCTTGATGGCGCTTTCTCGTCGTAATGCCATGAAGGAGGCCGAGCTGCAGGATAGCCTCCTCGCGGAGAGTCTGCCGGACAACCTGTACACCGCCGAGGTGGATCGCCAGGTAACCGCGCCCGCCGAAGACAAGGCGGACGTGCGCAATGATCTCGCCACGCCTCGCGCTGCCGATCCGATTGCCGATACCAACAGCGATCCACTCGCCGAGGCCGACATCTATATTGCCTACGGCCGCTTCAATCAGGCCGCCGAGTTGCTGCAGAACGCCTTGAATGACGAACCTCAGCGCAGCGACCTGCGGCTCAAGCTCATGGAAGTCTATGCGGAGCTGGGCAATCGCGAAGGTTTTGCTCGAGAAGAAGCCGAACTGCGCGAGATCGGCGGCTCGTCGGCTGGCATCGACCAGCTGAAGCTCAAGTATCCAGCGATGGCTGCGGCCGGCTTTGCAGCGGCTGCCGCTACCAGTTCCAGCGATGATTTCGATAGCTTCAGCCTGGATGACCTGGCGCTCGACGAGCCTGCCCCGGCAGTGCCCGGACAGGATATGAACGAAGAAGCATTCGATCTGAGTCTGGATGATCTGGAACTCGATTCGCCCGAGACGCCTACTGCTGCTGGCGATTCCCTGAGCCTGGACGACTTGAGTTTCGATGACCTGGCGAGCGAGCCCGCTGCAGAGTCTCAGTCTGCCGAGGCGTTTTCTTTCGAGCTGGATGAGCCGGCGCCTTCGAACGATGTGTCGCTGGAAGATGAACTGGCCGACTTCTCGTTGGATCTGGACGATGAAAAGCCTGCCGCCTCTGCGAGCGCTGGGCTGCAGCTTGACGAGGAATCAGCAACTGCATCGGCGGATTCGCTGGAAGACACTGGCTTCGAGTTCGACCTTCCTGCCGAAGCGGACGAGCCGGAAGCCGCTCTGGCCGACGAGTTCGATCTGTCGCTGGGTGAGGAGGAAGTGGCGGAGCCGCAGGCCGACAGTTTCTCCAGTCAGCTGGAAGCGGTCGAGACCGAGCTGGATGAGCTTTCGCGCGATCTCGATACTCCGGTGCCGACCAGTGCCGATGACTCGCTCGATGAAATGGACGAGGACTTCGACTTCCTCTCCGATACCGACGAAACCACTACCAAGCTGGACCTTGCCAGGGCTTACATCGATATGGGCGATGCCGAAGGGGCGCGCGACATTCTCGATGAAGTCATCAGCGAGGGGAGCGATGTTCAGCAACAAGAGGCGCGCGAGATGCTCGCCAAACTCGCCTGATTATGATCGAAGCAGTACCTGCAGCGGCAGCCGAGATGGCTGCCGTTGGCATTTCCAGAATTGCCCTGGGCGTCGAATACAAGGGGTCGCGTTATCGCGGCTTTCAACGCCAGCGTGCGGGCGTCCCCTCCATCCAGGAATCCCTCGAAACGGCCCTGAGCAAGGTGGCGGGCGGTGCTCCGGTCGTTCTGAGCTGCGCAGGACGCACCGATGCGCTGGTTCATGCAAGCGGCCAGGTGGTGCATTTCGACACACCGGTAACGCGCAGCATGCATGCCTGGGTAATGGGCGCGAACATGAACCTGCCCGGCGATATCAGCGTGACTTGGGCCAAGCAGATGCCGGCGCATTTCGATGCCCGTTTCAGTGCGATGGCGCGGCGTTATCGCTACGTCATCTACAACGACCAGATCCGTCCTGCGCATATGGCCGAGGAGGTCACCTGGAACCATCGGCCACTCGACATCGAGCGGATGCGCGAGGCGGCCAAGGCGTTCGAGGGTACCCACGATTTCAGTGCGTTCCGCGCCCGTCAATGCCAGGCCAAGTCACCGATCAAGACTATTCATCACTTGCAGTTGCTCCAGCATGGACGACTCATCGTCATCGATGTGCGCGCCAATGCCTTCCTGCATCACATGGTTAGAAACTTCGCCGGTGTGCTGATGACCATCGGCGCCGGCGAGCGGCCGGTAGAGTGGGCGAAGGAAGTGCTGGAATCGCGAGTGCGGCGTACGGGTGGTGTCACCGCGCATCCTTACGGGCTGTATCTCATTCAAGTGGATTATCCTGCCGAGTTCGAACTGCCCGAGCGCTACCTTGGGCCGCATTTTCTCTCGGGCCTGGTTGACGTCCGTAACGATCAGCCCTGTTGAGCTGGCAGCCACAAAAGATAAGCATGGACAATCGAAGCGTTTGTAGGGTGGAAAACGCGCGCAGCGATTTTCCACGCGTGGCAAGAATACGTCGACAGGTTCAGCGCCGCCCGCGTGGATGACTTCGGCATCCACCCTACGGATTTGGTAGACGGTAGGGGCGACCGTGCTCACGTGCCTGCAAGGCACTTGCAGGCTGTGTCGCTTTTGTTACCATCCGTGGTCTTTCAAGCAGATAGGCAATCAATTGGCGGTCGTTCGTAGCAAGATATGCGGGATTACCCGTATCGAAGATGCACTAGTCGCAGCCGAAGCCGGTGCGGATGCGATCGGCCTGGTGTTCTATGCCAAGAGTCCCAGAGCCGTGACTGTGCAACAGGCCCGCCAAATCGTTGCTGCGCTCCCACCTTTCATCACTACGGTTGGGTTGTTCGTCAATGCCAGCCGTTGTGAGGTCGGTGAAATCCTCGATGCGGTGCCTCTGGACATCCTGCAGTTCCATGGCGACGAAACGCCTGCCGAATGTGAGGGGCATGGCCGTCCCTGGTTCAAGGCCCTGCGGGTGAAAGCCGGCGAGGACATCGAGGCCCAGGCAGCACGCTACGCAGGGGCCAGCGCGATCCTGCTGGATACCTTCGTGGCCGGTGTGCCGGGCGGCACGGGTGAGATGTTCGACTGGTCGCTGATCCCGGACCGATTGCCTAAACCAGTGATTCTCGCCGGCGGGTTGACTGCGCAGAACGTGCAGCAGGCGATTGCGCAGGTTCGCCCGTTCGCCGTGGATATCAGCGGCGGGGTGGAGCAGAGCAAGGGAGTCAAGGATGCCGTCAAGGTGCGTGAATTCGTCGAGCATGTGCGCTCGGCCATGTGACCCTCGGGCGATCCTTGCCGTCCAGTAACGAATCGCTGGAAGAGAGTGCCCGCTTGGGCCGCTCGCGACAGACGACTGAGTTTTTGCGAAATGCCGCTTGGCGTCTCGCCCACGCGGTGGAACCGCAGGCCTTTCCGGCTTGCAGCCGCAACGATGATTTGCCCTGAGGCCTATCGCAGAAGCCTCGCCGGGACTGAGCTGTGGAGAATAAAAGCATGAGCAACTGGCTGGTAGACAAGCTGATCCCTTCGATCATGCGCTCGGAAACGCAGAGAAGTTCGGTACCCGAAGGACTGTGGCACAAATGCCCATCATGCGAGGCCGTGCTGTATCGTCCCGAACTGGAAAAGACTCTGGACGTATGTCCCAAGTGTCAGCACCACATGCGTATCGACGCGCGTACCCGTCTCGACATCTTCCTCGATGCCGACGGCCGCGAGGAAATCGGCGCCGATCTGGAGCCGGTCGACCGCCTGAAATTCCGCGACAGCAAGAAGTACAAGGATCGCCTGTCCGCCGCGCAGAAGCAGACGGGCGAGAAGGATGCACTGATCGCCATGCGCGGCACCCTTCTGAATGCGCCGGTCGTGGCCTGTGCTTTCGAGTTCGCCTTCATGGGCGGGTCGATGGGCGCCATCGTGGGTGAGCGTTTCGTACGTGCCGCCAACGTTGCACTGGAACAGCGCTGCCCGCTGGTCTGCTTTTCGGCCTCCGGCGGTGCGCGTATGCAGGAAGCGCTGATTTCCCTGATGCAGATGGCCAAGACCTCCGCCGTGCTGGCACGCATGCGCGAAGAAGGCTTGCCGTTCATTTCGGTTCTGACCGATCCGGTCTACGGTGGGGTGTCCGCCAGTTTGGCGATGCTGGGTGACGTGATCGTTGCCGAGCCCAAGGCGCTCATCGGTTTTGCCGGTCCCCGCGTGATCGAGCAGACCGTGCGCGAGAAGCTTCCTGAAGGCTTCCAGCGCAGTGAATTCCTGCTCGATCACGGTGCGATCGATCTGATCATTCCGCGTGCCGAACTGCGTCCACGTCTGGCGCGCCTGCTGGCACAACTGCAGCAACTGCCTTCCCCGGTCGAGCCCGCGCTGGTAACGGCGAGCGCATGACCCATCGGAGCCTGGGCGACTGGCTCGCCTACCTCGAACAGCTGCACCCGACTGCCATCGACATGGGGCTGGAGCGTGCGAGGGAGGTGGCCGTCAGGCTCGGTCTCGGGCGCCCGGCGCGGCGCATCGTTACCGTCACGGGTACCAACGGCAAAGGCTCCACCTGTGCTTTCATCGCTTCCCTGCTGCACGCGCAGGGGCTGAAGGTGGGTGTGTACAGCTCGCCACATCTGCTGCGCTACAACGAGCGCGTGCAAATCGATGGTGAGCAAGCCAGCGATGAAGCGCTTTGTGCTGCCTTCGCTGCCGTCGAGGCGGCTCGTGGCGATGTATCCCTGACCTATTTCGAAATGGGGACGCTTGCGGCTTTCTGGCTCTTCCAGCGGGCCGGCCTGGACGCCGCGGTGCTGGAGGTCGGGCTGGGCGGGCGCCTGGATGCGGTCAATCTGGTCGATGCGGATGTTTCCGTGGTGACCAACATTGGCCTCGATCACAGCGAGTGGCTGGGCGACAGCCGCGACAGCGTAGCGACCGAGAAAGCTGGAATCTTTCGCAGCGGCAAGCCCGCGCTGTGCGGCGACCTCCATCCGCCGGCTTCATTGCTCGACTGTGCTGCCAGCCTGCCGGCACTGCTCTATCTGCGTGGACGGGATTTCGATCTGGCCCTCGACGCCCAGGGCTGGCACTGGCGCGGTGTGAGTTCTGCCGGTGAACCGCTGGAGCTGCACGATCTGCCCTTGTTATCGCTGCCCGTGGAAAACGCGGCGCTGGCGATTCAGGCGTTCGTGCTGCTGGAACCAGACTGGCAGCCCGAGCGTGTGGCCGGCGCCCTATTGCAGACCCGAGTGACGGGACGATTGGATCGACGCACGCTGCGAAGCAAGGGCCAGGATGTGCCGCTCTTGCTGGACGTCGGGCACAACCCGCACGCGGCGAGCTATCTTGCCGAGTCGCTGGCGGCGCGACCGCCGACCGGGCGCCGCCTGGCGGTGTTCGGTCTGCTGGCAGACAAGGATCTGGACGGCATTCTTGATGTACTGCTGCCACGGGTCGATGGCTGGGCCGTGGCGCCGCTCGCCACACCTCGTTCGGCGCCGGCCAGCGATCTTCAGGAGGCATTGCTCCGACGCGGCGCCTCGGTCAGTATTCATGCGGGCGTCGCTCAGGCGCTGGAGGCACAGTTGGCGCAGGCCGAGGAAGGAGACGAGATCCTGCTCTTCGGATCCTTCTACTGCGTGGCCGAGGCGCTGGAATGGCTGAACCGATACGCTGGGGAGAGCGAGCATGGCGATGGATAGAGGGTTGATTCAGAGGATGGTCGGGGCGCTGGTGCTGATCGCGCTGGCGGTCATCTTCGTGCCCATGCTGTTCAATCGTGAAGATGACGCGCGGCGCGTCGAGGTCGATGCGCCCGCAATGCCACAAACCCCGGCGATGCCGGACGTCGAAGTACAGCCGGTTGAAGTGCCGGAGCCTGCGGCGGAACCCTTCCCCGAAGAGTTCGAAATCATCGAAGAAGGGCCCGAGACGGCGGCACAAGTGCCGGCGGAGCCCATCACGGCACCGCCAGCCGTCGCGGAGCCCACACCCACGCCGCCAGCCGAACAGCCAGAACCGGAGCAACGTCTGGATGCCGCCAACCTGCCCGTCAGTTGGTCGGTGCAACTGGCGAGCCTTTCCAATCGTGAAAGCGCTGAGGCGCTGACCGCGAAGCTCCGCTCGCAGGGCTACAACGCCTATGTGCGGACATTCGAGGGAATGAACCGGGTATTCGTGGGGCCGCTGGTCGAGCGGGCCGAGGCCAACCGCCTGCGCGATGTGCTGGAACGTCAGCAGAAGCTGAAAGGCTTCGTGGTGCGCTTCAAACCCGAGGAAAGCTGAAGCCTCGAAGGTCGTTGGCGGCGAAGGCAGACGGCAACCTGCCGGAAGACGCAAGAGCTTCGCGCCGGGGCCGGCCCTCCCACGAAGCGACAGTCTGCACAGGGCTGCCTTTGCAGGAGGCGCGCCCTCGCGGCGAACGCGTGAATGATCGCGCCCATGCTCCTGCGTGGGCACGCAGCTTGCGATCCTCCGCGTCGCAGAGCGCAGAGCGCTCTGGTTCGGGTTCCCACGCAGGCGCATGGGACAGTCTGCACAAGGCTGCTTTTGTAGGAGCCCTTGCGGCGAACGCGTGAATGATCGAGCCCATGCTCCCGCGTGGGCGCGCCGCTTGCGGTGCTCCGCGTCGCTGGGCGCACAGCGCCCTGGCTGGGGTTCCCACGCGGAGCATGGGAACCATCAGAATTACAAGCGGCCAAACCAACCGATCCGCAATCCTTCATCCGACTTACTCCCGCCCCAGCCCTCTGCTAAACTTCTCCGCCTTTCTCCTTCGCAGGAACCCCCGTGACTTTCACCTGGGTCGATTGGGCCATCGTCGCCGTCATTGTCATTTCCAGCCTGATCAGTTTGAAGCGAGGTTTTGTCAAGGAAGCGCTGTCGCTGCTCACCTGGATCATCGCCGGTGTGGTGGCGTGGATGTTTGGCGGGGCGCTCTCGCACCACCTCGCCGAGTTCATCAGCACGCCGTCGGCACAGGTCATCGCCGCGTGTGCCATCTTGTTCGTGGCGACATTGCTGGTCGGTGCGTTGGTCAACTTTCTGATTGGCGAGTTGGTGCGTGTTACCGGGCTTTCCGGGACCGACCGTTTTCTCGGCATGGTATTCGGCGCGGCGCGCGGGGGATTGCTGATCGTCGTGCTGGTCGGCTTGCTGAGCCTGGCACCGGTACAGGAAGACCTCTGGTGGCGTGAATCGGCGTTGGTGCCGCATTTCCTGCTGGTGGCCGACTGGTCGAAGAACCTCATTCTGAGTTTTGGAAGCCAATGGGTCGCCGGCTCGCTCGAGGCGCCCTGATCTATTACTGCGGACGTGCCGCCGACTCGCCGGTCGCGTCCAGATTCGCCTGTATAACTGAGAGGTTCTTGCATGTGTGGCATTGTCGGCATCGTCGGTAAGTCGAACGTCAATCAGGCGCTGTATGACGCGCTTACGGTTCTGCAGCACCGTGGGCAGGACGCCGCCGGGATCGTCACCAGCCATGGCGGCAAGCTGTTTCTGCGCAAGGACAACGGTCTGGTACGCGACGTGTTTCAGCAACGTCACATGCAGCGACTGGTCGGCAATATGGGAATAGGCCATGTGCGCTATCCGACGGCAGGCAGTTCCAGCTCGGCGGAAGCCCAGCCTTTCTACGTCAACTCGCCCTATGGCATCACGCTTGCGCACAACGGCAACCTGACCAACGTCGATCAGTTGACCAAGGAAATCTACGAGTCCGACCTGCGGCATGTGAACACCAACTCCGACTCGGAAGTACTGCTCAACGTGTTCGCCCATGAACTGGCGGTGCGCGGCAAGCTGCAGCCCACCGAGGAGGATGTCTTCGCTGCGGTCACCAAGGTGCACGACCGTTGCGTCGGCGGTTACGCCGTGGTGGCCATGGTGACCGGTTACGGCATCGTCGGTTTCCGTGACCCCAATGCGATTCGTCCCATCGTGTTCGGCCAGCGCCACACCGATGAAGGCGTCGAATACATGATCGCTTCGGAGAGCGTGTCGCTGGACGTGCTCGGCTTCACCCTGATTCGCGATCTGGCGCCGGGCGAGGCGGTGTACATCACGGCGGACGGCAAGCTGTTCACCCGCCAGTGCGCGAACGAGCCGCGCTACGCGCCCTGCATCTTCGAGCACGTCTACCTGGCGCGTTCCGACTCCATCATGGATGGCGTCTCGGTGTACAAGGCACGCCTGCGCATGGGCGAGAAGCTGGCCGACAAGATCCTGCGCGAACGCCCCGAGCACGATATCGACGTGGTGATCCCGATTCCCGATACCAGCCGCACCGCGGCGCTGGAGCTGGCGAATCGTCTGGGCGTCAAGTTCCGCGAAGGTTTCGTGAAGAACCGCTACATCGGTCGCACCTTCATCATGCCGGGGCAGGCGGCGCGCAAGAAGTCGGTCCGTCAGAAGCTCAATGCCATCGATCTGGAGTTTCGCGGCAAGAACGTGATGCTGGTGGACGACTCCATCGTGCGCGGCACCACCTGCAAGCAGATCATCCAGATGGCCCGCGAAGCCGGCGCGAAGAATGTGTACTTCTGCTCGGCGGCGCCGGCGGTGCGCTATCCCAACGTCTATGGCATCGACATGCCCAGCGCCCACGAACTGATTGCTCACAACCGCAGCACCGAGGAAGTCGCCGAACTGATCGGCGCGGACTGGCTGGTCTACCAGGATCTGCCCGACCTGATCGATGCGGTGGGTGGCGGCAAGATCAAGATCGAGAACTTCGATTGCGCCGTCTTCGATGGCAAATACGTTACCGGCGACATCGACGCGGCCTACCTGCACAAGATCGAGCAGGCGCGTAACGACCAGAGCAAGGCCCATAGCAACCTGGGTAGCGCCATCATCGATCTTCACAACAACTAATCGGCATCGAGGCGGGGGCAGCGCTGTCGCCTCGATCAAGGTGAACGAGCATGACTACTGAATGGGATGCCGGGCGGCTGGACAGTGATCTGCAAGGCGCCGGGCTCGATACCCTGGCGGTGCGCGCCGGGCAGCACCGCACACCCGAATGCGAGCATGGCGAGGCGCTGTTTCTGACCTCGAGCTACGTCTATCGCAGCGCCGCCGAAGCGGCTGCGCGTTTTTCCGGCGAGGTGCCGGGCAATGTCTATTCGCGCTACACCAACCCCACGGTACGCGCCTTCGAAGAGCGTATCGCCGCGATGGAAGGGGCCGAGCAGGCCGTCGCGACGGCTTCCGGCATGGCGGCGATCCTGGCGACGGTGATGAGCCTGTGCTCGGCGGGCGACCACGTGCTGGTTTCGCGCAGCGTGTTCGGCGCCACTGTGTCGCTGTTCGACAAGTACCTGAAGCGTTTCGGGGTCGAGGTCGACTATGTCCCACTCACCGAACCCGCTGCCTGGCAGGCGGCCTTCAAGGCCAATACCCGGCTGGTATTCGTCGAGTCACCCTCCAACCCCCTGGCCGAGCTGGTGGACATCGCCGAACTGGCGCAGCTGTGCAAGGCCAAGGGGGCGCTGCTGGTAGTGGATAACTGCTTCTGCACGCCCGTGCTGCAGCAACCTCTGGCGCTGGGTGCGGATATCGTGATCCATTCGGCAACCAAGTTCATCGACGGGCAGGGAAGGTGTCTGGGTGGCGTGGTTGCTGGTCGTGCCGAGCAGATGAAGGAAGTGGTGGGCTTCCTGCGCACCTGTGGCCCGACGCTGAGCCCCTTCAATGCCTGGCTCTTTCTCAAGGGGCTGGAAACGCTGCGCCTGCGTATGCAGGCCCATTGCGCGAGCGCGCAGGCGCTGGCCGAATGGCTGGAGCAGCAGCCGGGTGTCGAGCGGGTGTATTACACCGGGCTTGCCAGCCATCCCCAACATGAACTGGCCAAGCGTCAGCAGAAGGGCTTTGGTGCCGTGCTCAGCTTCGAAGTCAGCGGCGGCAAGGAAGGTGCCTGGCGCTTCATCGATGCGACGCGGTTGATTTCCATCACGGCGAACCTGGGCGACAGCAAGACCACCATCACTCATCCCGCCACGACCACTCATGGCCGGCTGTCACCGGAAGACCGCACCAATGCGGGTATTCGCGATAGCCTGATCCGTGTGGCGGTAGGCCTGGAAGACGTGGCGGATCTGCAAGCCGACCTGGCAAGAGGTTTGGCAGCGCTCTGACGTCTCGGCACGCCTGATGATGGTGCCTGCGCTCCGTAGGCACCACCGCCCGGGGGGCGCTTTGGCGTCCCATCGACGCAGCCCGTCGGGCCGCAGTCGTTCCAATGTGGAGCATTCCATGCTGCGCACCCACGCAGAAGCATGGGCGCGATCAACAGGCGTAGGGTGGATAACGGCGAAGCCTTATCCACCTTGGGCTGAAGCGCCGCAGGATGAGTTTGACCTGTAGGCGCCCACCCGCAATCCAGGCGTAAAGCTTCGCCAGCGAGGGTGTGTAAATGCCTTAGTGGTTTCGGTCGATGGCAAGGCTTCGCTGCGCCTGCTTGGACTTGCAGGCGTTTGTGTCGCGGCTTCCGACAATCGGATCGGTGGAAAACGCTGCGCGGTTTTCCACCCTACGCCTTAATCCAGGCTACAGCCCCATGAAGGTAAGTGCGGAGGCTTTGGTCTTTTGTGGGGAGTGCCGGCCTCGGCACGAAGCTTTTCAGCTTTTAAGCAACGCTGCTGCTATCCACCATTTGCCGGCTGATACTGCACGACAAAGCCGTCCAGCCGCTGTTGCTGCGAGAGCCGGTCGCGCAATCGATTGGCTTCCTGGCGCTCTGCCACCGGGCCGACGAACACCCGGTTGAGTCCTCTCGATACCCGCACATAAGCATCGAAGCCTTTCGAGGTCAGCTGATCGCGCAGGGCTTGCGCGCTTTCAGGGTTTGAAAGGCTGGCGACCTGTACGGACCAGCCCGACCTTGATTGGGCCGGTGCTGCCTGGGGGGCGGCGTCCGGTATCGGTGCGGGTGCTGCTTGGCTTTGAGGTGCATTGTTCGGGCGCAGGTCGATGGCCGGCGCTGGAACACCCTGGCCATCGAACAGGCGCTCGGGCGTGGCGGGGAGAATGCTCGGTCTGCCGGCATTGGTCTCGATCACCCGTATATCGCTGTATTTCTTGCCGGAAAGGGCGGCGATACCAGCACGGTCACGGATTACCGTCGGCCGCAGGAACACCATCAGGTTGCGTTTGACCTGGGTTTCCTGGGTCGAGCGAAACAATGCGCCGAGAAACGGAATATCGCCCAGCAGCGGTACCTTGGAATCGGTGCGGGTGATGTCGTCCTGGATCAGCCCGCCCAGCACTATCACCTGGCCGTCCTCGGCAAGGATGGTGCTCTTGATCGAGCGCTTGTTGGTCACCAGGTCCACTGCCTGCGCCGTCAGGCTGGCGGTCGGCGCGATGGAGGATATCTCCTGTTCGATTTCCAGGCGCAGTGTCGCACCCTCGTTGATATGCGGCACCACACGCAAGGTGACGCCGATGTCCTCGCGCTCGATGGTGGTGAAGGGGTTGGTCGCGCCGGCGGCATCGGTGGTGTAGGCACCGGTCTGGAAGGGTACGTTCTGGCCGACCAGGATTTCCGCTTCCTGGTTGTCCAGTGTCAGCAGGCTCGGGGTTGAGAGCAGGTTGCTCTTGCTGTTGGCCGACAGTGCGGTAATCAGGGCCCCGAAGCTGCGTGTGCCCACGCCAATGATGGCGCCGTCGGGCAAGTTGCTGGGTATTTCATTCTCGTTGATGGCATTGAGCAAGCTACCGACGGAAAGCCCGGTATTGCCGAAGTTGACGCCCCCCGCGCCGCCGGTGCTGCCGCGCGCATCCACCGCCCACTGCACGCCGAGCGCGTCGGTGATGTCGCCGGAGACCTCGACGATGGCTGCTTCCACCATTACCTGCGCTCGGGGGACGTCGAGCTGGCGCACGATGGATTCCAGGGTGCCGATCAGTTCCGGCTCGGCGAGCATGACCAGCGCGTTGAGGCTTTCGTCGGCGCGGATCAGGATGTTCTGTGGGCGGCTGGCCGCTACTTCGCCATCCCCCGGCGTGGCCAGGCCCTCGGAGATATCGCCCAGGGTTTCCGCCAGTGCCTTGGCGTCGTTGTGGCGCAGGCGGATGACGCGCGTGTTGGCCGAGCGTGTACTCGGCGTATCGAGGGTCTGTGCGAGGCTGGCGAGCTTCTGCCGGGCCTGTGTCGGGCCGGTAAAAATCAGCCGGTTGGTGCGCGAGTCGGCGATGATTCGCGTGCCCGCCGTATCGCCGGCTTCGCCGCGCGCCAGAGTGTTGGTCAGCACTTCGGCAATGTCCAGCGCCCAGCCGTATTGCAGGTTGATCACACTGAAGTCGTCACTCTCGGTGCGGTCCAACTGGCGGACCAGATCTTCGATGCGCGCGATGTTGGCGCTGCGATCGCTGATGATCAGCGCGTTTGCCGAACTCACTGCCGCAAGGTGACCGTATTGGGGGATCAATGGCCGAATCAGCGGAATCAGCTCGGTCGCGGAGCTGTGTTGTACCTGGATCACGCGGGTTTCCAGCAGGTCGCCGCCGGTAGGGCCGCCGCCTGCCTCCGATTTCGCCTCGGCGTTGGGCACGATGCGCGCGACGTCGCCTTGCGTCAGCACGCTGAACCCATGAGTCGCCATCACCGACAGGAACAGCTGGTAAACCTCCGATAGAGAGAGGGTGGCATTGGATACCACGCTCACCTGGCCTTTCACGCGTGGATCGACGATGAAGGTCTGCCCGGTGAGCTGACTGATCTGGTCAATGAAGGCGCGGATATCGGCATCCCTCAGATTGATCGTCCAGCCTTCCTGGCTATCGGTACCCGGCTCGATGCCTGGCTCGGCAGCCAGTAGCGGCAGCGGTGCCAACAACAGGCAGGCAGCGAATAGAGCAGCGAGCGGGTGGGAGGAAAGTGGCGGCATCGTTCAGTCTTCTTCCGTGGGCGTTATTCGGAGGTCGTTTCATCGACCGGTGCATCGGAAGTTTCCAGTTGCTGACGCAAGGCTTCCATTTGTTGTAGCAGAGCGCTGTCGGGATTTTCAGAACCTTCGGTGGGCGGACTGGGTGCGGGCTCGTTGAGGTTGGAAAGGTCTTCGGGCAGCAATGGCGCGGAGTGTGTGACCGGAAAGTAAAGCGTTTCCAGACTGCCGTTGCGCAAAAGTTCCACCCGATCGGCATAGACCGTCTGCAAGCTGAGGCCGCTGTCGAGCTCATCTCCCGGATGAAAAAGCTCCGGCACACCGCCGGCACGCTGAATGATCGCGATGGAGCGCTCCGGCTCGGCATGCACGAAACTGCCATGCAGGGTCAAATCGACACTGGACAGGCTCGATACAGGGGCCTGTATCGGGGGCGGAGCGCCGAACAGGGTTTCCATGCGCTGTAGATCGGGTGCCACGCCCGCGACGGCCGCGGCATCGTCGCGGGTCTCCACAGGTGTTCGTGTGATGGCCAGCCAGTCGTTGATCTGCATGGCCAGGTAAGCGCCGAATGCCGCGACCACAACCGCGCTGAGGAGCAGGGGTAGCCTTTGCTGGAATCTCTGCAGCATCGCGGACGAGGCCAAGCGTGATACTCCTTGAAGCCCGTTTATTGGTGATGTCTGGCGTGACTGTTATTGGTTTGCTGCCGGACTCTGGCGTTCCGGTGATACGCGGCCGGGGCCGCAACTGGCTGAATGCACATCGCCGAAAGTCCAAACAGTCCTGTGCAACCGACTGTTTTCCGGCGAAAAGGTGCCGCAGCGGCACAAAATCCATCCACCAAGGCAACCTGACCACGGCCAGATGCAAAAAATTCAATGTCGGTGTTGACTTGATGTTGGGCTATGCGTAAATTGCGCGCCTCGCAAGGCGATCGGCTGATTAGCTCAGCTGGGAGAGCACCTGCATCACACGCAGGGGGTCGGCGGTTCGATCCCGTCATCAGCCACCAACTCTTGCGAGATACGGACGAAAGTCCGGCCGACGCGCAGCGGTAGTTCAGTCGGTTAGAATACCGGCCTGTCACGCCGGGGGTCGCGGGTTCGAGTCCCGTCCGCTGCGCCATATCTGCTTCAATCAAGGTCTGCTGAACACCTTGGAAGCCAAACAAGAAAGCGACCTTCGGGTCGCTTTTTTTGTTTCTGCCTTCTACCGGCCTCAGATTTGGGTGCGCTACTACGAGAGCGAAAAAAGTAGTGGCTGAGCTTCGGTTATAGGTCGCTATCCTCAGGACCTATGGGTGTTGGTGTGGCTTTAAGTCCTCCTGCTGTCTTCTCTGGCCGATATTTTGCTTGTAGGTCGACCAGGCTATTGAAAGCCAAATTTACGACGTGCCCGTGGAGGGCGCCTACTCTGCTATTCAATAGGCCCGGTTCTTTGAGGTTGATGAATGAAGGCTGTAATACTGGCTGGCGGCTTAGGGACTCGAATAAGCGAAGAGTCCCATCTCAAACCCAAGCCGATGATCGAAATAGGCGGCAAGCCGATCATCTGGCACATCATGAAGATTTACTCTCACTTCGGCATCAACGACTTCGTGATCTGCCTGGGCTACAAGGGTTATGTCATCAAGGAATACTTCGCCAACTATTTCCTGCACATGTCCGATGTGACGTTCGACATGGCAGAGAACCGCATGCACATCCACAACCGGCATGCTGAGCCATGGCGTGTGACGCTCGTTGACACCGGCGAGAATACGGCGACTGGCGGGCGGCTCAAGCGTGTGCGTGATTATCTAGGCGATGAGACCTTTTGTCTGACGTATGGAGATGGTGTTGCCAATATCGATATTGCCAAGTTGATCGACTTCCATCACAGCCATCGCAAACTGGCGACCGTTACCGCTGTACAGCCACCGGGGCGCTTTGGGGCGCTGGACGTGGAGGGCCAATGTGTGCGCGGGTTTCAGGAAAAGCCATTGGGTGATGGCGGCTGGATCAATGGTGGCTTCTTCGTGCTGGAGCCGGGCGTATTCGACTACATCGGCGGCGATGGCAATATCTGGGAGCAGGAACCCATGCGCCGTCTGGCTGACGATGGACAGATGATGACTCATCTTCATCATGGCTTCTGGCAACCGATGGACACTCTGCGTGATCGTAACCTCTTGGAAGATCATTGGAACAATGGCCAGGCGGAGTGGAAACTGTGGTCCTGAGCCCGGCGTTCTGGTCCGGTCGTCGTGTCTTGTTGACTGGGCACACCGGCTTCAAGGGCGGCTGGCTGGCACTCTGGTTGCGCGACTTGGGTGCCAATGTTCTGGGTTACGCGCTTCCGGCGTCGAGCGAGCCATCGCTGTGGGAGGAGGCACGCCTGCACGAAGTGGTGACCGGTGAACTGGCCGACATGCGTGATGCCCGGCGCCTGGCTACTGTACTCCAGGGCTTCAGCCCGGAGATCGTCTTGCACTTGGCGGCGCAGCCGTTGGTACGCGAGTCCTACCGAACGCCGGCGGATACCTATGCAACCAATGTAATGGGCACGGTCAACCTGCTGGAGGCTATACGCCGCTGTGATTCGGTCCGCGCTGTGCTGGTGGTGACCAGTGACAAGTGCTACGAGAATCGTGAGTGGGTTTGGCCCTACCGCGAACAGGACGCTCTTGGCGGCCATGATCCCTATAGCAGCAGCAAGGCCTGTGTGGAGTTGGTCTGCGCTTCTTGGCGTGACTCTTTCCTTCGGGAGGCCGGTGTCACCCTGGCTACTGCCCGTGCGGGCAACGTGGTAGGGGGCGGTGATTGGTCCATGGACCGCCTGCTGCCCGACATCCTGCGGGCCTGGCAGGCCGGTGAGACCCTGATCCTGCGTTATCCACATGCCGTGCGCCCGTGGCAGCATGTTTTGGAACCGCTGCACGGTTACTTGCATCTGGCCCAGGCTCTGCTGGAGCAGGGAGATGCCTTGGCTTCGGCATGGAACTTTGGCCCGGACGCCAAGAGCGTCGCCTCGGTGGCTCAAATAGTGGAGCGATTGGCCCGGCTATGGCCCGGCGAGGCACGATGGCAGCTGGAGAGTGATGCCCAGCCACATGAGGCCGGGTTGCTCACCTTGGATTCCTCCAAGGCGCGTCAACATCTGGGTTGGCGTCCGTGCTGGAGTCTTGAGGAAACTCTTGAGCGGACTTTTGCCTGGCACCATGCGTGGTGCGCCGGCGAAAACATGCAAGCATTCAGCCGCGCACAAATCGCGGCATATCAAGGCGATACTCCATGACAGACCAGACGGCGCAGCAGTTGCGCCAGCAAATTTCCGAACTGGTGGGGCGCTATGCCGATTTGCACATGGCGCCTGGGCCTTTCGTTCCTGGCCAAAGCAATGTTCCCCCATCCGGTAAGGTGATCGGCAGCGGCGAATTGAAAGCCATGACCGATGCCGTACTGGACGGTTGGTTGACCACCGGGCGTTTCAACGAAGCTTTTGAAAAGCGCATGGCCCGCTATCTAGGCCGACGTTACGTGCTCACTACCAATTCGGGCTCTTCCGCCAACCTGCTGGCATTTTCCGCGCTGACCTCCCCGCGCCTGGGCGAGCGGGCGATCCGCAAGGGCGACGAGGTGATCGGCGTGGCCGCAGGTTTTCCGACCACGGTCAATCCGATCCTGCAGTTTGGTGCCGTCCCGGTGTTCGTCGATGTCGAACTGGGTACTTATAACATTGACCCAGCCTTGGTGGAGGCGGCCATCAGCCCGAAAACCAAGGCCATCATGCTTGCCCATACACTGGGCAATCCCTTCAACCTCGAGGTCATTCGCGACCTCTGCGACCGCCATGGCTTGTGGCTGATCGAGGATTGCTGTGATGCGCTGGGCTCGCTCTACGAAGGTCGACAGGTCGGTGGTTTCGGTGATATCGGCACCCTGAGTTTTTACCCTGCGCACCACATCACCATGGGCGAAGGCGGGGCGGTATTCACCGACAGCCCATTGCTCAAGCGCATCATTGAATCCTTCCGCGACTGGGGGCGTGACTGCTACTGCGCACCAGGCGAAGACAACACCTGCGGCAAACGCTTCTGCTGGCAGCTGGGCGACCTGCCGGAAGGCTATGATCACAAGTACACCTACTCGCATCTGGGCTACAACCTGAAGATCACCGACATGCAAGCCGCCTGCGCCCTGGCGCAGATGGACCGTCTGGATGACTTCATCGCGGCGCGCAAACGCAATTTCGACTGGCTCAGCGAGCGTCTGGCCGGCAGCACTGATCAACTGATCCTGCCGCAGGCCACACCGGGTAGCGATCCGTCCTGGTTCGGCTTCCCGATCACTCTGCGCGACGGGTGCGGTGTCGAGCGTGTCGAGCTGCTGCGCTATCTGGACGAGCAACAGGTTGGCACGCGCCTGTTGTTCGCCGGAAACCTGACCCGCCAGCCGTACATGCAGGGCCAGCAGTATCGGATATCCGGTGAGCTGAAGATCACTGACAAGGTGATGCGCGATACCTTCTGGATAGGCCTGTGGCCGGGCTTGGGCGAAGCTCATCTGGAGCATGCTGCGCATAGCCTGGAAACCTATATGCAGAGGTTGCGCTGATGCGTGCCTACGTGCTCTGTGGTGGCTTCGGCACGCGCCTGCGCAGTGTGACCGGGGACTCGCAGAAAGCTCTGGTACCAATACACGGAGAGCCTTTTCTGGTCCATGTGCTGCGGCAGTTGGTCGTAGCCGGTATTACGGAGGCGGTGCTCTGCGCACATTACCGTGCTGACCAAGTGGCAAACCAACTGGAAGATTTGTCGCGGGCTAGCGGTCTGCCCTTGCGCATGGTCGTAGAGCCAGAGCCTCTGGGTACTGGCGGAGCGTTGCTCAATGCCCTTCGTGAATCGCCACCCGAGAATCGCTACCTGGTGCTCAATGCAGATACCTTCCTTGACCCCGAGGCTTACCGGTTGGCGGCCACCGCAGCGGGGGATGTTCTGGTGGCTGTACGTGTGGAAGATCGTGCCCGGTACGGCAGTCTCGAAACGGATACTCAAGGTCGGCTGGTAGCCCTCCGTGAGAAAGGTCAGCACGGACCGGGTTTGGTCAATGCTGGGGTCTATGCCTTCACGCCCATGGCTTTCGCCAATGCTGAGGTGAACGTCTGCTCTATGGAGCAGGACTTGCTACCCGCTCTGGTACTTGGGGAGGGCGTTGCGGTGCTGGAATACACCGATCGCTTCATCGATATCGGTACACCAGAATCCTTCGAGCACTATCTAAACAACTCTTACGGAGGGGCTACACAATGAACCCACTTGTGCAGACCCTCAGCATCGGTGCAAACCGTAGCATCCTCGATGCTGTTAAGTGCATCGAGGCAGGCGCATTACAAATTGCCTTCGTAGTTGCCGAGGATATGCGCCTGCTGGGCGTGGTGACCAATGGAGACGTACGCCGTCATTTGCTGCAGGGCGGCCTGACGGACCAGCCAGTAACCACTTGCATGAACCAGGAGTTCCGCTCAGTGCGCTTCGGTGCACCTCGTGAGGATCTGCTGAAGGCTTTCGACTTGGGCCACAATGCTTTGCCAGGCCTGGATACCGAGGGCCGTCTGGTGGAGGTTTACACCCGGCAGATGGCTGCCAGTGCCGAGGCGCCGGTGCTGGCACGCGCACGGGCTCCTGTGCGCATGAGCTTCGGAGGTGGTGGTTCCGACCTCACGTATTACTTCGTGGATAATCCTGCTGCAGTGCTCAGTTGCACCGTAGGCCTTTATGCCCATGCAACGCTCATTCCACGCACGGACTTGAAGATTCGCATCTTCTCCGAAGACCTAGGCACCGAAGAGCACTACCAAAATCTCAATGAGTTGTTGGCTACTGAGCACAAGAGCCTGTTGGCTACCATCGTATCGGTAATCAAGCCCCGCAACGGAGTGGATATTTACATACGCTCGGACTTCCCGGTCGGTTCAGGGCTAGGCGGGTCTTCGGCGGTGACGACCGCCGTGATCGCTGCTTTCAATGAGCTGCGCCAGGATCGCTGGAGCATTTATGAAGTTGCTGAGCTGGCTTTTCAGGCCGAGCGCCTGTGTTTCGGTATTGCCGGTGGTTGGCAGGATCAATACGCCTCGGCATTTGGCGGCTTCAATCTGATCGAGTTTGAGCAAGGGCGCAATGTGGTTCATCCGATTCGTCTTGAGGATGCCATTCGCAGTGAACTGGAAGAATGCTTGGTGTTATGCAATACCGGTATTTCCCATGACTCAGGTAAGTTACACGTTCAGCAGCGTGAAGAGATGACTTCCCAACAGTCCAAGGCGGCATTGCTCACCGAGAGCGTAGTCTTGTGCCGGCAGATGCATCACCATCTTATCCGCGGTGAATTACAGAAATTCGGTCAGCAACTCCACGAGGTATGGATGCTGAAGAAGCGCTTCTCGCGTGGAGTCAGCGATAACACGCTTGACCGCATCTACGAAACCGCCTGCGAAGCCGGCGCCTTGGGCGGCAAGCTGCTGGGGGCAGGTGGCGGTGGCTTTTTCCTGTTTTACGTGCAGCCTCAGCACCGCCAGGCGCTGACTCGTAGCGTGCAATCACTTGGCTGCACCATCAGTAACTTTCGATTCGAATCCAGTGGCGTTACCTCCTGGCGGACCAAAATTCAATGAGCAGCTATCAACTGAGTATCGATGGTTTCACCATCGGCGCTGAACGCACCTTCATCATTGCTGAAGTGGGCAACAACCATAATGGCTCGCTCGAACTGGCGAAAAAGTTGGTAGACGCGGCCATCGAGGCGGGTGCGGATTGCGTCAAGTTTCAGATACGTAACCGCGAGGCACTGTATCGGCGCAAGGCGGACGGTTCGCGTGCCGAGGATCTGGGCGTCGAATATATCCAGGACCTGCTGGACAAGGTCGAGCTGGCCATTGATGAGCATCGTCAGGTGCGAGATTACTGCGCGCAGAAGGGTATTACTTATCTATGCACACCGTGGGACGAGCCCAGTGTCGATGTGCTCGCTGATTTCAACGTGGGCGCGATTAAGATTGCGTCAGCCGATCTGTGCAATCCCTATTTGATTGCCAAGGCTGCCACGCTGGGCAAGCCGCTAATTCTTTCCTCGGGCATGTCGTTCGAGCACGAAATTATTCGGACAATCGAGCACCTCAAGAGCTTGGAAATTCCCTTCGCACTGCTGCATTGCAACAGTGCTTATCCGGCACCTGAATCGGATATTCAGCTTGGCTACCTGCGTCGTCTGCAAGAGTTGCATGGGCTGATCGGCTACTCAGGGCATGAGCGTGGTATCGCTATCACGCTGGGTGCCGTAGCACTGGGTGCCAAGCTTGTGGAGCGACACATCACTCTCGACCGCGCAATGGAGGGGCCGGACCACCTAGCCAGCCTGGAGCCTCAGGAGTTCCGCCAGTTGGTGGACGGTATTCGCCAACTGGAACTGGCGCTGCCGTGGTATGGCCCCGCTCGTCATGCCAGCCAGGGAGAGCTGCTGAACCGCGAGAACCTCGGCAAAAGCGTGATTGCCGCACGCGACATTCCTCGTGGTACCGCCATGGATGTATCGATGCTGCGTATCGCCAGCCCTGGCCAAGGTCTGCCACCGTATCGCCTACCGGAGTTGCTGGGCAAGCCGGCCCAACGTGACATCGGTCAAGGTGATTTCCTATTCGCGAGTGACCTGAGTGACCAGCAGGCCGATGCACGGCTGGAGTTCCGGATGCCGCTGCGCTGGGGTGTACCAGTGCGCTACCACGACTTTCTGGATTATCACCGCCGTATTACACCGGACCTGTTCGAGTTCCATCTGTCATATCGCGACCTGAGCCTAAAGCCGCAACCCTTCCTGGCGCCGGTCGAATGCTCGCGCCTGGTCATTCATGCCCCCGAGCTGTTTGAAAACAGCGAACTGCTCGATCTGGTCTCGGATGATCCGGCCTATCGCCAGCGCTCCATCGACAACCTGAAACGGGTGGTGGATGCCACGCTGCAGATCGGCGAGTTCTTCCCAAAAGCCGATGCTCGTCTGATTGTCGCCAACATTGGCGGCTTCTCGGCTGACGAGCCGCTTCCCGAGTCCATGCGCCCCGCGCTTTATGAACGCTTCTACGAGGCCTGTGAACATATCGACTTCGCCAGCACTGAGCTGATCCCGCAGAACATGGCGCCGTTCCCTTGGCACTTCGGTGGCCAGCGCCACCAGAACATCTTCATGTTGCCTGACGAGCTGGAAGCCCAGGCCCGCGAGCACAAGCTGCGCTTGTGCCTGGACCTGTCGCACCTGCAGATGACCTGCTTCCACTTCGGTCTCGACTTCCAGCAGGCGCTTGCGCTGTTGCTGCCGCATTCGGCGCATCTGCACGTGGCCGACGCCAAGGGCACCAACGGCGAAGGCGTGCTGATGGGCACCGGTGACGTCGACTGGCCCGCCACTTGGGCCAAGATCAAAGCCCAGCCCCACGTCAGCTTTATTCCTGAAGTGTGGCAAGGCCACAAAGACCATGGCGCGGGCTTTTGGTCCGCCCTTAACTTCCTGCAATCTCTGTAAGGGCGCCTGCCATGACAGATCAGACCTTGAGCCTTCGCCTCGACCAACTGCTGAGCGAGTCGCTGGACAGCGCCCGTGCGCGCCAAGCCAATACTCTGGACAGCCTGATTGGCAGCCTGGAGCAGCCTTTTGCCTTGTTCGGTGCCAGCCACTTGGGCCGTAAGGCACTGCAGGTGCTTAAACAGCTGGGCCATGTGCCGGGCGCCTTTATCGACAACAACAGTGCGGCTTGGGGCAGTGAGATCGACGGTGTGCCGGTGATGAGCCCGGCGCAGTTGGCTGAGCGTGAACAAGGCCAGTTGCCGGCGATTATCTGCACCATCTGGAGCGGCCATATCAAAGACCGCATGAGCCAGCGCCTACAGCCGCTGCGCGAGTTGGGCTTTAAGCGCATCGCGCTGTTTGGCCATCTGGCCTGGTGCTATCCGCAGCACTTCCTGCCGCATTATGCCCTGGACTTGCCGGAGAAGGTGCTGCAGCAAGCCGATGCCGTGCGCCGGGCCTTCAGTTTGATTGAAGACGCCGTCTCGCAGCAGCTGTTTGTTGACCACGTGCAGTGGCGTTTGGACCTCAACCACGACCTGCTGCCACCGGCCTCAAGCAAAGAGATTTACTTCGATGCGCACTTCAGCAGTGCCAGCGCCGATGAGGTGGTCTATGACATCGGCGCCTACAACGGCGACTCGGTGGCGGATTACCTGCGCCTTGGCCGCGCCTTTAAAGAAATCCACTCCTTTGAGCCTTCGCCGGCCAACTATGCCGAGTTGCAAGCCAACCTGACGCAGCTCAGCAGTGAGCATAGTGCCGCCTTGTTTGCCCACCCGCAGGCAGTCGGTGACAGCGTAGGCAGCGTGCTGATCGAAGACGACGGCGGCGCCTCCAACCGAGTCGGCCGTGGCACCCAGCAGGTGCAGAGCAGCACTCTGGATGAGCTGAGCAAGCAAATTGCTCCTGCCACCTTCCTCAAGATCGACATCGAAGGCTTCGAGCCGCAGTGCCTGGCTGGTGGCCGGCAGCTGATCGCGACGCATCGACCGGTCATTGCCGTGTGCGTGTACCACGAGCAGGACCACCTGTGGAGCATCCTCCTGCAACTGCATGAGTATTACCCTGGCTACCGCTTTGAGCTGTGTCCGCACCTGGCCGAAGGCTGGGACTTGGTGCTTTACGCCGTGCCAGCCGAGCGCCTGCCAACTCACTTGCAGCAAGGGGCGTAATGGTCATGCGGGTAGCCGATTACATCTTTGAATTCATCGCCAACCAGGGCATCGGCCATGTGTTCTTCCTGCCGGGCGGCGGCGCCATGCACTTGAACAACGCGCTGTATCGCCAAGAACGGTTGACTGCGGTGAGCATGCTGCACGAGCAGGGCGCGGCGATTGCGGCGGAAGGCTATGCACGGACCTCGGGCAAGTTCGGCGTGTGCCTGACCACCTCCGGGCCGGGGGCGACCAACGCCATCACCGGCTTGGCCGGTGCTTACTTTGAATCGACCCCGGCGCTGTATATCTCCGGGCAAGTTAAGCGGGCTGACCTTAAGGGCGACAGCGGCCTGCGTCAGTTGGGCACCCAAGAGCTGGATATCGTCAGCGTGGTCACGCCGCTGAGCAAATACGCGGTGTGCCTGACCGATGCGCAGCAAGTGCGGTTTGAGCTGGAAAAAGCCCTGCACCTGATGCTCACTGGCCGTAAAGGCCCGGTGTGGATCGACGTGCCGCTGGATATCCAAGCAACCGAAATCGACCCGGTGCAGTTGCCAGGCTTTGTCGCGGAGACGGATCTCACGCCGCTGGCACCCGAAGCGCAAGCGCTTGGCCGTTTGCTGGAGCGCCTGCGCAAGGCGCAGCGCCCGGTGCTGTTGGTGGGCAACGGCGTGCATGCGTCCGGGGCTGAGAACGAGATGCGTGAGCTGATCGAAACCTTGGGCATGCCGACGCTGACCACCTGGATCGGCGCTGACCTGTTGGAGCACGAACACCCGCTGTACGTTGGCCGCTGTGGCACGGTGGCGCAACGCGGGGCCAACTTCAGCGTGCAGAACGCTGATCTGGTGTTGGCCATCGGTTGCCGCATGGACTTCTCCATCACTGGCTTTAATCGCGCTCACTTTGCCCGTCAGGCGGAAATTGTGGTGGTCGATATCGACGCCGCCGAAGTGGCCAAGCTCGGTGATATGCCCGATGAGCGTTTTATCTGTGATGCCCGCGCCTTTATCCAGCAACTGCTGGCCGCCAACGCCGGGCAAACCCTGAATTGCCAAGCCTGGCGCGAGCGCTGCCAGGGCTGGAAAAACGCCTACCCGGTAGTCCTTCCGGAGTACCGTGAGCCCAGCGAATACGTCAACACCTACGTGTTTACCGAAGCGTTGTCAGAGGCCATGGCCGAGGGTGATCAGATCATCCCCGGCAGCTCCGGCGCAGCGCTGGACACCTTCTGGTTGTCGGTACGCCTCAAGCGTGGTCAACGCGCGGTGGCCACTGGCGGACTGGGCTCCATGGGCTATGGCCTGCCGTCTTCGATTGGCGGCTGTTTGGGTAGTGGCGGCCGGCGCACCATTTCCATCGATGGTGACGGCGGTTTTGTGATGAATATTCAGGAGTTGGAAGTGGTGCGCCGCTTACAGCTGCCGATCAAATATTTCGTCCTGAATAACAACGGCTACGCCTCGATTCGCGCCTCCCAAGGTGGCTACTTCAAGCAAATCATCGGCTGTGATCCGACCTCAGGTCTGACCCTGCCGAATATCTCCGCCTTAGCTACTGCCTTTGGCTTGCCGGTGCGCCGTATCGACGGCAGCAGCAATCTGCGTGAGGCCATTGATGAAGCACTGGCGCTGGATGGCCCGGTGCTGTGCGAAGTGATGGTGCCCCCGGAGCAAGCCATTGGCCCGCGTATCACCTCGAAAATCGGCCAAAACGGCGCCATGGTATCCAGCCCGCTGGAAGACCTCTTTCCCTTCTTGGGGCGCGATGAACTGCGCGCCAATATGCTGATTCCGTTGGTGGATGAGTGATATGAGCGATTACCTGAGCCACTACGCCGACGCGGGCCTGTACACCATGCAGGGCCGTCTGGGCGCGCCTGAGCAGGGCCGTTTCCAGTCGTTCCCCCGTGACGGCTGGCGCCTGGAGATTGAACGCGCGGCAGACATCGGCCTGCGTGGCATCGAGTGGATTTACGACCTGTTCGGCGAAGGCGCTAACCCGCTGGAAACCCCGGAAGGCCGCAGTGAGCTGCAGGCGCTGTTGGCCGCGCACAACGTCAGCGTGGTGTCGATCTGCGCCGACTACTTTATGGACCGGCCTTTGCTGCGCTGCTCCAGCGCGCAGAACCAGGAACTGCTGGCGCGGCTTGAATGGCTGCTCAGCATCTGCCCGGAGATGGGCATCAACCGCGTGGTGCTGCCGTTTGTAGATGCTTCCAAAATCAGCACACCGGCCGAACAGGACCAGGTCGTGGCCATCTTGCAGCAGGTGCTGCCGGCAGCTGAGAAAGTCGGCGTTGAGCTGCACTTGGAAACTGACCTCAATCCACAGGACTTCCGTGATTTGCTGGCGCGCTTGCCGCACCCGCTGATCAAGGTCAACTACGACGCCGGTAACAGCGCCTCGTTGGGTTATCGCCCGGCGGATGAGTTTGCGGCCTACGGTGAGCGGGTCGGCAGCTTCCATATCAAGGATCGCCGTCTGGGCGCCACCACGGTGCCGTTGGGGCAGGGCGACACGGATTTTGCCAGCCTGCGCGAGCAACTGATCAAGTACCACTACCGGGGCGATTTCGTCCTCCAAGTGGCCCGTGGCGAGGTCGGTGCTGAGCCGCAGTGGTTGGCGTCGATGGCTGAGCTGGCCGCCGATTGGCTGCGTGGCCGCGCCTTGAATGAGAGCCCTGCATCGTGAAAATTCTGTTTTGTGGCTTAGGCGGCATCGGCCAGCGCCATCTGCGTAACCTGCGCGAATTGCTCGGTGACGAGTTGCAGGTGCATGCCTACCGTGTGCGTGGTCAGCGCATCAAACTGTGTGACAACCTCACGGTGGATGAGGGCGCGGATCTCGAACAGGATTACCAGATCACCGTGCACCATGATCTGCAGCAGGCGCTGGCGCAGCAGCCGGATGCGGCTTTTATCTGCAACCCCAATGCGCTGCATGTGCCCGTGGCGTTGCAGTGTGTGCGCGCCAACGTGCCGGTGTTTATGGAAAAGCCCCTAGCCAGCGGCCTGGAAGGCATCGCCGAGTTGGTGGCGGAAGTGGAGCAGCGGCAGTTGCCATTTCATGTGGGTTATAACTTCCGTTTCCACCCCGGTTTGCAACGTCTGAAAGCCCTGCTGGAGTCGGGCTTTTTTGGTCGCGTGTTGAGCGTGCGCTCGGAAATCGGCGAGTACCTGCCCAATTGGCACCGCTATGAAGACTACCGGCAGATGTATGCCGCCCGCGCTGATCAAGGCGGTGGTGTGATCCTCTCGCAGATCCACGAAATGGATTTGATCTACTGGTACTTTGGCTTGCCCAAGAGCATCGTCACCCACGGTGGCCAGCTCAGCCATCTGCAGATTGACGTGGAAGACACCGCATCTTCACTGATGCGTGGTGTTAGCCCCGAGGGCAGCTTCCCGATTCTGCTGCATCAGGACTACGTGCAGCGTCCGCCGGTGCGCAGCTTCAAGGTTGCTGGTGATTGTGGCTATGGCGAAATCGATTTGATCGCCGGACAACTGCGGGTCTACGACAACGACGGCGAGCTGTATGAGCAAGACGACTTCGCCGGCTTTGTGCGTAACGACATGTTCCGCGCCCAAGCCGCGCACTTTATTGCCTGCGTACGCGGCACCGAGCAGCCTCGGGTGAGCTTGCACGATGGCTTGCAAAGTCTGCGTTTGGCCTTGGCAGCGCTGCGCTCGTTACGGGAGGAGCGCGAAGTGGCGCTCAGCGAGGTGAATATCCATGGCTAACATCGACGCGTTGTTTCGTCTTGATGGCCGTGTGGCCGTTATCACTGGCGGCGCTGGTTTGCTCGGCTATCAACATGCGGCCACTATCGCCGGCTTAGGCGGCCGGGTGGTGTTGCTGGATATCAATGCCGAGGATTTGGCAGTCAATGCGGCGCGCTTGCGTGAAGAAGCCGGCGCGGCGGTCATGACCCAGGTGGCTGACATCACTGAGCTGGCTCAGGTCGAAGTGGCCGGTGCCGAGGTGCTTAAGCGGTACGGTCGAGTGGATGTGCTGATCAACAACGCTGCGCGTAACCCCAAGGTTGAAAGCAGCGCCGACAAAGACTTCTCGCGCCTGGAAAACTTCCCATGGGAGCAGTGGCAGCTGGATTTGAATGTGGGCTTGGGCGGCGCCTTTAACTGCGCCAAAGTCTTCGGCGCGCAGATGGCCACGCAGGGCGGTGGCGTGATCGTCAACATTGCTTCGGACCTGGGCGTGATCGCCCCGGATCAACGCCTATACCGCCAAGAGGGTCGGGCACCTGAGTTGCAACCGGTCAAACCGGTGACCTATTCGGTGGTCAAGCACGGCTTGATCGGCCTGACCAAATACCTGGCCACTTACTGGTGTGAGCAGGGCGTGCGTTGCAACGCGCTGTCGCCAGGCGGTGTGTATGCCGGACAGAACGATGTGTTTGTCAGCAAGCTCGCACAACTGATTCCTTTGGGGCGTATGGCTGAGGCTGATGAATACCGTGGCGCCATCGCCTTTTTGTGCTCCGATGCCTCGTCATACATGAACGGCAGCAACCTGGTGATCGATGGAGGTCGCAGCACATGGTGAATACTCGCGAGCTGATCGCCACCCGCTGTATCTGCTGTGACAGCACGCACCTGCAGCGCTCGCCTGCGGTGCTGATGCCTTTTGTGGCGCTGCGCGTATTTGGCCATGAGCCGGTGCAAATCACCGAAGAGTGGGGCCTGCGCGACCTTAAGCAAGGCACCGCGTACACCCTGTGTAGCAGTCTGCAATGTCAGGACTGCGGGGCTTTGTTCCTTGATTACCGCTTTACCGATGCGCAAATGGCGGCGTTGTATCACAACTACCGTGACGAGATGTACAACAGCCAGCGCATTCGTTTTGAGCCGGGTTACGTCAACGTGGTGGCGCATTATCATCAGCGTGCGGCGTATCTCAGTGAGGTCGAAAGTTGGTTGGCGCAGTACCTCCCGACCAACCCGGCGGTGCTCGATTGGGGCGGCGATACAGGTATCAATAGCCTGTTCCGCGAGCGCAATCGCTTGCTGCATATCTTTGATATTTCCGGAGTTGAGCTGGTGCCCGGCGCCGAGCGGGTCGATGTGGCCGCGTTGAGCCAGCAACACTACGATCTGGTGATGTGCAGTCAAGTGCTGGAACACGTGTCCTATCCCCAGGAGTTGGTGGCGCAGATGCTGCCGGCGGTGGGACCGCAGACGCTGTTGTATCTGGAAGTGCCCCACGAGGCTTTAGTCCGTGAGCATCCCGGCAGCCTGGAACTGGCGCCGCTTAAGCGGCACTGGCATGAACACGTGAACTTCTACAGTGAGGCGGCCTTGCGTCAACTGCTGGCGCGCGCCGGTCTTGAGGTGGTTGAAGTGTTGTACTTGCCGGTGGATGTGGGCTGGACCCGCGCCGAGATCATGGGTGTTTTAGCCAGAAGGGCCGCAGTGTGAGTGCACAACGTCACCCGGTGATTGCCGAAGATATGTCGACTCTGCTCGCCCAACGGCAAGATTGGCAACGCCTGGCCGGCAAGCATGTGCTGATTGCCGGCGCCACCAGTTTTCTCGCCGCTTATTTGATCGAGTTTTTTGCCACGCTCAGCGAGCGCTGGCCCGAGCAGCCGGTGGTGATTCACGCCCTGGCCCGCTCGCGCAGCAAGCTGGAAGCGCGCTTCCAGCACTTGCTTGAATACGCCTGGTTTCGTCCGCTGATTCAGGATGTTTGCGCGCCGTTGCCTGATTTTGCGCAGCTGGATTACATCGTCCACGCCGCTGGCGCGGGCAGCCCCAAACAGTATCTGAGCGATCCGATCGCCACGGTGCGCTCCAATGTGCTGGGCAGCCTCAATTTGCTGGAGCAGGCCCGTCAGCATCAGGCGCGCCTACTGTTTATGAGCAGCGGCGCCGTGTATGGCCATGGCGAGAGTGATCAACCGATTGCCGAGCAGGACTTCGGCGCCCTCGACCCGCTGGATGTCAGCGCCTGTTATGCCGAAGGCAAACGCGTGGCTGAGACGTTGTGCGCCGATTATCACCGGCAGCATGGCGTGGCCAGCGTGATTGCACGGATTTCCCACACCTATGGCCCCGGCATCGCGCTGGATGATGGCCGCTCGTTTGCTGACTTTGTCGCCGCTGCGGTGGCCGGTCATGACATTGTGCTTAACAGTGATGGCTCCGGCACCCGGCCGTTTTGCTATGTGGCCGACGCCACGGCGGCGTTTCTTACCTTGCTGCTGCGTGGGGAGGGCGGCCAGGCCTACAACGTCGGCATGGATGAAGAAATCAGCGTCCTAGAACTGGCCAAGTTGATTGCGCGGCTGTCGCCCACGGCTGGCATTGAGGTTAAGCATCCACCGCTTAACCCTGAGCGGCAGGCGCTGTTTCGCACTGGTGGCCATTTTGATTTAAGGAAGATCGCGCAGTTGGGGTGGCAGCCCAGCACCGCGCTTGAGCGGGGGTTTGCCCGAACTCTGCGTTATTTCACCACTTAACTGGATGAACATGGATACCAACGCGAACAATCGCTTTGCTCTGGCGAAAGAGCAATTCACAGCGGACGAGATCGATAAGTTTCAGTACGCCAAATACCTCAACAGCCAGCACTTGGCGTTGTTTGATTATCAAGTGTTGCTGGCTGGTACCGATGTGGCCAGCATCCAGATCAGTGCTGACGGCGTGGTGGTGAATTCGGCCAGCCACGGCATCGGGATGTTGCTCGATACCATCGACATGCACGCCACGCCTTACAGCCTACTGGATTTTGGTCAGTATGAAGTGGAAGAAACCCGCTTCTTAAAATCCGTGCTGAAAGACGGTGAAGTGTTCCTTGATGTCGGTGCCAACTTGGGCTGGTATTCCCTAGTGCTGGGCAAGCAGTACCCCAATGCACGGATTGTTGCCTTTGAGCCAATTCCGTCCACTGTGGCCAAGCTTGAGCGCAACATTGCCTTTAACCAACTGAGCAATATCGAAGTGCAGGCTGTGGGCCTGTTTAACTCGCAGGATAACCTCGACTTCCTGTTCGCTCCTGATGTGTCTGGCGCCACCTCGCTGAAAGTCGCCGGGCAATCCCGTGGTAACACCGCCATTGAGCGCGTGCAGTGCCCGACTACCACCCTTGATCTGTTCTGTGCCAGCCGTGAGCTGCAGCCCAGCTTGCTGAAGATTGATGTCGAGGGCGCCGAACTGATGGTGGTGCAGGGCGCTGATCAGGTTCTGCAAGGCCTACCCGTGGTGCTGATGGAGCTGCTGCGCAAGTGGTCCAATGCCTTCGACTACCACCCCAACGATGTTTTCGCTCTGATGGCCCGCTACGGTTACCAGGCTTGGGTGTTTACCGCGAGCGGCCAGCTCGAACGGTGCGCTGAAGTCACTGACGACACCGTTCAGACCAATTTTGTGTTTCTGCACAACGACAAACACGCCCCAATCATTCAACAGTGGGCCGCAGGTGCAGAGCGTTAATTTTATGAATTCACTGTTCAGGCCAAGCGTGGTGTTTTGCCTTGTCTGCCTCGGAGACCACTGCTATGCGTAAGCTCCTCGCGAAAAGGCCGCAGCCTTATTACATCTACGCTCCTGACTACCGCCGGAGTTCGTCGGGCATTCGCGTGTTGCACATGCTGTGTGACGCGCTGATTCGTGCCGGCTACGAGGCCTACGTCACCACCCGCGTGACCTGCGCGGAGTTTATGACGCCGCCGCTGACCGATGAGGTGATCCAGGGCCACAAGGCCCACGGTCTGGAGCCGATCGTCATCTACCCGGAAATCGTCGACGGTAACCCGCTCAATGTCGGTCTGGTGGTGCGCTATGTGCTCAACCGTCCAGGCTTTATCGAGGGCAGTGGGGTCTTCGCTGATGATGATCTGCTCTATGCCTACTCCAGGGACTTGCTGCAGCCAGGAATGCCTGAAGACCGCATCATGATGCTGCCTCCCTTTGACCTAAACGTCTTCTGCCCGCCGGAGGACCCCAGCAAACGAGTCCCCGGCCGGGTTTGCTATTACAAGGGCCGTCGCGGTGAGCTGAATATCGATCCGGCCTTGCTGCCTGATGACGCCATTGAGATCACTCCACAGTGGCCGGCGTCTTGGGAGGCCATGGCGGATCTGTTCCAGCAGTGTGAAATGTTCTACTGCGCTGGCTCCTCTGCTTTGGCCTCCGAGGCTGGGCTGTGCGGTTGCCTGACGGTGGTGATTGTCGACGATGATGCGCCGCGCATTGGTATTTCCGAAGCTAAGAGTCCAGGCGCCGCTTGGGGCTTTGCCGAAGAAGAACTGGCCCATGCCCGCCGCACCCTGCCGAGCGTGCGTGAAACCTGGCTCAAGCTGCAGGACGAGTTCTGGCCAGCGCTGGATCACTTTATTGACGTCACTCAGCAAGCCGCCACCGAACGAGCGGCTAATAAGAAAAGCAGCCAGATCCGGAGTTGGTTGGCCAGCCGCGCACCCAGCAAGGTGCAAGGCGATCTGATCGAGGCTCGGCTTTACTCTCAGCCACAGCCGAGAGTTGGCCTGCTGGTGCTGGACCAGGGCGGTGATCGTGAGCGGCTCGAACGAACGCTGCAAAGTCTCGATGTATCGACCGGCTGGCATATCTATGTTCTTAGTACGTCTGCTGTATCGCTTCCAGCTGATGAGTGCATAAGTTTCACTCGACTCGATGGTGAGCCATGTGCTGATGTATTAAACAGGGTGGTTGCTAGGAGTAGCGCCGACTGGTTCGTGTTGGTCGAGGCAGGTGAGGAACTCACCTCGAGTGGCCAACTTATTGCGCAACTGGAACTCGTTCAGACACCCGGCTGCCGAGCTATCAGCTTCGATGAAATCTATCGTCAGGATGGCGCCCTCGGCGCCGCTTGCCGCCCTTTTTTCAATCTGGATTATCTACTCAGTTTCCCCGCCGGCATGGCGCGGCACTGGTTGTTTCGGCGTGAGGCCGTGCTTGAAGTTGGCGGTTTCGATTCTTCCTTGAAAGATGCCTTGGAGCTGGATCTCATCCTGCGCCTGATCAATCAGGGGGGTATGGATGGATTGGGGCATATTTCCGAACCCTTGCTGATTACGGATATGCCAGCCTTGGCCAATGTCGAGGACGAGCGCCAGGCGATTATTCGCCACTTACAAGCGCGTGGTTACCCCGATGCTCAAGTAACTGCAGCCAAGCCTGGCCGCTACCACGTGGCATACGAGCACGTTGGTAGCCCAGGGGTATCGATACTGATCCTGGCAGGTTCGCAGTTGAGCAAGCTGCAACGCTGTGTTGAAGGGCTGTTGGGAAGCACTGCCTACCAGACCTTCGAGATTCTGTTGATCGAGAGCCATCCACAGGATCAGGCCGTACACGAATGGTTGTCGGCCCTGGTGGAACTGCAGGAAGCCAAGTTGCGGGTCGTTCAGCCTGCGAGCCTGAACATGGCGGCCATGTTGAATCAGGCAGCCAATGAAGCGCTGGGTGATTACCTGTTGTTCTTGGCACCCGATGCGGCAATTGTTGAAGAAGACTGGTTGGATAATCTGCTCAACCATGCTCAACGAGCCGAAGTAGGTGGGGTAGGGGGGAAATTACTGACGCCAGGCGGTAGGATCGCCCAGGCGATGCAGATTCTCGGATTACAGGGACCGCTGGGTAATCCGTACGTTGGTGAAAAACTCGACGAGCCGGGATACATGCAGCGTTTGCAGGTGGATCAGAACGTCAGCGCATTGAGCCAGGATTGCCTGATGCTTCCGCGCGACCTGTATGTTCAACTGGAAGGGCTGGATGAAGAGGGGGTTCTGTCACCTTATGCGATGACGGATCTATGCCTGCGAATCCGGGAAGCGGGATACTTGCTGGTGTGGTCTCCAAGCGTGCAATTGATGCTCGACCGCCAAGAGTCTACCGAGGTAACCGCACAGCAACAGGATGCCATGTATGCCAAGTGGCTGCCGCAGCTGGCACGTGACCCTTCCTACAACCCCAATTTCTCCTTGGTGCAACCGGGAGGCTTCAAGCTAGCGGATACGCAGATTTCCTGGCGCCCGCTGGATATTTGGCGTCCATTACCTGTGGTGCTTGCCCATCCGGCCGATACCATGGGTTGCGGACATTATCGTGTCATGCAGCCATTCAATGCCCTGCGTGAGGCGGGAATGGTCGACGGTGCGCTGTCAGTCGGCTTGATGCACGTCGTGGACCTGGAGCGCTACAACCCCGATGCCGTGATCCTGCAACGGCAAATCGGTGAGGAGCGCCTGGAGGCCATGCGACGGATCAAGGCGTTTTCCCAGGCATTCAAGGTCTACGAGCTGGATGACTACCTGCCGAACCTGCCGATGAAGAGCGTCCATCGTCAACATATGCCTAAGGATATCGTCAAGTCCTTGCGCCGTGGTTTGTCCTATGTGGATCGCTTCGTCGTTTCTACGGATGTGATGGCGGAGGCGTTCGCCGAATTCCATCCGGATATTCATGTGGTGAAGAATCGGCTTGATCCGCGTTGGTGGGGCGGGTTGTCAACGGGTGCTCGTCGAACTTCCAGCAAGCCTCGTGTCGGCTGGGCAGGTGGCGCCAGCCATACGGGCGATCTGGAGATGATTGTCGATGTGGTCAAGGAGCTGGCGGATGAAGTGGAATGGGTGTTCTTCGGCATGTGCCCGGAGAAGCTGAAACCTTATATCCACGAGTTCCATGAAGGCATGGCGATAGAACGCTACGCCAAGAAACTGGCCAGCCTGAATCTCGACCTGGCGCTGGCGCCGGTCGAGCAGAACCTTTTCAACGAGTGCAAGAGCAACCTGCGTTTGCTGGAGTATGGTGCCTGTGGTTTCCCGGTGATCTGTAGCGACGTGCGTTGCTATCAGGATGGCCTGCTGCCGGTGACACGGGTGAAGAACCGCTTCCGTGATTGGGTGGATGCGATCAGAGCCCATATCAACGACCTTGATGCCGCTGCCAGGGCGGGGGACGACTTGCGCGCCGCCGTGCTGGGCGGATGGATGCTTCAAGGTGAAAATCTCGAAGCCTGGCGCAAGGCGTGGTTGCCGAGTTAAGCGGTCAGCAGAGAGTTATGCACTCCTGATGATTTGGAAATCCGCCCCCTATAGGGACAAGCGTACTCACGAACTGCACTGAAGCTTTTGATAATGCCGATGCTCTTGCTGAGGCACGATCAAAAGCCTTACGCCGAAGGCGGTCCTCCCACTAAGTGACAGCCTGCACTACGTAGCTTTTTATGAAGGCAAGCCCTAGCCGGGGCTGAAGGTTCGCTCAGGTTTTCTGCAGGCCTGCCGAAATGATCTGTGGGGTGATCGTGTAGGCCGTTCGGGAAGTCAAGGAAAACGGAAAAATTTCCTCAACACCCCTAAAGCTTTCGAAACCACCGCCGACATAAACCTCGAATGCGAACTTTATGGGTGCCTGGGTAATGTCCCTCCCCAAGGTCGCACACTCAGGCAAACAAGCTAGGTCCGATGGAGGACACACATCATGGCTTTGACCGTCAACACTAACATCGCGTCGCTCAATACCCAGCGTAACCTCAACACTTCGTCTAGTGCGCTCAGCACCACCATGCAGCGTTTGTCTACTGGCAGCCGTATCAATAGCGCCAAGGACGATGCCGCCGGACTACAGATTTCCAATCGATTGACCAGCCAGGTCAACGGCTTGGGTGTCGCGACCAAGAACGCCAATGATGGTATTTCTCTGGCACAGACGGCCGAAGGCGCTCTGCAACAGTCCACCAATATCCTGCAGCGTATGCGTGATCTTTCGTTGCAAGCAGCCAACGGTTCCAATAGTACTAGCGAGCGTGAGGCACTGGATGGCGAGGTGCAGCAACTGCAGAAAGAGCTGGATCGTATCAGCAACACTACTACTTTCGGTGGCCGCAAGTTGCTCGATGGTTCCTTCGGGGTCGCGAGCTTTCAGGTTGGTTCTGCTGCCAACGAAATCATCAGTGTTGGTATCGATGAGATGAGTGCTGACTCGCTGCGCGGTACATACTACGAAGCTAGCGGAACTGTGGCCGGTACGATCCCCGCGAGTGGTGGAACCGTATCGATTACGGTCAGCGGTGCGGCGGTTGATGGAGCAGCAAGCGGTGTTACTACTGTCAAAGTCGAACTGAAGGGCTCTGAAACCACTGAACAAGCGACAGCTAAAATCGCCGCTGCCATAAATGATGCCAACATCGGCATTGGCGCATTCGCTGATGGTACGAGTATTAATTATGTCAACAGAGCAGGTGAAAACGCCTCGGGAGCAACGACAAGCGCTATTACCGGTGTCGGTGTTACCGGTGCAGGTATGAGCGCCGGAGGTTTCACAACTAGCACTGCGGTGTCAGGTTCGGCAGCAAGCATCAAGGAAATCGACATCAGCACCGCTAAGGGAGCTCAGGCTGCTGTCCTCGTTATCGACGACGCGCTCAAGATGATTGACTCGCAACGTGCCGATTTGGGTGCGATTCAGAACCGCTTCGATAATACAATCGCTAACCTGCAAAATATTGGCGAGAACGTCTCGGCTGCCCGTGGCCGTATCCAGGATACCGACTTCGCTGCAGAAACCGCGAATCTGAGCAAGAATCAGATCCTGCAGCAGGCCGGTACCGCGATCCTGGCCCAGGCCAACCAACTGCCGCAGGCGGTGCTGAGCCTCCTGCAGTAAGCTGAACAGGTAGGTCTGCAATAACTGCGGGGGGAAGTGCTTGGCGCTTCCTCCCGTTTTGCCGTTGCGAGGTAACGAAAATGGATATTGCGATTTCAACCCGGTTGCCAACCGGCACGGCCCAGACGCAGGGACAGCAGGATGCGTTGCGAGGGGCCGCGAGGCAGGAGGAGGCGGCTGCCAAAAAGGTCCAGGCCGAGCAGAAAGTCACCGCCGAGTCGCTCGAAGAGGCTGTTTCCAGTATCAAGGATTTCGTCCAGACCATCCGCCGCGACCTGAGCTTCGATCTGGATGACTCCAGTGGCAGGATGGTCGTCAAGGTGACGGACAGGGCAAGTGGCGAGATTGTGCGGCAGATTCCCACTGAAGAAGCGCTGCGCCTGGCCGAAAACCTGGAAGAGGCACGTAGTTTATTGTTCAAGGCTCAAGCGTAGCGGCGCGATTATTGCTTTTGTCGAGCTTTACTTGAATAGCGTCAACCCTATGGCGAGGTATTGGTAATGGCAGGCATCACAGGTATTGGTTCAGGGATGGATATCGACGCGATGGTCGGTGCCCTGGTTGCAGCGGAAAAGGCGCCGAAGGAGGCGCAACTGAACCGTTTGGAGACTGCGACCACTACCAAGATTTCCGCTCTGGGAACCCTGCGTACAGCCCTGAGCAGCTTCCAGACGGCGCTCAAGGATCTGAACGATATCAAGCTGTTCGAAAACCGTTCCGCCAGGTCGTCCAATACAGATCTGCTGACCGCTACGGCCAGCAAAACCGCGCAGTCGGGCACCTACAGCGTCAAGGTCGAACAGTTGGCTACGGGTAGCAAAACGGCTACCAAGGCGCTTGAGGGTGATTTCACCGCAAGCGTAGCCGGTACTTTGACGGTCAAGGTAGGAAGCGGCGAAGGTATCGACGTCAAGATCGAAAAAGGCGCTTCACTGACGCAGGTAAAGGAAGCGTTGAATGCCGCCCTCAAGGATTCCGGTGTTAGTGCCAACCTGCTGACCGACCCCAGCACGGGCAAGACTCGTTTGGTGATGTCTTCCAGCAATACGGGAGAGGGCAAGGACGTTTCGATCAGCACCAGCACTGGGCTGGAAGCGTTTGAAATCGACACCGAAAGCGATGCCACTGCGGAGACGGGCGGCGTGTTGGAGCGTGCCCAAAACGCCAAATTCACCATCGATGGTTTGGCCTTGGAAAGCGCAACCAATAAGGTCGAAGGTGCTATTCCCGATGTGACATTGGATCTGGTTGCGGCCGACAAGGACAAGAGCATTACGGTTACGGTTGCCCAGGATCAGGAGGGTGTTACCGCCAATATCAAGAAATTCGTCGATGCTTACAACAACCTGATCAAGACAACCAATTCGTTGACCAAGGTGACCAAGGTTGGCGAAGACGGTACGCCACTGACCGGTGGGCTGGTGGGTGACTCCAGTGTCCGCAGCATTCTTTCCGGCATTCAGAATGAGCTGATTTCGGCCGGTGGCGGCGATGGAGTGCGGTTGCTGTCGGATCTTGGCATCACCACCCAGAAGGATGGCACGCTGGGTATCGATGACAAGAAACTGAAGACAGCGCTTGAGAATAATTTCGACGCAGTCGGGAGTTACTTTACTGGCGACACCGGCTTGATGAATCGCCTCAATAATCGCGTGGACGGCTTCAATCAGACTGGCGGTATTCTGGCGCAGCGGGTCTCCGGCTTGGAAGCCACCACCGCAGATATCAAGGCTCAGCGTGAGAAGTTGGAGCTGCGGATCGAATCGATGACGGCGCGTCTCTATTCCCAGTTCAATGCCATGGACACCATGGTCGCGCAGCTCTCCAACACCAGTAGCTGGCTGGAGTCCACGCTGTCAAGCTTGCCAGGTGTCGTCAAGAAGAGCGCTAAGTAAGCGAGCAGCCCCGCTGCTTGTCTGGTTGCAGGGGCTCGTTGGTTTCGATGCTAGCGTTATTTCGTTGGCCGTGAACGACCCCAGGCTCGTTGCTTGATAGAGTCCTGTGCTATGGCACCCGGTAGGCCTCGGCCAATCGAGGCGCTGCCTGAGGGCTCTGGCTCGAGGCCCGCTGCGATGCAGCTTTAGCGTTTCCCCGTTAAAGCTGTTCGAGTAGATGCCGATACAGGTGGTATTCCCGCATCACCCGGAGCAATTTCCTCATGTATGCCATGTCCGCCATGAAGCAGTACCAGTCGGTCAACACCAACGCTCAGCTTGTCGATGCAACACCGCATCGCTTGATTCAGATGTTGATGGAGGGTGGACTCACTCGCCTGGCGCAGGCGAAGGGGGCTATGGAGCGTAACGATGTTGCGCTTAAGGGCACTCTGATCGGCAAGACCATCGATATCGTTGGCGGCTTGCGCCAAGGGCTGAATCTGGAGGCAGGCGGGGAGGTCGCGGCTAATCTGGACAGCCTCTATATCTATATGACTACGCGGCTGGTGGAAGCGAATCGCAAGAATGATCCCACCGTCCTCGATGAGGTCGCTGGGCTGTTGCGAGAGATCAAGTCTGGTTGGGACGGCATTTCGCAGCAGGGTTGATCGGTTATCCTTGTCACGCCTTTTAAATTGCTGTTTTCAGGAGCAACCCATGAATGTCATTCAGTCCATCGCCGCTCTCAAGGCTTCATTACAAGAAGCACTTGCGCAGCAGGACTGGGAGGCGATGGGGGAGTTGGACAGGCGATGCCGTGCACTGGTAGCTGAGGCGGCAGTCGGCGACGCGTCAGGTGACCCAGCCTTGCGCGAGCAATTGGAGGAACTCTCGCGGCTATATGTCGTACTTCAACAAGCGGCCCGGACGGAGCGTGATCGGGTTGCTAGCGAGCTGACCCGGCTCAATCAGTCCAAGCAAGTCAATCAAGCCTATCGATCGCTCGAATAGGGTGGCTTCCAATTCAGGCTAGAAGATTCTTGGTGGAAAACGCTTCGCGGTTTTCCACCCTATGAAGAGCTGCGAGGGTATCGCAGCCTTCCATTCCTTACCTGTACTCGCACAGATAAGCGGTATCCGCTGCAACCTTCAGCTGAAACTTGCTGTTCGCCGGCACGGTGAACTGGCTGCCTGCTCCGAATGTTTCAAAGCGCTCGCTTCCCGGCAGTTTCACGTCCAGGCTGCCGGCGATCACGTGCATCACTTCCAGTTGGCTGGTGCCGAATTCGTAGTCGCCTGCTGCCATAACGCCAATGGTGGCGGGGCCAGCGGCCATGTCGAAGGCGATGGATTTGACGGTGCCGTCGAAGTATTCGTTAACCTTGAACATGCGGATTACCTAGGGTAGGTGAAAAAAGGCTGGCCAGTATGCCCAAGTGGCTCGAGGGCGTCATCTGGCGGAATGAAGGTATAGAGGACTGTGGCCACATTCGCCGCGGGGGCGGCCCCACAAAAATGGCCTGATGGTTCCCACGCTCCGCGTGGGGACCAAGTCGCAGCACTCTGCGCCCAGCGACGCGGAGCATCGCAAGCGCACGCCCACGCAGGAGCATGGGCGCGATCACTCATGCATCGTTGGCGTGGTGCATGTCGTGGGAGGGCCGCCCTCGACGCGAAGCTTTTGGGGGCAAGCAGATCCTCGGTTTCGCCGAGAGGGCGGCTTGCATGAGTGGCTAACTGCGAAATATGAAATACACCGCCCCCAATAGGCACAATCCGGCCCAGAGGTAATCGAGCTTCAGGGGTTGATGCATGTAGAGCACGCTGAAAGGCACGAAAATGGCCAGTGTAATGACCTCTTGCATGATCTTCAGCTGGCCGATCGATAGCTCGGTGTAACCGATGCGGTTGGCTGGGACCATGATCAGGTATTCGAACAACGCGATTCCCCAGCTGATCAGTGCGGCGATCAGCCAGGGTTTGGTATTGAGCGCCTTGAGGTGGCCATACCAGGCAAACGTCATGAAGAGGTTGGAGACGCAGAGCAGGGCAGCAGTCTGAAGCCAGATGGGCATAGGGGGCATCCTTGATGATGCGCGATGCTATTGGTAGTGGCGAGTTACCTGCAAGTGGGTGATGTGCGGCTCACGCGGCCTGGTGCGTTTCGCCGTAATCGACTAACAGAACTTGCCAGACAGACCACCAGGTACTCATTTATTATCGGCGCCCGTTTTTCTCGGATGACTGGAATGGATTGTCGCCCTGGCTGTGGTGCCTGTTGCATAGCCCCTTCAATCAGCACGCCGATGCCTGGCATGCCTTTGGGCAAGCCGGCGGGTGTCCGTTGCGTTCATCTATCCGAATTCAATCTTTGTGCGCTGTTCGGTGACGAGGCGCGACCGGCTGTATGTGCTGCGTTCCAGGCCGATCCGGTGGTTTGTGGGGAAAGTCGGGAGGAGGCGATCCGGCTGCTTGGTTGGTTGGAACAGGTAACTGCCTGTTAAGGTCGGAATTTCATGTTGCTTCAGGAAAGGAAGGTTTGCATGGGTTTGTGGAGTCGATTGTTGGGGATCGGTCTGGTGCTCTCCGTAGCGCCGGTTGTGACTGCCGAAGAGCAGTGGGTGTTGGCCAAGGACGAGGAGGGGATTCAGGTCTATCTGAAGGCTGTGCCCGGTTCGTCGTATAAGGCCTATCGCGGCGTTGCGACGATCCAGGCGGATCTCGCCAAGGTGCGGGCGCTTCAGGAAGATGTGGCCGATGCATGTGGGTGGGTGCATGAGTGCAGGTCACAGAAGCTCCTCAAGCATGAGGGCGCGCAGGCCTGGACTTACACACAATTCAATACGCCCTGGCCGGTAACGCCGCGAGACTCCATTGTGAAGGTCACTACCCATGAAAGTGGTGATGGTTCGTTGAGGCGCGATCTTGAGGGGGTTCCCACCTATCAGGACAAGAATGATGACTTCGTTCGGGTGAGCAAGGTCGATGGGTTCTGGCTGTTGGAGTCCAAGGCGGCTGGCAACGTGCAGGTGACCTATCAGGTGCATACGGAGCCGGGCGGAAGCGTACCGTCGTGGCTTGCGAACAAGTTCGTGGTCGAGGCGCCTTTCAATACACTCAAGGCGCTGCGGGAGCGTGCCGAGGCAGAGTGAAGGGGAGGAAGATGACGGTAGGTGGGTTTGGCCTTTTACTGTCGGTGCGTCTCCCTTGAAGGGTTATGTGTTGGTGTTGGGCGTTGGTGGCGGGCCTTTTTACCCTCTCCCCTGGCCCCTCTCCCGTCAAGGGAGAGGGGGTTATCAGCATGCGTTCTGCTGGCGTGGCGCATATGTTCCCTCTCCCCTCGCGGGAGAGGGCTAGGGAGAGGAGCTAGGCTTTTAATTGAGGCTTTGCCTGTATTACAAGCAAAGAAGGCTGCCCCAGGGCAGCCTTCTTTCATTGCAGTAACCGATTTCTTCAGCGTGGCAGGTCGCGCTTCGGATGGCCGGTATACAGCTGGCGTGGGCGGCCGATCTTCTGGCCGCTGGCGATCATTTCCTTCCAGTGGGAAATCCAGCCGACAGTCCGCGCCAGGGCGAAGATGACGGTGAACATGCTGGTTGGAATGCCGATGGCCTTGAGGATGATGCCCGAGTAGAAGTCTACGTTCGGGTACAGGTTGCGCTCGGCGAAGTAGGGATCGTTGAGGGCGATTTCTTCCAGCTTCATCGCCAGGTCCAGTTGCGGGTCGTTGATGCCCAGCTCGCCCAGGACTTCGTCGCAGGTCTGCTTCATGACCTTGGCGCGCGGGTCGAAGTTCTTGTAGACGCGATGGCCGAAGCCCATCAGCTTGAATGGATCGTTCTTGTCCTTTGCCTTGGCCAGGAATTTCTCGACATTCGAGACGTCGCCGATCTCGTCCAGCATGGTCAGCACGGCTTCGTTCGCGCCGCCGTGTGCCGGCCCCCACAGTGCAGCGATGCCGGCTGCGATACAGGCGAACGGGTTGGCGCCGGTGGAGCCTGCCAGGCGAACGGTGGAAGTGGAGGCGTTCTGCTCATGATCGGCGTGCAGGATGAAGATGCGATCCATTGCCTTGGCCAGCACCGGGCTGATCGGTTTGATCTCGGCCGGTGTGTTGAACATCATGTGCAGGAAGTTTTCCGAGTAGTTCAGGTCGTTGCGCGGATACATCAACGGCTGGCCCATCGAATACTTGTAGACCATGGCCGCGATGGTCGGCATCTTCGCGACCAGGCGGTGTGCGGAAATTTCACGATGCTGGGGGTTATTGATGTCCAGCGAGTCATGGTAGAAAGCGGACAGGGCGCCGACGATGCCGCACATCACGGCCATCGGGTGAGCGTCGCGACGGAAACCGTGAAGGAACGACTTCAGCTGCTCGTGAACGATGGTGTGATTCTTGATGGTGTCGACGAACTTGGCTTTCTGCTCGGTGGTCGGCAGTTCGCCGTTCAGCAGCAGGTAGCAGGTTTCGAGGTAGTCGGATTTTTCCGCCAGTTGCTCGATCGGGTAGCCACGATGCAGCAGGATGCCCTTGTCGCCATCGATGTAGGTGATCTTGGACTCGCAAGAGGCGGTCGACATGAAGCCGGGATCGAAGGTGAAACGACCCGTGGAGGTCAGGCTTCTTACGTCAATTACGTCAGGCCCTACGGTGCCGGTCAGAATGGGCAGTTCGATGGCTTCGGCGCCCTCGATAACCAACTGCGCTTTGTTGTCAGCCATGTATGGCCTCCTGTCTTATGCTTGGAATCATCATGGCCCCCCACGCAGGGCCCGCATCACTATAGTGAGATAAATCTCAAAGTCAATTTGCGTAAGCCCGTGTCGCAGAGGGGTTTTCTGGGTGAATTCGCAACACAGGTTGTCTGTTTACGGCATTTATATATAGGTCGCCATCAGCCTTTAGTGGCACTTCACCACATTGTCATTAGCGACCTAACTGTTTATACTCGGAAACCGACCGGCAGGGGCCTCACAGGCAGTTTCCTGTAGGTTGTCACTCGTGGGTGGCGGGTGCCGCAGTGCACTCTTCCCAACAACTTTGCCCTGTGTCCTGGGGCTCTCAAGTGTGAAAAAAAGCCGTGAAAAGCCAACGACCTGTAAACCTAGATCTTAGGACAATAAAACTCCCAATCACTGCTTACACATCGATTATTCACCGTGTATCCGGGGTGATCCTGTTTGTCGGTGTGGCCATCATGCTGCTCGCGCTCGACGCTTCGCTGTCTTCCGAGGAAGGCTTTGCCGAGGTCAAGGCGTATCTGAGCAGTCCGCTGGTCAAGCTGATCGTTTGGGGGCTGTTGTCTGCACTGCTGTATCACCTGGTGGCCGGCATTCGTCACCTGATCATGGACGCCGGACATGGCGAGACGCTGGAAGGCGGCAAGCTGGGTTCGAAAATCGTAATCGCCGTTTCGGTGGTGCTGATCCTGCTGGCGGGGGTGTGGATATGGTAACCAATGTCACGAACTTTTCGCGTTCGGGCCTGTATGACTGGATGGCTCAGCGCGTTTCGGCAGTTGTCCTCGCTGCTTATTTCCTGTTCTTGATCGGATACCTGGTCGTTAACCCCGGGCTCGAATACGCTCAGTGGCATCAGCTGTACTCCGCCACCTGGATGCGTATCTTCAGTCTCCTGGCTCTCGTCGCGCTGAGCGTTCATGCGTGGGTTGGTATGTGGACGATTTCCACCGACTACCTGACCAACATGGCGATCGGTAAGTGGGCTACCGGTGTGCGGTTCATCTTCCAGGCAGTGTGTGGCATCGCCATGTTCACTATGTTCGTCTGGGGTGTGCAGATTCTTTGGGGTATCTGATTCATGGCTAGCATTCGTACTCTTTCCTATGACGCCATCATCATTGGTGGCGGTGGCGCTGGCATGCGTGCCGCGCTGCAACTGGCCCAGGGTGGCCACAAGACTGCCGTGGTCACCAAGGTGTTCCCGACCCGGTCGCACACCGTTTCCGCCCAGGGTGGCATCACCTGCGCCATCGCCTCGGCCGACCCGAACGATGACTGGCGCTGGCACATGTACGATACCGTCAAGGGTTCCGATTACATCGGCGACCAGGACGCTATCGAATACATGTGTTCCGTAGGACCCGAAGCGGTATTCGAACTGGAGCACATGGGGCTGCCGTTCTCCCGTACCGAGCAGGGCCGCATCTATCAGCGTCCGTTCGGCGGTCAGTCGAAGGACTACGGCAAGGGCGGCCAGGCCGCTCGTACCTGCGCCGCTGCCGACCGTACCGGTCACGCATTGCTGCACACGCTTTACCAAGGCAACCTGAAAGCCGGCACGTCTTTCCTCAACGAATGGTACGCAGTCGATCTGGTCAAGAACCAGGACGGCGCCATCGTTGGCGTGATCGCGATCTGCATCGAGAACGGCGAGACCGTTTATATCCGTTCCAAGGCCGTAGTGCTGGCTACTGGCGGTGCCGGTCGTATCTATGCCTCCACCACCAACGCATTGATCAATACCGGTGACGGTATCGGCATGGCGCTGCGTGCAGGCGTGCCGGTTCAGGACATCGAAATGTGGCAGTTCCACCCGACCGGTATCGCCGGCGCGGGTGTACTGGTCACCGAAGGCTGCCGCGGTGAAGGCGGTTACCTGATCAACAAGCATGGCGAGCGCTTCATGGAGCGTTACGCTCCGAACGCCAAGGATCTTGCCGGTCGTGACGTGGTCGCACGTTCCATGGTCAAGGAAATCCTCGCCGGCAATGGCTGTGGTCCGAATGGCGATCACGTCATGCTCAAGCTCGATCACCTGGGTGAGGAAGTGCTGCACAGCCGCCTGCCTGGTATCTGCGAGCTGTCGAAGACCTTCGCTCATGTCGACCCGGTTACCGCTCCGGTTCCGGTCGTTCCGACCTGCCATTACATGATGGGTGGTGTCGCCACCAACATTCATGGTCAGGCGATCACCCAGGATGCCAATGGCAACGACAAGATCGTCGAAGGCCTGTTCGCGGTTGGCGAAGTGGCTTGCGTATCGGTTCATGGTGCCAACCGCCTGGGTGGCAACTCGCTGCTCGACCTGGTGGTGTTCGGTCGTGCCGCTGGGCTGCACCTGGAGAAGGCACTGAAGGAAGGTGTCGAGCATCGTGGCGCTAGCGAGACCGATCTGGATACGGCGCTCAACCGCCTTGCCAGTCTCAACGAACGTACCACTGGCGAAGACGTCGCCTCGCTGCGCAAAGAGCTGCAGAGCTGCATGCAGAACTATTTCGGTGTGTTCCGTACCGGCGAATACATGCAGAAGGGTATCGCACAGTTGGCCGACCTGCGTCAGCGTATCGCCAGCGTGAAGATCTCCGACAAGAGCCAGGCGTTCAATACCGCCCGTATCGAAGCGCTCGAGCTGCAGAACCTGTTGGAAGTCGCCGAAGCTACCGCGATTGCCGCGGAAACTCGCAAGGAATCGCGCGGCGCTCACGCTCGCGAAGACTTCGAAGAGCGTGACGACGAAAACTGGCTGTGCCACACCCTGTATTTCCCGGGTGAGAAGCGTGTATCCAAGCGTGCCGTGAACTTCTCTCCGAAGACAGTACCGACATTCGAGCCCAAGGTTCGGACATACTGAGGTCGCCTAAAATGTTGCAAGTGAGCGTCTATCGCTACAACCCGGATCAAGACGAAAAGCCCTACATGCAGGATTTTCAGGTCAATACCGATGGTAAGGACCTGATGGTGCTCGACGTGCTGGCACTGATCAAGGAGCAGGACGAAGGCTTCTCCTATCGTCGCTCCTGCCGTGAAGGGGTCTGTGGCTCCGATGGCATGAACATGAACGGCAAGAATGGCCTGGCCTGCATCACGCCGCTGTCCGACGTGGTCAAGGGGGGCAAGCTGGTTCTGCGTCCGTTGCCTGGTCTGCCAGTCATTCGTGACTTGGTCGTCGATATGGGCATCTTCTACAAGCAGTACGAGAAGGTTCGTCCTTATCTGATGAACAATACGCCGGCACCGGCTATCGAACGACTGCAGAGCCCGGAAGATCGCGAGAAGCTGGATGGTCTGTACGAGTGCATTCTGTGCGCTTGCTGCTCCACCAGTTGCCCGTCCTTCTGGTGGAACCCGGACAAGTTCCTCGGTCCCGCCGCGTTGCTGCAGGCTTATCGCTTCCTGGCCGACAGCCGCGACACCGAAACCGAGGAGCGTCTGGCGGCACTGGACGATCCGTTCAGCGTGTTCCGTTGCCGTGGCATCATGAACTGCGTGAGCGTTTGCCCGAAGGGTCTGAACCCGACCAAGGCAATCGGCCACGTGCGTAACATGCTGCTGCAGAGCGGGACCTGATGTATCCGGGCAGGCGATTGCGGTTGATTCGCCTGCCTGCTTCGCTTCACCGTGACACCTGCGGCGCCGTAGTTGATCTCGGCGCCGTAGCTTTAGTAGGAAACCCAGCCCACAAAGCCGGGATTCCACTCTGAAAATTGACGACCAGCAGGAGCATCCGGGGTGGTGCCCGGAAACTATCTGCGCGGTCCGTAGTGGCTTTACCTGAGTCGCTGCTTCAGAACTTGGGAAGTCATGCTGCGGTCTCCACGCTGGTGGTGTCTCCTTATCGAAGGTGACCGAACATGCAAGAAAGCGTAATGCAGCGCATGTGGGACAGTGCCCACCTATCCGGTGGTAATGCTGCCTATGTGGAAGAGCTTTATGAGCTCTACCTGCACGACCCCAATGCTGTGCCCGAAGAATGGCGCAGCTACTTCCAGAAGTTGCCCGTCAGCGGCAGCACTACGACCGATGTATCGCATTCGACGATTCGCGATCATTTCGTCTTGCTGGCCAAGAATCAGCGTCGCGCCCAGCCTGTTTCAGCCGGTAGCGTCAGTAGCGAGCATGAGAAGAAGCAGGTCGAAGTCCTTCGCCTGATTCAGGCTTACCGCATGCGCGGTCACCAGGCCGCTCAACTCGACCCACTCGGTCTCCGTCAGCGTCCCGTTCCTGCCGATCTTTCGATCAACCACTATGGTCTGACCGACTCGGACCTGGACACCGTGTTCCGCACCGGTGATCTGGCGCTGGGCAAGGACGAGGCAACGTTGCGTGAAATTCATCAGGCGTTGCAAGAGACATACTGTCGCACCATTGGCGCCGAATTCACGCACATCGTCGATTCTGAGCAGCGCAACTGGTTCGTGCAGCGCCTGGAAAGCGTTCGTGGTCGTCCGGCTTTCTCGCCTGAAATCAAGAGCCACCTGCTCGAGCGCCTGACCGCCGCCGAAGGTCTGGAAAAGTACCTGGGTACCAAGTATCCCGGGACCAAGCGTTTCGGTCTGGAAGGTGGCGAGAGCCTGATTCCGCTGCTGGACGAGATCATCCAGCGTTCCGGTTCCTATGGCACCAAGGAAATCGTCATCGGCATGGCCCACCGCGGTCGCCTGAACGTACTGGTCAATACCTTCGGCAAGAATCCGCGCGACCTGTTCGACGAGTTCGAAGGCAAGAAGGTGGAAGGACTGAGTTCCGGTGACGTGAAGTATCACCAGGGCTTTTCCTCCAACGTGATGACGCCTGGTGGCGAGATTCACCTGGCCATGGCCTTCAACCCATCCCACCTGGAAATCGTTTCCCCGGTGGTCGAAGGTTCGGTGCGCGCCCGCCAGGACCGCCGTTGCGATCCGGTCGGCGACAAGGTCCTTCCGGTGACCATCCACGGTGACGCTGCCGTCGCCGGTCAGGGCGTGGTCATGGAAACCTTTCAGATGTCGCAGACCCGCGCCTATCGCACGGGCGGCACCATCCGCATCGTGGTCAACAACCAGGTTGGCTTCACTACCAACAAGCAGGAAGATGCGCGCTCCACGGAGTACGCCACCGACGTGGCGAAAATGATCCAGGCGCCGATCTTCCACGTGAACGCCGATGATCCGGAGGCCGTGCTGTTCGTCACCCAGCTGGCCGTCGATTATCGCATGCAGTTCAAGCGCGATGTGGTGATCGATCTGGTCTGCTACCGCCGCCGCGGCCACAACGAGGCCGATGAGCCGAGCGGTACCCAGCCGCTGATGTACCAGCAGATCGCCAAGCAGCGCACCACGCGCGAGCTGTATGCCGACAGCCTGATCCAGGCCAATGTGCAGGACGCCGAGAGCGTGCAGGCGAAGATCGACGAGTACCGCACCGCGCTGGACAACGGTCTGCACGTGGTCAAGAGCCTGGTCAAGGAGCCCAACAAGGAGCTGTTCGTCGACTGGCGTCCCTACCTGGGCCATGCCTGGACCGCGCGTCACGATACCCGGTTCGATCTGAAGACCCTGCAGGAACTCTCCAGCAAGATGCTTGCGGTGCCCGAAGGCTTCGTCGTCCAGCGCCAGGTATCGAAGATTCTCGAAGACCGCCAGAAAATGGGTGCCGGTGCACTGGCCATCAACTGGGGCTATGCCGAGACGCTGGCCTACGCGACCCTGCTGTTCGAAGGCCACCCGGTCCGCATCAGTGGTCAGGACGTCGGTCGCGGCACCTTCTCGCATCGCCATGCGGCGCTGCACAACCAGAAGGACGGCAGCACCCACATTCCGCTGCAGCACCTGTACGAAGGCCAGCCTCGCTTCGATCTGTACGATTCCTTCCTCTCCGAGGAAGCCGTGCTGGCATTCGAATACGGCTATGCCACCACCATGCCGAACGCTCTGGTGATCTGGGAAGCGCAGTTCGGTGACTTCGCCAACGGTGCTCAGGTCGTGATCGACCAGTTCATCACCAGTGGCGAGCATAAGTGGGGACGCCTGTGCGGCCTGACCATGCTGTTGCCGCATGGTTATGAAGGGCAGGGGCCGGAGCACTCCTCCGCGCGTCTGGAGCGTTACCTGCAGCTGTGTGCCGAGCAGAACATCCAGGTGTGCGTACCGACCACGCCGGCGCAGGTCTACCACATGCTGCGTCGTCAGGCGATCCGCCCTCTTCGCAAGCCGCTGGTCGCGCTTACGCCGAAGTCGCTGCTACGCCACAAGCTGGCTACCTCGACGCTCGAGGATCTGACCGAGGGTTCGTTCCAGACCGTCATCCCGGAAATCGATCAAATCGATCCGGCCAAGGTCGAACGACTCATCATGTGCAGCGGCAAGGTCTACTACGATCTGCTGGACAAGCGTCGTAGCGAAGGCCGGGAAGATATTGCCATCGTGCGTATCGAGCAGCTGTATCCGTTCCCGGAAGAGGATCTGGCCGAGGTGCTCGCGCCTTACCAGAAGCTCAAGCAGATCGTCTGGTGCCAGGAAGAGCCGATGAACCAGGGCGCGTGGTATTGCAGCCAGCACCATATGCGTCGTGTGGCCACAGCGCACAAGAAGGAGCTGTTCCTTCAGTACGCCGGTCGTGAAGCCTCCGCCGCACCTGCGGTCGGTTACGCCTCCATGCACGCCGAACAGCAGGAAAAACTGCTGCAGGACGCATTCACCGTTTAAATCATCGAGCAAGAGGCCGCGGACTTCGCGGCCTCGCCGTAGAAACCGAATCAATAGGACCCCAGCTAATGGCTATCGAGATCAAAGCCCCCCAATTCCCGGAATCGGTCGCTGACGGCACCGTTGCCACCTGGCACAAGCAACCGGGCGAAGCAGTCAAGCGTGACGAATTGATCGTCGATATCGAGACCGACAAGGTCGTGATGGAAGTACTCGCCGAAGCCGATGGCGTGCTGACCGAAATCGTCAAGAACGAAGGCGACACCGTGCTCAGCGGCGAGTTGCTCGGCAAGCTGGAAGCGGGTGCCACCGCTTCGGCAGCGCCAGCGCCCGCAGCGGCACCTGCCGCCGCTCCGGCTGCCGCTCCCGCCGCTGCCAGTGCCGAAGAGGCGATCCTCGCGCCAGCCGCTCGCAAGCTCGCCGAAGAGAATGGCATCGACCCCAACAGCGTGAAGGGCACCGGCAAGGACGGTCGCGTCACCAAGGAAGACGTGGTTGCCGCCATCGAGGCCAAGAAGTCCGCTCCGGCCGCAGCCAAGCCTGCTGCCAGCGCTGCCGCTGCGCCTGTCGTTGCAGCCGGTGACCGCACCGAGAAGCGTGTGCCGATGACCCGTCTGCGTGCCAAGGTTGCCGAGCGTCTGGTCGAGGCACAGTCGAACATGGCGATGCTGACCACCTTCAACGAAGTCGACATGACCGAAGTCATGGCGCTGCGTTCGAAGTACAAGGAGCTGTTCGAGAAGACTCACAACGGCGTACGCCTGGGCTTCATGTCCTTCTTCGTCAAGGCTTCCGTCGAGGCGCTGAAGCGCTTCCCGGCGGTCAACGCCTCGATCGACGGCAGCGACATCGTCTACCACGGCTATCAGGACATCGGCGTTGCCGTTTCCAGCGACCGTGGTCTGGTCGTGCCCGTGTTGCGCAATGCCGAGCTGATGAGCCTGGCGGAAGTCGAAAGCGGCATCGCGACCTTCGGCAAGAAGGCCCGCGACGGTAAACTGTCGATCGACGAAATGACTGGTGGTACCTTCACCATCACCAACGGTGGTACTTTCGGTTCGATGATGTCCACTCCTATCGTCAATCCGCCGCAAGCCGCCATCCTGGGCATGCACAACATCCTGCAACGACCGATGGCCATCAATGGTCAGGTGGTCATCCGGCCGATGATGTACCTGGCGCTGTCCTACGATCATCGCCTGATCGACGGCAAGGAAGCGGTCAGCTTCCTGGTGACCATCAAGAACCTGCTGGAAGACCCGGCCCGCCTGCTGCTGGACATCTAAAAAGCAGCGGCAAGTCGCAAGCGGGAGCTGCCTCGAGGTGGCTTCGCTTGTGGCTTGCCGCTTTTCGCTTGAAGCTAGAGAGGATTTGCAATGAGTCAGAAATTCGACGTCGTCGTCATCGGTGCCGGTCCGGGGGGCTATGTGGCTGCCATTCGCGCGGCGCAGCTGGGCTTGAAGACCGCCTGCATCGAAAAGTATCAGGGCAAGGAAGGCAAGACCGCTCTGGGCGGCACTTGCCTGAACGTGGGTTGCATCCCCTCCAAGGCGCTGCTCGACAGCTCCTACAAGTTCCACGAAGCCCACGAGAGCTTCAACGTCCATGGCATCAGCACCGGCGATGTCAAGATGGACGTGCCGACCATGGTCGCGCGCAAGGACCAGATCGTTAAGAACCTCACCGGCGGCGTTGCGGCGCTGCTGAAGGCCAATGGCGTGACCGTTTTCGAAGGCCACGGCAAGCTGCTGGCCGGCAAGCAGGTGGAAGTCACCAAGCTCGATGGCAGCACCGAGACGCTGGCCGCCGAGAACGTCATCCTGGCTTCCGGCTCCAAGCCGGTGGATATTCCGCCTGCGCCTGTCGATCAGAAGATCATCGTCGACTCCACCGGTGCGCTGGATTTCCAGAGCGTTCCGGCTCGCCTGGGCGTCATCGGCGCGGGTGTCATCGGTCTCGAACTGGGTTCGGTCTGGGCACGCCTCGGCGCCGAAGTGACCGTCATCGAAGCGATGGACAAGTTCCTGCCGGCTGCCGATGAGCAGATCTCCAAGGAAGCCTTCAAGGTACTGTCCAAGCAGGGTCTGAAGATTCTGCTGGGTGCGCGCCTGACCGGTTCCGAAGTCAAGGGCGAGGAAGTGACCGTCAGCTTCACGTCCGCTGAAGGTGAGCAGCAGCAGACCTTCGACAAGCTGATCGTCGCGGTTGGCCGTCGTCCGGTCACCACCGATCTGCTGGCGGCCGATACTGGCGTGGACATGGATGAGCGCGGCTTCATCTTCGTCGACGATCAGTGCGCAACCAGCGTTCCCGGCGTCTACGCTATCGGTGACGTGGTGCGTGGCGCGATGCTGGCGCACAAGGCGTCCGAAGAGGGCGTGATGGTTGCCGAGCGTATCGCCGGCCACAAGTCGCAGATGAACTACGACCTGATCCCGTCGGTCATCTACACCCATCCGGAAATCGCATGGGTAGGCAAGACCGAGCAGGCGCTCAAGAGCGAAGGCGTTGAAGTCAACGTCGGTGTCTTCCCGTTCGCGGCCAGTGGCCGTGCCATGGCGGCCAACGACACGGCCGGTCTGGTCAAGGTCATCGCCGATGCCAAGACCGACCGCGTACTGGGCGTTCACGTGATGGGTCCGGCGGCGGCCGAGCTGGTTCAGCAGGGCGCCATCGGTATGGAATTCGGCACCAGTGCCGAAGACCTCGGCATGATGGTGTTCTCGCACCCGACCATGTCCGAGGCGCTGCATGAAGCAGCGCTGGCCGTCAACGGCCATGCGATCCACATCGCCAACCGCAAGAAGCGTTGATGGTTGTGTGAACTGACGAAGCCCGCCGTGTTCTCGCGAACACTGCGGGCTTTCGTCGATGTGGGCAGCTAAAAAACAACCAGGTCTTTGAAAGGTATTTCCGATAGTTTTCAGTGACTTGGGGTGGCGCGGCCTCAGCGCTGCGTCTGATGCATATCAACCGAATGGTAGCTAAGCATGAATCTCCACGAATATCAGGGTAAGCAACTATTTGCCGAGTACGGACTGCCGGTTTCGGCAGGCTACGCGGTAGACAATCCACGAGAAGCCGCCGAGGCTTGCGACAAGATTGGCGGCACCGAATGGGTGGTCAAGGCTCAGGTGCATGCCGGCGGTCGCGGCAAGGCCGGCGGCGTCAAGCTGGTGCGCAGCAAGGACGAGGCCCGAGCGTTCGCACAGCAGTGGCTCGGCGAGCGACTGGTGACCTACCAGACCGATGCCAATGGCCAGCCGGTCAGCAAGATTCTGGTCGAAGCCTGCACTGATATTGCCAAGGAGCTTTACTTGGGCGCGGTGGTCGATCGCGCCTCGCGTCGTATCGTGTTCATGGCCTCCACCGAAGGTGGCGTGGATATCGAGAAAGTCGCCCACGACACACCTGAGAAGATCCTCAAGGCCACCGTCGACCCGCTGGTCGGCGCGCAGCCGTTCCAGGGCCGCGAGCTGGCTTTCCAGCTGGGGCTCAAGGGTGACCAGGTCAAGCAGTTCGTGCACATCTTCGTCGGCCTGGCCAAGCTGTTCGTCGACTACGACCTGGCTCTGCTGGAAGTCAATCCGCTGGTGATCAAGAAGGACGGCAACCTGCATTGCCTGGATGCCAAGATCAACATCGACAGCAACGCCATCTATCGCCAGCCCAAGCTGCGCGACATGGCCGACCCGTCCCAGGACGACCCGCGTGAAGCCCATGCGGCACGTTGGGAACTCAACTACGTGGCCCTCGATGGCAACATCGGTTGCATGGTCAATGGCGCCGGCCTGGCGATGGGCACCATGGACATCGTCAACCTGCACGGTGGCAAGCCGGCCAACTTCCTCGATGTCGGCGGTGGCGCCACCGAGGAGCGGGTCGCCGAAGCCTTCAAGATCATCCTGTCCGACCCGAACGTGGCGGCGGTGCTGGTGAACATCTTCGGCGGTATCGTGCGTTGCGACATGATTGCCGAAGGCATCATCGGCGCGGTGAAGGAAGTGGGCGTGAAGGTGCCGGTCGTGGTGCGCCTGGAGGGTAACAACGCCGACCTGGGCGCCAAGATGCTGAGCGACAGCGGGCTGAACATCATCGGTGCGAACAGCCTGACCGATGCGGCGGTACAGGTTGTCAAAGCCGCGGAGGGCAAGTAATGAGCATCCTGATCAACAAAGACACCAAAGTCATCTGCCAGGGCTTCACTGGCTCGCAAGGTACCTTCCACTCCGAACAGGCGATCGAGTACGGCACCCAGATGGTCGGCGGCGTGACGCCCGGCAAGGGCGGTACCACCCATCTCGGTCTGCCGGTCTTCAATACCGTGCGCGAAGCGGTGGAGGCCACCGGTGCCGATGCATCGGTCATCTACGTGCCGGCTCCCTTCTGCAAGGATTCGATCATCGAGGCGGCGATGAGCGGCATCAAGCTGATCGTCTGCATCACCGAAGGCATCCCGACGTTGGATATGCTGGAAGTGAAGATCAAGTGCGACGAACTGGGTGTGCGCCTGATCGGGCCGAACTGCCCGGGCGTGATCACACCTGGCGAGTGCAAGATCGGCATCCAGCCGGGGCATATCCACCAGCCGGGCAAGGTGGGGATCGTCTCGCGTTCCGGTACCCTGACCTATGAAGCGGTCAAGCAGACCACCGATGCCGGCTTCGGCCAGTCGACCTGCGTGGGCATCGGTGGCGATCCGATTCCGGGCTCCAGCTTCATCGACATCCTCGCGATGTTCCAGGAAGACCCGCAGACCGAGGCGATCGTGATGATCGGCGAGATCGGCGGTTCCGCCGAGGAAGAGGCGGCGGCCTACATCAAGGCCAACGTCACCAAGCCGGTGGTGTCCTACATCGCTGGCGTGACTGCACCGCCCGGTAAGCGTATGGGCCACGCCGGCGCGATCATCTCGGGTGGCAAGGGTACGGCGGATGAGAAGTTCGCTGCGCTGCAGGATGCCGGGGTGAAAACCGTGCGTTCCCTTGCCGATATCGGCAAGGCGCTGGCCGAGGTGACGGGCTGGGAAACCAAGTAAGTCCTGGTGTTCCGTTTCGTCGCGGCCGCGGACGAAACGGGAACAGACCTTAGCTGTCCTGCTGTAAAAAATGCCAGTCAGGTCTGCTGACTGGCATTTTTGTGTCCGGCGCAGCGTTTCCTGGCCTGCTCGGGCGGCGCTCACGGCGAGAGCTTGACCGCGTGGTCACCAATTCCGTCGCAAGAAACTCGTCTGAAGCCGGTAATTCCAGTAAGGTGCCACGTCTTTTTTGCGTGCGCCTCGCGCCGCAAATGAATCGAATAGTCTCGGACGCGCTTGCGTCTTCTGCGGTGGTACTCCAATGACTCGATTGAAAGGCCAGGATCTTCTGGCACTTGGTTTCATGACGTTCGCGCTGTTTCTTGGCGCGGGCAACATCATCTTTCCACCTAGCGCCGGTATGGCCGCCGGTGGGCGCATCGTGCCGGCCTCGATCGGCTTTCTGCTGACCGGAGTGGGCTTGCCGTTGCTCACGGTAGTGGCGCTGGCCCGTGTGGGTGGCGGCATGGATCGTCTGACCGCGCCGCTGGGCCGTTGGGCGGGTCTGGCGCTAGCTGTCGCCGTCTATCTGGCGATCGGTCCTCTGTTCGCGACACCACGCACCGCAACGGTGTCGTTCGAAATGGGGATCGCACCCTTTGCCGGTAATTCGGCGGGTCCGCTGTTCATCTATACCTCGCTGTTCTTCCTGGCGGTCCTGTTGCTGGTACTGAACCCCGGACGGCTGATCGACCGGGTCGGTAAGTTCATCACGCCGGTGCTGCTGGCGGCATTGCTGGTCCTCGGTTGTGCTGCGCTGTTCGCGCCGGCCGGCGCGATCGGCGAGACGGCCGAAAGCTATCGCACCAGCCCGCTGCTCAAGGGATTTCTCGACGGTTACCTGACCATGGACGCCCTTGGCGCGCTGGTGTTCGGCATCGTGATTGCCACGGCGATCCGTGACCGTGGCGTAACGGAACCGGCATTGGTGACCCGCTATTCGATGATCGCCGGCGTGATCGCCGCGATCGGCCTTTCGCTGGTGTACCTGGCGCTGTTCTATCTCGGGGCCACCAGCCAGGGCATCGCCGGCGATGCGTCCAATGGTGTGCAGATCCTGACGACTTACGTACAGCATACGTTCGGCAGCACCGGCAGCCTGTTGCTGGCGGTGGTCATTACGCTGGCCTGCCTGACGACCGCGGTTGGCCTGACGGCGGCCTGTGGTGAGTTTTTCAGTGGCGTGCTGCCGGTCAGCTATCGCACCGTGGTGGTGGTGTTCACGGCATTCAGCCTGCTGGTATCCAACCAGGGCCTGACCCAGCTGATCAGTGTTTCCGTTCCCGTACTGGTGGGCCTCTATCCATTGGCGATCGTGCTGGTCGCGCTTAGCCTGCTGGATCGCTTGTGGGTATCGCCGTGTCGCATCTTCGTCCCGACGATGGCGATCACGCTGATCTTCGGTGTGGTGGACGGTTTCGCCGCCGCGGGCTTCGACCAACTGGTGCCGGAGCTGTTCAAGCAGTTGCCGCTGGCCGCGCAGGGCATGGGCTGGCTGCTGCCGGTGCTGGTCACGCTGCTGGCCGCGATCATCGCCGACCGGGTGGCAGGCACACGCAAGACAGGTTGAGCCTGGGGTCCGTTGCCGTTTCGCCGCGAACGAAACGGCAACGAAGCCGAAAGTTTGCAACTGGCGGGCCTCGACAGCCTGGCGAGCGTGCTGGCTATAATGCGGCGCAGTGTCGGAGGGAGGCCCGATGTCTATTCCTGACCATTTGCTGCCGCATCTGATTGCCGTCGTCTGGTTCGTTTTCTGCTGGGTGGGTTACACCCGTTATGCCATCTGGCGCGGTCGTGATACGGCCTGCCTGGCCAGCGTGCTGCATCTCTACCGCAAGGATTGGATGCGGCGTCTAATGTTGCGTGACAACCGCATCGCCGATGCCAACGTGATCGGCAATCTCGAGCGCAATGCTTCCTTCTTCGCCTCCAGCACATTGATCATCCTCGCCGGTATCCTCACCGCGCTGGGGGCTTCGGATCGCGCGGTGTCGCTGCTGGCCGATCTGCCGTTTGCCCAGCCGGTCAGCCGGGGCCTGTCAGAGATAAAGCTGCTCGGCCTCGCCGTGGTGTTCGTCTATGCCTTCTTCACCTTCAGCTGGTGCATGCGCCAGTACAACTTCGCGGCCGTGCTGGTGGCTTCCGCGCCGGCGGTGGGTGAGCCCAATGTCAGCGACCAGCAGCGCAAGTCCTTCGCCGAGCGTGGGGCACGGGTCATGTCGATGGCGGCCAACCAGTTCAACTTCGGCCTGCGCGCCTATTACTTCGGCATGGCGACGCTGTCCTGGTTCATCAATCCCTGGGTCTTCATGCTGGTGACGGCGGGCGTCGTGCTGATCCTGTACCGTCGCGAATTCCACTCTGACGTGCTCAAGGTAATGGTATTCACGCCAACCTTGCCGAGCGAACTGCCCAGGGAATAGGTTGCTCCGCCGCGAGGCGTTACCATGCCCGGCTTGTTCGATTGTCGAGAGTTCGCATGAGCGACCCCGTTATTCTGGAACGTACCCAGCACTTCCTGTCCTTCCTGCGCCACTGCCAGGTACTGGGCATGCGTGTCGAACAGGCCGATCGAAAAGGCCTGACGCTGCGCCTGCCTTACAGCGACAAGATTGTCAGCGACCCCGAAACCCGGATCATCCATGGCGGCGCCATCACCACCCTGATGGATACCACCTGCGGCATATCCACGGCTTGCGCGCTGCCCGAACTGGAAATCTGTCCGACGCTGGACCTGCGTATCGACTACATGCATCCCGCCGAGCCGGACCATGACGTGTTCGGTTTCGCCGAGTGCTACCGGGTCACGCCGACCGTTATCTTCACTCGCGGCGTGGCCTATCAGCGCGACATCAACGAGCCCATCGCCCACGTCGTCGGTGCCTTCATGCGCATGGGCAAGGGTGTGGTGACGGGCGAGCGGGGCGCATCCAGATGAGTAACAGAAATCTCAACGAATGGGTGCGCCAGGCCCATGAAAGCAACAACTACGATCCGCTGCTGCAGATGGTGCCCTACGCCAGGCTGATCGGTATCCAGTGCCTGCGCCTGGGTGACGAGATGGTGTTCCGCCTGCCCAGCAACCAGGACAACATCGGCAATCCCACCTTGCCGGCGCTGCATGGCGGGGTCATCGCCGGCTTCATGGAACACGCGGCGATGTTGCATCTGCTGATGTTCATGGGCAGTCCACATTTGCCCAAAATCATCGACTTCTCGATAGATTATCTTCGTGCCGGTCTTTATCGTGACACCTTCGCTGCCTGCCAGGTGTGGCGTCAGGGTCGCCGTGTCGCCAACGTCGCCGTCACTGCCTGGCAGACGAATCAGGCCGAACCCATCGCTACCGCTCGCTGCCATTTCAAGGTGGACGAGCCCTGAAGCGGTGGGCGATGTTTCAAGGAACTTGGATGGATGCGTTGCTGATACTCGGCGGCTTGCTGCTGATCGTGCTGGGGGCTGTCTGGCTGGTGGCGCTGGCTTTCGGTACCAGCCTGTTCTGGGGCGTCGGGGTACTGGCGCTGCCGCCCGTCTCGCTGCTGTTCGTGTTTCGCCACTGGACAACGGCGCGCAGGGCGCTGTTGCTGAGCAGCCTGGGGTTCATTCCGCTGGTGGCGGGTTTCACCCTGCTGGCGAGCCAGAATCCCGAACGACTGGCGGCGATCATCAGCCTCGAATGGCTGCACGAGAAGAGCGACGATCAGGTTCGACTGGCAATGGATGTACGTGGGCGCCTCGATGGCCGTCCGTTCAGTCCGCACCAGGGCGAGTTCATCAATGGCGTGCTGACGCTGCGTGAGGGTAGCGACTTCTTCGCCAACCAGGCCGTCAGCATTCGCCTGCCGCTCTCTGGCGATGGGCCGCTGCGCCTCGATGTGCTGCCTCAGGATACCGGCTCGCTTCCTGAGGTCGAAATCAGCTGGATGCAGCCCGAACAGGAGCTCCCCGAGGCCCGGCGCCTGTCCCATGGCTACACCCTGCATCTGGATCTGCAGCCGGTGCCGCCGAACAAGCTCGCCGGGGATTTTCATCTGGTACTGCCGCCTCGTTACAACACCAATCTCAGCGGTCGGGTAGAGCTCTACACCGACGACTTGCGTTATCGGGCCGGAGCGGTGGATACCCGCCATGACTCCCAGGCCACACTGGAACATGTGGCCACGGATTATCTGCAGCGTCGACATGCTACGCGACAGGTACAGCTCGAGTCCTTTCCGGCGGTGAGATTCCCTGCGACGTCCTTGCTGGCGACCATACAGGCCCGTGTGGATGGTCAGCAGCAGACCTACGAACTGCCGCTTGGCAAGGGGGCTCAAGGCTGGGCGGTGGCTGGCGATGAATACCCGCCGCTACCCGCCGAGCCCGAGCCGGTGGCTCCGCAGATCTCGACCCGAGCCGAAGAAGCGCCGGCTCCCACGCCGCGACTCGACCGGCGACAGCGTTTCTCCATGGAGCGTCTGCTGCGCGATCCTTCTGCCTATCGGAATCTCATGGTGCGCGCGCGTACCGAGCGGGGCGGCCTGGCCGAGGGACGTTTCCTCGGTATCGACCAGGATGGCAACCTGAACATTCGCCGGGTGATCAACGGACCTGGCGAGGCGCTTTACAACCTGGCGCCGGCGGAGATCGCCTCGCTCGAATTGCTGGAGCCCTGAGTGCAGCGCTCCGGCGCTGCGCGACTCTGCAGTCTTGAAATCCTCTCGTCTGCCCCCATCTGGCTGTCATCGCCGCGATCGCGGTCCGTGCCATTGACGATGTGGAGTTCGTAGACGATGAGTGTGGAAACTCAAAACAAAGAAACCCTGGGCTTCCAGACCGAAGTGAAGCAACTGCTTCACCTGATGATCCATTCGCTGTACTCGAACAAGGAAATCTTCCTTCGTGAGCTGATCTCCAACGCTTCCGACGCTGCCGACAAGCTGCGCTTCGAGGCGTTGGCTAAACCCGAATTGCTCGAAGGTGCCAGCGACCTGCGGATTCGCGTCAGCTACGACAAGGACGCCAAGACCGTTACCCTCGATGACAACGGCATCGGCATGAACCGCGACGACGTGGTGACCCACTTGGGCACCATCGCCAAGTCCGGCACCGCCGATTTCATGAAGCACCTGACCGGCGACCAGAAGAAGGATTCGCACCTGATCGGCCAGTTCGGTGTCGGCTTCTACTCGGCGTTCATCGTTGCCGACCAGGTGGAAGTCTTCAGCCGCCGCGCCGGTACGCCGGCGGAAGAGGGCGTCTACTGGTCCTCGAAGGGCGAGGGTGAATTCGAGGTTGCCACCGTCGAGAAGGCTGAGCGCGGCACCCGTATCGTCCTGCATCTGAAGGCTGGCGAAGAAGAGTTCGCCGACGGCTGGCGCCTGCGCAACGTTATCAAGAAGTACTCCGACCATATCGCGCTGCCCATCGAGTTGCCCAAGGAATTCCATGGCGAGGAGGAAGACAAGCCCGCCGAGCCTGAGTGGGAAACGGTCAACCGCGCCAGCGCGCTCTGGACCCGTCCGCGCACAGAGGTGAAGGACGAGGAATACCAGGAGTTCTACAAGCACGTTGCCCACGACTTCGAGAACCCGCTGGCCTGGAGCCACAACAAGGTCGAAGGCAAGCTGGAATACACCTCCTTGCTCTACGTGCCGGGCCGCGCACCGTTCGACCTGTACCAGCGCGAAGCGCCCAAGGGCCTCAAGCTCTATGTGCAGCGCGTGTTCATCATGGACCAGGCCGATGAGTTCCTGCCGCTGTACCTGCGCTTCATCAAGGGCGTCGTCGATTCCAACGACCTGTCGCTGAACGTCTCGCGCGAGATCCTGCAGAAGGACCCGGTGATCGACTCCATGAAGTCGGCACTGACCAAGCGCGTGCTGGACATGCTGGAGAAGCTGGCGAAGAACGAGCCCGAGCAGTACGCCTCCTTCTGGAAGCAGTTCGGCCAGGTGCTCAAGGAAGGTCCCGCCGAAGACTTCGCCAACAAGGAGAAGATCGCCAGCCTGCTGCGCTTTGCCTCCACCCAGGATGCCTCCGGCGAGCAGACGGTTTCGCTGGCCGATTACCTGGGCCGCGTGAAGGACGGCCAGGACAAGATCTACTTCCTCACCGGCGAGTCCTACGCCCAGGTCAAGAACAGCCCGCACCTGGAAGTCTTCCGCAAGAAGGGCATCGAAGTGCTGCTGCTCACCGATCGCATCGACGAGTGGCTGATGAGCTACCTGACCGAGTTCGACGGCAAGCAGTTCGTCGACGTGGCGCGTGGCGACCTGGATCTCGGCAAGCTGGATTCGGAAGAGGACAAGAAGGCCCAGGAAGAAATCGCCAAGGCGAAGGAAGGCCTGGTGGAGCGCCTCAAGGGAGCACTGGGTGACGCAGTGGCCGAGGTGCGGGTTTCCCATCGCCTCACCGACTCCCCTGCGATCCTCGCCATCGGCGAGCAGGACCTTGGACTGCAGATGCGCCAGATCCTCGAAGCCAGCGGGCAGAAGGTGCCGGAGTCCAAGCCGATCTTCGAGATCAACCCGCAGCATCCGCTGGTCGAGAAGCTGGATGCCGAGCCGGACGAAGACCGCTTCGCCGACCTCTCGCACATCCTCTTCGACCAGGCGGCGCTGGCGGCGGGCGACAGCCTCAAGGATCCGGCGGCCTATGTGCAGCGTCTGAACAAGCTGCTGGTGGAACTCTCCGCCTAAGCTCCGGCAGACGTAGCGAACTGAAGACACCGCTTTTCCTCACAAGGGAAAGCGGTGTTTTTCATTGCGCGCGAGTCTACCCGAATGGGTCGTCGGTCCCGGTCAGCATACAAAGCTTCGCGCCGAGGGCGGCCCTTCCACGGCTTGCACCATGCCAGCTGTCGAGAGTGATCGTGCCCATGCTCCTGCGTGGGTACGCGGCGTGCGATGCTCCGTCGCTGGGCGCAGAGCGCTGGGGTTGGGGTTCCCACGCGGGAGCATGGGAACCATCAGATCCTTGTGTGGGCGCGCCCTCGCGGCGAAAGCAGATGTCAGCCTGCCAGAAATGCCCGAAGCCTCGCCCCGAGGGCGGGGCTCCCACGATCAGAGCCTGCACGCCTTTCCTCCGGCGCCCCCCTGCCATTTCCAGTAGAATGTCCGTTTTGCTTGTCACCGGGAGCCGGCCATGTCGTCCTATATCGAAGCCATCGAAAACATCACCCCCGAAATCTATGAAAACCTCAAGACTGCCGTCGAGCTGGGCAAGTGGGGCGATGGGCGCAAATTGACCGCCGAGCAGAAGGAAACCTGCCTGGCCGCCATGATCGCCTGGGAAATGCAGAACCTGCCGGAAGAGCAACGCACGGGCTACATGGGTGGCCAGGAGTGCGGCTCCAAGAGCAAGAAGAACCAGGCACCCATCGACACCAGCCTGTTCGCTCCCGCTTCGGGAACTCGTCATTGATGCTTGAGTTGGGACGTGGCGCGCTGAGCAAGATGTCGGTGCAGCTGGGTGCGCCGGCACAGTATTTCTTCCGCCTGGACGATGCGCTGGTGCCGGTCAATCCGCTGATCGGCAAGACCCTGCGCCTGGAATACCTGGGTGCCATCCATTGCACGCATTGCGGGCGCAAGACCAACAAGAGTTTCAGCCAGGGATATTGCTATCCCTGCTTCAAGAAATTGCCGCAGTGCGACCTGTGCATCGTCAGCCCCGAGAGATGCCATCACGAGCTGGGCACCTGCCGTGATCCGCAGTGGGGCATGGACTTCTGCATGACGGACCATGTGGTCTATCTGGCCAATTCATCCGGCATCAAGGTGGGCATCACCCGCGCCACGCAGTTGCCGACACGTTGGCTGGATCAGGGCGCGAGCCAGGCGTTGCCGATCATGCGGGTCGCCACTCGCCAGCAGTCGGGCATGGTCGAAGACCTGCTGCGCAGTCAAGTCGCCGACCGCACGAACTGGCGCGCGCTGCTCAAGGGCGACGCAGACCCCATCGACCTGATACAGACCCGCGAAGATATTTTCGATACCTGTGCGGACGGCTTGCGAGCGCTCCAGCAGCGCTTCGGCTTGCAGGCGATCCAGCCGGTGGCCGACGCGGAAGTCGTCGAGATCCGCTATCCGGTCGAGGCGTACCCGACCAAGATCGTCAGCCTGGACCTGGAAAAGACGCCGGTGATCGAAGGCACGCTCAAGGGCATCAAGGGTCAATATCTGATTCTCGATACCGGCGTGATCAACATCCGCAAGTTCACGGCCTATCAGATAGCCGCAAGCTGCATGCAATGAGCTTGATCAGGCCCCCAGCTGTGGGTCACTCTTCAGCGATCCGCCGCAGCCAGCAGTAGGCGACTCAGCTACTGTCCCCGAACAACCTGCAGCTCGAGCCCGTCGCTTCGAGCTGCCTCGAAGAGGCCCGCCAGATGCGTACCGAACAACCGAAAGTCATTCATCTCAAGGATTACCAGGCGCCCGAATACCTGATCGATGAAACCCACCTGACCTTCGAACTGTATGAGGACCGCACGCTGGTGCACGCCCAACTGGTGATGCGCCGCAACCCGGCCGCGGGCAGTGGCCTGCCGCCGCTGGAGCTGCATGGACAGGACCTGGAATTGGTGTCGCTGTCGCTGAACGACCGTGAGCTGGGTCTGGGCGACTACCAGCTCGGCGAAAGCACCCTGACCCTGCAGCCGGACAGCGCCGAGTTCACCCTCGACAGCAGCGTGGTCATCCGCCCCGAAAGCAACACCGCGCTGGAAGGCCTGTACAAGTCCGGCAGCATGTTCTGCACCCAGTGCGAGGCGGAGGGCTTCCGCAAGATCACCTGGTACCTAGACCGTCCGGACGTGATGAGCAAGTTCACCACCACGGTCAGCGCCGAGCAGCACGCCTATCCCATCCTGCTTTCCAACGGCAACCCGATTGCCAGTGGCAGCGAAGACGATGGCCGGCACTGGGCCACCTGGGAAGACCCGTTCAAGAAGCCCGCCTATCTGTTCGCCCTGGTGGCCGGCGACCTCTGGTGCGTGGAGGACAGCTTCACCACCATGAGCGGTCGCGAGGTCGCCTTGCGCATCTACGTCGAGCCGGAAAACATCGACAAATGCCAGCACGCCATGGACAGCCTGAAGAAGTCCATGAAGTGGGACGAAGAGGCCTATGGCCGCGAGTACGATCTGGACATCTTCATGATCGTCGCGGTCAATGACTTCAACATGGGCGCCATGGAGAACAAGGGGCTCAACATCTTCAACTCCAGCGCCGTGCTGGCGCGCGCCGAGACGGCCACCGACGCCGCGCACCAGCGTGTCGAGGCCATCGTCGCCCACGAGTACTTCCACAACTGGTCGGGCAACCGTGTGACCTGCCGCGACTGGTTCCAGCTGTCGCTCAAGGAAGGTTTCACCGTCTTCCGTGACGCGCAGTTCTCCTCCGACATGAACTCGGCGACGGTCAAGCGCATCGAGGATGTGGCCTACCTGCGCACCCACCAGTTCGCCGAGGATGCCGGTCCCATGGCCCACTCGGTGCGCCCCGAATCCTTCATCGAGATATCCAACTTCTACACCCTGACCGTGTACGAGAAGGGTGCCGAAGTGGTGCGCATGATCCAGACGCTGCTCGGCGCGGAGGGCTTCCGCAAGGGCAGCGATCTGTATTTCGAGCGCCATGACGGCCAGGCCGTGACGGTCGATGATTTCGTCAAGGCCATGGAAGATGCCAATGGCGTGGACCTTGCTCAGTTCAAGCGCTGGTACAGCCAGTCCGGTACGCCACGCCTTGTCGTCAGCGAACAGTATGACCCCCAGGCGCAGAGCTACAGCCTGACGTTCCGCCAGAGCTGCCCGCCGACGCCGGGGCAGCCGAACAAGGAACCCTTCGTGATTCCGGTGGCCCTCGGCCTGCTGGATGCCAACGGCGCGGAGATCGCGTTGCGCCTGCAAGGCGAGGACGCGGCGAGCGGCACCACGCGGGTGCTGGCGGTGAGCGAAGCCGAGCAGACCTTCACCTTCGTCGATGTGCCTGAGCGTCCGCTGCCGTCGTTGCTGCGCGGCTTCTCGGCGCCGGTGAAGCTCGAATTCCCCTACAGCCGCGACCAGCTGATGTTCCTCATGCAGCACGACAGCGATGGCTTCAACCGCTGGGAAGCCGGCCAGCAGCTGTCCGTGCAGGTGTTGCAGGAGCTGATCGGGCAGTACCAGCGCGGCGAGCCGCTGGTCATGGACGAGCGACTCACCGAGGCGCTGCGCAGCCTGCTGCAGAACGAAACGCTGGATGCCGCCATGGTGGCCGAGATGCTCTCGCTGCCGAGCGAGGCCTATCTCACCGAGATCAGCGAAGTGGCCGATGTCGACGCTATCCACGCGGCGCGGGAATTCGCCCGGCGCGAACTGGGCAACGGTCTGTTCGAGCCGCTTTATCAGCGCTACATGACCAACCGCGAGGTGTCGCGCCAGACAGCCTACGAGGCCTCGGCCGAGCATTTCGCACGGCGTGCGCTGCAGAACATCGCGCTGGCCTATCTGATGTTCAGCGAGCGCTCGGACATTCTTTCCCTGTGCCTGGACCAGTTCGACAATGCCGACAACATGACCGAACGCCTGTCGGCACTGGCGTCGCTGATCAATTCGCCCTTCGAGGAGAAGCGTGCCAAGGCACTGGAAACCTTCGCCGAACACTTCAAGGACAACCCCCTGGTGATGGACCAGTGGTTCAGCGTGCAGGCGGCCAGCCCCTTGCCCGGCGGGCTGGAGCGAGTACAGGCGTTGATGCTGCACCCGGCCTTCACCCTGAAGAACCCCAACAAGGTGCGCGCGCTGATCGGTGCCTTCGCCAACCAGAACCTGGTCAACTTCCACCGTGCCGATGGCAGCGGCTACCGCTTCCTAGCCGACCAGGTCATTACCCTCAATGCACTGAACCCGCAGATCGCTTCGCGCTTGCTGGCGCCGCTGACGCGCTGGCGCAAGTACGACAGCGCTCGTCAGGCGCTGATGAAGGGCGAACTGGAGCGGATCCTTGCTTCTGGCGAGCTGTCCAGCGATGTCTACGAGGTGGTGAGCAAGAGCCTGGCCTGAGGCTTGGACGCGGAGCAGGCCATGCCCGGGCGAATGCCTTTCGCGGCTATGGCCTGCGTCTGCCGATGCATATCCGGTTGCAGGAATCGATGGCCGTCACCGGCCCTGTCCATGCCCTGTGATCAGGTTCCGAGAGTTAACAAAACATAACGTCCCGTCGATTGTAAGTGCTTTCTAAAGCTGGCTAGGATGGCTGCGCCCGTCACGATATTCGGGCCCTTACTAATAAGAACAAAGGGGATTGTTATGACTGAGCCCGTCTTCTGGCGCGGCCAGGCCGGCCCTGTGCCTGCCACTTCCTGTGGGGTGGAGCGCAACGGTTTCGCGTCCTTCATCCGGTTGTTTTCCACGTGCGGCCTGCTTGCGCTGCTGTGTGGCGGCGCGCCACTCCATGCGCAGACTGGCGATCCCCAGATTCGCTATTCCATCGAATCCGCCAGGGCGGCTTCCAGCCTGCTGCTCGATGTCACTCACGCGGGGGAACGTCTGGTCGCGGCGGGCGACCGGGGGCACATCCTCTATTCCGACGACGGCGGCGCCAGCTGGACCCAGGCGAAGGTACCTACCCGGCAGCTGCTTACCGCCATCTACTTCACCGATGCGCAACATGGCTGGGCGGTTGGCCACGATGCGCTGGTTCTGGCGAGCACCGATGGCGGCCAGACCTGGACGCAGCAATACGAGAATCGCGAGGGCGAGGTGCCCCTGCTCGACGTCTGGTTCGAGAACGCCGAACACGGGCTGGCGGTAGGCGCCTACGGGACGTTATTGGAAACCCATGACGGTGGAAAGACCTGGGATGATATCGCCGACCGACTCGAGAACGAAGACGGCTACCACCTGAACGCCATCGCCGCGATCAAGGATTCCGGCCTGTTCATCGTTGGTGAAATGGGCGGCATGTTTCGCTCCGCTGATCTCGGCCAGACCTGGGAACAGGTGGAATCGCCTTATCAAGGCTCCCTGTTCGGCGTAATCGGTGGCAGCGAAGCGGGTACCGTCGTTGCCTTCGGGTTGCGCGGGCACCTGTTTCGTTCGACGGATTTCGGCAACAGCTGGAAGCAGGTCGATTTGAATATCCGCGGTAATCCGCTCGAGGCCGGCCTGGCCGATGGCAATCTTCTTGGCGATGGCCGCATGGTGGTGGTTGGCCATGGCGGTGTAGTGCTGAGCAGCGATGACCAAGGGCGCTCGTTCCAGATTTACAGCCGTCCCGATCGTCGGTCACTGTCGGGAGTGATCGCCAATGCCGATGGCAACCTGATCCTCGCTGGGCAGAGCGGCGCGATCCTCGCTTCGCCTTCGGGCGCGAATTTGCCAACAAACAAGAATAAGTCGGAGCAGCCATGACCCAGCATCAACAGAGGCCGGCGTCCTTTCTCGAACGCCTGATTTTCAATAACAGACCGGCCGTCATTCTGGTCTGTCTGCTGCTCAGCGTGTTCCTGTTCTATCAGGCTGCTCAGGTTCGCCCCTCGACCAGCTTCGAAAAGATGATTCCGCTGGGGCATCCCTATATCCAGAACATGCTTGAGCATCGCGATGATCTGGCCAACCTCGGCAATACGGTGCGGATATCCGTTGCCGCCAAGGATGGCGATATCTTTTCGCGGGAATACATGGAAACGCTTCGCCAGATCCATGACGAAGTGTTCTACATCCAGGGTGTCGATCGCTCGAACATGAAGTCGCTCTGGAGCCCCAGCGTTCGCTGGACCGAGGTGACCGAACAGGGCTTCGCCGGGGGCGAGGTGATCCCCCAGACGTACGACGGTTCGGAAGAAAGCCTCGACGACCTGCGCAACAACATTCTCAAGTCGGGGCAGATCGGCCGACTGGTCGCCAACAACTTCAAGTCGAGCATCATCGATGTGCCGCTGATGGAGTCCTACTCGGACCCTGAGGATCGCAGCAAGCAGATCACCCTCGACTATCAGAAGTTCTCCCACGAGCTGGAAGAGAAAATCCGCGACAAGTACGAGACGCAGAACCCCAACGTGGAGATCCATATCATCGGCTTCGCCAAGAAGGTGGGTGATCTGATCGATGGGCTGGTGGGCGTCGCGCTGTTCTTCTTCGTCGCCATCGGCATCACGCTGGCATTGCTGCTGTGGTTCACCCGCTGTGTGAAGAGCACCATGGCGGTGGTGGTGACGACGCTGATCGCCGTGATCTGGCAGCTCGGCCTGCTGCACACCCTGAGCTTCGGTCTCGATCCCTATTCGATGCTGGTACCGTTCCTGGTCTTCGCCATCGGCATTTCCCATGGCGTGCAGAAAATCAACGGCATCGCCATGGCGTCGGGCGAAACCGACGACCCGCTGGTCGCGGCGCGTCTGGCGTTCCGCCAATTGTTCGTGCCCGGCATGGTGGCGCTGGCTTCCGACGCCGTGGGTTTCGTGACGCTGCTGCTGATCGACATCGGGGTGATTCGCGAACTGGCTATCGGTGCCTCCCTGGGTGTGGCAGTGATCATCCTGACCAACCTGATCCTGCTCCCGGTGGCGATTTCCTATCTGGGTATCAGCCAGCGCTCGGTCAAGCAGGCACGTGAAGAAGCCTCCCGCGAGCATCCGTTCTGGCGCTTGCTGTCCAATTTCGCGAACCCGGTGGTTGCACCGATCTCCATCGTGATCGCCTTGATTGCCGTGGGTGGTGGCCTCTGGTACGGCCAGAACCTGAAGATCGGCGATCTCGATCAGGGAGCCCCTGAGCTGCGTCCCGATTCGCGCTACAACCAGGACAACGATTTCGTCATCAACAATTATTCGACCAGCTCCGATGTGCTGGTGATCATGGTTAAGACCGCGCCCGAAGGCTGTGCCCATTACGACACGCTCGCCGCCATGGACGAGCTGATGTGGAAGATGGAAAACACTGCGGGCGTGCAGTCGGCGGTATCGATGGTGACCGTCGCCCGGCAGAGCATCAAGGGCATGAACGAAGGCAGCCTGAAGTGGGAGACGCTGTCGCGCAACCAGTTCGTGCTCAACAACTCCATTGCGCGTGCCGAGGGCATGTACAACGGCGACTGCTCGCTGGCTCCGCTGCTGGTGTTCCTTAACGATCACAAGGCAGAGACCCTGGAACATGTGGTTTCCGCAGCTAGGGAATTTGCCGAAGCGAACAATCGTGAGGGACTGGAGTTCGTGCTGGCGGCCGGTAACGCGGGTATCGAGGCGGCTACCAACGAGGTGATTGCCGCATCGGAAACCACCATGCTCATTGCCGTCTATGCCGCGGTAAGTTTCATGTGTCTGCTGACCTTCCGCTCGGTCGCCGCGACGCTGTGCGTCATTCTGCCGTTGGTGCTGACCTCCATTCTGGGCAACGCGCTCATGGCGTTCATGGGTATCGGTGTGAAGGTAGCGACGCTTCCGGTTATCGCTCTGGGCGTCGGCATCGGTGTGGACTATGGCATCTACATCTACAGCCGCCTGGAAACCTACCTGAGGCAAGGCATGACGCTGCAGGAGGCCTACTACCAGACCCTCAAGTCGACCGGCAAGGCGGTCATTTTCACGGGAATCTGCCTGGCGATCGGAGTCTTTACCTGGGTCTTCTCGGCGATCAAGTTCCAGGCGGACATGGGCTTGATGCTGACCTTCATGTTCCTCTGGAACATGGTGGGCGCGATCTGGCTGCTGCCGGCCCTGGCCCGCTTCCTGATCAAGCCAGCGAAACTGACAGGCAAGGTTGGGGGGCCGCTGCTGGCGAACTGAAACGTTTCAAAGTCGCTCGGGGGTTTGAGGCTCGCATCGGAGGATGCGGGCCTTTTTTTATCCGGCCGTGATGTCTGCTGGTGGTGTCGTCGAGCCGATTGCCGAGCGCGCTCGGCAACTGACTCGATGTGAGCCTCGGCTTTTTCCAGGAGTCTCAGTGACGGGCGCCTTCTGCGGGCATCGTCAGCAGCTGCTTCTCATGGTTCCAGTCGAACGGCTCGTCGTTCTGTTCGGCTTCGTAGCGGCGCTCTTCCAGAGCCTGGAAGATGGCGATCTCTTCGTCGGGCATGAAGTGCAGGCAGTCGCCGCCGAAGAACCACAAGAGGTCGCGGGGAACCAGGTGAGCGATTTGCGGGTAGCGATGGAAGACCTGGCAGATCATGTCCTGGCCCAGATGGCGTTCTTCCGGGACTTCCCGCAGGTTCATGACCAGTTCATCGAAACGCTCGAGAAACATGGCGTGGCTTTCTTCCGATACTTGCTCGTTCTCGCCCATGGCCAGCAGGATGCCGCGCAGATGGGCGAGGAGGGCGAGGTTGTAGTCGTGGTATGCGTTGGCCATTGTGCACCTATGTCTTTGATGTGGGCGCGATTATAGAGGGACGCGCCTGGTGAGTGGGGCTTGTCTGGTTGACTCGCTGGGTGGGTGAGGGTTCGGAGGGGTTGACGAGTGCGCCTGTTCGCGAGGGCATACCTTCCACAAAAGCGCTGCGTTTTGCCGTTCGATCTTATGGGAGGCTGCCCCGGCACGAAGCTTTCAGCTCGCGGGCAGGCTCTCGCCTGCATTTGCTGCGAGGGCGCAGCTCCCACGGAAGCGATGCGGTGTGGCTTTCGATTTTGTGGGAGGGCCACCCTCGGCGCTAAGCTTTTGGGAACGATCCTGACTAGCGAACCCGCCCCGCCTGCAGTTCCAGTTCCTCCTTGCTGAAGTCATCGACGTCGATGACCTGGCGCCTGGCGGATTCGGCGTTGCGCAGTTGCATGGCTTCTTCTTCGCTGACGATGCCGGCCTCGGCTGCCGCCTGAATCGGATCTTCGTTGGCGGTGATCCGCAGTTCGCCGCTTTTGATCGCCTTGTGCAGCTTGCGTGCAAGCGGTTGCGTGGCTGCGAGGGTGTCGAATGCGTGGCTGAGCGCGCCCAGCGGTTCCTCGGCATCCTGTGGCCGGTACGTGCCATCGAGAATCTGTTCCAGGGCCGGATCGCCTTCGCGGCGTCCGAGAATTTCCGCGACTTGTGCATCCAGCGCATCGGAAGGGCCCGTGTGCCGAGCACCGAAGGGGAACACCACCAGGTGGAGCAAGCACCCCAGGGCACGGTTGGGGAAGTTGCTCAGCGTACCCTGCAAGGCCTCTTCGGCCTTGCAGAGACAGTCTTCCAGCGCCCAGCGCAGCAGCGGCTCCTGTTCCGTCGGGTGGCCGAGGTCGTGGTAACGCTTGAGCGCGGCGGAAGCCAGGTAGAGATGACTGAGCACATCACCCAGGCGCGCTGACAGTCGCTCGCGCCGCTTGAGTTCACCGCCCAGCAGCATCATCGACAGGTCGGCCAGCATCGCGAACGCGGCGGCGAGCCTGTTCAGCGCGCGGAAATACGGGCGGGTAACGGCATTGCCCGGCGCCTTGCCGAGCAACCCGAAGGAGAGCCCCAGCACCAGCGTGCTGGCCGTGTTGCCGACGGCGAAGCCGATATGCTGCATCAGCAGCTCGTCGAAGCGGGCTACCGCGGCGTCGCGATCCGGCTCCTGCACCAGCTCCATTTCCCTCAGCACGAAGGGATGGCAACGGATCGCGCCCTGGCCGAAGATCATCAAATTGCGCGAGAGGATGTTGGCGCCCTCCACGGTGATGGAGATCGGTGCCGACAGCCACAGACGGCCGAGGTAGTTGTTCGGGCCGAGGATGATGCCTTTGCCGCCGTGGATGTCCATGGCGTCGGTGATGCACCTGCGGCCGCGTTCGGTGAGGTGGTACTTGAGGATGGCCGAGAGGACCGAGGGTTTTTCGCCCAGGTCCACCGCATGGGCGGTCAGGATGCGCGCGCTGTCCATCAGCCAGGCGTTGCCGCCGATGCGTGCCAGGGGTTCCTGGATGCCTTCGAAGGCCGCCAGCGGCACGTTGAACTGCTCGCGGATGTTCGCGTAGCGGCCGCTGACGAAACTGCAGACCTTGGCGGCGCTGGTACCGGTGGCCGGCAGCGAGATCGAGCGTCCGACCGAGAGGCAGTTCATCAGCATCATCCAGCCTTTGCCGATCATCTCGCGCCCGCCGATGATGGCTTCCAACGGTACGAAGACGTCCTTGCCCCAGTTCGGGCCGTTCATGAAGGCCGCGCCCAGGGGCAGATGACGGCGGCCGATTTCGACGCCGGCGGTCTCGGTGGGGATCAGCGCCAGGCTGATGCCGAGCTCCTCTTCGTCACCCAGGAGGTGATCCGGGTCGTAGGTCTTGAAGGCGACGCCGAGCAAGGTCGCTATCGGACCGAGGGTAATGTAGCGCTTTTCCCAGTTCAGGCGCAGGCCGAGCACTTCTTCGCCTTGCCACAGGCCTGTGCAGATCACCCCGCTGTCGTTCATGGCGCCGGCATCCGAGCCGGCATAGGGGCCGGTGAGGGCGAAGCAGGGGATGTCGGTGCCGTTGGCCAGGCGCGGCAGGTAATGGTTGCGCTGTTCGTCGGTGCCGTAGTGCATCAGCAATTCGGCCGGGCCGAGGGAGTTGGGGACCATGACCGTGCTGGCCAGATCGCCGCTGCGGGTGGCGAGCTTCATCACGATCTGCGAATGGGCATAGGCGGAGAAGCCCTTGCCGCCGTACTCCTTGGGGATGATCAGCGCGAAGAAGCCCTGGGCCTTGATGTACTCCCAGGCTTGCGGCGGCAGGTCCATGCGCTGGCTGATGTCCCATTCGCTGACCATGGCGCAGAGCATTTCGGTGGGGCCGTCGAGGAATGCCTGTTCCTCTTCGGTGAGCTTCGCCCTGGGATAGCCGAGCAGGGTGTCCCAGTTAGGGCGCCCGCTGAACAGTTCGCCGTCCCACCAGACGCTGCCGGCCTCGATGGCATCGCGCTCGGTGTCGGAGATCGGTGGCAGGACCTTCTTGAACCAGTCGAACATCGGCCCGCTGAAATACTTGATGCGCACATCCGCCAGCAGGATCGGGATCGCCACCACGAGCAACACGAGCCAAAGCACGACCATCAGCCAGACCGGCGTTCCATCGGCCGCGCCCATGAGCGCCAGGTAGACCGCGACGATGGCGAGCGCCGGAACGGGCGACACGCGGTAATGGGCTATCAGCGCGATACCGAGCAGTAGAACGAGCAACCAGATCAGCGTCATGGGGAGTCCTTGTACGTTGGCCATATGGGTTTCAGCATAGCTGGATAGCGATATGGACAAGCTGCGGCTGTTTGTTCTCCGGTGAGGCCTTTCTCCTCATGCCTCGCGCAAAAACAGGCTCCGCGCGGCCGCGGACGAAACGTCAACAGACCCTGGCCGGCTGTTGCGTCCCGTTCGAACCTAGAAGTTGCGGCCCAGGTTCATATAGAGCGCCCGCTCGTCCTCGTCGTTGAACCCGTAACTGAAGTTCAGCGGGCCCAACGGCGTCTCGTAGCTGAGAAACAGGCTGGCTGCATTGATGTAGCCGCTGTCGAATTCGTTGTCGTTGTTCCAGGCGCGCCCACGCTCCAGCGAAGCACCGAGGTACAGCGGAAAATCCAGCGGCGAGAACGAGCGCGGCGTCAGGCGGCGCAGATAGACCATCCGGCCCAGGCTGACGTTCTGCCCTGCCAGCGAATCCTGACGGAAGCCGGACAGTTGCCGAGCGCCGCCGAGCAGGAAGCTGGAGGTCACCACTTCGGCATCATCCAGGGTGCGGCCGTAGCGCCCACCCAGCACGAAGGTGTTGGGGCCGTAACTGAGCGCCTTGTCCAGGTGCAGCTCCCACTGGCGATAGCGCTCGTCGGAGCCCAGGCTGGGGTCGTACTGCCGCAACGTCAGGCCGATCTCTTCGCCTTCACGCGGGAAATCGACGTTGTCCACCGTATCGAAGGAATACTGCAGGCCGTAATAGCCCTCGGTGAAGCTGAAGTCCGGTAGCCGCTGGTCGCCGACGCGCACCTCGGCGTTGCCCCAGGCATGGCCGATGCCGAAGCGGATTTCGCCATTGTTGGCGATCTGCCGGCCCAGGTTCAGGCCGTAGCCGTAGCGCTGCAGGCGGTATTCGGCGACGGGGTCGTTGTCCAGGATCGATTCGACGTTCTGCGCTTCGGCGAGCAGGTTGGGCGCGACGAACCAGCGCGAGCCGGCATCGAGCGGCTGATAGAACTCGGTGTAGAGCTCCTGATGATCGCCTAGCTGCAGACGCGTCAGCCATTCCGCGCCCAGTTCGTTGATGCCGTTCTTGCGGTAGCTGGCGCCGATATTGAACGCGCTGTCGCCACGAAAATCATCGGACAGGTTCAGCCCCAGGCGCAGGTAGTCGGTACCGGAGCGTTTCTCCCGTGCGCTGATGACCAGGATGTTGCCCAGCGAGCCCGGAACGACGCGGTATTCGACCTGTTCGAAATACTCCAGACCGTACAGGGTGCCCATGTCCTTCTGCAGACCCTCCAGGTCCAGGGGCTCGCCGAGTTCCTGACGGATATGGCGACGGATCACCCGGTCGCCGACCTTGGAGTCGTTCTCGATGCGAATCCCGGTGATCATGGGCGTGCGCGGCTCCGAGGTCCTGGCCAGGCTGAGCGCCGGATTGCCGCCGGCGTTCACGCTCATGCTGGCCAGGCGCCCTTGCAGGGCGGACGCGGCGCGGTAGCCGGCGTCGATCAGTTGCTCGGCGCGGCTGAAATCGGTGGAACCGTAGCCGCTCAGGGCCGGCTGCACCAGCAGGTCCTCGGGGCGCAGGGTGGCCAGCTGGGCCTCGGAATTGCGTCGGGTCATCATGGTAGTGGTCTGATTGAGCACATCGACCACCGTCAGCAGTTCGTTGCGCGGCTTCAGCGGCGTGCCGATATCCACCACGATCAGGCGATCGACACCCATGTCGCGGGCGACGTCCATGGGAATGTTGTCGACCATGCCGCCATCGACCAGCAGACGGCCCTCGATCTCCACCGGCGCGAACACCGCCGGGATCGACATGCTGGCGCGGATGGCCTGGGGCAGGTGGCCGCTGCGGAATATTACCTTCTCGTCGTTGGCGACATCGGTGGCCACGGCGCGGAAGGGAATCGGCAGGTGGTCGAAGTTGCGCGTATCGCTGATGTGCACCAGCAGCCGCTCCAGCAGGAGCGCGAGGTTCTGGCCCTGGATCACGCCGAGCGGCAGGCCCAGGCTACCGTCGTCACGGAAGCTCAGTTTCTGCTTGACCAGGAAGTCGCGGTCATCCTGCTTGCGGCGAAAGGGAACGTCCTGGCGCGGCGGGTCGTCGGACAGCACCTGCTGCCAATCCAGCGTCAATGCCAGTTTCTCCAGCTCGGCCACGCTGTAGCCCGATGCGTAGAGCCCGCCAATCACCGCGCCCATGCTGGTGCCAGCCACCGCGTCGATGTGCACGCCGTTCTCTTCCAGCGCCTTGAGCACGCCGATGTGAGCCAATCCGCGTGCGGCGCCTCCGGAAAGCACCAGGCCGGTTTTCGGCTGCGGCACGTCGGCGAAACCGGAGAGGGGTAGCAGCAATAGCAGAGTCAGCAGCAGACGAGACATGGTCACCCGGGGCAGGCGCAGGGAAAAAGGGCCGTTATTATAGGCGCTTCCACCATGCCGTCAGAGTAGAGCGAGATGAGTCCAGCCAGGCCTGAAATCGTCATCACCTATTGCACTCAGTGCCAGTGGCTGTTGCGCGCGGCCTGGCTGGCGCAGGAGCTGCTGTCCACATTTGGCGAGGACCTGGGCAAGGTGTCGCTGGTGCCGGCTACCGGTGGCACCTTCCACATCAGCTGCGATGGCGCGCAGATCTGGGAACGCAAGCTGGACGGCGGGTTTCCCGAGGCCAAGGTATTGAAGCAGCGCGTGCGCGATCGCATCGATCCGCAGCGCTCGCTGGGGCATAACGACCGCTAGGGCTTCACTACGGCAGGGCTTGCCGCCTTCAGGCGGCTGGTGATGACGCTGGCCAGGATGATCAGCACGCCGCCGACCAGCATGCTCAGGGTGGGCTGCTCATTGAACAGCCACCAGGCGATGGCGATTCCGTAGACCGGTTCGAGCGCGAAGATCACCGAGGTGGTCCGTGCCTTGAGCACCCGCAGGCTGGCCACGAACAGGCTGTGGGCCAAGCCGGTGCAGAGTACGCCGAGCAGCGCCAGCCATAGCCAGTCGGCAGCGGGTATGGCGGGGATCGCCGACCAGGCGAACGGCAGCAGACCCAGCATGATGGCGGCGTTCTGCCAGAGCGCGGCCTGCACCGGATCGACGCCGACGGTGACGGCCCGGTTGAGCAGCGAGAGCAGGGCGAACAGCAATCCCGACAGCACGCCGTACAGCAGGCCGATGGTCGCTTCGCTGCCCAGGTCGAATTCCGGTGTGACCAGCAGCAGGCCCAGGCAAACCATCGCCACCATGGCGAATTCGATCGGCCGGGTGCGCTCGCGAAACAGCAGACCTTCGAGCATCAGGGTGAATGCGGGAAAGCTGGCGAACCCGAGCGTGGCGATGCCGACGCCGGCGACCTTCACGGCGACGAAGAAGGTCAGCCAGTGTCCGCCCAGCAACAGCGCACCCAGCACCAGGCCCGCGCGTTGCCGTACGCTCGGGCGCGCGCCGCTGCGTGGCAGCAACTGCGCGGCCAGAAGCAGGGCGAGCACGGCAAACAGCGCGCGACCGAAGGTGATCGTCAGCGGATCGCTGACGGCCAGCTTGCCGAAGACGCCGGACAACCCGAACATCAGCGCGCCGAAGTGGACGGCGAGCAGTGCATTGCGACGGGTCATGGGCGGTGGACCGACGCTGGACGCTCGATAGCAGGCCGTTGAAAAACTACCTGTGTTGGCAATACTGCGTTAAAAACAGCCTCAAAATGCTCATTTAGAACACCTAAACTGCGCTTTTTCGGCCGTTTTTGCCTTGTCTTGCCTGCCTCGCCTACGTTTTTCAACAGCCTGATAGGGGAGGATTTTCCGCTGATGTCGAGCATGAAGCCTCTTTGGCGTGCCTGAGTCAGAAATTTCGGTGCGCCCATGGTAAGACTCGCCGGGTGGCCCGTCTGTCGCAGCGCTATCCGCGATTGTCGAGCGACTCGCGGCGCAACGCCCTCGGTGTCATGCCGAACTCCCGGCTGAGGGCAGCGGTAAAGGCGCTTTGCGAGGCATAGCCGACCCGGGCGGCGATCTCGCCCACAGCCAGCCGCGTGCCGATCAGCAGCTCCCGGCCCTGTTGCACGCGGCGCCGGCGGACGAACTCCATGGGCGTCATGCCGGTCTCGCTGACGAAGCGGGCATGGAAGCGTGGCACCGAGAGACCGGCCAGGCGCGCCAGATCCCGGACCTCGAGCGGATGCCCCAGGTGGCGCTCGACGTGTGCGTGGATCGCTGCCAGGGGAAGCGGGCTGCTCTGCATGACTGGCTCGCAACCACCGGCAAGGCTGGCCAGAAGCAACGCGGCCCCTTGTTCGCTGATGACCGGATCGTCGACCGGGCTGGCTGCGAGCCAACCGACCAGCTGGCTTTGCGCCGGGCTCAGGTGCAAGGCCGCGGGTTTCTCCAGTAGCCGCCGGCCGGGCTCCGAGTGATGGCCGAGCCGTTGCTGCAGCCAGTTGTCGTCGGGAATATCCAGAATCAGGCAGCGGCTACCCGAGGCGCTGCCGCAGGCATGGCGCGTTTCGCTCGGGACCACCGCCAACTGTTGCTGCTGGATGCGGCTTCCGCGGCCGTCCATCTCGAAATCCAGCTGCCCACGCAGGCCGAACACCAACTGGGTGTGCTGGTGGCTGTGGACGATCTGGTCGTGGTTGTAATGACGCAGTGAGAGGATGGGCGGCATGGGTGAACTCGTCAGCATCTGGATGCGATGTTCGCTCGGCACTCCTCGGAGCGCAATCACCGGCACGCCGATGCTACATGATGACCTTGTCGCGCAGCTTGTCCGCTGCCTGGTTGAGCGCCTGGATCACGCGTTCCTTGTCGAAGTTCTGCACGCCGTTGGTGTCCAGGTACATGGAAAAACCCGGCAGTTCGTGCTCGACGAAGCTGGACGTCGCGCCCAGGTCGCGGCGGAAGTCCACCACCTGGTAGATCTGCACCGGGCGGGAAAAGCCCTTGACCGTGATCTGGCCCTTGTCGCGGCACATGATCACGTCCTTGATCAGCGAATAGGTTTCGTGGGAGATGAGGATTTCGCCGGCTTCGGCAGAGCTTTCCAGGCGGCTGGCCAGATTCACTTCGCGGCCGATGATGGTGTAGTCCATGCGCGTATCGGCGCCGAAGTTGCCCACCGTGCAGTAACCGGTATTGACCCCCATGCGGATCTCCATCGGCTTGGTGATGCCCTGGGCGCGCCACTGCTGGCGCAGCACCTTCATGTGCTTGCGCATGGCGATGGCCATCGAGACCGCTGCCACCGCATCCTTCTTGGCGCCCTGGCTGGTGGGGTCGCCGAAGAACACCATCACGCAGTCACCGACGAACTTGTCGATGGTGCCGCCGTACTTGAGGGTGATCTTCGACATCTCGTTGAGGTAGTTGTTGAGCAGGTCGGTCAGGGCTTCGGCTTCGAGTTCTTCGGACAGTTCGGTGAAACCCTTGATGTCGGAAAAGAACACGGTGAGCTTTTTGCGCTGTGTCTCCAGGCGCACGCTGCGCTTGCCGGAGAAGATCGACTCCCACACCTGGGGTGACAGGTACTTGGCCAGGTTGCGTGCCAGGCGTGCGGCCTTAGCCTGCTCGGTCTCGATTTCGCGACGTGCCTGGGCCAGGCGCATGCCTTGCTGGTGAACGAAGTAGGCGGTGATGCAGACGTAGGTGGTGGTGAACAGGATGCTGACCGCTGCCACCAGCGGCGGTGTCTCCAGATTCAGCTGGAAGGGCACCAGCAGGTTGGTCAGCCCGACTCCCACGAGCACCATCAGCAGCGTTATCAGCAGGTGTCCCAAGCTGCCAGTAACCAGTGCGCTGAAGCTCAGCGTGAGCAGGAACATCAGCGTCGGCACCAGCGCGCCGCCGAGCAGCACGATGCCTGCACCGGCATTGAGTGCGTCGAGGCTGAGCAGCACCTGCGAGGTCCGCTCGGGATGGTTGCGCTTGAAGCGGTAGCTGAGGTGGTAGGCGAAGTGTGGATAGAGCAGCGTGTACGGCACCATCCAGATCAGTTCGATCGCGAAGTACTGACAGTGGACGCCCGCTGCGAGCGTGGCGGCGCCGACCAGGTAGGCGAGTACGCGAGAGTAGTATTCCCTTAATGGGCGGGTGGCCAGACCGTTGCGCCGTTCCCCTGTGACGGATGCCATTTGTTGATCCTTGGTCGGTTCAGTGCTTCGTGCGTCGATCGGCATGTAATCTAAGCGAGCGCGTCAGCCGCGTGATCATAACCAAGTCGCCACTATTGCGCCAAACCGAAGAATGCCGGTCTAGAGCAATCAGACAGCCGGTGTCATACGATGTGACGTACGGTTGGTCATCGGAACTTGTGGTGTGGCGCGATAGCCTTTAACTACAGGCGGCAGATGCTTGCTGCCGCCCACTTCTTCATAGTGCTCGAGGTATGTCAATTGGCCACTAGTCTGCTTGTCCTGATCGACGACATCGCCTCGGTGCTCGATGACGTCTCCGTAATGACCAAGGTTGCCGCGAAGAAAACGGCCGGGGTGCTGGGTGATGACCTGGCGCTCAATGCGCAACAGGTGACGGGCGTCAAGGCCGAACGGGAGTTGCCGGTGGTGTGGGCGGTGGCCAAGGGCTCGTTGCGCAACAAGGCGATTCTGGTGCCGGCCGCGCTGTTGATCAGCGCTTTCGCGCCCTGGGCCATCACGCCGTTGCTGATGCTTGGCGGAGCGTTTCTCTGTTACGAGGGCTTCGAGAAGCTCGCCCATCGCTTCCTGCACCGGGACGAGGGCCAGCACGCCGAGCAGCGCAAGGCGCTGCAGGACCCCAGCGTCGATATGGTGGCGTTCGAGCGAGACAAGATCAGTGGGGCGGTGCGCACCGACTTCATACTCTCGGCAGAAATCATCGCGATCACGCTGGGAACCGTAGCCGCGGCGCCTTTCACGCAGCAGGTGACGGTGCTGATAGGTATCGCGGTGCTGATCACCGTGGGCGTGTATGGTCTGGTCGCGGCCATCGTCAAGCTCGACGATCTGGGGCTGGCCTTGAGCAAGCGCGCCAGCGCCGCTGCCCAGAAGATCGGGCGGGGCATCCTGCGGATGGCGCCCTGGCTGATGAAGTCGCTTTCGGTGATCGGCACCGCGGCGATGTTCATGGTCGGCGGCGGCATTCTCACCCATGGCTTCAAGGCCATTCACCATCTCATCGAGGGCAGCGCGGAGCAGAGTCTCGCGCTGCCCTATATCGGCAGTCTGCTGTCCGGTCTGTTGCCCACCTTGCTGGATGCGCTGTTCGGAGTCATCGTCGGCGCCTTGATACTGGCGGTGGTGACCGTTGGCGGCCGTGTTTTCGAGAAAGATTCCAGCAAGGGCTGAGCCCGCGGTGGGCAGCGCCAATCACAACGGAGCGAATCCATGGATGCTTTCATGCAAGCCGCCATTGCCGAGGCGGAGAAGGGACTGGCCGAGGGTGGTATTCCCATCGGCTCGGTCATCGTCCATCGGGGCAGGATCATCGGGCGCGGTCACAACCGCCGCGTGCAGCAGGGCAGTGCCATTCTCCATGGCGAGATGGACGCATTCGAGAACGCCGGCAGACAACCGGCGAGCGTCTACGCCGAGTCGGTGCTCTACACCACGCTCTCGCCGTGCGCGATGTGCAGTGGGGCGATCCTGCTGTACGGGATCCCGAAGGTGATCATCGGTGAAAACCAGAGCTTCCTCGGTGAGGAGCTGCTGTTGCGTGGGCGTGGAGTAGAGGTCGAAGTGCTCAACGATCCGAGCTGCGTGGCGATGATGCGTCGCTTCATCGCCAGCCATCCACAGGTCTGGAATGAGGACATCGGCCAGGACTGACGGTTAGTGCCGCCAGAATGCCGGGGTCAATAGCACCAGGACGGTGATGATTTCCAGGCGCCCGAGTAGCATGCCCACCGACAGCAGCCACTTGGCGGTGTCCGGCAAGGTAGAGAAATTGCCGGCTGGCCCGATGATATTGCCCAGGCCTGGTCCGACGTTGCACACGGCGGTGGCAGCGCCGGTAAGGGCGGTTATCGGATCGAGGCCCAGCAGCGTCAGGCATAGAGCCAGCACGCCGATGGTTATGGCGATGATAAAAGAGAATGTGAGAATCGAACGGACGATTTCCTCGTCAAGGTTGTGGCCGTTGTATTGCTGACGGATCACCGCGCGTGGATGGATCAGCTGCTTGAAGTTAGCGCGCAACAGCGAGTAGGCCACCTGGAAGCGAAAAATCTTCAAGCCTCCGGTGGTGGAGCCCGAACAGCCGCCGATGAAGGTCAGGTAGAAAAACACCATTACCGCAAAGCCACCCCATTGGGTGTAATCGTTGACTGCATAGCCTGTCGTAGTGACCACCGAAACGACGCTGAAAGTCACGATGCGCAAGGAATCGAGCAGCCCTTCGTCGTGATTGAACCAGTACCAAGCTGTGAACAGCAGGCTGGTGACGATCAGCGTCAATATGAAACCGCGCACCTGCTGGTCGACGAGCAGTGCCTTGTGATTGCCCCGCACCGTGGCGATGTACAGGGTAAACGGCAGACTGCCGAGCACCATGAAGACGATCGCCACCCAATGCGATGCAGGGCCGAATTTGCCCAGGGAGGCGTCGGAGGTGGAAAAGCCACCTGTCGCTACGGTGGACATCGCATGGTTGAGCGCATCGAAGCCGCCCATTCCCGACAGCCAGAACGCAATGAACGCGGCCAGGGTGAAAGACAAGTAGATCGCCAAGAGATACCTGCCCACCATGTGCGAGCGCGGCATGACCTTTTCCGACCAGTCGGACGACTCGGTCTGGAACAGGCGCATGCCACCGACCCGCAGCAACGGCAGAATCGCCACCGCCATGCCGATGAAGCCGATGCCGCCGAGCCAGTGCAGCAGCGAGCGCCATATCAGCAGCCCCGGCGAGGCGCTGTCCAGACCGGAAAGTACCGTTGCGCCCGTGGTGGTGATGCCCGACATGGTTTCGAAGAAGGCGTCGGTATAGCTGATGTGCTGGACCAGCATCAGCGGCAACGCCGCGAAGCAGCACACCGTGACCCAACTGATGGTCGTCAGGAAATACATGTCGCGCGGGCGCAGGTTGGTATTGGTCGGTCTTCCCGGCGCGACCAGGGCGAAGCCGGAGCCGAAGGTGATCAGGCTCGCCCAGATGAAGGCTTGCAGATCATCCGTGCGCTCGAACGCCAGCAACGTGAACATCGGAATGACCATGCTCACGGCGAGGGTGATGAGGAAAATGCCGAGGATGAAACCGATGATGCGCAGCGTCGGCAGGGCCATGTTCTGGTGATGCTCGGCTCAAAATGAGGCCCGACATTCTACTCCCTGCGCGATGTTAGTAAACCGCTCGGCAGATCCGCCGAAATTTTTCTCGGTGCGCGGCCGCAGCCCTCTTCCCAAGGCGCAGGCGATGAATAAAATGGCCGCTCGCCGGTTCGATCCGGTATCTGAGCGTGACCTCCATGTCCATCGATAATCCCTGCCTCACGTGCGGTGCCTGCTGCGCGTACTTTCGTGTGTCTTTCTTCTGGGGTGAATGCGTTTCGTCCGGCGGAACGGTTCCGGACAATGCGACGGTCCAGGTCAGCCCTTTTCACGTCGCCATGCGCGGCACCGAGGCCAAGCCGGCTCGTTGCGTCGGCCTGATGGGCGACATCGGTTGCGGCGTGCGCTGCACGTTGTACGAGCAACGCTCGAGTACCTGCCGCGAGTTCGAAGCGTCGTGGGCCGACGGCCAGCACAATGCGCATTGCGATGCGGCGCGCGCCGCCCACGGATTGCCGCCGCTGACGCCGCCTTTGCAGCCGCATCTGAGTCCGGACCGGGTGGCCTGATCGGCAACAAACCCTAGCGTCTTAGCCGATGCAGCACGTCCGCGAGTTTTTTGACGGCGACTTCCAGCTCATTCGGGGCGTGCGCGGCGAACCCCATCAGGAAGCCCGCTTCGTGCCGACTCGATGCATGCAGCCCTGTCAGTCCCAGCAGGTCGATTCCCGCCCGGCGAGCGGATTCCACAGCCTCGCGTTCGGGAATGTCGCGGATGAATACGCAAGGCATCTGCATCCCTCCGGCGGGTATTCTTGGCTCCACGAAGTCGGCCAGATGCTGGCGCACCAGCCGCTCCAGCACATCGCGCCGTTCGGCGTAGACGGCGCGCATGGTGCGCACATGCGCGCCAAAGTGCCCACCCTCGATGAAGCGCGCCAGCGTGAGCTGCGGAATGGGCGCGCTATGCCCATCCAGCAGGGTGCGCGCCACTGTCATGGGTGCCACGAGCGACGGCGGCAAGACCATGTAGCCGATGCGCAGACCGGGAAACAGCGATTTCGTGAAAGTACCGATGTAGATCGTCCGCTCGTAGGGATCCAGCCCCTGCACGCAGGCCGTGGGCTTGCCGGCATAGTGGAACTCGCTGTCATAGTCATCCTCGATGATCCAGGCCTGCTCCTGTTGCGCCCATTCGATGATGGCCAGGCGCCGATCCAGTGCCAGCGTCGCTCCGGTGGGGAATTGGTGCGAAGGCGTCAGAAACACGGCCTTGGCAGGCTGCGTGGCCTCGCGCAGGTGCTCCAGCCGCATGCCATCGGCATCCAGCGGCACCGGCACGCATTCCAGGCCGGCGGCGTCGAACGCCTTGCGCGCCCCGTGGTACACGGGGTCTTCGATGAAGATCCGGTCCCCGGCATCCAGCAGCACCGTGGCGCACAGGGTCAGGGCCTGCTGAGAGCTGGTCAGCACCAGTACGCGTTCGGGGGTGGCGCGTGCGCCGCGCTCGAGATTTACGTAGTCCGCGATGGCGCGCCGCAGTGGCTCCATGCCCTGCGGCGGGCTGTGCAGCAAGGCCGAGGTGCCATGTTCCTTCAACACCTGCCGCCCCAGCCGCTCCCAGATCTGTAGCGGAAAGCCGCGCGTTTCTGGCACGCCGGGGGCGAAAGGTCGCGACATCAGGAAGTCGCGCACACCACCGCCCTGGAACAGGATGCTGCCGCGTCGACTGAGCGGCAGCGCGTCTTCGGCAGATCCCGCACGCTTTGCCACCGCACGCCTTGGCAGCCGCTGCGCCCGCTCCGACACAAAACTGCCGCTGCCTACGCGCCGCTCGATGAAGCCTTCCGCATGCAACTGGCTGTACGCCGCCTCCACCGTATCCCGGGAAACATCCAGCGACTTGGCCAGTGCGCGTGAAGAGGGCAGCGGCCTGCCTACGTCGAGCACACCGTCGAGGATCAGTTGCCGGATGGCCCGCTGGACACGCGCATGCAGCGGCAAGGCACCGTGGGCCGCGTCGCCGATCCAGGCTTTGACGGTTTCGAGTTGGGCATGCTTGAACAATTGGCTGGTATCTCTTCGAAGAAGTGGTGGGGAACAACCATCCATTTAAACGCTATAAAACCGTTCACAGCCAGGTCAACCAGATCGTTCAGGAGTCGCGTGCCGCCCATGTCATCTCACTCACCCTCATCCGTTCGCTTGCGCGATCTGACTCACCCCGTCGTGGCCGGTCTGATCTCGGTCATCGTCAATTACGGCGGCACCTTCATTCTGGTATTCCAGGCAGCCAGGGCGGCGGGGCTGAGCCCGGAGTCGACGGCATCCTGGGTGTGGTCGATTTCGATCGGCGTGGGGATTACCGGCATCCTTCTGAGCTGGGCGTCCCGCGAGCCCATCATCACCGCCTGGTCCACGCCGGCGGCGGCGTTTCTCGTGACGGCGCTGGCGACCACGCCCTACGCCGAGGCGGTGGGCGCATACATGATCTCGGCGGTCGCTTTCGTGCTGCTTGGAATGTCAGGCTACTTCGAAAAGGTCATCCGGCTGATCCCGCCGGGTGTAGCCGCCGGATTGCTGGCCGGCATCCTGCTGCAGTTCGGCATCGGCGCCTTCGGCGGGATGAGCATCGACCCATGGCTGGCCGGCTTGCTGATCGTCGCCTATGTGGTGCTCAAGCGCCTTACCACGCGCTACGCCGTGGTCGGCATCCTGGTGCTGGGGCTGGCCTTTCTGCTGATCCAGGGGCGTGTCGATCTTTCGGGGCTGCAACTGACGCTCGCCGCTCCCGTCTTCACCCTGCCGGCGTTCTCGCTCAGTGCATTGCTGAGCCTGGCCTTGCCGCTGTTCCTGATCACCCTGACCGGCCAGTACATGCCCGGCATGCTGGTACTGCGGGCGGATGGCTTCAGGAGTAGCGCCGATCCCATCGTCACCGTCACGGGCCTCGGTTCGCTGTTGATGGCGCCGTTCGGTTCGCATGCCTTCAACCTCGCGGCGATCACGGCGGCGATCTGCACGGGCAGAGAAGCGCACGAAGATCCGTCCAAGCGCTGGCTCGCCGGCATCGCCGCAGGCGTTTTCTACATACTCGTGGGCGTGTTCGGCGTGACGCTCGCGGCGGTCTTCATGGCGTTCCCGGCGACGTTCATTACCACGCTGGCGGGTCTGGCACTGCTGGGTACCATCGGTGGCAGCCTCGCCAGCGCCATGGCCGATGTGAAGGGGCGTGAAGCCTCGCTGATCACGTTCCTGGCAGCTGCCGCCAACATCACCCTGCTGGGCGTCGGCGGTGTGTTCTGGGGCTTGGTGATCGGGCTGGTGGCCTACGCGGTGCTCAATGGCCGGTTGCCGCGGGAAGCGTCGAAACCCGTCGTTGCACTCGACAAGAGGGCGAACTGATGCCCGCGCCTTTCGACACAGGGACCAGCCACGACAGGCACGGCCGCTATCCCGAAGCCATCACCGTCGAGGATTTCCAACACAACCTGGCGGCGGTTCGGGCACGTATCGAGGCCTCCTGCCAGCGCGTCGGACGCGATCCGGCAGGGGTGCGTCTGTTGCCGGTCAGCAAGACCAAACCCGAGGCGAGCCTGCGCATGGCTCATGCGGCGGGTTGCCGGATGCTGGGCGAAAACAGGGTGCAGGAGGCCCATCTCAAATGGCAGGCCATGCAGGATCTGGCCGATCTGCGCTGGTCGGTCATCGGCCACCTGCAAACCAACAAGGCCAGGTACGTGGCGCGCTTTGCCGCCGAGTTCCAGGCCCTGGACAGCCTGCACCTGGCCGCGGCGCTGGATCGCCGCCTGCAGATCGAAGGGCGCTCGCTGGACGTGTTCGTGCAGGTCAACACCTCCGGCGAGGCAAGCAAGTACGGCCTGGCCCCCGAGGAAGTAGCCGGCTTCGTGCAGGCGCTGCCGGCGTTCTCGGCGCTGCGCGTGCGCGGGCTGATGACGCTGGCGCTGTTCTCCAGCGAGGCCGCACGGGTGCGCCAGTGCTTCGTGTTGCTGCGCACCTTGCGCGACCGACTGCGGCAAAGCGCACCTGCCGGCATCGCGCTGGACGAGTTGTCTATGGGCATGTCCGATGACTTCGAGATCGCCATCGAAGAAGGCGCCAGCGTGGTGCGCATCGGCCAGGCCATCTTCGGTGCCCGCACATTGCCGGACAGTCACTACTGGCCGGGTGAAGTACCGGACGCCCCGGCGTAGGCGGCTCTCCAGACCAAAAGCCCATGTATGACGCGAAGCTGCGCGTGTCGTTTTCTGATCCCCTTGGAGTCATCATCATGCAACACACCCACTCCCACCTGATGCGCGCCTACGCCCGTCAGCCGGTTTCCTTCGTGCGCGGCAACGGTGCGCGGCTTTGGGACGAACAAGGCGTGGAGTATCTGGATGCCATCGCCGGTGTCGCGGTCACCAGCCTGGGCCACGCCCACCCGGAGATCGCCTCCGTCATTGCCGAGCAGGCGGGAATGCTGCTGCACACCTCCAACGTCTTCCGTATCGGCTGGCAGGAGCGACTTGGCGAGCGCCTGTGCGCGCTGGCCGGTATGCAGAAGGCGTTCTTCTGCAATTCTGGCGCGGAGGCCAACGAAACCGCCCTCAAGCTGGCGAGGCTGCACGGTCGTCGCAGGCAGGTAACGACGCCGAAGATCCTAGTGATGGAGAAAGGCTTTCATGGCCGCACCATCGCTACGCTTTCTGCCACGGGCAACCCTGAGAACCAGTGTGGCTTCGAGCCGCTGTTGCCTGGTTTCCTGCGCGTGCCCTACAACGATATCGAGGCGGTCCGCCGTGCGGCAGCGCAGTCGCCCGATATCGTTGCGGTGCTGATCGAGCCGGTACAGGGCGAAGGCGGCATTCGTGCGGCCAGCACTGAATACCTGCGAGAACTGCGGGCCCTGTGCGACCGGCACGACTGGTTGTTGATGCTCGACGAGATCCAGGCCGGGATGGGCCGCACCGGCGCCTGGTTCGGCCATCAGCATGCGGGCATCGCGCCCGATGTCGTGACGCTGGCAAAGGCCTTGGGCAACGGCATCCCCATCGGTGCCTGCCTGGCGCGTGGTGCTGCGGCCGACCTTTTCTCGCCCGGACAGCACGGTTCGACCTTCGGCGGCAATCCGCTGGCCTGCCGGGTGGCATGCTCCGTACTCGACATCCTGGCGCGCGACGAGCTGCCGGCGCGTGCCGCCGTGCTGGGGGCTCGCCTGCTGGTCGGGCTGCAGCGGGCGCTGGGTGATCATCCTCGTGTCCTCGCCATTCGTGGTCAGGGTCTGATGGTCGGAATCGAACTGGACAGGGACTGCAAGGAGTTGGTCGGGCGGGCACTGGAGGAGCAGCGCCTGCTGATCACGGTGACCCGCGATACCGTCATCCGGCTGCTGCCACCGCTGATCTGCGATGAGAAACAGATCGACGACATCGTGCTGCGTGTCGCTCGCCTGTTGTCGACGAGCGTGATGGGTGGTGTGACCACGACGGGCATGGCCTTGCAGGCGGAGCCGACAACATGATGCAGAAACCAACCTGCGACCAGGCTGCCGATGCTGCTCTAGCGCTTCGGCAGGAAGAGACATTACCCGGCGCGGCCGCGAACGAAATGGCAACAGACCCTAGGACGACACTCTCCATGTACGACATATCCCTGACCCTTGCCGACTTCGACCCCGAACTGGCCGGAGCGGTCCGGCGCGAAGAATGCCGCCAGGAAGACCACGCAGAACTGATCGCTTCCGAGAACTATGCCAGCCCGTTGGTGATGGCCATCCAGAACTCGGTGTTCACCAACAAGTACGCCGAGGGCTACCCCGGCAAGCGCTACTACAGTGGCTGCGAGAACGTGGACGTGGCCGAGCGCCTGGCCATCGAGCGGGTCAAGGCGCTGTTCGACTGCGACTACGCCAACGTCCAGCCTCATGCTGGCGCTCAGGCCAACGCGGCGGTGTTCCTCGCGTTGACCAACCCCGGCGATACCGTGATGGGCATGAACCTGGCCCAGGGCGGCCACCTGACCCATGGCAATCCATCCAACTTCTCTGGTCGCCATTACCGGATCGTGCCCTACGGTCTTGACCCGAAGACAGGGCTGATCGACTACGACGAGATGGAGCGCATCGCGCTGGAGGCCCGGCCCAGGATGCTGATTGGCGGCTTCTCCGCCTATTCGCGGCACAAGGACTGGGCGCGTATGCGCGCCATCGCCGACAGGGTGGGAGCCATCTTCTGGGTGGACATGGCCCATGTCGCCGGGCTGGTGGCGGCCGGTGAATACCCCAACCCGCTGCCCCATGCCCATGTGGTGACCAGCACCACCCACAAGACTCTGCGCGGCCCGCGCGGTGGCATCATCCTGGCCAGAGGGCAGGGCGAGGACTTTTACAGGAAGCTCAATTCCGCGGTTTTCCCCGGTATCCAGGGCGGTCCGCTGATGCATGTCATCGCCGCCAAGGCCGTAGCGTTCAAGGAAGCGCTGCAACCTGAGTTCAAGACCTACCAGCGCCAGGTGGTGGCCAACGCCCGCGCCATGGCTGTGGTGCTGCACCGACGCGGCTATACCATCGTCTCCGGTGGCACCGACAATCACCTGATGCTGATCGACCTTTCCTGCAAACCCTACACCGGCAAGGATGCGGATGCCGCGCTGAGCGACGCCTACATCACGGCCAACAAGAACTCGGTGCCCAACGACCCGCGTTCGCCCTTCGTCACCTCGGGGCTGCGCATCGGCACACCCGCCGTGACCACCCGGGGTTTCGGCGTGGGCGAATGCGAACAACTGGCCGGCTGGCTGTGCGACGTGCTGGATGCGCTGGAGGCTGGTGGCGGTGAGCTGGCCAGGGTGCGTGATCGGGTGCGGCAACGGGTGGTGGAGCTGTGTCGCCGCCATCCGGTGTACCGATGAGTCACGACGGTATGCCAGGCGCATTGCGCCTGTTCACTTGGCGGTTGCAGACAGGGACCGCCAGGTGAATCACACCCTTTCCACGAGCTATGGTCGCAGTCCGGCAGCAACACACCCTAGAATGCTCTCCATTCGATCTGGAGGTAGTGGATGGACGCTCTCGACCTGTTGCTCAACCGTGTCTCGGTTACCCGGCTTTTCGATCCGGCTCCGGATGAGGCACAACTCGATCTGCTGTTTCGCGCGGCGCTGCGCGCGCCGGACCACGGGCAGCTGCGGCCCTGGCGGTTTCTGGTGATCCAGGGAGCGGCGCGCGAGCGCCTTGGCGAACTCTTTGTGGAATCGCTGAAACTGAGTGATCCGGACTGCAGCGAAGAGGCCTTGCAGAAGGCGCGCAAGATGCCGCTGCGTGCGCCGATGCTGGTGGTGGTTGTCGCGCGGTTGCTGTCGCATCCTAAGGTACCCGAATCCGAACAGGTGCTGGCGGCGGCTTGTGCGGCCCACGGCCTGTTACTGGCAGCGCACGCGCAGGGGCTCGGGGCGGTCTGGCGTACCGGGGCGTTCTCCTATGACGAGCACGTGGCCCGGGGGCTGGAGCTGGCGGCCCATGAGCGTCTGCTCGGCTTCATCTACCTGGGCACGCCCGAGGAAGGGCGCCTGCGCACGCCGCCCACGCTGGAACCGCGCGACTTCGTCAGTCAATGGCATGGTGGCGTCTGACCGCCGTTGAAAACGGCTGCTTCAAGAGCGGTCTCTTTTGTTCCGCCTGGTTCGCAACGGAGTGCTGTTCAGCCTGATGCTAGATTCCGGGCGTTGCCTTTCGGCGGCGACAGCGGCAGCTTCAGGCTGGCGATGAAGCCGCCTTGCGGATGGTTGCTCAGCTGCAACCGTCCGCCATGACGTTCCGCCGCGCGCCGTGCGATCGCCAGCCCCAGGCCGTGCCCGGCAGTCGTCTGGCCCGGCGCGCGGAAGAAGGGCTCGCTCAGTTGCGTCAGGTGCGCCTCGTCGACGCCCGGGCCGTGATCGCGAACGCTCAGGGTCAGTTCCTCGTCGTCTTGGGCTGCATGTAGCTCGATCGGCTGGCCTTCGGGGTTGAAGCGCAGAGCATTTCGCAACAGGTTGTCCAGGGCGCGTTCGAGCACGTCCGGCCAGCCCCACAGCTCGATGCCAGGCTCCAGTTCGCTGTCGATGCGCTGGTTGGGCGCGATGATCTGCGCATTCTCCTCGAGTTGCGCGAATATCTGTCTAAGGTCGACCTGGCTGGCGACGCCGGGGTCGGCATCCAGTCTCGCCAGTTCCAGGATTTCGCTGATCAGCAGTTCCAGGCGGTCGCACTCCTTGGTCAGGCGCGGCCAGATCACTTCTCGCTCGACCGGCGTCGCACGCTCGGCCAGCCCCAGTGCAATGCGCAGGCGCGCCAGCGGCGAGCGCAGCTCGTGGGAAACGTCACGCAGCAACTGCCGCTGGCTGCCGATGAGGCTCTGCAGCCGGGCGCCCATGCGGTTGAAATCGCCGGCCAGCACGCCCAGCTCATCGCGCCGTCTGGCCAGGCGAGCCAGGGAATGCTGCTGATAGGCCGTCTGCCCCAGGTCGTGCACGGCGCTGCGCAGGCGATCCAGCGGCCGGGTGATGGACAGTGTCAGCAACAGACTGAAGCCGGTCAGCACCACCAGCGCGATGGCGATGGCGCTGAAGGGCCAGAGCATGCTGCCGCGATGCCAGGCATGCAGCTCCGGGTAGGGGATGCGATACATGAACAGATAGGTGGCGTCCGTTGTGGGACTGCTGTAGTCCTCGGTCAGACGGCGCCAGGGAAGTCGCCCAGGCTGGTCCTGCTGGCGCGCCTCGAAGGCGGCGGCACGGGCTGAAAAGGTACCGCGAACGATCGGCTGGCCGTTTTCGGCGAGAACCTGTATGTCGATGCGGTAGTTGCGGCGATGCTGCTCCAGCAACTGCTGGGCCGCGCGCGGGCCTTGTCGTTCGTAGACCTCGGTCCAGCGTTCGGCGAGATCCTTGACGCCCGGGTGCCGGTTGAGAATCCAGGCGTCCTGATTCAGCGCCTGGCCCAGGAGCATGGACAGGCCCGCGACCAGCGCGATGGCCAGCCAGAATGTCGCGAGGATGCGCCAGAACAGTGATCGCACCGGGATTCTCCACGGCAGGATCCGGCTCACGCGCGAGGCGTGGCCGGATCGATGGTTAGTAGGGAGCTGCAGCGTCGTCTGTCTCGTTTGCCGCCGGATCGGTGGCCGCGGGGCTCACCGACCGGCAAGGGTGCTGGTATCAGTTCTTCTGATCGCGTTCGGCTTTCCACTTGAGGAACTCGGCACGTTCGGCGCGCTTGGCTTCCATCTTGCTGTGGAACTCGTCGAACTGCTTCTGTTGCTCGGCATTGAGCAGTTTGCGGATGTCCTGGTGGGTCTTTTCCTTGCTGTCAGCCAGCTCCTTGGCCATGGCCTGGCGCTCGCCTTCGGGCAGTTTGTCCAGGTAGCGCTGGGTGATCTCGTGGCGGCTTTTCATCTGCTCGCCCATCAGCTTGCGCATGTCGCGGCGCTGTTCCTTGCTCAGGTCCAGCTGCTCGAACATGTGCGGTGCGGCGTGCTTGCCGCCATGGTGGCGCTGTCCTGCATCGGGCATCGCCATGGCGACGGCGGGCAGGGTGGCGGCGAACATCAGGGCAATGAAGGTCTTGCGCATCATGAGTTTTCTCCTGTGTGTGGATGCCGATCACCGGGCGGTTCGTAGCGGTTTGGTTCGTCGCCGCCGGGTCGTGATCGGATGAGTCCAGTGTATGGCGCGCAAGGTCAGCCGCGGTCAGGGCTGGGTAAAGGCAAGGTAAAGCCGTTCAGGGCCTGTTTCAGTTTCGTTCGCGGCCGTGCCGAAGCGGAAACGGGCCCCTATGCACTGTAAAGATAGCCGCGGTTGCGCAAGGCGATGATGCGCGGGCGACCGTCAGGGTGGGGCCCCAGCTTGCGCCGCAGGTTGCTGACGTGCATGTCCAGGCTGCGATCGTAGAGGGTCAGCTTGCGGCCGAGGGCAAGCTGCGCGAGGGCCTGCTTGTCCAGCGGCTCGCCGGCCTGGGCGAGCAGAGCTTCGAGGATGCGCCCTTCTGACAGCGTCAGGCTGACGTCGTGATCGCCAACGCTCGCGACGCCGCGCGCCGGGCTGTAACGCAGGTCGCCCAGCTCCAGCTGGCTGGGTGTGGCCGGCGGCTGGCTGCGCCGCAGCACGGCACGCAACCGTGCGGTCAGCTCGCGAGGGTCGCAGGGCTTGGCCAGGTAATCGTCCGCGCCCAGTTCCAGGCCGAGAATGCGATCCAGCGGCTCGCCGCGGCCGGACAGCATCAGCACCGGCAGGTTGGGGTGCTCGCTACGCAGTTGCTTGAGCAGCTCCAGGCCGCTGCCGTCGGGCAGCATCACGTCGAGTACCACGGCAGCGGGACTCAGTTCGCGCAACGCTGCCCGCGCGCTCTGGCCGTCGTGGCAGGCGTGAGCGACGAAGCCCTCCTGGGCCAGCCAGCTGACCAGCAGCTCGCAGAGCTCCTGGTCGTCGTCTATCAGCAGCAGTTCGCTCATGGCCTCGCTCGTTCCCGTTTCAGTTCAACCACTGACGCCGGCGACGTCCGCGAGTTGCCAGTACTCCGAAAAGGAAACCCAGCACGCCGACACCGCCGCCCACCGCGAACCACTGCTGCTGGTCATTCAGCAGCGGCGCCGCAGCGTTCGCCTGTTGCTGTTGCAACAGGGCCTTCAGGCGCTGGTTCTCTTCGCGCAGCTGTATCAGTTGCGCAGAAGTCTCGCGGGTCACGGCATCTTGCGGGGGAGCGACCTCCAGGCGCTGCTGCGGAGCGGCCTCGGGCTCCGGCGCAGGCTGACTATCGGGTTCTTGTGCCTGCAGTGTCGGCGCAAGCAGACACAGGGCGAATAGCACGGACAACGAACCTTGGCGCATCGGAACTCCTATTTCCTTATGGGGCCGTAGACCATTCCTACGGCCGGACAGATGGGCGCGCGAATCAGGGCAGGACTTTCTTGAATGGCTTGACCACCACGTCGGCGTACACGCCTGCATCCTTGTACGGATCGGCTGCCGCCCATTGCTCGGCCGCCTGCAGCGACTCGAACTCGGCGACGACCAGGCTGCCGGTGAAGCCCGCCGTGCCGGGGTCGTTGCTGTCGATCGCCGGAAGGGGACCCGCGAGTACCAGGCGTCCTTCGTTCTTCAGCTGCTCCAGGCGTGCCAGGTGAGCCGGGCGCGTAGCCATGCGGTTCTCCAGGGAATCGGGTGCGTCGGTAGCGATGATGGCGTAAAGCATGGTTACTCCTTGGTCACTGCAGTTCTTGGCGCCGCAGCTGATGGGTGAGATGAAATGTCTGGGCGAGTATGAACAGCCGCGAACTCCAGCTCCAGCGGGCGGATATCGACGATTTGTTTCATGGGACGAGCCAGATGCCGCATCGGGTCGGCATAATAACAAACCGCGCTTTTGGCGAAACGCTATCACGCGTTGTTTCGTTGCCATGCGATTTGCCGCCACAGGGTGGCACGAAGCGCGGCTACCGGCAGTCGAAGTGTGTGAATTGCCGTCTTTGGAGAACCTGTTCCGGATGATTGTCGACCTGCATTGCCACAGTACCGCCTCGGATGGCGTCCTGGCCCCCCGAGCACTGGTGGAGCGTGCCCATGCGCGAGGCATCGAGCTGCTGGCGCTGACCGATCACGACACACTGGAGGGCCTGGAGCAGGCGCATGCCGCGGCCGCGGCGCTGGGCATCCGGCTGGTCAATGGTATCGAGCTGTCCTGTATCTGGAATGGTGCGACCATCCACGTGCTCGGCTATGGTTTTTCCCGCGATGCCGCCGCGTTGCAGCAGGCCATTGGCGAGCTGCGCGAAGGGCGCTGGAGCCGTGCCGAACTCATCGCGCAGCGACTGGCCGCGAAAGGCATGCCGGGAGCTCTGGAAGGCGCACGGGCCGTGCAGCAGGAACTTGGTGACAGCGGTAACGCGCCCGCACGACCTCACTTCGCCGAGTTTCTGGTGCGTGCCGGGCATGTTCGCGACCGCGCCGAAGCGTTCCGCAAATGGCTGGGTTCGGGCAAGCTGGGCGATGTCAAACAGCACTGGCCGAGCCTGGAGCAGACCGTGGCGACACTGCGGGACGCCGGAGCCTGGATCAGCCTGGCGCATCCCTGGCAGTACGATTTCACGCGCAGCAAGCGGCGACGCCTGGTGGCCGCGTTCGCCGAGGCCGGCGGGCACGCGCTGGAGGTGGTCAACGGCATGCAGCCGCTCGAACAGGTGGGCGGGCTTGCGATACTGGCGCGCGAATTCGGCCTGATGGCCAGCATCGGCAGCGATTTCCATGCGCCGGGCGACTGGTCGGAGCTGGGCCTCTATCGCACCTTGCCGGAAGATCTTCAGCCTCTCTGGAGACGTTTCGAACATGAACCTCGCGAATCTGTTGCCCGCTGAACAGGGAGTTGCCATGAGTCAGTTCTTTCAGATCCATCCGGAGAATCCGCAGGCGCGCCTGATCAAGCAGGCGGTGGAGATCATTCGCAACGGCGGTGTGGTGGTCTATCCCACCGATTCGTCCTACGCCATCGGCTGTGCGATGGGCAACAAGGCCGGGATCGAGCGCATTCGCCGGCTGCGCCAGCTGGATGACAAGCACAACTTCACCCTGGCCTGCCGCGACCTGTCGCAACTGGGCCTGTTCGCCAAGGTCGACACCGTGGCCTTTCGGCTGCTCAAGACGCACCTCCCGGGGCCTTACACCATCATTCTCAACGCGACGCGCGAAGTGCCGCGCATGCTGCTGCATCCCAAGCGCCGCACCATCGGCCTGCGCGTGCCGGCACAGCCCATCGCGCAGGCGCTGCTGGCCGAGCTGGGCGAGCCGCTGATGAGCGTCAGCCTCATCCTGCCCGGCGAAAGCGAGCCGATGAGTGATCCTTATGAAATGCGCGATGCCCTGGAGCATCAGGTGGACCTGATCATCGATGGCGGGTACGGTGGCGTCGAGGCATCCACCGTGATCAGTCTGGTGGATGGCGAGCCCGAGGTGCTGCGTGTAGGCTGCGGCGATCCGCAACCCTTCATGGCCTGAGTGGCACCTTCTCGAACGGACAAAGGACACCTTTCTTGAGTTTCATGGATTCGCAGCGGCGCGTCGTCTCGGGAATGCGGCCCAACGGCCGCCTTCATCTCGGCCATTACCACGGCGTGCTGAAAAGCTGGGTCAGGTTGCAGCACGAGTACCAGTGCTTCTTCTCCATCGTCGACTGGCACGCACTGACCACCGACCACGCGGCCGGCGAGGACATCTCCCGGAACGTGATGGACATGGCCATCGACTGGCTGGCGGCGGGCGTCAGCCCGAGCTCGGCAGTCATGTTCATCCAGTCGCAGGTGCCGGAGCATGCCGAGCTGCATCTGCTGCTGTCGATGGTCTGTCCGCTGGGTTGGCTGGAGCGGGTGCCTTCCTACAAGGAATCGCAGCAGGACCTGCAGCACAAGGACCTGGCCACCTACGGCTATCTCGGTTACCCCTTGCTGCAGGCGGCGGATATCCTGGCGTATCGCGCCGGCGTGGTGCCGGTGGGTGCCGACCAGCTGCCGCACATCGAATTCGCCCGCGACGTGGCGCGCCGCTTCAACCACCTGTATGGCCGCGAAGAGGACTTCGAAGCCAAGGCCGAAGCGGCCATCCGCAAGCTGGGCAAGAAGGTCTCCAAGCTCTACGTCAGCCTGCGCAAGAGCTACCAGGAGCAGGGCGATCTCGACGCCTTGAACACCGCAAGGGCGCTGCTCAAGGAGCAGCAGACCATCACCATCGGCGACCAGGAGCGGCTCTACGGCTACCTCGAAGGCGGCGGCAAGCTGGTGTTGCCCGAGCCGCAGGCGCTGCTTGGGGAGGCGCCGAAGATATCCGGGCTGGATGGCGGCAAGATGTCGAAATCCAGCTGCAACTCGATCTACCTGCGCGACACGCCCGCCGAGATCGAGGAAAAGATCAAGCGCATGCCCACCGATCCGGCGCGCGTGCATCGTCATGATCCGGGCGAGCCGACGCGCTGCCCCGTCTGGCAGATGCACCAGGTGCATTCCGGCGCTGACGTCTGCCAATGGGTTGAACAGGGTTGCCGCAGCGCCGGCATCGGTTGCCTGGAATGCAAGGCACCGCTGATCGATGCGATCAGGGTGGAACTGGCGCCCCTGCAGGAGCGCGCGCTGGATTACGAGCAGAATCCGGACCTGATCCGCAGCATCCTGGCCGAAGGTGCCGAACAGGCGCGCGACGAAGCGCGTGAAACGCTGGTAGAAGTGCGGCAGGCCATGGGCTTGAATTACCGTTAACAGGCCGCTGGCCCTTTTTGGAACGCACATGCAACCAACCCCGACCGAGGCCGATGCAATCCAGCCAGGCGAGCAGCTGCGGCTGGCGCTGGTCTACGGTGAAGCCTTCAACGAGCTGCCGCTGGATCTGTACATCCCGCCGGATGCGCTGGAGGTTTTCCTCGAGGCCTTCGAAGGTCCGCTCGACCTGCTGCTGTACCTGATCCGCAAGCAGAACATCGACATCCTCGACATTCCCGTGGCGGAGATCACCCGCCAGTACATGGGGTATGTCGAGCTGATGAAGACGGTGCGCCTGGAGTTGGCTGCCGAATACCTGGTGATGGCGGCGATGCTGGCCGAGATCAAGTCGCGCATGCTGCTGCCGCGTTCGGCCGAGGCGGAGGAGGATGAGGGCGACCCGCGCGCCGAACTGATTCGCCGGTTGCAGGAGTACGAGCGCTTCAAGGCGGCCTCGGAGGACCTCGACGAGCTGCCGCGGGTAGGGCGCGACTTCCACATCCCACGCCTCGAAGCGCCCGAAGCACGGGCACGCAAGTTGCTGCCGGAGGTCAGCCTGGAAGAGTTGCTGCTCTCCATGGCCGAGGTGCTGCGGCGGGCCGACATGTTCGAAAGCCATCAGGTCACGCGCGAGGCACTGTCGACCCGCGAGCGCATGAGCGACGTGCTGGAGCGCCTCAAGGGCGGCGGTTTCGTTCCCTTCGTCGCGCTGTTCAGCGTTGAAGAGGGGCGTCTCGGCGTGGTCGTCACCTTCATGGCCGTGCTCGAGCTGATCAAGGAATCGCTGGTCGAGCTGGTGCAGAATGAACCCTTCGCGCCGATCCACGTTCGCGCCAGAACCGAATAGCATGAGGTAGCCCGGCTTGAATCTTTCCGATCCCAAGGATCTTGCTTCGCTGCTCGAAGCCTTTTTGCTGGCGGCGGGCAAGCCGATGTCGCTTGAGCGGATGGCCGAACTCTTCGAAGAGACCGAACGGCCGTCGTCCGCGCTGTTGCGCAAGGCGCTGGAGTTACTGGACAAGTCCTGCAAGGGTCGCGCGTTCGAACTGAAGGAAGTGGCCAGCGGTTACCGGCTGCAGGTGCGCGAGCGCTTTTCGCCCTGGGTCGGGCGCCTCTGGGAAGAGCGGCCACAGCGCTATTCGCGGGCGCTGCTGGAAACCCTGGTGCTGATCGCCTATCGCCAGCCGATTACTCGCGGTGAAATCGAAGACGTGCGTGGCGTGGCGGTGAACAGCCAGATCGTCAAGACCCTGCTCGAGCGCGAATGGATTCGTGTAGTGGGGCATCGCGACGTACCGGGGCGGCCGGCGATGTTCGCCACCACCCGGCAGTTCCTCGATCATTTCAATCTCAAGAGCCTGGACGAGCTGCCGCCGCTGGCGGTGCTGCGCGAGATGGAGCCCGAACCGCTGCCGGATGTGGAAGACGCGCCGGTGCCCGAGGCGCTGCAGGCACGCGCCGATCTCGAAGTCGCCGAGCAGGAGCCGCGCGAGCAGACCAGTTTCCGCAGCCTGCTGATGGAGCTGGACAACATGGAAACCGGCCTCAAGACCGATTTCCAGGACCTGCCTGACGAGTCCGAGACGCCCGAAGATGAAAGCGAAAGCCTGGCGGAGCAGGCGCCGCGCGACTACTAGGGTCTGTTCCCGTTTCGTCGCACTCCGCGTTGCTGCGACAAATGTCGCCAGGCCGGGCGGCGTTCCGCAAGGCGCGAGGACGCAGGCTCCGGCGCGGACGCGTACGAAACGGGAACAGACCTTAATCTAGTCGGCTGCTGACTGCCTGCCTTGCAGATAGCTGCCGTAGTCGGGAATTCGNTAATCTAGTCGGCTGCTGACTGCCTGCCTTGCAGATAGCTGCCGTAGTCGGGAATTCGCAGCGCGTGCGGCTGATCCAGCAACGGGCTGGAAAGCAGGTAGTCCGCGCTGCTCTCGTTGGCTGCCAGCGGAATGTTCCAGACCGCCGCGACCCGCAGCAATGCCTTGACGTCGGGGTCGTGAGGCTGCGGCTCGAAAGGGTCCCAGAAAAACACCAGCAGATCGATCCGCCGTTCGGCGATCCGTGCGCCGATCTGCTGATCGCCACCGAGCGGTCCGCTCACGGTGCACTCCACCGGCAAGCCCAGGCGCTGATTGAGCAGCATCCCGGTGGTGCCGGTCGCGATCAGCTCATGCCGCTCCAGACGGGAGCGCTGGCGCTCGGCCCAGCTCAGCAAATGCTCCTTGCAGTGATCATGGGCGATCAGCGCGATGCGTTTCCGTGCTGGCAGGGTCGCTGTGGTGAAGTCGATGCGGCTCATGGCGGTCCTTCGTTCAGGGTTGCAGCAGGTTCAGGCGGCTTCGCAGAGCGCCCGGCAAGTGTCGAGCATGCGGTTGGAGAAGCCCCACTCGTTGTCGTACCAGGCCATCACTTTCAGCAGGCGACCGCTGACCTTGGTGTGGTTGGTGTCGAATATGGACGACATGGGGTTGTGGTTGAAATCGCAGGAGACCAGCGGCAGGGAGTTGCATGCCAGAACGGCTGAACGGCGGCTGGCCTCCAGCATCAGAGCATTGACCTCTTCGGCGCTGGTTTCGCGGCTCAGCTCCAGGGTCAGGTCGACCAGCGAGACGTTGATCACCGGTACCCGGACCGCCATGCCGGTCAGCTTGCCGGCCAGCTCCGGCAACACCAGGCCGACGGCTTCGGCCGCGCCGGTCCTGGTCGGGATCATCGACTGGGTGGCCGAGCGCGCGCGATAGGGGTCACTATGGTAGACGTCGGAGAGATTCTGGTCGTTGGTGTAGGCGTGAATGGTGGTCATCAGACCGTGCTCGATGCCGTATTCGCGCGAGAGGATCTGCGCCACTGGCGCCAGGCAGTTGGTGGTACAGGAGGCATTGGAGATGATCTGATGGGACGGGCGCAGGCTTTCGTGGTTGACGCCGTAGACGATGGTGGCGTCGACGTCTTTGGCTGGGGCGGAAATGATCACCTTGCGCGCACCGGCTTCGAGGTGGGCGCTGGCTTTTTCGCGGGAGGTGAACAGCCCGGTGCACTCGAACACCACGTCGATCTGGTGTTCGCGCCACGGCAGTTCGGCCGGATTACGAATGGCGCTGACGGCGATTCGATCACCGTTGACCACAAGCTGCCACTCATCCGCTTCGACCTGGCCGTCGAAATGGCCATGCACGCTGTCATAGCGCAGAAGGTGGGCGTTCATCGCAGGGCTGCCGAGGTCGTTGATGGCCACCACCTGCAGATGTTCGCGGTAGCTCTGGCTGTAAAGCGCGCGAAGGACGTTGCGTCCGATTCGACCGAAGCCGTTGATGGCGATGCGAATAGTCATAGTGAATACCGGGTTGGATTTTGTTGTAGGAATTACAAGATTATTCCTGTCAAAATAGAAATCAAGTCCAATTAACCCTCGTTTTGTTTGTTAAAACTACAGTTTCAAGCAGGAGTGATGACATGCACCCGCAGATTCAAGAGGTTACCGAGCGTCTGATCGAGCGCAGCCGGCCCACTCGGCAACGCTATCTGGCCCAGATGGCTGCGGCTGCCAGCGACGGACCGCAGCGTGGCCGGCTGCAATGCGCCAACTTCGCCCATGGCGTGGCCGGTTGCGCCTCGAGTACCGACAAGCAGCGGCTGCGCCTGATGAACGAAGTCAACGTGGCCATCGTCTCGGCCTACAACGACATGCTGTCGGCGCATCAGCCTTACGAGCATTTCCCCGAGATCATCAAGCAGGCCCTGCGCGACGTTGGCTCCGTGGGGCAGTTCGCCGGCGGCGTACCGGCCATGTGCGATGGCGTGACCCAGGGCGAGGCGGGCATGGAGCTCAGCTTGGCCAGCCGCGAGGTGATCGCCATGGCGACGGCGATCGCGCTGTCGCACAACATGTTCGACGCGGCGCTGTATCTGGGCATCTGCGACAAGATCATCCCGGGGCTGATGATCGGCGCGTTGCGTTTCGGCCACCTGCCCGCCGTGTTCGTCCCCGGTGGGCCGATGCCGTCGGGCATCCCCAACAAGCAGAAGGCCGAGGTTCGCCAGCGCTATGCCGAAGGCAAGGCGAGTCGGGAAGAGCTGCTTGAGTCGGAAATGCTCTCCTATCACAGCCCCGGCACCTGCACCTTCTACGGCACCGCCAATACCAACCAGGTGGTGATGGAGATCATGGGCCTGCACCTGCCGGGCTCTTCCTTCGTCAATCCCTACACACCACTGCGTGACGAGCTGACCCGCGAGGCGGCACGCCAGGTGACCCGCATGACTCCGCAGGCGGGCAACTACGTGCCGCTCTGCCAGATCATCGACGAGAAGGCCATCATCAACTCGGTGGTGGCGCTCAATGCTACCGGCGGCTCCACCAACCACACGTTGCATATACCCGCATTCGCGCAGGCGGCCGGGATTCAGCTGACCTGGCAGGACATGGCCGACATTTCCGCGGTGACGCCGACGCTGGCCAAGGTCTATCCCAATGGCCAGGCCGACGTGAACCATTTCCATGCCGCCGGTGGCGTGCCGTTCATGGTGCGTACGCTGCTCGGCGCCGGGTTGCTGCACGAAGACGTGCAGACGGTGATCGGCCAGGGCTTGCAACGTTACACCCGCGAGCCCTTTCTCGACGATGGCAAGCTGGTCTGGCGGGAAGGGCCGGAAAACAGCCTGGACGAAAGCATCCTGCGCCCGGTCGAGCGCCCGTTCTCGGCGGAAGGCGGGTTGCGCGTGCTGGAGGGCAACCTCGGCCGCGGCGTGACCAAGGTATCGGCGGTGGCGCCGGAACACAGGGTAGTCGAGGCGCCGGCGCGGGTGTTCAGCGACCAGGCGGAGCTCGCCCAGGCGTTCAAGAATGGTGAGCTGGAGAAGGATTTCGTCGCGGTGGTGCGCTTCCAGGGGCCCAAGGCCAACGGTATGCCGGAGCTGCACAAGCTGACGCCTTTCCTCGGCGTGCTGCAGGACCGCGGTCACAAGGTGGCGCTGGTCACCGACGGGCGTATGTCGGGCGCATCGGGCAAGGTGCCGGCGGCGATTCATGTCAGCCCCGAGGCGCTCGACGGCGGCCCGCTGTGCAAGGTGCGCGATGGCGACATCATCCGCGTCGACGGCGAGGCCGGCACGCTCGGCGTGCTGGTGGATCAGGCCGAACTCGACCGTCGCGAGCGCGTGTCGACGCCCGACGACCTGGGTATCGGCTGCGGTCGCGAGCTGTTCGGCTTTCTGCGTTCGGCCTTCAGCCCGGCGGAGCGGGGCGCCAGCGTGTTCTCCGACGAGCTGGAGGCGCTCAAGTGAGAACGGCACTGGTTGGGGACATCGGCGGTACCAATGCGCGCTTCGCCCTCTGGCGCGACCAGCGACTCGAGGCCGTGCGTGTACTGCCGACCATCGATTACGCGCGACCGGAAGAGGCGATTCGCGCCTATCTGGCGGACGTCGGGCATGGCGTGCAGGAACTGCAGGCCGTTTGCCTGGCCTGCGCCGGGCCGGTATCGGGCGACATTTTCAGTTTCACCAACAACCATTGGAGCCTGAGTCGCCGGGCTTTTTGCGCGGACCTGGGCCTGAGCGACCTGCTGCTGATCAACGATTTCAGCGCCATGGCCCTTGGCATGACGCGCTTGCGCAAAGGTGAGTTGATCGATATCTGCGAAGGGCAACCGGAGCCCGACCGGGCACGCTTGGTCATCGGCCCCGGCACCGGGCTGGGTGTCGCCACGCTGTTGCCGTTGAAAAACGGCGCCTGGCACGCGTTGCCGGGCGAGGGCGGGCACGTCTGCCTGCCTATCGGCACGCCGCGCGAGGCTGCGCTGTGGGCAATTCTGCATCGCAAGCGAGGGCACGTGAATGCCGAGGCGATTCTCAGTGGCGGTGGGCTGCTGGAACTCTATCGCACCAGTTGCGAGTTGGACGGGCGGGAGCCGCAGCTGACCACGCCGGCCGAGGTGACCGCGGCGGCGCTGGCCGGCGAGCCCTATGCGGCGGCCGTATTGGAACAGTTCTGCACCTGGTTGGGTCGGATAGCCGGAGACAACGTGCTGACCACCGGCGCGCGTGGCGGCGTGTATGTGGTGGGCGGCATAGTGCCGCGCTTCGCGGAATTCTTCATACGTAGCGGTTTCAGCCGGAGTCTGCGCGACAAGGGCGACATGAGCCGCTACTTTGACGACATTCCGGTATGGCTGGTGACCGCCCAGTATCCGGGCCTGGAAGGTGCGGGCGTGGCTCTTCAACAGGCACTGGAGGGCACGTCGGCCGGGTGACTCGCCGGCCGCAGCGACTGATAACAAGAGAAAGGATGCCGAGGTGAACCAGACTGGTAAATCGATCCTCCTGGTCGATGACGATCAGGACATTCGCGAACTGTTGCAGACCTACCTCAGCCGTTCCGGCTTCCGGGTGCGGACAGTCCCCGACGGTACGAATTTTCGCGAGGCGCTGACCGGCGATCCGGCTGACCTGGTGATCCTCGACGTGATGCTGCCCGACGAGGATGGCTTCAGCCTGTGCAGTTGGGTGCGCGGACATCAGAAGCTGGCGCAGATGCCGATCATCATGCTCACCGCCAGTTCTGACGAGACCGACCGCATCATCGGCCTCGAACTGGGCGCCGATGACTATCTTGCCAAGCCCTTCAGCCCGCGCGAATTGCTGGCGCGCATCAAGGCGCTGCTGCGCCGGGTGAACTTCGCTCAGGAGCGCACCGGCGACGTGCTGGCCTTCGACGAGTGGCGGCTGGACATGGTCAGCCACCGCCTGTTCCACCGGGATGGGGAGGAGGTGTTGCTGTCCGGCGCCGATTTCGTCCTGCTCAAACTCTTTCTCGATCATCCGCAGCAGATCCTCGATCGCGACACCATCGCCAATGCCACGCGCGGGCGCGAAGTGATGCCGCTCGAACGCATCGTCGACATGGCGGTCAGCCGCCTGCGCCAGCGGCTGGGCGACACCGGCAAGTGCCCGCGGCTGATCCGTACCGTGCGTGGCAGTGGCTACCTGCTGGCCGCCCAGGTTGCGCCGCATCATGACGCGCTCGGCTAAGCGTCGCTGGTTGCCGGTGCCGCGCTCGCTGCTCGTCCGCATGCTGTTCCTGACGCTACTGGTGGTGCTGGTGGCGCAGGCGTTGTCGAGTTTCATCTGGGTATCGCAGCTGCGTGCGAGCCAGATGGAAGGCCTGCTGGCCAGTGCCCGCAGCCTGGCGCATTCCATGTCCGCGAGCGTCAGCTACTTCCGTTCGCTGCCCCTGGGCTATCGGCCGCTGGTGCTCGATCAGCTGCGCAGCATGGGTGGCACGCGTTTCTTCGTATCGTTGAACGACAAGCCGCTGGACATGCAGATCCTGCCGCCCACGGAGCGCAAGCAGGCGGTGCTGGCCGAGGTGGATGAGGTGCTCCGCGAGCGCCTCGGCCACGCCGTGGACATGTCGGTCAACTTCGTCAGCCCCGATGATCTGCGCATTTTCAACGGTGGGTTGAAGCTCGACGAACTGCCGCGATCCTGGGCGCACTACGCGCTGAGCCTGCAGCCCTTGAACCCACCCGTGCTGGTCACGCAGATACAGATCGCGCCGGGCGAGTGGCTATACCTCGCGTCGCTGATGCCGGCGCCCTACGTCAGCCTGGAGGACGAGGGCATTCCGAACCAGCAGCTCTGGTTCATCCTGTTCACCACCAGCTTTCTGCTGTTGTTCATCGGCATCCTCGTGCACTGGCAGAGTCGTCCGCTCAAGCGATTGGCCCAGGCGGCGCGGGACATGTCCCTGGGCAGCGAAGTGGAGTTGCTGCCCGAAGCGGGCGGCAGCGAGGTGGCCGAGGTCAGCCGCGCGTTCAATGCGATGCGCGAGCGCATCGGGCGCTACCTGACCGAGCGCGCGCAGCTGTTCACCGCCATCTCCCACGACCTGCGCACGCCGATCACCCGCCTGCGCCTGCGGGTGGAGCTGCTCGAGAACCCGGCCCTGCAGGACAAGTTCAGCCGTGATCTCGACGAACTCGAGCTGCTCGTCAAGGGCGCGCTGCAGTGCGTCAAGGACACCGATATCCACGAGAACATCGAGCCGCTGGATCTGAACCTGCTGCTCGACTGCGTCACCGAGCCTTACCTCGCGCCGACGGGCAATGGCCGGGTCACGGTACGGGGCCAGGCCCTCTCGCCCTATGCAGGCAAGCCGCTGGCGCTCAAGCGTTGCATCGGCAACCTGCTGGACAATGCATTGAAGTACGGCGAGCGGGCGCACCTGTCGATCGAAGACGACAAGGATGCCTTCGTCCTGCACGTCGACGATGAAGGCCCAGGCGTGCCGGAAACCTGGCTGAAGCAGGTGTTCGAGCCGAACTTCCGCCTGGCCGCCAAGCAGCCCGGTTATGGGCTCGGTCTGGGCATTGCGCGCAACATCGCCCACAGCCATGGCGGCGAGATCAGCCTGCGCAACCTGCCCGAAGGCGGGTTGCGCGTGACCTTGCGTCTGCCGCGCAAGCTGGAATGAATGTCACGACGTGGTGACAAAGGTGGGCGCGTTCGTTACCTGGCGGGCGCTGGGCAGCCACTAGACTCTGGCAGCAGGTTCGGTCGTCGAGCCTCATCGCCACTGCGTTGCCGCATGGAACAAGAACAATGAAAACTCCTGCAATCCCCCACGACAGTTGGTTGCGCAAGCCCGCCCACCTGGCCTGGCTTGCTGATGAAGGCATGCGCCTGCTGCCATTCGCCCGGGCGGCGCGAGTCGACCAGGGATTCGCCGCGCTCGATGCGAGCGGGCGGCTCCCGGAGCATGCCCGCGCTGAGCTGATCCACACCGCGCGCATGACCCATTGTTTCGCCCTGGCGCAAATACAGGGAATTCCCGGCCATGCCGAACTGGTCGATCACGGCATCGCCGCACTGCAAGGTGCCTTGTGCGATGCGGAGTTCGGCGGCTGGTTCGCCGATGCCCGTTGCCGAGGCGACAAGTCCGCCTACCTGCATGCCTTCGTCGCGCTGGCCGCCAGTTCCGCGGCAGTTGCTGGCCGACCTGCGGCGCCGGCCTTGCTGGCCGAGGCGATCGCTATCCTCGAGACGCATTTCTGGCGCGAGGAGGAGGGCGCCTTGCGTGAAAGCCTGAGCCGCGATTGGCAGCGGGAAGAGGCGTACCGGGGTGCCAACAGCAACATGCACGCCACCGAGACCTTTCTCGCCCTGGCCGATGCCACGGGTGACGAGGTGTGGCTGCTGCGCGCCCTGCGCATCGCCGAGCGCCTGATCCATGGCCATGCAACGGCCAATGGGCAGGTGGTGGTCGAACATTTCGATTGGCAGTGGCAGGCCCTGCCGGACTATAACGAGGCCAATCGCGCCGACCCGTTTCGCCCCTACGGCAGCACGCCGGGCCACAGCTTCGAGTGGGCGCGTCTGCTGCTGCATCTGGAAGCGGCCTTGCAGCACGCCGGGCTGGCGGTGCCGGAGTGGCTGCTGGATGATGCCTGCGGTTTGTTCGCCCGAGCCAGCTGTGATGCCTGGAATGCAGACGGCAAGCCCGGGCTGGTCTACACCCTCGACTGGGCGAGCCGGCCGGTGGTGCGCGCGCGCTTGCACTGGGTGCACGCCGAAGCCATCGCGGCGGCCGCAACGCTGCTCAGGCGCACGGGCGAATCCATTTATGAGGATTGGTACCGCTGCTTTTGGGAGTTCTCTGCGAGCTATTTCATCGATCTGCAGAATGGCAGCTGGCACCATGAACTCGATAGCGACAACCAGCCGGCGAGCAGCATCTGGCCGGGCAAGCCGGATCTCTATCACGCCTATCAGGCCGTGCTGCTGCCGCGCCTGCCTCTGGCGCCGAGCCTGGCAACCGCCCTGGCCGCTGTGTAACGACGTGGTGACATACACGCATCCCTTCGTTACCTCCGAAGGTGATGGCCCAACCTAGAATCCATGCAACGCAAGCAGCAGGCTTGCCTGTATAAAAACAAGAAAAGGTACTCGAATGAACGCGATCACTCGCTTTGCCACTGTCGTTTCTCTCGCCTCGCTGTTTCCTCTTTCCGCACTGGCCGCTGCCTCCAAGGGCACCGTCGAAGTGGTCCACTGGTGGACATCCGGTGGCGAAGCCGCCGCGGTGAAGGTCCTGAAAGATCTGGTCGAGAAGGACGGCTTCACCTGGAAGGATGGTGCCGTCGCCGGAGGCGCCGGTTCCGCGGCCATGACCGTGCTGAAAACCCGCGTGGTATCCGGCAATCCGCCAGGCGCCGCACAGATCAAGGGTCCCGATCTGCAGGAGTGGGGCGCACTCGATCTGCTGAGTCCGCTTGATGAAGTGGCCGAGGCCAATGACTGGGATGGCCTGCTGTCGAAGACCGTCACCGACACCATGCAGTACGACGGCCACTACGTGGCGGTGCCGGTGAACATCCACCGCGTCAATTGGCTGTGGATCAATCCAAAGGTGTTCGAGAAGGCCGGAATCGACAAGGTGCCCACCACCCTCGAAGAACTTTATGCCGCCGGCGACAAGCTCAAGGCTGCCGGTTTCGTGCCCTTGGCTCACGGTGGTCAGCCCTGGCAGGACAGCACCGTTTTCGAAGCCCTGGTGCTGGGCATCATGGGCGCCGATGGCTACCACAAGGCATTCGTCGAGAATGACGAGGCGACCCTCACCAGCCCGCAGATGACCGAGGTGTTCACCGCGCTGAAGAAGTTGGCCAGTTACATGGACGACAACCGTGCGGGTCGCGACTGGAACCTCGCCACCGCCCAGGTGATCGACGGCAAGGCCGGCATGCAGATCATGGGCGACTGGGCGAAGAGCGAGTGGACCGCTGCCGGCAAGGTGGCCGGTGAGGATTACCAGTGCGTACCCATGCCCGGAACCGCTGGCAGCTACACCTACAACATCGACTCCATTGCCATGTTCAAGCTCAAGGACGAGGGTGACATCGCGGCGCAGCATGCTCTGGCGCGGATCGCCCTGGAGCCCGAGTTCCAATACGTGTTCAACCAGAACAAGGGTTCGATTCCGGTGCGCTCCGATCTGGACATGAGCAAGTTCGACAGCTGCGCCCAGGCGTCGATGAAGGACTTCAAGGAAGCCGACCAGAACGGCAAGTTGGAGCCGAGCATGGCTCACAGCATGGCCACCAACCTGGCGGTGCAGGGTGCCATCTTCGATGTGGTGACCAACTTCATGAGCGAGAAGAACGCCGACCCGAGCAAGGTTGGCGCGCAGCTCTACGCGGCGATCAAGTCCGCCCAGTAGGCTGATTCGGGTCGGCATCCGCGATCCGTTCTCCCCAGGTCAATGCCCCTCGCGACAGGTCTGTGGTCCTGTCGGAGGGCGCGTTCGCCCCGGTTTTCACTCTCTGACTGGTAATGCCCGATGAGTGTCATGATGGTTCATACCAAGACCTCACCCCTGGATGCGCTGCAGCGTTGGCTACCCAAGCTGGTGATGGCGCCGACCGTGGTGATGATCCTGGTCGGTTTCTATGGCTACATCTTCTGGACGCTGGTGCTGTCCTTCACCAACTCCAGCTTCATGCCCAGCTACAAGTGGGTCGGCCTGCAGCAATACGCCCGCCTGATGGCCAACGATCGCTGGTGGGTGGCGAGCCAGAACCTGCTGGTGTTCGGCGGCCTGTTCATCGGCGTCAGCCTGGTGATCGGCGTGTTCCTTGCGGTGCTGCTGGACCAGCGCATTCGCCGTGAAGGCTTCATCCGGACCATCTACCTGTACCCCATGGCGTTGTCGATGATCGTCACTGGCACCGCCTGGCAGTGGTTGCTCAATCCGGGCCTCGGCATCGACAAGATGCTGCGTGACTGGGGCTGGGAGGGTTTTCGTTTCGACTGGCTGGTCGACCCGGACCGCGTCGTCTACTGCCTGGTGATCGCGGCGGTATGGCAGGCCTCCGGCTTCGTCATGGCGCTCTTTCTCGCCGGCTTGCGCGGGGTCGACCAATCCATCGTGCGCGCCGCGCAGATCGACGGCGCCAGCCTGCCGATCATCTACCTGCGCATCGTGCTGCCGAGCCTGCGGCCGGTGTTCTTCAGCGCGCTGATGATCCTCGCGCACATCGCCATCAAGAGCTTCGATCTGGTGGCGGCCATGACCGCCGGCGGGCCCGGTTACGCCTCCGACCTGCCGGCGATGTTCATGTACAACTTCACCTTCAGCCGCGGCCAGATGGGCATAGGTTCGGCCAGCGCGATGATGATGCTGGGCGCGATCCTGATGATTCTGGTGCCCTATCTCTACTCGGAACTGCGGGGCAAGCGCCATGACTAGAGCATTCAGTCCGAGCCGGTTGGCGATCCACGCCACCCTGCTGCTGGCGGCGGCCTTGTACCTGGTGCCGCTGGTGGTGATGTTGCTGACCAGCTTCAAGACGCCCGAGGACATCCGTACCGGCAACCTGCTGTCCTGGCCGGAAACCTTCACCCTGATCGGCTGGGTGAAGGCCTGGGCTACGGTCGATGGCTATTTCTGGAATTCCCTGAAGATGGCGGTGCCTGCCGTGCTGATCTCGACGGTGATCGGGGCGTTGAATGGCTATGTGCTGTCGATGTGGCGCTTCCGCGGCTCGCAGCTGTTCTTCGGGTTGTTGCTGTTCGGCTGCTTCCTTCCGTTCCAGACCGTGTTGCTGCCAGCCTCGTTCACGCTCGGCAAGTTCGGCCTGGCCAACACCACGGCGGGGCTGGTGCTGGTGCACGTGGTTTACGGCATTGCCTTCACCACGCTGTTCTTCCGCAACTTCTACGTGAGCGTGCCGGATGCCCTGGTGCGTGCGGCGCGTCTGGATGGCGCGGGCTTCTTCACCATCTTCGGGCGAATCCTGCTGCCGATGTCGATCCCGATCATCATGGTGTGCCTGATCTGGCAGTTCACACAGATCTGGAACGACTTCCTCTTTGGCGTGGTGTTCGCCAGCGGCGATGCCCAGCCGATCACCGTGGCGCTGAACAACCTGGTCAACACCAGCACGGGCGCCAAGGAATACAACGTCGACATGGCCGCGGCGATGATCGCCGGGCTGCCAACGCTGGTGGTGTACATCCTCGCCGGCAAGTATTTCCTGCGCGGGCTCACCGCCGGCGCGGTCAAGGGGTAGATAACCATGGCAGCACTCGAACTACGCAATGTCCGCAAAAGTTACGCCAGCGGGCTGGCCGACACCCTGAAGGACATCGACCTGAAGATCGAAGACGGTGAGTTTCTGATCCTGGTCGGCCCGTCCGGTTGTGGCAAATCCACGCTGATGAACTGTATCGCCGGGCTGGAGGCCATCACCGGCGGCGAGATTCGCATCGATGGCGCCGACATCAGCAACGCCAGCCCCAAGGATCGGGATATCGCCATGGTGTTCCAGTCCTACGCGCTGTACCCGACGATGAGCGTGCGCGACAACATCGCCTTCGGTCTGAAGATGCGCAAGGTGCCCAGCGCGCAGATCGAGGAGGAAGTATCGCGGGTGGCCAAGCTGCTGCAGATCGAACACCTGCTCGGACGCAAGCCCTCGCAGCTGTCCGGTGGCCAGCAGCAGCGGGTCGCCATGGGGCGCGCGCTGGCGCGGCGGCCGAAGATCTATCTGTTCGACGAACCGCTGTCGAACCTCGACGCCAAGCTGCGGGTGGAGATGCGCACCGAGATCAAGCTGATGCACCAGCGGCTGAAGACCACAACCGTCTATGTCACCCATGACCAGATCGAGGCCATGACCCTCGGCGACAAGGTGGCGGTGATGAAGGACGGCGTGGTGCAGCAGTTCGGCACGCCCAAGGAGATCTACGGCAATCCGGCGAACCTGTTCGTCGCGAGCTTCATCGGTTCGCCGCCGATGAACTTCATTCCGTTGCGGCTGCATCGAGAAGGCGAGCGCTGGTACGCGCTGATCGAAAGCGGTCAGGACCGCTGCCAGCTGCCGCTCGATGTCACCCAGGGCGAGGTGCTGGAAGGTCGCGAAGTCATCCTCGGCATCCGTCCGGAACAGATCACCCTGGGACGCGGCGAGGCAGGGCTGGCGTCGTTGCGCGCCGAAGTCCAGGTCGTCGAACCGACCGGGCCGGACACCATGGTTTTCGTCAGCCTCAACCAGACCAAGGTCTGCTGTCGCCTCGCGCCCGATGCGGCGCCGGCCCCCGGCCAGAGCCTGACGCTGCTGCTGGAGCCCGACAAGGTCCTGCTGTTCGATGCACGGACGGGAGAGCGGCTGGGCGTATCGCCGGGTAACGGCTCGGCGGGTCAGGGCGCAAATATCACCCGCCTGGCCGCGCGTTGAGCGGGCGAAACGGAGCAGTGCGAAAAAGGCCCGGTCGTGGGGCTTCTGCGTACCGGCGCGGGTTTCGTGCGGATGTTATTGATGTTCCTCGATTTCCATGCCGCGAGGCAGACGCCTCCGGCTGAACGAGTCGAACCGCGGCACGCTTCGATGCGGGCATGCGGATCGGAAGGAGAGCCAAGGGTGGCTCGATCCAGAAGCAGTAACAAAAATAAGAGCTGATTGGAGCGGATATGAAAACAACGATGCATCTGGGCCTGGCCATTTCGCTGGCCAGCCTTGCCATACCCTTTGGCGCGCAGGCGCTGGAATTCAGCGGCTACATGCGCAGTGGGGTCGGTGAATCGAGCGCCAGCGGATCGCAGTCCTGCTTTCAGTTGCCCGGGGCGCCTTCCAAGTACCGTCTGGGTAACGAATGCGAACAGTACGCCGAGCTGGATCTGCGGCATGACCTGATGACCTTCGATAACGGCTCGGTGTTGAGCCTGGAAGGTATGGCGGCGCTCTACAACGAGTATGACCACACACCCAAGTTCACCGGCGACCATGGCTGGGCGCGGATGGTGCAGGCCTACGCCGAATGGAGCAAGGTTCCGGAGCTGTATGGCGGTTCGCTCTGGGCCGGCCGGCGCTTCTACAAACGTAACGACATCCATATCTCCGATTTCTACTACTGGAACCAGAGTGCGACCGGCGCGGGCGTCGAAGACATGGAGATCGGCGGGCTGAAGTACAGCTACGCGTTTTCCCGCAAGGACAACGTCTTCCAGGACAAGTACATCAATCGGCACGACTTCAACGTCGGCGGCTTCGACAGCAATCCCGGTGGCGAGCTGGAGTTCGGCGTCAGTTACATCGACGAGCCGGACGGTGAGGACGCTCACAGCGGCTGGGCGGTTACCGTGCAGCACAAGCAGGACGGCTTTCTGGGGGGCAGCAACACCTTTGCCGTGCAGTACGGCGAGGGGCCGGGTACCGGGCTGGGCTACACCGGCGACGTGACGCTGGGCAGCAGTGCCAAGAGCTGGCGGGTCGTGGAGTACTTCGACTGGCAACTGACGCCGCGCTTCGGCGGGCAGTTCCAGGCGGTGTATCAGAAGGACAAGCGCCAGGACGGCGGCGATCAGGACTGGATCTCCGTGGGCGTGCGCCCGGTGTACGCCCTCACCGATCAGTTCAAGCTGGTGGCCGAGGTCGGCCATGATCAGATCGACGCGCGCGAAGGAACCCGCAAGCTCACCAAGTTCACCGTGGCGCCTACCTGGTCGCCCGCCGGGCCGGACTTCTGGGCCCGGCCCGAGATACGCCTGTATTACACCTACGCGCAATGGAACGATGCGGCACAGGTGGCCGCCAATGCCATGGCTGCGGGCAGTGCCTTGTCCGATACCGGTGTTTTCGGCGGGGATCAGCACGGCTCCAACTTCGGCGTGCAGATCGAGTACTGGTGGGATTGAGGGTCAACACGGCGCCGCATGAAGGGCCCGTTGGGCCCTTCGCTTCTGCAAGGGGGCGAGCCGGTTCAGCTGTCCTCGTTGGGATAGCGAGTGGCCACGAGACTCTCCTTGATCCTGCGCAGATGCGGCTGGAAATCCACGCCGCGGCGCAAGGTCACTCCGGCCGCCAGCGTATCGAGCACGGTCAGTTGCACGATGCGCGAGGTCATCGGCATGTAGATGTCGGTGTCTTCGGGCAGCGGTATGTGCAGGCTGAGCGTGCAGACCCTGGCCAGCGGCGAGTCCGCGGCGGTCAGGCCGAGCACCGAGGCGCCGTTGTCGCGGGCGATGGTTGCCGCTTCCACCAGTTCGCGGGTGCGTCCGGTGTAGGAAATGATCACGAACAGATCACCGGTATGGGCGACCGAGGCGAGCATGCGCTGCATGAGCACGTCGCTGTGCGCGGAGACCGGCAGGTTGAAGCGAAAGAACTTGTGCTGAGCGTCCAGCGCGACGGAGGCCGAGGCGCCCAGGCCGAAGAAATGGATCTGGCGTGCCTGGATCATCAGGTCCACCGCGTGGCTGATCGTCTTCGGGTCGATCGCCTGGCAAGCGCTGTCCAGAGAGGCGATGGCGCTGCCGAAGATCTTCCGCGTGTAGGCTTCGGGCCCGTCATCGGCTTCCACTGCCTGGCTGACGTAGGCCGCGCCGCTGGCCAGACTCTGCGCCAGCTGGATCTTCAACGCAGGGTAGCCGGTCGCGCCGAATGAGCGGCAGAAGCGATTGACCGTGGGTTCGCTCACCTTCGCGGCCTGGGCCAGCGCGGCAATGCTGTAGCGGGTCGCTTGCTGCGGGTCTTGCAGGATCACCTCGGCGACCTTTCTTTCCGCCTTGTTCAGCTCTTCGAGGCGATTTTTGATCTGTTCCAAGAGATTTTTCATGCGATCCATGTCTCTTCTTCAAGGGGCTATGCCGTCGCGTAGCGGCCGGCCAAACGAAAGGTAAGCTGAAAAATCAAATTATGTTGTTTTAATAACAACATTCTGTGCTTAAAATCGGAAGCATCCACACCGCTATCAAGCTTTATTTTGTTGGTATAAAAATCATGCCTGCTATAACTGTCGAAGCGACCCTCTTTGCCTTGTTCGGCGCCTCGGGCGATCTGGCCATGCGCAAGCTCTTTCCGGCGCTCTATCAACTGGATCGGGCCGGGCTTCTGCACGCCGAAACGCGCGTGCTGGCGCTGTCGCGAGACGCCGGCGAGCCGGCCGGCCATCTGGACCGGATCGGCGAAGCGCTGCGCCGTTACGTACCCGAGTCGCAACTGGATCCGGTGGTGCTGGAGCGTTTTCGCGAGCGCCTGGACTATCTCACCATGGATTTTCGCCGCGGCGAGGATTATGCCGCGCTTGCCGAGAAGGTATCACCCGATATTCCGCTGATCGCCTACTTCGCCACGCCGGCGTCGGTATACGGGCCGATCTGCGAACACCTTGCCGCGGCGGGGCTGGCCGAGCAGACGCGCGTGGTGCTGGAGAAGCCCATCGGCCACGACCTGGCGTCGTCGCGCGTCGTCAACGAGGCCGTTGCGCAGTATTTCCCGGAAAGCCGCATCTACCGGATCGATCACTATCTGGGCAAGGAAACCGTTCAAAACCTGATTGCGCTGCGTTTCGCCAACAGCCTGTTCGAGACGCAGTGGAACCAGCACCATATTTCCCACGTTGAAATCACCGTTGCCGAAACGGTGGGCATCGAGGGGCGTTGGGGCTACTTCGACCAGGCGGGCCAGTTGCGCGACATGATCCAGAATCATCTGCTGCAGCTGCTTTGCCTGATCGCCATGGACCCGCCCAGCGACCTGACCGCCGACAGCATTCGCGACGAGAAGGTCAAGGTGCTCAAGGCGCTGGCGCCGATCACCCCGGAAAAGCTCGGCCAGTACGTGGTGCGCGGCCAGTACGTGGCGGGCACGGTGGGCGGCAAGGCGGTGCCGGGTTATCTCGACGAGGAAAATTCCAACGCCGAGAGCAGCACCGAAACCTTCGTGGCGCTGCGTGCCGATATCTGCAACTGGCGCTGGTCCGGCGTGCCGTTCTACCTGCGTACCGGCAAGCGCATGGGGCAGAAGGTTTCGCAGATCGTCATCCATTTCAAGGAGCCGCCGTTCTATATCTTCGCCCCTGAGCAGCGTTCGCTGATCAGCAATCGCCTGATCATCCGGTTGCAGCCGGACGAGGGTATTTCGCTGCAGGTGATGACCAAGGAGCAGGGGCTCGACAAGGGCATGCACCTGCGCAGCGGTCCGCTGCAGCTGAACTTCTCCGAGACCTACAAGAGCTCGCGGATTCCTGATGCCTACGAGCGCTTGCTGCTGGAAGTCATGCAGGGCAATCAGAACCTTTTCGTGCGCAAGGACGAAATCGAATATGCCTGGAGATGGTGCGATCAGCTGATCGATGGCTGGTCGCGTTTGGGGGATGCACCTAAAGCCTATCCGGCGGGCTCCTGGGGGCCGGTGGCATCCATTGCATTGATCACGCGTGACGGGAGGTCCTGGTATGGCGATCTCTGAACTCGATCTACCGGTGAACGTCGTTGCCCATAGCCTGGCGAATCCGCAGTTGCTGGCGCAGACACTGGCCGAAGATGTTGCAAGGGCACTCGAATTCGCCGTGCAAACACAAGGCAGGGCGAGCCTCGTGGTCTCGGGTGGTCGCAGTCCCATCGCCTTTTTCGAGGCGCTGTCCCGGCTGCCTCTGGATTGGAGCAGGGTGCAGGTCAGTCTGGCGGATGAGCGTTGGGTTGCGCCGGACGAGGCGGGCAGTAACGAAGGACTGGTACGGCGCCATCTGCTGCAGAACGAAGCTGCCAGCGCCCGGCTGATCGGTCTCTACCGGGCCGCCGAAACCCTGGAGGAGGCGGCCCGGCTGGCTGGTGAAGAGCTGGCGGACCTGAAGCGGCCCATCGATGTTCTGGTGCTGGGCATGGGTGACGATGGCCACACCGCTTCGCTGTTTCCCGGCAGCCCTCTGCTGGCCGATGCCTTGCGTGAGGACTGTGCCGAGCGCTGCCTGCCGATGCAGGCGCCGGTCGAGCCTGCGCAGCGCATCACCATGACCTATCCGCTTTTGGCCTCTGCGCGCTTGCGCTGCCTGGCCATCCAGGGGCCGGCCAAGCTGGACACCCTGCGCCAGGCCATCGAGGCCGATCCGTTGCAGATGCCCATTCATGCATTCCTGAATACCTCACTGGAAATCTACTGGTGCCCCTGAGGCGCCGAGGACCCTCTATGACCATGGATCAGAAGAACGCCCTGATCGAGAAAATCTGTAGCGAAGCCCGCATCCTTCCGGTGATCACCATCGGCAGCGAGGAGCAGATACTGCCATTGGCCGATGCGCTGGCTGCCGGCGGCCTCAAGACATTGGAAATCACCTTGCGCTCGGCCTATGGCCTGACGGCGATTCGGCGCCTGCGCGAGGAACGCCCCGAGCTCTGCGTGGGGGCTGGGACGGTGCTGGACAAGCGCATGATGGATGAAGTGGAGGCGGCAGGCGCGCAGTTCATCGTATCCCCGGGCTGCACTGACGAATTGCTGCAGGCCGGCGTGAACTGCTCGGTGCCATTGCTGGCCGGCACCAGCAATGCCTCGGACATCATGCGCGGTTATGCCTTGGGTTATCGTCGCTTCAAGCTTTTCCCGGCGGAGATCTGTGGCGGCATCGCGGCGTTGAAGGCGCTGGGCGGGCCGTTCGGCGACGTGCGTTTCTGCCCGACGGGTGGGGTCAACGCCGCCAATGCGGCGCAGTACCTGGCGCTGCCGAACGTCATGTGCGTCGGCGGCACCTGGATGATCGACGGTGCTTCGCTGGCGAGCGGCGACTGGGCGGTTATCCGCCAGCGTAGCGTCGAGGCGCTGGCCGCGCTGGGCTGATCGTCTATCCTCGGACGAGCACGCAGTCGCTGGCGTGTTCGTCCGACGACCGTCCCATCGCGGTGATGCTTCGGTCTGTCGTTACGCGTATAGTGCGCGACCTTTCTATCGGAACTGCCACACCGGGAGGTGCCCAGATGACCGAACACGAAGATTCCACCCCTCATATCACTCACGGCGAAAAGCTGCAGAAGGTCCTTGCCCGCATGGGGCTGGCTTCGCGGCGCGACGTGGAAAACTGGATCGCGGCTGGCCGCGTCAAGGTCAATGGCGCCGTTGCCAGCCTCGGCCAGCGTGTCGACCTGCACGATGCCATCGCCGTCGACGGTCGCCTGCTCAAGCGCGCGGAAGCCGCCGAAGTGGTTCGGCGCGTGCTGATCTACAACAAGCCGGACGGCGAAATCTGCACGCGTGACGATCCGGAAGGCCGCCCGACGGTCTTCGATCGGCTGCCTCGTCCCAAGGAAGGTCGCTGGATCAATATCGGCCGCCTCGATATCAACACCACCGGTCTGTTGCTGTTCACCACGGATGGCGAGCTGGCCAACCGCCTGATGCATCCCTCGTACGAGATGGACCGCGAATACGCGGTGCGGGTACGTGGCGAGGTCGACGACGAGATGATCGAGCGCCTGAAGTCCGGCGTCATGCTCGAAGACGGTCCGGCACGCTTCACGGACATCCAGCAGGCACCCGGCGGCGAAGGCTTCAACCACTGGTATCACTGCGTGGTGATGGAAGGGCGTAACCGCGAGGTTCGTCGTCTGTGGGAGTCCCAGGGCCTGGTGGTCAGCCGCCTGAAGCGTGTGCGCTTCGGACCGGTGTTCATGACATCCGACCTGCCGATGGGACGTTGGCGTGAGATGTCCCAGACGGAAGTCGACATCCTCAGTCAGGAGGTGGGTCTCAAGCCGGTAGCACTGCCGGACATGAAGACCAAGGCCAAGGAAAAGATCGACCGCATGCAGCGCAAGGCAGCCAAGCCGCTGCCGCGCGGAGAGCGTCGTCCTCGTGTACTGCGACCTGCCCAGGAGACCGGTACTGAAAAAGTGCGCGGTAGCCGGGGTGAACAACCCGCTAGAAAGCCGCGCGGTGCCGACGAACCCAGTCGGGGGACGCCGGTGGCCGAGCGTCCCAGCGATGTCAGTCGCGGGCGCGGCAAGCCGTCCCCGGCCAAGCGTAAAGGCCCGCCGGCAGCCGACGGTCAGCGCCCTGGCTTCGGTCGCAACGATCGCTCCAAGCGCTCCTGAATGACATGAGCGAGGCTTCTGGCCTCGCTCATGCGTGTCTCTCGATCTGTTCGAGCCTTTCGGCAGCACGACATCCGATATGAGCTATCGGTTGTCGTGCCTGCATATGGCTGATGTTACTGCGCGTTCAGCGCTTTTCCGTTGATGTCTCCGCTATCCGGGCCCATGAGGTACAGGTACGCGGGCATGATCTCGGCCGGCAACGGGTTGGTCAGCGGATTCTCGCCGGGGTAGGCCTTGGCGCGCATGTCGGTGCGGGTGGCGCCGGGGTTGATGCTGTTGGCGCGCACGGCGGTGCCGTCGAGCTCGTCTGCAAGCACCTGCATCAGTCCTTCGGTCGCGAACTTGGATACGGCATAGCCGCCCCAGTAGGCGCGGCCTTTGCGCCCGACGCTGCTGGAAGTGAAGATCACCGAGGCATCGGAAGACAGCTTCAGCAATGGCAGCAGTGTGCTGGTGAGCATGAACATCGCATTGACGTTGATGTGCATGACGCGCATGAAGTTCTCGCCGGATAGCTGTTCGATGGGGGTGAGCGGTCCGACGATCGCCGCGTTGTGAAGCAGGCCGTCCAGCCGCCCGAATTCTCGCTCGACCGTTGCCGCCAGTTCGTCGTACTGGTGGGGAAGTGCGGTTTCCAGATTGAAGGGGATGACGGCCGGCTGTGGGTGACCAGCCGCCTCGATCTCGTCGTAGACCCGGTTGAGGTTTTCCTCGTTCTTGCCCAGTAGCAATACCGTCGCGCCGTGTGCGGCATAAGTCTTGGCGGCAGCTTCACCAATGCCGCGGCCAGCGCCGGTGACCATGATGATCCGGTCCTTCAGCAGGTCGGGGCGGGCGGAATATTCAAACATCGGTTGCCTCATGTATCGGTGAGGTAGCGCGCCAGTGGGTGAGCGCCACACAGAGGGGGTAAGGAGAGCCGTGTGATCTAGCAGCTGCACAGCGCCCGATCGAGTACGGCGCGCAGCTCCAGGGGGTGATCCACCACCACGTCGGCGCCCCAGTGGTCGGGGTTATCCTCGGGATGGATGTAGCCATAGCGCACCGCGGCAGTCTTGCTGCCGGCGGCGCGCCCCGACTCGATGTCGCGCAGGTCGTCGCCCACGAACAGCACCGAGGCCGGGTCGAGCCCCAGCTTGCTGCAGGCCAGCACCATGGGTTCCGGATCGGGCTTGCTCTTGCTGACATGATCGGGACAGATCAGCACGGCCGAGCGGGCGGCGAGATTCAGCTGCTGCATGATGGGTTCGGCGAAGCGCAACGGCTTGTTGGTCACCACGCCCCACAGCAGGTTGGCCTGCTCGATATCGGCAAGCAGCTGTTCCATGCCGTCGTAGAGATGTGAAGCGATGGCGCAGTGTTCCTGGTAGCGCTCGAGAAACTCCAGTCGCAGTGTTTCGAACTCGTCGGACATGGGGTCGACATCGAAGGCGGCGAGAACCATGGCTCGGGCGCCACCGGACACCACGTCGCGGATCTGCTTGTCCGCCACCGGCTCGAGTCCTCTGGCCATGCGCATAGCCTGGGCCACGGCGATGAAGTCGGGCGCGGTGTCGAGCAGCGTCCCGTCCATGTCGAATAAAACCGCACGCAGGCGCATCACGACTCCCGAATCGTCTGGATCATGTAGTTGACGTCGACATCCGCCGACAGCTTGTAGTGCTTGGTCAGCGGGTTGTAGGTGAGCCCGACGATGTCCTTGACGGTCAGCCCGGTGTCGCGGCTCCAGGCGCCGAGTTCCGATGGGCGAATGAATTTCTTGTAATCGTGTGTGCCGCGCGGCAGCAACTGCAGCAGATATTCGGCACCGACGATCGCCAGCGCGTAGGCCTTCGGGTTGCGGTTGATGGTCGAGAAAAACACTTGCCCGCCGGGTTTGACCATCCGGTGACAGGCGCGAATGACCGAGGCAGGGTCCGGTACATGCTCGAGCATTTCGAGGCAGGTCACCACGTCGAAGGTTTCCGGGGATTCTTCGGCCAGGGATTCGGCGGTGATCTGCCGGTAATCGACCTCCAGCCCCGACTCGAGCAAGTGCAGGCGGGCAACCGAAAGCGGTGCTTCGCCCATGTCGATGCCGGTCACCTGGGCGCCGCGTCGAGCCATGGCCTCACTCAGAATGCCGCCACCACAGCCGACGTCGAGTACCTTCTTGCCTGCAAGCGAGATGTGTTCGTCGATCCAGTTGACCCGCAGCGGATTGATCTCGTGCAATGGCTTGAACTCGCTTTCGCGATCCCACCAGCGATGGGCGAGGGCTTCGAATTTGGCTATTTCGGCTTGGTCGACATTGCTCATGGTTCGTTCCGTTTTGAGAGCTGAGGGAAGCTTGAGCTTGAAACTGCTCATGATGCCAGCTTCCGGCAGGCGAAGGGGGATAGACGGTGTCTTGTATGTTGGTCAGTTTGTCACGGATGGAGGTGATTATTGAGTCGGCGACGAGCGACCCTCTCAGGGAGCAGGCCTTATCTTGCGGCCCCATTCCTGAGCAGTGGCGATCAGGCGCTCCTCGTCCATCCGCGTCAATCGGCGATCATCCAGCAACTGCTTGCCGCCGACCCAGACATGCCGCACGCAGTCTCGGCCGCTGGAGTAGATCAATTGCGATACCGGATCATGAACCGGCTGTTGCGCCAGTTGCGATAGATCGAATGCCACCATGTCGGCAAATTTTCCAATCTCCAGCGAGCCGGTGCAATCCTCCAGGCCGAGGGCGCGGGCCCCGTTGAGTGTTGCCATGCGCAGCGCACGATGGGCATCGAGCGCCGTGGCCGAGCCGGCGACTGCCTTAGCCAGCAATGCCGCGGTGCGTGTTTCGCCGAGCAGATCGAGATCATTGTTGCTGGCGGCGCCATCGGTGCCGATGGCCACGTTGACACCTGCCTCCCAGAGACGCTCGACTGGACAAAAGCCACTGGCCAGCTTCAGGTTCGATTCGGGGCAATGAATGACGCTGCAGTTGTGTTCCACGAGCAGCGCGAGGTCATCGTCATTTACCTGTGTCATGTGCACCGCCTGGAAACGCGGCCCCAGAAGTTGCAGACGAGCCAGTCGCGCCAAGGGACGCTCGCCATGCTTGCCAAGCGCCTCCTCGACCTCCTGTGCTGTTTCGTGCACGTGCATATGGATACCCGCATCCATCTCGGCGATCAGTGTGCGGATGCTTTCCAGGTTGGCGTCCGCGACCGAATAGGGTGCGTGTGGGCCGAAGGCCACGCTGAGGCGCGGGTGATGCTTGAGATCATCGAACAGCGCCACGCCTTTGCGAAGTGCTTCGTCAGCGTCGCGAGCGCCAGGAACGGGAAAGTCCATGACCGGGATGGTGATCTGTGCGCGTACACCGTGTTTATGCACCAGCTCGCTTACGAGTTCCGGATAGAAGTACATGTCGGAAAAACAGGTGATACCGCTCTGCAGTTGCTCGGCTATGGCGAGTTCACTGCCGGCGCGGATGAAGTCTTCATTCACCCATCTGTTCTCTGCAGGCCAGATGCGCTCCTTCAACCAGCTTCTGAGCGGCAGATCATCGGCCAGGCCACGAAACAGGGTCATCGCAGCATGGCCGTGAGCGTTGATCAGGCCTGGCGCGAGAAGAAAGCCAGGCAGCTCCTTGGATGCCTTGGTGACGTACCGATGTGCTTCCTCGCGTGGTGCAATCAGCGCAATGCGACCGTTGCGAATACCGATGGCGTGATTCCGGAATATGACCCCGGCAGGTTCTACCGGGACAAGCCAGGAGGGGAACAGCAACAGATCAAGCAAGTCGGAGGGGGCTGTATGCATGTGCGGCGCCGGTATATTGCTGAATAAGACAGTGTAGAGGCTGCTTTGGCCTCTTTGAAGAAAGTGGTCCCGATCCTTTGGGCGAACACCGGCTTTCTACATGTGTCGAGATGCCGGTGAGTCGACATCGAAAAGAAATCCACTATTTAAGATTGACGTGTCGTTTCGAGGGCCTATAATGC
>NZ_RFFL01000100.1 GCF_003696285.1 Stutzerimonas nitrititolerans
AACGGTGACGGACTATCTGCTCTTCGATCTCGTGTGAATAGGCAGACTCCGCAAGCTCGAGCAGATCGAAGTGTTCCAGGGGATCGATAATGCCCGCTCGAAGCATGTCGTCCGCGGACTCGATAAGGTTGTCCCGATAGAGCCGGGGAAGGTCACGGCGTTCTGCTGCGTCGTCCAGCATGCGATGCCAGCGCTCGACGGTCATGCTGGTGGGGTGAGTGAAGGAAATATCGCGGCC
>NZ_RFFL01000101.1 GCF_003696285.1 Stutzerimonas nitrititolerans
TTTTGAACTTGAACTTGTGTAATTTCTGAAATTCCCGTTACGTCACGCCATAATTCAAGCCATTCTTTTTGGCTAATATAATATCTTTTATCTGTAAAATATGACTTATTTACTGCAATTAACACATGAAAATGCGGGTGATAGTCATCTCGCTCTTTGTTGTATGTAATTTCTAACTTACGAACATAACCTTTAGCTATAGAATTAACTCTTTTAC
>NZ_RFFL01000102.1 GCF_003696285.1 Stutzerimonas nitrititolerans
ATATTACCTCTCATATCTTCTTCACCAATAAAATATAATAAAAACGAAGTTAGGGCACAAAAAAGAGACACGCCTATAAATATAATTTTTAGAATTACAGAAAATACTTTTTTCAATATGTTCACTTCCTTAAATAGTCTCATTGAAATTTAAATAATCATACTATTTTCTTCTTTATCATTAAGCTATAAAAATAATTATCATAATTGCTTAA
>NZ_RFFL01000011.1 GCF_003696285.1 Stutzerimonas nitrititolerans
TGTGTGATTCGTCCGCACATGGTCTCGCCTCGCTTCTCAATGAGCAGTTGACCATGATGGGGTGTGTCTTGTTGCTTCGGTGATTGGGGGCGCCCGGACAGGCTGAGATAGAACAGGGAATCCTGTACCAATTTTTGTACCAATCAAGGGTGCGGAAGGGTGTTTAAGGTGTGAATTGGAGGGATCGAAAACCAGCGCAATGCCTCCTTCACACCCCATGGCACCCTGACTTACTATACCCGGCAGTATAAGTATTCCAACCCGCTCAGCGACAGAGAGAGTTTCGCCGTGCCCCGCCCAGTTCTTCCCTTCGTTTGTGTGCTCGCGAGTGCGTTGTTGCTGACGGCCTGTGGCGACGATGTCGCCGTGGAGGTGCCTGCTCGCCCGGTGATGGTGATGCAGCCGCAGCCGGCCGGCGAAACCCTGGAGAGCTACCCCGGCGCCGTGCACGCGCGCTACGAGCCGGAACTGGCGTTCCGCATCGGTGGCAAGGTGGTCGAGCGGCTGGTCGAGGCCGGCGACCGGGTGAGCAAGGATCAACCCCTGGCCCGGCTCGATCCGCAGGACGTGCGCCTGCAGCTCGACGGCATGCGCGCCCAAGTGGCGGCCGCCGAAGCCAACCTGCGGGTGGCCAAGGCCGAACATGACCGCTACAGGACGCTGCTTGGCCGGCAACTGGTCAGCCAGTCGCAGTTCGACAGCGCCGACAATGCCTATCGCTCGGCGGCCGCCCGCCTGCAACAAGCGCGGGCCGAGTTCGAAGTCGCCAGCAACCAGGTCGACTACGCGGTGCTGCGCGCCACGCGCGATGGTGTGGTGGTGCAGCGTCTGATCGAGGTCGGGCAGGTGGTGGCGGCGGGGCAGGTGGCCTTCGTCCTTGCCGCCGATGGCGAGCGGGAAGTGGCGATCGACCTGCCGGAGCAGTCGCTGGAGCGCTACAAGGTCGGTCAGAGCGCTTCGGTCGAGCTCTGGTCGCAACCGGGGCGCCAGTATTCGGGCCATATCCGCGAGCTTTCGCCGGCGGCCGATGCGCATTCGCGTACCTTCGCCGCACGTGTCGCCTTCAGCGACGAGGATGTAACGGCGGAACTCGGCCAGAGTGCTCGGGTGACGCTGCAAAGCGCCGGCGCGGCGGCGCTGGCCGTGCCGCTGTCGGCGCTCAGTGCCGAGCGGGGCGTGGCCTATGTCTGGCGGCTCAGGCCCGACTCCACCGTGGAGCGCGTCGAGGTGCGTACCGGCCCCTATGGCGAGCGGCTGGTGCCGGTGCTGGAAGGTCTGCGCGCCGATGACTGGGTGGTGATGGCAGGCGTACAGATGCTTCAGCCGGATCAGCCGGTGCGTCCGGTCGATCGCGACAATCGCCCTGTCGTGCTGGCCGCCGAGGAGTAGCCCGATGCGCTTCAATCTTTCCGCATGGGCGCTGGGCAACCGCCAGATCGTCGTGTTCCTCATGCTGCTGGTGGCGGTGCTCGGGGTGCTGTCCTACGGCAAGCTGGGGCAGAGCGAGGACCCGCCGTTCACCTTCAAGGCCATGGTTATCCAGACCAACTGGCCGGGCGCCAGCGCCGAGGAAGTATCCCGGCAGGTCACCGAGCGCATCGAGAAGAAGCTGATGGAGACCGGTGAATACGATCGCATCGTGTCCTTCTCCCGCCCCGGCGAATCCAACGTGACCTTCATGGCGCGCGATTCGATGCACTCCGAGGAGATTCCCGAGCTCTGGTACCAGATCCGCAAGAAGATCGGCGACATCCGGCACACCCTGCCGCCGACCGTGCAAGGCCCGTTCTTCAACGATGAGTTCGGCACCACCTTCGGCAATATCTATGCATTGACCGGCCAGGGGTTCGACTACGCGGTGCTCAAGGACTACGCCGACCGCATCCAGCTGCAACTGCAGCGGATCGGCAACGTCGGCAAGGTCGAGCTGCTCGGCTTGCAGGACGAGAAGATCTGGATCGAACTGTCCAACCTCAAGGCGGCCACGCTCGGCGTACCCCTGCAGGCCGTGCAGCAGGCGCTCGAGGCGCAGAATGCGGTGAGCGCATCGGGCTTCGTCGAGACCCCCAGCGACAGGGTGCAACTGCGCGTGACGGGTAACTTCGAGACGGTCGAGCAGATCCGCGATTTTCCCATCCGGGTTGCGGGCCGTACCTTCCGCATCGGCGACGTTGCCGAGGTCTATCGTGGCTTCAACGATCCGCCGGCGCCGCGCATGCGCTTCATGGGCGAGCCGGCCATCGGCCTGGCGGTGGCGATGAAGGATGGCGGCGACATCCTGATGCTCGGCGAATCGCTGGAAGGCGAGTTTGCCCGCCTGCAGGCCGAGCTGCCCGCCGGCATGCAGCTGCGCAAGGTGTCCGATCAACCGGCGGCGGTGAAGACCAGCGTCGGCGAATTCGTCCAGGTGCTGATCGAGGCCCTGGTGATCGTGCTGCTGGTGAGCTTCTTCTCGCTGGGCGTGCGCACCGGCCTGGTGGTGGCGTTCTCGATTCCGCTGGTGCTGGCGATGACCTTCGCCACGATGCACTACCTGAACATCGGCCTGCACAAGATTTCCCTCGGCGCCCTGGTGCTGGCGCTGGGATTGATGGTGGACGACGCGATCATCGCGGTGGAGATGATGGCGATCAAGATGGAACAGGGCTACGACCGGCTCAAGGCCGCCAGCTTCGCCTGGACCAGCACGGCGTTCCCGATGCTCACCGGCACACTGATCACCGCCGCCGGCTTCCTGCCCATCGCCACCGCTGCATCCAGTACCGGCGAGTACACCCGCTCGATCTTCCAGGTGGTGACCATTTCGCTGATCGCCTCCTGGATCGCGGCGGTGATGTTCGTGCCGCTGCTGGGTGAGCGCCTGCTGCCGGATCTGGCCAAGCGCGCGGCGGCCAAGCACGGCGGCAGTGCCGATGGCCATGATCCCTACTCGACGCCGTTCTACCAGCGCGTGCGCCGCCTGGTGCAATGGTGCGTGCGGCATCGCAAGACGGTGATCGTGCTGACGCTGCTGGCCTTCGTCGCCTCGCTGGGCCTGTTCCGCCTGGTGCAGCAGCAATTCTTCCCGGTGTCCGGGCGCCTGGAACTGATGGTGGACCTGAAGCTGGCCGAGGGCGCCTCGCTCAAGGCCACCGAAGCCGAAGTGCTGCGCCTGGAAAAAATGCTCGCCGGGCGCGCCGGCGTCGACAACTACGTAGCCTACGTGGGGACAGGCTCGCCGCGCTTCTACCTGCCGCTGGACCAGCAGCTGCCGGCCACCAGCTTCGCCCAGTTCGTGGTGCTGGCCGACAGCCTGGAGCAGCGCGAGGTGCTGCGCGGCTGGCTGGTCGAGGTACTGCGCGACGAGTTTCCCAACCTGCGCGGGCGTGTCAGCCGATTGGAGAATGGTCCGCCGGTGGGCTATCCGATCCAGTTCCGGGTCACCGGCGAGCACATCGACGTGGTTCGCGGGCTGGCGCGCCAGGTCGCCGCCAAGGTGCGCGAGAACCCGCACGTGGATAACGTGCATCTGGATTGGCAGGAGCCGAGCAAGGTGGTCTGGCTGAATGTCGACCAGAACCGCGCGCGGGTCCTGGGGGTGAGTACCGCCGAGCTGTCGGCGTTCCTGCGGCGCACCTTCACTGGCGCCAGCGTCAGCCAGTTCCGCGAAGACAACGAGCTGATCGAGATCCTGCTGCGCGGCACCGAGCGTGAACGCCTCGAACTGTCAATGCTGCCGAGTCTGGCGATCCCCACCGAAGGCGGGCGCAGCGTGCCGCTGTCGCAAGTGGCGACGCTGGAATATGGCTTCGAAGAGGGTGTGATCTGGCACCGCAACCGTTTGCCGACCGTGACGGTGCGCGCCGATGTCAACGGCGAGCTGCAGCCGGCCACGCTGGTGACGCAGATCCAACCGACACTGGACGAGATACGTGACGCGCTGCCTGGCGGCTATCTGCTGGAAGTGGGCGGAACGGTAGAGGATTCCAGCCGCGGTCAGCGCTCGGTGATGGCCGGCATTCCGTTGTTCATCATCGTCGTGGTCGGTCTGCTGATGATCCAGCTCAAGAGCTTCTCGCGCTCGGCCATGGTGTTCCTCACCGCGCCGCTGGGGCTGATCGGCGTGACGCTGTTCCTGCTGGCGTTCAATCAGCCGTTCGGGTTCGTCGCCATGCTCGGCACCATCGCGCTGTCGGGCATGATCATGCGCAACTCGGTGATTCTGGTGGACCAGATCGAGCAGGACATCGGCGCCGGCCATGACCGCTTCACCTCGATCATCGACGCGACCGTGCGGCGCTTCCGGCCCATCGTGCTCACCGCGTTGGCCGCGGTGCTGGCGATGATCCCGCTGTCGCGCAGCGTGTTCTTCGGACCGATGGCAGTGGCCATCATGGGCGGGTTGATCGTTGCCACGGCGCTGACGCTGCTGTTCCTGCCAGCGCTGTACGCGGCCTGGTTCCGCGTCGATGAGGACGAGGCGGCCAGCCGTTGACTGGCTGTCGGTGCGCCGTCGGCTCAGAGGCCTGCGGCGCTGAGCAGCACTTGCGCCGCTTCCTTGGCGTCTCGCGCCTGTTCACCGGGGCCTTCGATGTGAGCCATGCTGAGCGCGCCTTCGAGCAGGTATTGCAGCTGGCGTGCGAGTTGCTGCGGGTGGGGCGCAGCCAGCTGTTCCAGTAGGTCGCGCAGGTAGGTTTGCAGCTCCGCCTTGTAGGCGCACGAGCGGCGATGGATGGGGTGTTCCCGGTCCTGATACTCCGCCGCGGCGTTGACGAACAGGCAGCCACAGAACTGATCAGTGCTGTGGATCATGTTATGCAGGCCGTCGAACACGGCCAGCAGCGCCTCGCGCGGTGGGAGCCTGCTGGCGCGCTCCCGTAGCCGCTCGATCATGGTCCGATGGCGTGTTTCCAGCACCGCAAGAATCAGGTCTTCCTTGGATTTGAAGTGCTTGTACAACGTCATCTTGGCCACGCCGGACTCCGCCAGGATGCGGTCGATCCCCGTGGCGTGGTAACCCTCGCGATAGAAAAGCTCTTGCGCCTTTTCGATTAGCTGGTCGCGCTTGTTCAATGCCATGAATGCCTCCTCTGGCTGGTCATTATGCGCAGCTGCCGAGCGTCCTCCAACCGATCATCTGCGTCGTCAGATCGTGCTTGAAGTGTACAGACAGGTCTGTCTATTATCTAGTCATCCAAGAACGAATCTCTAAGGAGTGGGAAACCATGAACGTGGCGAAGCTCGTTACGCTGCTACTGCTCAGCCTGGCCACAAGCGCGATGGCAGATGACGAACTGCGCTTCAGCTTGGTCAAGACGGCACAATCTGACGGGCCCGGCGACTATTCCTGGCGTAACGGTAGCTGGGAGCAGCCTGAACCGGTGCACCACCTGGCACTACTGATCGAGTATCAGGGCTCTCGATTGCTTTTCGGCACCGGGCTGGGACGGCAGATAAACGCGCAGCTCGACGCCGAACTGCCGTGGCGGGCAAAGCGTTACAGCCTGGTGGTGCCGGTGCGCGATCAACTGGAGCGCGATGGATTGAAAATAGACCGCATCCTGCTTGCCAATGCCCGGTGGGATCATGCCTCCGGCTTGGCGGACTTTCCCGATGTGCCGGTACTGGCCAGCGCCAAGGCGATCGACTACAGCCAAGCCGCAACGCCGCCGGCTGTCCTGCCCAGTCAGTTTGCTCATTCCGTACGCTGGCAGCCGCTGCAATTCGACGCCAGGCCAGTCGGTGAATTCAGCCAGAGCCTTGACCTCTTCGGGGATGGCCGCGTGGTTCTGGTGCCTCTGCCCAGGGCAGGTGCGCTCGGTCTATTCCTGACGCTGTCCGACGGTGTCCGCTTCTTTTTCAGGGGTGACACACTTGGCGAGCCCGAGAAACTGAAGATACAACCTGGCGGCCTCCAGAGTTGGCGAGAGGTGGCGGGCTCGGGATTCTATCCCGGCTGGGTGCAAGCCTATGCGAGCCACTCCGAGTCGAAGTCCAACCCGCAGCCAGACCTTGCGCAGGGAAATGACAGGTGTTTTCCGGTTTCGGCAATGACCGGGGCGCCTTAGACTGTCTGCCTTGGCTATGGCGAACCGGTTTAAGGATGAAATGACATGCTGCTGCCAATTTTCCAGATCGATGCCTTCACGACTGAACGTTTCAAGGGCAACCCGGCCGCCGTGGTGCCGCTGGAGCGGTGGCTGGACGATGCGCGGATGCAGGCCATCGCCGCGGAGAACAATCTTTCGGAAACCGCCTTCTTCGTCCGTGAGCCCGATGGCGCCTTCCATATCCGCTGGTTTTCGCCGCTGACCGAGATCGACTTCTGTGGTCACGCGACGCTGGCCAGCGCGTTCGTCATTCTTGAACAGCGAATTGCCGCGGCTCCGCTGACCTTCCGTGCCGCAGCGGTAGGGGATATCGAGGTCACCCTGCGCGACGACGGGTTGCTGGAAATGAGCTTTCCCAACCGCGCGCCGGAAACGATCGCCGAGCCGCCGCAGGCGCTGCTGGAAGCACTCGATATCGTGCCCGAGGCGGTGCTGAGGAATCCGCAGGCCTGGTTCGTCGTCTACGCCAGCGAACAACAGGTACGCGCCGCAGCGCCCGATCTCGAGGCGCTGAAAGCGCTGGCGCCGCTGGATGTGGTGGTGACCGCGCCTGGCGATCGCCAGGATTTCGCCTCGCGCTACTTCTGGCCCGCCAATGGTGGCGACGAGGATCCGGTCACCGGCTCCATCCATGCCGGTCTCGCACCCTATTGGGCCGCGCGCCTGGGCAAGTCTTCGCTCGTGGCGTTGCAGGCTTCGAAGCGCACTGGCCTGCTGTACTGCCGCGTCGAGGGTGAGCGTGTATTCGTCGCCGGCGCGGCGGTGAAGTACCTGCAGGGGCAGATCGAACTCTGAAGAGCTCGCCGGCGCGGGAGATCAATCGTCGCGGGTCAGGACTTCCAGCAGCTCGATCTCGAAGTGCAGATTCGAGTTCGGCTTGATGTGAGCCCCGACCTGCCGCTCGCCATAAGCCAGGTGTGCCGGCACGAACAGCCTGCGCTTGCCGCCGACCTTCATGCCCATCAGGCCCAGGTCCCAGCCCTTGATCACCCGGCCGGTGCCGATCACGCATTGGAACGGCTTGCCGCGCTCGTAGGAGGAGTCGAAGACGGTGCCGTCTTCCAGGGTGCCACGGTACTGGGTGGTGATCAGCGCGCCCTTGACCACTTCCTTGCCCGCGCCGGGCTGGATGTCCTTGATCAGCAGTTCGTTACTCATTCGTCGCCTCGAATCAGGGGGAAAGGAGGCGCTTTCTGGCAGGAAAGCGGTCGGTTGGCAAGGCCTGTGGCGCATCAGAACGACTTCACCATCCTTCCCAGCAGCTCCATCGCTTTCTCGCTGCGCGCATCCCACGGATGGCCGTGATTCAGGCGTGCGCAGTTCCGGAAGCGTTGCGTGGCGGAGAAGATCGGACCCGGCGCCAGGCTGATGCCCTGGGCAAGGGCGAGTTGCAGCAGTTGCAGCGAATCCACCTGCTCGGGGAATTCGAACCAGAGAAAGTAGCCTCCGCTGGGACGCGTCACCCGTGTGCTGGCCGGGAAGTGACGTGCGGCCGAAGCGAGCATGGCGCCCTGCTGCATTTCCAGCGCGTGGCGCAGCTTGCGCAGATGGCGGTCGTAACCGCCGTGCTGCAGGTAATCGGCGATGGCCGCCTGCGCGGGCACGGACGGGGATATGGTGGTCATCAGCTTGAGCCGGCTGATCTGCTCGGCGTAACGCCCGCCGGCCACCCAACCGATCCGGTAACCCGGCGCCAGGCTCTTGGAGAAGGAGCCGCAGTGCATCACCAGGCCGTCGCGGTCATGGCTCTTGATCGGTTTCGGCGGCTCGCGGGTGAAGTACAGCTCGGCATAGACATCATCCTCGATCAGCGGCACCTGGTGGCGCTGCAGCAGATCGTAGAGTTGCCGTTTCCTGGCTTCGCCCATGCTGGCGCCCAAAGGATTCTGCAGACTGCTCATGAACCAGCAGGCTTTGATCGGCAGGTTCGCGAGACTGTCGGCGAGCACGTCCAGGTCGATGCCGTGACGAGGATGCACCGGGATTTCCACCGCCTTGAGCTTGAGCCGTTCCAGTACCTGCAACGTCGCATAGAAGGCCGGTGCTTCGATGGCCACCAGATCGCCCGGCTCGGTCACTACCTGCAGGCAGAGGTTCAACGCCTCCATCGCACCGCTGGTGATCACCAGTTCCTCCATGGGCGACATCACGCCGCTGACCATGTAGCGCAGGGCGATCTGCCGTCGCAGGTCGGGATTGCCGGCGGTCATCTCGGCGATCACCCCGCTGGCCGGCATGGCCCGGACGCTTTGGGCCATGGAGCGGGCCAGCCGCTGCATCGGGAAGAGCTCCGCGCTGGGAAAGGCCGAACCGAAAGGCACGGTGTCCGGGTCGCGTAACGAGGCGAGCACGGAGAACACCAGCTCGCTGACGCCCACATCGGTGGTTGCCGCGAGACGGGCGCCGATGTCGGGTTCGTGCAACGGGCGCTGGGCATGCTCGCGGACGAAATAGCCCGAGCGCGCTCGCGCCTGGATCAGCCCGCGATCTTCCAGCAGGTAATAGGCCTGGAACACCGTGGACGGGCTGACGCCGTAGGTACGGCTGGCGTGGCGCACCGAAGGTATCCGCTCGCCGGGAGCCAGCACGCCGCTGCGGATCAGCTCGGCAATTTCGTCGGCGAGTTTCTCGTAACGCTTCATCTGCGCAATTCCCGTGAAAATGCCGGGTGATCTTACCTCTGGGGTGTGTTGCTGTTCATCGCGAGCCCCGAATGAAACGGCAACAGTCCTAACGAGCCGGTGCGACGAAGGTACTGCGGGTGTCGACGACACTGGCGGGGTCGTCCAGGTCCCGTACTTCGAAGCGCAGCTCGCGGGTCAGGCCCTGCGTCTGTTTCGCGTCGACCAGCGTCACGCTCACCGGCAGGTCAAGGATCTCGCCCGGTGCCAGGCTGACCTGACGCCGACCGTGCAGCTCGAAGGGACCCTCGCCGAGGGAGACGCCGTATTCGCGCTGCTGTTGTGTCTTGTTGATGAGCTTCAGGCGGTACATGTTCTCGATCTGCCCGTGCGTGTTCTCGCGATACAGGGTGCGATCCCGGGTGACGTCGAGCGACAACAGCGGGCGCTCGTCGAGCGCCCAGACGAAGGCGCCGATCATTACCAGCAGCGCCGCCGCATAGCCCACCAGGCGCGGCCGGAACAGTCGGGTGCGGCCGCCTTGCAATGCCTGTTCGGAGGTATAGCGGACCAGCCCGCGCGCGTAGCCCATCCTGTCCATCACGCTGTCGCAGACGTCGGCGCAGGCGCCGCAACCGATGCAGTCCAGCTGCAGGCCGTCGCGGATGTCGATGCCGGTGGGGCAGACCTGCACGCACAAGGTGCAATCGATGCAGTCGCCCAGGCCCTGAGCACGCGAATCGCTGTCCTTGCGGCGGGCGCCGCGGCTTTCACCCCGTGCGGCATCGTAGGCCACCACCAGGGTGTCGGCGTCGAACATTACACTCTGGAAGCGCGAGTAAGGGCACATGTGCAGGCACACCTTCTCGCGCAGCCAGCCGGCGTTGATATAGGTGGCGGCGGTGAAGAAGAACAACCAGAAAGCTGCGGTCATGCCAATCTCGAAGGTGACCAGGTCAGCGGCGAGCTGGCGAACCGGCGTGAAGTAACCGACGAAGGACAGCGCGGTGGCCAGGCTTACCGCGAGCCAGAGCAGGTGTTTGGCGGTGCGACGCAGCAGTTTGCCGGCCGACCATGGGGCGGCGTCGAGCTTGATGCGCTGGTGGCGATCGCCTTCGGTGATTTTCTCGGCCCACATGAATATCCAGGTCCAGGTGCTCTGCGGGCAGGCGTAGCCGCACCAGACGCGACCGGCCAGGACAGTGATGAAGAACAGGCCGAAGGCGGCGATGATCAGCAGCGCCGACAGCAGGATGAAGTCCTGCGGCCAGAAGGTCGCGCCGAAGATGTGGAACTGCTGGGTGCCGAGGTCCCAGAGCACCGCCTGGCGACCATTCCAGTTCAACCACAGCGTGCCGAAATAGAGCAGGAACAGCACAGCGCCGCCAAGCAGGCGCAGATTGCGATACAGACCCGTGAAGCTGCGGGTGTGAATGGCTCCGCCAGCCTGCGCCGGCGTCAGGCGCACCGGTTTCTCGCGGTCCAGGGTTTCGATGATTCTGGCGGGTATTCGATCGGTCATGACAGGGCCTCGGAGGCTTTTTCAGGCGAGGCGGATCATCGGCTACCGAATGTATGCGTAACAGACTCAGGTATTGGTAAAAAATACGGATCAGAATGGCGCTGGTACCTTCGCCCCATACCCAGAATCGACTGTAGGGCCGAGATCATGCTGATGGCTATCTATCTTGCCGTTGCGTCTGCCGCCGCGATGAAAAAGCAGGTATGGTCGCCTGCCGTTATGTCTGGCTGGAACTGATCCGCTTTTTTCAGCGGCATCTGCACCTGTTCCCGCTCTTCGAGCCGGGCCATAGTCCGAGGCTTTTGCGGCGTTGCCGGCCCAGGCGAGGGCTGCTGGAGACGCTGCGTATCTCCTGGCCTGCGGGCTCGTTCGATCCGTCTGTTGAGTTAACCAAAGGAAGCCCCATGATTCTCAAAGGCCTGACCTGGCTGGTATTGCTGCAGCTGCTTGGCAGCGTCGTGAACCTTCTGCTGTTGCCTGCGCTGCCGGGGCCGATCATCGGCATGGTGCTGCTGTTCGGCCTGTTGCTGGTGCGCCGGGGCATTCCCGAATCGCTGGAGAAGACCGCCGCGCTGTTGCTGCAGTATCTGCCCTTGCTGCTGATCGTTCCGGCGGCGGGCATCATGACCAGCAGTGATGCGCTGCTGGGCGACCTGCCGGCCATCGCCGCCGGCCTGGTGCTGTCGCTGGTGATCACGGTGCCGTTCTGCGGTTGGCTGATGCAGGTGCTGATCCGTCGCATGGACCGTCGGCAGGAGGACAAGGCATGACCAATCTCGATATCGCCACCGTCTGGGCGATGACCCTGGAGCACCCGCTGTTCTCCGTGGCACTGACCCTGATCGCCTTCCAGCTGGCGCTGGCCCTCTATCGCCGCAGCGGCTGGCTGGTGCTGCAGCCGGTGATGGTGGGGATGCTGCTGGTGGTGGGCACGCTCTACCTGTGCGGGCTGGACTACGCGAGCTACCGCGACAGCGCATCGATGATCGCCATTCTGGTCGGCCCGGCGACCGTGGCGCTGGCGGTACCGCTGTATCGCCACCTCAAGCGCATCCAGCAACTTTTCTGGCCGATTCTCATCACCCTGGTGGTCGGCGGCGTACTCAGCGTGGTCCTGACGCTGGTGATTTCCGGAGCCATGGGTGCCGATCTGTCGGTGCTGATGAGCCTGTCGCCCAAGGCGGCGACCATGCCGATCGCGATGCTGGTGGCCGAGCAGCTCGGTGGCCTCGCTTCGCTGGCGGCGGTGTTCGTGATGCTCACCGGCGTGATCGGTACCGCGATGGGGCCGTTCCTGTTTCGCTGGGCTGGCATCGATCATCCGGCGGCGCGTGGCCTGAGCTACGGCATCAACGCCCACGCCATCGGCACGGCGCGAGCGCTGGAGGAGGGCGACGAATGCGGAGCCTTCGCGGCACTGGGGATGAGCCTGCTGGGTATTCTGATCGCGCTGTTCCTGCCACTGGCGCTTGGCTGAGCTGCGCGCAAACCAATCGATTTGTTCGATTGGTTTGCGCGGAAAAATCCAACCATATCTTTGTTGAATCGATGGATGATGGCCTCATCCGATGCAGGGCTCTAGTAACAACGAGTCGGCATTAACGAAGAGGCTGAATCCATGATCGAACTACGTCCTCGGGCCGAGCTGGGCCGTGCCAATCACGGCTGGCTCGATACCCATCACCATTTCTCCTTCGCCGACTACCACGACGCATCGCGCATGCACTGGGGCCGGTTGCGCGTCTGGAACGACGACAGCATCGCGGCGCATTCGGGTTTCCCGCCCCATCCCCATCGCGACATGGAAATCGTCACCTACGTGCGCAAGGGCGCCATCAGCCACGAGGACAGCCTGGGCAACATCGGTCGCACAGTGGCGGGTGACGTGCAGGTGATGAGCGCCGGCACCGGCATCGTCCATAGCGAATTCAACCGGGAAGACGAAACCTGCGAGCTTTTCCAGATATGGATCTACCCTGATCGAAGCGGCCTGCCGCCGAGCTGGGGCACCCGACCTTTTCCGCGCGGTGAGCGTGCCGGCGCCTTCGTGACCCTGGCCAGCGGCATCGAGGGGGATGCCGATGCATTACCGATCCGTGCCGATGCTCGGCTGGTCGCGGCGACACTTTCGGCTGGCCAGGTTGCCGAATACCCCATCGGCGCCGGCCGGAAGGTTTATCTGGTGCCGGCCAGCGGGCGGATCGAAGTCGGCGAGGTGATCGCCGCAGCCGGTGACGGCGTGGCCATTCGTGATGAAGCGCTGCTGCGGGTCAAGGTGGTTGAAGATAGCGAAGTGGTTCTGGTGGACGCCCGCTGAACTAGGGTCTGTTGACGTTTCGCTCGCGGCCGCGCCGTAGCCTGTTTTTACGCGAGGCAAGGCATGAGGAGAGAAGTTTGGCATTCCAAATGAACGACGAATAACGCCGCATCGCGTAAAAACAGGCCCGGCCCGAAGGGTTGCGCGGGAAATGGCGCCAGCTGTCGTTGTAGGACTTGGCAAGGGAATGACCATTACCTGCGTCCTACGCCTAACCTGGCGCCATTTCTCGCAGCAACGCGGCTCGCGACGAAACGTCAAGAGACCCTAGCGTCCGAGCAAACGAATATCCACAAGAGGAACGACAAGATGGCAAAGATTCTCGTGCTTTATCACTCCATGTACGGCCACATCGAAACCATGGCCAACGCCGTTGCCGAAGGCGCTCGCAGCGTCGAGGGCGCCGAGGTGACCATCAAGCGGGTGCCGGAAACCATGCCCGCAGAGGTATTCAAGAACGCCGGCGGCAAGACCGACCAGGCCGCCGAAGTGGCCAGCCCGGCCGAGCTGCCCGAGTACGATGCGATCATCTTCGGCACGCCGACCCGCTTCGGCAACATGTCCGGGCAGATGCGCAACTTCCTCGACCAGACCGGAGGCCTCTGGGCCAAGGGCTTGCTGCACGGCAAGGTCGCCAGCGTGTTCACCTCCACCGGCACTGGCGGCGGCCAGGAAATGACCATTACCTCCACCTGGACCACCTTGGCCCACCACGGAATGATCATCGTGCCCACCGGCTACGGTATCGGCGAATTCTTCGATATTTCCGAAACCAACGGCGGCACGCCCTACGGTGCCTCGACCATCGCCGGCGGCGACGGCTCGCGCCAGCCGTCCACCAAGGAACTGAATATCGCGCGTTACCAGGGTGAGCTGGTGGCCAAGACCACGGTCAAGCTCAAGGGCTGAGGTTCGCGGCGCCGGAAACGGCCTGCCTGCACAACAGCCTGCCAGCGAGTCGGATGGCACTGCCTGTCCGGCTCGTTTTCCGTTTCCATACGATAGCTGGGTGTCATCGTCGAATGCGGTGATAATGCGAGACCTGCCGCGGCGCCAGACACTCGCGGCGCACGCAACAGCCCGACAGAACCAGCAATCGAGGAAGCCGATGCCCGCCTTCGAAATCAAACCCCTGAATCCCGAAACCTACCGCAAGCAGACTCGACGCAGCACTCTGATCGTCGCAGTGACCTTCGTGGTGCTGGCGATGGGGCTGTCCACCGCGGCGGTGGCGATGTTCGGCGAACCGGGCGGCGACAACCTGCGCCTGAATATCGCCGGTGTGGCGATCGGGCTCGGGGTGACGGTGCTGCTGGTGCGCCTGGTCTACTGGCAGCAGCCGTGGATGGCGTCGGCGGCCTACGGCTGGCGGCTCAAGCGCGCCCTGATGAGCGTGACCAACGTCATGCATCACGTGAAAGCGGGCGTGGCGATCGAGGACCCCACCGCGATGAAGCTGCTGCGCTTCTACCACCAGGGGCTGGAGCAGATGCACCAGCTGGATGCCAACAGCGGCTCTCTTCTCGAAATGAGGGCGGAGATCGAACAGCATCGCAGCGCCATGGAAGCGGCGCGCCTGGATGTCGATCAGCCGCGCCTGGAACCAGGCTGGATCGAGACTGTAAAAAAGATCGACGCCGTGAAATGAAGGCGGTAATAATCGCCGTCTCGCTTGCGCTCACTTGAGCACGGGCGGAAACCTTTCTTCTCCAGAGGCGTCCTGCCTCTGGGTTCGCATTCTGGTGCGGTTCATTCTCGGTCATGCCACTACACAGTGATCCAGGGGTCCAAGTGAAGCGTAGCCCTGCGCCTCCAAGACACGTCTGCGGAAAACCCATCATGAAAAGGTTGTGTCTGCTCGGCTTGATCGCTCTTTCGGTAGCCTTTCCGGTTCTGGCCGAGAGCAGGCTGGACGACAAGCCGGCGTTCATCGAGCAACTGCTGCGGCAGATGACGCTGCAGGAAAAGATCGGCCAGCTGCGCCTGATCAGCATCGGCGCGGACATGCCCAGGGAGCGGCTTGCCGAGGAACTGGCCGCGGGGAATGTCGGCGGCACCTTCAATTCGGTCACCCGGCAGGACAATCGCCCCCTGCAGGATGCCGCGCTGCGCAGCCGGTTGAAGATACCGATCTTCTTCGCCTACGACGTGATACATGGGCATCGCACCATCTTCCCCATCGGCCTCGGCCTGGCGTCGAGCTGGGACATGCAGGCGGTCGCCACGGCGGGGCGTGTTGCGGCCATCGAGGCCAGTGCCGACGGGCTCGACATGACCTTCGCACCCATGGTCGATATCGCCCGCGACCCGCGCTGGGGACGGACTTCCGAAGGTTTCGGCGAGGACCCGTATCTGGTTTCCGAGATCGCCCGGACCATGGTCGGCGCCTATCAGGGCAAGTCGTTGCGCAATCCCGACAGCCTGATGGCCAGCGTCAAGCATTTCGCCCTCTACGGCGCGGTCGAAGGCGGGCGCGACTACAACGTGGTGGACATGAGTCCGCTGCGCATGCACCAGGATTACCTGCCGCCTTACCACGCCGCCATCGAGGCCGGGGCAGGCGGAGTGATGGTGGCGCTGAATACCATCAACGGCGTGCCGGCCAGCGCCAACCGCTGGTTGTTGCGCGACCTGCTGCGCAAGGACTGGGGCTTTTCCGGCGTGACCATCAGCGACCATGGCGCGATCACCGAGTTGCTCCGTCATGGCGTGGCCGCCGATGGGCGCGAGGCGGCGAAGCTGGCGATCGATGCCGGGCTCGACATGAGCATGGCGGACTCGCTCTACGGCCAGCATCTGGCCGAGCTGGTGCAGGCCGGCGACGTGCCGATGCAGGTCGTCGACCAGGCGGTGCGTGAAGTACTGGGCGCGAAATACGATCTGGGTCTGTTTCACGATCCTTATCGGCGCATCGGCCAGGTCAGCGAAGACCCGCCCGAGGTCAACGCCGAAAGCCGCCTGCATCGCCAGGCCGCGCGGGACGTGGCGCGCCAGTCGCTGGTACTGCTGGAAAACCGCAACAGCGTCCTTCCGCTCGACAAGGCCGACCGCATCGCGCTGGTCGGGCCCCTGGCCGATTCACATATCGACATGCTCGGCAGCTGGTCGGCTGCCGGTGTGGCGAAACAGACGGTCACGCTGCGCCAGGCCATGCAGGCCGCCCTCGGTGACCACGGACGGTTGGTTTACGCCCGCGGCGCCAACGTCACCGACGACGAGAAGCTGGTCGAGTACCTGAATTTCCTCAACTGGGACAATCCCGAAGTGGTGCAGGACCCGCGTCCCGCCGATCAGATGATTGCCGAAGCGGTGGCCGCGGCCCGGCAGGCCGATGTCGTCGTCGCCGCGGTAGGGGAGTCGCGCGGCATGTCCCATGAATCGTCCAGCCGCACCAGCCTGCAGCTTCCCGCCAGTCAGCAGGCGTTGCTGCGCGCCTTGAAGCAGACCGGCAAACCGCTGGTGCTGGTGCTGATGAACGGCCGTCCGCTGAATCTCGCCTGGGCGCAGGCCAATGCCGATGCGATGCTGGAAACCTGGTTCAGCGGCACCGAAGGCGGGCACGCCATCGCCGAGGTACTGTTCGGCGACTACAACCCTTCGGGCAAGCTGCCGATCTCGTTCCCGCGCTCGGTCGGGCAGATTCCCGTCTACTACAACCACCCGCGTCTGGGCCGACCCTTCGTCGAAGGCAAGCCGGGCAACTACACCTCGCAATATTTCGATGAGCCGAACGGTCCGCTGTACCCGTTCGGCTACGGCCTGAGTTACACGCAGTTCAGCCTGTCGCCCCCGCGCCTGTCGACCGATGTGCTTTCACATGGCCAGAGCCTGGAGGTCAGCGTGACGCTGAAGAACACCGGCAAGCGCGATGGCGCGACTGTCGTGCAGTTGTACATCCGTGACCTGGCCGCCTCGGTAGTGCGCCCGGTCAAGGAGCTGAAAGGGTTTCGCAAGGTCTGGCTCAAGGCCGGCGAAGAGCAGCAGGTGCGTTTCAGCGTTGGCGAAGACGAGCTGACGTTCGTCGATGCGCAACTGCGTCAGGTGGCTGAACCGGGGGTGTTCGAGGTGCAGGCAGGGCTCGATTCGCAGCACGTTCAGACGCAGCGGTTCGAGTTGCGCTGAGAGCGTCGTTTCGGTTGTCGGGGGAATCATTTGTGCGTGGCGTAGACCAACGAACGCGAGCTGGCGCAGTCCCCAGGTTGTAGGAAAACGTAGCGAGCGGCGGTCAGGCAAAGCGCAACGACCAACGGGAGTGACAGCCGAAGGCTGGTCCGAAGGGCGAGCGCAGCGAGTCAAAACAGGCGAAAAATGCAGTTTACGCGTTGTAAATGAACATTTTGATCGGGCGCGCCCGAGCCTGTTTTTAACGCAGCATGGCCGAGCGCAGCAGTTTCCACACAGCCTGGTCTCGCTTTATTCACCATTCAGGAGGCTTTGTGTTAACCACTCTGTTTAAAGGATCGGACATGCGTACCAGAGGCAAGGCGCTGGGCAATCTGCTGGGTCTATGCATGGCTTTCTGCGTTGGCAGCAGCTGGGCCTTCAGCCTGGGTGATGTGGCCAGCAAGGCCGAGAAACTGGCTGCGGCACCCTACGTGCCGGCCAAGAGCAATCTGCCGGCGGTGTTCCGTGAGATGGCCTTCGCCGATTACCAGCAGCTGCGCTTTCGCGAAGACAAGGGCTACTGGCGCGATGCCGAAACGCCTTTCGAGCTGCGTTTCTATCATCAGGGCATGCATTTCGACGTGCCGGTGAAGATCAACGAAGTCACCGCCACGCGTGTTCGCGAAATCCCCTATGACCCCGAATCGTTCGAGTTCGGCAACGTCGATATCGATCCCGCTGCGCTGCAGAATCTCGGTTTCGCCGGTTTCAAGGTGCTCTATCCGCTGAACAAGAAGGACAAGCAGGACGAGCTGATGACGCTGCTCGGCGCCAGCTATTTCCGCGTGGTCGGCAAAGGACAGGTCTATGGCCTGTCGGCACGCGGGCTGGCGATCGACACGGCGCTGCCGAGCGGCGAGGAGTTTCCCCGCTTCACCGAATTCTGGGTCGAGCGCCCGCAGGCCGACCGCGGCAGCCTGCTGATCTACGCCTTGCTGGATTCACCGCGTGCCACCGGCGCCTACCGCATGGAAGTCACGCCGGGCAAGGACAGCATCGTGGATGTACAGGCCAAGGTCTTCCTGCGTGCGCCGGTGGAAAAGCTCGGCATCGCGCCGCTCACCAGCATGTACCTGTTCGGTGCCAATCAGCCCAGCCAGCAGCTCAACTACCGGCCACAGCTGCATGATTCCGAAGGCCTGGCGATCCACGCCGGCAACGGCGAGTGGATCTGGCGTCCGCTGAACAACCCCAAGCGCCTGGCCATCAGCAGCTACAGCGTCGAGAACCCTCGGGGCTTCGGTCTGCTGCAGCGCACCCGCGATTTCGGCCGTTACGAGGACCTGGACGACCGCTACGAACTGCGGCCCAGCGGCTGGATCGAGCCGGTTGGCGACTGGGGCAAGGGGCATGTGGAACTGGTCGAGATTCCCACGCCGGACGAAACCAACGACAACATCGTCGCCTTCTGGGTGCCGGAGAAGAAGCCGGCGCCGGGCGAAGCGATCGATATCGCGTACCGGCTGCACTTCAGCATGGACGAACCCGAACTGCATGACCCCGAGCTCGCCTGGGTCAAGCAGACGCGCCTGTCGACCGGTGACGTGAAACAGTCCAACCTGATTCGCCAACCCGATGGCAGCACGGCGCTGATCGTCGACTTCGTCGGGCCGAACCTGGCTGAACTGCCGGCCGATGCGCCGGTCAGCACCCAGGTCAGCGTCGATGACAATGTCGAACTGGTGGAGAACAACCTGCGCCATAACCCGGTCACCGAGGGCTGGCGGCTGACCCTGCGACTACGGGTCAAGGACCCGGCGCGCCCGGTGGAATTGCGCGCTGCGCTGGTGGATGGCGAGACCACGCTGTCCGAAACCTGGAGCTATCAGATACCCGTCCATGACTGAACACGCGCAACGATCGCCCGCCCAGCATTATCTCGCCGAGCTTCCCCTCGATGCCGGCCGACGCCAGACGCTGGGTGAGCAGGTGGAGCAGCAGGGGGGCGAACTGGCCGATGTCCATCGGACACTGGCGCAGGGGGCAGCCAAAGGAACAGTATCGCCGAGCGATCCGCTCGGTTCGGTCGCGGCGCGGCTGAAGCTGGCCTGGGGTGAGCTTTTCGAGCGCGGTGGGGTGTTGACCGAGGATCATCAGGGCCGCACCTGCATCCAGTCGACGCCGCCGATCGTGCGTACGCGGATGGTGCCGGAACCCTGGCATACCAGCGTGCTGCGACTGAGCTGGTGGCGGCTGCTGTTCAAGAAGAACCGTACGGTGGAGCAACCCGACACGCCGCACCCGCTCGACAGGTCGGGCTGGCGCCGGGTCGCCGCGTACCGGCGCGCTGCGCTGCTGTGCCTGATGCTGGTGCAGACCGCTATCGCCACCTGGCACATGAAGGCCGTGCTGCCTTATCAGGGCTGGGCGCTGGTGGATCTGCAGGAGGTCTATCGCCAGCCGCTGCAGGAGTCGGCGCGGCAGATCCTGCCCTACCTGGTGCAGACCAGCATTCTGCTGCTGTTCGCGTTGCTGTTCTGCTGGGTCTCGGTGGGTTTCTGGACGGCGCTGATGGGCTTCTTCCAGCTGCTAAAGGGGCGTGATCGCTACAACATTTCCGCCACCAGCGCGGGCAACGAACCGATTCCGGCCGAGGCGCGTACGGCGTTGGTGATGCCCATCGCCAACGAGGACGTACCGCGGGTGTTCGCCGGGCTGCGGGCGACCTACGAGTCGCTGCTGGCCACGGGCGAGATCGAGCACTTCGATATCTTCGTGCTCAGCGACAGCAACGATCCCGACACCTGCGTGGCCGAGCAGAAGGCCTGGCTGGAGCTGTGCCGCGATGTGGATGGTTTCGGCCATATCTTCTATCGCCGCCGCCGGCGCCGGGTGAAGCGCAAGAGCGGCAACATCGACGACTTCTGCCGGCGCTGGGGCAGCAGCTATCGCTACATGGTGGTGCTGGATGCCGACAGCGTGATGAGCGGTGACTGCCTGACCAGCCTGGTGCGGCTGATGGAAGCCAATCCCGGCGCCGGCATCATCCAGACAGGGCCCAAGGCTTCCGGCATGGACACGCTCTACGCGCGCATGCAGCAGTTCGCCACGCGGGTCTATGGGCCGCTGTTCACCGCGGGGCTCAATTTCTGGCAGCTGGGCGAGTCGCATTACTGGGGGCATAACGCGATCATCCGGGTCAAACCCTTCATCGAGCACTGCGCGCTGGCACCGCTGCCGGGCAAGGGTTCCTTCGCCGGCGACATCCTCTCCCACGATTTCGTCGAGGCAGCGTTGATGCGCCGTGCCGGCTGGGGCGTGTGGATCGCCTACGACCTGCCCGGCAGCTACGAAGAGCTGCCGCCGAACCTGCTCGATGAGCTCAAGCGCGACCGCCGCTGGTGCCACGGCAACCTGATGAACTTCCGGCTGTTCCTGGTCAAGGGCATGCACACGGTGCACCGCTTCGTGTTCCTCACCGGAGTGATGTCCTACCTGTCGGCGCCGCTGTGGTTCACCTTCCTGGCGCTGTCCACAGGGCTGCTGGCGATCCATACGCTGATGGTTCCGGAGTATTTCCTGCAGCCCAACCAGCTGTATCCGCTGTGGCCGCAGTGGCATCCGCAGGAGGCGATTGCGCTGTTCTCTGCGACGCTGACGCTGCTGTTCCTGCCCAAGCTGCTCAGCGTGGTGCTGATCTGGATCCAGGGCTCACGCGAATATGGCGGCGGAATCCGCCTGTTGCTGTCGATGATTCTGGAAACCCTGTTCTCGATGCTGCTGGCGCCGGTGCGCATGCTGTTCCATACCGTCTTCGTCACCGCGGCGTTCCTTGGCTGGTCGGTGCAGTGGAAGTCGCCGCAACGCGCCGACAACGCCACGCCCTGGGGCGAAGCGCTACGCCGGCATGGTTCGCAGATGCTGCTGGGCGTGCTCTGGACGGCTCTGGTGGCCTGGCTCGATCCGGCGTTCCTTTGGTGGCTGGCGCCCATTGTGGTGTCGCTGATCCTCTCGGCGCCGGTCTCGGTGCTGACCAGTCGCACGGGCCCTGGGCTGGCGGCGTTCCGGCGCAAGCTGTTCCTGATTCCGGAGGAATTCGACCCGCCCACCGAACTGGCCGCCACGGACCGCTACAACCAGCAGAACCAGGCCAACGCGCTGCAGCAGGGGTTCATCGCCGCCACGGTGGATCCATCGTACAACGCGCTGGTCTGCGCCATGGCGCGCGCGCGACACGCGAAGGTGGTGCCGGCTGCGGAAACCTTGCGCGAGCAGCGCCTGGGTGAAATTCTCGCCGCCGGCCCCAAAGGGGCTGCCGAAGCGACGCGCTGGCGACTGCTCAACGACCCTGAAGGCATGGCGCGCCTGCATGAGCGAGTCTGGCAGGACGAGCAGCATCGGGACTGGCGTGAGGCGTATGAGCGGCGGTAGTCGGTCAAACAAGGAAGCTTCCGAAAAGCATCTTTGTCTGGTGACGAGGCTTAGTGGCTCTGGTCGCTTTGTCTTTTGTAGGAGCGAGCTTGCTCGCGAAGTTTTAGCTTGATGCCACCCTTCGCGAGCAAGCTCGCTCCTACAGGTCGGGGTCGGCGTGACGCTTTTGTGGGAGCCAGCTTGCTGGCGAAGCCTTTTGGGGGCTCGATGACATTTTCGGGCAAGCTTTACGCCTCGACTGACGCCTTGCGCGACTTCCGCTTGCCGGCGCTGGCCTTCTTGCGCGGCGCCGCCTTGCGCTTCTTCTTCCAGGGCGCGCCTTTGCCGGGCGGGTTCGGCGGGCCGCTGATGGTCAGGCGCAGGTCGCGGCAGCGCTCGACCTGCTTGCTCATCCAGGCGGACTGCTTGGCGACGAATTCCTCCAGGCTCATTTCGCCGCTCTGCACCATGTCCAGCGCCTGTTCCCAGATCGCCGTGGTGCCGGGGTCGGCAATCGCCCGTGGCACGGCGTCGATCAGGCTGAAGGCCGCCGGGCTGGCTGACAGCGCCTTGCCCTGTTTGCTCAGGTAGCCGCGATCCAGCAGCCCCTGGACGATGCCGGCCCGCGTCGCTTCGGTGCCGATGCCGGTGGTGTCCTTGAGCTTCTGTTTCAGGCGTGGGTCGTCCACCAGCTTGGCGACGTTCTTCATCGCCTTGATCAGGTCGCCTTCGGTGAAGGGCTTGGGTGGCTGGGTCCAGAGATCCTTGAGGTTCACGCCCACGACGTTGCAGTGCTGGCCCTCGCTCAACGCCGGCAGTGCCTGGGTCGGCGCCTGCTCACGGCCCTTTGCGGGTGTCAGGGCTTCGGGCAGTGCCCGGCGCCAGCCGGGTTCGACGATCACCTTGCCCACCGCCCGCAGCGCCTGACCGGCGCAGTCGAAGTCGGCCTGGGTACGGTCGTATTCGTGGTTGGGCAGAAACTGCGCCAGGTAACGGGCGCGAATCAGCGTATAGACCGCGCGCTGCTTGCCTACCAGGCGTGACAGATCGGTCGCGGCGGCGGTGGGGATGATGCCGTGGTGAGCGCTGACCTTGGCATCGTTCCAGGCACGCGAGCGGTGTTGTGGCTGCACGTGCGTGAGCAGTTCGGACAGCGACGGATCGCTGCGACCCAAGGCGGCGACGATCGCCGGCGCCTCGCCGTGCTGGCTCAGCGGCAGGTAGCCACAGTCGCTGCGCGGGTAGGTGATCAGCTTGTGGGTTTCGTAGAGCGCCTGGGCGATATCCAGGGTTTCCTGGGCGCCGAGGCCGAGTTTCTTCGAGCAGATTTCCTGCAGGGTGCCGAGGTCGAAGGGCAGCGGCGGTGCCTCGCGCATGCGCTCGGTGCGCAGCTTCAGCACCTGTGCCTGGGCGGCACTGCCGATGGCGGCGGCTGCCTGGCGCGCATGTTCCGGGTCGAGGCAGCGCCCCTGGTCGTCGCAGCGATCCTCGGCTGCGCGCCATTGCGCGGTGAAGGGTATATCGCCGGCCTGCAGCGCGACCTCGATGGTCCAGTAGGGCACCGGCACGAAGTCGGCGATACTGCGGTCGCGATCCACCACCAGGCGCAGGGTGGGCGTCTGCACGCGGCCCACCGGCAGCACGCCCTGGTAACCGGACTGCCGCCCGAGCAGGGTGAACAGCCGGCTCATGTTCATGCCCATCAGCCAGTCGGCGCGCGAGCGGCCCAGCGCCGAATGGTAGAGGCTGAAGGTTTCCGCGCCGGGCTTGAGCGCGGCCAGCGCCTTGCGGATTGAGGCATCGTCCAGCGCCGAGAGCCAGAGGCGCTGGATGGGGCCGCGATAACGGCAGTGCTCCACCAGCTCGCGAGCGATCATCTCGCCTTCGCGGTCGGCGTCGGTGGCGATCACCAGTTCGCTGGCTTCGAGAAGCAAACGCTTGACCGCCTTGAACTGGCTGGCGGTTTTCGGCTTGACCAGCATCTTCCAGCGCTCGGGCACGATCGGCAGGTCGCCCAGCACCCAGCGTTTGTAGCGGGCGTCATAGGCGTCCGGCGGGGCGGTTTCCAGCAGATGGCCGATGCACCAGGTCACCGTCACGCCGGGGCCGAGCCAGCAGCCGTCGCCACGCCGGTTGGCGCCGAGCACCTTGGCGATGTCCTTGGCCTGGGAGGGTTTTTCGCAGAGAAACAGCCGCATCGCCGTCATCTATCCATTTTCGCAATGGGCATAGCATGCGCAGCAGAATGGTTTTAGGCAATCTTTATCTGTATGAATATACAGTTTATGGCATGTGTAGGGCTCATTCATTGGGCCTTTGGTAGCGAGATGACTGGCATGGCCTATGGCCGAACAAGTTCGGCCCTACGGGCCGCGGAAGCCGCATCAATGTAGGGCCGAATTCATTCGGCCGACCGGCCCTTGGCTGGAGGGGAGCTAGACTACGTATCCCGCAATCGCCACGAAATGCAGCAGGCTGCCCGCCATCACGAACAGGTGCCAGATGCCGTGCCAGTGTCGAAAGCGCTGGTCGTAGGCAAAGAAGATAATGCCCACCGTATAGAGCACGCCGCCCGCGACCAGCCAGCTGAAGCCGACGCCGCCGAGCGCTGCGAGCAGCGGCTTGACCGCTACCAGCACGATCCAGCCCATCACCGCGTAGATGACGACCGACAGCACGCGCGCTTCCGAGCGTGGCTTGATCTCCTGCAGCATGCCGATGACGGCCAGGCCCCAGACGATGCCGAACAGCCACCAGCCCCAGCTGCCGCGCAGGGTCACGAGGCAGAAGGGCGTATAGCTGCCAGCGATCAGCAGATAGATCGATAGGTGATCGAGCTTGCGCATGATCACCTTGGCCCGGCCGCGCAGGCTGTGATAGAGCGTGGAGATGCTGTACAGCAGGACCAGGGTGAGCCCGTAGATCGCCACGCTGACGATCCTCGCCACGTCGCCGCTCATGGCCGCCATGATCAGCAGCCAGACGCTGCCGATCACCGCCAGCACGCCGCCGGCCAGGTGCGTCCAGGCGTTGAGCTTTTCCCCGTGATACATCGCGACCCTGCTCGGGAATGCTCAGTTGCCGCTCAGTACGCCAAACACCTTCTTGGCCAGGCTGGTGGCCGCCTGGGTCGGGTTCTGGCGGATGCTCGCTTCCTGCTCGGCGATGACGGTGAATAGCCCGTCGAGCGCCTGCTCGGCTACGTAGCCTTCGATGGTGCCGTACCTGGCATCGACCGCGCCGAGGCCGGACGCCTTGGCGGCCAGTGCGTTGTACTGCTGGGCGACGCCGACCTGGTCGGTGGCCTGCTTGATGATGGGCATGAACTTGTCGCGGATCTGCTCGCGGCTGGTCTTGTCCAGGTACTGGGTGGCCGAGTCGTCGCCGCCGGCCAGGATCGCCTTGGCGTCGGCCACGGTCATCTTCTTCACGGCATCGAGCAGCAGTTCCTGGGCCTGGGGCACGGCGGCTTCGGCGGCCTGGTTCATGCTGTTTTCCAGGGCCTCGACCTGCGAACCCATGCCCATCATCTTCAGCATGCGCGAAGCCTTGCCGAGGTTGCCCGGCAGTTCGATGCGCACATCGGGGTCATTGCTGAAACCACCGGGTTTGCCCAGTTGCTGCACGGCGACCTTGGCGCCCTGACTCAAGGCATCCTTGAGCCCCGCGCTGGCATCGCCCTGGCTCAGGTCGGACAGCGAAAGCGCGAAGGCACTGCTGGACAGCAGCAGGCCGGCGATAAGGGTGGTGATGCGACGCATGGGTGATTCCTCTGGTTGTGATAGGGGCGAGCTTAGCAGGTCTCTCGGGCGCGCTATGTGACATCGAAATGCGCCTTGCGCCATTGTTGCGGTGCCATCCCGCTCCAGCGCTTGAAGGCGCGGGAAAAGGCCGTCTCGTCGGCGTAACCCAGGTGCAGCGCCAGATCGGTGATGGATTGCGCGGAAAGCCGCAACTGCTGGCGCGCCTCGTCGTAGCGAACGTCGTCGAGCAGGCTGCGAAAGCTGTGACCCTGGCGTTGCAGCGCCAGTTGCAGGCTGCGCGGATGCTGGCCGAGCAGGCTGGCGACCACCTCCAGTCGGGCCTCGCCGGTGGAAAGGATCGATTGCAGGATATAGCGCGTGCGCTCGACGTGGTCCGTCGGTAGCTGCGAGTTGTGGCGAAACTGTTCGATCAGGTGCGATTTGAGCTGGCTGCGCTGTTCCACCGGACGCAGAGTGAAGATGTCGGCGTCGGTGACGAAGCCGCTGCAAGGCTGCTCGAACAGCACCGGGCAGGAGAACAGCCGCGCATATTCATGCGGTTCGCCCAGCGCCGCGTGGCTGATCAGTAACCGGCGCGGTTGCCATTCAGCCGCAAACAGTCCGGCCATGGTGCGCTGGGTAACACCAAGGCCCAGCTCGCGCAGCTGACGCAGATCCACCGGCTCCTGCAACTGCAGGCGGTATTCGACTCGCAGCTGCTCGCCTTGCGTTTGCAGATGCAGCGAGATGCCCTGGGCATGCAGGTGCACGTATTGCTGGGTGAGCTTGAGCACCTCGGCGAAGCTGTCCGCCTGGGCCAACAGCAGGCCGAACGGGCCGAATACCAGGTAGTCGTGGTATTCGCTCAGCTGCAGGCCGAAGCTCGGCGCGGGGCCTTCGGCGGCGGCCAGGTTGAGCGCCTGGGCAAAGCGCGCGTAGGGCACGTAGAGATCGGGACGGCGCAGCACCAGCGGGTCCAGCTCGCAGCGGCGCAGCAACTCGTGGGGGTTGAGGCCATGGCGGCGACAGAGGCTGTCGAAGCCGATGAACACGGCGCTGCGGGCGATCTGGGTCATGCAAATTCCTCGGCGAGTTCTGATACTCGATCGATCATGCTTCGGCTCGCTGTGCCGGAACGCCCAGCTTCGACCTTCCGGGTGCCCACGCAGGAGCGTGGGCACCATCGGGCTAAACGTTATTCGATCACTCCCATGCTCCTGCTTGGGAGCGCTGCACCGGGCGCGACGCCTTCCTCTCATTCCGTATGAGGGAGCAGCAGTTTGGCCGTATCAGCACGTCGTAATCTGCCGCGTATTCGCAATATGTCAACCTGGTCTTCGTGAAATGTCAGGCCAAGTCGCGTCGGCCGGCCTAGTCTCAAGGCTGTTGCTGCGTTTGCCAGGAGGCCCTATGAGTGCTGCGCTTCATCGTTGTGAAACCCTGGTGATCGGTGCCGGGCTGGCAGGGATCAGCACCGCGCTGGAACTGCTCGACCAGGGCCGCGAGGTGTTGCTGCTCGATGCCGCGCCGCGCAGTCACTGCGGTGGCCAGGCCAACGATGCCTTCGGCGGCATGCTGCTGTGCGGCACGCCCGAGCAGCGGCGCAATAAGGTGCAGGATTCGCCGCAGCTGTTGCTCGAAGACTGGCTGCGCGTGGCCGCCTTCGAGCCCGACGATCATTGGGGACGGCGCTGGGCCGAGCACTATGCCGAGCGCAACAAGGCGGATATCTACGACTGGCTGCGCCAGCGCGGCGTGAGCTTCTTCCCGGCGGTGCAATGGGTTGAGCGCGGCAATTTCGGCGATGGCAACTCGCTGCCGCGCTACCACGTGGCCTGGGGCTGCGGGCGCGGGATCGCTCAGACGCTGACTCGGCAGATGTTCGAGCACGACAGGCTGAGTTGCCTGTTCGAACATCGGGTGCTGGGGCTGGAAACACGCAACGGCGCCGTGGTGGGCTGCCATGGGCGCGGCCCCGAGGGCGACTTCCGTATCGAGACCGAGCACGTGGTGGTGTGCAGCGGCGGCATCAACGGCGACCTGGCCAAGGTGCGTCAGCACTGGGACCCGCTCTACGGGCCCTTCCCCGAGAACATCCTCAACGGCACCGATCCGCGCGCCGACGGCGAGCTGCACGCCCAGGTGCAGGCTGCGGGTGGGCAGGTGGTCAAGCTCGGGCGAATGTGGAACTACGCCGCCGGCATCGCCCATCCCGAACCGCAGTATCCGCAGCATGGCCTGAGCCTGATTCCCTCGCGCTCGGCGCTCTGGCTCGACGCCACAGGCCGGCGCATCGGCCCGCAGCCTCTAGTAGGAGGCTTCGATACCCACGACCAGTGCAAGCGCATCGGTCAGTTGCCCGGCCAGTACGGCTGGCAGTTGCTGAACTGGCGCATCGCGATCAAGGAAATAGCCATTTCCGGCACCGACAGCAATCCGCATTTTCGCGATCGCAAGCTGCTGCGGCTGCTGTGGCAACTGGTCACCGGCAACCGCGAGCTGGTGCGCTGGCTGATCGAGCGCTGCCCCGACGTGCTGGCCGCCGAGAACCTGCCGCAGCTGGCTGGCAAGATGGCCGCCCTGGCCGGCGATGGCCGTCTCGACCCGAACCTGCTGGTGGCCACGGTGCAGCACTACGACGCCGGCATCCGCCGCGGCCCGGCGCTGTACAACGACGAACAGCTGCGCCGCCTGCAGCAGCTGCGGCAATGGCGTGGCGACCGGCTGCGGACCTGCCGCGTGCAGCCGATCATGGATACCGGTGGCGGCCCGCTGATCGCCATTCGCACCCGTCTGATCAGCCGCAAGAGCATGGGCGGCATGCTCACCGACCTGCATTCGCGGGTGCTGGATGCCCAGGGCGAACCGGTTTCCGGTCTGTATGCGGCAGGGGAGGCGGCGGGCTTCGGTGGCGGCGGCATCAGCGGTATTCGCTCGCTGGAAGGCACCTTCCTCTCCAACTGCATCCTCAATGGCCGCCGCGCCGCGCAGGCCATCGCCGGTGGTGGGTGATGATGACCGATGGCAGACGACGGTTCCCATGATTCTGCGTGGGAACACGCTCGGAGATCCCCTCGCCAGATGTGCCCACGCAGGAGCGTGGGCACGATAAACAATTGTGGGGTGATGGTTCCCATGCTCCAGCGTGGGAACCGCTCGAAGATGCCCTGGCCGGGCATGCCCACGCAGGAGCATGGGCACGATCAACATTTGCGGGGGGTGATGGCTCCCACGCGAACGATCCATACGACTTACAAGAACAAGGAGCACCACCATGAAGAAAACCGGCGCCGCACTGGCACGTTTCGCCCTGGAACAATTGGGTGTCAGCCACACCTTCGGTATCCCCGGGGTACACAACACCGAGCTGTACGACGAGCTGAACGCTTCGGACAGCATCCAGCCGGTGCTGGTGACCCACGAATGCGGCGCGGCCTTCATGGCCGATGCCTTCAGCCGCACCGGATCGAGCATCGGCACCCTGGTAATCGTTCCGGCAGCAGGCGTGACCCACGCGGCCAGTGGCATTGGCGAGGCAGGGCTGGACGGCATTCCCATGCTGATCATTTCCGGCGGCATCCACAGCGAAAGCGGTCGTCGCTACCAGTTGCACGATATCGACCAGCATGCCCTGCTGGCACCCATCACCAAGGCTACGTTCCGCATTCTCAGCCATGCCGAAGTCATCCCCACGCTGTACCAGGCCTACCGCATTGCCACCGGCGGCGAGCCGGGGCCGGTGTTCGTCGAGCTGCCCTACAACATCGGCAATTTCCTCGGCGAAGTGGCGGAAATGCCGCCCTTCGTCGCCGATCCGCTGGCGGCCAGTCATGATCCGGCGCAGCTGCGCGAAGCCGCGCGGTTGCTGGTCGAGGCACGCCAGCCCGGCCTGTTCCTCGGCTGGGGCGCGGTGGGGGCGCAGGCGGAACTGATCCAGTTGGCCGAACTGCTAGGCGCGCCGGTCTGCACCACCCTGCAGGGCCTCAGCGCCTTTCCCGCCACGCATCCGCTGCATGTGGGCATGGGCTTCGGCGACTACGCGGTGCCGGCTGCCGCCAATGCCTTCGGCGATTGCGACTGCCTGCTGGCGGTGGGCACGCGCTTCGCGGAAATCCCCACCGGCAGCTACAGCATGCCGGTGCCCGAGAATCTGATTCACCTGGACATCAACCCGCAGGTGTTCGACGCCAACTACCCCACGCGAGTCGCCCTGGCCGGGGCCGCCGAGCAGCTGATTCCGGCGTTGCTGGCCGAGGTCCGGGCACTGCGCAGCGAGGCGCCGGTCAGCCCGCTGCCGGCGCGCATCGCTGCCGACAAGGCCGCTTATCTGAAGGAATGGCTGCAGCACGACAGCCGTGGGCGGGTGAACCCGGCGGCGTTCTGCCAGGCCCTGCGCGAGCAGTTGAACGACGAGGCCATCGTGGTAGCCGATGATGGCAACCACACCTTCCTGCTGGCCGAGCTCATGCCCATCCACGGTCCGCGCGGTTTCATCTCGCCCAGCGATTTCAACGCCATGGGCTACTGCGTGCCGGGAATGATCGGCGCCAAGCTGGCCAACCCCGGTCGCCAGGTGGTGGGCGTGGTGGGTGACGGTGCGTTGCGCATGACCGGGCTGGAACTGGTCACTGCCAGCAGCCTGGGGCTGGGCGTGGCGCTGTTCGTGTTCAACGACGGCGAGTTGTCGCAGATCGCCCAGGCCCAGGAAATCCCCTACAACCGCAAGACCTGCACCGTGCTGCAGCCGCTCAACCTCGCCGCGCTGGCCGAGGCCACCGGCGCCGCCTTCGTCGCCATCGAGAGCAGTGATCAGTGCGTCGAAGGCGTCGCCCGTGCCATGGCGCTGGCCGGCGAGGGCAGGCCGGTACTGGTGGATGTGCGCATCGACTACAGCAAGCGCACGCGCTTCACCGAAGGCGTGGTCAAGGCCACCCTCAAGCGCTTCATGCCGCGCGACAAGGTACGGGTGGTGGGCCGGGCGCTGTGGCGGCGGGTGACCGGTTGAGGAGGGCGACGTCATGAGCCGTGCCACGCATTGCCTGGCCGCCAGCTGCGACGACTACCGGCGCCTGGCCGAGCGCCGCTTGCCGCGTTTCCTGTTCGACTACATCGACGGCGGCGCGGGCGACGAACACACCCTGGCCGCCAACTGCCGGGACTTCCAGCGCGTGCACCTGCGTCAGCGGGTGCTTTGCGACGTGGAAAATCCCGATACCCGCTGCGAGCTGATCGGTCAGGCGGCGAGCATGCCCCTGGCGCTGGCGCCGCTGGGCATGGCCGGGCTCTACGCGCGCCGTGGCGAGGCCCAGGCCGCGCGGGCGGCCGCTGCGGCCGGCGTGCCGTTCAGCCTGTCCACCGTGGGCATCTGCTCGCTGGCCGAGGTGCAGGCGGCAAGCGGGAAGAATGCCTGGTTCCAGCTCTACATGCTGCGCGACCGCGAAGCGGTGCAGGGCCTGCTGCAACAGGCGCTGGCCAACGGCTGCGACACCCTGTTGTTCACCGTGGATCTGCCGGTCGCGGGGATTCGCCGGCGCGATATCCGCAACGGCATGCTCGACCCCGGCTGGCGCGGCAAGCTCGCCAAGGCCAGCCAGCTGGCGCGGCGACCGGGCTGGCTGCTGGACGTGGGCATTCGTGGCAAGCCACACCATTTCGGCAGCCTCACCGACCAGGTCGCCGACCCCAACGACCTGCGCGCCTTCAAGGCCTGGCTGGATGCGCAATTCGACCCCTGCGTGACCTGGGACGATATCCGCTGGCTGCGCCAGCAATGGCCGGGCAAGCTGGTGCTCAAGGGCATTCTGGAGCCGGACGACGCCCTGCAGGCGCTCGATTGCGGCGCCGACGGCATCGTCCTCTCCAACCACGGCGGGCGCCAGCTGGACGGCGTGTCTTCCACCATTCGCCAGTTGCCGGCGGTGGCCGAGGCGCTCGACGGGCGCCTGCCGATCCTGCTCGATGGCGGCATTCGCAGCGGTGTGGACATCCTCAAGGCACTCGCCCTGGGCGCGCAGGGCGTGATGATCGGCCGCCCTTGGGCCTGGGCTTTGGCCGCCGGCGGTGAGGCAGCCGTCGCGCAACTGCTGGCCAGCCTGCAGTGCGAACTGGCGGTGGCCATGGCGCTCTGTGGTGTGAAGAGCCTGGCCGCTATCGATGGCGGTCTGCTGGCGCCTGATCAGCGCGGCTGATCGCCCTCCGGCGGCTCGACCGGCGTTTCCTCCTCATGCCGCTCCAGCGCCACCTGACGGATCGACAGGCGAATCTCGGCCGGCAGCACGCGCTTGGCCACGCCTTCTGCCAGTTCGCCGAGCTTGTCGTGGTGGCCGAGCTTGCCGGCTTCGTCCTGATGCAGCACGCCTTCGTCCTGCAGGCTCTTGATGAAATGGCGGAATAGGCTCTTGTCGAAGAACTCCGGCGCGTTCAGGCCATGCAGGATCGACAGCCGCTGGGCCATCACCGTGCACAGCGTTTCCAGCTCCTCGGCAGTGAGGCTGTGCTGGCCGCTGTTGAGCAGCAGCGAGATCGCCATGTAGAAGCGCTGTAGCGTCTGCACGATGACCCGCGCCAGCAGCGTCAGCAGCACGAACTGCCGCGAGCTGGGCGCCGGACGCACATAGGTCTCGCCATCGAGCTTGAGCAGGCCCTGTTCGACGAAGGCCGCCAGCCACTGGTCGATCACCGTCTCCAGTTGTACCGGCTCCCAACGCATGAACAGCTCGGCCCGCAGGTAGGGATACAGCGCCAGGGTGAAGCGCAGGATCTGCTCGCGGCTGATCCGCGAGCTGCTCTGGAAGAAGCTCGCCAGCAGCGCCGGCAGAGCGAAGATGTGCATCACGTTGTTGCGGTAATAGGTCATCAGGACGGCGTTCTGCTCGTCCAGATAGAGGATGTTGCCCAGCGCGTCCTTCTGCTCGGCCAGCAGTCCGAGGGCCTTCACGTAATCGATCAGCGCCTCGCCGTTGCCCTCCGGCAGCGTGGTATGGGGCGAGTAGGGCACGGCGCGCAACAGGCTCTGGTAGAGATCGAGGATGCGTGCCAGAGAACGCTGGTCCAGCGCCTGACGGCTGGTGGACAGCATGGCCAGCGCCACCAGGTTGACCGGGTTGACCGCCGCCGCTTCGTTGAGCTTCTGGGCGATGCGCTCGGCGAGGCGATTGGTGGTGTCGCTGAGCCATTCCGGGCGGTAGCTCGGTGCCAGGTTCTGCTGGCGCCAGCCGGGTTGTTCCCCATCGAGAAACTCATTGAGCCTGAGCGGTTCGCCGAAATTCACCCAGACCTGGCCGAAGCGCTGCTTGAGCGCGCCGATGACCTTGAAGATGTCGAAGATCGATTCCTTCTTCTTCTGCGCGCCGCGCAACTCGCCCAGGTAGGTACGGCCTTCCAGTACGCGCTCGTAGCCGATGTACACCGGCACGAAGAGGATCGGCAGCCGCGGCGAACGCAGGTAGCTGCGCAGCGTGATCGCCAGCATGCCGGTCTTGGGCTGCAACATGCGCCCGGTGCGCGAGCGGCCGCCTTCGACGAAGTACTCCACCGGGAAGCCACGGCTGAACAGCGTGTGCAGGTATTCGTTGAATACCGAGGTGTACAGCGGGTTGCCCTTGAACGAGCGGCGCATGAAGAAGGCCCCGCCACGGCGCAGCAGGCTGCCGATCACCGGCATGTTGAGATTGATGCCGGCGGCGATGTGCGGCGGCGTCAGGCCGTTGCGGAACAACAGGTAGGACAGCAGCAGGTAGTCGATATGGCTGCGATGGCAGGGCACGTAGATCACTTCGTGGCCCTGCACCGAGTCCTGGATCTGCTCGATGTGGTTGACCCGAATGCCGTCGTAGATCTTGTTCCAGAACCAGGACAGCACCACCTCGAGAAAACGCACCGCGGTGTAGGCGTAGTCCGAGGCAATCTCGTTGCCGTAGCGCAAGGCCTTGGCCTCGGCTTTTTCGATGGAGATGTTCTCCCGTTCGGCTTCCTCGCGGATCGCCTGGCGCACCTGCGGTGCATGCACCAGGCCTTTGACCAGGTTGCGCCGGTGCGACAGGTCGGGGCCGATCACTGCGGTTTTCTGGTTGCGGAAATGCACCCGCAGCATGCGATGGGCCATGCGCAACGTGCGTTCGTGCCCCTTGTTCTGCGCCACCAGCTCGCTGAGCTGGATGGGCGCGGAGAACTGCACGCGGGTCTTGCGCCCGAGGATCAGAATGCTCAGCAGCTTGCGCAGCCGCCCGGTCACTGCCCAGCTGTCGGCGAACAGCAGCTTCCAGGGACTCGTCTCGCGATCTGGCGACTGGCCCCAGAACACGCTCACCGGGACGATCTGCGCGTTGTCCACGGCATTCTGCTCCAGCGCGCCGACCAGTCGCACCAGCGCAGCCGGCGGTACTACCCGGGTGCGGCGGCCGAACCAGCTCGCAGCAGGGTTGAGGAAGATGAACGCCGCTGGCTCGATATGGTTGCCCACGGCAACCTCGGCCACCGGACGCGGCAGGCCGGTCTTGCCGCACTCGTGGTCGAGTACCGCCAGGTCGCTCAGCGAGGCACGCTGCAGCACGTAGAACACCGGCTTGCTACGGTCCAGCTTGAGGTTGAAGGCGGACTGACTGATGGTTTCCGAGCGAACCCAGAAATACAGGACGCGGCGCACGATGGAGAAGAGCAGACGACGGATCGGGGAGCGGGTCATACGAAGATTCGGCTAAAAAGGGGCAGGGCCCTCGAAGGCGGCAAGTGTGCCGCAAGCGCAGGCAGCGAGCAAAAACTCTGATGCTCGGTGTGCGTAGGGTGGAAAACCGCGCAGCGTTTTCCACCGCAGGTATCCACTTCCCACCGACTCGAGCCAAGGTGTGCCGGCGAAGGATCAAGTGCCCTCGGGCCGAGTCGACAGCTGCGCCTCGATGGCGGCCTTGTCGATGACAGAGCGGACCTCGACGATCCGTCCGTCCTTGAACGCATAGAAGACGTTCTCCGCGAACGAAACCTTCTGCCCGTCGACGTCCAGCTCCAGAAACCGGGCTTTTGGCGAACAGTTGAATTGCAGCCGGCTCGCGACATAAGGCGGCTCGGCAACCAGCAATTCGATGTTGAAGTGCAGATCGGGAATGCTGGCGTAGTCGTTCTCCAGCATTTGGCGATAACCGGCCAGGCCGATTCGTTTGCCGTTATGACTCACCTCGTCATGCACGAAGCGCCCCAGGTTCGACCAATCCCTGGTATTCAGGCAGGCAATGTACTGTCGATAGATGCTGGCCAGATCGGCTGGGGTCATCGGCTATCCTCCGTTGCGTCGTGTTGTCGGTCTTGAAAACACTGGTTCAGCTTCGCGCGATATGTGCTGGCTATACGAGCAGCGGCGAGGGGTAAGGCCTTCAGCGTGTCCGAATGCGAGCACCAGCACAGGCACCGACCAGCAACAGCAGTGACCACACCAACAGGAACACTAGGCCTACCGCCATCAAGGGGCTGGGCGGCAAGAACAGCAGCAGGTACAGCGCCTGCCCGACTAGGCCACCCAGATAGTGCGCCCAGAGCGGCTTCGGCACCGTGACGCCCGAGAGCAACCCTGCTGCCAACAGCGCGCCGCTGTAGTACAGGCCTGCGTCCCAGGGTTCAGCCCGGCCTGTGAGCAAGGGCGACAACGCCCAGATGGCCGCGCCTGCAAGCGCGGCGATCAGGAAGGGCAGGACCCATGGCCGGCTCATGGCGCCTCGCCTGATGCGTGCTTAGCGAACCAGGCATGGATCAACCCCGCCTGGTAGAAGGGAACGGGCTCATCGAAGCCGCCGGCCTCGATGATGGCAGCTATTCGCTCGGCAGGAAGAATCGCAACGTCCTTGGCATAGGCCGCACGCATCTGCTCGACGCCCGCGGCAGGGATATCCGCCACCCGCATCATGTTCATCCAGGTATGGAGGAGGGCGTCGTACGCGGTCGAATCCACATCCGCTGCCAGATCGGAACTCGCCAATATCGCCCCCGGACCAAGCCTCGTCGCGATGGTCCGGAAAAACGCGGTGCGAGCCTCCGGCTCCAGAATGAACTGGGAAACCAGGAAGCAGGTCGCTGCAGCGAATGGCGCCTGCTCTGGCAGTGACTCCAGATAACCCTCGTGAAACTCGCAGCGCACCGCAAAGCCTCCCTTAATCGCCTTGTCGCGGCACACATCCAGCATGGCAGCGGACGGCTCCACCGCCGTGAAGGTCCACTGCGGAAAGCGTTGTGCCAGATAGGCGATCTCCTCACCCGTACCCGCACCGACACACAGTAGCCGTGCATTGGCCGGAAGCTCGGCAAACACCGCTTCGAGGAGGAAGTGCAAGGCCTCGCGAATGGACGCCGTCTTGGCCCAGCGCTCATCGTAGCTCGAAGCCTGTTGATCGAATATCGCCTTGATCTCATCGCTGCGCATTGGGGGCTCCTTTTGCAAGCTCAGGTCGGGTACACGCCTCGGGGTATCAGATATCGCGCCGGCCAATCTGTACCAGCACCGCTGCACCATAGCCCACACCCGCCGCGGTCAACCCCCACAGGTATGAGACCGGAACGGCAATCGCCGCCCACATGCGTGCTTCCGGGTCCGCCGGGTAAACGAAGGAGGTGAACGCCACCAACACCGGCAAAACCAGCCCGGCGCCGGTAATCGCCACCAGCGCTTTAACACGGCGCCCACGCAAATAACCCGCCAGGAACAGTGTTGCGATAAGGCCTGCCACGAATGCCATCGATGATCCTTAATATGCGGACTGAGAAGCGGGCAGGTCACCTGCCGTTCGCTACCGGTATCGAGGATTGCATATCCGCCGTGACAACTACCGTGTCGATTTTCTACTTCCCTGTTCGACCATAGGGCAGGGCAACTGCAATCCAAAGGAGAGCACCATGAAAATCACCGTGGAAACTCACGTAAAGGCCGATCTGGGCAAGGTCTGGGACGCCTACAGCAATCCCGCGGACATCAAGCAATGGAATGCGGCTCAGGATGACTGGCACACGACCAGCAGCACCGTCGATCTGCGCGAAGGCGGTGCCTTCATGTCACGCATGGAAGCGAAGGACGGCAGCGCGGGATTCGACTTCGAAGGCACCTACACCCGCGTCGTACCGAAGAGGCTCATCGAATACCGGATGAGCGACGGCCGTGAAGCCAAGATCGAGTTTGCCGAGCACTCCGACGGCATTCTCGTGACCGTCAGTTTCGACGCCGAGACCGAAAACCCACCTGAACTCCAGCGCCAGGGTTGGCAGGCAATCTTGGATAACTTTGGTCGGTATGTGGAAGCCAAGAGTTGAGGTGGGACGATAAGTTGGCCTAACGTTTGGTTAAGGGGCGGCTTTAGCCCGTCCCAGTGAGCGAAGCGAGCGATTTGAACCTGTTGAACCAGTTGTTGGGTGCGTTAGCCTGAGTGGATACCTTTAAAATACTTTATTCGTTCAATAGTCATTCTTAGTTTGCACTCTTCTACTTGGACGCCCTGCCAAGGAGATGGGGTGGACGATACTCCTATGAACTCACACTCGGAATCTCTAAATTTAAGCCAAGCCCTTTGAGATGAGCGAAATAAGCTAACGAGTTCGGTGTGCGGCCAGTTCTGACGTAATGCAGTTTCTTCCTCTTCGGTTCTTTTTATAGCTTTTTTGTATTCTGCATTCAACTGCTCGTCAGCGAGTTTGCTTTTTTGTGCCACGCACATATAGCCTGCTGTAACACCTCCTCCTTGGGCATTGCAAGGATCATCACTTTCCTCAATGGCAAAGGCTGTTGCTGAAATGAAGAAAAACACAAAATATATTGCTTTCAAATTTACACCTAGCACCTAATTTTGGTTAAGGGGCGGGCTTTAGCTCGTCCCAGTGAGCGATTTGAACAGTTGTTAGGCCTGTCTGGTCCAATGCGGTAGTCGCTGTAACGCAGGAAGATTTGCATGCTCCAACTGCTTAGAAATGAGACTTGAAGCTTGGAAGACCATTTGCTTCGCGCCACTTCTTTACAGTTTCAGTGATGCCTTCGTTTGAATTGTCTGCACCAGCTTCCGGGTAATATATCAAGTCAGTGCCGTCAGGGTGCTCTGTTAGCAGCCTGAATTGCTCAAGCAGTTCACCCAGCACTTCGTCAGATGCGCTCTTGTTCGCAGCACGAATCTCTTGAAGAAATTGAATGAATTGCGCTTCGGTGTAGTCAGAAAGGCGCTTTTTCATGGACTATTTCCGGTGAATATCTATGTGATTTCGAGGGGTGTTTGCACGAAGATTGTCTACGTTATATACAGCGCCGCCGTCAGCAATTCGCTCAACGTGATTTAAAGTAGCTATAGCTGCCGACCCACTCCGTGACCCTGCACCCATTTCTGAAGTCTTTTCATGCGCGTCCTTGTCTGTGCGAGATACACCCGCGTCCTTGATTTTTTAGGGCTATAAAGTACCGGCTTTTTGGCGCATAGAAATGATTGGATCGACAAAATCAGAAAAGAAAAAGCTGATGCCAGCCAAGCTGGAAGGTGAGAGCGGTAAGTTATTTGTGCCGTTGCCCGGCATAAAGCGGCTCCTTTCGATAATGCCAGTAACTAGAGTGCTAATTGGCGACGCGGTATTGCGGGTAAAGCCAATCGGATAGGAATTTCCGAAGTTAAGCTAAAGGGCGGGCTTTAGCTCGTCCTAGCGAGCGGAGCGAGCAAATTGAATCAGTTGTTATATGCCTTTCCACTTGCGTATTGCCCAGCGAACGAAAGCATTAAAATTAATGCCAATACCCATTACGTTAGGTTTTATTTCTAGAATGTCTTCTGGTGATGGATTATTTTCGTGAAGTGCCGGTGTGCCTCTAAGGAGAAGGGCTGCTACCTCGGCATCAATTTTTTCTTTTGCAGCGCTGATTGTTCCTGACATATCACGCAAATCTTCAACTTTAGGAAAGCCATTGCCTTTTAAAATCTGATGCGTTTTTGCAATCTCTTTCCATAAGCGACTGACCATGACTTTTAAAAGATCAGCAGCCTCTTTCAAAAATTCTTCAGGAGGAAGATTTTTGTTTGAGCATTCTTTTTCTATTTCAGCTAGTACTTTTGGTATTTCATGATCAAAGAAAGGCTGAAAATAGCACCAGAACACCATTTCAGGAGATCCGGTATATTTTATGCCTCTATAGGATATTTTTTTGCCATGAAAGTCTTCTGTTTCTAACTCCCAACGCGCCGGAAACATCCGCCACTTTTGGATTTTTTCAAAAATTGCGTTATCGAGAAGCTCAACTCTTCTTGCTGTTTGTGGATACAGTAGGGTCCGTTTGCCCGTTAGAAATAGCGGCTCCACTCGGTGTCTCCATGTCATATAACGATTAAGCTAAGGGGCGCGGTACGTCGTCCCAGCGAATGAAGTGAGCGATTTCAGCGACTTGTTAGGTTTCATCACGATGCCTGATTGGGGTTGGAATATCTTGGCAGTTCTGGAGCACGACATACTTGCCATTGGACTTACCTACTAAGGAAATGGGCAATGAAGTGTCACCACCATCCAGCGATACCCTTACCTCCATCTCTTGATCCTCAAACGAGAGTAGTTCCTTAACCAGGCCGGCTATTGTCTTGCCTTTGGACGTCCACTCAGGGTTCTTCATGTGAGACCTAACGTTTGGTTAAGGGGCCGGCTTTAGCCGGTCCCGAGTGAGCGGAGCGAACGACTTGAACCAATTGTTAGAGGACATTCCGCAGTGATGTGCTTGCTATTGCTATGATGGCTAAAATATACGGCACTACATAATTAGAGAAACTTGGTTTCTCAATAATGCACTCTACCGTTGCTCTGAATCCAACCAGCCAGCCTTTAAAGTCGTTTATTGTCGTCTTGCCGTCGCTGCTGTTCCCGCCGCGAGAAGAGTAGGAACCAATTCTTCGGTCTTTCCCTCGCTTTAAATCAGAGCCGTAGAAGTACGAAATTACTATGCCTTTTGTTGTCCACTCTATATCGTTTATATGGTGGCCTTCGTCTTTGTCTGTAATAGTTTTTCCATCGAGTTTTATATTGAAATAATTTCTTATGTACTCTTTATGTTGCCATTCTGCGAATTCGCTTTTGAATTCTTTGGTGAAGTTCCCGCTATGCTTTTGCCAGTATCTATATATGAACCAAAAAAGCATCATCCAGGCCATTACCGCCAAGATATTCGGCTTTGTGAAGTGAGCATTGATAACTTGCAGCTGGACGACGTTTTCACGAAATTCCCCGCCTGCAAGAGAAAAGGCGATAAATGCTAATGAGGTTAGCATCAAGTTTCTTCTTTCTGGATCCGAGTCTTCGTATGCCATCTTGTACTCTAACGTTTGGTTAAGGGGCGGGCTTTAGCTCGTCCCAGTGAGCGAAGCGAGCGTTTTGAACCATTTGTTAGGCGCAATGGTGGTGCTGACTCAATACGGCGCTTAACAGCTCAGGAATCCACTCGGGTTTGAATATGGTTGAATTCTCATTTTGCATTTCTTTAAGACTCCACCATTTCCACTTTTGAATAGTGAATTTTTCTTCGTCGGTCCATTCTGCGGCGAATATATTTGAATTTGGTGGGCACTTTACTAAATAGTATTTTTCTAGCCAGCGCGCAGGTGTTGAACGTGCTACGGCATATACTTCATCTCGCTCTTTCAAGAGATTTCCAATTTTCAGAGTAAGCCCGGTTTCCTCGTATAGCTCCCGTGCGGCTGCATCGGTGTAGCTTTCTCCCGACTTAAGCTCGCCGCCAGCGGTTGCCCAGAATGGTGCTTGATGCTCGTCCTTGTATAAAAATAACAAAAGACGTCCGGTAATCCACCCTGAAATCAGTACTCGTCAGAAGTAGAATTTTCTCCTAATCGGATCAAGGAAATTTTGCGTGAAGACATCGCGTTTTTCGGACAGCCAGATCATCGCTATCCTCAAGCAGGCCGAAGCCGGCAGCCCAGTCCCTGAGCTTTGCCGCGAGCATGGCATCAGTTCGGCAACCTTCTACAAGTGGCGCGCCAAGTTCGGTGGCATGGACGCTTCATTGATGGCCCGGCTACGCGAACTGGAGGATGAGAACCGTCGCCTCAAGAAGATGTACGCCGAAGAGCGCCTGAAGGCCGAGATCATCCAGGAAGCGATGGCAAAAAAGTGGTGAAGCCATCTCGGCGGCGAGAGATGGCGCAGCGTGCAGTTCGCTCTGGTCGAGCTAGCATCAAGCTGGCATGCCAGGCCTTCGGGGTTAGCGTCACCTGCTATCGCTACCAGCCACGGTTGTCCTCGGAAAATGCCGAGATCGCCGACCACCTGATCCGGCTTACGCACAACCAGCGCAACTGGGGTTTCGGCCTGTGCTTCCTGTATTTGCGCAACGTGAAAGGCCACCGCTGGAATCACAAGCGGGTGTACCGGATTTATCGCGAGCTGGAGCTGAACCTGCGAATCAAGCCGCGCAAACGCATCGTGCGTGAGAAGCCCGAGTCTCTGGCTGTGCCGGAGGCGATCAATCACTGTTGGTCGATGGACTTCATGCATGACCAACTGGCAGACGGTCGCAGCTTCCGCCTGTTTAACCTGATCGACGACTTCAACCGCGAAGCCCTGGCCATGGATATAGACCTATCACTGCCAGCAGAGCGGGTGGTGCGTGCGCTGGATCAGGTGATCGAATGGCGTGGCAAACCCCGGTCGATTCGCAGTGACAACGGCCCGGAATACATCAGCAGCAAGCTTGTGCTGTGGGCAGAGAAGCATGGCATCCGCCTAGAACATATCCAGCCCGGCAATCCCCAGCAGAATGCCTACGTCGAACGCTACAACCGCACGGTACGTTATGACTGGCTGGGGCATTACCTGTTCGAGTCCATCGCTGAGGTGCAAGAACACGCCACACGATGGATCTGGACATACAATCATGAGCGACCAAATATGGCCCTGGGAGGCATCACCCCCAAACAGAAGTTGGCCCTCGCGGCCTGACCTCTACTTCTGGTGAGTACTAAAAATGGGTGGATTACCGTCCTTCGCTATCCACGATAAATAATCTAGAGGATTTTCTGACTTCCATTTCTGCCCCAAGCGTAATGCGTGCTTTGATTGAATTGTGCCTAACGTTGGAAATCAGCCGCCCGCTTTAGCGGGTCGGCTGCATTGACTTGTTAGCCTTCACTGGATTCGACTTTGAGCGTTATTACAGAGTCAGAAGACAGGGAGTGGGATGGCCCATCCCATGTTATTTTCCCTGCCCCTCTAAGGCTAAACATATTTGGAATTGCCACATCCTCTTCTTCCATGCCCAGTATCTTAGCAAGTTTAGACATTGTTACGGGTTGATGCTCTTTAATTGTAGCCAGCAACTTTTCAGATTTTACTGTTTGTTTTCTCTGCTTTGCCTGTTTGAAAATGTCCTCTAAAACGCTTTCCAGCTTTTCAGACACTTCTTGTTTCTTTGGAGAATTATTTAGACCTTCCTCTTCAAGAACCTTGGAAACTTGTCTTGAAATTTCGCTCTTTATAGATTGACTAATTTCTGGTTTTTCCTCGTTTGGATTGTTCCAAATGTGCTTTCGCATGTCAGATACTGTGTCGCGCATCATTGAGAATGTGTCTGAATATAATTTGTCAAAGAGCTTTTCAAGCCTCTCAACACTCGCGCCGATGCCTTTTGCTGCTTCTGTTGTTGCTTTAGATGCGGCATCTGACATTTTAAAGAATACTATGGAAAGCCAAATTGCACCGATTGCCAATATTAAAGATGCAATGGACGAAATTAATGAGAAAAGCTCGATTGCGCTAAGCCCTGACTCTTGTGGATTCATTGTTAATTCCTATCGATTGATGATGCGGCTAACGTTTGGTTAAGGGGCGGGCTTTAGCCCGTCCCAGTGAGCGAAGCGAACGATTTGAACCGCTTGTTAGGCGGCGGTTCGTAAAGCAGCCGTAGGACGCTGGTGCGACGCGATACCTAGCTTTTATTCGTTATTTGCCTGTATGCGCTTCATTGATTATTCCTTTGGGAATCCATTATTGAGCGTAGGTTATTTGTTTTAATGGAATTTGTGCTTGAGTGGAATATGCATAGATAAATAGCCAATAAAATCATTGGCGAGAAAAACAACATGGCGAAAACACCAGAGCCCACGACTACAGTAATGCCATGACTGTACCCGGTTGACAGAAGATCTTCGGCTGCGAGTATACAAAGTGGAGTGAGTGATAATGCGGTGCCGATGATTGGGATTTTTTTTCCTAGCCTCAAGTCTTCAATCCAGGCACGACTCATTTTTATGTGCATCCACATTGGGGCAATTATAACGAAAGGTAGAGTAGTTAGCAGGGATCCGTCAAAGTTAATCATGGCGGAAATAAGCCCGCTGACAAGAGTCAATAGCCCTATGCTGGACAGTAAGTAGCACAATATAACAATAAAAATTCTTTTCTTTTTGCTGAGGAGGCTGCTTTCAGGTTGCTCGCCTAGGTCTGAGGCCGGAGTTTTGTAGATGTTATGATCCATTTGTCATGTCCGGTTTCTTTTCGCCTAACGTTTGGTTAAGGGGCGGGCTTTAGCCCGTCCCAGTGAGCGAAGCGAACGATTTGAACCAGTTGTTACGTGCTCTTAACTCGTAGCCAATGCTTTTTTGAGTTTTCCTGGCGCTTGACCTTGCCAGATTTTATAAGCTGATTGAACGAAGTGGTGAATTCGGGCTGCGGAATCTTGAGTTTATTTTGTATCTCAATTGATGTGATTGGTTGAGACATTAGCTTGAGAATTTTTGCCTCAATGGATGTGTCAATTGCGACCACAGCATTGTTGCTCTCTGTTTCTATAGCGATATGTGGTGCGCTAGATTTTACGCCTGCAAGTGAGCATTGAAATTCAAAAGCCTTCCAAAGATTTTGGTCTCTGGAGCAAAGGTTGAATTCTATTGCTTTTTTCTCAGCTTTTGAGAGATGAGATAAGACGTTAGATAGATGAGCGATTATGTAGAAATCTGCTTGATTTTGCCCCGATGGATAGCCACTTACGCAGGTTAATAAGGCGTTACTGCAGGCAGATTTTAGGTTTTCTGAATTTGTGAAAACGAAAACTCTATCGAGGATGGAAATCGTTAGTTCATCCAGCATGCTGAGGCCGATGTTTTCAGCGTCGACGTAATAGATTTTCAAAGGCTGCTCCAGTGCCAGATGAGTACATAACGATTAAGCTAACAGGCGAGCAAAAGCGCAGCTTTTGCGAGTCCAGCGAACGAAGTGAGCGGTGTTGAGCGACTTGTTATGTTTCATTTACGTTTGCCCGCCCAAACGTTAAGAGCATTTTTAATGTATTGAACAGGCTCTGGCATGGGGTGGCTTTTCCCAGGCTTGGTGTCTCGCTCATGCTTGCGGAAGTTTCTCTCGATTTTCTCCCAGTCTTTTGGGTGCAATTCTTTGAATTTTTCAACGAATTCATCTGGCGAGAAATTTTCTCCCAATGCTGCAGCCGTGGCAGCGATTTTTTCGTCTTTCTTGGTTATGACTGTCATGGAATTCCTTGGCGGTTGGTGGCCTATTCTTCTGCGCAAAATAATAGCGAGCCATCTAATTTTCTGGCTTCGTTATTTTCGTACACTCCAATGTATTTGTTTGGGATTTCTGTCGTATAGACTTCATCGCCATCTACGCGTAGCGCTATTTTTCCAGACATGTTGTAAAGGAACTCACCATCAAATGTTCCGATGTGACTTCCGTTTGCATCATATGCTTGCTTATGCACAGAACTCTCCTAATGAAACATAACGTTTGGTTAAGGGGCGGGCTTTAGCCCGTCCCAGTGAGCGAAGCGAACGGTTTGAACCAGTTGTTATATTTTTACTGGGACTGCGATGTTGTTTCAGGCCGTTTTTCTACGCTCGTTGATGCGTTCTCTTTTGTGAAATTTGGGATTCCGTAAAATGCAACCGCGAACCCAAGGATGAATGGGACCATAAACTTAAGGGTTTCTGTAATTAAACTTCTTTTTATTAGTGCGGGTATGGATGTCTGTTCTTCATGGATTTTAATTTTTAAGAAATTCTGGCAGTTGGTTATAGTATTGTTAACTTCTGGAAGCCAAGGATGGTCAAACTCAAGCATAGAGCGAAACTTAAAAAGCTCTTGAAGTTTTTGTCGATAAACGGCCGAGGGTAAATTTTCTTTATGTAGCTCGGAAATTATCTGCTTGATTTCTTCCCTGTCCATTTTTCTTCCTGTATTGATGTGCCAAGACTAAATATAACGTTTGGTTAAGGGGCCGGCTTTAGCCGGTCCCGCAGTGAGCGAAGCGAGCGACTTGAACCACTTGTTAGGGCATTAGTTGCCAAGCCTAATAAGCTCATCAAGTTCGGCTTGTAGTCGTGCAGTTCTTTCATTGGTTAACGACTCTAGCTCTGAGAAATATATCAGGGGATAAATACTGCCATCTCGGTAGCTAGCAGCTGCAGCTTCAGCCTGGCTTACACTGTAGCGCTCCCACTCTGTCTGACTATGCATAAGTGATTGACTTTCAAAATCGCCCACTCGGCTGTCTATTCCGGCAAGTGCTTCCTGCATTTTAATCTTTGCCTTTTCAAAACTCTGCGCTGCTCGGGAGTTTAACTCTGTCTGCGTCAGGTCTTCCGACTGAATTTCGCCTATAAGCGGTATTGACTCTGATTGCAAAATTATTGCTTTGCTCTGAATAGCTGCGGCTTTTCCGGTTAGCTTTGCCTCTAGTTCCCGGAGCCCTTCAATATCTATGCCTTGTTCATTCATTTGCTTGTGTATATCAAGCAGTTTCTTATGCTTGTCGAGGGATTCGATTTGAGGCTTACTCTCGATTCTTCGCTTAATCAGGTAGCCAATTCCGCTAATTATTACGCCAATCAGTATTAATCCAATTTTTTCGATCATAAGTATGATTTCGATTTTTGGCTTTGCCCTAACCTTTGGTTAAGGGGCCGGCTTTAGCCGGTCCCGAGTGAGCGAAGCGAACGACTTGAACCAGTTGTTAGGATAGGCTCAAATATGTAAGTGCATTAGCGCGCCCCAGCCTGCAAAAAATAGTACAAAAAATGCAACGAATGAATAGCAGGTGCATGCGAGAAATTTGTCAAGAGTCCTGAGGTTCGGAAATTTTGTTATTGCAATATTTCCCCAGATAAATGAAAAAATAACAGGCAGTGCTACGAATATATAAAATAGCCAGTTTGTTTCTATTCTGGATAGGGGGCCGAAAATCTTTTGTATATGCCCTGCGACTATGGCTGAAAGAAGTGGAAGCCATAGCGGAGAGGCTATTTTTAATAAGCGTATGATTAGGAGTTTTGCAGATGAGGCCTGGTTCATTGGGATACCTAACGTTTGGTTAAGGGGCGGGCTTTAGCCCGTCCCAGTGAGCGCAGCGAGCGGTTTGAACCAGTTGTTAGCACCGCAGTACGCGCTTTGCCGTGGCAATGAATTTTTGATGAAGTTCAACGACTTCTGAGGCCATTGAATTTACGGCTTTTACATCATCATCCACCCATTTTGGCCAGTTCCAATCGTTACGATGTTGATCTGGTACAACGCTCTGAAGACGACCACCAGCGGTTGGTGCGGACTTTTTGGCGAGTAACCAACTGAACTCATTGCTTTTTTGCCATAGAGCGTCACGCAGATTTTCTAATTCTTCGTTTAGAAATTTTGATTCTGCGTAATTCCATTCGGATACAAAGTTATCTATTTCGTTTAGTGACTCAAGATTAAATGAATTTCCAAAGTCATGTGACTGGAGTAAGTGTATTGAGCGTGATCCAGATGGGATCGTTTCAATAAATTTTTTATATAAGACTTTATCCGCCTCTATAATGGCTATTATATCTTCACTGCTTAGTTTTTCATGGTTCAGCTGAAGCCATTTGCTGAAAATATTGTGAGCAAAGGCAGATGTAATTAAGGCAAAGCCAGTCCAGTAATCAGCAGCGCCAGAGCTTAACTCTGCAAGCAAAAAATGATTGCCTGAATTCAGATTAAAGGTATCAACTAGCCAGTTATAGAGAATTAGTTTCAACGGTGTTGGAGTCAGAACAACACCCGCGCCTAGGCTGATGATCGCCCAAGTGATCTTGTTGGAGAAGTCTGGAAAAAACCACCTTCTGCCTAGCTTAATAATTAATTCGCGAATGTCAGTTTTGCTAAACACGAGGTCTCCATTCTGGGTGCTAACTATAAATAGACACCAAGTGGTGCATAACTCCCCGAGCGGGACTGGTGGATAATCTTCCTTGTCATTTTCCTATTCCTTGTCTAGGCTGCTGCTTTCCGGGTCAGGACGACCTGTTTGGGAGGGTATGCACCATGGACGGAAAGCCTCGCTTGCTCGATCAGATGCGTGAGCGCATTCGGCTCAAACACTACTCCATTCGTACTGAGCGCGTCTATTGTGAATGGGTAAAGCGTTTTATTCGTTTTCATCAGTATCGCCACCCGCAGGAGATGGGCGCTCAAGAAATCGAGGCCTTTCTTACTGAGCTCGCTGTAGCACGTAATGTATCGGCATCCACGCAGAACCAGGCATTGTCGGCTCTGTTGTTTCTTTATAAAGAAGTACTGTCAATCGATTTGCCCTGGCTCGCCGACGTTGTGCGAGCCAAGAAACCACAACGTTTGCCCGTGGTTCTGACCGTTGAAGAAGTGCGTTCAGCCCTGGCGCAGCTTGAGAGCGAACCTTGGTTAGTGTGCAGCCTGCTATATGGGACCGGTATGCGACTGATGGAAGCGTTGCGTTTGCGCGTCAAGGATGTGGATTTTTCCCGGCACGAGATTCTGATCCGCGACGGCAAGGGCATGAAGGATCGCGTCACCATGTTGCCTCGCAGTCTGGTGCAGCCGCTGCGGCGGCATTTGGCCGTGGTGAAGGCTATCCATGATTCGGAGCGCGAGCAGGGGCGAGGCGATGTCTGGCTTCCTTTCGCGTTGGCTCGCAAGTATCCGAAAGCGCCGAAAGAGTGGGGCTGGCAGTATGTTTTTCCGGCATCCGGGCTTTCCGTCGACCCCAGGTCCGGTGTGGTCCGGCGTCATCATCTGGATGAGAAGCGCATTCAACGTGCGTTCAAGCGTGCGGTCAGGGGTGCGAGTATCGTCAAGCCGGCCACGCCACATACCTTGCGGCACAGTTTTGCGACACATCTGCTAGAGAGTGGGCAGGATATTCGCACGGTCCAGGAACTGCTCGGACATTCCGATGTGAAAACCACGATGATCTATACCCATGTGCTCAATCGTGGCGGACTGTCGGTGCTGAGTCCTCTGGATCGATAGTTCGCGACTGCGATTCGCTCATGTCCTGCAATCTTCCGTTAATTTCTCTTCTCATCCTGGCCGTTGCAATCGCCGCGCGGCTCTTCATATAGTGCCGCCGGCATTTTTTGCAGGCCGGGTGCGCGGCGCATGCATGCGCGTCGGCTGATCCATGGATGAGAGGCCAATGATCGAGCTCAAGAATCTGACCAAACGATTTGCCCAGCACACGGCCGTGGACGCGTTGTCATTCAGCGTCCAGCCTGGCGAGGTGCTGGGCTTTCTCGGCCCCAATGGCGCCGGCAAGTCCACCACGATGAAGATGCTCACCGGTTTTCTCGCGCCGACTTCCGGTACGGCGAGCATCTTCGGTTGCGACATCCAGACCCAGACGCTGCAAGCCCAGCGGCAGATCGGTTATCTGCCCGAGGGCGCGCCCTGTTATGGCGATATGACGGTGCGCGGCTTTCTCGAATTCATCGCCGAGGTGCGCGGCTATCGCGGCGCGGAGAAGAAGCAGCGCGTGGCGACCGCCGCGGCCCAGGTGGAGCTGGAGAAGGTGCTGGGGCAGTCCATCGAGACCTTGTCCAAGGGCTTCAAGCGTCGGGTCGGGTTGGCGCAGGCGATTCTGCATGATCCTCGGGTGCTGATTCTCGATGAGCCCACCGATGGCCTGGACCCCAACCAGAAGCATCAGGTGCGTGAGCTGATCCAGGGACTGGCCCAGGACAAGATCGTGATCATCTCCACGCATATCCTCGAAGAGGTCACGGCGGTGTGCACCCGTGCGTTGATCATCGCCAGCGGTCGGCTGGTGGCCGACGGCACGCCGCTGGAGCTGGAGAGCCGCTCGAAGTATCACCAGGCGGTGACGCTGATCAGCGACGAGCCGCTGGACGATGTCGCGCTGGCCGCATTGCCGGGCGTGGCGGGGGTCGAGGTCAATCAAGCCGAGAGCAGCCTGACCGTACTGGCGCAGCCGGGGCAGGTGATCTTCCCGCAGGTCAATGCGCTGGTCGCTCAGCGCGGCTGGGTGGTGAAGGAGCTGGACGTGGAGCGTGGCCGGCTGGATGAGGTATTCCGTAACCTGACTCGCGGGGAGGCGCTATGAGCCAGTTGCCGGTGATTTTCAAACGCGAGCTGGGCAGTTACTTCGCCACGCCGCTGGCCTATGTGTTCATCCTGATCTTCTTGGTGCTCTCGGGGGTGTTCACCTTCTACCTGGGTGGCTTCTACGAGCGCGGCCAGGCGGATCTGGTGCCGTTCTTCAGCTTCCATACCTGGCTGTACCTGTTCCTGATTCCCGCCATCGCCATGCGGTTGTGGGCAGAGGAACGCAAATCCGGCTCCATCGAGTTGCTGATGACGCTGCCGATCACCCGTTTCGAGGCGGTAACGGGCAAGTTCCTCGCCGCCTGGGTATTCGCCGGAATCGCCTTGGTGCTGACCTTTCCGATGGTGATCACCGTCAACTACCTGGGCGAGCCGGATAATGGCGCGATTCTCGCCGGTTACTTCGGCAGCTGGCTGCTGGCGGGCGCCTTCCTGGCCATCGGCTCGTGCATGTCGGCGCTGGCGAAGAACCAGGTGATCGCCTTCATCCTGGCGGTCAGCGTGTGCTTCCTGTTCATCGCCAGCGGCCTGCCGATGGTGCTCGATGCCTTTGCCTGGGCCCCGCAGTGGCTGGTGGATGCGGTGGCTTCGCTGAGTTTCCTGATCCGTTTCGACGCGCTCAGCAAGGGTGTGATCGACCTGCGCGACCTGCTGTATTTCGTCACGCTGATCGTCGCCTGGCTGGCGGCCACCGCGGTGGTCGTCGATCTGAAGAAAGCGGCATAAGGGAGCCCACATGAAACGAGTGATTTATTCGGGTGCCGGGCTGCTGCTAATCGCGCTGGCGTTCCTGGTCTTCAATGTCGTCTCCGGCCTGCTGTTCACCAATGCCCGGCTGGATCTGACCGAGCAGAAGCTCTACACCATTTCCGAGGGCACCGAGCGCATTCTCGAGGAGCTGGAGTCGCCCATCGAGCTGCAGTTCTTCTATTCCGATGGGGCCGTTCGGGACCTGGTGGCGCTGCGCAATTATGCGCGGCGGGTCGAGGAGCTGCTGCGGGCCTACGAGCGGGCGGCCGGTGGCAAGCTCAAGCTGCAGGTGATCGACCCGCAGCCGTTCTCCGAGGAAGAGGACCGTGCCGCAGAGCTCGGCCTGCAGGCGGTGCCCCTGGATCGCGGCGGCGACAAGGTCTATTTCGGCCTCGCCGGCACCAATGCCGAGGGCCATACCCAGACCATTCCGTTCTTCCCGCTGGATCAGGAGGAGTTCCTCGAGTACGAGGTCAGTCGCCTGGTGCAGAGTTTGGCGACGGCACAGCTGCCGGTGGTGGGGGTGCTGTCGGGGCTGCAGATCAATGGCGGCTTCGACATGCGCACTCAACAGGCGACGCCGCCGTGGATGGTGCTCGAGGACATCCGCCAGCTGTTCCATATCGAAAGCCTCAAGCACGATATCGACATGATTCCGACCAATGTCTCGGTGCTGATGCTGGTGCATCCCAAGCAGTTGCCGGAGCAGACGCTGTATGCGGTCGACCAGTTCGTGATGCGTGGCGGCAAGGTGCTGGTGTTCGTCGATCCGTTCAGCGAAGCCGATCCGGGCTCGATGATGGGGCCGGGAGGTTTTGCCGAGGAAAAGGCCTCGGAGCTGGAGCCGCTGTTCAAGGCCTGGGGGCTGCGCATGCCCGCCGATCAGGTGGTGGCGGATGCTTCCTACGCGATGTCCGTGGGCATAGGCCCCGAGCGCAGGGCGGTGCGCCATCCCGGTTGGTTGAGCCTGCCGCAGCAGGCGCTGGATGCCGAAGACGTCACCACGGCCTCGCTGGAGAGTCTGACCATGGCCACCACCGGCTTGCTCGAGCCGCTGGAGGGCGCCAGCACGCGCTTCACGCCGCTGTTGCAGAGTTCCGGTTATGCCATGCCGATCGAGGCGGGGCGTTTTGCCGCGCTGCAGAATCCCGAGGAATTGCTGCGAGGCCTGGAGCCTACCGGCGAGCGCTACACGCTGGCGGCGCGTATTCAGGGGCCGGCGCAATCGGCGTATCCGAACGGCATCGAAGGCCGCAAGGATGGCCTCAAGGAAAGCGACAGCATCAACATCATCGTGGTGGCCGACACGGACCTGCTGAGCGATCGCATGTGGGTACAGGTGCAGGATTTCTTCGGCCAGCGCTTCCCGCAGCCGTGGGCGGACAACGGCAGCTTCGTCATCAACGCGCTGGACAATCTGTCCGGTAGCGATGCGCTGATCAGCGTGCGCTCGCGTGGTCGTTTCGCCCGCCCGTTCGTGGTGGTGGAGGAGCTGCAGCGTCAGGCCGAGAATCGCTTCCGCGAGACGGAGGAGGTGTTGCAACGCCGTCTGGCCGAGACCGAGGCGCAGCTGGCCGAACTGCAGAGCCCCGATCCCGAGCAGGCCCTGGAACTGACGGCCGAACAGCAGGCCGCGCTGCAGGGTTACATGCAGGAGAAGCTGCGGATTCGCAAGGAGCTGCGCGAGGTGCGCTACCAGCTCAATGCCGATATCGAAGCGTTGGGACGCACCCTGAAATTCCTCAATATCGCGCTGGTGCCGTTGTTGCTGACAATAGGTGTGCTGGGGCTGTGGTTCTGGCGGCGCCGCCGGCCGGCGTGATCGTCTCCGAGCTCGATGATATGACGGCGGAATCGGCTGGCGATTTTTCCGGTGGGCTCGGGTACATTGTCGCGAGTCGGGCCGACCCTCGAACGGGTTGGCCTGATCGAACCTGAAAGTCATAACAAGAAGAGTTGGAGAAGCAAATGGCTGAGCGCGAGACCGGAACCGTCAAATGGTTCAACGATGCCAAGGGTTATGGATTCATTCAGCGTGGTAGCGGCGCGGACGTGTTCGTGCATTACCAGGCGATTCGTGGTGAAGGCCACCGTTCGCTGGCCGAAGGTCAGCAGGTGGAATTCTCGGTGACCCAGGGCCAGAAGGGCCTGCAGGCCGAGGATGTGGCGGGACTCTGATTCTGCCGTAACAAAAAAGCCCGCCGAATGGCGGGCTTTTCGTTAGCGAAGGTCAAAAACTTCGCCCCGAGGTCGGGGCCCCACGAAAGCCGCAGTGGGCACCGCCCCGCCTTTGTGGGAGGCGCGCGGCGAAGAGGGCTTCAAGGCCCGCCACAAGCTAAGCAGCATCTCCCGCAAAGCAAAACAGCGCTCAATCCGTACGCCATATGATCTCTTCTTCGCCACGTTCGCTGATGCTGATCCAGCGGTCGGCGTCTTCCTCGGCTTCCTCTTCCTGCCAGCCGCCGGGCGCGCAGCGGATTTCCACACCAAGCGCGGCGAAGGCGGCGCGGGCGCAGGCGATGTCGTCTTCCCAGGGCGTGGCGTCGCTGTCCAGCAGCAGGCTGTGCCATTTGCCGACGGCTTTCGGCAGCCAGGTCACTGGAATCTTGCCGGCCTGGCACTTGAATGTCTTGCCCTTCTGCTGCCAGGGCGAGCAGGGGCCTATGGCTTGGGTGAGCCAATCGGTGACGGCCTGCTGGCTGGCGTCCCTGAGGTAGATCTCGATATCCGGTTGGCGCATGGCGGTGCCTTGTGTGAAGGAGTTACTGATCGCGCTGAATCCAGTCGTAGCGTATCGCAACGCGCACGCGCAGTGGCGCGTCGATGACCGCGGCGCGGCGTTCGGCACTGGCGCGCCAGCCGTGGGGCGTCATGGCGAGCAGGTCGGCGCGGGCCTGGGGATCGTCGAGTTGCAGCTCGTAGCCGAGGGTTTCGCTGTGGGCCAGGTGCATGCCTTCGGGAATCAGCGACAGGTGTTTTTCGTCGTCGTAATCCCGTACTTCGTCATACAGCCGGGCGCGCAGCTCCCACAGATGTTCGCGGGTCGGCCCCATGCGCAGAAGGCCGCCGCCGGGTGCGAGCAGGCGTCGGGCTTCGGTCCAGTCCAGCGGGCTGAAGACGCTGGCCAGCAGGTCGCAGCTGGCATCGGCCAGCGGCACACGGGCCATGCTCGCCACCAGCCATTCCAGCTGCGGCGCGCGCTTGCAGGCGCGCTTGACCGCTTCGCGGGAGATATCCAGCGCGTAGCCTTCGGCGGATGGCAGGGCCCGGGCGATCTGAGCGGTGTAGTAGCCCTCGCCGCAGCCGATATCCAGCCAGCGCGCCGGCGTACGTTCGGCGGCCAGCTGCGCCAGGCGCTCGGCCAGCGGCGCGTAGTGGCCGCCGTCGAGAAAGCGTCGGCGCGCCTCGACCATGGCCTGGTTATCACCGGGGTCGCGGCTGTTCTTGTGCTGCACCGGCAGCAGATTGAGGTAGCCCTGGCGCGCACGGTCGAAGCGGTGGTTGGCCGGGCAGGCGACGCCATTGTCCACCGTTTGCAGCGGTGCCTGGCAGATGGGGCAGGTCAGCATGCGAGCAGATTGACCAGGGTCTGGTAGTAGATTTCGGTCAGCAGATCGAGGTCGCTGGCGAGGATGTGTTCGTCGACCTGATGAATCGTGGCGTTGACCGGGCCGAGCTCCACCACCTGGGTGCCGAGGGTGGCGATGAAGCGCCCGTCGGATGTTCCACCGCTGGTGGAGGGCGTGGTTTCGCGCCCGGTCACGCTGCGGATGGCCGCGGCGACGCCGTCGAGCAGTTCGCCCGGCTCGGTCAGGAAGGGCAGGCCGGACAGCGCCCAGTCGACGTGCCAGTCCAGGCCGTGCTTGTCGAGGATCGATGCGGTGCGCTGCTGCAGGCCTTCGACGGTGGATTCAGTGGAGAAACGGAAGTTGAACACCGCCTCCAGCGTGCCGGGGATGACGTTGGTGGCGCCAGTGCCGGAGTTGAGGTTGGAAATCTGGAAGCTGGTCGGCGGGAAGAAGGCGTTGCCGTCGTCCCAGTGCTCGGCGGCCAGTTCGGCCAGCGCCGGCGCCGCCAGGTGAATCGGGTTCTTCGCCAGGTGCGGATAGGCCACGTGGCCTTGCTGGCCACGAACTGTGAGGGTGCCACCGAGCGAGCCGCGCCGGCCGTTCTTCACCACGTCGCCCACCAGGGCCGTACTCGAAGGCTCGCCGACGATGCACCAGTCCAGCCGCTGACCCCGCTCGCGCAGGCGCTCGACCACCGCCTTGGTGCCGTGGTGCGCCGGGCCTTCTTCGTCGCTGGTGATGAGAAAGGCGATCTGTCCCTTGTGCTGCGGATGGTCGGCGGTAAAACGCTCCACCGCGATGATCATCGACGCCAGGCTGCCCTTCATGTCCGCCGCACCGCGCCCGTGGAGCATGCCGTGCTCGTCGATGCGTGCCGCGAAAGGGGGATTCTGCCAAGCCTGCACAGGACCAGTGGGCACCACGTCGGTGTGGCCGGCGAAGCACAGCACCGGGCCTTCACTGCCGCGAATCGCCCAGAAGTTCTCCACGTCTTCGAAGTGCATCGGCTCGATGGCGAAGCCGCAGGCGGCGAGACGTTCGCTCATCAACTGCTGGCAGCCCTCGTCCAGCGGGGTCACCGATGGCCGATTGATCAACTCGCAGGCGAGTTCCAGGGTGGGCGACAGGGCAGGGGCGGTCATCGGGGCTCCGGTAGGGCGGTAAAGGGCGCCATAGTAAATTAAAAAAGGCCGCCAGGAGCGCCGAAAAGCGCCTGGTTGTCTTCGTTGAGGTCGTTTGCTGTGTGGTCGGGCAGGTGAACCTTGCCAGCCGCAGGTCCTATAATCGGCGGACGTTTTTCAGAGGTCGGTATGTCTAGCGAAGATCAGCGTTTCGGCGGCATTGCCCGTCTGTATGGCCGGGCCGGGCTCGAACGGCTGGCAGCGGCGCATGTCGCCGTGGTCGGCATCGGCGGGGTCGGTTCCTGGGCGGCCGAGGCGCTGGCGCGCAGCGGCGTCGGCGAGATCAGCCTGTTCGATCTGGACGATGTCTGCATCACCAACACCAACCGCCAGATCCATGCGCTGGAGGGCGCGGTGGGCAAGCCCAAGGTGGACGAGATGGCGGCGCGTATCCGCGCCATTAACCCGGCCTGCGTGGTGCATGCGGTGGCCGATTTCGTCACCCGGGAAACCATGGCCGAATACATCACCGAGCAGCTGGATTGCGTCATCGACTGCATCGACAGCGTGCCGGCCAAGGCCGCGTTGATCGCCTGGTGCAAGCGGCGCAAGATCCAGATCATCGCCACCGGCGGCGCCGGTGGGCAGGTGGACCCGACGCAGATCCAGGTTACCGATCTGAACAAGACCTTCAACGACCCGCTGGCGGCTAAGGTGCGCTCGCTGCTGCGTCGCGAGTACAACTTCTCGCGCACGCCGGGTCGCACCTACAGCGTGCCCTGCGTGTTTTCCACCGAGCAGCTGCGCTATCCCAAACCCGATGGCGGCGTCTGCCAGAGCAAGAGCTTCGTCGGTGAAGGGGTGAAGCTCGACTGCGCCGGCGGTTTCGGTGCGGCGATGATGGTCACCGCCAGCTTCGGCATGGTGGCGGCGGCGCGTGCGGTGGACAAGCTGGTGGCAGGCGCACGGCGGCCCGCGGAGCGCGTCGCGGCCGGCAAGCCCTGAAGCCGCTGCGGCAATCGAGGACGAACCTGGCCGTTGCGCTTGTTGTCTTCAGATTCCTGGAGAAGATCGGACGCCCTACGACGTGAAAAAGCTGCTCGGCAGAATCGATACGCTGATCTATCTGATCGTCGGCCCGTTCGGCGTGCTTTACGTGTTCCCGCGTTACCTGCTGCAACTGGAACAGCAACTGAGCATCGAACTGCCGCGCCTGGCCGTTCTGAAATATGCCGGCGTCACCCTGATGAACCTGGGCGGGCTGCTGGCGGTCGTTTGTGCGCTGATGATGTATCGCCATGGCAAAGAGACGGTCAGCCCCTTTGTCGGGCCGAAGAGTCTGCTGCGTAGCGGCCCGTACGCCTGGGTCAGGCATCCGATGATGTGGTCGGGCACCTTCGTGCTGGTCGGTCTGATGCTGGTCTACAGCTCGCCGCTGCTGGCGCTGTGGCTGGCGATCTGGAGCCGTTTCGCCGCGTTGTACATCGCCCGTTACGAAGAGCCTTATCTGGAATCGGTATTCGGCGAGCAGTACCGCGATTACTGCCGGCACACGCCGCGCTGGTTTCCCTGGCGTACTGCCGAATAGCCGTTGGCAGGCGCTTGAAAAACGTAGGCGAGGCAGCCAGTGCAGGGCAAAAACAGGCGAGGACGCGGAGTTTACGAGTTGTAAATGAGCACTCCGAGCCTGTTTTTAACGCAGTAATGGCAACGCAGATAGTTTTTCAACGGCCTGTTAGGGCGTGTGCCGACTCAATTCGCGCATACGCGCCAGCACAGCATTCATGCCATTGCTGCGCGAGGGCGACAGCTGCCGCGAGAGGCCGAGCTGCTCGAACCATTGCACGACGTCGAGCCGTTGCAGCTCGGTAGCGTCCAGCCCGTTGACCCGCACCAGCAGGACGGCGAGCAGCCCGCGCAGCAGGCGCGCTTCGCTGGTGCCGCGAAAATGCCAGCGATCCCCCTGGCGTTCGCCGATCAACCACAGCCTGCTTTCACAGCCTGCCACCTGATTGTCCTCGTTGCGCTCGAGTTCGCTGAGCGGTTCGAGCCGATCGCCCCACTGCATCAGCAGGCGCGCCCGTTGCTCCCAGCCGGCCGCCTGCTGGAACGCCTGCAGGGCTTCGCTGGCAGGGGCGGGCAAGGTGCTCATCGGAGCAGCTCCAGCGACTGGTCCAGGGCCGCGAAGAAGCGCTCCAGGTCGGTGCCGTCGTTGTACAGTCCCAGCGAGACGCGAATCGCGCCGTCAACGCCGAGGGACTTCATCAGCGGCTGCGCGCAATGCGTCCCGCTGCGGATGGCGATGCCCTGCTCGGTAAGCAGGTGCGCGAGGTCGCCATGGTGCACGCCTTCGACGCGGAAACTGGCCAGCGCCACCTGCGGCTTGCCCAGTACCTGCACGCTAGGACGAACGGCCAACCCCGCCAGCAACTTCATGTGCAGGACCTGCTCATGGGCGGTGACGGCCGCACCGTCCAGTTTCGCCAGGTAGTCCAGGGTCGCGCCAAGGCCGATCACCGCACCGATGGGTGGCGTGCCGGCCTCGAAACCCAGCGGCGCGGCATGGAACTCCGCGCTCTGGAAATCGGCCACCCGGACCATCTCGCCGCCGAACTGCCAGTGATGGAGTTCGAGCAGGGATTCGCCACGGCCGTAGAGCGCGCCGACGCCTTCTGGTCCGTAGAGCTTGTGGCTGGACAGCACGTAGAAGTCGCAGGCCAGTGCCTGCATGTCGTGGCGGCCATGCACCACGCCCTGGGCGCCGTCGACGACGGTCAGCGCGCCCTGGGCCTTGGCCAGCGGCAACAGCTGCGCCAGCGGCTGCCAGGCGCCCAGCACGTTGGACAGCTGGCTGACGGCGAGCAGGCGCGTGCGCGGGCCGATAAGCCGGGCGGCGGCATCCAGGTCGATCAGGCCCTGTTCGTCCAGCGGCAATACCACCAGCCTGGCGCCACGTCGCCGGGCCAGTTGCTGCCAGGGCAACAGGTTGGCGTGGTGTTCGAGGGCGCTGACGACGATCTCGTCATCCGGGCGCACCCGATGTTCGAGCCCGTAGGCCAGCAGGTTCAGCGCCTCGGTGGCGCCATGGGTGAAGACGATCTCGGTCGGGCTCTGGGCATTCAGCCAGTGAGCCACCTTGATCCGTGAGTTCTCGAACGCCCGCGTGGCGCGTTCGGCCGCCTGGTGCTGGGCGCGGTGCACATTGGCGGTGCCGCAGGTGTAGTAGCCGGTCAGCGCATCGATCAGCGCCTGAGGCTTCTGCGCGGTCGCGGCGCTGTCGAGATAGGTCTGGCCCTGGGCTTCGAGAATCGCCAGGGCAGGGAAATCGGAACGCCAGGGAGATACCAGAGACATCGTTCGACCCTTCGGCTCGGAGTTTGAAAGCCGCTGGAGGCTGAAGGCTGGACGAGAACGCCACAGCGCGCTCTTCGTTTCGCCTCCAGCCTCCAGCGCTTTTGATCGGCTTCTTAGTTGTGCGCGTGCAGCGCCTCGTTCAGTTCGATCGCGGATTTGTGGGTCTTGCACTCCACGGCGCCGCTCAGCGAGTTGCGACGGAACAGCAGGTCGCTCTGGCCGGCCAGTTCGCGCGCCTTGATCACCTTGACCAGCTCGCCCTGTTCGTCTAGCAGGTTCACCTTGGTGCCGGCCGTGATGTACAGACCGGATTCGACGGTATTGCGGTCGCCCAGCGGGATGCCGATACCGGCGTTAGCGCCGATCAGGCAGCCTTCACCGACGGAAATGACGATGTTGCCGCCACCGGACAGCGTGCCCATGGTGGAGCAGCCGCCGCCGAGGTCCGAGCCCTTGCCGACGAAGACGCCCGCCGAGACGCGCCCTTCGATCATGCCGGGGCCTTCGGTGCCGGCGTTGAAGTTGACGAAGCCTTCGTGCATCACCGTGGTGCCTTCGCCGATGTAGGCGCCCAGGCGAATGCGCGCACTGTCGGCGATGCGTACGCCGGTAGGCACCACGTAGTCGGCCATCTTGGGAAACTTGTCGATCGAGTTGACTTCCAGCAGGTAGCCCTTCAGACGCGCTTCCAGTTGGCGCTCGGCCAGCTCGGCCAGGTCCACGGCGCCCTGGTTGGTCCAGGCGACGTTGGGCAGCAGCGGGAAGATGCCGGAGAGGTTCACGCCGTGCGGCTTGACCAGGCGATGGGACAGCAGGTGCAGCTTGAGGTAGGCCTCGGGCGTGGACGTCGGTGCGGCGTCTTCGGCCAGCAGGGTGACGACCAGCGGGCGCTGGCTTTCCGCGAGGCGGGTCAACAGCGCGTGCTGTGTGGCATCCAACTGCTTGATGGCATCAGCCAGTTGCGCCGCCTGGGTGGTGTTGATGGCGATCGCCTGGTTGCCGCCCTGGTAGCCGAGCAGCGGCGCGATGGCCGCGACCAGCTCTGCGTTTGGCTGCAACAGGGGCTGTGCGTAGAAGACTTCGAGCCAGTTGCCCTGGCGGTTCTGGGTGCCGACACCGAAGGCCAGGCTGAATAAGGTCGTGTTCATGGAAATCCTTGTCTTGGTCACGCTCGCCGTAGCGAGCGGCAATCAGTTCTTGGTGGCCAGTTCGGCCGCGTAGACGTCGGGCTTGAAGCCGATCAGCGTTCTGTCGCCGAGATCGAGCACGGGACGCTTGATCATCGAAGGCTGGGCCAGCATCAGTTCGATGGCCTTGGCCTGGTCGAGATCGGCCTTCTGGGCGTCGTCGAGTTTGCGAAACGTGGTGCCTGCACGGTTGAGGACTGTCTGCCAGCCGTGTTCGTCGCACCAGGCTTCCAGATGGGCGCGGTCGATGCCGGCGCTCTTGTAGTCATGAAAGTCATAGCTCAGCCCCTGCTGATCGAGCCAGGTACGGGCCTTCTTCATGGTGTCACAGGCCTTGATGCCGTAGAGACGGAGTCCTTGGGTTGGGTGAGGCATAAACGGATTTTCTTTTCTCAGGCCACAGGGTGGCGAATTATGCCATGTCGACGCCATGGTTGTCGGACGCATGGTCGAGCGCTTGCCGGATGTCATCTGCATTCGTCGGACGGACCAGCCGTGCCAGCTCTTCCCCTTGGCGCAACAGAATCAGCGTCGGCCAGAGCTTGACCCGGAACGAACGGCCCAGCGGCCGGCCCGGCCCGTCTTCGATCTTCAGGTGACGGACGTCATCACGATCCGCCAGCACCTTGGCCAGCGACGGCTGTGCGGCGCGGCAGTGGCCGCACCAGGGTGCGCCGAACTCCAGCAACGTCAGACCTTGCAGCGCATCGACCTCGGCACGTCCGGGTTCGGTTGCTGCATAAACGTCGTTCATGGACATGAGGGCTCTCCTTCGGGTTCATGGCATTGTGAGTGCGTTCGAGGGACTGGGTTCAGGCCAGGTCGCTTCTTGTGCGCCATACGATCTTTCCGCCGTCACGTTGTCCATTGATGACAGCCGAAACGATGAGAGGCGAGATATGGCACGCAAGCATTTCGAGAAGTTCGAGGCGATTTCATCCGCCGTTCCGGCGGAGGATGCGTTCGAGGCGGTGATCGCTGTCAAGCGCCGCGATGGCGATGAGTCGCTGCACATCTTCAAGGTCGCCGATGGCCGCCGTTACGATCTGGCCTCCGAAGCCGAGGTGGCGGCCGATGCGGCCCTGACCAAGGTGGTAGAGATCAGTGACGAGGCCGAGCTGATCTGGGAAGAGCATGCGATCTGAGAGGTGAACCATGAACGAGCCAGACAAACGCGCTGACGAGGATTGTCGCGAGGATGAGCGCGAGCCGGAAAAGGCGGACATTCCTGAGCACATGAAGCCGGAAAATCTGGAGAAGCTGCGCGATTACGGCAAGGACGGAATTCCGCCGGGGGTGGCTTGAGCTGCGTGGGCCGAATATTTTGGACTTGGTAGTGGGATCGCTACCCCTCACCCTGGCCCTCTCCCAAAGGGGGAGAGGGGTTTAACGCTGTGCTTGGCAACGGCTCGAACTGCCCCCCGCTGGGGAGAGGGGCACCGTTGAAGTTGGCACAACGCGCGCCTGCTATCGCAGCGCTACAAATCCGTCACGAACGAGCGAATCCGCTGCGCCGCCTCGATGCAATCCTCCAGCGGAGCCACCAGCGCCAGGCGCACGCGGTTGGCACCGGGATTGAATCCGTCGACGTCACGCGAAAGATAGGAGCCCGGCACCACGGTGACGTGCTCGCGGGCGAAGAGTTCGCGGGTGAATCGCTGGTCATCCACCGGCGTTTCCGGCCACAGGTAGAAGCCGCCATCGGGGCGCTCCACGTTCATGACCGGCGCGAGAATCTCGAGCACTGCATCGAATTTCTGCCGGTACAGCTTGCGGTTGGCCTGTACATGTTCCTCGTCGTTCCAGGCCGCGATGCTCGCCAGCTGCGTCTGCACCGGCATCGCGCAGCCATGGTAGGTGCGGTAGAGCAGGAAGGCCTCGAGGATGTCCGCGTCGCCCGCGACGAATCCGGAGCGCAGGCCTGGCAGGTTGGAGCGCTTGGACAGGCTGTGGAAGACCACGCAGCGTCTGAAATCGTTTCGGCCCAGCGCCGCACAGGCGCTCAGCAGTCCGGGCGGGGGTGCCGATTCGTCGAAGTAGAGTTCGCTGTAGCACTCGTCGGCAGCGATGATGAAATCATGCTCGTCGGCCAGGGCGATCAGCTTCTTCAGTGTTTCCAGCGGGATCAGCGCGCCGGTGGGGTTGCCGGGCGAGCAGAGGAACAGAATCTGCGTGCGCTGCCAGATGGCCACCGGCACGGCATCGAAATCGGGGTTGAAACCATTTTCGGCCAGGCAGGGAAGGTAATGCGGGGTGGCGCCAGCCAGGAACGCGGCACCTTCGTAGATCTGATAGAAGGGATTGGGGCTGAGCACCAGCGCATCGGCCGAGCGCTGGACCATCGCCTGTGTGAAGGAGAACAGCGCTTCGCGCGTGCCATTGACCGGCAGTACCTGGCGTGCCGGGTCGAGGGCACCTGGCTGCAGGTCGAAACGGCGTTCGCACCAACCGGCGATAGCCTCGCGCAAGGCGGCTATGCCGAGGGTGGTCGGGTAGACCGACAGCTGGTCCAGGTTGTCGGCCAGCGCCTGCGCCACGAATTCCGGTGAGCGATGCTTGGGTTCGCCGATGGACAGCGCAATGGCGCGCTTGTCTTCCGCTGGCTGCACGCCCGCGAGCAAGGCGCGGAGCTTTTCGAAGGGGTAGGGCTGCAGGCGGGTCAGGTCGTCATTCATGGCAATTCTTCAAGGCGGTCGGTATGGCGCAGTTGCATGCTGCGTGGTCAGTCGTTGCGAGCGCCACCGTAGTAGGCGCAGCCGCGGAGCACGTCGTCGCCCAGGCGAAGTTCGGCGGTCAGGTGGCTGACCGCGCCGCTGGCGTCATCCACGCAACGTTGCGGTGCGACCCACAGGCCGATCTGCTGGCCATTGGCTTCGCTGCTGAAATGGGTCTGGCCGCCGGGAAGCTGTTCTTCCAGATAAGGCAGCGCAAGGGGCGAGTGATCCATGCGTTCGAGCAGCATGCCTTCGCGGGTGACGCGCAGGCTCCAGCCGGGCTCGTTGCCGTGGGCGGCGAGCAGCAGTTGTCGGAAGTCCGGCGCGTCGCAGCCATGACCCTCGGCCTGTACGCGATAGAGGCGTGTGAGCTCCATGCGGTCTTCGTTATTCTGGCGCTGTAGCACGCCGCGGACATCGGTGAACAGAGGCGTGCCGGTGTCGCTGCCCAGGGCCAGTGCATCGTCCAGCAGTCCGCTATCGATCGAATCGACCAGGCGCAGCCGACGCTCGCCTTGGCAGGAGCGAAACGCCAGCTGCCCGTCGATTACGGTGAGCTGGCCTTGCAGGCGCTCGGTCGGGCGCGGCGGTGCTTCGTCTTTCCAGCCAAGCGATTGGCAACCGGCGATCAGCGGAATCAGAAGGAGCAGCAGGGTAGGGTGGCGGCGCATCGGCGGGTTCGTTCCGTGGTGGTGCGGGATGGCGCCAGATCGCCTGGCGCCGGGGTGGCTCAGTTGCCGCGAACGGCCTTGCCGTCGACGATGCCCTCTTCGAGCATGATCTGGTATTCCTTGCCGTCCTTTTCCACTTGATGCAAGCGAACCAGCAGGTAATCCCATTCGGTGGCGAACCAGAGGATGGTCTGGCGCTTGCTCTGGGTGGGGTCACGCACGCGCTCGACCTTGATCGCGTCGACCTGGCCGGCCTTGGTGCTGACCTGTTCTTCGCCCAGCACGCGGAAGTCGTAGGTCTCGATCTCGTCGCCGTCGACCACCTGGTAGCTCATGCTCTTCTCGCCAGCGGCCACGGCTTCCTGCAGAGCGATCTGGTAGGTGGACTTGTCCAGCAGGCCGCGGTTGAGTGGCAGCTTGACCGGGTCGCCGCGATCTTCGCCAGTCACCAGCTTGGCGTCCCAGTCGAAGTTGTGCTCGATGTTCTTGCCCTTGCCCAGGCCACTGCGCTTGAGGCGATAGCGCTGCGGCAGCAGGGTGTCGCCGTCGACACGGAAGGTGCTGCGCTCGTTGAGGCTGGCCACCAGCATCGAAGCCTCGAAATCGAGCCTCCAGAGGTCACCGTCGGTTTTCTCGAGGCTGCGCTGAGCGGTACCGCTGATGGGCACCTGCTTCCAGTCTGCCGTGTAGCTGGCGGAGAAAGGTTTGAGCTCTAGCGCCTGGACCGGCAAGGCAAGCAGGCTGAGAGCGAGCAGCAGGGTGCGACGCATAGTGACTCCTAGGTTCTGATCAGGTGACCGGTGGCCGGCAGCTTGGCGCCGTCCAGCATCGCGCCTTGTTCGCAGAGGCGCAAGCGTCCTTCGGCGAACCAGCGCACGGCAAGGGGGTAGATTACGTGTTCGGCGGCATGCACCCGGCTGGTCAGCGCGTCCAGGCCTTCCTCGGGGCGCACCGTGAAGGCCGCCTGTATCGCTACGGGGCCGCCATCGAGCTCTTCGGTGACGAAATGCACGCTGCAACCATGCTCGCTGTCGCCGGCCTCGAGTGCGCGGCGATGGGTGTCCAGCCCCTTGTGCCGGGGCAGCAGGGACGGGTGGATATTGAGCAGGCGCCCCTGGTAATGGCGGACGAAGGCAGGCGTGAGGATGCGCATGAAACCGGCCAGCACCACCAGCTGCGGCGCATAGGCATCGATGTGTTCCATCAACGCCGCGTCGAAGGCGTCCCGGTCGGCGAACTGCTTGTGATCGATCACTCGGGTGTCGATGCCGGCCGCCTGCGCGCGTTGCAGCCCGAAGGCCTCGGCGCGGTTGGAAATCACCGCGCGGATGCGGGCGGGATTGCTTTCATTCAGGCTGTCGATCAGCGCCTGCAGGTTGCTGCCGGAGCCTGAAATCAGTACCACCACATTGCAGGGTTCGGTCATCAGTGGCTTTTCAGGTTGTTCAGCACGACGCGCTCGGCGCCCTCGGTCGCGGTGGCGATCTGGCCGATCAGCCATGGGGTTTCGCCGGAGGCGCGCAGGTTAGCCAGCACCGCTTCGACCTGATCCTGTGCGACGCAGATGACCATGCCGACGCCGCAGTTGAGCACGCGATGCATCTCGTGCTCGTCGACGTTGCCTTGCTGCTGCAGCCAGTCGAATACCGCCGGGCGCTGCCAGCTGGCGATGTCGATGACCGCCTGGCTGCCCTCGGGCAGCACGCGCGGGATGTTGTCCAGCAGGCCGCCGCCAGTGATATGGGCCATGGCCTTGACCGCGCCGGTGTCCTTGATCAGCTTGAGCAGTGGCTTGACGTAGATGCGCGTCGGCGCCATCAGCAGCTCGGTCAGCGGCTTGCCATCGAGCTGAGTGTTCTCGATATCGGCGCCGGCGACCTCGATGATCTTGCGGATCAGCGAATAGCCGTTGGAATGCGGGCCCGAGGAGGGCAGGGCGATCAGTGCATCGCCGGCCGCGACTTTCGAGCCGTCGATGATCTCGCTCTTTTCCACCACGCCGACACAGAAACCGGCCAGGTCATAGTCCTCGCCTTCGTACATACCGGGCATCTCGGCGGTCTCACCGCCGACCAGCGAGCAGCCGGCCAACTCGCAACCGGCGCCGATGCCAGTGACCACGGTCGCCGCGATATCCACGTTGAGCTTGCCAGTGGCGTAGTAGTCGAGGAAGAACAGCGGCTCGGCGCCGCACACCACCAGGTCGTTGACGCACATGGCGACCAGATCCTGGCCGATGCTGTCATGCCGGTTCAGGTTCAGCGCCAGGCGCAGCTTGGTGCCCACGCCGTCGGTGCCGGAAACCAGTACCGGCTGCTTGTAGCCGGCAGGGATTTCGCAGAGCGCGCCGAAGCCGCCCAGGCCGCCCATGACTTCAGGACGAGCAGTACGTTTGGCGACGCCCTTGATGCGTTCGACCAGCGCTTCGCCTGCATCGATGTCGACGCCTGCGTCCTTGTAGCTGAGGGAGGGTTGCTTGCTCATAGAGTCCGGACCTGTGAAAGGAGTGCGGGGCGACCGGGCCCGAAGCGGCTGCTGTGCTTCAAAGCCGGGAGAACGGCGGACCGGTCTGCGGAAAGCGCGCGATTTTATCAGGCTTGCCGCATAGCGACCATCCCGCGGCCGAGTGTGGGATGTCGCTCAGCATTGCAGCGTGGCGGTTGCTGCGATTGGGGCGGCTGTTTAAGGTATAGCGCTTCCTTTCATGAGATTTGCCGATCTGTTGCAGTCCAATCCAGATCCGCCAATTGTTCCAGCCTGTGAGAACTACCCCATGCGCCTAATCTCTCGCCTCCTGATGCTGTGCGCAGCCTGCTTCGCTCTGCCCAGCCTGGCCGCGCCGCTGAGCAATCTCTACGAGGTACGCGAACCGGTCGCCGACCAGCAGCCCGAGGAACGCGAAGCGGCTCTGCAGCGGGCGTTCGACACCCTGGTGCTGCGCCTGACCGGCGACCCCGAGGCGGGCCAGCGGCCGGCAGTGGCCGAGCTGCGCAAGAATCCGCAGCAGTTGATCAGCCGCTATGCCTACGAAAACGAAGGCATCCGGGCGTTCTTCGATCCGCAAACCACCGAGCGCAGCTTGCGCGGGGCCGGGCTGGCCCTGTGGGGCGCCAATCGCCCGAGCATCCTGAGCTGGTGGCTGGTCGATGCGGGTGAGGGCGCGCGCCTGATTGGCGACGGCCAGGATCAGTCCGGTGCGCTGCGGGTGGCCGCTCAGCATCGCGGGTTGCCGTTGCGCCTGCCACTGGCGGACCTCGGCGAGCAGATGCTCGGCGTCGCTGAGGCGGCGCAGGGCCAGGATGCGCAGGCGCTGCGCGAGGCTTCCGAACGCTACGATGCCGATGCGTTGCTGGCCGTCTCCGCCGTTCAGACAGGTTCGCAATGGGAGGCCAGCTGGCATCTTTGGCTCGGCGAGGAGCAGACCCGAGGCAAGGCCAGCGGTGAAACGCACGAGGCTCTGGCCGATGCCGTGATGCTGGCGGTGAGCAAGTTCCTGGCACCGCGCTACACCGTCGCGGCGGGTGAGGTCGAGGATATTACCCTGGAGGTTCTGAGCGCCGACGTCAGCCGCTTTGCCGAGCTGGAGCAGTTGCTGACACCGCTGGCGGGGCGACTGATTCGGGTGGAAAGCGATCGCCTGGTGTATCGCCTGTCGGCCTCGCCCGAGCAGCTGCGGGCGCAGCTTGCCCTGGCACGGCTGCATGAGGTGCCAGCTGAAGAAATGCCGGTCGATACGCTTTCGACAGAAGGCCAGCCACCGGAGCAGGGGCCTGCCGAAGTGCCAGCGCCAGAAGCGCAAGCGACGACAGAGGCCCCGTCCGACGAAGGCGCTCTGCCCGAAGGCGAGAAGCCTTTGCTGCAGCCCGACGTAGGCCTGCTGTTGCGTTATCGCTGGTGAGCCCCGCGGCCGGGTGCCGGCTGAGCGCTTCTGGCAGCGTGCAGCCGGGGCCTGGCGGCGCCGCCCGAACATAATCTGTTTACCGGAAGCCACCTGACTCAGGGATCGAACATGACCATCACCCAATCGAATCGCTGGCCCTGGCTGGTGGCATTGCTGCTGTGTGGCTGGCTGCTTTATCAGCTCACGCCGATCCTGTCGCCCTTTCTGGTCGGCATCCTGCTGGCCTATCTGGGCGATCCGCTGGTGGATCGTCTGGAGCGCTGGAAGCTGTCCCGTACCTGGGGTGTGGTGGCGGTGTTCACCCTGTTCAGCCTGCTGCTGGTATTGCTGATCCTGGTGCTGGTGCCGATGCTCGGCAAGCAGCTGATGCACCTGTACCAGCTGACCCCGTTGGCGCTGGACTGGCTGCAGCTCGAGGCGTTGCCCTGGATGCAGATGCAGTTCGGTCTGGAGGAGGACTTCTGGCGCTTCGACAGGGTCAAGCAGGCCATTACCGATAATCTCGGCAGCACCACCGACGTGGTAGGGCTGATCCTCAGCCAGGCCACGGCCTCCGGTCTCGCGCTGCTGGCCTGGCTGGGCAATCTGCTGCTGGTGCCGGTGGTCGGCTTCTATCTGCTGCGTGACTGGGATCTGATCATGGCCAAGCTGCGCAAATTGCTGCCGCGTCGCCGCGAGGCGATGGTGGTCGGGCTGATGCGGGAGTGCCACGAGGTGATAGGGGCGTTCCTGCGCGGACAATTGTTGGTGATGCTGGCGCTGGCCGTGGTCTACGCCAGCGGCCTGATGCTGATCGGGCTGCAGCTGGGGCTGCTGATCGGTGTGCTGGCCGGCCTGGCCAGCATCGTGCCCTACATGGGCTTCGTGGTCGGTATCGGGGCGGCGATCGTCGCGGTGTTGTTCCAGTCCGGTATTGATCTCTACCTCTTGCTCGGCGTGGCGGCGGTATTTACGGTCGGCCAGTTGCTCGAGGGCATGTTGCTGACGCCCTTGCTGGTCGGTGATCGCATCGGCCTGCATCCGGTCGCGGTGATCTTCGCGGTGCTTGCTGGTGGGCAGTTGTTTGGCTTCACCGGCGTGCTGCTGGCGCTGCCTGTCGCGGCGGTGATCATGGTTCTGCTGCGCCATGTGCATGATCTCTATAAACTCTCGGACCTTTACGCACCGGCCGAACCTCCCAGCCAACCATGAAACCCATCCAGCTCCCTCTCGGCATCCGTCTGCGCGACGATGCCACCTTCGCCAACTTCTATCCCGGCGCCAACGCTGCGGCGCTGGGTTATGTCGAACGGCTCTGTTCGCCGGCGGCCGGTTGGTCCGATGAGTTGATCTACCTCTGGGGGCAGGCTGGAGTCGGACGCAGCCATCTGTTGCAGGCCGCCTGCCTGCGGGTGGAAGAGCGTGGCGAACTGGCCGTCTACCTGCCGCTTGCCGAAGTGGCCGGGTACGGCACCGCGTTGCTCGATGATCTCGAGCAGAGCGAGCTGGTATGCGTGGATGACCTGGACGCCGTTGCGGGTGATCCGGTGTGGGAAGAAGCCCTGTTCCATCTGTTCAACAGGTTGCGTGACAGTGGTCGACGCTTGCTGCTCGCTGCCGCGGCCTCGCCCCGTGAGCTCGCCGTACAACTGCCGGATCTCAAGTCGCGGCTGAGCCTGGCTCTGGTGTTCCAGTTGCAGCAGCTCTCAGATGAGGACAAGCTGCGCGCGCTCCAGCTGCGTGCGTCGCGCCGTGGCCTGAACCTGCCGGATGATGTGGGACGCTTCATCCTCACCCGTGGTGCGCGCAGCATGAGTGCGCTGTTCGAGCTGCTGGACCGCCTCGATCAGGCTTCGCTGCAGGCACAGCGCAAGCTGACCATTCCCTTCCTCAAGGAAACCCTCGGCTGGTAGATGGCTGGTAGGCCACAGGTTTGGCCTGGCAAGCAAAGCAACCACTTCGGAAATGAAAAAGGGCCCCAAGGGGCCCTTTTTGTTCATGACGCTGAATTACTTCAGTTTCATGGTGCCGTGCTCGGCCAGGTGATTGTGCCAGGAGAAGGCCTTTTCCAGCACGTGCGGGGTGTGACCGCCGCGCGCCTTGGCTTCTTCCAGGTAATCCAGCGCCTGCTGCTTGTAGTCCGGGTGCATGCAGTTGTTGATCATGCGCTCGGCCGCCTCGATGGGCGCCAGCCCGCGCAGGTCCGCAAAGCCCTGTTCGGTGATGATCACGTCAACATCATGGTTGGTGTGGTCGACGTGGGTCACGAAAGGCACGATGGAGGAGACGTTGCCGTTCTTGGCCGTGGAAGTCGTCACGAAGATGCTGATACGCGCGTTCCGGGCGAAGTCACCCGAGCCGCCGATACCGTTCATCATGTGGGTGCCGCTGACGTGAGTGGAGTTCACGTTGCCGTAGATATCCACTTCCAGTGCCGTGTTGAAGGAAATGATGCCCAGGCGGCGAATGACTTCAGGATGGTTGGAGATTTCCTGAGGGCGGAACACCACTTTGCCGGCGTACTTGGCCATGTCGGACGCCAGGTTGTCCACGCGCTTCTTCGACAGGGAGAACGCGGTGCCTGCAGCGAACTTCACGACGCCTGCGTCGATCAGGTCGAACACGCCGTCCTGCAGCACTTCGGAAGCCACCACCAGGTCCTTGAACTCGGAAGTCCGCATGCCGTTCAGAACCGCGTTGGCAACGGAGCCCACGCCGGACTGCAGCGGGGCGAGGCTGTTGGTGAGACGGCCTGATTTCACTTCGGCGCGCAGGAAGTCCAGCAGGTTGTCGGCGATTTTCTGGGTTTCCGCGTTCGGTTCGAACAGCGGCGAAGGAATGTCCGGCTGGCTGGACAGCACGATGCCGCGGACCTTGGCCGGATCGACCGGGATGCCCACGGTACCGATACGGGTGCTGATGTCGTAGACAGGAATGTCCTTACGGGCGTTTTCACCGGCAGGGCCCGGGATATAGATATCGTGCATGCCTTCGTACTCGCGCGGAGCAGAAGTGTTCAGCTCGATGATCACGTGTTTGGCGGTCTGTACGAAGATCGGGGAGTTGCCCACGGAACCGGTCGGGATGATCTGGCCGTCTTCGGTAATGGCTGCCGCTTCGATGATCGCGTAGTCGACCTGAGGCAGTACGCCCTGACGGATCAGTTCCGCCATGTGGGACAGATGCTGGTCGATGTAGAGCACTTCACCCGCGTTGATCTTCTTGCGCTGGACCGGGTTGCCCTGATAGGGGATGCGCTTGTTGATGATGCCGGCTTCGGCCATGGACTGGTCAGCGGCCGGGCCCATGGAGGCGCCGGTGAATAGGTTGACCTTGAACTTCTCTTTCTGGCCGCGCTCAGACAACGCTCGGGGGAATTCCTTCGGCTCGCCGAACAGGGTGAAGCCACTCATCCCCAGCGTCATGCCGTCTTCGACCCACGATGCTGCCTCTTCTGCGGAGACGACTTTGTCCAAAAATGCAGCATTGCGAATGTATTTGTTTAAATCCGTTGTCATGAAGTCACCGCTGAATTCGTCTCATGGATGTCTGTCGATGGTCCGGCAGCCGCACATCTGAAGGCGTCTCGATGGGCGCTGGATGCAACTGCCTCGGGTCCAGGCAAAATCGATCTTTACCACTGGGCCGCATTGAACTTCATCGCGCTTATAACGTACATACTTAGATGCTCGCCACCCATTTTAGAGGCCCTCGCTTTTTTGGCAGTTATACTAAGGTCGATTGCCAGATCGGGTTGTATCCGCTTGTTGCCGCTTCACCGTCCTTCCGCTACCGAGTGAGGCGGCCGCTCTTTCGAGCCGCTCAGCTTTCGCCTGCAGCCTTCCGCGCGTACTGATAACCCCAGCGGGTGTAGAGCAGTGCGGCGACGAAGAGCACCAGGCTGATGATCGCTTCCAGCCAGCCGAAGACCATCCGCGCGGGGTTTATCGTAGCCAGCACACCCTGGATGAAATACAGATTGACGATGAAGCACAGCCACGCATGCGCGCGCGGGCTGCCGGTAAGCATGCCGGGTGCGACCAGCAGCAGCGGGATCAGCTGGATGCTGACCACCACCCAGGTTCTTGCGCCGTGCAGGTCGGCGAACGCCAGGTTCCACACCAGCAGCAGTACGGCCAGGGCGGCGAAGCTGATCAGGCTGACGGCGCGGCTGATCTTCACGCGCGGCTTCAGCCACTCCAGCGAGGGCAGGGGTTTGGGTTTTCTAGCCACGAACGTTCTCCAGGCCTATGGCCGTCTGCGCCACACGTTGGCCGAGTGTGCGGCACAAGGTGATTTCGTGCGGGTCCAGGCGGCGTTTGCCGTCGGCGCCGGCAAAATGACTGGCGCCATAAGGCGTGCCGCCGCCCGAGGTCTCCAGCAGGGCGTTCTCGCTGTAGGGCAGGCCGAGCACCAGCATGCCGTGGTGCAGCAGGGGCAGCAGCATCGACAGCAGCGTCGTTTCCTGGCCGCCATGCAGGCTTGCCGTCGAGGTGAATACGCCTGCGGGTTTGCCGACCAGTTCGCCGGTCAGCCACAGGCCGCTGGTGCCGTCGAGAAAATACTTCAGCGGCGCGGCCATGTTGCCGAAGCGGGTCGGGCTGCCCAGGACGAGGCCCGCGCAGTTCTTGAGGTCTTCGAGGGTCGCGTAGACGGCGCCTTCCTCAGGCACCGCGGGCGCGACCGCCTCGCATTCGCTGGATACCGCGGGCACCGTGCGCAACCGCGCTTCCATACCGGTCAGTTCGATGCCGCGGGCTATGTGGCGGGCCATTTCGGCGGTGGCGCCGTGACGGCTGTAATACAGCACCAGGATGTAGGGTGCGCTCACGGCAGGATCTCCAGCACTTTCTCCGGTGGGCGGCCGACAGTTGCGCGGTTACCCGCAACCAGGATTGGCCGCTCGATCAGCCGTGGATGAGCCACCATGGCTTCGATCAGTTGCTCATCGGACAAGTCGGAATCGGCCAGATTGAGCTGCTTGTATTCGTCCTCACCAGTGCGTAGCAACTGCCGGGGCGCGATGCCCAGCTTGTTCAGCACATCCTGAAGTTCTGCGGCTGTCGGGGGCGTTTCGAGGTAACGGATGATGGTTGGGGTCAGGCCACGGCCTTCGAGCAGTTCCAGCGCGCTACGCGACTTGGAACAGCGGGGGTTGTGATAGAGCGTCAGTTCGGTCATTTTCGGGTTGCTTCGCGCCAGAGGAGTTGGCCATTCTAACCTTCCACGAGGCGATGCCTGAAATGTCGGCGTCGCCTCGGCTGGAAACATCGAATGAACGTCGAGAAACCGGCCGGATCGCCGTCCGGGCGGGTGCCGTGTGGTTGGCGGCCTCGTTTGCAAAGGAGAGGGCATGCCACAGCGCATCGATGATCTGGTGGAATTCTGTCGCTTCCTGCTGCAGCGTTTTCTGGCCGACCGAGGACCGCAAAGCGCGGCGGCCCTGACCTACACCACGTTGTTCGCCGTGGTGCCGATGATGACCGTCACCTTCGCCATGCTGTCCGCCATTCCCGCATTCCAGGGCGTGGGTGAGCAGATCCAGATGTACATCTTCAGCAACTTCATACCCTCCACTGGCGCGACCATCCAGCAGTATCTGGTGGCCTTCACCGACCAGGCACGGCAGTTGACCTGGTTCGGCGTGGGCTTTTTGATGGCGACGGCGCTGATGATGTTGCTGACCATCGAGAAAGCCTTCAATGCCATCTGGCGGGTGCGCCAGCCCAGGCGCGGCATGTCGAGCTTCCTGCTTTACTGGGCGATTCTGAGCCTTGGCCCCCTGTTGCTGGGGGCGGCGTTCGCGATGAGCACCTACATCACTTCCCTGTCGCTGATCTCGGGGCCGGACGCCTTGCTCGGCGTCGGCATCCTGCTCAAGGCAATGCCGCTGATCCTGAGCATCGCGGCCTTCACGCTTATCTACGCCGCGGTGCCCAATACGCGCGTGTCGCTGCGCCATGCGCTGGTCGGCGGGGTGTTTACCGCTGTGCTGTTCGAGGCGGCCAAGCAGCTGTTCGGACTTTATGTGCGTTTTTTCCCCAGCTATCAGCTGATCTACGGCGCTTTCGCGGCGGTACCGCTGTTTCTGCTCTGGATCTACCTGTCCTGGATGATTGTCCTGTTCGGTGCCGAGCTGGTCTGTGGGCAATCTTCCTCGCAGCGGTGGCGGCGCCAGTCGACGCCCCGCCTGTTGGTGATGCTGGTGCTGCTGAGAATTCTCCATGAGCGCCAGCAGTCGGGACGTGAGGTGCGCCTGCGCGACGTGCACCGCAGTGGCTGGCTTCTCCCACAGGATGAATGGGACGAAATACTCGAGTTCTTCGAGCGCGAACGGCTGGTCTGCCGGACCGGCTCGTCGGGCTGGGTGCTGTGTCGGGACCTCGATCACTACAGTTTCGATCGGTTGCTGCGGCATAACCCCTGGCCCATGGCGGGCTCGCAGGCACTGCCGGAGCAGCTCGACGAGCCTTGGTACCCTGCCGTGCGCCAGTCGCTGGAGCTGTTGCGTAGCGAGCAGACCCGCTTGTTTGGTGGCAGCATCGCGGATTGGTTGCAAGGCGAGGAGGGCGTAAGCGCCGCCTCGCGAAGAAAAGCGGGTGCGCCCGGAGTCGAATCCATGAGATTGTCAGAGGACGAGCGATGAGCAGGTTCATGCGGGTGGTCGGCCTACTGGGCTGTGTGGCGCTGGCCGGTTGCGGCGAGGAATGGGGCGTGGATCAGCACGGTCAGCCGGTAACGGCCGCGCAGCTGGAGGGCCAGTGGCTGGTGATCAATTATTGGGCGGAGTGGTGCGGCCCCTGCCGTACGGAGATTCCCGAGCTAAACGCCATGGCCGCCTCGCCCGATGGCCCGGTGGTGCTCGGGGTGAATTTCGATGGACTTCAGGGTGAGGAGCTGGCCCAGGCCTCGCAGGCGCTGGGTATCGAGTTCCGGGTGCTGGCGGAAGATCCGGCCGAACGTCTGCAGTTGCCGCGCAGCGCGGTGCTGCCGGTGACCTTTCTGGTGGATGGCGAAGGCAAGGTTCGTCAGCAACTGGTGGGTGAACAGACCGCGGAAGGGCTCGAAGCACAGCTGGCGCAACTGGGACGTGAAGGGAGCGGGCAGAGTACCGACTAACTCAATATTCCTCGAACGTGGGTTTACGCTTTTGTCTGATTCGGAGTCACCGAGCGCTGATCGCGAGCGAGCTCGCTCCTACAAAACCAAACGCCGCCTGCAGCGTGCCGTAGGAGCCAGCTTGCTGGCGATCCGACGCCACACTGAAAATCGGCTCCGGAGCTCAGGGCTTCACGTACCAGAAGTCCTGCCAGAATCCGATCACCTTCGCCGGGTAGCGGGTCTTGCCGAGGCTGCCGTTGTAGCGGGCGAGCGCGCGCTGGATATCGCCGTTCTCACGCTTGAGGTAGTAGCTGAGAATGGTGCAGCCGTAACGCAGGTTGGTGGCGTTGTCGGTGAGGTTGTCTTGCGGCCGTCCCAATTCCGCTTTCCAAAAGGGCATCACTTGCATCAGGCCTTGGGCACCGACGCTGGAAATGGCGAAGCGGTCGAAATGGCTTTCGGCATGGATCAGGGCCAGCACCATGTCCGGCTTCAGGCCGGCCTTGCTGGCTTCGCGGTGCACCAGACGCAGCAGCGTCAGGCGCTCCGATGCATCCGGCATGTAGCGCGTGAGACGCGTCGACATGTCCAGCAGCCAGACTTCGGCATCGAAACGGTCCTGGAAGCTGTCCGCTTCGGCGACGGTGCGCTGCAGCAAATCACGCAGTTCGGGTTCTGGCGCCTGACGCAGGCTCGCCGTGGCTGGCAGTGCGAGCGCCAATAGCAGCATCAGCAGGGCACTGCGCAGCGCCATGGCGGTCAGTCGCTCTTGCCGAGATCGTTGGCTTGGCGTCCGGCGTCCTGCATCAGCTTGTGCAGAAATTCCTGCTGCAGTTCCGGGTCGTTGCGGGTGAGCTCGATCAGGCTCTGCTCGAGTTCGCTGGCTTCCTCTTCCAGCCCCAGTTCGGACAGCCGCTTGACCCGGTGTACCCACTGGGCGATGTCGTCGCCTTCCAGGTCCGCGTAGATCAGGTCGTGAGCTTCCTGCAACTTGCCACGGAGGTTGCGGCTGACCAGTAGATAGGCGTCGGCACGGGTGCCGTCCTGCTCGTCTTCGACCGTCAGCAGCAGTTTGCCGATCTCGCTGATGTGCTGCTCGGCGAACGGCCCATCGAGCAGGTTGAGCCGCAGCACGCCGTTACGGTCGGTGTTCAGTTCGTGAGTCTGTGGGCCGGCGACAACCTGTACCGGGCGTTCGGCCCAGGGAAGACTCGAGTACTCCAGCCGCGTATCTCGCCGTTGCTCCTGGATGCTGGCGAGATTCTGCTGTGCACGGCCGTTCGATTCGGTATTGATGAACGGGTTGAGCCCGGCAAAGCCATAGCTGATCCAGCCACGCGTGGCGCTCTCGGGCAGATTGCCGAGCAGCACGACATTGAGCACGTTAGCCCCGACACCCGCGACCACGGCGACAGCGCCCAGCGGAATCTCGTACAGCTCGCGCCACGCCTGATAAGGCGTGTAGCGGTCATAGCGACGGCTCACCTCGAAGTCGGTCACTTCGAAGGTCTTCTGGTCCAGGATACGGATGCGCCGTTGTGGTAGTTCCAGCAGCGGCTCGCCGACTTCTATGCGCAGGCTGTGATCGAGCAGCTGCCTTTCGGTGCGCGCCTCGTGCTCGCTGCGCTGCGGCAACTGGTTGGCACAGCCGCCAAGAAGAAGCGCCACGCAGAGCGTGGCGCCGGTTGAAGCGAAAACACTTCGGTTGAGCATGATGTCCGTTAGCGACTCGCGCGTGATCTGATGAGGTCGAGGATATCGGCAGCGGGAACGCTCTGGGCCTGCGCATCGCGGCGATGCTTGTACTCCAGGGTGCCCTCAGCGAGCCCGCGGTCACCGATGACGATGCGATGCGGGATGCCGATCAGTTCCATGTCGGCGAATTTGACGCCCGGACTGGTTTTCTTGTCACGGTCATCGAGCAGAACTTCGAAACCGGCGGAGATGAGCTCGGCATAGAGCTTGTCGGTCGCGTCGCGGACCGCTTCGTTCTCGTACTTCATCGGCACCAGAGCGATCTGGAAGGGCGCCAGGGCGTCCGGCCAGAGAATGCCGCGCTCGTCGTAGTTCTGCTCGATGGCGGCAGCCACCACGCGGGATACGCCGATGCCGTAGCAGCCCATGGTCAGAGTGGTCGGCTTGCCGTTCTCACCCATGACGCTGCAGTTCATGGCTTCGCTGTACTTGGTGCCGAGCTGGAAGATGTGCCCGACCTCGATGCCGCGCTTGATCACCAGAGTGCCCTGGCCATCCGGGCTCGGGTCGCCGGCCACCACGTTGCGCAGGTCGGCGATCTCCGGCAGCGGCAGGTCGCGCTCCCAGTTGAGGCCGAAGTAATGCTTGCCGTCTTCGTTGGCGCCCGCGGCGAAGTCGCTCATCAGCGCCACCGAACGGTCGATGACGCAGGGAATCGACAACTTCAGCGGGCCCAGCGAGCCCGGACCGGCACCGATGGCAGCACGGATCTCGGCCTCGGAAGCGAATACCAGCGGGCTGGCTACCTGGCTCAGGTTGGCGGCCTTGATCTCGTTCAGTTCATGATCGCCACGAACGATGAGCGCCACCAGCTGGCCTTCTTCGGCACCGTGCACAACCAGTGTCTTGATCGTTTTCTCGATCGGTAGCTGGAACTGCTCGACCAGGTCGGCAATGGTCCGGGTGTCGGGCGTGTCGACCAGGCGCAGTTCTTCGGTCGCGGCGCCGCGTTCGGATTCGCGCGGAATGGCCTCGGCCTTCTCGATATTGGCGGCGTAGTCGGAGCTGTCGCTGAAGGCGATATCGTCTTCGCCGGATTCGGCCAGCACGTGGAATTCATGGGAGCCGGTACCACCGATGGAGCCGGTGTCGGCCTGCACCGGGCGGTAGTCCAGGCCCAGGCGCGAAAAGATGTTGCAGTAGGCCTGGTGCATGCGGTCATAGGTCTGCTGCAGGGAATCCTGATCGAGGTGGAAGGAGTAGGCGTCCTTCATCAGGAACTCGCGTCCGCGCATCAGGCCGAAGCGCGGGCGGATCTCGTCGCGGAACTTGGTCTGGATCTGATAGAAATTGATCGGCAACTGCTTGTAGCTGTTCAGTTCGTTGCGGGCCAGATCGGTGATGACTTCCTCGTGGGTCGGGCCCACGCAGAATTCGCGGTCGTGGCGATCATGAAGACGCAGCAGTTCAGGGCCGTATTGTTCCCAGCGACCGGATTCCTGCCACAACTCCGCGGGCTGGATTGCCGGCATCAGCACTTCCAGGGCTCCGGCCTTGTTCATCTCGTCACGGACGATGGCCTCGGCCTTGCGCAGCGCGCGCAGGCCCATCGGCATCCAGGTGTAGAGGCCGGAAGCCAGCTTGCGGATCATCCCGGCGCGCAACATCAGCTGGTGGCTGATGACCACTGCATCGGATGGAGTTTCTTTCAGGGTCGAAAGCAGGAACTGACTGGTGCGCATGAGGGCCGTTGTGTCCTTGCAGAGCGGTAATTTGGCTCGGCATTGTACGGCTGCCGGGGGGTGGCGTACAGGTGTGCGGCGGCTGATGGGTGGCGGGGAAATACGATGATTTCACGCAAAAAAAGAAGCCCGGCTAGAGCCGGGCTTCTTTCATGCGTAACCGCGAAGGATTACAGGATGTTCAACGGGTAAATGGCATAGAGACGCCATTCGTTGACATCGTTCCAGGCGGGGTTGTTAGTCCGCAGAATCGAGTTGCGAGCTCTGAGAGTCAGGTCCTTGGCTGCACCATTCTGGAAGGTGTAGGAAACCTGGTTGAAGATTTCGCGCTCGGTCGCCTCGCCCTCGCCACCATAGAATGCCGCGTCGATGTTATCGCCACGCAGGTATGCGGTTTTCCAAGCCAGCCCCGGTACACCGTATCCGCTAAAGTCCAGCTCGTAGCTGGCCTGCCAGGACCGCTCGTCTTTGAAGTTGAAGTCCGAGAGGAAGGAGTTGGCTACCCAAATGCTGCCGCCACCGTCGCCATTGTCGTACAGATAGCCGGTGTCGCCCGAAACGCGCTGGTGCGCGAGGATAAAGGCATGCGAGCCGATGGCATACTTGGCCGAAAGACTCCAAATAGTGTTGTCATCGGCATCAGCGACGATTTCAATATCATCTGTTTTGTAGTAGTTGAAATCGAATGTCAGCGACTGATCTTCAGCCAGGGGCATCACATAGTTGATGTTGGCGTACTTCTTGTCGTAAGTGTCTTCGACGTCGGAGAAGTACAATGAAGCGCTCAGGTTGTCAGTGAAGGCATATGTTCCTCCGAAGACATCAAGGCTCTTCAGGCCATTGTCATCGCGAGCGGGTGAACCCATTGGGCTGTCTGCGGTGAAGCGGCCAGCATTCAGCTCCAGGCCTTCGATTTCAGTGCTGGTGATAAAAGTGCCAGTAAAGGCTTCGGGCAGTAGGCGAGAGTCGTCGGAGGCGATTACAGGCAGATTGACGAATTGGTTGCCATATTTGAGCGTGGTGTTGGAAAGACGCATTTTCACAGCGGCGCCTGCTTCGGAAAGATCATCCGCCCAGTCCCCTGGGAGCTCTGAATCGGTGGGGCCGCCGGGGAACATGTCGTCCTGTCCACCATCAAGTCGCAGGCCGAGCAAGCCATAGGCATCGACACCAAAGCCTACCGGGCCTTGAGTGAAGCCAGATTCGAACGTCAAGATAAAGCCTTGGGCCCAGGTCTTCCTGTCGTGGTTGCCATTGTTATGGTCACGGTTCCAATAGGTATTGCGCAGCAACAGATCCAGACTGGCATCGTCCACGAAACCCTTGGATTCCGATTGGGCACTGGCGAATGCCAGCTGAGAGGTACCGGCCGCAACGGCCATTGCTATGACGCTCCACTTCATCACTTTCATCAGTGATCGCTCCCTTGGTTCTAATTGGTGCTTACTCTTCGGTGTGCCGGAGAGGGGCATTTTGTTTTTTGTATCGAGCTTCAATCTAATCAACGTTTGTTCGGCTGGTCGTGACCTGTAGCAACTCCTGGAAATCAAGTTCCGAGAATTACTGTGTAGCCTGAGAAACGAACGGCGGCAAGCTTACCGCAGCCTTTATAGATTTTCCTGCCCCTTTTCAGCTCATACGAGCCGTTGCAATAACCATGCGCAATTTCGCCGTGCCGCGGTTTCTCGTGATTTGGTGCCATGCCGGCGCACAGGCCTGCGCCAGAAACGAGCATGAGGCCGAGAGTTCGGGCCGCTTCGGTGCAGGGCGGTATTGGCGGGTTTGGAGTATCCTTGCGCAAAAATCTGAGCAGGAGCGTCGCTATGTTCGTTCTCGATTCTCGGCTGGAGCAGGACACCTTGCCGCTGGGGGATTTCCCCTTGTGTCGCCTGTTGTTGATGAATGACAGCCACTATCCATGGTTCATCCTGGTGCCGCGTCGGGAGGAGGTCAGCGAGCTGTTTCAGCTGGATGCTGACGATCAGCAGGCGTTGTGGCGTGAAACCACGGCCCTGGCCGAAACCCTCAAGGATACCTTCGGCGCGGACAAGATGAATGTCGCCACGTTGGGCAACGTGGTGGGGCAGCTGCACATGCATGTCATCGCTCGGCGGCGCGACGATGCGGCCTGGCCTGCTCCGGTCTGGGGGCGCCACCCCGCCGAGCCCTACACCGAGCAACAGATTGCGGCGATTCGGCGGAAGCTGGAGCTGGTGCTTACCGATGATTTCCGCTTCGGAGAATAGATGATGGAGTTGGACAGCCGCATGGCCGATCTGGAGGCACGTTTGGCCTTTCAGGACGATACGATTCAGGCCTTGAACGACGTGCTGGTCGAGCAGCAGCGTGCCATCGACCTGTTGCAGGCGCAGATGGGCATGCTGGCCAGGAGGCAGGCGGATCTGCAGAACAGGATAGGCGGCGATGAAGACGAGGCGCCTCCGCCACACTATTGATTGATTCGGGAAACGAAAAAGCCAGGGCGAAAACCCTGGCTTTTTCGTTATCTAGGGATAGTGCTTCGTCAGACCGCTTAGTGAGTGGTGACCACGTCTTCGGCCTGCAGGCCCTTGTCACGCATCATGATGGTGTATTCGACACGCTGGCCTTCGACCAGTACCCGGTGGCCTTCGCCACGAATCGCGCGGAAATGGACGAAGACATCATCGCCGCTGTCGCGCGAGATGAAGCCAAAGCCTTTCGATGTGTTGAACCATTTGACCGTTCCGGTCTCGCGGCCTGCGGCTGGGGCTACGGCACCCGTATTTCTGGCGCGTGGTGCGGAGGCGGTGCGGCCGTGACGCTCATCGCGCGTCTGAGCGGTAGCCAGGTGCAGCAGTACGGCAATGAAGGCCAGTAGCAGGCTCGCCAGTGTGGCGGGTTGTCCGGCGATGGCTGAAACGGGAATCAGCAGCACGCCGATCTGTATGACGACGGCAAGCACCAGCAGGATCGAGACGGCCAGGATCACGGGGCACTTGGAGCCGCGTGCGTGCAGTTGGGCAGACGGAATGAACTGGGCGTTCAGCAGGCCGAGCAGCAGCAGGCAGATCGCCTCTGGGTGAAGCAGCAGCGGTATGCCGCTACTCAGGCTTGGAACAAAAGACAACACAAGGGCAAGGATGCCCGTCAATACATGGACGATTTTCAGCATTTTCACGACTCACGGTTAACTAACACGATAGGAAAAGCGGCAGGCACTGGGCCGTGTAGGAGGCTCGGCGGGCAGGAAGCGACACTGTCCGATTTCGATGGCGACTCAGGCTGCGGCGCGGGCGTATTTAACAGCAAAGGCAGGCGCCGCTCAAATCGAGCGGGATCGGGGCGAACAACCGCTCGGCGGGTATTCGAACAGGCGGTCGTGTACGTCGGCTGGAGGGTGTCGCGGAATTTCTTCGGTGCGTGGGGTGCGGCCGGTGATGAAGGCAGGGCGGATCGCCGAAGCGATCCACCTCTGAAGTCAGCGTGCTCAGGCGGCCAGCAGGCTGCGCAGCATCCATGCGGTTTTTTCATGAACCTGCATGCGCTGGGTCAGCAGGTCGGCGGTGGGCTCGTCGCTGACCTTGTCCAGCAACGGGAAGATGCCGCGAGCGGTACGTGCCACGGCTTCCTGGCCCTGCACCAGCAGCTTGATCATTTCCTCGGCAGCCGGAATGCCTTCTTCTTCCTTGATCGAAGAAAGGCGCGCATAGGCGCCATAGGTGCCAGGCGCAGGGAAGCCGAGAGCGCGGATGCGTTCGGCGATATCGTCGACGGCCACGGCCAGTTCGGTGTACTGGGTTTCGAACATCGTATGCAGGGTGTTGAACATCGGACCGGTAACGTTCCAGTGGAAGTTGTGGGTCTTCAGGTACAGGGTGTAGGTGTCGGCGAGCAGGCGGGACAGGCCTTCGGCGATGGCGGCGCGGTCCTTCTCGTCGATACCGATATCGATTTCCATGGTTCTCTCCTGAGTCGGTTGGTTCGGCTAATAGTTATGCCAGAAAACGTGGAAGATTTGTGAGGCGATGCGGTGTCGCACCGATGCATCGTTTGGAGGCCCATGCGCCGCGTGGGTTCAAACGGGCGATGGGTCGACGGCTGCGTCGCGTGGATTAACCAGATATAATCCCGCCCTTGTGCCTGACGGCCCAAAGAGCGCGAGGCAGCGAAGCTGCAGTGCCGCATCATCGCAAGCCCGTCAGCGCCAGGCGGCGGATGCACCGCCAAGGTACCGTCAGCTTTGTCGCGTTTTGTGCGACCCAACGAATTCAAGATACGAGAAGCGAACCCCACCATGATGCGCAGCCACTATTGCGGCCAGTTGAACGAAAGCCTGGACGGCCAGGAAATCACTCTTTGCGGTTGGGTCCATCGCCGCCGCGACCACGGCGGGGTCATTTTCCTCGACGTGCGTGATCGCGAAGGCATGGCCCAGGTGGTGTTCGATCCCGACCGCGCCGAGACGTTCGCGGCGGCCGATCGGGTGCGCAGCGAGTATGTCGTGAAGATCACCGGCAAGGTCCGCCTGCGCCCGGAAGGCGCGCGCAACCCGAACATGGCCTCCGGCGCCATCGAAGTGCTGGGCTATGAGCTGGAAGTGCTGAACGAGGCGGAAACCCCGCCGTTCCCGCTCAACGAATACAGCGACGTGGGCGAGGAAACTCGTCTGCGCTACCGTTTCATCGACCTGCGCCGCCCGGAAATGGCCGAGAAGCTCAAGTTGCGCTCCAGTATCACGACCAGCATCCGTCGTTATCTGGATGAAAACGGTTTCCTCGATGTCGAGACGCCGATCCTGACCCGCGCCACCCCTGAAGGCGCCCGCGATTACCTGGTGCCCAGCCGCACTCATCCCGGCAGCTTCTTCGCCCTGCCGCAGTCGCCGCAGCTGTTCAAGCAGCTGCTGATGGTGGCCGGCTTCGATCGCTACTACCAGATCGCCAAGTGCTTCCGCGACGAAGACCTGCGGGCCGACCGTCAGCCGGAATTCACTCAGATCGACATCGAGACCAGCTTCCTCGACGAATCCGACATCATCGGCATCACCGAGGGCATGGTGCGCAAGCTGTTCAAGGAAGTGCTGGGCGTCGAGTTCGGCGAGTTCCCGCACATGCCGTTCGAGGAAGCCATGCGTCGCTACGGCTCGGACAAGCCGGACCTGCGCATCCCGCTGGAACTGGTCGATGTCGAAGACCAGCTCAAGGACGTCGAATTCAAGGTATTCGCCGGCCCGGCCAACGATACCAAGTGCCGCGTTGCCGCGCTGCGCGTGCCGGGCGGGGCGAGCTTGCCGCGCAAGCAGATCGACGACTACACCAAGTTCGTCGGCATCTATGGCGCGAAGGGGCTGGCCTACATCAAGGTCAACGAGCGCGCCAAGGGTGTCGAAGGCCTGCAGTCGCCGATCGTCAAGAACATCCCGGAAGCCAATCTCAATGCGATCCTCGATCGTGTGGGTGCGGTCGATGGCGACATCGTCTTCTTCGGCGCCGACAAGGCGAAGATCGTGTCCGAGGCGCTGGGTGCGCTACGCATCAAGCTGGGGCATGACCTGAACCTGCTGACCTGCGAATGGGCACCGATGTGGGTGGTGGACTTCCCGATGTTCGAGGAGAACGACGACGGTTCGCTGTCGGCGTTGCACCATCCCTTCACTGCACCCAAGTGCACCCCCGAGGAACTGGAAGCCAATCCGGGCGCCGCACTGTCGCGCGCCTATGACATGGTGCTCAACGGCACCGAGCTCGGTGGCGGCTCCATCCGTATTCATCGCAAGGACATGCAGCAGACCGTATTCCGCATCCTCGGTATCGACGAGGCGGAGCAGAACGAGAAGTTCGGCTTCCTGCTCGATGCACTGAAGTACGGTGCGCCGCCGCACGGTGGCCTGGCCTTCGGCCTGGACCGCCTAGTGATGCTGATGACTGGCGCGCAATCGATTCGCGAGGTGATCGCCTTCCCGAAAACTCAGAGCGCGGCGGACGTCATGACCCAGGCGCCGGGTGCGGTGGACAGCAAGGCACTGCGCGAATTGCATATTCGCCTGCGCGAGCAGCCCAAAGCCGAATAACGGCAAAGCCGGAGCCCAGGGAAACCTGGGCTTCTGCGTTACAGCAAGTAGAAAGTTGATCAAAGAGGGAGGCAGTTATGGCTGGTCATTCCAAATGGGCCAACATCAAGCACCGCAAGGGGCGCCAGGACGCCAAGCGCGGCAAGATTTTCACCAAGATCATTCGTGAGCTGACCGTTGCCGCCAAGAGCGGTCCGGTCCCGGCGGACAACCCGCGCCTGCGCCTGGCCGTGGACAAGGCGCTGACGGCCAACATGTCGCGCGATGTGATCGACCGTGCCATCGCCCGTGGTGCCGGCACCAACGATGCCGACAACATGACGGAGCTGACCTACGAGGGCTATGCGCCCAGCGGCGTGGCCATCATCGTCGAGGCCATGACGGACAACCGCAACCGCACCGCCGCCGAAGTGCGCCATGCCTTCAGCAAGCATGGTGGCAACCTGGGCACCGATGGTTCGGTCGCCTACATGTTCGACCGCAAGGGCCAGATCAGTTTTGCCGCGGGCGTGGACGAAGATGCGCTGATGGAAGCGGCATTGGAGGCGGGTGCCGATGATGTGGAGATGGGTGATGATGGCTCGGCGCTGGTCTCCACCAGCTTCGCCGATTTCCATGCCGTCAACGAAGCGCTGAGCACCGCCGGCTTCAAGGGCGAGGAAGCGGACATCGCCATGATTCCCTCCATCGCCGCACCGCTCGCCGATCTGGAAACCGCACAGAAGGTGCTGCGCCTGATCGACGCGCTGGAAGATCTGGACGACGTGCAGAACGTCTACCATAACGCTGAAATTCCTGATGAGCTGATGGAACAGCTGGACTGATCCGTCGGCGCAGGCCAGGAACCGGAAGTCACCTTGGTGCTTCCGGTTTTTTATTGGAGTAGCGGATGCTGTCAACTGGATCGTCAGTAGTCGATGGCGCCCATGCTCCGGCGTGGGCGCCCCGATGGGATGCGTCCGTTGGGTGGCAGGACCTCTTAGGTGCATTCCCGCGCGGAAGCGTCACTAGTGTCCGGTAAAAACGCGGGGGTGCCCCACACCCCCCGCTGCCGTAGGCCTTTGGCTGATAATCGGGTTTCTAGACTCGATTTGAGCAGCCGTAAATGTTTTCACCCATCCGCCTTTCCCACATCCTGCAATTCATTCCACGCGCGGCCTTTAATGCAGCGGTCAAGCAGAGTCAGGCCGACCGGTACGTCAAGAAGGTCAGCTCATGGGACCTGTTGGTTACCCTGCTATTGGGGCAGTTGACTCAGGCGCGGAGCCTGCGTTCGCTGGCTGTGACCTCACAGGCGTTGCAGCCCCATCGTTACCACCTCAACGCCAACAGTCTGAGCCGCTCGACACTCAGTGATGCCTTGCAAAAGCGATCGCCCGAACCGTTAAAGGCGGTCTGTCAGCTACTGCTGACCCAGGTCGGGCGCAAGCAGAGACGCTCGATAGCGCCGATGATCAGCTTGATCGACTCGACCTGCATTACCCTGCGAGGCCCCAGGTTCGACGACTGGACTCTCGCCACCAAGACGCGGATCACCCAGGGGCTCAAGATCCATGTCGGGCTGGATGCCCAACAACTGGCCCCAACGTACGTGAACGTCACACCCGCCAACCTCAATGACCTGAGCGATGCGCTGCAAATGCCTATCGAGGCGGGTGTTACCTACGTATTCGACAAGGGCTACTGCGATTACAACTGGTGGCACCGCATCGATCAGGCGGGTTCTGTCTTTGTCACTCGGCTGAAGAAAAATGCCAATGTGGCGCGTATTCGAGAGCTGACAAAGACCGGTACTGAACCCGGTATCGAGTCGGACGAGGTGGTTCGCTTCAACAAGAAAATCCTCAACACCAAACGCCCCAACCGCTATTTCGGACAGGATGTGCGCCGTATTCGGGTCAACCGCGATGGCGACAAGCCCGACCTGATCCTGATCACCAATGACTTCAAACGAAGCGCCCAGCAGATCGCTGCACTCTACAAGCAGCGCTGGCAAATCGAGCTGTTCTTCAAATGGATCAAGCAGCATCTGAAGCTCAAGCACTATTTCGGCTGTTCGGAAAATGCCGTGCGCCTGCAGATCTACAGTGCCCTGCTTGCGTTTCTCTTGCTGCATGCCTACCGGCGGCACTCATGTGCCACCGGCAGCATTTATGAGTTTGCTACTCAGCTTGCGTACAGCCTGTTCGAACGGCCAGCGGCGATGCTCAAAGCGGCTGAGCGACGACGTAACCAGGCGAAGCTGAGGATCGCCATGGGAAGCCTTCAGCTATGAACAATTTTCCCCGGACACTAGTGGCGCGGAAGCGTGGAAACGAGCGTTGGATATGGGGTAGCGCGAGGTTATTTCTTCAACCGATGGTGCCCACGCTCCCGCGTGGGCACCCGGCAAGGTTGGCGTTCCCACGCTGGAGGCGTGGGAACGATCTCGGACAGGTTCGGCCCTATTGGCGTCGCGGACGCGGAGTTATGTGGCTAGCCGCCGAGCCACGAGCTCCCTATACTTGCCGCTGGATAAATAGACAGTATGGCGGACGCATGACCCTTATCCTCGGGATCGATCCCGGCTCGCGCATCACCGGCTACGGCGTCGTCCGCGATACCGGTCGCAATTGCGAGTATGTGGCGTCTGGCTGTATCCGCACGGGCAGTGGCGAGCTGTCCGCCCGGTTGCAGGCAGTGTTCGCCGGGGTCAGCGAGGTGATTCGCCTGCACGGCCCGGTAACCATGGGCATCGAGCAGGTGTTCATGGCGCGCAATGCCGATTCCGCGCTCAAGCTCGGGCAGGCGCGGGGGGCTGCGATCGTGGCGGCGGCGGAGCAGGGGCTGGAGATTGCCGAATACACGGCTACTCAGGTCAAGCAGGCCATTGCCGGTACCGGGGGCGCCGACAAGGAGCAGGTACAGATGATGGTGATGCACCTGCTGAAACTAGTGAAGAAGCCGCAGATCGATGCCTCCGACGCGCTGGCGATCGCCCTGTGCCATGCGCACCATCGGCAAAGCCTGATCCCCCACGGCCTGGCGGGCGCCAGGCGAAGAGGCGGACGCCTGCGTTTGTAAAGGCGGCATGCAGGTCATTCGGGCCGCTCGATCGGTCGAAATAGGAAGTGATTACCGTGATTGGACGTTTGCGCGGCACCCTGGCTGAGAAACAGCCGCCACATTTGATTCTGGATGTAAACGGCGTCGGCTATGAAGTCGAGGTGCCGATGACCACGCTTTACCGTTTGCCGGCGCTTGGCGAGCCGGTGACGCTGCACACCCACCTGGTGGTGCGTGAAGATGCACAGCTGCTCTACGGCTTTGCCGAAAAGCGCGACCGTGAGCTGTTCCGCGAGCTGATCCGCCTCAATGGCGTGGGCCCCAAGCTGGCGCTGGCGCTGATGTCCGGGCTCGAAGTGGATGAGTTGGTGCGTTGTGTACAGGCGCAGGATACTTCCGTGCTGGTGAAGATACCGGGAGTCGGCAAGAAGACGGCCGAGCGCTTGCTGGTCGAGCTCAAGGATCGCTTCAAGGCCTGGGAGAACATGCCGTCCATCGCGCCTCTGGTGGTGGAACCCCGGGCGAATGTGGCAGTCTCAAGCGCCGAGAATGATGCGGTCAGTGCGCTGATTTCCCTCGGTTTCAAACCCCAAGAGGCCAGCCGTGCCGTTTCCGCCGTACAGGAAGACGATTTGAGCAGTGAAGACCTGATCCGCCGTGCACTCAAGGGAATGGTGTAGTGATCGAAGCTGATCGTCTGATTGCCCCCACCGGTCGTGATCGCGAAGAACAGTTCGACCGCGCCATTCGTCCGCTGAGCCTGGCCGACTACATCGGCCAGCCGTTGGTGCGCGAGCAGATGGACTTGTTCATCCGCGCTGCGCGAGGACGCAGCGAGGCGCTGGACCATACCCTGATATTCGGTCCTCCGGGGCTGGGCAAGACCACGCTGGCGAACATCATCGCGCAGGAAATGGGCGTCTCGATCAAGAGCACCTCCGGCCCGGTGCTGGAGCGGCCGGGCGACCTCGCCGCGCTGCTGACCAACCTGGAGCAGGGCGACATCCTCTTCGTCGACGAGATCCACCGGCTGTCGCCCATCGTCGAGGAAGTGCTGTATCCGGCGATGGAAGATTTCCAGCTGGACATCATGATCGGCGAAGGGCCGGCGGCGCGCTCGATCAAGCTCGACCTGCCGCCCTTCACCCTGGTGGGTGCTACCACCCGGGCGGGCATGCTCACCAATCCGCTGCGCGATCGCTTCGGGATCGTTCAGCGGCTCGAGTTCTACTCCACCGCGGACCTGGCGACCATCGTCAGCCGTTCGGCCGGTATCCTCGGCCTGCCGATCGAGGTCGAGGGGGCGTTCGAGATCGCTCGTCGCGCCCGTGGCACGCCGCGAATCGCCAACAGGCTGCTGCGTCGAGTGCGTGACTTTGCCGAAGTGCGGGGCAATGGCGAGATCACCCGGGCCATTGCCGATCTTGCCCTGAACATGCTCGACGTCGACGAGCGCGGCCTGGACCATCAGGATCGACGGCTGCTGCTGACCCTGATCGAGAAGTTCGATGGCGGGCCGGTCGGCATCGACAGCCTTGCCGCGGCGATCAGCGAGGAGCGCCACACCATCGAGGATGTACTGGAGCCTTACCTGATCCAGCAGGGCTACATCATGCGTACACCGCGTGGGCGTGTGGTCACCCGCCACGCCTACCTGCATTTCGGTCTGAACCTGCCACGGCGCATGGAAGAATCCCCGGTTGGTGACCTGTTCGGCAGCGATCCGGCGTGATGAAAATATTGTTGTCTCACCCAATTGGAATTTGCAGGGCCTGGCTCTAGTATGCGCGCGGAAACAGCTGGTCAACCCTTCACCCACCGGTGTCGGGTGTACTACGAAGATACCGATGCCGGCGGCATCGTTTATTACGTCAATTACCTCAAGTTCATGGAGCGGGCCCGTACCGAACGGTTGCGCAGCCTGGGTTTCGCCCAGTCGCAGCTGGCCGGCCAGGATCTGCTCTTCGTCGTGCACAGCAGCGAGGCGCGCTACCACGCACCGGCGCGGCTGGACGACGAACTGCTGGTAACTGCCGAAGTCGTCGAGATGAAACGTGCCAGCCTGCGTTTTCGGCAGCAGGTGCGGCGGGCCCAGGATGATCTGCTGCTCTGTGAAGGGCAGTTTCTGGTGGCTTGCGTGCGCACCGAGAATTTGAAACCCCGACCTATCCCCGAAGCGCTGCGCACAGCGTTCGTCGAGTCGGGTCTACCCCCTGCAGGAGAGTAAGCGTGGAAGCCAACGTCGATCACATGTCCATGTGGAGCCTGATCAGCAATGCCAGCTTCGTGGTTCAGCTAGTCATGCTGATCCTGGTGGCTGCCTCGGTGACTTCATGGATCCTCATTTTCCAGCGCGGCAACCTGCTGCGCGCCGCCAAGCGCTCGCTGGATACTTTCGAAGAGCGTTTCTGGTCGGGTATCGACCTGTCCAAGCTCTATCGCCAGGCGGGCAGCAATCCCGATCCGGATTCGGGTGTCGAGCAGATCTTCCGGGCCGGTTTCAAGGAATTCTCCCGTCTGCGCCAGCAGCAGGGCGTGGACCCCGATGCGGTCATGGATGCCGTGAACCGAGCCATGCGCGTCGCCATCTCCCGTGAGGAAGAGAAGCTCGAGCAGAGCCTACCGTTCCTCGCCACCGTCGGTTCGACCAGTCCCTACATCGGCCTGTTCGGTACCGTCTGGGGCATCATGAACTCCTTCCGCGGCCTGGCCCAGGTGCAGCAGGCGACGCTCGCCACTGTCGCGCCCGGTATTGCCGAAGCACTGATCGCGACCGCGATCGGCCTGTTCGCGGCGATCCCGGCGGTCATCGCCTATAACCGCTTCTCGGCACGTGGCGAGATGCTCATCGGCCGCTACTACACCTTCGCCGATGAGTTCCAGGCGATTCTCCACCGCAAAGTCCACACCACCGAAGATTGAGGCCCCCAGGCCATGGCTAGAATTCGCAACAGACGCAAGCCGGTCGCCGAGATGAACGTGGTGCCCTACATCGACGTGATGCTGGTGCTGCTGGTGATCTTCATGGTCACCGCGCCGATGCTCAACCAGGGCGTCAAGGTCGATCTGCCGCAGGTCAGCAGCGAAGTGCTGCCCCAGGACAACGATGCCCAGGTGCTGACCATCTCGATCAAGGCCGACAAGACCTACTACTGGAACATGGGCAGCGAAGTCGATACCGAAACGGTCCAGGACCAGGCACTGACACTGGAAGAAATGACCCGCGCGGTGACTGCGATCATGAATCAGAATCGCAGCCAGGGTAAGCAGATCCAGGTATTCGTGCGCGGTGACAAGGCGGTGGATTACGGTTCGGTCATGAACGCCATGGGTGGCCTGCAGCAGGCCGGTGTCGGCAACGTCGGCCTGATCACCGAGGCACCTTGATGCAGCCGACCGAGCGTTCATCTGCGCAGAGTTACTTCTGGCCTACCGTCCTGGCGGTGGGGCTGCACGTCATCATCTTCGGCATGCTCTTCGTCAGCTTCGCCATGACGCCGGATCTGCCGCCGTCCAAGCCTATCGTCCAGGCGACGCTGTACCAGTTGAAGTCGCAGAGCCAGGCCACCACCCAGACCAACCAGAAACTTGCCGGTGAGGCGCAGAAGACGGCTGCCAAGCAGTACGAGGCCGAGCAGCTGGAGCAGCGCAAGATCGAGCAGGAAAAACAGGCCGCGGCGGCTGCGGAACAAAAGAAGGCTGCGGATGCTCGAAAGGCCGAAGCAGCGAAGGTGGAAGCGGCGAAGAAGGCTGCTGATGCGAAGAAAGCCGAAGAAGCGCGAAAGGTAGCCGAGCAGAAGAAGCAGGCGGAAATCGCCAGGAAGAAGGCGGCGGACGAGGCGGCGAAGAAGAAGGCCGCCGACGAAGCCGCAAAGAAGAAGGCCGCTGAAGAAGCCAAGAAAAAGGCGGCTGAAGAGGCGAAGAAAAAAGCGGCTGCCGAGGCTGCGAAGAAAAAAGCCGCCGAAGAGGCCAAGAAGAAAGCGGCTGCCGAGGCTGCGCGCAAGGCGGCGGAAGACAGGAAGGCGCAGGCACTTGCCGAGTTGCTCGCCGACGATACACAGCGTCAGCAGGCCATGGCCGATACCCAGGGCGACCAGGTGGCCGGCGACTTCGACGATCTCATCCGTATGCGAGCGGCGCAGGGTTGGACCCGGCCGCCATCGGCGCGCAATAACATGTCGGTAACGCTGCGGGTGAACATGCTGCCGGACGGCACCATCACCGCGGTCAACGTTTCCCGGTCGAGTGGTGATGCGCCGTTCGACAATTCCGCGGTTGCCGCGGTGAAGAATATCGGTCGGCTGACCGAGATGCAGGGGCTTTCCGCCCAGGAGTTCCAGCCGTACCGCTCGTTCACGATGACATTTACGCCTGAGGATCTTGCGTTGTGATCAACTACCTCCGAGGTTTTATCGTTCTCCTGTCGCTGGTGCTGGGAAGTGCCGTCGCGCAGGAGAAAAATATCGTCGTCACCAGCGGTAGCGATCGTGCGATTCCGATCGCCGTCGTACCGTTCGGTTGGCAGGGCGGCAACGTGCTGTCGGAAGACATGGCCGAGATCATCGGCAACGACATGCGCAACTCCGGCATATTTCAGCCCATTCCCAAGCAGAACATGATCAGCATGCCGGCACGGCCCAGCGAGGTCATCTTCCGTGACTGGAAGGCCCTGGGTGCCCAGTACCTGCTGATCGGCGACATCCAGCCTTCCGGTGGCCGTCTGCAGGTGCAGTACGCGGTGTTCAACGTGACCACCGAGCAGCAGGTGATGACCGGCAGCGTCGGCGGCACCCCTGAACAGTTGCGTGACATGGCCCACTACATTGCCGACCAGTCGTTCGAAAAACTCACCGGGATCAAGGGCGCGTTCTCCACACGCCTGCTCTACGTGACCGCCGAGCGCATGAGTGCGAACAACACCCGTTATACGTTGCAACGCTCCGACTACGACGGCGCCCGCGCCGTGACCCTGTTGCAGTCGCGCGAGCCGATCCTGTCGCCGCGCTATTCGCCCGATGGTCGCCGTATCGCCTATGTTTCGTTCGAGCAGAAGCGACCGCGCATCTTCATGCAGCACATCGATACCGGGCGGCGCGAGCAGATCACCAACTTCGAGGGTCTCAATGGCGCCCCGGCGTTCTCTCCGGATGGCAATCGGCTCGCATTCGTGCTGTCGAAGGATGGCAATCCCGAGGTCTATGTCATGGACCTTGGCTCGCGCCAGCTTCAGCGCCTGACCAATCATTACGCGATCGATACCGAGCCGTTCTGGGGCGCTGATGGCCAGACCATCTACTTCACCTCGGACCGTGCCGGCAAGCCGCAGATCTACAAGCAGCGCCTCGGTAGCAACAACGCCGAGCGGGTAACCTTCGTGGGTAACTACAACGCCAACCCTAAGTTGTCGGCTGATGAGAAGACGTTGGTGATGATCCATCGTCAGGATGGCTACACTAACTTCAAGGTAGCGGCGCAGGATCTGCAGCGTGGCAATCTGAGGTTGCTTTCGGACACCAGTCTCGATGAGTCACCCACTGTTGCGCCTAATGGCACCATGCTAATCTACGCCACCCGCCAGCAGGGCCGGGGAGTCTTGATGCTCGTATCCATCAATGGTCGAGTTAGGCTCCCGCTTCCTACTGCTCAAGGCGAAGTCCGTGAGCCATCGTGGTCCCCTTACCTGAACTGATGCGGTATCAATGTTCCACTAAAATCAAACACAAACCTGGGGTTGTTACACATGGAAATGCTGAAATTCGGTAAGTTTGCTGCGCTCGCTCTGGCCATGGCTGTTGCCGTCGGCTGTTCCTCCAAGGGCGGCGATGATTCGGGCGAAGGTTCGACTGCCATCGATCCCAACGCCGGTTACGGTGCGGACACCGGTGCCGTTGACGGCAGCCTGAGCGAAGAAGCCGCTCTGCGCGCCATCACCACCTTCTACTTCGAGTACGACAGCTCCGACCTGAAGCCGGAAGCCATGCGCGCACTGGACGTCCACGCCAAGGACCTGCAGGCAGCCGGCAACCGTGTCGTTCTGGAAGGTCACACCGACGAGCGTGGCACCCGCGAGTACAACATGGCCCTCGGCGAGCGTCGTTCCAAGGCCGTACAGCGCTACCTGGTTCTGCAGGGTGTTTCCCCGGCTCAGCTGGAACTGGTTTCCTACGGCGAAGAGCGTCCTGTCGCCATGGGTAACGACGAGCAGTCCTGGGCTCAGAACCGTCGTGTAGAGCTGCGCAAGTAATAAGCCATGCTCAAATACCGCCATGCTCTGACCTTTGTTGCACTTGGTTTGCCGCTGCTTGCAGGGGCGCAGGTGCCGGTAGTCGAATATGAATCCGGCGGCGCCGTGAGCGCTCCGGGGTATTCGGCGTCCGGGCCGGGTAATGGCGGTACCAGCGCCGGGGGCGGAGCTGCGGCTCCGTCTTCGGCGCAGGGCATGCTCTTCATGCAACTGCAACAGATGCAGGGCGAGATCGCGCAATTGCGCGGCATGCTCGAGGAGCAGCAGAATCAGATCCAGCGCCTGCAACAGGAAGGGCTGGAGCGTTACCAGGATCTCGACCAGCGTTTGATGAACGCCGGCCCAGGTGCAACCAGCACGCCGAATTCTCCAGCCGCTGGCGCAGACGCCGGCGGCTCTTCGTCGTCGCCGAACCGTGATGTGGCGCCAGCTGGCGCCAGTAGCGTGTCGGCTGACCCCGAAAAGGAAAAGTTGTATTACGACGCCGCCTTCGACCTGATCAAGGCGAAGGACTTCGACAAGGCCAGTCAGGCATTCACGGCTTTCCTGCGTCGCTACCCTGAAAGCCGCTACGCCGGCAATGCACAATACTGGCTGGGTGAAGTGAACCTGGCCCAGGGTGATCTGCAAGGCGCTGGGCAAGCCTTTGCGAAAGTCAGTCAGGCCTACCCGCAACACGCCAAGGTACCCGACTCGCTCTACAAGCTTGCCGATGTCGAGCTGCGCCTGGGCAACCAGGAAAAAGCCCAACAGATGCTGCGTCAGGTCATCGCGCAGTACCCCGACAGCTCCGCTGCCCAGCTGGCGCAGCGCCAGTTGAATCGCTGATTGCACTGACCTGAACGAAACCCGCCCTTGAGGCGGGTTTTTTCGTTAAACTACCGGCCCTTTTCCCGCAACGGAGGCGGATGGCCTGTTTAGCCGTTACGCCCGTGGCTGATATGCACCATACCCTGCGAATAACCGAGATTTTCTACTCGTTGCAGGGGGAGACACGCACCAGTGGTTTGCCCACTGTGTTCGTACGCCTGACCGGCTGCCCCCTGCGCTGTCAATACTGCGATTCCGCTTACGCGTTCAGCGGTGGTGAAATCATGTCGCTCGAGGCGATTCTCGAGCGCGTCGCCGCTTACAAGCCGCGCTATGTCTGCGTCACCGGCGGGGAGCCGTTGGCTCAGCCAGCCTGTCAGGCGCTTCTGCAACGTCTGTGTGACGCCGGCTACGAAGTGTCGCTGGAAACCAGCGGGGCGCTGTCCATCGCCGAGATCGATCAGCGGGTCAGTCGCGTCGTCGATCTGAAAACCCCGGGCTCGGGCGAGGTCGGCCGCAATCTTTACGCCAATATCGAGCATCTGAGTCGTAACGATCAGGTCAAGTTCGTCATCTGCTCGCGGGAAGACTACGACTGGGCAGTTTCCAAGCTGATCGAGTATCGGCTGGATGCGCGCGCGGGTGAGGTGCTGTTCTCGCCGAGCTATGGTCAGATCGACCTGCGCGCGCTGGCCGACTGGATCGTCAGCGATAATCTGCCCGTGCGTCTGCAGTTGCAACTGCACAAGATCCTGTGGAATGACGCACCGGGTCACTGACCTGCTGTTTTGCGGCGTAACCAGTACTGGCTCAGACACATTTACAAGGTAAACCCATGAACGACAAGAAAGCGGTGGTTCTGCTGTCCGGCGGGCTGGATTCCGCCACGGTGGTGGCGATGGCGAAAGCGCAAGGCTACAGCTGCTACACCATGAGTTTCGACTATGGTCAGCGGCATCGCGCCGAGTTGCAGGCGGCGGAGCGGGTCGCCAGCCAGCTGGGTGTGGTCGAGCACAAGGTGATCGGACTGAATCTAAACGGTATTGGTGGCTCGGCGCTCACCGACAGTGCCATCGATGTGCCCGAAGCGCCCGAAGAGGGCATCCCGGTAACCTACGTGCCGGCACGGAACACGGTGTTCCTTTCGCTGGCGCTGGGCTGGGCGGAGGTCATTGGCGCGCGAGATCTGTTCATTGGTGTCAATGCGGTCGATTACTCCGGCTATCCCGACTGTCGCCCCGAATTCATCGAAGCGTTCGAGCGCATGGCCAATCTGGCGACCAAGGCGGGCGTCGAAGGGCAGGGCTTCAGTATTCAGGCGCCGCTGCAGAACCTCAGCAAGGCGCAGATCATCCAGGAAGGCATTCGCCTGGGGGTCGATTACGCGATCACGGTGTCCTGTTATCAGGCGGATGACGAGGGTCGCGCCTGTGGCAAATGCGACAGTTGCCGCCTGCGCAAGGCCGGCTTCCAGGCGGCGGGTGTCGAGGATCCAACGCGTTACCACTGAATTTTTTTTGAAAAAAAGTTGGAATTAGCCAATCAAATCAGTATCATGCGCCCCGCATCGGGTCGTTAGCTCAGTTGGTAGAGCAGTTGGCTTTTAACCAATTGGTCGTAGGTTCGAATCCTACACGACCCACCACATAGCTCCTTCATGGAGACAGAAGCCGGAGACTGAGCAGCAGTCGTCCGGCTTTTTTTTATTCGTGATTTGAGTTTGCCCTGCAGTAGGCTGCCTATCGGGCTTTCTTTCAGGGCTTCCGTCTTCAGCATAATCTGGCCGCAGTTATCCGTTTCGCCGTCTGGGAGGTTCCCAGCTGTGTATCCGTGGGGGCTCTCGGCCGCATCGCTCCCTTTTTTCGAGCGCTTCAGCTAACATGCTGCCCCCGTTGAAAGGTACGGGTGGACTGTGCAGCGTTTCCTTCGCTCCCGCTCTCCACCCTCTCGCCATGCCGGTAACTGCTTGTTAGCAAGCAGTTTTTTCGGCGCTCGACGCACCCTGGTGTGCTTGCAGGAACCAGCGAACATGACGCAGATACCCGAACGCATCCTTGTGCAGGCTCATCTGGCCGCCAAGCAGCCCACGCCCCTGACGCCCGAGCAGGAGGCGCAATTGCGTGGCGAGATTGCCGCTGAGTTGAAGAAGCAGAATGCAGTGCTCGTGGCGCATTACTACACCGATCCGGTGATCCAGGCGTTGGCCGAGGAAACCGGTGGTTGCGTATCGGACTCGCTGGAAATGGCGCGTTTCGGCAATGAGCATCCGGCGCAGACGGTAGTGGTCGCCGGCGTGAAGTTCATGGGTGAGACGGCCAAGATTCTCAATCCCGAAAAGCGCGTGCTGATGCCAACGCTCGATGCCACCTGCTCGCTGGATCTTGGCTGCCCCGTTGCGGAGTTCTCGGCTTTTTGCGATCAGCATCCCGAGCGCACCGTGGTGGTCTATGCCAACACCTCTGCTGCGGTCAAGGCACGTGCCGACTGGGTGGTGACTTCCAGTTGCGCGCTGGAAATCGTCGAGAGCCTCATGGACAACGGCGAGAAGATCATCTGGGCTCCGGACAAGCATCTCGGTAGCTATGTGCAGCGTGAAACCGGTGCGGACATGCTGCTCTGGGATGGCGCGTGCATCGTTCACGAAGAGTTCAAGGCCAAACAGCTGCAGGATATGAAGGCGCTGTATCCCGAGGCGGCGATTCTCGTGCACCCCGAATCTCCCGAGGCGGTGATCGAGCTGGCGGATGCCGTCGGCTCCACCAGCCAGTTGATCAAGGCGGCGCAGACACTGCCCAACCGGAAGTTCATCGTGGCCACCGACCGCGGCATCTTCTACAAGATGCAGCAGTTGTGCCCCGACAAGGAGTTCATCGAGGCGCCCACGGCGGGCAGCGGGGCGACATGCCGCAGTTGCGCGCACTGTCCCTGGATGGCGATGAATACCCTGCAGCGGACCCTGCAGTGCCTGCGTGATGGCAGCAACGAGATAACCGTCGATCCGGCGCTGATTCCGCGCGCGGTCAGGCCGCTCAAGCGCATGCTCGATTTCACCCAGGCGGCACGCCTCAAACAGGCTGGTAACGCCTGAGCCTACGGAGCTGAAAGGCCGGTAACACAGGCCTCGGCTGGGGCTGCGGTCTGTAAGTGAAGGGGCTTCGGGCCCGGCCGTTCGCTAGCGCAGCATGCTCTCTATCATGCGTTTCTCGTCGGCCAAGGCCTTCTGACGTGCGTCGATGCGCGCCGACATCTGGAAATTGTTTGCGCGCTTTTTGGCGAAATCCAGCTGCTCGATAGCCTGGTCGTAGTCGCCCACCAGCGCAAAGAACTCCGCGCGCGCCTCATGCAGGCCGACGATGTTGCCGGTCAGGCCGCGTATTTCCGAGACCTGATACCAGACATCGGGATCGTTGCGGCGCACCTCGACCAGCTTGTCGAGTTCGCGCTCGGCCTGGTCAAGCCGGTTCTGCTTGCTCAGCAGGTCGATGTTCGCCTGGCGCACAGGATAGCTGCCCGGATATAGCTGAAGCAGGCGCTCCACACGCTGTTGAGCCGCCTGCAGGCGGTTGGCGGTGATGTCCAGTTCGATCTGCGCGAGATTGTAGGTGGCATCATCCGGCATCTTTTCGAGCAGCGGTTGCAGGTTGCTTGCGGCGTCTTCCAGCTGACCGCTGGCGATCTGTGCCAGTGCCAGGCCGTAGCGTGCCGCATCCAGGCCCGGATCGTCGCTGAGCATGGCGCGGAAACGCTTGGCGCTCAGCCCTGGTGTGCTCTCGAACTTCAGCTGAATACGGGCCCGCATCAGCTGATAGCGCAGGCTGTCCTGGACTCCGCCGTCGGGATACTGTTCGGCGCGGTTTCGGGTATCGGCGATACGCGACTCGCTGACCGGGTGCGTGAGGAGGAATTCCGGCGGCTTCTGGTCATAACGATATTGGCGCATCAGGCGACCGAACATGTCCGGCATGGCGCGCGGATCGTAGCCGGCGCGCTCGAGGTTGATGAGGCCGATGCGGTCGGCTTCCTGTTCGTTCTGGCGCGAGAACCGTCGCTGCGCCTGGATGGCGGCGGCCTGGGTCGAGACGATCGCCGCGATGCCTGCATCGCCTGCCCCTGCGGCGGCCGCTACGACGCCAGCCAGCATCGCCGCCATGAGTGGCAACTGCATGCGTTGCTGGGCTTCCAGGCCGCGGGCGAAGTGGCGCTGGGAAAGGTGCGCGAGTTCGTGGGCAAGCACCGAGGCGTATTCCGCTTCGGTCTGGGCGTGGATGAACAGGCCACCGTTCACGCCGATGATGCCGCCGGGTGCGGCAAAGGCGTTCAGCTGCGGGCTATCGAGCAGGACGAATTCCAGGCGCCGATCCTGCAGCTGGCTGGTCTCGGCCAGGCGGTAGACGCTGCGCTCCAGGTAGTCCTTCACCAGCGGATCGGACAGTTGCTGCACCTGGCCGCGCAGCAAACTCAGCCAGGCGCGTCCGAGCTGATGTTCCTGTTCGGGAGAAACGATGCCCGAGCTGGAATCGCCGAGTGACGGCAGCTCATTGGTCATCGCTGGTGTCGTGAGCAGGCAGGCCAGTGTCAGCAGTGTGGGGCGCAGCAATTTCATCCAGAACGGGCTCATGAAAGAAGAGCGCTACTGTAGCCTTGTGTTCGGGTGACTGGCCAGAGCCAGGTTACGCTGGGTATCCTGCATGGATTTTGCGGAGATGATCATGACTCGAACAGCAATAGCCTGTGATGCCGAAGTGGACGCCTCGGGCCTGAGTTGCCCGATGCCCTTGCTCAAGGCGAAGCTGGAACTCAATCGGCTGGACAGCGGCGCCGTTCTCAAGGTCATCGCGACCGATCCCGGTTCCCAGCGGGACTTCCGCAGCTTCGCGAAGCTGGCGGGCCATGCATTGATACACGAGGAAGAGGAGGGCGGCATCTACCGCTACTGGTTGCGCAAGGCCTGAAGAAAAGCCGGCAGTCGCCGGCTTCCTTTTTATTGCTGCTGCAGTGCCTGGGCGGCCTGCAGCACCTGGTCGATGTGGCCGGGTACTTTCACGCCGCGCCACTCATGGCGCAACACGCCGTCGCGGTCGATCAGGAAGGTGCTGCGATCGACTCCCATATATTCCTTGCCGTAGAGCTTCTTGAGCTTGATGACGCCGAAAAGCTGGCAGAGCTGTTCGTCCTTGTCGGATATGAGCTCGAAGGGGAAGCCCTGCTTGGCCTTGAAGTTCTCATGGGTCCGCAGGCTGTCGCGTGATACGCCGAACACCAGGGTGTTCGCCGCCAGGAAGTCATCATGCCTGTCGCGAAAGTCCTGGCCTTCGGTGGTGCAGCCGGGTGTGTTGTCCTTGGGATAGAAGTACAGCACGACCTGGCGGCCCCGCAGGGCTTCGAGGCTGATCTGCCGATCGCCAGTCGCCTGAGCCTGAAAGGGTGGGACGGATTGGTCGAGTTCGAGGGTCATGCACGGCTCTCCAGGTGTTTCATGGGTTCTGGGGGCGCCAGGGTTCTATCAGCGCGTCGAGGTTTAGCGCGTCGGCGAAATCGAGAAACTGATCGCGCAGCCAACTGATCTGCGTGCCGGCGGGCAGGGTGACCGTCAGCGTGGCATTGAGCATGGTGCCGCCCGTCTGGGGTGCCAGATAGGTGTCGCAGGTCAGGCTTTCCAGTTCGACATGGTGATCGATGAAGAACTGGCATAGCTCGTTGAGGATGTCCGGGCGATAGACGGAGCTGACGTAGGCGACGTACGGAAGTGCCTGTGGTCGGTTTTCCAGGGCCTCGCTGCGTACCAGGTTGGTGGTGAAGTCATGTTTCTTCGCCAGGCCCGGCAGCGCGCCTTCCATGCGTGCCAGGGCATCCCAGCTTCCGCTGATTTCCAGCACCAGTGCGCAACGCTCGCCGTGGCGCGTCAGACGAGTGCTCACGACGGCGCAGCGGTTCTCGTTGCTGGCCCGGCAGAGCACGTTGGTGAGCTCCATGGGATTCTTGCCCAGGGCGCTGATGACGAGGAACTGTTCGCGTGGTACGGGGGGGGTGGACATGCAGCATTCCTGGCGGTGATGAATCGGTCGGCCAGCCAAGCCGAAAAGGGCTAAGGGTAGCGAAAAGCGCTACGGGTAGCAAAAGCGCCGAACGATGATGAAGTGCCGGGGACGAGGCGAAAGCTGCCGGGCCGCCTGCAGTGTTCGGCCCGCCATGCGCCATCGAATAGGCTACTCGCAAAGCGCAAAGGAGCCTTGTACCATTACGCCTCTCTTTTTCCGGCAGGAGTGGTTGCATGATCTCAGGCAGTATTGTGGCGCTCGTCACTCCCATGGATGCGCAGGGCGGTATCGACTGGGATAGCCTGAGCAAGCTGGTGGACTTCCATTTGCAGGAAGGCACCCATGCGATCGTGGCTGTCGGCACCTCGGGTGAGTCGGCGACGCTCGACTACAGCGAGAACATCGAAGTGATCCGCCGTGTGGTCGACCAGGTCAACGGTCGTATTCCGGTCATCGCAGGCACGGGCGCCAACTCCACGCGCGAGGCGCTGGAGCTGACCGAGAAAGCCAAGGCTGTTGGTGCCGATGCTTGCCTGCTGGTCACCCCGTACTACAACAAGCCGACCCAGGAAGGCCTTTACCTGCACTTCAGGCATATCGCCGAGTCCGTGGCGATTCCGCAGATTCTCTACAACGTACCGGGTCGCACGGCCTGCGACATGTTGCCGGAGACCGTGGAGCGGCTGTCCAAGGTGTCGAACATCATCGGCATCAAGGAAGCGACGGGCGATCTCAAGCGCGGCCAGGAAGTACTCGATCGCGTCGGCAAGGATTTCCTCGTTTATTCCGGCGACGACGCCACCGCCGTCGAACTCATACTGATGGGCGGCAAGGGCAATATCTCCGTCACCGCGAACGTGGCGCCCCGCGCGATGAGCGAACTCTGCACGGCTGCTCTTGCCGGTGATGCGGAGACGGCTCGGGCGATTCACGCCAAACTGATGCCGCTGCATCAGATGCTCTTCATCGAAGCGAACCCGATTCCGGTGAAGTGGGCGTTGCACGAGATGGGCCTGATGTCGGATGGGATTCGCCTGCCATTGACCTGGCTCAGCCAGCATTGCCAGGAGCCACTGCGTCAGGCGATGCGCCAATGCGGTGTGCTGGCTTAACGACCCCGTTGAACGGGCTCAACAATGAAGGAACATGCATGAAGCGACTGGCCGGCCTTTCGACCTTGGCCCTGACCATTTCTGCAACCAGCGGTTGTGGCTGGCTGTGGGGCGACGATGGATATTTCCGTGATCGCGGCAGCGACTACCTGCAAGCACACCAGGTGGCGCCCATGCAGGTGCCGGCCGATGTTCAACTGCGTCCGGTCGAGCCTTTGCTGCCGATTCCGCACCAGATCGCCGATGCGCGCGTAACCGGCGAGTACGAAGTGCCGCGTCCGCAGAAGCTGGTGGTCACCATCGAAGAGAGCGAATTCAGCCTGCAGACCTCGGAAGATGCGCGCTGGCTGGTGGCGATGCGTGCGCCTTCGCAGGTCTGGAGCGCTGCCCGGCAGTTCTTCACCGACAACGGCTTCCAGATCGCTGAAGATCGCCCGCAGACCGGCGAGTTCACCACCGCCTGGCAGACGCCCGATCAGATTGCCCCCGCGCTGGTTCGCGAACTCGGGCTGCAGCAGAACGAGACCCGGGTTCGCGTTCGTGTGGAGCCCGGCGTGCAGCGCAATACCAGCGAAATCTACCTGTTGAGCGTTCAACGGCCCGCAGGCAGCACGGCCGATGTGTCCTGGCCGGAGCGCGCGGTCAACCAGGAACTGGATCGCGTACTGCTCGATGAGCTGCAGGCCAACCTCACGCGTAGCGTGGAGAAGGGCGATTCCGTCTCCCTGCTGGCCGAGCGTGATTTCGATGCGCCCAGCCGCGTCAGCTTGATCGAAGCGGCTGGCAGCCATCCGGTGCTGCAACTGGATACCGATTTCAACCGCGCCTGGTCGAGCGTCGGCCGTGCACTGGAGGCGAGCGACATTCGTGTGGACGACCTGGATCGCAGCCAGGGCATCTACTACGTCAACCTGGCCGAAGGTGCCGAGAACCCCGACGACGAGCCCGGCTTCTTCTCCCGTCTGTTTGGTGGCGGCGCGGACAAGGAAGAGATCGAGGCACGAGCCGAGCGCTACCAGGTTCGGCTCGGCGAAGCGGACGGTACCGTCCGGGTCACGCTGGTCGAGGATGTCGACACTCCGGCGCCTGCAGACGTGGCGCGGCGTGTGCTGAACATGCTGAAAGACAACCTGGGCTGACCGGCACTAGCTGCATCACCCACCCATCAGGCGAAACCAGTGGTTTCGCCTGATTCGTTTTTGATGAGCCACCATCGAGTCCGTCTTGATGGTCGATTACAGCGGGAACCTCACATGAGCACCAGCAACACTCTCGGCCTGAAGAAAATCTACTCTGGCAAGGTCCGCGACCTCTACGAAATCGACGACAAACGCATGCTGATGGTCGCGACCGATCGCCTGTCCGCGTTCGACGTGATCCTGGCCGAACCCATTCCGGAGAAGGGCAAGATCCTCACCGCCATCTCCAACTTCTGGTTCGACAAGCTGGCCGGCCTGATACCCAACCACTTCACGGGCGACAGGGTCGAGGACGTGGTGCCGGCCGAACAGCTGCCGCTGGTCGAAGGTCGCGCGGTGGTTGCCAAGCGCCTCAAGCCGGTGGCCGTGGAAGCCATCGTGCGCGGCTACATCGTCGGTTCCGGCTGGAAGGAATACCAGCAGAGCGGTACCGTTTGCGGCATCCAGTTGCCGGCAGGGCTGAAAGAGGCGGCGAAACTGCCGCAGCCGATCTTCACACCTTCGACCAAGGCGGCGGTGGGCGACCACGACGAGAACATCTCGTTCGAACAATGCGAAGCCATTATCGGTGCAGAGCTGGCGGCTAAGGTGCGGGATGTTTCCATCGCCCTGTACAGCGCCGCGGTCGAATACGCGGCCACGCGCGGCATCATCATCGCCGACACCAAGTTCGAGTTCGGCCTCGACGAAAACGGCACCCTGACCCTGATGGACGAAGTGCTGACCCCCGATTCGAGCCGCTTCTGGCCAGCCGACAGCTACCGCGAAGGCAGCAACCCGCCCAGCTTCGACAAGCAGTTCGTGCGCGATTGGCTGAACTCCACCGGCTGGAACAAGGAACCGCCAGCGCCCGCCTTGCCGGAGGAAATCGCCCGCAAGACCGCCGACAAGTACCGCGAAGCCCTGACTCGCCTGACCGCGTGACTGGTAAGGAGCCATGGCAACAACCGGCGTGGCCACCGCTGTGGTCACAACCTGCTGAAAAGCTGAAAAAAATGTATGCAGCCGGGGTTCGACAAAGGGCGCCGAGCTGCTATCATGCGCGCCGCTGGAGAGATGCCGGAGTGGCCGAACGGGACGGATTCGAAATCCGTTGAACAGGCAACTGTTCCTAGGGTTCAAATCCCTATCTCTCCGCCACTACATATAGCCTAAGCCCCTGAAATTCCTAGAGTTTCGGGGGCTTTTGCTTTTCTAGGCGGGCCAACTGTCGAAGAAGTGTCGAAACAACCAGTAGCGATGATGATGGCTCTTTGCTAGCTTTTGTTGGTCCAGCATTTCTCGAGCACCTTATATTGCGGCTCGGATGTAGAGATTGCGGTCGACATCCATCAGCTAATAGAGGGCGTCACTTATGGCCGACAGAAGACCGATTAACCCGCACGTGAATGTACCCAAGCCCGGTGGCGGAGAGCAGCCACGCTCCCGAAACAACGACGGGCAGATCCGCGACAAACGTAGCGACGCGGGCAAGCCCAGGAAGAAATAAACCAGGGTACGAGGCAGGTCGCTGCTCTAGTGATCTGCCTCCGGTTGAAACGCCTTTCTCCATGATTGTGGGCCAAGCGTGACCGCATCTTTGAGATGGTCTGGCGCAAGATGGGCATAGCGCATCGTCATCGCCAGCGACGCATGACCCAGGATCTTCTGCAGGGTCAGGATGTTTCCGCCGTTCATTACGAAGCGACTGGCAAAGGTGTGCCGCAGCACATGCGACGATTGCCCAGCGGGCAGGGTGATACCTGATGCCGTCAGGGTCTTGTCGAAGCTATTCAGGCAGTTCGAGAACTGGCCGTGTCGCTTAAAGTGCTCGGAGATCCGCTGTTCCAGGATGGGATCAATCGGGATCGACCGGACCCGCTTACTCTTCGTGTTCACGAACGTCACCAGACCCGACCGCACCCGTTCAGGCACCAATGCTTGAGCCTCGCCCCATCGTGCGCCCGTCGCAAGGCAGATAGCAGCCACCATTGCCACGTGCGGCGTCTTGCAGCGCGTGTGGATGGTCTGAAAGAGCAGGGCGACTTCGGCATCGGTCAGGTAGGCCAGTTCCTTTTCCTGAAGGCGAAGCGGGCGCACCTGGGCCAGCGGATTCGGATAGTCGATCTCGCCGAGCTGTCGCAGCACGTTGTAAACCGAGCGCAGGTAGCCGAGGCGATTGTTCAACGTCTTCGGGTTGGCCTTATTGGCGAGCAGGGCGGCGCGGTACTCAGCGTACTGGTTGCCAGTGATTCGACGTGCCACCGGATTGCCGAGCTGTCTCGCCATTTCATCGAGCAGGCGTCGGCGTGCTTCGCTGTCTGCCAGGGTGTGACCGTGCAACACGAACCAGCGATCGACGAGTTCCAGCAGGCGGCGAGCGTCCTTCGGCTTGGGGTACCAGTCCGGCGTCTCTATCACCTTCGCCCGACACGTCGCCTCGAACCGCTGGGCTTCGCCCTTGGTCTTGAAGGTCTTGCGGAAGCGCTTGCCCTTGATCGGCTCTACATCGACTTTCCAGCGGCCATCGTCGGTTTGCTGGATCGCCATTAGATCGCTCTGCCCCACCTTACATGGCGTTCCTGCAGCAGATCCTTGATGTGCTTGTACAGATCCCGCTCGCTCATGTCCTTGGCGGCGTAGTGGTCGCGGATGACCGGCCAGCAATCCCATTGCTTCAGCGTCTCGAATGCTTTCTTAGCGCCCACTCGCTCCCTTGCCAGCAGGCTTACGAAGTTTCCCAGGAACAGTTCCACGTTCTTGCCTGAGAAGCCTCGAGAGGTCTTGTAGTACCGCTTGTACTCGGTTTCATCGACCAGGGAGTCGACTGGCAGATCGACCCGCGCGTCGTCGCGCATTAGCGTCCAGATCGGATCGAAATAGCCGGGTCGGGCGAGCAACTTGAACTGACTGAGGCCGTAGCGCCACAGGCCGTCCAGATGGGCCGAGAAGGCTGCGAAGGAGTCCGTATCAATGACTTGGCCGGTCTTCACGTCAGTCGAGCCGCTGGCGAACTGCTGGATGATCGAGTGGTGATAGCGCAGCTCCACGCGCCACACGTCCTGGGCCGGGTTGTAGTTCTCGGGGTCCTTGGCATCGAACGAATCACGGCGACGCCAGACGCTTTCCCAGTAGTCGAGCTTGTCCGTTGCGCGGGCCTGTTCGGTCTTGTTGTAGATACACAGCTGGACGCCGCCAGCCGAGCCGAACATGGACGTTTCGCCGCGACCGTAGACACTGGACTTGGTCGCCCACTCCACCTGATTGATGCCCGAGATATCCCGATGCGTTCTGGCTCGGCAATGCAGGCGGGCGACCAGATCCACCGGCGGTTTCCAGCCCTGCAGGTCCAACGCCAGATGGACCGCACACTGGTTACGCTCGCGGTGCGTCATCACGGCTGCGGCGTAGTAGTCCATGCGTTCTTGCAGGCGTTCCGGCGACAGCGCGTCGATGGCGTGCGGTGACACTTCGATTTTCAGGTGTGGGCCGATCTGTTCGAGCTTCGCGTTGAAGTTCTTGATCAGCAGCACGAAGCCAAGATCAGCGTTCTGCAGCTTGTACTGGTAGCCCGAGTCCCGGCCCACTCGCCCCGAGTGCCAGATCTCCCCGGCGAACTCGACCATCGCGCCCGGCTTCTCGAACAGCGCCATGATCTCGGGGCGGATCAGCCCGCGGTACAGCTGGCGGACCGTATCGACGCCGCAGCGCAGCAAACGGACCTTGGACAGATCGACGATTGCCGCCGTGCCCGGATCTACGAACAGACGCCCGTTGCGATCTTCACGGGCAAGCATGTCCAGACGGAGAAAATCTTTTGGTTTGGCCATTTGGTTTCACTTCCTAATGCTGATTAATGCGGTTCTCAACCTTCGTTTATCTGACGTGTTACAGGGACGTCAGGCGCCCAGCCTGCTCCCGCGCACGCGCGATGCCTCGTGCCTCGGCAAACCGCGTGAGCGGGGAGCAGGCATGCTTCTGATTGGCTATCTCTGGTAACCGGATCAGTGAAAACGACGGGCGGGTCATCCAGGCAGGGTTGTTCCTGGATGAAGGTCATCAGGTAGGGATGGTCGGGCGGCGGAATGCCGGCCAGTGCGATGCAGAGCGCAAGGCAGGCCAGCCCGAGAGGCAGGTGGGAAAGTCGGAGATCGGCGCGGCGCGACAGGAAGAACACCAAGGGCGCTGCCCTTGTCATCCCGCTCTTGCCGCCGAGGGCTCGGGAGCGTGGGGTGGAGAAGCTACCCCACACTCCCCGCGATAGGCTGGTCATGATCGTGCAGGGTCAAGGGTGCGCTGCGCCCGTGCTTCCGTTCGACGGAACGGTGGAGCTGTTCCGACGAGCCGGGAGCGCGGCCCTTGACCTTGCGTGCTTAGGAAGGGTGATACGGCCCAGTACGTTGCCGGAACCGTGCCGGTCGCGGTGCCGCATCACCCTGATGGTGCAGATATCGGAGAAGTAGACTTCGTTCGGGTAGTCGAGCTGGCTGGAGACGTTCAGCCCCATGAAATAGGCCAGATCACAGACCCCTTCCATCGGCAGCACTACACCCAGGATGTGCATGCATTGCCAGAAGGATTCCGGTTCATCGTCCCAGCGCAGCTCCACCAGAACGGTTTGGCCGACATAGGCCAGCGCGGTTTGCGCGTCGAGTGCGAGACGTTGGCTAGACATGGCTGTAATCCCCCGGTTGAAACTCCGTCTTGCCCTTGAGCAGGTCATCACGCAGGCGCGCCAGATTGACCATGCGGAAGTCGGCCAGCTTCATGCTCGGGATAGCGCCAGAGTCGGCCCAGTTGATGGCCTCCTCAACCGATACACCGCTCATTTCGGCAAAGGTCTTGATGCTGCACAGGTCCATGCTGTCGTCTTTTCTGGTGCTCACAGGGTCCACTCCTGTTCAAGAAGCTGCTGATGCAGAAGGGCCACGTTGATCATGGTGCGCTTGCCCACTTTCTGCGAAGGCAGGTAGTTCCGCTCCACCCAGGTGCGTACCACGATGGGCTCGTCACCCATACCGATCCACTCGGCGAACTTCTGCCACGGCATCAGGGGCGGAGCGCCGTGCAGCTTTTGCGGGTCAAGACCTTCCGTATCCATCGGCTTTACTCCACTATGTTCGGCTTTGATAACCAATCAACTAATGGGTAACAACTACCCATGGAGCGATTGTTACCCATCTCGCATGGTGGAGCAATAGCTACTCAGGAAATTTTTCTGCATGCACAGCGCATCCGATAGAGCACGCGCGTTGCTCAAGCTGATCGGCCCCAAACGGGCAAGCGAACAAGGTGGTGATTACGAGCGCTGGCGGAACGTCAGCAAAGGCGCGGTGCGCGTAAGCGCAGACGAGATAGACGTACTGGTGAAGATCTACCCTCAGTACGCCCTATGGTTGGCAAGCGGACAGATTGCCCCGGAGATCGGCCAGACCAGCCCGGTCTACGACGAGGCCAACCGAAACTTGAGCCCACCAAGCGCGGGATAGCAATCACACGGAAAGTAGCTAGGCGATGGTATGCCCGAGCGCAGGGAGCAAAGTGAAGGAGCAGCACTAAAACCGTTGGCTAACGGGCGGACCATGGCATTTTCAAGGAGTGGAGCGAACGCATTGAGCACAATGCTAGCGGCTAGGTGCAAGGTCAAACGATACGATATGAAATCCTAACTCGGAGCGTAGTATATGTAGCCTATACACACCTTTTTGCGGAAGGCGAGTAAACGCAGCTTCGGTAATACACACGTGATTCGGAAACGCAGTATCGATGTCATGACCTTCAAGACGGAAATCGCAGCTTCTTCTGCTGCGATTATAGTGCTTGGAGAGATCGCTTATTAGCTGCTCGCCACGACCAATCACTCGCGTCGTAATGTCGCCAACGCCATGCATTATCGATAGTGAAAAAATTAAAAAGACTACGATAGGCCCAAAAAGAACAACAAGTATTTTCATTGGCACTGAGGTGTTAGGGCGGAATGTCGTTCGCTCTGTTAGCACAGCCCAGTAGAAGGCCGCGACGCAGATGATTGTCGCTGTCATCGCAATACTAAAACCTGTAACGACCCACGCTGCTGATGGCACAAAATCTGTCCACCATCCATAAATGCTAATCAGCGTCACTACTAGAGCGACGTTAGTTATGATGACTCGACTTTTGGAAACATCAGCAGAACCATAGAGCGCTGCCTTCCATGACATAGACCGACTCCTTGAATTTTGTTGAGGGGCCGGCATTGGCCCATCCCAGTGAGCGAAGCGAATGGTTTTTCTGAACCACTAGTTAGGCTAGCGTGCGCTAATGTTAGTGAGTATGCAGGCGCCCATTACTGCGAACCATGCGCCACCAAATATCTTTATAGATACCAAATAGAGCCTAGAGCGCAACGACACGCTTTCCTCTAAGTGCTTCAAACATTCCGAATGAGAGATAAGGTGAGGCAACTCTCTGGCGGAATGAAAATATCGTAAAGATTACTAGATAGGTAATGTAGTAGCCAAGCAAACCAAACACAATGATGTAAGTTAATAGGTCACTCATAACTAGTAGAATTTCTACTTGAAAATCACGAGAAACAATTGCTAATGATGAATTTACTAGACCCAAAGCAAAGGCTAGCACCAATAGAGAGATAGATAAGTCAAATATTTTTAGGGCTGTCAATTGCGCATAGCTAAAAGATAATCTTCTGTAGGTGAAATAAAGAAGCACTGGGGCTATTAGCATTGCCCAAGTATCAATTGATCCCGACAAAAAAATTATGAAGGGCGTGGCTGCGGAAATGTATTTGTCTTTCTTCGTTATTTCCAAGGTGAAATCCTTTTGACCTTGACCGATGGAAGGGGCCTTTGTGCGTCCCTGTGAGCTAAGCGCAGCTTAACCATTTGGCGCGAAGCTTGAAATGGTATGTATCAGCGGAACGACTAGAGTGCGACCTAGCGCGCCTTCGTCGGGCTTGCCATGTCGAATAACTGTCGAAATCACTGCCGATTAACGCGGCGCAATGCGGGCGACACGGGGCGGCAAGCCCTGTAATGCCGGGCTTTGCAGGGCAACACGAATCAAAAAATGGGGTTCAAATCCCTATCTCTCCGCCATTACATGAGAACCGAAGCCCCTGATTTCAAAACAGAAATCAGGGGCTTCGTGTTTCTGGGTTCAGCATTAGGACAAAATCTTCACGCTCTAGCTCGCTGTAAACCGTGCTGCTCTTATAGGGCCTCGAGTAAACTTCAAGTCCAAGTCGTGCCTCCAAGATTCGGAGGCTCGGCCTTCAGTCATGTTCTGGCGCCTTATCGGAGAGCCACAGCCGAGGACCGGTGCCACTGGTTCCGGCCAGGTCGTTTGGATTCGCCAGCTTGCAGCGCTGCAGCGAGAGGCAGCCGCAGCCGATGCAGTGATCCAGGTCCATGTCGAGTCGCTGCAGTTCCTCGATGCGCTGGGCGACCTGTTGCTTCCACCCTCGAGATAGCGCTTGCCAATCCCTGTTCGTTGGCAATTTGTCGGTGGGTAGGCGCGCCAGCTGCTGACCGATTTCCTCAAGCGAGTAGCCGATCTTCTGCGCGAAGAGGATGAATGCCACGCGGCGCAGCGTCGAGCGGGGGAAGTAGCGGCGGGTAGTTCCCTGACGGGACGAGCTGATCAAGCCGAGCGATTCGTAGTAGCGCAGGGCAGAGGCCGCCACGCCGCTACGTTTGGTAATTTCACCGATCGGTAGCAAAGGATCCTTCTTGAACGCTTGTCCAGGCATCCGGTGGCCTCCCTGAAACTACAGATGAAGGTACGTTTGGGTTGAAGAGAAGCAGGTCATCTGCTTGATCGCGAGAGCCTGCGGCGGTCTCGAAATGGAAAACTGGCGATGCGCATCGATGGCGGCGACTCATTCAAACAGAAGTGGGTACAGCGACAGCACCAGCATTATCGCCATGGATACGTTGAATACCCGAAGGTGTCTCAGGTCGGTCAGCCAGCGGCGTAGGGTTGTACCGAACGTGACCCAGACCGTCACGCTGGGTGCGTTGACGAGCGCGAACAGCAGCGAGAGCACCACGACCGCCTGCATGCCGCCACCGGCGGGCAAGTAAGCCGTGATGGCCCCGATGGCCATGATCCACGCCTTCGGATTGACCCATTGGAAACCCGCAGCTTTCCAGAACCCGAACGGCCGGCCATGCGTCGAAGCGTCCCCCATCGGAGCGGCCGTCGCGATTTGCCAGGCCAAGTACACCAGGTAAGCGCCGCCAACGATGCGCAACACGGCATACAGCGAGGGATAGGCCTCGAACAGGCGACCCAGTCCGGCGCCCACGCCCATTACCATCACCGCGAAGCCGATACTGATTCCCAGGACATGCGGCAGGCTACGTACGAACCCGTAGTTCAAGCCGGAGGCCAGCAGCATCGTGTTGTTCGGCCCCGGAGTTACGGAGGTCACGAAGGCATAGGTGATGAAGGCGAGCAGGGTTTCTGACGGCATGAGTTCCTCCGAGTGCTATCGACCGGAAAGATTGGCTTTCGCTGGCAGGCATGAACCAAGAAGTCTCAGCCATCGAGTGACCGTGATCCATGCACAGCCATCAACGAATCGACCCGGTCAGTGGCACTGCCTGGGCCGCGCATGCGGCGGGCGACTCTCGCGACGCGCGTACCGTGACCCCAGGTCGCCGGCGATCGCAGCATCAGCCGGCATTCATAGATCGTTCACGTCCCCCGTTGCTCGCGCTCAGGGCTGTGCCAAGTCATGCCGATATGGGTTTGTCCGTCTTGCGTCCTGGTGAACCCGAGGCGCTCGTAGAAGCGCCTTGCCGCCACGTTTATCCTGAACACGCTAAGCTCGATGGGCATACCACGTTCGGCCGCTTTCACCTGAAGTTGGCCCACGAGTCGGGTACCGACTCCGCGGCCTTGAAGCGCAGGCAGCAGCGCAATGTTGCGCAGGTAGATCCGCTCGGCTTGGTTCTGAATCTGCAGGTAACCCGCGACCTCGTTATCCGCCTGCACCACCCAAGTGCTAGCCGTGGCCATCTCTTCCAGAAAATTGCCGCGTTGCCAGCGTTCGTCCCAACCCCAGGTCCGCGCGATGTGGGGCAGGAACACGGCCCGGTGAATCTCGAACAGCTTGAGCAGATCACTGCACGCCGCTCGTCGAAGTTCCACCCGGCTCTCTTGCGGCAACGAGCCGGTGTGCATTGGACCATGGATGGCACCTTGACCTTGGTCGATGCTGATGCCCCCACGCCCAGCGCCAGCGGCATCGGTACGGCGGTGATCTCTGTGTTCGACAGACTCGCCTGTATCCAGCGAGAGCTCATTGAAAAGGCACATCGGCTTCTAGTCCTGTTCTGGTTGAAGGCGACGCCGCAGGCGAGCGCCAGACGCCAGGACTCTAAAAGTTCAAGTGAACTTGAGGTCAATAAGCCGGAGCGAAGATTTTTCCGGTACCGAGGAGGGAGACCGAGGGTCCAGCCGATCTGCCGCAACGCAAGTCTGTACGAGGTGTCGATTTCACAGGCGCTCGTGCGACTAGTTCTGGCTATTGCCAAGGCGAATGCGGTGTAAAGCGTCAAGTCCTACGGCCGCGCTTCACCCCACCGGCTTGGTGACATCCTGTTGATCAACACAGAGCCCCAAAATGATGACCAGCAAAAACGCCATCTGCCTCTGGTATGACGGTACCGCGCTCGAGGCTGCTACCTTCTATGCCGAAACCTTCCCGGACAGCACAGTGGGCGCTGTTCATCGCGCGCCTGGTGACTATCCCTCGGGTAAGCAGGGCGATGTACTGACGGTCGAGTTCACCGTGATGGGGATCCCTTGCCTCGGGCTAAATGGGGGACCGGCGTTCAAACATAGCGAGGCATTCTCGTTCCAGGTCGCAACCGACGACCAGGCCGAGACGGACCGCTTGTGGAACGCGATCGTCGATAACGGCGGCCAGGAAAGCGAATGCGGCTGGTGCAAGGACAAATGGGGCCTGTCGTGGCAAATCACGCCGCGCGTATTGACGGCCGCCTATACCAGCCCTGATCAAGCGGCGGCCAAGCGCGCGTTCGAAGCGATGATGGGGATGCGCAAGATCGACATTGCTACGATCGAAGCGGCATTGAAGGGTTAACGGCATTTCGAACCGAGCCGGGCCGGCGAGTAGGCCCAATCGGGCCGACAGTTCATTGGACCATCGGCAACGATGAACCTTTGCCAGAGAAAGGCCGAAGCCAAACCAGAGACGGACAGCCGAGCGCGAAGAGCATGGTCGAGGATCGAGGCAGCGGCGAACGGGTTCGTCAGTACCCGTCGTGGTCGCCAATGAACTTGCTCAGGAACTGCCGCGTGCGTTCGTGCTGCGGTGCGCTGAGCAACTGCCTGGCGTCGCCCTGTTCGACGATCACCCCGTCGTCGATGAAGATCGCCCTGTCGGCCACGTCGCGCGCGAAGCTCATCTCGTGGGTGACGATGACCATGGTGCGCCTTTCCTCGGCCAGGCCGCGGATCGTGGCGAGCACTTCGCCGACCAGTTCCGGGTCCAGCGCCGAGGTCGGTTCGTCGAACAGGATCACGTCCGGGTGCATCGCCAATGCGCGGGCGATCGCCACGCGCTGTTGCTGGCCGCCGGAGAGACGCCTGGGATAGGCGTCCTCCTTGCCGTCCAGACCGACCTTGGCCAGCAGCGCGCGGCCGCGCTCGATAGCCTTGCTACGCGGCTCCTTCTTTACCTGCACCGGGCCTTCGATGACATTCTCGAGGGCGGTCCGGTGGGGGAACAGGTTAAAATTCTGGAACACGAAACCGACATGCTGGCGCAGCTCGCGGATCAGCCGTTGCTGCGCCTTGAGCGGCTTGTCCGCGTCGATGTGGATCGTCCCGACGCTGATCTGCCCGCCGCTGGGTTGCTCCAGCAGGTTGAGGCAGCGCAGCAGGGTGGTCTTGCCCGAGCCGCTGGGGCCGATGATCGCCAGCACCTCGCCGGGAGCGATGTCGAGGTCGATGCCCTTGAGCACCTCCTGGCCATTGAAGGATTTCCTCAGGTTGCGCACGGAGATCATCAGGCGTCCTGCTCGTGACGGTTGACCCGGTGTTCCAGGCGTCCCTGGAAGTACGCCAGCACGCTGGCCAGCAACCAGTAGATCAGGGCGGCGGCCAGGTACATGGTGAAAATCTCAAAGGTGCGTGCGGTGATCAGCTGCGCCTGGCGAAACAGCTCCGGCACCTGGATGGTGGCAGCCAGGGCGGTGTCCTTGACCAGCGAGATGAAGCTGTTGCCCAGAGGTGGCAGGGCGGTGCGTGCGGCCTGCGGCAGGATGGCCCGGTAGAGAGTCTGCGCGCGTCCCATGCCGATACTGGCGGCTGCCTCCCACTGGCCACGGTCGATGGAGGCTATGGCGGCGCGCAGAATCTCGGCAGTGTAGGCCGCTATGTTCAGCGAGAAACCGATCAACGCGGCTGGCAGCGGATCGAGCTGGATGCCCAGTTGCGGCAGGCCGTAATAGATCATGAACAACTGCACCAGCAGGGGCGTGCCGCGGAAAAACGACACATAGACCCGTGCCAGCCACTGCAGCGGCCAGAACGCGTACAGCCGCAGCAGGGCAAGGCCAAAGCCCAGCAGCAGGCCGAAGAACATGCCCCCCAGGCTCAGCACCACGGTCCACCACGCCCCCTTGAGCAGGAAGGGCAGGGAGTCCAGTACCAGTTGCAGGCTGCCCTCGATCATTGCGTAACGTCAGCCCCGAACCACTTCTCCGATAGCTGTTTGAGCGTGCCATCGGCGCGCAGCTTGGCAATGGCTTCATCGATGGAGGCGAGCAGCTGCGGGTTGCCCTTGCGCAGGGCGACACCCGATTCCTGGCGGGAGAAGGCATCACCGGCCACCGCCAGGCGATCGCCGGTTTTCTCGACCATCTCGAAGGCGGCCAGACGGTCGACCAGGATGACGTCGATGCGGCCGACGGCGAGGTCCTGGAACTTGGTCGGGTCATCGTCGTAGGTGCGGATATCGGCTTGTGGCACGTTCTCCTTCAGCCACTGCTCGTAGTTGGTGCCCAGGCCCACGCCGACCTTCTTGCCGGCGAGGTCCGCCGGACTCCTGATGCTGTCGGCATCGGCCTTGCGGGTGAGTGCCTGGATGCCGGAGACGGTATAGGGTGTGGAGAAGTCGTACTTCTGCTTGCGCTCCTGCGAGATGGTCACCTGATTGATCACCACGTCCAGGCGCCTGGATTCCAGGGCGGCGAGAATGCCGTCCCACTTGGTTGGCTGGAATTCGGCCTTGACCCCCAGTTCCTCTGCCAGGGCGTTGGCGAAATCCACCTCGAAGCCAGTCAACCGACCGCTTTCGTCCTGGTAGTTGAAGGGCGGGTAGGTGCCTTCCAGACCGACCTTAAGGGAGCCGTTGGCCTTGATCTCATCGAGCAGATCGGCCGCGAACACTGGCATGAACAGGCTCGAGCCGAGCAGCAGGCTCAGGCTGCCGAGCAGCAGATGGCGACGCAGAAGGGCAAACGTCATGGCAGGCCTCCAGGGGGACGGAACGGTCACACAACTCTAACGGCGGATATATATTCGATAAAACAATTAGAAGGCATTACGTCCTGAGTCTAGGGAATAAGGTTTTCCGCACCCAGTGACCATGGATAATAGGCGAACAATGCCGGGGCACCACCGGTGTGCAGGAACAGCAGCGGCCCCTGGCTGGGAAAGGCGCCCCGGGCAATGCCGTCGAGTAGCCCGGCGAAAGCCTTGCCGGTATACACCGGGTCGAGCAGCACGCCTTCCTGTTCGGCCAGCAGGCGTATTGCGGCCAGGGTGCCGGCATTTGGCTCACCATAGCGCGGGGCGAAATACTGGTCCCACAGCTCGACCTGCAGGCCCGTCGGCACTTCGACGCCGAGCAGCTCGGCGGTGCGTTGCAACAGGCCCTCGACTTTGGGCCGCTGAGCCGCCTCCGGGCGCGACACGGTGACCCCGACCACCCGGCTGCCCGGACGGGCATAGTCCAGCGCTAAGGCCAGGCCACTGTGGGTTCCGGCGCTACCGGACGCGAGCACCACGGCGGCAAAATCCTCACCGGTGCCGTGCATCTGCTCGGCCAGCTCCAGGCCGGCGCGCACGTAGCCCAACGCGCCGAGCGCATTGGAACCGCCAATGGGCACCACGTAGGGCTTGCGCCCAGAGCCGCGAAGGCGCTCGGCAGCGGCCTGCAGCAATTCGTCGGCACTGTCCAGGTTGGCCACGGCTTCGATCTCGCAGCCGAACAGGTCGAGCAGCAGGCGGTTGCCATTGCCCAGGTAGTTGCCCTCGGACGTGCCCAGCGGATTCTCCAAGAGCGCCAGACAGCCGAGGCCCAACCTGGCCGCCAGGGCCGCGGTCTGGCGCACATGGTTGGACTGGATGGCACCGGCGGTAACCAGCACATCGGCGCCCTCTGCAAGGGCCTCGGCGCCGAGGTATTCGAGCTTGCGCGCCTTGTTGCCACCGAGTGCCAGCGGGGTGAGGTCGTCGCGCTTGATCCAGATATCCCGACCCAGGTGGCGTGACAGGCGCGGCAAGTGCTCCAGGGGCGTGGAGGCGGTGATCAGTTCAAGGCGAGGGAAGCGGGCGAGGGCGTCGGTGAGCATCGGGCAGGCTTCTGAATAAGGATGAATTATCACTGTAGAAGGCAATTCGAAGGTGCAGCAAGGCGATACCCGGGGAGCGCTGACGGGCTGCGCATCGCTATGCATGACCGGCGATTTCCTTTTTCGACAGTCAGAATTGCCGTTGCACCAGTTCGATCAGCGAACTCGGTCCTAAGATCTGGGGCGGCAGCCGCGGTTCGGCTTCACCCACTCCGTACCACAGGTACAACGGAACGCCTGAGCGACCGTGGCGTTCGAGAAATGCGGTGATCACAGGATCGCCATTGGTCCAGTCACCTCGCATCATTTCAACCCCGGCCGCGGCGAAAGCCTGTGCGGTCGCGTCACGGTTGATGGCGTCTTGCTCGTTCACCTTCCCCGTCAGGCACGCTTGTCGGGCTGCCGCGTTTTGCGCCTATATCCAGGCCTAGGCTGTCGCTCAGTTTCAGCGTGGCCTGGAAAGCATCAGCTATCTGGGCTCCCGCGCGCGTTTCAACAATCAACTCATCGCCGCGGCGCTCGATGCGTTGCGGGGCGGCGTTGTCGATCGCACCCCTGGTCGCAGAAAACAGATGCGGGTCCTGGATCGATACGCTGGCCGGAAGGGGCACGCGCAGGCGTAGGAGATCACCCTCCACGTCAAAACTGGCCGGCGCAGCCAGCGGCCTGGGCAGCGCCTGGCGCCAACTGGCGAAACGGGCTGCAACGTCCGGCAACTGGTGACCATCACCTACGTGTAATGTCGTTTCCAACGAGGCGTGCTCGGGGACGCAGGCGTCATACCGGCAAGCCAGATATTGCATATCCACACGGATCGGCAATGGAGTTCCGTCTGGCAAGTCGTCGTCGAGGGTCAGGTCAACGAGCAGCGCGTAGGGGTGCTCGTAGACATGGTTCATCAGACCTTCGATCAGCAGCATTTGCGGCAACGGATAGGCGGGGGCGCCCACCGTTACATCGTCCGGCAGATGCCAGGTAAACGTGGCAGGGAGCCCAACATCTCCTGGTTGCTTCCAGTAGCCGTGCCACTCGCCTTGAGGCTCCATGAGGATCGCCAATGTCGTGGTCGATCCAGGTGAAGGTGATCCGGTTGAAGTGATCAGCGATGAGGCGATCAATACGTCGTCAGGGCCGGGCATCTCTGCTGCCAGGCCAGGCAGATTGTGAACGCACAGGCAAAAGCAGAGCAGGAGCCTTTTTAGCGATAGCACTGGCATGGCCTTCCTGATGAAAGTATTGAGTGGATAGAAGATAGAAGGCGTCATGGCGCTTCCTCCCGTAACTGCGGGGCGATCCGGATCAATGCAGTGCCTTGACTGCCTCTACGAGATTGTCGTCCTGCGGTTTGAGGATATTGGCGACACGACCTTGCGCATCCAGGAGAACCACCGTCGGAATGTCCCGGATGGCGAATGCGCGAAAGAGCTCGTCCTGCTCGTCGAGCGCCAGCGGCAGGGTGGTAGGCGTGGTGTTTTTGTAATCTTGCAAGTCGCTGGCCGAAACCCACAGTCCTGAAGAAACACCCAGCCACTCCATGTCGACCTGGCCCATCAGGCTGTCCACATCCTTGCGTACCCGTAGACAAGCCTGGGACGTCTCGGGCCGACTTTCCTCGAGATAGGACTCGCACCAGGGAGCGAAGAATACTAGTGCGCGCGGCTTGTCGCCCTTGCCCAGCCTCACCTGATTGCCATCTAGAGTCTCGATGTTCAGGTCGTTTACAGTGTCGCCCACAGCGAACTGCGGCGCCTTGGGTGCTGTATTGATCTCCGAGCGACTGGCGGAGGCCGTTTGTTCTGATACGGCACGCTCCAGCGCGGTATGCAGCGCCTGGTCATCTAGGTGACCGATATGGGATATCAGTCCATCGCGGCCGATCACCACATGCTGCGGTGTGACCCGAAGGTTAAGGTCCGCCGCAAGACTGCCATCATCGATCACGACCGGCATGGTCAACCGGTGCTCCTTGCGGTATGCGCGGATCGAGGCAATGTCGTCACTGAAGCCCGTGTTCACCGCGATGACCTGAACCTTGTCACCCATTGCCTGTTGCAACTGCTCGAAGCCAGGCATCTGCTGGCGGCAGGGCACGCACCATGTGGCCCAGAATTTCAGATAAACCGGCTTTTTCCCGTACAGCTCAGCCAGGTCGATCTTTGTTCCATCGATGGTTTCGAGTACGGCAACCGGCCCAGGCTGTCCGATCAGCGAAGCGCCGGCGGTACGTGCCCGCCGCTCACCCTCATCGTCCAGATTGCCGTCCGCGTGAGCCAAGTGGAGCGTGCTACCGAGCACGAGCAGGGCGGCGAATTGCTTGATGAATGAGAGGAGAGACGGTGATTGCAAGGGGAGCTCCTTGACCATGATGGGCTTGAGGTTCTAGTGCTTCATCATATTGGTTAAAGGTCCAATAAAAAGGCCCATGAATGGCGCATTCTGACTGTACCATCGGTGCGCTGAAGTTGATGTCGTCCTTCTTCATCAACGCAAGCGAGTGAGTGAGGGCTGCATGGAAGATTTGCGCATTGAACTCAACCGGAAAGCAGGGCGTTCTCTGGTTGAGCAAATCGTTGAAGCCATCGGCAGATCGATCCGTGAGGGGCATCTGTATGCCGGTGCACGATTGCCGTCCTGGAGGGACCTCAGCGTCCAGCTGGGCGTTGCTCGTGGCACCGTGCGGGCGGCTTATGAACGGCTGATCGACGAACAGTTGATCGTCTCCCGCGGCGCTGCGGGCACCTTTGTCGCGCAGCCGTTGCCTGCGGTCCGACCGACTGAAGTCAGCAGTCTGCGCTCGCCATTGCCGGATTTCTACCAACATCCATTCAGCAATTCGCCCATGGTGTTTCAGGTCGGCATTCCCGCGCAGGACGTTTTTCCCTACAAGGTGTGGTCACGCATTGCCGGGGTTGCGGACCGAAATCGCCGCCTATCTTTCAGTGGCGCGAGGCATCATCTGTGCGCCAGAGCAGGTTGTTATCACCTCCGGCTACTCCGGTGGCCTTGGGCTGATCCTGCATGCGCTCGGTTTGCGAGGGCAAACGGCGTGGATGGAAGATCCCGGTTATCCAATGACGCGAATGGCGCTTTCCATGGCGGGTATCGAAACGATACCGGTCAGTGTTGACGAGTATGGGTTGGACGTCGAAGAAGGTATCCGACGTGCGCCGAATGCGGCATTGGCGGTCGTCACCGCAGGGCAACAGGCCCCGCTGGGGGTGACGTTGTCATTGCCACGGCGCCTTCGCCTGCTGGAATGGGCGGATGAGAACGGTAGCTGGATCATCGAAGATGACTACCTGAGCGAACTTCAACTCGTCGGTCGGGCGGCCCCTGCGCTTGCCTCCCAGGATCGTTCAGGCCGGGTCATTCACATCGGTACTTTCAGCAAGACCATCAACCCGGGCCTGCGTCTGGGATTCGTGGTGGCGCCAACATCCTTGGCAAACCGGGTCGCAGATACAGCGGCTGCGCTGGCACCCGCTGCGTCGATCACCTGCCAATGGGCGCTCGCAGAGTTCATGCGCAAGGGCCATTACTTGCGCCATCTGCGCAGAATGAAGCGCACCTATACTGCCCGGTTGGCTGCTCTACAGCGTGCCTTGAGCATTCCCGCCACCACCGAGGCGATGGCGGGGTTAGCCTTGCTGGTGCACTTGCCTCAAGGTGCGGACGACGTTGCTATCAGCCAGCAAGCACTGGCAGTCGGGCTTGCGCCCTTACCGTTATCTATCTGGTATGCCGACGCCGCACAGGCCCGAAGCGGTTTGCTGCTGTGCGTCACCAACGTTCCAGACGAAGGCATCGAGGACTGTTGCAGCCGCCTGGTTCGATTCACTGAAGCGTTTATATAGAAAGGGGGAAAACCATACCGTTGAAGCGTGCTCGGCCTGTGCCGCTGGACGCCGCTATGGACCGGCCTGGTTGGCGGGAAGCATGGATTTTAGCGGCCTCCAGCGGCCCTGAAGGATTCCCGGCGGGGTTCAAATCTCCGCCACTACATGAAAACCGAAGCCCCTGATTCCAAGCCAGAAATCAGGGGCTTCGTGTTTATGGGCAGCGGCTTGGGGATCGTTCAGGGTAGCGCCTTCGCGCCAGCCCAGCCCAAGAACGCAGTGCGGCGAACCTCGCCTCGAAGCTGGACTCGAGCTCGGTCAGAACTTCAGCAGCGCCCCATCCTCTGGAATCTCGACGCGCTCCTGGATGCCTTTTTCCTGGACATAGACTCGCAGCTCCCTGCGGCTTTGGCCCATGTGGTTGATGGCATCCATGTGGGTCGCTACCACGGTTGCTTCCGGCAACGCCTGGGCGGCGCGCAGCACGTCTTCCTTGCCCATGATGATGGCGCCGTCATAGCCAGTCACTTGCGCATAACCCGCATTCAGCACTACGACTTCCGGCTTGTACCGGGTCAGCGCCTGGTCGACCTCGTCGCGCCAGATGGTGTCGCCTGCGAGGTAGAGCGTCTTGTGTCCGGGCGCCTCGAAGACGACGCCGATCGCAACGCCGAGAAACTCTGCCAGTTCAGGAGTGGCGAACATCGTGTCGGTACCGTGCTGGCCGCCGGTTCTGTTCAGCGTGACGCCACCGAACGCCACTTGGTCCTCGAGGATTCGGACGTCGCGAAAGCCTTGCCCACGAATGATCTGGGCATCGGACTCGTTCTGTACGAACAGCGGGAGATCCTTGGGCAACATCTGCTGGGCAGCGTCATCCCAGTGATCCAGGTGCGTATGCGTGACGATTACCGCATCGACCCCGGCGAGTACCTCTTCGGCCGGCATCGGCAGCTCGACCAGCGGGTTGCGAAGCTCGCTGCGATAGGTGCCCTCGAACCCGGGATAGGTGCCTTTCCTGGCGAGCATCGGGTCGATCAGGAAGGTCGTGTCGGCATAGGAGATTTTCAGCGTTGCGCTGCGGATTTGCTGCAACTGCACCTGCTCGGCAGATGTGGGCGATGTGTCTGCTGGTTGTGCCGAGGCGAATGCGCTGGTGAAGGCGAGGCCGACGGCCAAGGCCAGTGAGCCACTGATGTTTGCAAAGGGCATGGAACACTCCTGGTTCGTTTCGAAGGAGCGCATTGTGGGAGCGGGAGGGAAGAAGCAATAGCGGCCCAAAAGACAATCGTGGATAAAAACGGGCCATTCTTTGACGGGGCTGCGCCAAGCCTGTCTATGAAACCGCGCTGAAACGTCGTCGGTATTCGCTAGGTGTGAGTCCGACGATGCCTGTGAACACCTTGCGGAACGCTCCGGGGTCACCATAGCCGACCTCCCAGGCGATTCGCTCGATGGGTAGCTGGCTCGCCTGCAGCATTTCCCGGGCGCGGCCCACGCGCAGGCGCTGGCAGTATTCGGTGGTGGTCATGCCGGTAGCTTTCTGGAAGCGGCGCAGAAAGGTGCGCACCTCCATGCTGGCACGTTGCGCCAGATCGGCCAGGACGACCTGTCTGGCGCCCGTCTCTTGCAGCCAGTGCTGAACGGCCAGCACGGCCTGGTCGCCATGAGCCAGCCGCGGCGCGAAGGCGCTGTAGTAGCGCTGCTGGCGTCCGGGCGGATCGACGAGAAGCATCTGGGCAGTGTCGATCATCACCGTAGCGCCCAGGTAGCGGTCCACCAGGCGCAATCCCAGGTCGATCCAGGCCATGACGCCGCCAGCGGTGATGATGTCGTCGGTGTCGATGATGAGCTGATCGACATCGAGCTGCACGCCGGGGAAGCGCTCCGTGAATTTCTCCACGTAAAGCCAATGCGTAGTGATCGTGCGACCGGACAGCAAGCCTGTTTCGCCGAGCAGGAATGCGCCGGCACACACGGATGCGAGCGTGGTCCCGTCGCGATGCTGCGCCTGCAGCCATTCCCTGTACGGCGCGGCTGCGCTGGTGGAAATCGGTTCTTCCAGGCTGGGAGGAAGAATCAGCACGGCGGGCCTGGTATTCGTGCCAGGAAGCGAATCTTGAATGCGCACCGGGGATTCGTAGGGGCTTTGCATTTGCCACTGACTGATGCGCAGGGGCGGCGTGTCTGGCACCCCTCGCTCGCTGGTGATTCGTTGTGCGAAAACGAACAGATCGGTCAGGCCCAGTACCGTCGCCAGTTGCGCAGCGGGATAAAGCAGAATCCCTATCTCAATGATGTTTCTATCCGACATGTGTCGATACAGCCCTTGAAGATGTCGATCTCGCCACTTCGCAACAAGCGCCACGTTGGCCGATGATGGTCGCGTTCCCCCATACACCATCGTCAAGGAGCCAGTAATGAGCAAGCGTGCATTGGTCGTAATCGACCTGCAGAACGAATATCTGCCGACGGGCAATCTACCGCTGACCGGTATCGAGGCCGCCGTCGCCAACGCGGTGAAGGTGATTGCCGATTCCCGCGCCAAGGGCGTTCCGGTCATTCACGTCCGCCATGAATTCGCTCATGGAGAAATGCCGGTTTTCGTCCCGGGCACTCCCAACGTGGATATCCAGCCGGCTGTCGCCCCGCAGGATGGCGAAGCCCTCATCGTCAAGAACTACCCCAACTCGTTCCGTGAAACGGAACTCCAGCAGCTGCTAGACGAGCGGAGCATCGAGGAAGTGGTGATCGTCGGCGCGATGAGCCACATGTGCGTCGATGCCGGCGTTCGTGCCGCGGCGGATCTGGGTTATTCGGTGACCGTGCTGCACGATGCCTGCGCGACGCTCGACCTGGAGTTTGAGGGCGTACAGGTTCCGGCAGCCCAGGTGCATGCGGCCATGATGGCTGCACTGAAGTTCGGCTACGCCAATGTGATTTCGACACAAGCCTATCTGACGGTTTGAGCCATCCGTTGGCTTCCCCGATCTGTGCACGATCCGCAGGTCGGGAAAGCACCCGTCGGCGATACCGCTTGGCTACGCGGTTTGACCTGAATGGTAGTCATGGATATTTTCAGGCCAACTTTTTTTCTAAGACGGATCGTCTATGTCCATGCTTCGCGTTGCCGTCCTGGCGTTCGATGGCGTGAGCCTGTTCCACCTCTCCGTGCCCGGAATGGTCTTTGGCGCAGCCAAGGATGCACCGGACCTGCCGCATTACGAAGTGCGCTATTGCGCTGCAAAGCCGGGCCAGATCCGTAGCGAACAAGGCGTGATGATCGAAGTGTCCGATGGGCTGGAGGCGATGGCGCGTGCCGATATCGTCATCGTGCCGGCATGGAGCGATCCCAGCCTGCACGCGCCGGCCGAACTGACCGCGGCCTTGCGCCGGTGTCATGCGCAGGGCGCGCTGGTCGTCGGCTTGTGCCTGGGCGCTTTCGTGTTGGGCGATGCCGGTCTGCTGGATGGCCGCGAAGCCACCACGCATTGGGTGGCGCGCGACCTGTTCGCGCGGCGCTTCCCCAGCAGCCACTTCCGCCCGGACGTGCTCTACGTTGCCGACGACAACATCGTCACCTCGGCCGGTACGGTCGCAGCCATCGACTGTTGCCTGCACCTGCTGCGTCAGCGACATGGAGCCGACGTGGCGAATCGGCTGGCCAGGCTGCTGGTTACGCCCCCGCACCGGCAAGGCGGGCAGGCGCAGTACATCGAACAGCCTGTTCCGCAGCTGCCGAGCGAAAGCCGGCTGCCCGGCGTGCTGGAGTGGGCGCGGGAACATCTGGCCGAACCCTTGTCGCTCGACACGCTGGCCGATGTGGCCAGCATGAGCCGTCGCACCTTCACCCGTCGCTTTCGCGAAACCACGGGCACGACCTTCATCAGATGGCTCAACGCCGAACGTGTAGCGCGGGCACAGCAACTCCTGGAAACCACTGACATGCCGATCGACTGCATCGCATCGGAGGTAGGTTTCGGAACGTCGCTTTCGCTGCGCCAGCAATTCGCTGCACAACTGGGCACTACGCCTTCGGATTACCGGCGAACCTTCTGCAAGGAGCTGCGCACGAAAGGCGCTGAGTCGATTAAAGGCAGCTTGGGCTTCTAGAGCAACAACGCCAGCCAGGTCGAAGCCAGCAGCAGTATCGCCAGCAGCTGATTGAAGCGCCGCACCCGTTGCGGTGATTGCAGGAGACGCGCGCTGCCCGCACCGAGCAGCGCCCAGACGCTCATGCAGGGCAGCGTCATGAGCAGGAAGACGAACGACAGCTCCGCGACCCGTACGGCCTTGTCCGCAGAGCCCGCAGCGAACACGCTGACCACCGCGACGGCCATCATCCATACCTTGGGGTTGACCAGTTGCAGCAGCGCCGCGCCCAGCGGTCCCAGCTCGCGATGCGTTGCCGAAGCTGTCTCGAAGGATTGCGCCGCGCTGCGCAGCAGTTGCCAGGCCAGCCAGCTCAGCCATAGCGCGCCGAGCAGGCTCATCGCCTGCTGCACGCGCGGGTAGCGCTGCAGCGCCTCGCCCAGGCCGAGACCCACCAGCAGTACGATCAGCGCGGCGGCCAGGCTGGCGCCGAGCACCAGCGGCAGGGTTGCACGCAGGCCGAAGCGCGCGCCGTGGCCGAGGACGAGTATGTTCGTCGGCCCCGGCGTGATGCTGGCGACGAAGGCGAAGATGAGAAAGGGCAGCAGGGACTGCATGGTTCAGTCCCTCCGGCTGTTATGTGGATGGTTGTCAGGCATGGCATGGTTCTCCTCGATGGAAAGCCATGCTCGGTCACTGTTGCTGGTTCAGTCTGGAAGTTTTGAGCAGCGTCGGCGGTAGTCGGCGGGGGTGAGTTGGTAGGCGCGGCGAAACCAGCGGCCCAGATGGCTCTGGTCGGCGAACCCCAGGGCACAGGCGACATCCGCAGGGCTGTCGCCTCGTGCGAGTTGCTGACGCGCTTTGGCCAGGCGCAGCTGGATCAGGTAGGCATGGGGCGCCAGGCCGAAGGCGCTCTTGAAGGCGCGGCTGAGACGAAAGCGGTCCACCGCGCAAACCGCCGCAAGCTCGTCCAGGCCGATGTCCTGGGCGAAATGTGCATGCAGGTAGTCCCGCGCGATCTGCGCCACCAGTGGCAGGCGCGGGTCCGGGTTGGCACGTTTGCGCCAGTGCAGGTGGCCGGTCATGGTGGCGAGCAGATCGTCGATGGCGCTCTGTCGCACGATGCGCAGCTCGCGCGCGTGCAAGGCGTGGAACGCGCGGAAGATGGCCCCCGACAGGTATCGATCGGTGCTCAGGGTGTCGGCGAAGCTCGGCTGGCTGTCGGCCGGCGCATGCTCGAACAATGCGTGCAGCTCGCGCTCGAGCCATCGCGGATCGAGGTAGAGCATCGAGTAGGTGAAGCCGTCCTCCGTCGGCGCGTGGCCGTCATGGAGCTCACCCGGTTCGAGCAGGATGGCCTTGCCCGGTGTGCTCACATGCTTCATCCGTCGACAGTGGAACTGCTGCACACCTTGTTCGGTCACGCCCACCAGGAAGCTGTCGTGCCAGTGCGGATCATAGGCATGCCCCCGGAAATGCGCGCGGATCGACTCGATACCGGTGTCGGCATCCTGAGCAAGGTCGATCCAGTTGCGAGCGTTCAAGGGGCATTCCGGTGGGAGTATCAAGGCCAATGCAGACCTTAGCGGGTCGGGACCTGGAAGGTTAGAAGATTTGTGCAGGGCAGCGCTCGATTTGTTCACGTGTGGCACGGGTTGCGGGGGATGGGTTGCTCATGCGCGTCCAATCCTCATGTTGATGGGCCAGGTGATCGAGTGTCGGGTCGTGGGGTCGCCCCATGGCTCGGCGATGTCTGCGGCGAATCGATGCAGCAGATCCTCGCGCCCGGCTTCCCTGGCGCTGCGCACCGCCGACCAGGTCGAGAGGTAGCCGAGGAACTCTTCGAGGCGCCACTCCAGCTCAATGGCTATTGGAGGACCTTGCAGCTCGGAAAAGGGGAAGTCGATGGTCGAGTAGCCGCTGTCCACCAGCTTGCGCTCGGCGGGCCAGTACGGACCGATCTCGTCCCAGTAGAACTGCTCGAAACGGGTGCCCAGCTCGCCGCCGAGGCGCAGCACGCCATAGCTGACCAGCGCCAGTATCGCGTCCGGTGCCGCTACCCGGCGTACTTCGGCATAGAACCTGGGCAAGTCGAACCAGTGCGCCGCCTGGGCGGCGGTGATCAGGCTGGCGCTGCGGCTCGGGAGGGGCAGCTCTTCCGCCGGAGCGCAACCATAGACGACGTTCTCCTGCGGTGCGGCGTGGGCGATCTGATCCTCGCTTGGGTCGAACCCGGCCACCGCCTCGAAATGCGAGGCAAGGAGTTTGCTCAGTTGCCCGTTGCCGCAGCCGACATCGACTGCCAGCGCCGTGTCGGGCACCAGCGAGGCCAGGTAGGCCGCGAGCGCCGGCGGGTATTCGGGCCGGAAGCGCGCGTAGGCCTGCCCGCCCTGGTCGAACCAGTTCTTCCGTTCCGCGTCGGGGCTATTCATCGTTGGAAACTCCTGCTGCGGGGCATTGCTTGATGTCGGTCAGGCGCTGCGAGAAAACACTGCCGCAGCGAGGCTGCTTGCCGTACGCGGGCGCAGCTGGAAGCAACTTGCATCAGCGCTAACTTGATTTGCAAGCCGGTCCGCTCGATCAGGATCGGCTGTGAGTGTGGTCATGCTTCGGCAAATAATATGCTTGCAGACATAATATTAAAAAATATAATATCTTTCGCGAAATCTACCGAGGTGAATACGTGAAGCAATCGGACATACAGCAGCTGCGGGCCAATGCCGATGCTGCAGGTCAGCTTCTGAAAGCGTTGGGTAATCCGGATCGCCTGCTGTTGCTGTGCCAGTTGGTCGAAGGCGAGCGCAGCGTCAGTGAGCTGGAAACGCTGCTGGGCATTCAGCAACCGACACTGTCCCAGCAACTGGGCGTTTTGCGCCGGGAAGGGCTGGTGGCGACGCGCCGGGAAGGCAAGCAGATCTTCTACCGGATCGACAGCCCGGCGGCACTGGCGGTGATCAACACCCTGTATCAGCTGTTCTGCGCGGAGCAGGGCAAATGAATATCGACTGGCCGAGCTTCACACCCTGGACATCCCTGGCCGGCGGCGTGCTGATCGGCCTGGCTGCCAGCCTGTTCGTCGTTGTCAACGGCCGTATCGCCGGGGTCAGCGGACTGCTGGCCGGCCTCTTGCGGCCCGGTAGCGAAGGGTGGGCGGAGAAGGGACTTTTCCTGACGGGGCTTGTCCTGGCGCCACTGCTGTGGCGAGCGTTCGGCGACTGGCCGCAGGCTGAATTCCAGGTCGGGTTGCCCGGCCTGATGCTGGCTGGCCTGTTGGTCGGCATCGGCACGCGTTACGGCTCCGGCTGCACCAGCGGCCATGGCGTCTGCGGGATGTCACTGCTCTCGCTGCGCTCGCTGATCGCGACCTCGAGTTTCATCGCCAGCGGTGTTGCCACCGTCTACGTCATGCGTCACCTGCTGGGGAGCTGAGCATGCGCAAGCTGACGGCGTTCGCCGCGGGGCTGATCTTCAGCATGGGGCTGTTGCTGGCCGGCATGGGCGATCCGGCCAAGGTGCTGGGTTTCCTGGATCTGTTCGGCAGATGGGACCCTTCGCTGGGGCTGGTCATGGCTGGCGCCATTGCCGTGGCGATTGTGCCCATGCAGTGGGCCCGCAGGCAGCAGCGCTCGCTCCTCGGCGCTCTCATGCAACTGCCGCTCAGGCGCAGGCCGGATCGCCGGCTGGTCGGTGGCAGCCTGTTGTTCGGCATCGGCTGGGGCATCGCGGGTATCTGTCCGGCACCGGCGCTGTCGCTGCTGTTGGCGGGGTACTGGCAGGCATTTCTGTTCGTGCTGGCGATGCTGGCCGGCATGGGACTGTTCAGCGCGCTGGAAAGCAGGCGCGCCCTTTGATCGAGGAGATCGGCATGAAAGCAAACATTGGCACCCTGGATCGCAGCCTGCGCATCGCTGCAGGCCTGTTTCTCATCGTCCTCAGCCTGTTCGGGGTGATTGGCTGGTGGGGCTGGCTCGGCGTGGTGCCGCTGGCCACAGGTCTCTTCCGGTTCTGCCCGGCCTACCGGTTGCTGGGTATCAGCTCCTGCAAGTGTTCCTGAAGCTTTCTTCGCAAGGTAAGGAGTGACACATGAAGACCATCGGCGTTCAAGGCAGCATGGGTGCGGGTTTTGCCATCGACATGACCTGCGGCAACCACCAGGTGTTTATCGACCAGCCGCGTAGCGCATTGGGTACCGATACCGGGCCCAGCCCGCTAGAGCTGGTTCTGGCGGCGCTGGGTGGCTGTTTCGGCACCATCGGCCGCTTCGTCGCCCATCAGCGCAAGATCGTGCTGCGGGGCATGCGCTTCGAGATCGAGGCCGATTACGATCCGGCCGGGCTGCTGGGGCGCGATGCCTCCGTGCGTCCGGGTTTCGAAGAGGTGCGGTTGCGGGTGGAGATCGATGCCGATCTGAACCAGGAGCAGAAGCTTGAATTCCTTAGGGAAGTGGAACGCCGTTGCCCCCTGGTCGACAACCTGCTGCACGGCACGCGCCTGCATAGCGAGTTGGCCGCCTGAACCGAACTTATCGATACCTTCGATCGCCGGCAGCCAGCCTGGCTGCCAAGGAGTCTGCATTGCGTCGTCTGTCGCTCGCCTGCTGTCTGGCCTTGAGCCTGTCTGCCCAGGCCGAATCCACCGATCCGCTGGTTGCCCAGGGCATGGCGTTGATCGCGCCTTTCCAGCAGCAACTGATGGCTACGGTGAAAGCCGCCAGGGACAGCGGCGGCCCGCAAAGGGCCGTGCAGGCTTGCCAGGAGCTGGCGCCGCAGATCACCCACGAGCACAGCGGCGGGAGCTGGCAGATCGGGCGCACCGCCTTGCGCGTGCGCAACCCGGATAATGCCCCCGATGCCTGGGAACGTAAGGTGCTGGAGCAATTCCGGCAGCGCGCTGCGGCCGGTGAACAGTTGGAGCAGATGCGATACGCCGAGCGGGTGGATGGCGAGTTGCGTCTCATGAAAGCCATTCCCACCGCGGAAGCCTGCCTGGCCTGCCATGGCCACGCGGTCGAACCCGAGCTGGCTGCCCTGATCGACCAGTATTACCCCGAGGACCAGGCCCGCGGCTTCGAAGTCGGAGACCTGCGCGGCGCCTTCACGCTGCGGCGGGCGGTGAAGTAGCGAAGGCGTGATGGCAGTCACTCGGCGCTTTGCTTAGCCATCGATGGCCTAGTGGAGAATGTGTTTTTTGGCCCTTTCGGCTGGACATGGTAGCGATAGAGTGTGCGTACCGCTTGCGTAACCGCGCCGGTGTAACCCACGCCAATAGGAAGAAACGCCATGTCCCAACGTCTTGACTACTACAAGCTATCCCCTGACGCCGCCGGCAAGTACATCGAGCTGACGCAGCTGCTGAACAAGAAGCCGTTTCTCGCCGAGGTGGGGCATCTCGTCACGCTGCGGGCCTCGCAGATCAATGGCTGTGCGTTCTGCGTGGACATGCATGTCAAGGAAGCCAGGATTCACGGGGAGCGTGAGTTGCGTTTGCACCACGTGACGGTCTGGCGTGAGTCGACGCTGTTCTCGGCTCGCGAGCGTGCGGCGCTGGAATGGACCGAAGCATTGACCCGGCTTGGGTCGCACGGTGTACCTGACGAGATCTACAACAGCGTGCGCGAACAGCTGTCCGATGTGGAGCTCGTCGATCTGTCCTTCCTGGTCATTTCCATCAACGGCTGGAATCGGCTGAGCGTGGCGTTTCAGGCGGTACCGGGGTCGGCAGACAAGCTTTATGGACTGGACAAGGCCGACCTTCACTGAAGGTCGAGCCGAGCGGACGCAACGGACCGAACACGTGCGCAGCGTCCGCTTTGTTCTCCATACGGCAGGCAGCTATCAGTCAAGCAGTCCGGCGATGCGCTCGGCGATGTCCGCCGCCGAGTCCGCATCCTTCACATTGGTGAACCCCATCAGCAACCCCTGACGCGCAGGCGCGTCCTGATACCATTCCGACAGTGCCTGCAACGCCAGCCCGGCGCGGGATGCGCGATCGGCAATGGCGCTGTCCTCCAGTCCGTCTGCCAGGCCGGCCAGCACGTGCATGCCACCGGCTCGCAGCTCCAGTTGCATGCGTTCGCCGAGCCTCGCAGTCAGGGCATCGCTCAACAGAGTTCGACGGTGGGCGTACAGGCTGCGCATCCTTTTCAGATGACGAGCGAAATGGCCTTCTTCGATGAACGTTGCGGTGGTGCGTTGCAGCAGTTGCGGACAATGGTTCTGCAAGGCGTCGGCCATTCTCGCGAAATGCGCGACCTGCTCATTCGGCACCACGAGATAGGCTAGACGCAGACCGGGTATCAGCACTTTGCTGAACGTTCCCGTGTAGAGCACGCGTCCTTGCGTATCGAGACTCTTCAAGGCCGGCAGTGGACGCCCGACGTAGCGGTACTCGCTGTCATAGTCATCCTCGATGATCCAGCTGCGCTGATCGCTTGCCCAGGCCAATAGTGCCTGCCGGCGGGGCAGGGACAGGGAGACGCCCAAAGGGCTCTGGTGCGATGGCGTGACGACCGCAAAACGCGCGTCGGGCGCACGCTCGACACCGACATCCACGCACAGCCCTTGCTCATCCACCGGAACAGGAACGAGCCGCGTGTGCGTTTCCTCGAAAAATCGCCTGGCCAGAAAGTAGCCTGGGTCTTCGAACCAGCCTCGGTCACCCGCCTTCAGCACGCTGCGCGAGATCAGCTCCAGACAGGCACGATAACCTGCGCAAATGAACACCTGATCAGGCGTGCAGGCGATCCCGCGGGAAATGGCGAGATAGCGGGTGAGTGCCACGCGCAGCGCCTCATCGCCTTGCGGGTTGGGGTAGATCATTCCGTCCAGGCCGCCTTGTTGAATCACACGGCTGGCGAGTCGCGTCCAGGTCTTGCGCGGAAAGGCATCGAGGGCCGGCAGGCCCATCTGCAAAGACAGCGGCGCGCGGCCTGTATGAATCCCGTTGTATGCGGCAGGCGCAGGCGGGGCCGGTGGAATACTGGATGTCGGTGTCGAGAGCTGTGGGCACACGATCGTACCCGCCGGTCCGCGAGTCTCCAGATAACCTTCGCCGATCAGCAGCTGATACGCCGCTTCCACCGTGCCTCGTGCCAGATTCAGTTCGGACGCCAACGCCCGCACCGATGGCACCCGATCGCCCGGCTTCAACTGGCCGGAGCTGATGGCGTCGCGGTAGCGCACGTACAGTTGGCGGAAAACAGGGACGGCATTCGCGCGATCCGGCATTTCGCGACCTGACATCGTGACCTCCTGGAGTTGGCTGTCGGATAGTAGCGCAAGCGGGTGTATCGGTCGGAGAAGCGCGCACGGTGATCGGTTGTCTCGTCGCGCAGCTGATCGAGCCGCCGCACGCCGCGATGGCCCATGCATTTTCGTCGTTCTTGGCTCTGTGGCCGGAGCGGTCATCGACCTATGGTGAAGGTCCATTTCGTTGAAGGCATCGACCATGAAGACAGCGCCAACCTTTCGCCACCTGACGGAGGAAGCCGACCTGCACGACGCGTTCGAACTGATGCGTGAACTCAGGCCGCACATGACAGAGCGTGCGGCATTCCTCGCTCAGATGGCGCGCCAGTTCGAGCAGCATTATCGAATGCTCGGGGCATGGTTTGGCACCGAACTGATCGGCCTGGCGGGCTTTCGTACGCTGGAGAATCTGCTCTACGGCCGGTTCGTCTATGTAGACGATCTGGTGGTTGCACAAGCGTGGCGCCAGAACGGCGTTGGGGCGCAGCTACTGGACTCGGTACGGAGAGAGGCCGCACGCGAGGGAAGCGCGCATCTGGTACTCGATACCGGACTGCACATGCCGCTCGCGCAACGGTTCTATTTTCGCGAAGGCCTGCTTGCCAAGGGCATGCACTTCGTTCAGCCATTGCAGAGCGAGGACGCGCGCCATGGATGAAGTCTTGTTGATCAATGCGAGCCCACGCCCGGACGCGTCCGTGGGTTATCAGCTGGCGAACGAGCTGGTCGATGTTCTGCGCATTCGCCGCCCCAATCTGATCGTGACGCGGCGGGATCTTGGGCGTGTCGCGCTTGCTCCACTGGGTGACAGCTACGCCGACGCGCTTACCCGTCGAACTCCGGATACCGATCCGATCTTCACCTTGTCAGAAAGCCTGATTGGTGAGCTCGAGCGCAGCGACGCGCTGCTGATCGCCACGCCCATGCACAATTTCACGCTACCGGCGGCACTCAAACTCTGGATCGATCATGTCGTCCGGATCGGCCGCACCTTCGCAGCCACGCCCGATGGCAAAGTCGGGCTGCTGGCAGACCGTCCCGTTTATGTGATCGTCAGCTCCGGCGGTTTCCATCGCGGCGCGCGTGCTCGCCAGCCTGATTTTCTGACGGTGTATCTGCGCCATGTACTGAGCACCATCGGTTTGTTCGACGTTCAGTTCGTGTATCTGGAAGGGCTGGTCGCAGGTGAGAGTGCGGTGAATGCCGAATACGAGGCAGCGCGCCAACGCTTATCCCTGGAGCCACTGTTCGCAGGGCTTGCGCCGGCATGACCGCGGCGCATGATAGATGTGCGGTTCGCAAACACCTGACTTGGCTCTCGCCTTAACGACTGCTGGCCAGGCGAATCCCCAACCCCACGAGTGCTGCACCCATCACGGCATCGATCACTCGGCTCATGCGCGCATAGACGGATCGAACGCGCCCCACGGAAAAGAACGCAGCAAGCGCCCCCAGCCACCCAGCCGTTATCAGACCGACCAGCGCAACCACGCTGACATAGACCCAGGTCGGCGCGCCGACCGGCAGCACGGTGACGAACAGGGTGGCAAAGAAGGTCGCCGTCTTCGGGTTGGTGATGCCGACCATGAAACCCTGGCGCCACGCTTGCAGCGCCCCGACTCGCGGAACACCCTCGACGCGCGCTTCGCTGTTCCCGGCCTTGAAGGAGGCCATCAGCATCCGCGCGCCGAGGTAGATCAGGTAAGCCGCGCCGACCAGGCGGATGGTTTCATAGAGCCAGAACAACTCCTTGATGAGCAATCCAAACCCGAGGATCGCCAAGCTTGCCCAGACGACCACGGCGCAAGCGATGCCCAGACCGACGAGCATGCCGGATCGTCGGTCATTCAAGGCGTTGGACGTGACGGCGACGAAATCCGGACCGGGGCTGATGCAAGCCAGGAGAACGATGCCGGAGAGCGTGAGCAATTGAGACAGGTATTCCATGAATCCAACTCGAGACGTTATTGATCGGAACTCGGCGAGCGCCGCCTGATGTACATGAAACATTACCATCGCCATGGCGCCACTTGTCCGTGGCTTTGGCTACTCGCTTGCACAATAGGTCGCAAAGCGTCGTGCGGTCGGTCTTGCCCTCAACCAGTCTCCGCCGAATCTTGTCGCTCCAGCTCTCGCTCGATGCGATGCCACTCTTCCCTGAGCCGATTACGCAGATAGGCTACGAGGGCTCGGTCGCGCATGCGGCGAAACGTCGAGGATCGGCGAGCTTGCTGGTTAGCGTCGATGGTCTCGACGAGCCAAGCGCTGTCGAACGCCGTCCATATTGGTGGGATAGGTGCTTGCAGGTTCGAATAGCAGACTGGTGCCACTTCCTCGAAGAAGGCCGCCTTTATCGCGGCACGGTCGAATCCTGCCAACTGACGGGCGATGGCAGGGTAGTCGACCTTGTTGTCCACGAAGGCATCCGACAGCGCCGACCATAACCGGATGCGCTCGTCTCGGGTCAAAATACTTCCCACTTGGAGAACTCCTCGAGTTCGTCATCCAGGGTGTCGGCAGCCAAGCTGCCTGCAATTCCGCCAGCCGCACTGCCTGCCAGCACCACGGCAATGGCGCAGAAGGGCGCGCCCGGGCCACAGATGAGCGAGACGCCAAGGCCTGCGAGAAACCCGCCGGCAGCACCTCCGCCGATGATCATCCCCTGGCGCGCTGTCTCCTTGATCTTGTTGTCGGCGTTTAGGATCTCGTAGGTGGCAAATGCCGCAGTGACCAGGATGCCTACCTTGCCCATGATGCGCAGTCGATCCGAGCCCTTGGTGAACTTGGCGTTGTCCCGGCCGGAAGATTCGATGATTTCGTAGTGAATCTGTTGCTTCTGATCGACTGAGAGCACCTCGTAGGACTTGCCATACTTGTTGGTGGCGTACTTTTCGAATAGGTGAGGCAGGGTCGGCGGCGTTTTCTTGTGCTGCTGCGCCTTGGCGAGTCCGGTAATCGAGGTGATCTTGCGGTGTTCCGCCATGATTTTGTTACGCATCTCATGGCAGAACTGGACACCCTCCTGGCTGCTGATTCTGCCGGCCGCCACGTCCGCGCGTACCTGCGCGGACATCCGCTTGATGTTGGCGGCATAGCTGGCACGAGTCTGGGCGTCGTTGATGGCATCGAGCGAAAACTTTGTCGCCGCGCCTTCCATGCCGGCAAGGGCCTCGTCGAGCGGGGAGCGTGGCAGTATGTGCCCGTTCTGCGTCTGGTATTGGCCCAGAACCTCAAGGTTGTTCATCCTTGACCACTCCCCGTGATAATGGAGAGCAGCTTGTCCGTAACGGAGGGCTGCTCGCCCGCATCCGGTACGGGAATCTCGACGCGGGTGCAGATCGATCCCGACGGATTGCTGAAGGCCACCCGGTTGTCGCTGTTGAAGATGCCGACGAGCCTCGATCCATCATCGAAGTGCGCGACGCACCGCCAGCCGCTGTAACGCTCGACTGCCGGGATTTGGAAGCTGATCCACTTCTCGGTCGCTAGAAGGGATGGAGTGATGAAGGGGGCCGCGACGACCGTATCGCCGATCAGTACGTCGCCCGATCCTCCGATGATTACCCCGCCATGACTCAGCGTGGTGCCGAGCGTCACGGCGTTCTTGCCGTTGATGAATACGGTTGTGGAGTAGGCACCGGAAATGGTCTGGCCGCAGCCGGCGGTGTCTCCCAGGCGCGCGGCGGGGAGGCCATTGATCAGCACATCCGGGGAACCGGACTGGATGGCCGGCGTGCCATGTCCGGGGACCGGGCAGGAGGTTGGGTCGCTCAGACGAGCGGCGGGTTTGGCTGACATGAGAGTCCTTCTCGTGGTTTCGTCCAGGGTGTAGATCCATTGGATCATCGCAGATGACTGTATCGAACGAAGTAGAGCGTTGCGGTGATCTTCATCGCGCATTGTCATTTCTGATCAGCCACACGTGCTGTGTTCTCCAGCGAGAATCAGTTCCATCGCTTCATGGGCCGCGTCAGTTCAACCTCTCGGAGAATATTGCTCAACATCTGCATCAAGGTGTCGGCTATCGGGCAAATTTCGGGGGCGTGTGCGCAGCGTGGTAACCGGTGTTGAGTTGAGAGCCGGCTGCCAGCAGCAATCAGAAGCACAGGCCGCCTATAGGTATGCTTAACACCCATCGCCATTTGCCGCTGGGCTTGGCAGGGCACAAATATCAAATGGACTTCATCTCAGACGTCGTAATCAATCTGTTGGCTTACGTGTCGGCGTTTGCGTGCTGGGCTTTCTAAGCGACGGCGGTTCCAGGGAGAACGGGGCTTTGCTTGGGGCTGTTCGGTAGCCGTCGGTGGCTTGGTGCTGCTCGCTCCCTTCGTGGCTCTTATAGCGGGGATTATCCATACCAGAGAGCGGTGAACTGATATCTCCTAATAGGGCGGTCAGTTTCGGTCGTTCGTGATCGATAGCTCCCGCCGACTTGCACTCTATTTTCCTCGGATCATCGAACTCAGCGCATGAATCTGCTCTACAAACGACAGGTACAAGTTGTCATCAAAGACGATCCCGCACGCCTGCGGATTCTGCGGTTCGTGAGTGCGCTTGGTCTTCCCGATTGCTGGGTCGCCGCGGGCTTTGTTCGTAGCGCTGTTTGGGATCGGCAGCACGGTCGTGCGAGTTCGCCATTGCCTCCTGACATCGATGTCATCTGGTTCGACAAAATGAACGATCACCCTGACGTCGACGCAGCGATAGAGGCCAGCCTGCAGGCGTTCGATAGCACTCTGAACTGGTCGGTAAAGAACCAGGCGCGTATGCATGCCCGCAACGGCGACAGACCCTATCGCTCGGCAGTGGAAGCGATGAGGGCTTGGCCAGAGACTGCTACAGCCGTAGCAGTCAGGCTTCTAGAGAACGATCTCATTGAAATAGCAGCGCCGTTGGGGCTGGAGGACCTATGTGAGCTCGTGGTGCGACCAGGCCCGAACTTCCAGGCCGAAAAGAGGCAGATCTATCTGGACCGCCTTCACTCCAAGAACTGGCAAGCTACGTGGCCCAAACTGAAGCTAATCTAGTGTGGCTGGCGGCAACAAAACGGTTTGCTGTCCAGTCTGCTCTCGGCCGAGACTGTGTAAAAACACCAAACGCAGCTTGGCTGATGCAAAAGCACCCCAAAAATCGCGCTTCTACGTGAATTCTTGGTCTGTGGAGCAGCCCTGCTTTTTCAGAATTGACCCAGAAGCACGCACTTCAGTTTCCGATCAGGTTTTTACACAGTCTGGGCCAAAAGCGGACGGATCAAATCTTTACCTGAGCCTGAGGCTGCCTCTTTTATAGGCTCCGAGATATCTAGGTAAACCGGAGCGATTTACTGTTCAGGTTCAGTGTCACGCGCGACTCCTTTGAGCGACCGGATCAGTTTCTTGAATCCCCTTGTTTCAGCAAACTTTTTGTACAAAGCAGGGGTGACCCGAGACAACTTGGCAACGGCCTCCCCCATCGCGCTACGGAGTTCAGGTGAGTATTTAAATGTAGCGATTTGCTCGGCCCTCGCATCGAAAAATTCGGCCAAAGCTGCAAGGCCTTCGGGGTTTCGGCTGAGGTATGACAGGAACAGTACGATCCGTAGCACCTCTTGCGGGTTCGATGGCTGAATACTTGGAATCAGGTGGCCGTATTTTGCAAGCGGTGCAACAAAGTGCTCAGGCTCTACAGATTCGGCAAAGAGTAACGACCTCAAGCGAATACCGATGACATCTCGTTGCTGGGTATCAAGCCCCCTCAACAGTGCATTCACCATTGCGTACTGCTTTCCCCCCCACGGAGACGTTATCGAACTATTAGCAAGGGAGTTGAGCACTTGGATCAGAGCATCGTTGACAGCATCAATGGTTGGTATAGAAATCCCTCTTTGCATAACCGCATCCACGATTGACAAGTACTGCTTCTCTCCAGCCATGATGAGCTGAACCCACTCATCGCAAGTTCGCTCTTCTATCGTGACCTGTTTGAGCAGTCCCTCCCGTGTTTTGGGCAGTACCTTCTCATCCGACGCCATGACGATTCTGATCAATTGGTCGTCCGTTTTTAGAACATCCCGGCATGCTTTTTCAATGTGCACGTCCCACGGGGTCAACCAGATTGCGACGTCAAGCTCAGACATCTCAAAAGGTGCAACAGCGTTTGTCAGAACCCTGAAGTGAGCAGCTACCCAGTCACAGCGCAACGACCCAATACGCCGTTCCCGGATTAAGTACGCCAAGAAACCGCCGACTGGTTCACCGACTTGTTCATTAGCTAGGAGCTTGAACAGAGAGGCCGTTTGCAGCGTTGCGTTCGCAAGTGCGCGGAAGACCGACGATTCGAAGACTCCGTCTAAATCTTCCAGCTTGGCCAAAGCGTCCGCATCTGTTTGGCGGATATAGGTAACTGCAGCCACCGCTTTGATCAGGGGACTGGCATTATTTGCAAGCAACGTGGTGATGGTGGTGCCTATGACCTGATCAACATTCGCGGCCAACGCCAGACCTAGCACTGCATTTTCAGCCTCACCAGCAGTGCCAACGAATTTTGCCAGCGCGGCGACCTCTGCAGGCTCAATGCCATCAGTCACGCCGCCACCCAGATCGAGATCCGCGTACAACCATTCAAGCGCTTGCACGACAGATCCACTAGGCAACGGAACTCGGTCAAGCGGATAGTCAGCACAACTGACCAATTGCAACTGCGCCTCGCCTAAACCGGTTTTAGCGATGCTAATCGCCTTGGAATTGATCACATGCAGATGGGCCATATCGGGCAACAAATGCATCACATACTCTGCCCGCTTGACGATGACCTTTTCAAACTCGAACCCTTGCGCGTGGAGATAGCGGTCATATTCCTCCATGAGGTTCCATACCAGCCCCAGCTGCTCCTGATCAAAACTGGAATTCAGCACCTTTATCAGACTGGCCTTCAGATGATCACCATGATTAATCAGCAGACGACCGTCCAGCCCTCGGCCTTTGCAGTACCGTACAGCATCATAGAAATCTTCAGACCCTGTTAGCGACTCGCTGAATAATTCCAGTTGCGCGTTGTTGATCAGATCCAGCAAAGGTGTAATCCATTCGCCTTCTTCCGCCTGATGCGCGTTGGAAATGGTTGGCAGCAGAGAGGCCAGCACCGGTCGCTGAGCTATGAGCCGCTTTATGGCATCTGAGAAGCCGAACAGAGCAGTAAGCCTGCCCAAGGACTCGTGATCGTTGCGCGCGAAAGCCTCAGCCAACGGTGTGTCCAACAACTCAGCGATTGCGATATCACCCGTTGTTAGGTAATGAATTTGCAGAAACTGGATCTGCCAACCTGTCTCCATTGTATCGCCAAGGATCGAGCTCAGCAGGGTTTGAGTCTCCCTGACTAGCTCCATTTGGGCTTTCTGAACTTTCTCGAACTCCTCCAAATAGAGCGCCGAAAACCCATCTGTGCGAAGGATCTCTACCAAGGGGAACTCGGCATACTTGCAGAGCAGAAGATGGCCAGCGATAGCCAGGAGACTAATCTCTTCCCCTACCACGAGAGCAGTGGCGGCAATGTCGTTAATGAATTTTTTCTGCAGTCGAGGTGTGACAAGGCTGTTGGCCATCGGGCTGTGACGCTGCAGCAGTTGAGCGCTTTGCTCAATGAGGCGTCCATCTGTATCTGGAAACGAGTGGTTCCATAGCTGACGGAATCCGTCCTTCCAGCCTGAAGTAATGACAGGTGGTGAGCGGAACACGACAGGGAACTTCTTCGCAATGAAGTCCTTGCTGTCGTACCGGCGATCGCCATCTGCCTTCAAATACTCTGCGATTTTCGTCGAGCAGAAGGGAACAATGACGGTTAGATTCGCAGCTTCGGCAGCGACTGCGATAAAGATCTCCAAGTCGCTCCAGACTGAGCGCAGACTGTCTTTGGGCAAGCGATCTAGGTTGTCCAGGATGATGACGAAGCGCTTGTCCTCAACAACCCTCAGTTGTTCAATCAGCGTCCTCTTAAGATCCAAGGGTGTGACCTCCTTGCCCACCTCGATCTTTTCCTTAATGCGATCGTCGCTTGATCCCTTGAACAGGCTGAGCAAGCTCCAATCCTCATCACCTACCTTGGTATACCAGTGCCACAGTTTCGCGATTCCAAGGATAAATATCGGACTCAGCAAGGAAATGCAGTGGATGCCAATCAGCCACGGAGAGGTACCTTGAAGAAAACCTGGGAGCCAAGTTGCTTCAGGGGCATTGACCGCCGTAGCAACCTGCACGCTGCGCGATAGGGCGAATATCTCTCGGAATGAGGTAGCGGCAAAAAACAGACTGGCTATCACGCCCAAGGCCCATACACTTACGCGACTGTTTGTTTTTTTGGTGTACTCGAAAAGACGTCCTAATCCCCTGTCTCGCGAGGCCTGTACAGCTGCCGCTGCCCTGCTGACATGAGGCACATCCTGAAGCACCACGTCGGTGAACAGCTCGATGAAGTTGCTTTTGATCGAGCCCTGGTAGTTTTGCTCGCAATCGAAAAACCAGACCCTGAAGTCGGGGTCAGCAGCCGTCAGCTTCGCCTTCAACATGTTCAGGATCGAGCTCTTGCCGGAACCAAACTCACCGTCAAGCCCCACCACCTTAGATGGCTTAGCACTCAGCAAATGACCATGTATTGCGCTCGCCACCTTGTCGTGGCTGCCACCAGGGAATACATCCTCGCTTGCAGGGTGTTCGGTATGGAAATTAATCAACCGCATAGAAATCCCTTTCATGTCAAACCTTCACAACAGATTGCACTGGGTGAGTTCGCTCGGAGCTAAATGAGATTGTCAGCGAGACATCCGCCCAAGCCAAAGCACCATATTTAGTAATCACGTTAATATAAAGCACAAGATAGTGGCGTACTACTTGGATGGCAAGTAGCCATGCACGCTAGCGTAGAGGGCATTTTCCGGAGCGCATCAAATCTGCTCCATGGCTTAATGCGCAACCGTGTATCAAGGGCTGACTATCGGAACGGGTGATTCGTATGAACGAAAGATAACAGACGCTGGATGCCTACTTCTGGCTGAATGCAGCCGATTGTCAGGGTCGCTTCCGGCCGAGGCTGTGTAAAAACACCAAACGCAGCTTGGCTGATGCAAAAACACCCCAAAAATCGCGCTTTACGTGAATTATTGGTCTGTAGAGAGCAGCCCTGCTTTTCCAGAATTGACGCAGAAGCACGCACTTCAGTTTCCGATCAGGTTTTTACACAGTCTGGGCCAGAAGCGGACGCTCGCTAACTAACGTGGAAAACCAATACCTCGGCTCACACTTGCGTTACCTCGCTCAGTGGCCCACGCATCAATACCAGCGCTAGCAAGATCGACAGACCAATGAAGCCGGATGCCGCATAGCCCAAGCTGCCTAGGCCGAAATTGTCGATTACATGACCACCAACAATGGCGCCCAAGCCAATCCCCAGGTTCGCGCCGGAAATGTTTAGCGAGGCACCAAAGGCTGGCGTTTCGGGTGCTGTTTTCATCAACCGAACGTGGCTGACCAAAAAGAGCGCCGCTTGAGTGATGCCCCACACCGCCATGGCGATGGCTAGCGCAGTGGTCGAATGGATGCTTGGGATCAACGCGACCATGCCCATGATCATGAACAGTGAAAAGCCAATGGATGCCCACAATGGGTGGCGATCCACAGCGTGGCCGCCTAGCGAATTGCCGATCAATCCCACTGCGCCAAATGCCATCAGGCACCAACCCACGACTGTGCCATTGAAGCCGGCCAAGCGTTCGAGGATGTCCGCAAGGTAGGTGTAGGCAGTGAACATCCCACAAAACACCAGAACCGAAAGCAACACGTGCCCCTGCATTTCCAGGCTGCGTAGTACCCGAAACTGTTTGAGCAAGGACGTCTCTGCACTGTGCACCTGGATGGTAGGCAGAAAAAAGAACAGCAGAAGCGCCTTGGCAAATGCCAGCGCGCCCAACAGGCCAAAGGCCGCACGCCAACCCAGCGCATCAGCGACCAGCGCGCCGACGGGAATGCCAAATACCGTGGCGCACACCACGCCAAACGAAATTTTTGCCACTGCCTGTCCGGCCTGTTCTGCGCCGACCAGATCCATCGCCGCCTCGCTGGCCAGGGCCCAGAATACCGGCAGCGCCAACGCTGGTAGCAAGCGGGCCACAGCCATCACCTCAATGTTGGGTGCCATTGCCGCCAGCAGGTTGGCCAGACCGAACAGCACCATGATGCTGACAAACAGCTTGCGACGTTCGAATCGAGCAAAGTAAGCCGTCAGAAAGGGGCCGAGACACGCGACCGTGAAGGCGAAAAGGGTGACCAGCAAGCCCGCCTGGGGAATGCTGACGGCCAGGTCACGGGCGATTCCGGGCAGCAGGCCGACGATGATGAACTCGGTGGTCAGCACGGTGAAACCGGCGGCCGACAAAAGCAGAATGGGTAGCATCAGAACTCCAGAAAGCCACCAACGGGATCAATCTTCAGAGCGGGCTGCCGTCCGTTATAAACGGCGTGCAATCCCACAATCATCTGCACAAAACCAAAAGCACCGATGGCGGCTGCGGAAATTGCAGAGATCACCCGCATGAAAGCGGCAGGCATTTTAAGGCGTAGAACCGATGTTTAGTTGAGAGCCAGGCAGGCCGCCTAATCAAATGCGTACCGTCCATTCATAAATTTTCTTTTTCAGTTGCACGATTATTTATTGTTTTTTTGACTGCTTTCCCCTCACTAGGATGGACCTGTTCTCAACGAATAAGCTCGATGTCAGGGGCTGTATGGCCTAGGCATCCTGCCTGTCTTGCCTGCTGATGATGGTAGGTTCTGTTGTTGGTCAGGTTCTACTAAAACGCACGGGGATGACGATGGATCTTGGTATCAAAGGTAAGCGGGCTCTGGTTCTCAGCGCTGGCGGTGGTCTAGGCGGTGCAATAGCGGTCGCGTTGGCGAAAGAGGGTGCATTGGTGTGCATCGCTGGTCGCAGCGAAGAGTCGCTAACCGCCACGGCTGAGCGCGTCCAGGCGGTAGGAGGCCAAGTACGGACCTACGTGTGGGATTTGAGCGAGAGTGAACAATGCCGTGAGGGGGTGCAGAAAATCCTGGCCGATGTCGGGGGTATCGACATCCTGATCAACAACACGGGTGGCCCTCAGCCGGGGCCTGCGTTCGGGCAGTCGCTGGAGAACTGGCGCGCGGCGTTCGAATCCATGGTGATCTCTGTAATCGGCATCACGGATCTCTTGCTTCCGGGCATGCGTGAGCGCGGCTGGGGCAGGGTCATCACCAGCACCTCTTCGGGGGTGGTTGCGCCCATTGCGAATCTTGCACTTTCCAATGTCGCGCGTGCCTCGCTGTTGGGGTGGTCCAAGACCCTGGCCCGGGACGTGGCCAAGGATGGCATCACCTCGAATGTGGTCATTCCTGGCCGCATCGGTACGAACCGCACGCGCTTCCTTGACGAAGCGCGCGCCAAGCGCGAAGGGCGCGATGTCGAGTCGGTCGAAGCGGAGAGCGCCGCAAGCATTCCGCTGGGGCGCTATGGCACCACGGACGAATATGCCGATGTGGTGACTTTCCTCGCCAGCGAGCGGGCCAGCTACGTGACGGGCACGACCGTCCGGATCGATGGCGGCCTCATTCCAAGCATCTAAAACTCCATCGGAACTCATGACCATGAACAATGATGAGCAGTCCTTCAACGCCCTGGCGAAGGTCACCACGGCGACCTTGACCACCGTACTGTTGAAAAAAGGGCTTCGTAACGTCTGGATACGGGGTGCGCGGCCATTGTGTTCCGCCTCCGAGCGGAAAGTAGGGCGTGCATTCACGGTGCGTTTCATTCCCGCCCGGGAAGACCTCGCGACCCCGGCATCCTGGAGTTCGCCAAACTCTACCCGCGGCGCCATTGAACAGATGCCTGAAGGCTGTATTGCGGTCGTCGATGCAAACGGCGTCACCGATGCCGGGTTCTGGGGGGATATCCTGTGTCAACGCATGGCCGAGCGGGGCGTGGCTGCTCTGGTAAGCGATGGGGCCGTCAGGGATCTGGCCGGGGTCCAGTCCACAGGCCTGGCGATTTGGGCCAACGGTGCCGCAGCTCCGCCTTCGGTCGCCGGGCTGACTTTCGCCGATTGGGAGCAACCTGTCGGGTGCGGTGGCGTGGCGGTGTTTCCCGGGGATGTCATCGTTGCCGACATCGACGGCGCAGTGGTGATCCCGGCGGCTCTCCTGGATGAGGTGGTCGAAGAGGCTGTGGAACAGGAACGCCTGGAAGCCTGGATCATGAACGAAGTGAAGAACGGTGCAGCACTTCCCGGCCTGTATCCGGCCAATGAGGAAAACCGGGCGCGCTATGAGGCGGCCAAGAAAGATCTGTAGGAACTCGGCTTGTGTGCCTGATTCCGTAAAGAAAGCGTGACCGAAAGAAGACGGGCCTCATGGCCCGTCTTGCGTTTATGAGCCATTGGAAATGCAGGAACTGGCCTTCCGAGAAGCAGCAGGCGGATTGCAAGCGCGTCGACTCCGGCAATACGGAGCCCGTGACATTACCGAAGGGGCGCTATATTTTTTGAGCTACCACAACGGAAATTTGTGAATGATCAAAGAGCTCAAGACCTTCATTGCCGTTGCCCGCGAGGGAACCTTCACGGCTGCCGGCGACAGGATCGGCCTGACGCAAGCGGCTGTGAGTGCCCAGATTCACAGGCTTGAGATTGAGCTCGGAGTCGAGCTGTTCGATCGGTCCGGTCGCTCCGCACAACTGAACGCGATCGGTCTCCAGGCGCTGCAACAAGCGAAAGACCTGATTCGGATGTACGAGGGCCTCGGTGCCTCACTGCCTGGAGCGGGGGCTCCCTCGCTGGTCGCGATTGGTGCGATCGCTTCACTGCAGCGAAATGTTTTTCCGCTGGCGCTCGCCAGGTTTCACAAACTGCACAAGACGTTGCGTAGCAGAGTCCTGCCTGGCCTATCGATCCATCTGCTCGATCTGGTTGATTCGGGTGAGATCGATATGGCCGTGATGATAAGGCCCGCTTTCTCGATACAGGCGGATTTGCGCTGGAGAACGTTAGCCTGCGAGCCCTACAGGTTGATCGTGCCCAAAAGTACGCAGGGCGACGACTGGCGAGAAATCCTGTCGAACGAGCCCTTCATCCGCTATGACCGGGCGTCTTTTGGCGGACGGCAAGTCGACCGGTTCCTGCAGCGCAAGGATGTGAGTCCACGAGAAACATGCGAGCTGGACGAGCTCGATGCGATCGTGCAGCTCGTGGAAAACGCTGTTGGCGTGGCACTGATTCCCGAAACGCTGGGGACGCGATGCTGGCCCGCCGGGATCAGGTCAATCGACCTGGGCGTCGATACCTTCCACAGGGAAGTCGGCACGGTGTATCGGGCCGAAAAGGAAGCAGGCCATCCGATCATGGATTTTGTCGAGATTCTTCACGCCGTTGCCGACCGCACTTGCAGTCGTCGTCAAATCGACCGCTGATTCACCCGAGCCGACAACTGCTCGGCAGTCTCCTTGCGCTCGGAATAACGATCCACCAGAAACGCCTGCCGGTCGCGTAGCAGCACGGTGAACTTCACCAACTCCTCCATCACGTCGACGACCCGGTCGTAGTACGCCGAGGGCTTCATTCGGCCGGCGTCGTCGAATTCCATGTAGGCCTTGGGTACCGAAGATTGGTTGGGGATGGTGAACATGCGCATCCAGCGGCCGAGCACGCGCAGCTGGTTGACCACGTTGAACGACTGCGAGCCGCCGCAGACCTGCATCACCGCCAGCGTCTTGCCCTGGGTGGGGCGGACGGCGCCGAGGGCCAGGGGAATCCAGTCGATCTGCGCCTTGAACACCGCCGACAGCGCGCCGTGCCGCTCGGGGGAGCACCACACCTGGCCTTCCGACCACTGCATCAGGTCGCGCAACTCCTGCACCTTGGGGTGTTCCACGGGAGCGTCGTCGGGCAGCGGTAAGCCGGATGGATCGAAGATCCGGGTTTCGGCACCGAAGTGTTCCAGCAGGCGCGCGGCTTCCTCCACCAGCAGGCGGCTGAAGGAGCGCTCGCGGGTCGATCCGTACAGCAGCAGGATGCGTGGTTTGTGGCTACTCGAACCGGCCACGGCCGGCGTGCCGTCGAACAGCGAAAGGTCGAGGTTGGGCAGTTGTTCTGTCATCTGTCCTCCGGTTCAGAGAGTGCCGATGCGATCCAGCTCGTGCTTGAGCTCGTCGCGCCCGAGGGTGTCGAAGGGCAGGGCGAGAAAAGCTCTGCAGCGTTGCTCAATACGGGCCAGCGTGGCGCGGAAGGCGGCATCCATCGCAGCCTCGTCACCGACTGCTTCGGATGGATCCTCCAGCCCCCAGTGAGTCTTCAGCGCCGGGCCGAAGTACAGCGGACAGGCTTCGCCCGCGGCCTTGTCGCAGACGGTGATGACGATATCCGGCGGGTTGTCGGCGAAGGCGTCGTTGCCCTTGCTGCTCAGACCGGCGATGGAAATACCGGCCTGCTGCAATGTGGTGAGGCTGCGCGGCAATACCTGCCCCTTGGGAAAGCTCCCGGCACTCACCGCAGCGAAGCCTGCCGGTGCCAGATGGTTGAACATGGCTTCGGAAAGGATGCTGCGGCAGCTGTTGGCCGTGCACATGAACAGGACTCGCATGGGGTGCTCCTGCCGCCGGGGCGGTCGTCAAAGGCTCAGGCGCAGCGCTAGGGCCGAAAGGGTGATGAACAGGACCGGGAAGGTCAGCAAAATGCCGACCCTGAAGTAGTAACCCCAGGTGATACGCATGCCCTTGCGCTCCAGCACGTGCAGCCAGAGCAGCGTGGCCAGGCTGCCGATGGGAGTGATCTTCGGGCCGAGGTCGCAGCCGATGACGTTGGCGTAGATCATCGCCTCGCGGACGACGCCCTCGGCGCCGCTGGCCTGGATCGACAGCGCACCGATCAACACGCTGGGCATGTTGTTCATCACCGAGGACAGCAGTGCCGAAAGCACACCCGTGCCGATGGCCGCGGCCCAGAGGCCCTGCTCGGCCAGGCCGTCGAGCAGCAACGTGAGAAAGTCCGTCAGGCCGGCATTCTTCAGGCCGTACACCACCAGATACATGCCGAGGGAAAACACCACCACCTGCCAGGGTGCTTCGCGCAGTACGCGCCGGGTGGAAATCCGATGACCACGGGCCGCGACGGCGAAGAGCATCGCCGCACAGGCAGCGGCCACCACGCTGATCGGAATGCCCAGGGGCTCCAGGGCGAAGAGGCCGACCAGCAACACCAGCAGCGTCCACCAACCCACGACGAAGGTGGCGCGATCGCGAATGGCCGTCTTCGGCTCCGGCAGCGCATCGAGGGCATAGCGTTGCGGCAGGTCTCGCCGGAAGAACAGGAACAGCACGAGCAAGGTGGCCGCAACGCTGGCCAGGCTCACCGGTACCATCACCGAAGCGTACTCGGCGAAGCCCAGCCCGAAATAGTCGGCGGAAACGATGTTCACCAGGTTGGACACCACCAGCGGCAGGCTGGCGGTGTCGGCGATGAACCCGGCGGCCATGACGAAAGCCAGGGTCGCGGCGGGCGAGAAGCGCAGGGCGATGAGCATGGACATGACGATGGGAGTAAGGATCAGCGCCGCGCCGTCGTTGGCGAACAGCGCCGAAACAGCCGCCCCCAGCAGCACGCAGAAGCAGAACAGGCGATGGCCGCTGCCCCTGGCCCAGCGCGCTACGTGCAAGGCCGCCCACTCGAAGAAGCCCGCCTCATCCAGCAACAGGCTGATGATGATCACGGCAATGAAGGTGGCGGTGGCATTCCAGACGATGGCCCACACCACGGGGATGTCCTGCAACGACACCGCACCGACGCCCAGGGCGATGGCTGCGCCGATGGTGGCGCTCCAGCCCACACCGAGGCCTTTGGGTTGCCAGATGACCAGCACGAGGGTGAAGACGAATACGGCAACGGCAATCAGCATGGTTGACTCGTTCAGGCGGGGTCAGCAGCAGGCGGCATCGCGGACGGGACGGCCGTCCATGTTCTGCAGGCGGGAAAGGTTGTGCTGCAGCCACTCGATGTTGGCCTGCAGTGTCACGTGCAGCAGCTCCTGTACCCAGGCGGGCAGCTGCGGATTGAGGCGGTAGTACACCCATTGGCCTTGCCGGCGATCCAGCAGCAGGCCGCTGTTGCGCAGTTGGGCGAGGTGGCGGCTGATCTTCGGTTGGCTGTCACCGAGCGCGCACATCAGCTCGCAGACGCAGAGTTCGCCCAGGTTGGCGATCAGAAGGGTGGCGCGAGCGCGGGTCTCATCGGCCAGGCTCTTGAAGACATCGGGTGGGGTGATCATGGTGAGGGCTTGGATATACGGAAAGTCGAATATACGGATTTCCATATGTGAAGAGCAAGTCGCTGGCTTCGCGAATGTCTCTAACGTTCGACTGGCCCTGTTGCCGTTTCAACGCGGCCACGTCTGAAACGGCAACAATTCCGCGACGAAATCAGCGCACCGGCGTCAGGATAGGCTCGCCGCTGTTCTTCAGCAGGAAGACCAGAAACTTTGCCGGCTCGGTGGCGCTGGCGTTGTGTCCGACCGTATGGATGTCGTCCGGGCCTTCGTAGAAAAGCTGGCCCGGCTTCAGCGTGACGGATTCGCCGCCGCGCACGCCCATCACGATCGAACCTTCGATCACGTAGACGAAGCCGTGCGCGTTGTGCCGGTGAACGGGATCGCCTCCGCCCGGTGGATAGGTCACCTCGATGATCGCGGCTTCCTTGCCCGGATGGTCGGCCAGGGCCTTGGTCATCAAGGCGGTGACCTGCACCGGTGGGGCGTGCTCCTGCGCACTGGCGGTCGTGGCTGTAATGAGCAACCCCATGACAAGGGCGATGGGTCTGAAGAAAGTGGACATGGCGGTTCCTCGTGAATGTTAGGCAAACCAGGCGGCGCGGGCCCCGGAGTGGCTGCTTACTGCGAGGTGCGGCTGAGCCAGTTCTGGAAACGGGTCGGGCCGATGCGCGGGCTGTCGCCGGCGACCAGGGATCGGTCGTTCAGCTCGCTGCCGAAATAGCGCGCGTGGACGTCGGCGATGACCTGGCGCGAGTCCGCCCGCGCGGCCAGAAACTTGCGTGCGAGCTCATCGAGCGGAAAACGGTCCGGGCCGGCGATTTCGACGATGCCGTTCAGCGGCGTTCCGACCGCGAGGTCGGCCAGGGCGGCAGCGACGTCATCGGCGGCGATGGGTTGTATGAGGGCCGGGGAAAGCCGAATGCCGTCGCGTTCGCTGGCGGCCTCGATGATGCTTCCGACGAACTCGAAGAACTGCGTCGCGCGCAGGATGGTGTAGGGAATCCTCGAGGCCTGGATCAGCTTTTCCTGCGCGATCTTGGCGCGAAAGTAGCCGCTTTGCGAAAGTCGATCGGTGCCGACCACCGAGAGCGCCAGGTGGTGCTCCACACCGGCCTGCGCCTCGGCGGCGAGCAGGTTTCGGCTGGAGGTTTCGAAGAACTTCAGTACCGCCCCATCTTCGAAAGACGGTGAGTTCGCGACGTCGATCACCACCTGGGCGCCTTCCAGTGCACGTGCCAGGCCCTCGCCGGTGATGGTATTCACGCCGCTACCCGGAGAGGCCGCGACGGTTTCGTGACCGTCGCGACGCAGCCTGTGCACGACATTCGACCCGATAAGGCCGCTACCGCCAACTACGACTATTTTCATGTTGTGGTCCTCGATGCGTTATCGATCAGCGTTGTGTTGATCGAGGGTTCCAGCATGCGGATCTGGTGGCGGGAAGACCTTGTCACGACCTTGGCTTTCCCTTGGATTGCGCTTGGATATTCGTCCTGGGCCTTTGAACAGGAGGGCATCGGCCCCACGTTGGACGGCCCCCGAGCAAGGAGCTCCGTATGCGTTATCTGTTCGACGATTGCGTGCTCGACCTGGACCGACGCGAGTTTTTCCGCGCCGCCGAGGCCATCGCGGTCGCACCCAAGGTCTTCGACCTGCTGGCCTACCTGGCGGAAAACCGCGGGCGGGTGGTCAGCCGGGACGATCTGATCGGCGCCGTATGGGATGGGCGAATCGTTTCGGAGTCGACCCTGGCCAGCCACATCAACGCGGTGCGCAAGGCGGTGGGTGACAACGGCCAGCAACAGCGCGTGATTCGAACCATTGCCCGCAAGGGGTTTCGCTTCGTGGCCGAGCTTGTCGTGGAGGGTTCGATGGATGCCGGTGCGTCGGCCGACCCGGTACAGGCAATCGAGGAGGGCGGCACGGCACCGAGGTTGCCCACCCAACCCTCCATCGCGGTGCTGCCGTTCGTGAATCTGAGTGGCGATCCCGAACAGGACTACCTGGCCGACGGCGTGGTCGAGGACATCATCGCGGCGTTGTCGCAGTATCGCTGGCTGTTCGTCGTCGCGCGCAATTCGAGCTTCACCTACAAGAACCGCACGGTGGATGTGAAGCAGGTCGGTCGCGAGCTGGGCGTGCGCTATGTGCTGGAGGGCAGTTGGCGCAAGGCCGGGAAACGTGTGCGTATCACGGGGCAACTGGTCGACGCGGCGAGCGGGGCGCACCATTGGGCGGGGCGTTTCGAAGGCGTGCTGGAGGACATCTTCGTGCTGCAGGACGAGGTCACCGAGAGCGTGGTCGGCGCCATCGCGCCGCAGCTCGAACGCGTGGAGATGGAGCGCGCCAAGCACAAGCCGACGGAAAGCCTGGATGCCTATGACTACTACCTGCGTGGCATGGCCAGGCTGCATCACGGCTCGCGGGAGACCATCGACCAGGCCCTGATGCTGTTTCGCAAGGCCATCGAGATCGACCCGGATTTTTCCTCGGCCTACGCCATGGCGGCCTGGTGTCACTGCTGGCGCAAGGTCAACGGCTGGATGGAGGATCGGCCAGGCGAAACGCAGGAGGGAATCCGCCTGGCTCGGCGGGCGGTGGAGCTGAACCGGGGCGATGCCGTCGCGCTGACCCGCAGCGGACACGCCCTCGGTCATCTTGCTGGCGAACTGGAGGGCGGCATCGCCTTGCTGGACAGGGCGCTGGTGCTGAATCCGAACCTGGCGGCGGCGTGGTTTCTCGGTGCCTTCCTGCGCATCTGGCACGGTGAAACCGGCGCTGCCATCGAATATCTCGCCCATGCCATGCGCTTGAGCCCGCTCGATCCGGAGCTGTATCGCATGCAGGCGGGCATGGCGCTGGCGAACCTTTTCCAGGGGCACTTCGAGGCGGCCTCGTCATGGGCGCAGAAGGCGTTTCGGGAACTGCCGAGCTTTCTCCTGGCCGTCGCCATCCTGGCGGCCAGCCATGCGCTGGCGGGGAGATTGACCGAGGCGCGGCGAGCGCTGGAGCAATTGCGCCGGCTCGATTCCCGCCTGCGGCTTGGCTCCGTCGCCGACTGGTTGCCGATCCAGCGGGCGGAGCATCTCGCCGTGCTGGTCGATGGGCTGCGCAGGGCCGGCCTGCCCGAGTGACGCGCCCAGCCGCTTGCAAAAGGTGCGGATTCCCGGCTGATTCGGAACTTAATCGCGCCTCTCCAGTCACGTTATCTTGGCATTGCTCAGGCGAAACGACGGGCGTGCCGCTATCGAGCTGACGGCTCGGCTCGGAAAACGTCGCTGTGCAGAAGGGAAGAGAGTTCGTGGAAATCAATCGTGTCAGCAGCAGGGACGTCAACGAAGCGCAATACGAGTTGGTGGTAATAGGGTCCGGTTTTGGTTCGTGCTTCTTTCTCAGCGAGGCGCTGAAACACCTCACCGGTCGCGCCCTGATCATCGAGTGGGGCGACTTTCATGCCTGGGACTGGCAGATCCAGAACCAGCAGAGCTCCCTCATCAAGCCGGAATCGACCTACGACAACCGCGGCGAGAAGCCCTGGAACACCACCATTGCCCTGGGGGGCGGCATGAACTGCTGGTTCTCGCAGACGCCGCGCCTGCATCCCAGCGATTTCGCCCTCCGTACGCGCTACGGCGTGGGCCACGACTGGCCGCTGAGCTACGCCGATCTCGAGCCCTACTACTGCCAGGCCGAAACCATCATGTCGATCGCCGGCGACCCGGACATGGGCAAGGTGCTGCCGCGCAGCCAGCCCTTCCCGCAGCCGCCGCACAAGGGCTCCTCGATCGACATGATCATGAAGCAGGCGATGCCCGATCATCATTTCATCATGCCCACCGGGCGGGCGCGGGTGGCCACTGGCAAGCGTGGCGTCTGCTGCGCCAATGCGACCTGCAACTTGTGCCCGGTCAATGCCAAGTTCACCGCGCAGAACGGCTTCGCCGAGCTGTTCAGCCATCCCAAGGTGGACGTGTGCCTGAAGGCGGAGGTGCGCACGCTCGAATACGAGGGGAACAGCATCAAGGCGGCGACCATTCGCTCCGAGGAGGGCGAATTCAAGGTGCGTGGCGACCTGTTCGTGCTCGGCGCCAACGCCATCCAGAGCCCGGCCATCCTGCTCCGTTCGGGTATCGATGACGGCGAAACCGGCATGGGTCTGCATGAGCAGGTGGGTGCCAACGTCGAGGTGTATCTCGACGGGCTGGGCAATTTCGATGGCAGCACCATCACCACGGGCCTGAACTATTCCCTCTACGACGGTGATTTCCGCAAGGAGCATTCGGCCTGCCTGGTGTACTTCGAGAACCGCTGGCCCTATGGCTTGCGTCCCGAACGCGGTCGCTGGAACGAGACCTTGCCGCTGATGGTGGTCGGCGAGGACCTGCCCAATATCGAAAACCGGGTGATCGTCGATCCCGAAACGGGCGATGCGATCATCGATTACCGGGGCGAGGCCGACTACGGCATGAAGGGGGTGCGGTTCGGCCTGGATAACCTGGAAAAGCTGCTGGCGCCGTTGCCGGTGGAGTCGATCCATTTCCGCGAATGGCGCCTGACCGAATCCCATGTGCAGGGCACGCTGCGCATGGGGCAGGCTGATGACGGCTCGGTGGTCGACGGACAGATGCTGCACCACCGCATGCGCAATCTGGTGGTGGTGGGCACCTCCACCTACCCCAGCTGCTCGCCCGCCAACCCCAGCCTGACCGCCGCCGCCTTGTCTCTGCGCGCCGCCGATCTGTTGTATAGCTAAGTCCAGGAACCACCACCGATGAAACGTCGCACCTTACTGATCGCTTCCGCCGCCACGCTCGGTGTCGCCGCCGTGGGCTCTGCGGCCTGGGTCTATGAAGACAGCCACGTGTTCGTGCCGCAGCTGCTGCAGCAACTGGTCGGCGACTTCCGCATGGAGGCCGAGGATCAGCGCAAGTTCGTCGATGCCATGACCGAGCACTATGGTGCCCGCAAGCTCAAGGCGTTGATGGCGCTGTACAAGATACGTGCGCAGACGGGGCTGGGCAGCGACTACACCAACCCGAAAGTGGACCAGTTCGAGCGGCGCCTGGTCACCGATTTCATGGTCTCGACCGACTATCTGCGTCAGCGCCAGGCGGAAAACCCCAAGGTGTCTTTCCTCGGTTACCGACTGCCCTGCAGCAACCCTTATGCGCGCTTCGAGGGTGTGAGCTGACCGGCCGTAGCGGTATCTGACAGAAAGCTCGGCGTTACGCACCCACCCCGGATGCCGTCGAGCGGCTTCATTATCGCTCGCCGCATCCTTCCCGTTCCGGCAATGCATTGGTGTCGACCACAACTCGCCGGGTCGATTGATTGCCGAAATGTCCTAAACGCGACGCTTCGCGCCCGAATCCCGTGAGACAGTCGCGGGAAGCGAACTTAAGCTTGCCTGCGTGCCGTAACAGCGGCCCGCCACGTCTTGGCCGGCCGCCGCGGAATCTATCCATTCGAAGCCTTGCGTATGACAACCAATACAGCCGAACTCGCTCCTGTCGCGCCTGTTCCAGAGGACACATCAACGTCCCACCAGGCCCATCCGTTTCTCCTGCCGGTGGTGGGGGCCGCCGCCTTCTCGCATCTGCTGAACGACCTCATCCAGGCCGTACTGCCCTCCGTGTACCCGATGCTGAAAACCCAGTTTTCGCTGAGCTTCGCGCAGATCGGCTGGATCGCGCTGGTCTATCAGGTCACGGCCTCTCTGCTGCAGCCATGGATCGGCCTGTACACCGACAAGCACCCCAAGCCATACCTGCTGCCCTCGGGCATGGTGGTGACCTTCATCGGCATCGCGCTGCTCGCCTTTGCCGGCAGCTACGAGATGCTCCTGGTGGCGTCCGCGGTGGTGGGTGTCGGGTCTGCGACCTTCCACCCGGAAGCTTCGAGAGTTGCACGGATGGCTTCGGGCGGCCGCTTCGGGACGGCGCAATCGACCTTCCAGGTCGGCGGCAATACGGGCTCGGCCATCGGCCCTCTGCTGGCCGCCGCCATCGTCATCCCCTACGGACAGCACGCGATCGCCTGGTTCATGCTCGCCGCGGCGTTGGCGATCTTCGTGTTGTCGAGGCTCACCGCGTGGACCATCCGGCACGGACAGGCGAAGCTCAAGAGTCTCGCCCGCAACCAGGTTGTAGGCCTGAATCGCGCACAGGTGATTCAGGCAATCGTGGTGATCGCCATCCTGATGTTCGCCAAGTTCGTCTACATCGCCGCCTTCACCAACTACTTCACCTTCTACCTGATCGAGCGCTTCAGCCTGAGCGTCCAGGAGAGCCAGATCTATCTGTTCATCTTCCTGGCGGCGGTTGCAGCCGGCACCTTCGCCGGCGGCCCGGTGGGCGATCGGATAGGGCGAAAGGCGGTCATCTGGATTTCGTTCCTGGGTGTCGCGCCGTTCGCACTGGCGCTGCCCTATGCCGGCCCTACGCTGACTGCGGTATTGGCCATCATGATCGGCCTGGTCATGTCGTCTGCGTTCGCGGCGCTGGTCGTATATGCGCAAGAGGCGGTGCCGGGGCGCGTGGGGATGGTGTCTGGCGTGATGTTCGGCTTGATGTTCGGCATCGGCGGCATCGGCGCCGCCGGGCTGGGTGAGCTGGCAGACAGTCACGGCATCGTCTGGGTATACCAGCTGGTTTCGTTCCTGCCGCTTCTCGGTCTGGTGACCGCGTTCCTGCCGCGCACGCGTGCGCTGCAACCGAAAGGCTGAGCGGCATTGAACGGGAGCGATGCCAGGCTCTGACATCGCCCGGTGCTGCTACTTGCCGCCCTGGTCTTTGAAGAAGTTGCTCGGCGTCTTGCCGAACTGCTTCTTGAACATGACGGTAAAGGCACTCGGGCTTTCATAGCCGAGTTGCGCGGCGATATCGATGACCTTGTCGCCACGCGCGATCATCTCCAGCGCCAGCAACAGTCGGAACTGCTGCCGCCATTGGCCGAACGTCAGGCCGGTCTCTTTCTGGAACAGGCGCTGGATGGTTCGCTCATCGATCCCCAGCTCCCGACTCCAGTCATGCAGCGTGGAGTTGTCGTCGGGCTTGGCCACCAGGGCGGCGCTGATTTGTCTGAGGCGAGCGTCGGCTGGCTGGGGGAGCTGCAGGGGCACGGCGGGCAGCAGGGAGATTTCGTCCAGGATGAGGCTCATGATCCGCGATTCGCGGGAGTTCTCGTGCGGGGTCAGCTTCATGCCGACCGATGCCTTGATGAGTTCGCTGAGCAGCGGCGAAATGCTCAGGATCGTCGTTGCCGCCGGTAGGCTCGACGTCCGGCCGGCCTGGATGAAGACGCTGCGCATCTTCAGGGGGCCGGCGCAGCGAATCGAATGGACCCGGCCGCTGGGCATCCAGATTCCGCGATTGGGCGGCACTGTCCACTGGCACTGATCGGTGTACACGACCATGACGCCTTCGATCGCATGAATCAGCTGATCCTTGTTGTGCGAATGGGGCTCGATGACCCAGCCATCGGGATAGTCCGTCGCGCTGGAATGCACGATCCAGGCGGCGTCATCGATCTCTCTCAGGAAGATCGGCAAAGGCTTGATCATGGCTGTCCTTCGTTGGGGGCGATCGTGGTAGGCAGTTTTGCGACACGACACTGGAAAAGACAGGTATTTTCCATGGCCTGCCATGGAATTCCACCTTGACGACCGCTTCTGGAGCGACACCGTTATGTTGTATTCGACGATCCACCCATCTCCCTTTGGCCCCCTGCATCTGGCGAGCGATGGCAGCCATCTGGTGGGGTTGTGGATGGAAGGGCAGAAGTATTTCGGAGGCTGCGTAACGGGTGACCTTGTCCCGCAGGATGACCTGCCGCTGTTCATCCAGACGCGACAGTGGCTGGATCAGTACTTCGCCGGTGAGCAGCCGGCCATCGCGAGCCTGCCGCTGGAGCCCTCCGGCAGCAGCTTCCGCAAGGCCGTCTGGGCGCTCTTGTGCGAGATTCCCTACGGCGAGACCACGACCTACGGAGAGATCGCCCGGGTGGTGGCCAACCGGACGAACCTGCCCAGCATGTCCAGCCAGGCGGTGGGTGGCGCGGTGGGGCACAACCCGATCTCCATCATCATTCCCTGTCACCGGGTCGTTGGACGTAACGGCAGCCTGACGGGTTATGCCGGCGGCCTCGCCAAGAAGGTGCAGTTGTTGGAGCACGAAGGCGCGATGCTGCCGCTGTTCCATATCCCCTCGAAAGGTACCGCCCTCTGAAGCTCGCGCATCATCCGACTCTGCTTCTTTGGCCCGTCAGCTCCGACTGACTGAACGTTTTTCAGAACGGTCCGCTCTAAATCCGGTGCATACATTCTCAATTGCATGTAACCAAGGAGTTGGGTCATGGCAATCCCGCGTCTTCCCCTTCGTGCATCCCTCGCCGTATTCATCGGCCTCGTTCCGCTGGCCAGCCATGCGGACCTGTATTCGCTGAAGATCGAAAACGACATCATCTCAAGCGGCAGTGATGGTCATTACACCAACGGTTTCGAGCTGATGCGGTCCTTCCAGCCGGAGGCCGACCATTGGTCGCGCCGTTTCGCCGCCGCGATGCCGGGTTGGGCCTCCGATGAAATCGACAATGTTGCCTATCGGTTCGGTCACCAGATATACACGCCGAACGAGATCGAGACCGCCGACCTGATCGAGGACGACCGGCCCTATGCCGGGTTGCTGTTCGCGGGCGTTTCGATGTTCAGCGATCTGGCCTACGAGGGTTGGCGCGAGACCAGTGGCCTGCACCTGGATGTCGGCCTGGTCGGCCCGGGAGCGGGTGGCAAGAAAATTCAGCGCGGCGTGCACAAGATCACCGACAGCGATGAGCCCAGGGGCTGGAACAACCAGCTGCGCAACGAGCCCTTCGTCAACATCGGCTATCAGAAACGCTGGTGGTTGCAACAGCGTTTCGCCGGGTTGGAGCTCGAATACGGGCCGAGCCTGGGAGGCTCGCTGGGCAACCTCTACACCTATGGTTCGGCGGGGCTGGGTGTGCGCATCGGGCAGGGGCTGGCGCGCAGCTTCAGCATCCCGGCGGTGGCGCCGGCGCAGAGCGGCAGCATGTACTTCGACCAGGGTGGTGGCTTCGCCTGGAGCCTGTTCGCCAACCTGGAAGGTCGCTACATGGCGCACAACATGCTGCTCGAGGGCAACACCTTCAAGGACAGCCATTCGGTGGACAGCCGCGAATGGGTCGGTGATGCCAAGGCCGGCGTCGCGCTGACCTGGCACAGCTGGCAGCTGGCATTCGCCAGTGTCTGGCGGACGAAGGAATTTCATGGCCAGGACGAGCACGATCAGTTCGGCTCGCTGACGCTCTCGGCCTGGTTCTGAGGAAAGGGCGGGGCACGCCTAGTGGGGTGCGCCCCGTGGTCTCGGTTACTTCTTCACCCAGCTGCCATTGAGCTGAATGATCTGCCCCGGTGGGGTTTTCTCGATGGCCTTCTTGCCGGCGATGGCCTCCACGTCGCTGACGCTGATGCCGTTCTTCTGCGCCAGGCGATGGTATTCGGCGCGGCGTGCCTGGTTGATCTGGCTGGCGATCTCCTCGGCCTGGCCGCTGGACTGCACCACGCCCAGATAACCGTCCGGTTTCTCGCCCAGCTGGCCGCTGGCCTTGGCCTGACCCAGCGCGGACATGGCTTCGTTGAGGGACATGGCGGCGGCGGGCAGGGCCAGGCACAGCGCCAGGAACAGGGTGCCGAGTTTGAGATGGGTTTTCATGAGGCTCCTCAGAACAGACCGCTGTCTTCGTTGATGATCGAGTCGAGCTGTTTGTCGACCTTGATATAGATCTCGTGCTCGATCTTCACATTGAGGTTGATGTTGATCGGCTCGTTGGGCACGGCCAGTTCCACTCTCGGGGTACAGGCGCTGGCGAGCAGGGCCAGCATCAGGATGCTGATCGGGTGGCGCAACCGCATGACCGGTTTCTCCTTGGCGGGGGTGCGCATACAGTGCCTCATTCGAGGCGTTCCTGCACGCGCCGCCGGATGGTTTCGCTGACCCGGTCGGACAGTTGCAGACTCGTCAGCAGGGCGGGAATGTCCTCCTGCAGGTTGATCGTCAGGTTGATGGGTCGACCACCTTCCAGGGCCGGATTCCGGCCGCTCAGCTTGAGACCGAGGTCCAGCTTGCCTTCGGTGGAGTAGTGCACATCACTGGTGAGCAGGTGGTAGTGAAAGTCGTCCAGCGCCTCGACCACCAGGCGCATCGCCGGGTTGGACTGGCCCAGCGCCTGCATCTTCGCCGAACGAAAGCGCAGCACGCCGCCCGGTTCGCGTGCCTGTAGCGAACCTTTCTCGATGCTCAGGCCGGCTTCGCTGCGCTGCAGTTGCAACTCGCCGTCGATGACGCCGGTGCCGGCCAGGCCTTCGGTCGGGTAGGCCTCCAGCAGCAGCGGCAACTGCAGGCCACGCAGGTGTGCGCTCAGGCGTTGCTCGCGGGCAGCCAGGTCGGCGGCGCCGGGATCGAGCCAGAGCCGGCCGCCCAGCACTCGAACCTCGGCGTTCTGCCAGTCGAGCCGCCCCTGTTCGAGCCGCTCCAGGCTGCCGACATACTCGCCGCGGAAACTCAGCGGGCCGAAGGCTATTCCAGGGTTGGCCTGCTTCAGTGTCAGCTCGGGCACCTTCAGGCGCAGTCGCTCGCCCTGCAGCGTCAGCGCCAGGCTGGTATCGAGCCCACTCAGTTCGGTGCGGTCGAAGATGCCACCCAGCCCGCGTGCATCGAGCGTGGCGCTGGCGGCGAGTGGGCCTTTGGCGGGCAGGTCGAGCTGCCCCTGCGCTTGCAGCCGGCCGGTATTCAGCTCCAGAAGAGGCGGCCAGTCGGCCAGGGTCGAGGCCAGTGGATTGCCCGCACGCAGGAATATTTCCGGCAGGTTCGCGTTCAGGCGGGTGGTCGCGCGTGGCCAGTCGTGAGCGAGCTTCAGCGACAGTGCCAGCCCGCTATCGTTGGTCAGCGGCCCTTGCAGTGAGAGTCGTTGCAGATCGGTGTCCAGCTGCCCGTTCCAGCGCCAGCCTTGCGGGCGCAGCGCCGGCTGGCGCAGTTGGGCGAGCTTGATCGCCATTGGGCCGCTGGCTTGCAGGCGCTGCAATTGCTGGTCGGCCAGATCCGCTTCGACGGCCAGGCCTGCGAGGTCCAGTTGCAGCTTGCTCGCGGCGAGATCTGGGCCGCGGGTCAGGCCGGCCAGGGTGAACCGCGAGCCTGCTTCGAGTCGTACACGGGCCGCCTGCTGGCTGGCCTCGCCGCTGAGCCGAAGGTCGGCGTTCAGCCCCTTCAGGGCCATGTCGGAAAGCTGTAGCGCGGGGCTCTCAAGCTTCAGTCGGGTCTCGGTGAAACGCAGGGAGTAGGGCGCGGCGGTATCGAGGGCCAGGCGTGCAGCCAGCGTGGCGGGACTGTTGCCCTGGGCCGCCAGTTGCAGCTGTAGCGGCAGCTCTCCCGAGGACTCGCTGGCCGCGCCGGGTGTGACCCGCAGGTGCAGGGCCGTCGGGCGCAGCGGCTCGGGCAGGTCGGCGACCAGCGGGGGCGCCGGTTGCAACTGCAGGTCCGCCGCCATCTCGGTCGGTATCCACAGGCCATCGTTACCCGTGGCGGTCAGGTCCAGCCGGCCCTGCAACTGCCCGAGCCCTACGATCGGCCAGGGTGCCGGCAGATCAGCGGACAGCCGGAATTCGCCGCGCAGCGCGCGCCAGTTCGACGGATTCCGCTCATCGAGCTGCATGCTCCAGCCGGCACCGATGCGCATCTGCTGCGGCAGCTCTGCGAACGCTGGTGGTTCGTAAGGCAGCCATTCGCCCAGCCAGTCCAGCAGCCATGGGGCCTCGGGCAGCTCGCTCATGGCCAGTGTGCCTTCCCAGCCTGTCGCCTGCGCGGCACGAGTCAGCCGGTGCTGCGAACTGAGGCGCAGCTGCTCGTCGAGGTGCAATTGAAGGTCGAAATGCAGCGTGGCCTGTTCCTCGGCGGCGTTCGCCTGCAGCGTCAGACGATGCTCGTTGCGCAGCAGATGCAGGCTTGCCGTCAGCGGCAGGGCCTGCGCGCCGCCATGTCGCCAGTGAAGTTCGGCCTGCTCGGTACAGGTGCCTTGCAGACAGGGCAAGGCCAGGTCGATAGAGGCGATGTGGCCGTTGCGAGGTATCCAGGCCGCCCAGCGCTCCAGTTGCTCGCGGGCGGGCAAGGTAAGGGGTTCGTCGGGTGTGTCATCCGCATGCGGCTCCGGTGCGGGCTGCCATTGCAGCTGGACGTGCTCGATATACAGCGAGTCGGCTGGCAGCGGCCGCCACCAGGCGTTCAGCTTAAGCCGTACGCCATCGACTGCGAGATCGAGCCTTTCGCCTGCGCTCGACTGGCGCGACAGCTTGATCCGGTCCAGCTGAAGCCCCTTCCATGTCAGACGCAGGCCGTCGAGGTCGAGTGCGACTATGCCCTGCGCCTGCTTGAACTGCTGCCACTGGTAATAGCCGTAGGCTCCCAGGCCCAGCGTTAGCAGAAGCACGCCTGAGAGCATCCCGAGCAGTAGTTGTCGCCGCTTCGTCATGGTGCTTCCTGATCCGGTCGAAGGCACAGCATAAGCCGGGCGGATGACCGATGACGAACGGATTCAGGGCTGGCGTTCCGCACACCAATGCCGCGAAAAAGTTCCATTATTTTTGCCGCTTGAACAGCCGCGGAGCCGCTTGGCGCGGGCGATGCGCGTGTTGTCCCGGCAACTTGTGCACATTTTGCGATGCCGCTTTGTCAAGCGCTTATGACAAAGTGTCGCAAACCGTCAAGCACATAGAGCAATATTTAACTAGCTGAAAAATATGGGAATTTTGCAGTGGCGAAAAAACCGCCAGTTTGACCGCAGCCCCCGAAATATCGGCGCTGGAGAAAACTGTAACCGGCTTGTCCACTGAGTTATCCACAGCTTCTGTGGATGGAATTTTTTCTGTGACCCACTTCATTTTTCGTACCTGGGCGGCGCTCGTGCCGCCCGTTTGATCCGTACAGCGCGGAACGGCCGTCGTTCCTGACTCCGCGCGATATACTGCCGGACACTTTTCTCGGAGCAGCCCATGCCTCTCGACCCTTACTACCTGAGTGCCGGGCTCGGCAGCCTTTGCCTGGTTCTGGCTGCGCTGGCGGGCGTCCTGCAGCGGCGGCTATCGCGCAGCCAGACCGAGCAGGCGCTGCTCGACGAGCGCCTGGGGCAAGCCGCGCTGGCGCAGGAGGGGCTCAGCGCTCAGCTGGAGCGCAGCCAGCAGGAGCAGGCCGACCTCGCCGAATCGCGTTCGCTGCTGCAGGCCGAGCTGGCGGCCCTGCGCCGGGAGACGGAGTGGTTGCAGGCCCAGCGCCTGGAGACTCGGGAAGCCCTCGACGATCTGCATGCCGAGCGCGATGCGCAGCAGGCCGAGTTGCGTGCGTTGAGCGCCGCCCACGCGAGCCTGAGCGCCGAGCTGAACGAACAGCAGAAGACCCATCAGCAGCGCCTGCAGGATCTGCAGGCGGCTCGCGACGAGTTGCGTGCGCAGTTCGCCGAGCTGGCCGGGAAGATCTTCGATGAGCGCGAGCAGCGCTTTGCCGAGGCCAGTCACGAACGCCTGGGGCAGTTGCTCGATCCGCTGAAGGAGCGCATCCAGTCGTTCGAGAAGCGCGTCGAGGAAAGCTACCAGAGCGAGGCTCGCGAGCGGTTTTCCCTGGCCAAGGAGCTCGAGCGCCTACAGCAGCTCAACCAGCGTCTGGGTGACGAGGCGACCAACCTGACCCGCGCCCTGCAGGGGCAGAAGACCCAGGGCAACTGGGGCGAGCTGATTCTCGAGCGGGTGCTCGAGCATGCGGGGCTGGAAAAAGGGCGCGAGTACCACACCCAGGTCAGCCTCAAGAGTGCGAGCGGCGAGCGCTTCCAGCCGGACGTGCTGATCCAGCTGCCTGGCGATAAGCAGGTGGTGGTGGACGCCAAGGTGAGTCTGACCGCCTATCAGATGCTGACCGGTGCGCAGGACGAGGGCAGCCGCGCGCTGGCGCTGAAGCAGCACGTGCAATCGCTGCGCAACCACCTCAAAGGCCTGTCGCTGAAGGACTATCAGCGTCTCGAAGGCTTGCAGAGCCTGGATTTCGTATTGCTCTTCGTGCCCATCGAAGCGGCTTTCGCGGCCGCCCTGCAGGCCGACCCGGAGCTGTTCCAGGAAGCCTACGGCCGGCACATCGTGATCGTCAGCCCGACCACGCTGCTGGCCACGCTGCGGGTGATCGACAGCCTCTGGCGCCAGGAACGGCAGAGTCAGAACGCCCGTGAGATCGCCGAACGCGCCGGGGCGCTGTACGACAAGTTCGCCGCCTTCATCCAGGACCTGGACGAGATCGGCAGCCGCCTGCAACAGCTGGACAAGGCCTACCTGGGCGCACGCAACAAGCTCACCGATGGCCGCGGCAATCTGGTCGGTCGCGCCGAACAGCTCAAGCTGCTCGGCGCCCGCGCCAGCAAGCGCCTGCCAGCCGACTGGCTGGAGCGCGCCGGCGCCGAAACGCCCTTGCCGGGAGAAGTCGAGGAATAGGGGTTGTAGCGCGAACGTCGACCCTAGGTGAGCAGCAGCACTACAAGCCCGATAAGTATCCCGCCGAACATGAACGGCAGTGTCATCGCCGCCAGCTGGCGGCCTCCGATAACCAGGACCAGCATGGCCTTGGCCAGGCTGTTGCTCAGCGCGGCGAGGAAGATGCCGCGCACCGCGACCTGGTTGCTCAGGTCGGTCTGCGCGCTGCTGGCCAGCGACAGGGTGATGGCATCCACGTCGGTCAGCCCGGACAGCAGCGACACCAGGTAGACGCCGGTATCGCCCAGAGCATGCTGCGCACCTTCGACCAGGAACAGGATCAGCACGAGCAACGCGGCGAAGCGCAGTGCCGGGCCCAGCTTGAAGGGGTTCTTCAGTGGCAGCTCGGCGGGGTTCTCGGGCTGCTGGGCCGCGCGCAGGTAATGAAACAGGGCGCCGGCGGCATAGGTCAGCCCGGTCGCCAGCAGCGCGGGCAGTAGCGAAGGCAGCAGGGAGGGATTGACCAGGCCGACTTCCAGCAACACCCGAGGGAACATCAAGGCCGAGGCCACCAGCAGGCCGGCCGCCAGCGCCGGCCGGAGCTTGCCCTCGTCGAGGCGTGAGAGGGTGATGGTCATCGCCGTGGAGGAGACGATGCCGCCGAGCAGCGCGGTGATCATCAGCCCGTGGCGGGTACCCAGCAGGCGGATCGCCACGTACGCGGCGAAGCCTATCCCGGCGATCAGCACCACCATCCACCAGGTGGTATAGGGGTTGAAGGCTTGCCACGGGCCGTAGCCCTGGTTGGGCAGGGCAGGCAGCAACACCACGGAAATGAACAGCAGCTTCAGTGCGCCGCTGACCTCTTCCTCGCTGAGTTTGTGCAGAGCGCCGTGCAGCCGTGCCTTGAGGCTCAGCAGCAGCGCCACCACCACCGCCAGGGCAGCGGCCAGCAGCCGGCTTTCCGCCACCGCCAGGCTGCCCAGCAGGAAGGTCAGCAGCATCGCCACCTCGGTGGTCAGGCCGTGATCGGCATTGGCGCGGGATTCGACCAGGTAGCCGGTGATGACCAGCAGGGCCAGCACCACGAACATGGCGATCCAGGCCATGGCGCCGAAGTGATCGGCGCCGAGCACCGCCAGCCCGCCGAACAGGCCGCTGAGGCCGAAGGTGCGCATGCCGGCCAGCTCCTGCGCGTCGCGGTGTCGTTCGCTCCAGCTGCGTTCGGTACCGATCAGCAGACCCACGCCAAGAGCCGTGGCCAGATTCAAGAGCAATTCCAGGGTCATGAGCGGCAGCCTGCAGTTCAGAACAGGACCAGTCTATTCGCAGGACCACGCAGCGGACTTGCGCTGAGGCAAATCCGTTGCGATTCAGTTCAGCGGCAGGTGTCGACTCATCATCGCGCGCAGGGCGGCGGGCTTGACCGGTTTGGACAGGTAGTCCAGGCCGGCGGCATGGATGGTCGCGATCAGCTCGGGGCGGCCGTCGGCGCTGATCACCACGCCGGGTACCGGTTCGCCGAGGCGCATACGCAGCCAGGCCATCAGATCGCAGCCGGTTTCGCCGTGATCCAGGTGATAGTCCACCAGCACCAGCTGCGGATGTACGTCCTCGGCCAGCAGGGCTTCGCATTCGGCGCGATTGCTCGCGGTCCAGACCTGGCAGCCCCAGCGCGACAGCAGGCTGTGCATGCCGATCAGGATGCTTTCCTCGTTGTCGATGCACAGCACCTGCACCCCGGTCAGGGCGGTGTGCTGCGGCTCGATCTTGCCGTTGAGACGATACTGCTTCACTACGTTGGCGGCGATGGGCACCGTCACGCTGAACACGCTGCCCTTGCCCGGCCACGAGCGCACCGACAGCGGATGATCGAGCACCTGGCAGAAGCCGTCGGCGATCGCCAGCCCGAGGCCCAGACCTTTTTCGGCACGTGTCTGATGGCTGTCGAGCCGCTTGAACTCCTCGAAGATGACCCGCAGCTTGTCCTTGGCGATGCCCGGTCCGCGATCCCAGACTTCCAGGCGCAGCGACTTGCCCTGGCGCCGTACGCCGAGCACCACGCGCCCCTTGGCATAGCGGAAGGCGTTGGTGAGGAAGTTCTGCAGCACCCGGCGCAGCAGCTTGATATCGCTGTCGATGCGCAGACGGCTGCCGTGCACGCGGAAATCAATGCCCTGCTTGGCGGCCAGCACGGTGAACTCGGCGCCCAGCGTGTCGTACAGGTTCGACAGTGCGAAGGCGTTGCGATCTGGGGTGATACGGCCGTTTTCCAGGCGCGAAATGTCCAGCAGGTCGGAGATCAGATCCTCGGCCGAGCGCAGCGAACTGTCCAGGTGATGCACCAGTTCCTGCGCCTCGCGCGGCAGGGCGTCGTGCTGATGGGACAGGGCGGCGGAGAACAGGCGCGCGGCGTTCAGCGGCTGCATCAGGTCGTGGCTGACCGCGGCGAGGAAACGCGTCTTCGACTGGTTGGCCGCCTCGGCAGTGCTCTTGGCGTCGGTCAAGGCCTGGTTGAGCAGCGACAGTTCCTGGGTCCGTTCGCTGACGCGTTGTTCCAGGCCCTCGTTGGCGTCTTTCAGCCCCCGCTCGGCCTCGCGGAAGGCGGTGATGTCGCTGAAGCTCATGACGAAGCCGCCGCCGGGCATCGGGTTGCCGATCAGTTCCACCACCCGGCCATTGGGGAAGGTGCGCTCGGAGGTATGCGCACGGCCCTGGCGCATCCAGTAGAGACGCTTGGTGACGTGGGTATCGGCATCGCCCGGGCCGCACAGCCCGCGTTCGGCGTTGTAGCGAATGATGTCGGCGATGGGGCGACCGATGTACACCAGCCCGTCGGGGTAGTCGAACATTTCCAGATAGCGGTGGTTCCAGGCCACCAGGCGCAGCGACTGGTCGACCACGCTGATGCCCTGGGTGATGTTCTCGATGGCGCCTTGCAGCAGGGCTCGGTTGAACTGCAGTACTTCGGAGGCTTCGCCGACGATGCGCACCACGTCCTCGACCTGCATGTCGCGGCCTTCGAGCGCAGCCTTGACCACCGCACGTGTGGAAGAGGCGCCCAGCACCCCGGCCAGCAGGCGCTCGGTATGCGCGATCCACTGGCCATCGGCGGGTTGTCGCGGGGAGAACTCCTGGCCGTGATGGCGGGCGAAGCGCTGGAAGCTGAGCTCGGCACGCTCGGCGCCGACGAAGCGCGACGCCAGCATCAGCAGATCTTCGACCTGCACGGCCAGCAGGCGCCGGCTACCGGTGGGCGAGGCGATTTCCTGACCGATGAAGCGGCTGGCCTGCCAGTGCTCGGCCACGCGCGTCTGCGACAGTATCGAGACCCAGAAGAACAGCGTGGCGTTGCCCAGCAGCGAGAGCATCACGCCGAGTGTCAGTGCGCTGGTATTGAAGGGCAGGTCGGTGGTGTACATCCACTGCAGGCCGGGGAACATTTCCAGCGGCCAGCCGAGCAGCGGCAGGATCAGCGTATAGAGCCAGATCAGCGAGCCGGCGGTGAGGCCGGCGAATACGCCGCGGCGGTTCGCCTGTTTCCAGTACAGCGCGCCGACCATCGCCGGGGCCAGCTGGGTGAGGGCGGCGAAGGCGATCTGGCCGATGGTCGCCAGGCTCGCGGTGCTGCCCAGCAGCCGGTAACTGACGTATGCCAGCAGCAGGATCACGATGATGGTGATGCGGCGGACCGAGAGCATCCAGTGGCGGAAGGCCTCGAAGGGCTGCTCGGCTTCCTGGCGGCGTAGCAGCCAGGGCAGCAGCATGTCGTTGGAGACCATGGTGGACAGCGCCACGCTGGCGACGATGACCATGCCGGTTGCCGCCGAGGCACCACCAATGAAAGCCAGCATCGCCAGAGCCGGATGGCTCTCGGCCAGCGGCAGGCTGATCACGAAGGAGTCGGGGCTGATGCCCGCCGGCAGCAGCATCTGTCCGGCCAGCGCGATAGGGATGACGAACAACACGGCAAGCACCAGGTACAGCGGGAATACCCAGCGCGCCATGCGAAAGTCCTTCGGCTCGATGTTCTCCACCACGGTGACGTGAAACTGCCGTGGCAGGCAGACGATGGCCATCATCGCCACGCCGGTTTGCACCACCATTGCCGGCCAGTTCACCGTGACTTCCCAGAAGCTCGACAGCTCCGCACTGGCATGGGCCTGGTTGAACAGGTCGCCAAAGCCGTCATACAGGCCGAAGGTGACGAAGGCCCCGACGGCCATGAAGGCCAGCAGCTTGACCAGTGACTCGAAGGCGATCGCCAGAACCATGCCGCGATGGTGCTCGGTCACGTCCAGGTTGCGCGTACCGAACAGCACGGTGAACAGGGCCAGGGCCACGGACACGATCAGCGCGGTGTCCTGGGTGCCGGAGCCGGCGACGGCCTCGCCCTCATTGCCGATCAACAGGTTCACGCCCAGCACGATGCCCTTGAGCTGCAGGGCGATATAGGGCAGCACGCCCACCAGACAGATCAGCGTCACCACGATGGCCAGCAGCTGCGACTTGCCGTAGCGCGCGGCGATGAAGTCGGCAATCGAGGTGATGTTCTCCTGCTTGCTGATCATGATCATCTTTTGGAACACATGAGGCGCCAGCAGCATCAGCAGGATCGGACCCAGATAGATCGGCAGGAACGACCAGAGCTGTTCGGCAGCCTGCCCGACCGCGCCGAAGAAGGTCCAGCTGGTGCACCAGACGGCCAGCGACAGGCTGTAGACCCAGGGGCGCAGGCGCGGCGACATCTGGTCGCGATTGCGGTCGCCATAGAAGGCGATGGCGAACAGAACAGCCATGTAGGAAAGGGCGACCAGAGCGATCAGCCCACCGGACAGCGACATGCGAACTCCAAGCAGCAAGACGTGCGGTCATCCCGCCCGACCTCGATTCGGGCGAATCGGGCAAGCGATACCAACGAGCATACCCGGAGCGATTCGGCCGGCTGGCGCGCTGGCAACAGCGCCATGCTACGGACCAGGGTCGTATCGTTCCGTGGTGATACTCAAGCTTGGCTGGTTTTCAACGAACCGGGATGTTGCCGCTCATATAAATCGGATATGGATAAAGTTTCGCAGCAAACGAGGGGCGCGTGTGGCGGCTGCGACCATGGTCGCATGCAGCTGGCGAACCGCTGCGGAACAGGCGAAAGTACTGCGCCAGAAGCTTCTCGGCGCTTTTCTCGGGTTATCATCCGTGGCGCCCAGCGACGATTGGGCGCAGGTTCGGCTGGTCGTTTCGTTCACCATGGCCGGTTCGGTCCGAATGGGAGTTGCGCCGCCGGGCACTTCCGGCCCGGCGAACGATCTCAACAGCCTGGCCGTCTCTTCATTCATCAGGAGAAACCAATGTTCACGCCGCGTCCGGTCACCTTGCAGCGAGGCGCCATGCGTCTGGACCCGCTGGCGGAGGCCGATATTCCTGCCCTGGTCGAGCTGGCCGAAGAAAACCGTGAAGAGCTGATCTACATGAACGGGCCCTTGCGCCCCGACTGGTATCGTCACGCGCTGGCCGAGCAGCGGGAAGAACGTGCGGTGGTGTTCACCCTGCGCCTGGCCGATCGCATCATCGGCACCACGCGCGTCGCCGACTTCAACCCGGCCCTGCCGGCCGCCGAGCTGGGCTGGACCTGGATCGATCGCGCCGAGCACGGCAGCGGTCTGAATGCCTCGATCAAGTACCTGCTGCTCAAGCATGCCTTCGAGGAGTGGCAACTGGTACGCCTGCAATTGAAGACCGCGGCGAGCAACCTGCGCTCGCAACGCGCCATCGAGAAACTGGGCGCCCAGCGCGAAGGGTTGCTGCGCAATCATCGCCGCCTCGCGGAGGGGCGTCTGGATGACACCGTGCTGTACAGCATCACCGACCGCGAATGGCCGGCGGTGAAGGCGTTGCTGGAGGGCGGAACGAACGACTGATTCGTTCCATGAGGGCCGGGCGCAGCACCATCTGAGCGTTTCCGGCCGAGCCGCGCGGCGATTGCCTGGTATCGCCATACGACCCATCGCCTCGGCTGCCAACATCGGGTAAGGTTTGCCGTTTTCGCGGGCGATCCGTCCCGCGTCATCGATCCGTCTTCGATATTCCGTACTCTGCAGCGCAACAGCGGCATATAGCCGGTTCCGTTGTGGACCCCAAGGAGCCCCGATGTCCCGCTCGCAAGAGTTCTTGCATGGTTGTCGCGATATCCTGCCGCTGATCGTCGGTGCCATTCCCTTCGGTATCATCTTCGGCACGCTCGCGGTGGGCGCCGGGCTGTCGGCGTGGCAGACCATGGGCATGTCGCTGCTGGTATTCGCCGGCTCCGCACAGTTCATCGCCGTCACCCTGATCACCGGTGGCGTCGGTGCGCTGGTGGTGTTGCTGACCACCTTCGTGGTCAACCTGCGCCACGCGCTCTACAGCGCGGCGATGCAACCTTTCGTGCGCCACCTGCCGAGCCGCTGGCGGGTGCCGCTGGCCTTCTGGCTGACCGACGAGGCCTTCGCCGTGATCCAGCACCGCTATGCCCGTGACGATGCCTCGCCGCACAAGCACTGGTTCTTCCTCGGGGCCGCGCTGACCATGTACCTGAGCTGGCAACTGGCGACCCTCGCCGGCGTCGCCTTCGGCCAGGCGGTGCCCGACGTGGCTCGCTGGGGCCTGGATTTCGCCATGATCGCCACCTTCATCGGCATCGCCGTGCCGATGATGCGCACCCGGCCACAGGTGGCCTCCGCGCTGGTGGCCGGCGCCGTGGCATTGCTGACCTGGGAGCTGCCCTACAAGCTGGGCCTGATCGCCGCGGCCCTGGCCGGTATCGTCGTCGGCGTCGGGCTCGAGCAACTGGCCGAACGCCGCGTGCGACAGGAGGCCCACTGATGCAGATCTGGCTGCTGATCCTGGGCATGCTGGCCATCACCTTCGTGATTCGCTACAGCTTCTTCGCCTGGCCCGACCTGCGCTTCCCGCGCCTGGTGGAGCAGGGCCTGCACTACGTGCCAGTGGCCGTGCTGACCGCCATCGTGGTGCCGGGCATGCTGATGCCGGAGGGGCACTGGGCGCTGCATTGGCACAACGCCTATCTGCTGGCCGGCGTGCTGGCGATCCTGATCGCGGCGCTCAGTCGCAACCTGTTGGCGACCATCGCCGGTGGGTTGCTGAGTTTCTTCCTGTTGCGCTGGGCGTTCGGGCAGTTGCCGCTGTGAACGCGCTGCCGCGTGCCTCGTCATCGAATCGATCCGGCGAGTTGTCATGAGCCAGCCATCGCAGATCCGGCTGCTGGGCAAACGCCGCTTCCTGCCGTTCTTCGTGACGCAGCTGCTCGGTGCCTTCAACGACAACGTGTTCAAACAGGCGCTGATCCTGGCGATTCTCTTCCGGTTCAGCACGAGCGCCGACACCAGCCTGCTGGTCAACCTGTGCGCCATGCTGTTCATCCTGCCGTTCTTCCTGTTCTCCGCGCTGGGCGGCCAGTTCGGCGAGAAGTACGAGAAGGCCTGGCTGATTCGGCGGATCAAGTTCGCCGAGATCCTGATCATGCTGGTGGGGGCGCTGGGCCTGCTGCTGGGCAACCTGCCGCTGTTGCTGGTGGTGCTGTTCTGCATGGGTACCCAGTCGGCGCTGTTCGGCCCGGTGAAGTACTCGATCCTGCCGCAGCAATTGCACCAGGACGAGCTGATCGGCGGCAACGCGCTGGTGGAAATGGGCACCTTCCTGGCGATCCTCGGCGGCACCATCGGCGCCGGCATCCTGATGAACGATGCCGATTACGCGGTGCTGGTTTCCATCGCCGTGGTGCTCATCGCATTGCTGGGCTACCTGGCCAGCCGCGCGATTCCCGCGACGACGCCGGCCTTTGCGGACCTGAAGATCGACTGGCAGGTGCTGCGCCAGTCCTGGCACATCATGCGGCTGGGCTTGGGGCAGGAGCGGGCGGTGTCGCGCGCGATGATCGGCAATTCCTGGTTCTGGTTTCTCGGTGCGACCTATCTCACCCAGATACCGGCCTTCGCCAAGGAACTGCTGCAGGGTGACGAGGGCGTGGTGACGCTGATCCTGGCCACTTTCTCCATCGGCATCGCCCTGGGTTCGATGCTCTGCGAGCGGTTGTCGGCGCATCGCGTAGAGATCGGCCTGGTGCCGCTGGGCTCCATCGGTCTGACGGTGTTCGGCGTGTTGCTCTGGTGGCAGGCCGGCGGGTTGCCGCCGGTGACGGAAAGCCGCGACTGGCTGGCGTTGCTGCTCGAGCCCGGCGCCTGGTGGGCGTTGCTCGCAGTGCTGGGCCTGGGAGCCTTCGGCGGCTTGTACATAGTGCCGCTGTACGCGCTGATCCAGGCTCGTACCGCCCTGCAGGAACGGTCGCGGGTGGTGGCGGCCAACAACATCCTCAACGCGCTGTTCATGGTGGTATCGGCGCTGTTCGCCATCCTCGTGCTGACGGTGGTCGGGTTGTCGATTCCGCAACTCTTCCTCGCCGTCTCGCTGCTCAACGTGCTGGTTGCCGGCTGGATCTTCCACTCGGTGCCGGAATTCGTGGTGCGGTTCCGGCGCTGGGCACTGCGCGAGCCTGAGTTGCCGCCGGCACGCTGAAATGCCAGTCCGCGAGTACCGCAGGGCGTCATTCGCGGGTGACTGAGTCAGCCGCAACGGCCATCTCGGCGGTGGGGTAGAAGCGGCGGCGTACCGTCTGCATCTGTGCGTGCTGCCTGAGGCGCGCGCTGATCTGCTCCAGCGTCGCGGGAATTTCCCGCTCGCCTTGAAGCATCGGGCGCAGGCGGCTGTCGAACAGGCTCCAGAAACGCTTCATCTCGGGGACGTCGGGCATGATCTCGCCGCTGGCGGCCGAGCGGTAGGTGTGGGCGATCAGGGGGTCGCGCTGCAGCGTTTCCAGCAACTGCAGGTTGGCCACCGCGCCCAGCGGCTTGTCGGCGTCGATGACACGCAGGCCGTCGGCGGTGGTCAGATAGTCGTCGAGAAAGCGCTGCGCCTGGGCCTGGTTGGGGCTGTGCGCGTTGATCGCGGCGGCGACGATGCCCACGAAAGGCTTGCCGGGCCGGTCGGCGTCGATTCCCGGCACGTGATCGATGCCGAAGCGCATGCCCGCTTCACGCAGTTCATTCCATACCCAGGGGCCATTGATCATCATGGCCAGTTCGCCGGCCTTGAAGGCCTTCATCATCCGTTCGTAGTTGTCTTCGGGCGTCAGCACGCCGAGCTCGAGCAACCGGCGGATCTGTTCGAAGCCCGCCACCGCGCCGGCATTGGCGATGCCCAGGTCGTCGAGGTCGTATAGTCCGTCACGCTTGCGCAGGCTGTAGCCGCCGCTGCCGGCGATGACCGGCCAGGAGAAATACAGGTTGGCGTAATCCCAGGCGATGGCACGTTTGCCCCGGGCACGCAGGTCCCGATCCAGCTCGATCAAGTCCTGCCAGGTACGAGGCGGCTTCGCTACCAGGTCGCGGTTGTAAATCAGGCTGACCACTTCGGTGGACAGGGGATAGCCATAGATGCGGTTGGCCACGCTGACCGCCTCCCAGGCGAAATCCGGCGTGCGCTGCCGCGCGGCCTGGCTCGGTTGCAGCGCGGCGAGATGTCCGGCGTCGAGCCAGGAGCCGAAGCGGTCGTGGGCGAAGATGACGATGTCCGGCCCCTTCGCGGTACCGGCGAGCCGGTCGAAGCGTGCGGCCAGATCATCCGGCGTGGTGACTTCGACCTCGACGCCGGTCTCGGCCTGGAAGCGTCGACCGATCTCGGCTACACCATTGAACCCCTTGTCCTGATTGACCCAGACCAGCAGCCTGTCGCGTTCGAAGGCCTGGGTGGCGCCGGGCAGGCAGAGAAGAACCAGCAGAACGGCGGCATTGAGCAACGTGATCATCTTCCAGCTCCTTGCTTGGCAGTGGCGCACCCGGCCGTGTCAGGGCCGGGTGGCGATTTCCGTTGCGATGAAAACGACTACTTGATCTGGATGCGCTCCAGCAGATAGGCACGGGCGTCTGCGTCGCCAATGCGTGCGGCCTCGTCGGCCAGGTGCAGCGCGCGCTCCAGATCCTTGCTCGCCAATGCAGCATCGATCCCCTGGCGGTAGTACGCCTTGGTTTCCGGCAGCACCGCCGGTGCGGGTACGGATGGCAACTGATTGCCCATTTCGCGACCGGTGCTGTAGGCCGGAACGTAGGTGTTGGCCTGCTGGCCGGCGACCTTGTCTTCGATCAGTACCATCTTGATCACGCCCGTCGGCGAGTGCCGCGCGACCGGGTCGGGGATGCTTGGCGGCTCGTTGCCCAGCGCCTTGGCGTAAGCCTTGGCCGGGTGCTGCAGGGTAGTTCGACCGGTGCTGTCGCGCTCGGAGCTGAAGAGCACCAGGTAGTGCTCGTTGCCCGGGTTGTCCAGGTAGAGCCGGTCGATGCGCAGCCGGGCGTCGAGGCTATCGCCCTTCAGGCCCTCGGCCGGTACGTAGCTGAAATCGTCGGCATCCAGCAGGCGAGTCATGCGGAACCGGCTGTCGAGCAGCATGGCGCTGGGAGCCAGCACCGTGTCGCCGGCCTGGCTGTACAGGCGAATCTCGAAGGATTTGCTGTCACGCGGCAGGGCGAAGGCGCGGAAGAAGCTCTTGCCGCTGTCGAACTCGAAGGCGGGTGCGCTGGTATCGATCAGCACGCTCGCGCTGAAATCCACGGGGATGGACTGAAACGGAAATTGCTCGATCCGCACGCAGCACGGAGCGGCCGCGGCGAGTGCCTGCCGTGCGTTGCTTTCGGACAGTTCGAGCGGGGCGGGGCTGTGTGAAAACGCATCGACGCGCTTCAGCGGCTCGCTACCGCAGCCGGTCGTCATGACGGCGGCCAGTCCGAGCACCAGGGGCATGCTGTTCTTCATTGAGACGTACTCCGGTCCAGACAAAAAAGACCCCGGCCAGCCAAGCCGGGGTTGAAACACCGCCGAGACGGTGGAGCGGAAAAAACAGGCTGTGCCCGAATGGACTGAGCGGGAGGAGAGGGACCGCCACCAGTCGGGTCTCAGCCAATCACCACCAGGCTTCGGCCTGTACGCCGAAGGTCAGGCCGTCGTCGTCGCCGGCATCGATGGATTCGCTGGCCGCCTGGTAGCGGCCGCCGTCCCACTTGGCGTAGGTGGCGAATACGCGAATCTGCGGACGTGCCCAGAAACTACGACCGGCGGACCACTGCTGGGCCAGGGTGAGCTTCTTCAGGTCGCGGCTGCGTTCGCCGTCGGCCTGCGGGTCGATGCGGTCGTAGCCGAATTCCAGCGCGGTGCTCATGGTCTCGTTCCACTTGTAGACCGGGCGCACGCCGAAGGAGAGCCATTCCTGGCCGGAGTCGTTGTCGAAATCGCGGTCCTCGTAAATCTGCACGTACATCATCTCGATGTTGTCGGTCAGGCCGACCACGCCCTGGTTGACCAGGCGCAACATCTTGCCGTCGCTGTTGCCGGTGCTGTTGCGCCCGCTACTGCCGATGATGCCGTCGGTGCCGTACTGCAGGGCGAGCTTGTTGTAGCCGCCGAACCAGTCGCCCTGGGTGTGCTCCAGGGTGATCAGATGACCTTTCTGGTCGGTGTAACCAGGGTCGCGCTCCTGCTCGTCGGTGAGGTTGGCCTTGCCGTAGTCGTAGCCGATTTCCAGCTTGCCGTTGGGGTTGACGTCGATCTCGGCCAGGCGGATGTCGAGGGTGTCGTTGGCGATGTTGGTGCCGGTGCCCGAGCCCTGGTAGACGTAATCGCCGTCGGTATTGCGGATCCAGGCGATGCTGGCCTTGGCGAAGCCCAGGTCGATGTCCTCGATGCCCGCGCCAGGACCGGATACGTCCCAGTAGTAGTAATCATTGATGTGCACGTCGTGGCGCTTGTAGTAACGCTTGCCGGCCCAGATGTCGGCGCCCGGCAGACTCTCGATCAGGTTGTGGCCGACCACGTTGAACTGGCGTATGGCCACGTCACCACCTTCGTCGAAGGGGTGGTTGGCGCCGCCGTTGGTGTCGGTGCGGGTCGCTTCATAATCGTTAGCCTGGCGCGAGTTGTAGGCGATCATGCTGTCGACGTAGAAGCTCTTGTCGCCTTCCTTCCAGACTTCCTGGCCAAGACCGATCTCGGCGTAGGTCTCGCACTCGTTACCCAGGCGGTACTTGGCCGGCGCACCCGCCGCCTGGAAACAGGCCTGGTCGCCGCCGCCCGCAGTGGCGCCGACACCGGAACGCATGTAGCCATGGAAATCCACTGCCAGGGCAGGGGCGCTGACCAACATCGCGGCCAGAACGTATCCGGGCTTGAACAGGAAGGGGGGCATCTGCTTGTGCTTCATGATGAGGGTCCTTGTTATTTTTGTTGGTGCTGCGATAGCCGTGACATTGCCGCTCCAGCGCCAGCCACACTGGGGTCGGATCGACGTGAACTAGAGTCAGTGATGGCATGGCGCCGCCACATCCTCCCTGGTGAAAAAAAACGATGGCTGAGTTGTCGGGCGTAGCTGTCTGTCAGGGGAGTAGGCAGGCAAGAGAGTGGATGCCAGAGCGGTGGCGCAGGTGTTTCGCCGCGAAGAGGCGCTTGCGCATGACGGCGCGAGTGCTCGACATGCAGCCGAGAATCGCCGCGTGAAGGTCGGTGAAAAGTGCGAACGTCGATGGATTCCCCCGTTTTGGCGGGCCTTATCCTCCGGGGGTGAACCGTCTCATCCTTCGTAGTGGCAGCCGTCCCGTAGGGCTACGCCCCCATGCAAGAACGAAGGCGGCGCCGAAGAATCGGAACATGATCCGGCCAATGCCATGCTGTGAGTGCCACGGGACGCATCGTGGCCTTGCTCGATCACGCCGTTCATCATCCCTTGGAGATTGTGACCTACCGCACCGAATCCGCCTGCTAGAGCGGGCCACG
>NZ_RFFL01000012.1 GCF_003696285.1 Stutzerimonas nitrititolerans
CGTGGCCCGCTCTAGCAGGCGGATTCGGTGCAGTGGGTCACATCAGGGACTGTTGCCGTTTCATCGCTAGCCGCGCTGCTGCGCCAACCGGCAGCCAATTGGCAGCTCCCAGCAGTCTTGTGCGAGGCCGAGCAGCCATGCCATTCAGGGCTCCTGCGGAACGATGTCGAAGCCGATCTGGTTGTCGACGATGATGCGGTACTCCAGCGTCTGCCCCGCCTCCACCTGCGCCAGCTTCTCGCGGCGCAACCGCAGCTTGCCGCACAGGGTATCGTCCAGCGGATCGGTGCCGATGCTGACAATGCGCTGGCCGGCCGGCACCTGCAGGCGCACCACCTCGCCCACGTGCACCCGAGCGGCCAGCTCGCGATCGATCATCAGCGCGATATAGCAACCGCCGCCGCGCCAACCGAAGTCTCGCGTCACCACCACCTCACCGCTATGCTCCACAGGTTGCTGATAAGCCAGCACCCGATCCGCCGGCACCGGCACGATGTCCTCGGCGTCGGGCTGCCAGGAGGAACAGGCCGTCAGGGACAGCAACGAAGTCAGAGCAATGAGCAGACGCATAAAAACTCCATGTTGCCGCCGCGCGGAAGCGCAGCGTTCCAGAAAGGTTTTAGCAGACTGCGCTCAACGACGCACGATGGCGCCGGTTTCCACCAGCTCGGCGTCGCCACCGACGATTTTCGCGTAAGTGGTCTTGGCATTGACCCGCACCACCTGGATATCGGCCACCTTCTCTTCCATCTGCCCCAGCGATTCCTTGGTATAGGGATCGAACATCTCTTCGCCGAGGAAGTAGACACTGAGCTTGTCGCCGGCCTTCAGGGTCTTGCCGCCCTGATTGAGCACCACGGTCTTGCCGTTCACCGCGACGACGCGCATCGGGTAGATGTTCGACAGGGCGCCGTTGACCAGCTGCTCGGCCAACTCGGCGGTCATCCCCGCCTGGGACGAGCCGTACTTGGCCAGCAAGCCGCGAATACCGGCATCGCTGAAGTTCAAGGTGATGGAGTCGGACCACTTCACTTGGCGCGTCGCGGCCAGGATGATCTTGTAGTCCAGTTGCGCACTGCCGCTGTAGCTGGTGATGGTCTCGCCAGTCAGCTGCAGCGTCTTGACGCTTCGCGTGCTACGCAGGCCGCGCAGATTCCCCACAACGATGTAGTCGGCTCCCAGCACGTTGCCGGCCCTGGCCTGCTCCGCCAGCGCCGCATCATCGCCTACCCAGATGGCCTTCTCCTGCTGGAATTCGGTACCGAACTCGCGATCCAGCACATTCAGCCGACGCGACTGGGTGAACAGGTCGAGAATGCGGTTGCGCAGCTCGGATTCCACCTTGGTCGCCGGGGTATTGTCACCCAGCAGCGAGAAGCTGCTGCGGTCGACGTGAAACGGCAGCACTGCCAGGGTACGGCGGCTGTCGGCAGGCAACCCCGGCTTGTCGTACTTGACCACGTGCAGGGTAATATCAGCGCGATAGCTGCCATCGGTTTCCTGCGCGACGTCGTGCACGTCGTAGCGCGATACCACGCCACCGGTAGTCAACTTGAGATCGCCCTGACGGGCCACTTCGAAACTGCTGGTGTGGCTAGCCTGGTCGCCCTCGCTGATGCTCTGGCGGCCGGAGATGGATTGCATGACTTCGCGGCTTTCGACGCTGACACCGGTCACCTGACGCAAGCCCTGCACCAGCGCATCGGCGATGGCCTGGGTCCGGTTGGCGCCGTAGCCGACCGCATCGACCGCCTGTTCGGCCGCCGAAGCGGGCGAGCTGAGGAGTATCAGCAGCAGACCCAGCGTTGTTCCAATCATTCGCATGGGAGAGCCCTCAGAAATCATCAGCCGACATCAGGTCGCGGCTCTGGCTGGTGCCCGCCTGGCCGCTGCTGCGGTTCTGCGGCTGTTGAGCGCCCTGGCTGCTGGTGCGGGCTGGTTTGAAATCACGCAGCTGGCGGGCGTTCTGCTCGCTCAACGGATGCCAGATGTAGACGACGCCGTTGATCTCATGGCCGTAAAGCGGGTGTTTCTCGCTCCAGCGGAACAGCTCCCGGGTACCCGGCAGGTTGGAGATGCTGCCTCGCGCGGAGATTTCACGATCGATGGTCTGGATGAATTCCTGGGTCTGCTCCTCCGACTCGGTGATGCTCTGGCCTTCAGCGCGTACCACGCCGGTGGTCTGGCGGCTCATCTTCTGGCTGGTGGCCTGCTCGGAGGCGCCAGTGGCGTTGAACAGGTACGCGAAGTTGGCATAGCTGGACGCCTTGGCCGCGGCGTAGGACAACTCGCGGTTATCGGCACGCTGCTGGTAGTCGTCGCCGCGATAGGGATTGCTCGCCTGACCGAAGGAAATCAGCACCGGATAGCCCTGTTCGTCGTACATGCGGCGAATACCGAACTCGTTGATCAACGCGCGCTTGTCGCCGCGCAGCATCTGCAACAGTGGCTGAGGGCTAGCCTTGGCCGGATCGGGAGCGATGTCGCCCTTGCTCTGGGCAATGTCGTGGACGAACTGGCGGAACTTGCTGGACGCAACGATGGCGACGGCCACCGCGTGGTCGCCGTTCTCGTTGTGCGCCTCGAAGGTCTTCACCGGGATGACGCCCGTCAGCGTCTGGCGGGCACGGGTTACAGTGGTCTCGGCCACCGAGCGCTCGAACAGCTTGGCGCGCTTCTCCTGGGGAGCGGCGCGGAATTCCGCCGGGTCGATCCCCATTTCCTGCAGCTCACCGTCCAGCTTGCCACCAACTACGGCGACCGCCTTGTCGAACAACTCACCCAGCTTGCTGCTGGCGCGCAGATCGGCCTCGCTGAACGACGGCATCTGGGTCTTGTCGTCGAACAGGCGATTGATGCTCTCGGTACGCACGCTCACGCCCAGGTGCTCGACGTACTTGGCCTGGGCCTTGAGCAGCGCCTCCTTGTACGCCATGACGCGAGCGTTGCCCCAGTCGCGGCTTTCCGGCTTGGCCATCACCACGGTGCTGGCAGTGGTGTAGAACAGCCCAGGTCGGTCACGGAAGCTCTGGCCCAGCGGCGAGGCTTCGAAGTCCTCGATCAGCGCTTCGATCTCCATACCGGGATCGGTCACCTGCGGCCGTGCCGCCTGGGCAATGTTGGCCGCTGTGGTATCCAGCTCCTGCTCGGAGACTTCCTGAACCTCGACGGCCTCCTGGGCATAAGACAGCGGTGCCATACAGCCGGCCACAGCCAGCGCCAACAGCGTCTTGCCAATCAATTTCTTCATCGTTCCTATCCTTACCAGGAGGTGCCCTTGGCGCTGCCAAGCTTGCTGATCTGTTCTTCACCTTCCCATACGGCCAGGCCGTTCTGCAGGTCGCTCAGGGTCATCTGGAAGTAGTACTCGACCAGTTCCTTGTTGCGATCGACGCGGTTGTTGCGCTGCAGGATCTTGCCGGACAGGCTCATGTTCGGCGCGGCCAGCTTCTGCTTGACCAGCGTGGAGCGGTCCACCTTGCGCGACTGGCTCAGCTCGGAGAATGCCGTGTTCATCTGGTCCTCGGCACCGTGCAGGCCGATGGCGGTGGTGACCTGCACCTTGCCGCTGCGCAGCAGTTCGACGCGGATCTTCTTCACCAACTGATCGGTGTCGATGCGCTGCATGGTGTCGTTGAGTACGGTGGAGACCACCATGATGTTCTTCTTGCCATCGTTCCGGTCGACCGCGCCGGACAGCAGCATGGACTGCGTCGCAGCCGCGGCGGCCTGTTCGAAATCGGCGGCGCTCAGGCCCAGCGTGATGGGCCGGTCCACGGCAGAGGACGACAGCAGCTGCGTTTGCGGCGCACAGCCGACAGTCAGACCAAGGACGGCAGCCAGGCCCATAGCCCGGAACAACTTGGTTTTATCCCCGAATTTCATTGATGACTCCCCGAAGCATTGGTATTGACAGGTGGTGTATCGGCATCGAACAGATGGATGCGGTAGGCCACGGCGCGCGGCGAAGGCGCGACGCGGTCCAGCGAATGACTGATACGCGGGCGCAGTTCCAGCAACTCCCAGCGCGCCGCCAGGCCAGACAGCTCGAAGCCATCGCTGTCGAGCCACTCGAAGCGGTAACGCAGTTCCTGCTTCAGCAGGCTCTTGTTGTAAAGGCGCACGCCGGCGCGCAGCAGGTCGCTGGACGCCTTGCCTTCCTGCACCGCCTCAATCTCCAGGTAACCGCTGGCGCGCGGACCCAGTACCAGTTGTGGATAGGGCGTGGCGACCGGTTGCGTCTGGCAACCCGCCGCAAGCAGCATCGTGGCCGCCAGGGCCAGGGTACGAATATTCATTTCATCGACTCGCTGAGGCCGGTCAGTAACCGGCGATCTGATAGACGGGCTGGGAGCCGGGTGCGCTGGCCTTGATGTAGACGATCGAGAACTGCGAATCGGGCAGCTCGACCTCCAACGGCTCGGCCAGACCGGGGCTCTTGATGGTGAGCTTGCGATTGGCCGGTGGACGGATTCGGGCGACCTGCACTTCCTTCGGCAAGGCGCTCCAGATGCGCTTGTCGGCACGCGTGGTCGCCGCCTGATAGACCCCGGCGGCCAGCGCTCCGGCCAGACCGCCCTGTCTGCGCGCTTCGTACTGGATCGCACCCTTGGCGATGGTGCTGATGACCGCTTCGGTCACCTTGTAGGGAAATTCCTTCTTGAACTCGGTCTGCACCACGCGATCCAGGCTGGCCAGCTGCTCGGTCTTGCCCAGCGGCTTGTTTCCGGCGAACAGTTCGAGATGGCTGTAGGCCTGATCACGTAATTTCAGCTTGGGCAGCGCCAGCTGCGAATACTCGACCTTGTCGTTGACCAGGAACAGCGGAATGGGCACTAGCAGCTCTTCGATCTCCGGCCCAAGGCCATTCTCGAAGATCACCCACACCGCCGGGTTGAGCTTCTGCTTGCGCCAGGTGCCACGGATCAGATTGTTCACTACCTGAAGATCGGTTTTCACCGCCGGGTTGTTCGGATTCATTCCGGCAACTCGACGCAGCGAATCCCGGGCCTTGCCCAGATCATCCTTGTCGCTACTGCCGAGCATGAAATAGAGGCCGTGCAGATAGTCGGTGTAGGGGTTCACGAAATCCGGGTAAACCTGCCACTCCTGCAGCTCAGGATAGGCCTGGTAGACCGTCTTCTCCGCCTCGGCGCGGTTCGGCTGATAGCCGTTGGCCGGGGCGGGAGCTTCGGCCTTGACTTGTTCTTCGCTCAGTTTTTCCTTCTGTGCCTGGATCTTGCTGCGAAAATGCTCTTCAGCGCGGCGCTGGCGATCGGCAGCGCGGTTGAACTCGATCCGCGCGTTCTGAGCATCGGCGAGAAACATGCTGTTCAGCGCCTTGTAGGTGTTGACCATCACGCCGTCATACACGGTCGGCGAGTAGCGATTGAGGTTGTTGTTGACCAGCGTCGAGGTCAGCTTCTCGAACCCCTTGCGCACCAGATGCTCGGTATCTTCCTCCTTGGCCAGGTCTTCGGCGGCATCGAATACCTGATTGCTCAACGCGAACTGGCCGCTGGCCGTCAACGCCGTGCCCGCCTGCAACGACCAGAGCAGCTCCGGCTGCTTTTCCGTAGACAGGCCCCCGGCACTCTGCAGGGCGGAATCAGCGGCGGCCTGATAGTTGCCCGAGGCATAAAGCTGATTGAAATCGGCCATCTTTTCCGTCGGCGCCAGGGTCTGGCAGCCGCTGGCCAACGCGATGGCACCCAGCAAAACGAAATGGCGCGACGAAGTTGAACGGGTCTTCATACTTGTTGTGTCCCTTGATCCATGACGATCCGGGCAGCACGAGCGGGCAGGTGAAAAATCCTGTCGACCCGGCCTCCGGAGCCAGGGCAGCGATGAACAGGATTGATCAGCGAATTGCGAGGGGTGATGGGGGCAGCAAGCAGGCCCGGCCTTCAGCCATGTCCCATACAACACACGAACGTTCGGATCGAACGGAATCATTCCTTTGACTGGGGCTCACGGACACAAGAGACTACGCACTTCTGTACAGTCCACACAGCCTGCCGCCTGATGGCACTTTGATATTGCCCTCAAGCTACACCCCTGTCCAGCCATTTTGCCGGCGGGCGATCCCGTCGGGCTGGGTTCGCCGCGCAATGACTTTCGGCAGGCTCAATGGACGGCGACCTCCGACCAGGCAGGCACCATGTGAACAGCAACGCACGCGAAAGCACCCAGCCACGCTTCTGGCGCGATGCCGCCCTGCCCTTCATCGAGGCCCGCGCGGTCGAGGATGGACGCAAGGTCTGCTACGCGCCGCATTGCCACGAGACCTTCTCGATCGGTGCGATAACCGCGGGTTGCAGCACCTACTTCAACGGCGATGCGCGCGAGCGGCTCGAGCGTGGCGCGCTGGTGATCATCAATCCGCAGACCGTACACGCCTGCAATCCCATCGACGGGCAGCCCTGGTCCTACCTGATGTTCTACGTGGATGCCGGCTGGCTCGGTACGCTGCAGGGCGAGCTGGGTGCCAGTGCCGATAGCGCATTCATGCCTTATTCGCCGATCCTCAGCCGCGACCCGGCGCTGTTCGCCGGCCTGACGCAGCTCTACGCCACGCTGCTCGACCCGCAGATCGAAACCCTGCACAAGCAGAGCCTCGCCGTCGAATTTTTCAGCCTGCTTCAGCAAACGCTGGCGCCTGTCCCCTCGCTGTCGAACGCCGAGCCACTACGCCAGTTGCAACGCGCCGCCGACTACATCGCCGATCACTGCACCCACGCATTGCGGCTGGAAGACATCTGCCAGGCGGCCGGGCTCTCGCCGTCCTACCTGATTCGCACCTTCAAGCAGCACTACGGCATGACGCCACACGCCTACCTGCTCAACCGCCGTATCCAGCGCAGCCAGCACTGGCTCAGGCAGGATCGGGATCTGGCCGAGGTGGCGCTGGCCGCGGGATTTGCCGACCAGGCGCATTTCCAGCGCACCTTCAAGCGCCAGCTGGCGGCGACACCCGGGCAATACCGCGACCGCTCAGGTCAGTAGATAAAAAGCGCTACCCGCCAGCAGCAGCGCCATCGTCCGGTTCAACCAGCGTACTCGCGCGGCCTGCCGCAGGTGGCGGCCCAGGTAGTTGCCGGCCCAGGCCCAGCAGGCGATCGAGGCATAGCAGATGAGGAAGTACAGCCCGGCGAACGACCACACCCGCAGCACGTCGCCGTCCGCGGCGAACAGCCCCATCCCGGCCACCGATGCCAACCAGGCCTTGGGGTTGAGCCACTGCATCAGTGCCCCCTCCCACAGCGACGGTCCACCACGCGCCTGCCCCGGCTCGAGCCGGCCGTCGTCCGCCACCAGTCGCCAGGCCATGTAGAGAAGAAAGGCAACACCACCCCACTGGATCCCCCGCATCAATGCCGGCGCTCGCTCCAGCAGCTGGTACAGGCCCAGTCCGATCAGCAGCAGCAACAGGGTAAAGCCCAGAGTCGCCCCCGAAATGTGCCGCAGGCTCGCGCGAAAACCGAAGCGTGCGCCGCAGTTCAGCGCCACGAGATTGACCGGGCCGGGGGTGATGGATGACGCCAGGGCAAAGGCGGCCATGGAAAGGTAGGGGTCCATAGATATCTGCTTCCAGTGGTTGAGCTGGAAGCAGGCTAGGGCGCTGGCGGCCAAGGGTATTGAAGGAAATTACCCTCCGTTGCCGCGGCCGACCACGAACGAAGTCAGACCTAGTGGCCTGTCTGGTCAGTTCAGTTAGTCAATTTCGGCGCTCGGGGCTCCGGTACGGCGTTGCTGCTCCTGCCCGCTATGACTCGTCGCAGCGCCTTATCTCAGAACCCCTGATTATCCGAACTTGAGTTAACAAACTAACCACACCGGCCACTAGCTTGGCTTGCCAGCGTCACCGACACCCTGGATGTCCGGGTCATCCGGCGCCACCTCCGGTTCGCGGTCATCCTGCGGTTGCAGCTGTTCGTCGAAATCAGGGTCTTCGCCGGCATTCTTCTCGCCCGCGTCGGTCATCGTCGTGTCGGTTTCATCGGTGGGAGACGGCTCGCTACCTGGCTGGTTCTGCTTCATGACGACCTCGCAACGTTCGTTAGGGCTGGTTGAACTTGGAGGCCGGTCCGGCGGATGGCGTTCGCAATGCCGGGAGCCGGCGGTCCGATAGTGGCCATTGCACCCGCCTGGCGGCTGCTCCACACTGCCGATTCACTTCACTGCAGTCGGAGATTTCATGTATCCCCTTACCGCTCAATCTCGCACTGCCATCCTCGAAAACCCGGACGCGCTCGAGTCCACCCTGTATCGCGCTGACGAATACAACACCGAAGCCGAAGAACAGGACCTTGGCGATGCACGCATCCTGTTCCTGGGGCCGTTCCAGGCGCCTGCCGAATGGGATGCCAAGGACCGGGAAGACTATTTCGACGGCACGCCGCCCGACGCTTTCATCACCGCCCGCATCGCCTGCGAAGCCGCACCCGATTCGGGCGCGAGCTTCATCCCGGTGCCCGGTGACTACGCCGCCGTGACGGAAGCCCCGGGAAAGATCTCGATGTTCTATGTCTGGGACTGCCTCAACGATGTCGAAGGCGAGTACGTGCTGATCCGCGAGGAGGAAGACGCACTCTGAGCCTCCACTGCCCCTGCCAACCCTCTTCTTTCTGGGGAGGAGGGACGGCAGAGGCAAGCGGCACTCCTACCGGCGCAAGCTCCTTGGTACACATCTGGCCCTTTCAGCGGCTGACTCATCGAGAAAGAATCAAGGCTGGCAGGCTTGCGCCTGCATTCGACGCGAGGGCGCGTCTCCCACGAATGCGCGGCGGGATGGCCCTCGTACCTGTGGGAGTGCCGGCCTCGGCGCGAAGCTCCTGGCTTGTGGATAACCGATCACCTGTATTCTCCGCGTAAGCAGACCGATCCCAGGCCCATGCTCCGCTGTCTACCGAGCATCCTGGTTTCATTGCTACCGCCATCGACGACGAGAATCTCCATGCCCTCACTCTCCAGCACATGGCAATCACCGGTTTCGCGGATGAAGCTGGTCGCCGGCCTTCTGCTGCTGCTTGCCGCCCTGCTCTATACCCTGGCCACCATGATGGAAGACCGGCATCCGGCCTGGGGCTATCTCGCGTCCTTCGCCGAGGCCGCCATGGTCGGCGCGATCGCCGACTGGTTCGCCGTCACCGCGCTGTTTCGCCGCCCGCTCGGCCTGCCGATTCCGCATACGGCGATCATCCCGCGCAGCAAGACGCGCATCGGCCAGAGCCTGTCGAGCTTCATCACCACGCACTTCCTGGCCACGCCACTGGTGCTGGCCAAGCTGGCGGAGCTGGACCTGGCCGGACGCCTGGCGGGCTGGCTGCGCCACCCGGACAACGCCGCAGCCGTCGGCCGCCAGCTCACCGGTATCGCGCATTTCGGGGTCGCGGCGCTGCACGATGAACGGGTGCGCGACTTCGTCCAGGCGAAGGTCATCAACCGCGTACGCAAGTTCGACCTGTCCACTCCACTGGCCCAGGCGCTGGAGGTGCTGACCAGCCAGGGCCGTCACCAGGCCATGCTCGACGAGCTGCTGATCCGTCTCGACTCGATCATGCAGGACGAGCAAACCCGCACGCTGGTGGCCGACGCCATCACCTCGGAGATCCGCACGCTGCGTTATCTCGGCCTGGGCAGGTCGGTGGGCGGCTGGTCGGCGAACAAGTTCGTCGACGGCCTGTCGGCACTGATCGCCGAGATCGCCGCCGACCCCGAGCACCTGATCCGCCAGCGCTTCGACGAGCATGTCGGCGAGTACATTGACCGCCTCAGGCATGACCCCGCCTACGCGCTGGAGGTCGAGCGGATTCTCGCGCAGTTGCTCGAGCACCCGGCCACCAGCGCCTACTTCGCCAACCTCTGGCAGGAACTGGCCGAGTGGCTGGAGCAGGATCTGGCCAGTGACGAATCCCGTATCGGCCGGCGCATCGTCGAACTGTCTGCCGGCCTGGGCGACGCCCTGGCCGCCGACACCGCCATGCGTGGCTGGATCAACGAGCAGCTGATGGCCGCCGCCCCCAGGCTGCTGGAGCGCTACCGTGGGCAGATCGGCCGTTACATCGCCGAACGGGTGGAAAACTGGGAAAGCGCCGAACTGGTGCAGCAGCTGGAAAACAGCGTCGGCAAAGACCTGCAGTTCATCCGCATCAACGGCACCCTGGTCGGCGGCCTCGTCGGCCTGGTGCTGCATGCGCTGACACAACTGGCCGGCGGCTGAGCCGCCAGCCAGGCATTCACGCGATCCGCTGTGCCAGGCGCTTCTGCAGCTGCTCCAGCTCGGCGTGGTCCGCCTGCTGGGCGGCATGCACGCCCATGCCCTGCCCCGCGTAACGCGGGACGATATGCATGTGGATATGAAATACGGTCTGCCCCGCCGGCGCACCATTGAACTGCGCCACCTGCACGCCGTCCGGCTGCAACTCGTCGACGATCACGCGGGTGAGCCGCTGCACCACCGCCATCATCTTGCACAGCGCCTCGGTGTCCACGTCGAGCAGGTTGCAGGCGGCGGAGCGCTTGGGGATCACCAGCGTATGGCCGAAGGATTGTGGAAACAGGTCGAGGAAGGCGAGCACATCTTCGTCCTCGTATAGCTTGTAGCAAGGGGCCTCGCCACGAATGATGTTGGCGAAGATGTTCTGCGGATCGTAGGGGGTGGTCAGGCTCATCGAAGGCTCCGTCTGGGTTCTGTCAGGCGAACCATATACGGTCCGGACGATGAGGCATAATCGCCGGCTGACATGGACATTCGGAGCATCGAGATGAAACTGGCAAGGATCGAGCGTCTGCTCGTGGGCAAGGCCGTGCCCTATACCCGCCCCGGCAGCTTCAGTGCGATTGCCAAGCAACCGGTTGCAGGCCCCGTGCATGTCGATATCGAAGGGCTGGAAGGCGATGAGCAGGGCGACCGCAAGGTGCATGGCGGCCCGAACAAGGCCGTCCATCACTATGCCTACGAACACTACGCCCGCTGGCGCGAACAACTCGGTGCCTTGCCGCTGCTGGAGCAGCCAGGCGCCTTCGGCGAGAACATCAGCACCCGCGGCCTCTGCGAGGCGGACCTGTGCCTGGGGGACGTGCTGCGCTGTGGCGAGGCCCGGCTGGAGGTCGTCCAGACACGCCAACCCTGCTGGAAGCTCAACGATCGCTTCGGCGTCGCGGACATGGCCCTGCGCGTGCAGCAGAGCGGCATGACCGGCTGGTACTACCGGGTACTCGAGCCCGGCGCCCTCGAAGCCGGGCAGATGCTCAGCCTCGAACACCGCCCTTTCCCGCGCTGGTCGCTGACACGGGTACTGGAGGTGCTCTACCAGCGCACTCTGGACCAGGCCGCCCTGCATGAACTGAGCGAACTGCCGCTGGTGCCGTCGTGGCGCAAGCTGGTCGACCGCCGCCTGCAGGAACGCAGGGTGGAAGACTGGAGCAAACGGCTGTACGGCCTGGACAGCGAGACCTGATTGGCGGAACGATGCGCGCGCGCCGGGCCTCTCATCCTCGATAACCACAACAATGAACGAGGCCCTCCATGCACGCTCGACGTACATCCATCGCCGCTGCCCTCGCGCTCGGCTTGTTCACCTTTCCGGTCCTCGCGGCCGATCTGCAGCCCAGCGAGCTGCTCAAGCAGGCCGAGGCGGAGCAGCCGGCCTATCTCGAAACCTTGAAGACACTGGTGGCAGTGGACACCGGCACCGGCCAGCAGCAGGGGCTGGCCAGGGTCAGCGAAATGCTGGTCGAGCGCCTCGAAGCGCTGGGTGCCGAGGTCACGGCCACCCCGGCCACGCCGTCGGCCGGCGACAACATCGTCGGTACGCTGAAAGGCTCCGGCACGGCAAACTTCCTGCTGATGGTCCACTACGACACCGTGTTCGCCGAAGGCACCGCCGCCAAACGGCCGTTCCGTACGGATGAGAAGCGCGCCTATGGCCCCGGCGTAGCCGATGCCAAAGGCGGCGTGGCGATGATCCTGCATGCGGTCAAACTCCTGCAGGCGCAGCAGTTCGACGGTTTCGGCACCCTCACCGTGCTGTTCAACCCGGATGAGGAAATGGGCTCGGCCGGTTCGAAGAAGATCATCGCCGAGCTCGCCCGCAAGCACGATTACGTCTTCTCCTACGAGCCGCCGGACAAGGATGCCGTGACCGTCGCCACCAACGGCATCAACGCCGTGATGCTGGAGGTGAAGGGCAAATCCTCCCACGCCGGATCCGCCCCCGAGGATGGTCGCAACGCGATCATGGAGCTGGCGCACCAACTGGTGCAGCTCAAGGATCTGGGCGACCCGGACAAGGGCACCACGGTGAACTGGACGATGATCAAGGGCGGCGAGAAGCGCAACATCATTCCCGCCAGCGCGGCCGCCGAAGCCGACATGCGCTACTCGGATCTCGGCGAGTACGACCGCGTCCTGGCCGATGCCCAGCGCATCATCAAGGACAAGCTGATCGACGACACCACCGTGGAACTGCGCATCGACAAGGGCCGCCCGCCGCTGGCGAAGAATGCCGGCTCGGATCACCTGGCCGAGACGGCTCGGCAGCTCTACGGTGAAATCGACAAGAATATCGAGCCCATCGCCATGCGCTTCGGCACCGATGCCGGCTATGCCTACGTGCCCGGCAGCGACAAGCCCGCCGTGCTGGAAACCATGGGTGTGGTGGGTGCCGGCCTGCACGCGGATGACGAATACCTGGAACTGTCGAGCATCGCGCCGCGGCTGTACCTGACGGTGGCGATGATCAAGACGCTGTCCGGTACTAACTCGGCGCGCTAGCGTCATGGATCACACCGGGGCAGCTCTCCCGGTGTGATCCCAAGAGAATCTAGCAGGCCGTTGAAAAGCGTAGGCGAGGCAGCCTGTTTTTAACGCAGCAATGACTACGCAGGTACTTTTTCAGCGGCCTGTCAGAGCAGCACCAAGCTCAGCAGCCAGACGGCGGCCATGGCAACCACACCCTGGATCAGCGTCGCCACGGTCTGCGCGCGGTAGGCGGTGGAAACCTTCATCCGGCTGAACTGCGAGACCACCCAGAAGAAACTGTCGTTGGCATGGGAAACGGTCATGCCGCCCGCACCGATGGCCATCACCGTCAGCACCCGACCCATCTCGCTGTCCAGCCCCAGGCTGCCGAGCAGCGGCGCGACCATGGCCGAGGTCGTCACCAGGGCGACGGTGGTCGAACCCTGCGCCGTCTTCAGCGCGGCGGAGACGATGAAGGGCATGAACAAGCCGACCCCCAGCGCCGACAGGCTCTGCCCCAGGTAATCGCCCAGCGGGGTGATCTTCAGCATGGCGCCGAAGGCACCGCCGGCTCCGGTGATGAGCAGGATCGGTGCGGCCGAGACGATGCCTGCGGCTACCTGATCATGGAACTGCTGGCGCTTGTTTTCGTCCTTGAGCAGCAGGCAGGCGAAACCCAGGCCGATCAGCAAAGCAGCCACCGGCTGGCCGAGAAAGCTCAGCACCGAGAACACGACACCCTCGCCCAGCGGCCTGCCCGGTAGCGCAACGACCGAGCCGATGCAGATCAGCGCGATGGGCACGAAGATCGGTGCGAAGGCCTGCCAGGCGCTGGGCAGCACGCCGTAGCGGGCTCGCAAGGTATCGAAATCCACGTCCTCGGCGAGCAGCTCGCTGGGGGCTTCGTCCAGCAGCTCGCGGTCGTCCTGCCTGAGGAAACGGTTGGCCCAGAGCATCCCGGCCAGTGCGGCCACCGCCGAGACCAGCAGGCCGACGGCGATCACCAGCCCCAGCGAACCTTCCAGCCCCAGGTTGCCCGCCGCGGCAATCGGGCCCGGCGTCGGCGGCACGAAGGTATGGGTGGCATACAGACCGGTGGCCAGCGCGACGCTCATGGCCACGACCGAAACCTTCATCCGCGCCGCCAGGGCATTCTTCAGCGAGTTGAGAATGACGTAGCCGGAATCGCAGAACACCGGGATCGACACCAGATAGCCGATGATCGACAGCGTCAGCGTCGGAAAGCGCTCGCCCAGCAGTCGAATCACGCTTTCGGCCATGGTGATTGCCGCACCGGAGCGTTCGAGGATCACTCCGATGATGGTGCCCAGGGCGATGACGATGCCGATGTAGCCGAGGATGCCGCCGAAACCGGAGGCCACCGTCTTGAGAATTTCCCCGACCGGCACCTGGTAGGCGAAGCCCGCCAGAATCGCCGCGGCCAGCAGCGCGAGGAAGGGATGCAGCTTCCAGCGCACCGTGGAATAAACGATGAACGCAATCAACGCCAGCAGTATGAGCACCAGCCCCATGTCGAACTCCTCGAGTCATTGTTCGCAAGCCAGGACGCGCCACGGGCGGCCATGGTCCTGTACAGCGTTGAGCATAGTGCAGCTTGCCTGCGGCGCTCGTGAATGGTGCCCTCGGCCGAACGGCATCGCGAGGGACAGGATGCCGCTGTCGATTCGCCAGACGCCCGTTCGACCAGTGAAAGGAGCCTGCGAGATTTTTTCGTCTAGGCTCCTTCCACCCGAATTGGATCGGCACGAGGACAAACCCGATGAAGATATCCACCTACCTCACCTTCGGCGGCCAGGCCCGCGAAGCCTTCGCCTTCTACCAGCAGGCGCTGGGCGGCACGCTGGAACTGTTCAGCTTCGGCCAGGCACCGGACGCCGAACAGTTTCCCGCCGAATACCACGACCGTGTCATGCACGTCTGCCTGAGCCTGGGCGAGTACCGCCTGATGGCCTCGGACACCCTGCCCGGTGAGTTCTGCGGTGGCGCCCCCTATGAAGGCATCAAGGGCTGCTCGATCAGCCTTCACCCCGATAGCGTCGCCGAGGGCGAGCGCCTGTTCGCGGCGCTGTCCGAGGGCGGGCAGGTAGTGATGCCGATGGAGAAAACCTTCTGGGCCGAGCGCTTCGGCATGTTCACCGACCGTTTCGGCGTGTCCTGGATGGTCAACTGCGAAACGCCCTGAGCATGCGTCGCCGGTGCGGAGAACGGCGGGGCTCCGCTCCTGTGCGGCAACTATCAGCACGGCCATGAGCGCGCGCTGATGATCAGGGCATCCGTCACCCGATCTCTCCCGGTTCCAGCGAACCGGCCTTCCGTCGACGCCCTGCCACCAGCAATCCGGTAAACGCGATGGCCAGCGGCGCAAAGGACACCCAGAGCACCGTATCCCAGCCATAGCCGGCCAGCAGACCGCCCGACAGGAACGACCCGATGGCCATCAGGCCAAACACGATGAAGTCGTTAAGCGATTGCACGCGTGTTTTCTCCTCGGCCCTGTGGCACTCCAGGACCAGGGCCGAGGCCCCCAGGAAACCGAAGTTCCAGCCAATGCCAAGCAACACCAGCATCCACCAGAAATGCATGACCTCGATGCCGCCCAGGCCTATCGCGGCGGACAGCCCGGTCAAAAGCAGCCCGACCGTCGCGACGCGCATGGCACCGAAACGCGCGATGAGGCTGCCCGTGAAGAAGCTGGGCGCATACATCGCAATGACGTGCCATTGCAGTCCCAGGTTCGCCGAGGTCTGCGAATGTCCGGAGATGTGCATGGCCAGCGGTGCGGCCGTCATCAGGAAGTTCATCACCAGGTAAGAGGCGGCGCCGCAGATCGCCGCGGCGACGAAACGCGGTTGCAGGGCGATCGCCGCAAGCGGACGTCCGCCGGCAATTTCCGCCGTGGTTGGCGTCGGCGAGCGAACGCCGAGCAGGATCAGCGCCGACAGAGCGGCGACCGCCGCCTGCACGAGAAAGGTGGCCGCGAACATGTGAGGGGGCCACCAGTCCATCGTCCAGGTCACCAGCTGCGGGCCGACGACCCCAGCCGCGACGCCTCCGGCCATGACGAACGACAGCGCGCGTGCCCGCCGCTTCGGTGCCACGCCGTCGGCTGCCGCGAAACGGAACGACAACACCACGGCGGCGTAGCCCCCGCCGAAGAAGGTCGCGAGGCAGAACAGCCAGAACCATCCCAGGATGACGGCGAGCATGGCCAGCAGGCCGGTCAGTACGCCGGCTCCCGTCCCTGCCAGAAAGGCGGCACGCCGGCCATGGCGCCGGGCAATCGCACCCACCGGAAGGATGCACGCCGCCATGCCCACCACGAAGATGGAAATCGGCAGGGTTGCCAATACGGGCGTCGGGGCCAGCATATCTCCGACAATGGCGCCCGTGGCGTAGACAACCACCGTGTTGGCACCGGCCAACGCCTGTGCGATGGCAAGCCGCCAGATGTTTCCGCGCTGGACATTTTCAGGGAGTACGCCGGAAGCATCGGCGGGTACGGCGTGGCGGTGGTTCATATGATCAAATTCGAATACGTTGGAGTGGATGACGCCGCTTCGGCACTGAAGAACGAAAGCCGGAGCCGCGTAGAAAGCCGGATTCTTGCCTGTAGGGCCCGCACAAGCAAACGAGACCGATCCTAATCGGTACAGAACGGACGACACGACGCCCTCGATGGTGGAATCTATCGGCCTCGCGCCGACTCGACATACTGACGCCCACGGCACAGGAGTACCCAGGTGGACCTGCTCTTTCTCGGCACATCGTCCGGAATACCCACCAGGGCGCGCAACGTCAGCGGGCTGGCCCTGCTGGAAAACAGCGGCAAGGGCTGGTACCTGATCGACTGCGGCGAGGCCACTCAGCATCAGTTGCTACGCACGCCGCTGACGCTGCACGGCCTGCGCGCCATCTGCATCACCCACGTGCACGGCGACCACTGCTACGGCCTGCCGGGTTTGCTCGCCAGTGCCGGCATGGCGCGCCGGCAGGAGCCGCTGGACATCATCGCCCCTGAAGGCATCGAGGACTGGCTACGCGCGACCTTTGCCATGAGCCGCACCGGGCTGCCGTTCGAGCTGCGCTTCCATGCGGCGGAAAGCCTCGGCCAATGGCGCACTCCGCAGGTTCGCGTCGAGGTCGCCGCCCTCTCCCATCGTGTGCCCTCTTACGGCTACAGCTTCACCGAAGCCCGTCCCGATCCGAAGCTCGCCATCGATCGCCTGGAGCGCGACAACATTCCCCGCGGCCCGCTTTGGGGCCAGCTGGCGCGCGGCTTCGACGTCGAGCATGAGGGCCGCAGGCTACGCAGCGAGATGTATCTCGACTTCGGTCGCCGCCCGCGACGCATCGTCATCGGCGGCGACAACGACCGTCCGGAACTGCTCGCCGACACCTGCCGGGCCGCCCAGGTGCTGGTGCACGAGGCGACCTACACCCAGCCTGCGGCCACCGCGGCCCGCGACCAGTTCGGCCACAGCACCGCCGCCCAGGTGGCGGCTTTCGCAGAGAACGTCGGGTTGCCGAACCTGGTGCTGACGCACTTCAGCGCGCGCTACCAGGCAAAGGCCGATGGCGGCTTCTCCATCGAGGACGTTCGTGCGGAGGCGTCAGCGGCGTATCGGGGCCGGTTGTTCCTGGCCCAGGACTTCATGCGCCTGCATCTGGACAAGGATGGGGAACTGCGACCGGTCACAGCCTGATGCCCCGAGGCCAGGCAACTCGGCAACGGCATCAGTCCCTGAGAACGGTTTGAAAAGGGAGGCGCCCCTAGGGTCTGTTCCCGTTTCGTCGCAAGCCGCGTGGCAGCGCCAAATGGCGCCAGGCAAGGCGCGGGACGCAGGTAATGGTCATTCCCTTGCCAAGTCCCGCAACGCCGCATGGCGCCATTTGCCGCCGCAACCCTTCGGGCCGGGCCTGTTTTTTCGCGAGGCGGCGTTACTCGTCGCTTATTTGGAATGACCAAACTTCGCTTCTCGCGCCTTGCCTCGCGAAAAAACAGGCTCCGGCGCGGCCGCGTACGAAACGGGAACAGACCCTAGCGCCATGCACGGCCGTTACGGCGCGACCAGGACCAGCGCCAGGATGGATCAGGCCGGCAGGCCTTCGTGCAGCAACGCGATCTGCCCGGCCTCGACCAGTGCCGTCAGCGGCTTCGGCCTGCCCAGGAAATAGCCCTGCACCGCCGCGCAGCCCATGTCTCGTAACAGTTCCAGCTGGCCAGGCGTCTCGATGCCCTCGGCCAGGACGGGAATGTCCAGGCTACGCCCCAGGGCCAGCACGGCGGAAATGATCGCGCGGGCCTGGGGGTTTTCCTCGATGCTGGGCATGAAAGAGCGGTCGGTCTTGATCTTGTCGAACGGGAAAGAGCGCAGGATATCCAGCGATGAATAACCGGTACCGAAATCGTCCAGGGCGATGCTGACACCCAACGCCTTGATGCGCGTGAGCATCGCCAGCGCCTTGTCACGGTCGGCGAAGATGCTCGATTCGGTCAGTTCCAGCTCCAGGCGCGCGGGGGCCAGCCCTGTCTCGTCGAGAATACGCCGCACCAGGCTCGGCAGGTCGTCATGGATGAACTGCATGGGCGACAGGTTGACCGCCACGCTACAGGGATGCATCCAGCGTGCCGCGTCCTGGCAGGCCTTGCGCAGTACCCATTCGCCGAGAAGCAGAATGGTGGTGTCGCGCTCGGCGAGGGGAATGAACTCGCTCGGCGGAATACTGCCCCGGGTCGGGTGCTGCCAGCGCAGCAACGCTTCGTAGCCACGGACGCGCCCGGTCGCGATATCGATCTGCTGCTGGTAGTGCACCTGCAGCTGGTCATGCTCGATGGCGGCGCGCAGCTCGCTGGCCAATGACTGGCGCAGACGCACCCGTTCATCCATCGCCGGTTCGTAGAAACACACCTGCTGGCCCAGCTCGCGCTTGGCCCGGTACATCGCCAGGTCGGCATTGCCGAGCAGGCTTTCCTTGGTGTGGCCATCCTGCGGGTAAACCGCGCCGCCCAGGCTGGCGCCCAGGTTGAACAGCCCGAAGGAAGTCGGCATGGGTTGGTTGATCACATCCTGCAGTTTCTCGGCGAACAGGCTCAGCTCCTCCACGCTGTGCATGCGCAGCACGGCCGCGAACTCGTCACCAGAGAGGCGCGCCAGATGCACATGTTCGTCATCGAGGGCCTTGAAGCGCTGGCCGAGCAGCCGCAGCACCTCGTCGCCGGCCGCATGGCCGTGCAGGTCGTTCACGGCCTTGAAGCCATCCAGGTCGATGTACAGCAGTCCGACCTGGCCCCCGGCAATCTGCGCGCGGGCCAGCTCGTGTTCCAGATGGTTGTTGAAGCTTTCGCGGTTGGGCAACCCTGTCAGTGCATCGTTCATGGCCAGGAAATGCAGACGCCTGACCGACTCCAGCCGCACGCTGTCGTCGATCAGGTAGCTCGCCAGCCCGGCGCCGAAGATCAGCAGGGTCACGCCCGCCACGGCAAAGGCCAGCGCCTGGATGGCCGGCGGATTGGTCAGCTCGTGCTCAAGCAGCAACGGCGACACGCCGAAGCCGGCCATTCCGGTGAAGTGCAGCGATACCGTCGCCAGGCTGAGCACCAGCGCGGGTACCCAGCCACCGCGAAGTCGATGCGCGAGATGGAACGCCAGCGCCCCGAGCCCCACCGCCAGGAGGATGGAAGCGACCACGTAGCCCATGTCCCAGACCACCAGCCCCTGTACGCGGTAGGCCAGCATGCCGAGGTAATGCATCGCCGAGATGCTCAACCCGAACAGCCCGCCGCCATAAGCCGGCGCCAATCGCCATTTGCTCAGCATGGCGATCAGCAGCCCCGCCGAAGCGCCGAGCATGGCCACCAGCAGCGACAGCGAGGTCAGCGCCGGGTCCAGCTCGATGGGGAGACCGGGTCGATAGCCCAGCATCGCGACGAAGTGCGTCGACCAGATGGTCGCGCCCGCCGTACCGGCGCCCAGAACGCACCAGCCGGCTTTCTGTACGCCTTGGGTATGTTGCGCACGGCGATACAGCCGCATGGTGATGAAGGTGCCCAGCAGGCACAACAGCGCAGCCATGATCACCAACCCCGGATGATGCAGGTCGGCGATACAGCTGTAGATCTGATACATGCTTCCCTAATCCAAGCCCCGAACGGAGCGATTGCAGTAATAGCGGCGCGATTCTAGCGGCGGGCGGCAGAAAGAAGGCATTGAAATTGCCAATCCAATGATAGCACTAGGCTATCAACCCAATGAAAGGCATCTGCCGAACGGCTTTCAATGCCTGCTGGTCGCTCGTTCACCTTGCTCAGCAGCGCAACCCGAGCAGCGATGCGGATTGGCGGAGCAGCCTCAGGGCGCGGGTGACGCAGCGAGCCTGATGCCAAAGGCGACGAAGATGCCGCCTGTCAGCCGATCCAGCACCTTGACCGCCGATGGCTGCCGCAGAAACCGGCCCAGGGAGACCGTGGCCGCGATCAGCACAGCGAACCAGGCGAGCGTCAACGCGATATGCAGGCAGGCGAGGAAAAAGGAATAGCTTGCAACGCCAGCCCCGGCGGGCACGAACTGCGGCAGGAAGGTGACATAGAACACCCCGACCTTGGGGTTGAGCAGATTGGTCAGGAAGCCTCGCCAGAACGCATCGCCGCTTCGCGAATACGCTTCGCCAGCCGTCGATTCGAGTGTCGCTCGTGGTTTGAGCAACAACCTGGCACCCAGCCAGACCAGATAGAGGGCGCCGGCGAACTTGACGAGGGTATACGCCATCTCGGATGCGCGCAGCAGCGCGCCAAGCCCAAGCGATACCGCGGCCCCCCAGATCAGGCAGCCCAGGGCGATGCCAAGGGACGCCATGAGCGCCTGCCGCCGTCCATCCACCGTCGCCGCCCGCAGCACGATGGCGGTATCCACCCCAGGCGTAACCGTGAGCAGAAAAGCGGCCGAGATGAAGGCGAGGAGCAGATGATTGTCCATGTCGCGAAGGGATCGTCAGTTATCGGGGTTGGTCACTTTAGGTACGTGCTCGGGCTGCGGTCAAACCCATCGCCCAGGAGCCGACCGGCGACTGATCAGAATGCCATCGGACTAGCATCCCGGCAGCCTTCGTGCGTTAAATCGACGTTTTCACAGCTGCCAGGAGCACGCATGAGCAACGCAAGACAGGCCCAGCATCCCATCTCCCCCGCCTTCACCGCACGCTGGTCGCCACGTGCCTTCGATGGCCGACCGTTGACGCAGGAACAGCTGCGGTCACTGTTCGAAGCTGCGCGCTGGACGCCCTCGGCTGTCAACTTCCAGCCATGGCGCTTCTGCTACGCCTTGGCCGGCACGCCGCTGTTCGAGGATTTCGTCGGCCTGCTGGTAGAGTCCAACCAGGTCTGGGCCAGGCATGCCGGCGCGCTGGTGGCGGTGCTGTCACAAACCACCCGTACCGGCACGGATGGCGAGGAAAAGCCCTTCGCCAGCCATGCCTTCGACACCGGAGCGGCCTGGATGAACCTGGCCATGCAGGCTCATGACATGGGCCTGGCTACCCATGCCATGGGCGGCTTCGATGCCGACCGCGCACGGCAATACCTCAAACCGCCGGCAAATATGGCCATCAATGCCTTCGTCGCCATCGGCTATCGCGGCGACGCCAGCGCGCTGCCCGAAGCGTTGCAGGCGCGCGAGCAGGCCAGCGACCGCACCCCGCAGGAACAGTGGGTATTCGAAGGCCCGATGGCCTGACGGCGCAGTGGCTGACAACCGCCACGGCATGGACGATGTATGATCACGCCCCGTTCATCAGGGGGGTGATCATGTCGCGCGACTGGCTGGAGCAGAACCAGGTCAGCCTGTATTTCGTCGCGGTGGCCGTGGCGGCCATCGCCGGGCTGAACTCTGCGGCCTTTGCCGGGCTTGCGGCGGCGGCCATCACACCGGCGATCGCCGTGCTGATGTACGCGATGTTCCTGCAGATTCCCTTCCTCGAACTTCGCCAGCCTTTGGCCAATCGCCGTTTCCTCGGCGCGCTGCTGCTCGCCAACTTCGTGCTGGTCCCGCTGCTGGTCTGGCTGCTGACCCTGCCGCTGGCGTCGAACAAGGCCCTGCTGGCCGGCGCACTGCTGGTACTGCTGACGCCTTGTATCGACTACGTGGTGGTCTTCACCCACCTGGGCAAGGGCGATTCCCGTCTGGTGCTCGCGGCAACACCACTGTTGTTGCTGCTCCAGCTTCTGCTGCTGCCGCTGTATCTCCAGGTGATGCTCGGCGCGCAGGCCGGCGCGGTCATCGATATACGGCCTTTTGCAGAGGCCTTCGTGCTGCTGATCGTCATTCCGCTGCTAGCAGCCGTGGCCACGGAATTCGGCGGGCGGCGCTCCGCCCTGCTCCGCTCATGGAGCGCTGGCTGGGCCTGGCTGCCGGTGCCGGCGATGGCGGCGGTCCTGATCGTCGTTGTCGGATCGCAGATCGGAGCCGTGACGGCGCAGTTCGAAGTCCTGGCGCCGCTGCTGCCGGTGTACGGAGCGTTCCTGTTGCTGGCACCTGTTCTCGGTTTTTTCAGCGCCAGGCTGTTCGGCCTGAACACCACGGCGACCCGAGCCGTCGCGTTCAGCGCGGCCACGCGTAACTCCCTGGTGGTGCTGCCCCTGGCGCTGGCCCTGCCGGAATCTATCCGCGGGCTCGCCGCGGCAGCCGTAATCTGCCAGACCCTGATGGAACTGATCGGCGAACTGGTCTACCTGAAGGCGATTCCCGCCCTGATAAAGGGGCGCTAGCGGCTTGTCAGAACTGTCGGAACAGCGCCGCCGTCACGATGCCGGCGGCGATCGCGGGCAACGGCTTCTTCACCACCAGCATGGTGATGGCCGTGCTCAGCAATGCCAGCCGTGCGCCGTTGTCCCCTTCGAGCGCCATGGGTGCGAGCAGCGCCACCAGCACGGAACCGGACATGGCGCCGATGAAGCGCCTGACCCGCTGGCCGATGGGCACGAACGCCATCACATAGACTCCGCCCCAGCGGGTCGCCAGTGTCACCACCGCCATCAGCAACACCAGCACCAGTGCGCCGAAGCCTGTCGGCTCAATGCTCATCGGTCTTCTCCATCCAGAAGGCACCGGCCAGCCCGCCCGCCAGTGCCCCCACCACGACATGGCTGTTCTCCGGCAGATACCGGTAGGCCAGCAGCGAGGTGCAGGCGGCGATGATCCAGATCATCAGCAGCCGCAGGTTCTTCTCCCCACCCACCACCATGGCCAGCAGGAAGCAGCCCATCACCATGTCCAGCCCCAAGCTGCGCGGATCGCGAATGGCCCCGCCGAAGTGGACGCCCAGCCAGGTGCCCAGCACCCAGAATGCCCACAACGCTATACCGCCCCCGAACAGGATGCCCATGCCCGGCTGACCGCGCGCGAACGCCTGCAAGGACATCGCCCAGTTGGCATCCGAGGCCAGCAGCATGACGCCATAGCGCCTGCGCGGCGGCAGATGGCGCAGCCACGGATAGAGCGTCGCCCCCATCAGCAGGTGCCGCGCATTGATGGCGAACACGGTGATCGCCAGCGTGAAGACCGGGACCTGACTCCCCCACAACTCCAGCGCCGCGAACTGCGAGGCGCCGGCGAACACCAGCGTGCTCATGGCCATGATCAGCGAGTTATCCAGGCCCACCTGGACGGCTGCCAGCCCGAAGGCCGCGCCAAAAATCGTGACGAACACGGACAGGGGGACGAGTTGCCTGAAGCCGGTCCAGACCATCCGGCGGTCGAATTCATGCAGTTGGGTTTCGGCGTCGGACATGTGCAACCTTGTGTTCGGGGCGGTTGAAACGTCGCACTATGCGCCAGGCGCACAGATCGAGAAAAACGCATAATTCGCTTGTATGCTATTCGCTAAACAAATGGATGAGCATACCCATGACCTTCCAGGACCTCCAGATCGACTGGTTGAAATGCTTCGTTGCCGTGGTGGATGCGGGCTCCCTGTCCGGCGCGGCGCCTCACGTACACCGCTCCCAATCCGCCGTCAGCATGCAGCTCAGAAAGCTCGAGGCCGCCCTGGATTGCCAGCTGCTGATACGCGGCCCCCGGCAGCACCAGCTCACCCCGCAAGGGCAGATGCTGTTGGGCTATGCGCGGCGGATGCTCGACCTGCATGCCGAGACCCAGGCGGCTTTCCACGGAGAGGAGCTGAGCGGGCGCATTCGCCTGGGCGTCCCGGATGACTATGCCGCGCGCTATCTCACGCCGGTGCTCAAGCGCTTCGCGCCCCACCACGGGGCAGTGGAGATCGAGCTGGACTGCGAGCAGTCGACCTCGCTGATCCCCCGCGTCGAGCGCGGCGATCTGGATCTGGCACTGGTCTCCCGAGACCATCCCCGTCACGGCACGCTGTTGTTCCACGAGCCGATGGTGTGGGTCGGCGCCACCCAGTTCCAGCTCTGGCAACGCGACCCGCTGCCCATCGCCGTCTACGAAGACACCAGCCTGGCCAGACGCAGCGCCATCCGCTCCCTGGCGCTGCAGGGGCGCCGCTACAAGGTGGTGTACAACAGCTCCAGCCTGGCGGGCCAGATCGCGGCGGTCGAAAGCGGCCTGGCCATCGCCGCACTGACCCGCTGCAGCGCGCCGTCGCACCTGGAAATACACGGTAGCGAGCAGGGCCTGGGCCCGCTCGAGCCGATGGAAGTCGCCGTGTATCGAAGCCGGGCCTCACAGGGCTCCAAGGCCGTGGACAGCCTGCACGATCTGCTGATCAGAACGCTGAGGCTTTCGGGTACCTAGGGACTGTTGCCGTTTCGCCGCGAGCCGCGTTGCTGCGAGAAATGGCGCCAGGTTAGGCGTAGGACGCAGGTAATGGCCTCGGCCGGCCGCGTCATTCCCTTGCCAAGTCCTACAACGACAGCTGGCGTCATTTCCCGCGCAACCCTTCGGGCCGGGCCTGTTTTTACGCGATGCGGCGTTATTCGTCGTTCATTTGGAATGACCAAACTTCTCTCCTCATGCCTTGCCTCGCGTAAAAACAGGCGCCGGCGCGGCCGCGGACGAAATGGCAACAGACCCTAGTGGCGAAGGACATCCGCCTTGGCCCTTGCGCTACCTCCTCCGCAACGCCCTCACCCCCTCCACCACCAGCACCGCGATTGCCGCCCAGATCGCGCCATAAGTCAGCCACTGATCAGGCGCGATGCTTTCGCCGAGCAGCAGCGCCACCACCACCAGCAGCACCGGTTCGACGTAGCTGAGCAAGCCGAACAAGGCGAGGTTGAGGCGGGTGGCGATGATCATCAGGGCCAGCGCCAGCGCGCTGAGCGCGCCCAACCCGAAGATCAGCAGCTGCAGGCGCGGACGTTCGATGACCTGTTGCAGGGTGGCGCTGTCGCCCACGGCAAAGGCGGCGGCCACCGGCAGACTGATGACCAGGTCGAGCCACAGGCCGCCGAGGTTGGCCGTGCCTATCTTGCGGCGCAGGATGAAGTAACAGGGATAGCCGAGGGCGACCGCCAGCACTGGCCAGGACAGCGAAGAGGCCAGCAGCAGTTCGTTGCCGACACCGACGGCTGCCAGCACGCAGGCCAGGCGTTGCAGGCGGCTGATCGCCTCGCCGAAGACCAGCCGCCCGGTGAGTACCAGGGTCAGCGGCAGCAGAAAGTAGCCGAGGGAGACGTCCAGTCCGTGGCCGTTGATCGGCGCCCACATGAACAGCCAGAGCTGCAAGCCGACCAATGCCGAGGACAACGGCAACGCAAACCATAGCCGCGGTTCGGCGGCCAGGCGTGCAAAGATCTGGCGAACCTCGCCCCAGCGCCCGAAGCCCAGGAGCAGCAGCGCCAGGCAAGGCGCGGTAAGCAGGATGCGCCAGCCGTAGATCTGCTGGCCGTCCAGCGGTTCGAGCAGCGAGGTGTAGTAGTACAGCGTGGCGAAGAGCACCGAGGCCCCGACCGAGCTGGCCACGCCCGGCAGACTGTTACGGCTTTGCATGCAAGGTTTCCCAATTCACAACGTCTTTAGCGTTCGGCCGTAGGGTCGAATCATTCGGCCAAGGTTGCAAAAGGCCGAACAAGTTCGGCCCTACGGATTGCGATCCAACCGAGAGGGTCCGATCCGGCGCGCCCCGTACAAGCTGCTAAGGCTCGACCTGACTCCACTGCTTGTTCAGCCGCTTGTCCGACACCGGCATCTTCGTCCCGAGCTGCTGCGCCCAGAGCGAGACGCGGTATTCCTCCAGCATCCAGCGGTACTGGATCAGCTCCGGATCGCGCTTGCCTTCCTGCTGGTGCTTCTTCAGCCGGGCCTGGTATTGCTCCCAATAACCCGCCAGCTCGCCGGACCATACCCGATCACGCTGCAGTTGGGCGCCGATCTTCTCGAAGCGCTGCTCGATGGCCTTCAGATAGCGCGGGTATTCCCTGAGCCACTGCGCCGGTGTTTCGCGGACGAAGCCGGGATAGACGAGATTGCCGAGCTGCGCCTTGATATCGTTGAGCGCCACCGCCTGGGCCAGGTCGATGCGGCCCTTGAAGCGTTTCTGCAGGCCGTGCCAATGCTTGAGGATGTCCAACACCAGGCGCGCCAGGCGCTCGGCGTGGCCGGTCCAGTCGCCGCGTCTTTTCTCGGCCAGCGAAGCCAGGGCGGCGCCGTCGCGCGGCAACGGGGTTTCGCCGTCGAGAATGCAGCTTTCCAGGCTCGCCAGCAGGATGTCCTCGACCAACGCATCGACCCTGCCCATGTCGCGATAGAGCAGGCCCAGCTCGGTAAGCCCTGGCAGCTTGCTGCGCAGGTATTTCGCCGGCTCGGCCAGTTGCTGCAGCAGCAGGCGTTGCAGCGCACGGCGGTGCTGGTATTCGGCTTCGGCCTGGGTCGGGAAGCGTCCTTCCTTGACCACCCCGCCCTCTTCCACCAGCGCCGGGTAGACCGTCATCGACAGCCCGGCGACCTTCTGTTGCGCCGTTTCGGCGACCTCGGCGAAGCCCCTGGCCTCGACTGGCTTCTGCTCGGCCTTCCGTTGCGCCGGCACCAGTGCGGCCTGGCTGGCCTCGTTGAAACGCGCGGTGAGTTCGGCCAGATCGCGGCCTTCGCCGAGGAACTTGCCGCGCGCATCCACCACTTCGATGTTCATCTTCAGATGGCTGTCCAGCCCGGCGGCGGCTTCGGCCCAGGCTTCATCGGGCACGCGGGCGCCGGTCATGCGCAGCAGTTCGCGGCCCAGCGCCTCGGGCAGCGCGCCGTCGCCGAAGGTGATCTTGCCCAGCGCCGCACCGACGAAATCCGGCACCGGCACGAAATTCTTGCGGATCGCCTTAGGCAGGTTGCGCACCAGCGCCACGGCCTTGGCCTCGATCAGGCCCGGCACCAGCCAGTCGAGCCGCTCGGCGCGCAGCTGCGGCAGCAGCGGCGCCGGCACGCGCAGGGTCACACCGTCGCGCGGGTGGTTGGGCTCGAAGTGATAGTCCAGAGGCAACTGCAGCTCGCCGATGCGCAGGGTGTCGGGGTACTGCGCGGCAGTGACTTCGCGAGCATCGCGGGCCAGCACGTCTTCCTCGAGCATGACCAGCAGTTGCGGGTTCTTCTGGCTCTCGCGCTTGTACCAGTTCTCGAAGCTGGCGGTCTGGTAGATATCCGTCGGCAGGCGCGCTTCGTAGTAGGCGTAGAGGGTTTCCTCGTCGGCGAGAATGTCGCGGCGGCGCGCCTTGGCTTCCAGCTCGTCCATGCGTTCGAGCAGTTGTCGGTTGGCCGATAGCGCCCGGGCGCGGCTGTTGATCTCGCCGCGCACCAGGCCCTCGCGGATGAACAGCTCGCGTGCCGCCAGCGGATCGACCGGGCCGTAGTGCACCGGGCGCTTGCCCACCACGATCAGCCCGTAGAGCGTGACCTGCTCATAGGCCACCACCTGGCCGCGCTTCTTCTCCCAGTGCGGCTCGAAGTGGTTCTTCTTGATCAGGTGCCCGGCCAGCGGCTCGATCCAGTCCGGCTCGATCTTCGCCACCATGCGGGCGAACAGCTTGGTGGTCTCCACCAGCTCGGCGGCCATGATCCAACTGGGCTTCTTGCGGCCGATCACGCTGGAGGGATGAATCCAGAAGCGCCGCTGGCGCGCACCGAGGAAGTCGCCCTCCTCGGTCTTGTGGCCGATCTGGCTGAGCAGGCCGGCAAGAATGGCCTTGTGCACCGCGGCGTAGCTCTTGGCCTTCTGCGCGGCCTCGCTGGCTTCGGCCTGCTGGCGGAGGATGACGTTGACCTTGGTGTCTTTGGTTGGGGCGAGTTGGGAGGCGGCCTCGGGCGAACGCGTGGAAGAGGCTTCGCCGTCTTCCACCCTACGGGAACCGGATTTTGCGTAGGGGGGATGGCCGGAGCCATCCACCGCCTTGCCCGCGCCCAGTTTGAGCTCACGGGCGATCAGGGTGAGCTGGCGATGGGCATCGCGCCATTCACGCAGACGCAGATAGTTGAGGAAATTCTTCCGGCACCAGCTACGCAGCGGATTGGAGCCCAGCTCCTGGCGCTTCTCCTCGAAACCGCGCCAGAGGTTGATCAGCGCGGCGAAGTCCGAATCGGGGTCCTTCCACTGCGCGTGCGCCTGATCGGCCTGCTGCTGGCGATCGGCCGGACGCTCGCGCACGTCCTGCACCGAGAGCGCGCTGGCGACGATCAGCACCTCGGCCAGGCTGCCCTGCTGCGCCGCTTCCAGCATCATGCGGCCCAGCCGCGGGTCGATGGGCAGGCGCGCCAGCTGCCGGCCGAGCGGCGTCAGCTGGTTCTCGCGGTTGACCGCCGAAAGCTCCTGCAACAGGTTGAAGCCGTCGCTGATGGCCTTGCCGTCCGGCGGCTCGATGAAGGGGAAATCCTGTATGTCGCCCAGGCGCAGGTGCAGCATCTGCAGGATCACCGCCGCAAGGTTGGTGCGCAGGATTTCCGGGTCGGTGAACTCCGGGCGGCTGAGAAAATCCTCCTCGCTGTACAGGCGAATGCAGATACCCGGCTCGACCCGTCCACAGCGGCCCTTGCGCTGGTTGGCGCTGGCCTGGGACACCGCCTCGATGGGCAGCCGCTGGACCTTGGCGCGGTAGCTGTAGCGGCTGATGCGCGCGGTGCCGGAGTCGATCACGTAGCGGATGCCCGGTACGGTGAGCGAGGTTTCCGCGACGTTGGTGGCCAGCACGATCTTGCGGCCAGCGGCGGGCTTGAAGATTTTCTGCTGCTCGCCCGGCGTCAGGCGCGCATACAGCGGCAGCACCTCGGTGAAGCGCAGGCTGGCCTTGCGCAGCATCTCGGCGGCCTCCCGGATTTCCCGCTCGCCGGGCAGGAACACCAGCACGTCGCCGGGGCGCTTGCCGACGGTTTTCTCGTGGGTTTCGATTTCATCCAGCGCGGCGAGAATGCCCTGATCGACAGTCAGATCGTCCTCGACGCGGTTGCCATCCTCGTCGGTCTCGGCAGCCAGCGGCCGGTACCAGGTTTCCACCGGGTAGGTGCGGCCGGAGACTTCGATGATCGGGGCATCCGGAAGGCCGGCCCCACTGAAATGTTTCGAGAAGCGCTCAAGGTCGATGGTCGCCGAAGTGATGATGACTTTCAGATCAGGCCGGCGCGGCAGCAGCGTCTTGAGGAAGCCCAGCAGGAAGTCGATGTTCAGCGAGCGCTCGTGGGCCTCGTCGACGATGAGGGTGTCGTACTTCTCCAGGAAGCGATCGTGCTGGGTCTCCGCCAGCAGGATGCCGTCGGTCATCAGCTTGATCAGCGTGCGCTCGGTGCTCTGGTCCTCGAAGCGCACCTGATAGCCGACCAGCTCGCCCAGCGGCGCGCCGATTTCCTCGGCCACGCGGCTGGCGACGCTGCGCGCGGCGAGGCGACGGGGTTGGGTGTGGCCGATCAGTCCGTGGACGCCACGGCCGATTTCCAGGCAGATCTTCGGCAACTGAGTGGTCTTGCCCGAGCCGGTCTCGCCGGCGATCACCAGTACCTGATGCTTCTCCAGCGCCGCCTTGATCTCGTCGCGCTTGGCGGCGATCGGCAGAGCATCGTCGTAGCGGATGGTCGGCACGCTCTGCCGGCGCGTCTCGACCTTGGCCGCCGAAGCCTGGAAGCGCTCGAGCCACTGGGCGAGTTTGCTCTCGTCCGGTTTTTTCCTCAGCTCGTGCAGCTGCCGGCGCAGGCGATGCCGGTCGGCGCTGAAGGCCTGGTCGAGGTTCTTGTGCAGGGTATCGAAGGCGGGCGTTGCGTCGGTCATGGACAGCCGTGGGGCAATTCGTGAAGGGCGCGATTGTCGCAGATTTGCAGCGCCCCGCGTCGATCCGCTGGGCGGCGACCATGGCCGCCTCCTGCGAACCCGGCGACGGCCAGGCGGCCGCCGCCCTCGATGCCGATCAGACCCGGAACTGACCGACCATCCGCTGCAGGCTCTCGGCCAGCGCGTTGAGTTCCCGCGAGGTCTGTGCGCTCTCGGCGGCTTCGCTGGCCACGCCATCCACCGCATCGGCGATGTGATGCACGCTGCGGTTGATCTCCTCGGCGACTGCGGTCTGCTCTTCGGCCGCGCTGGCGATCTGCGCGTTCATCGAGTTGATGGTGCCGATCAGCGCAGCGATGGCATCCAGCGACGCACCGGCCTGGTTGGACTGCTCGCGGGTGCTCTCGCCCTGCTCGCTCGCATGCTGCATGCCGGCAACTGTCCTGGCCGTGGTGCTCTGCAGGCGATCGACCATGCCCTGGATCTCCACCGTGCTCTGCTGCGTGCGGCTTGCCAGCGCGCGTACCTCATCGGCAACCACCGCGAAACCACGTCCGGCTTCACCGGCACGCGCTGCCTCGATGGCCGCGTTGAGTGCCAGCAGGTTGGTCTGCTCGGCTACCGCACGAATCACGTCGAGCACCCCGACGATGCCCTGCACATCCTTGCGCAAGCCATCGAGCGACTCACCGCTCTCGCGCAATTCGCCGACCAGCGCGTGAATCTGCTGCACGCTGCCGTCCACCACCCGCTTGGCGGCCTGGCCCTGCTGATCGGTTTCCTGCGCCGCTTCAGCCGCACGCTGTGCGCTCATCGCCACTTCATGGGCCGCCGCGGACATTTCGTTGATGGCGGTGGCTACCTGATCGGTTTCATGCCGCTGAGCCGCCATCGCCTGTTCGGAGCGCTGCGCCTGGCTGGCGACCGCACCGACCAGCCCGGCGAGCTGGGTGGTGGTACCGGCCACCTGCTGAACCAGGGAATGGATCTTCTCGACGAAGCGGTTGAAGGAGCGCGCCAGGTCACCCAGCTCATCGGAGCTGGTCACCGGCAGACGCTGAGTCAGGTCGCCGTCGCCCTGGGCCATGTCGTCCAGGTTGTTCTTGATCAGCATCAGCGGGCGCAGCAGCGCATTGCTCATCAGCAGCGCCAGCAGCCCCATCAGCGCCAGCAGCACGACGGCCGAGCCGAGCATGATCATCACCAGGGCGTCGATCCGCTCCTGGAATTCCGCACGCGCAGCCTGCACGTCACGCTCGACGCCGTCGAGGTTCAACGAAGTACCGAACACCATGTCCCACTTCGGGAGATGCTCCGCATACCCCACCTTCGGAACCAGGGTGGTGCCGTCACCCAGCACAAAGCTGTAATCGACGTAATGGCTACCGTTCTGGCCGGCCTTGACCAGCTCGCGTATCGCATAGACCCCGTTGGGGTCGCGGTAATCGTAGAAGCTCTCGCCGATCCTGTCCCGGGTGTCGCCCTGGAGAATGCGCGCCGCCTTGCCGTCATAGCCCCAGAAGTAGCCATCCTTGCCGTAGGACATTTTTTCGAGAATGGCGACCGCCTCGTCGCGCGCCTTCCGGTCGCCCTGCACAGAACGCTCATGGAGTGGCCCGACAACCCTGAGCGCCAGCTCGACGTAATGCTTGAGTTCAGCGCGGCGGTCCTGAGTCAGGCTCTGTCGGGTCTGTTCTTCCTGTTGCTCGGCAAGCTCCTGCAGCTTGTAGACAGTGATACCGCTAAGCAGGATGGCCAATAGCAGGATAGGCCCAAGGGCCAGCAGAAGAAGTTTCGTCCGAAGTCGCAGATTGAGCAGCATTTCTTGTCTTCCTGAACGTGGAGCCGTGATGGCCTAAAAGCGACGATATCGAAGGGTCGCTTAAGCTTGTCGGCGGGTAGCACGGCTTATTTACCCCGCCGAACGAAATAACCTTGTCAGATTCAGGAGGCATGCCAGACATGAAAAAGCCCCGCGCAGACACTCTGGCGGGGCTTTAGGCTATCGCTCGGATCAGCTGGCGGCGGCGAGCTTCTTCAGCTCCTCGTCGCGCAGTTCGCGACGCAGGATCTTGCCGACGTTGGTGGTCGGCAGGCTCTCGCGGAACTCTACGTACTTGGGTCGCTTGTAGCCGGTGACGTTGTCGTGCATGTGCTGCATGACCTGCTCCTTGGTCAGGCTTTCGCCGGGCCGGGTTACCACGAATAGCTTGATCGCCTCGCCCGCCCGCTCGTCCGGCACGCCGATGGCGGCACACTGCAGCACGCCCGGCAGGGTCGCGAGCACGTCTTCCAGTTCGTTGGGATAGACGTTGAAGCCAGAGACCAGAATCATGTCCTTCTTGCGATCGACGATGCGCATGTAGCCGTCGTCCTGGATGATGGCGATGTCGCCCGTCTTCAGCCAGCCTTCCGCATCGAGCACTTCGGCGGTCGCTTCCGGACGCTGCCAGTAGCCCTTCATCACCTGCGGGCCCTTCACGCAGAGCTCGCCGATGGCGCCTACCGGCAGATCGTTGCCCTCGTCGTCGATGACCTTGCAGCGAGTCGACGGCATGGGGATGCCGATGGTGCCGATCTGGTTGTTCTGGAAAGGATTGACCGACACCACCGGCGCGGTTTCGGTCATGCCGTAGCCTTCGCAGATGGTGCAGCCGGTGACCGCCTGCCAGCGTTCGGCCGTTGCCAGCTGCAACGCCATGCCGCCGGAGAAGGTGGCCTTCAGGCCGGAGAAATCCAGCTTGCGGAAATCCTCGCTGTTGCACAGCGCGACGAACAGGGTGTTCAGGCCGACGAAACCGGTGAAGCGATACTTGCCCAGATCCTTGATGAAGGCCGGCAGATCGCGCGGGTTGGTGATCAACACGTTGTGCGCGCCGATCAGCATCATGGTCATGCAATGGAAGGTGAAGGCGTAAATATGGTACAGCGGCAGCGGCGCGACCATGGTTTCACAGCCCAGGCCCAGCTCCGAGCCCATCAAACCACGGCACTGCAGCATGTTGGCGATGATGTTGCGATGGGTCAGCATCGCGCCCTTGGCCACACCCGTGGTGCCGCCCGTGTACTGCAGCACGGCGACGTCGTCGCTCTGCGGGCTGGCTTCCTGTACCGCCTTGTCCCGACCGCGGGCCATGGCATCGGTGAAGCGGGTCGCGCCGGGCAGGCTGTAGGCCGGCACCATCTTCTTCACATGCTTGACCACGGCATTGACCAGCATACGCTTGAGCGTGGGCAGCATGTCGCCGACTTCGGTGATGACGACGTGCCTGATGCCGGTTTTCGGCAGCACTTCCTCAGCCAGGTGCGCCATGTTGGCCAGGCAGACCAGGGCCTTGGCGCCCGAGTCGTTGAACTGGTGCTCCATTTCCCGCGCGGTGTACAGCGGATTGGTGTTGACCACGATCAGGCCGGCGCGCATGGCGCCGAACACGACGATGGGGTACTGGAGCAGGTTGGGCAGCTGAACGGCGATACGATCGCCCGGTTGCAGGTCGGTGTTCTGTTGCAGGTAGGCCGCAAAATCACCGGACAGCTTGTAAAGCTCGCCGTAGGTCAGGGTCTTGCCGAGGTTGCTGAAGGCCGGCTTGTCCGCGAAACGCTCGCAGGACTGTCTGAGGACAGCCTGGATGTTCTGGTACTCATCAGGATCGATCTCGCTGTTGATCCCGACAGGATATTTATCCTTCCAGAAGTTTTCGGTCATGAAACCCTACTCCTAAGCGACAGCTTTACTGCCAAATGACAGCTGTTTTGTTGTGTTTTGTTAACTTTTGTACCGTAATTCCGGGCAAAAAGCGGATTCGAGGTTAGCAGCTTTGAAACCAGCCGAATAGAGTCCGCAGCGAGTCAAAACGACATAAAGTGACCAATCAATAGCGATTGGTCACTTCAAAAAATGGCAGGAACTTGCGATTTTTTCCGGAGTTCAGGCCAGATCGCGTAGCTCTCGGCGAAGGATCTTGCCAACCGGAGTCATCGGCAAGGAATCACGGAAAACGTAATGGCGCGGCACTTTATAGCCGGTGAAGTTTTCCCTGCAATATGCCTGCAGGGCTTCGACAGTGAGGGCCGCATCGCTGGGTACCACGAACAGCTTCACCACTTCCCCGGATTTTTCGTCCGCCACCCCGATCGCGGCACAAGCGGCGACCTGCGGATGCGCCATCACCACGTCCTCGATCTCGTTCGGATAGACGTTGAACCCCGAGACGATGATCAGATCCTTCTTGCGATCGACGATGCGCACGAAGCCATCGGTATCGATGACGGCGATATCGCCGGTTTTCAGCCAGCCTTCGCCATCCAGCACTTCCTCGGTCGCTTCCGGTCGCTGCCAGTAGCCCTTCATCACCTGCGGCCCTTTCACGCAGAGCTCGCCGCGCTCTCCCAGCGGCAGCTCGTTCCCCTCGTCGTCGATCACCTTGAGCAGAGTGCCCGGCACCGGCAGCCCGACGGTTCCCGGACGCATCATCGCACCGTGCGGGTTGGCACAGACCACCGGTGAGGTCTCGGTGAGGCCGTAGCCCTCGCCCACCTGGCAGCCGGTGATTTGCCTCCAGCGGTCCGCCACGGCGGAAACCAGTGCGGTGCCGCCGGAGTTGGTCGCCTTCAGGCCGGAGAAATCGATTCGGTTGAAGTCGCGGTGCGCCATCAACGCGACGAACAGGGTGTTGAGCCCGAGGAAGGCGGTGAACCGCCAGCGCTGCAATTCCTTGACGAAGCCGTCGATGTCGCGGGGATTGGTGATCAGCACGTTGTGGTTGCCGGTCACCATCATGCACATGCAATTCACGGTGAAGGCGTAGATGTGATAGAGCGGCAGCGGTGCGATCATCACTTCCTGCCCTTCGCGAACGACCGGGTGACCGTCCTCGCCAAGCTGCTGCATGTTGGCCCGCACCTGCTGCATGTTGGCCACCAGGTTGCCATGGGTCAGCATGGCGCCCTTGGCCACGCCGGTGGTGCCGCCTGTGTATTGCAGCACCGCCACCTGGTCGAGACTCAGCGGTACCGGCCGGAGGCTGTGCCGAGCGCCGTCGTGCAGCGCCTGTTTGAAGGACACCGCCTGTGGCAGGCGATATTCCGGCACCATCTTCTTCACATGCTTGACCGCGGCGTTGACCAGCAGGCCCTTCAATGCCGGCAGCATGTCGCCGATTCGTGCCTCGACGAGAAACTCGATATCGGTATCGGGCAACACCTCCTGTACCAGCTTGCCGAAGGTATTGAGGTAGACCAGCGCCCGGGCACCCGAATCCTTGAACTGATGGCGCATTTCCCGCGCGGTGTACAGCGGGTTGGTGTTGACCACGATCAGCCCGGCACGCAAGGCGCCGAACACGGCGATCGGATACTGCAGGAGATTAGGCATCTGCACGGCGATGCGATCGCCGGGCTTGAGGTCGGTGTGATTCTGCAACCAGGCGGCAAAGGCCGCTGAGTAGCGCTCCAGATCGGCATAGCTGAGCGTAACGCCCATGTTGCTGAAAGCCGGGCAGTTCGCGAAGGTCTTGCAGGAGCGCTCGAAAACTTCCACTGCCGAGCAGTAGGTACCCATATCCACATCGTTGGGCACGCCGGCAGGACGTTTGTCATTCCAGAAGTCAGGTTGCATTGTTATTGGCCTCTTTACCTGAGAGTGGGCTGGCACGAACTTAACAGCTCCATGCCAGCAGACAATAGCCGCACCGGCGTAATCAGTGACGTGAATCTTCCATCAGGGGCCGCACTGCTTCGCGGCGCAGATGCGTGCTCCGCAAGAGGCATCCGGGACAAAGCGGCGACTTGCTTCTAGAATGCAGCCGCAGCGCAGGGAGCAGCCGCAGCGGCACAGTGCGCGACCCTATTCGAACCGTCGGAGCGCGACGCGCCGGCGCCCCCCCTTACCGAGGAAACTTGATGACCACCATCAGCAATACGCCCTACTCCGCCCTGGAAGTCGGCCAGAAGGCGAGCTTCGAGAAAACCATCGGCGAGCGCGACATTCAGTTGTTCGCCGCCATGTCAGGTGACCGCAACCCGGTGCACCTGGATGCCGAGTTCGCTCGCGGCACGCTGTTCAAGGAGCGCATTGCCCATGGAATGCTCAGCGGCGCGTTGATCAGCGCCGCGGTGGCCTGCACCCTGCCTGGCCCAGGCACCATCTATCTGGGGCAGACCATGCGGTTTGCCCGTCCGGTGAAGATCGGCGACACCATCACCGTGCACGTGGAAATCCTCGAGAAACTGCCGAAGAATCGGGTGCGCGTCGGCACCAATGTGTCCAATCAGAACGGCGAGCTGGTGGTAGAAGGCGAAGCGGAAGTGCTGGCACCACGCCGGGCGGAAACCGTCGAACTGAAGGAGCTGCCACCGATCTCCATCGGCTGAGGCCGCGAGACGCTGCCGGACCGACTCGCAGGCCGGCGGCTCACAGGTGGAAAGCGGGCGAAAAAAAGGGCGACCTAAGTCGCCCAAATGCCTTGCGTGCTCTGTGATCCGGCTGGATCAGCGCTTCTTTTGCGCGTCCCGCCAGATGAAATATCCGAAACCGCCGAGGAAGGCGACCATCAGGCCGACCGTGACCACCCCTGCGAGCACCACATTATCGACGAACATGATTTCTTTCCTCCAAGCCATTTCGCTGTCCGATGGCTGCAAGTTACCGGCCTAATCGCAGGAATAAATTGACCGGGGTCAATAGCCGACCCGCACCCGCCGAGCGGTAGTCGTTCTGCTGATCTGGATCAAGAAATAGGGGTATCGAGAGGGCATTCGCGGGTAGGTATCCCCGTGTACGGTCACGGATACCAGCGATTACCGACGCGAATGGTTCGGAGGGAGAGGATTTGCCCGGGCGAATCGGTTAGGGTCTGTTGCCATTTCTCACTGCAACGCGACTCGCGACGAACGGCAACAATTCCTAACGCTTGCCGGGCTTTTTCTTCTTCGACTTGCCAGCTGGCTTGCCCTTGCCGAGCGGCAAGGCCTGTTCGAACGCCTGGCGCATTTCGGCGAGGCGCTTGTCGTTGAGGTCATGGATGCGCTTGTCGCGCTCGGCGCCGAAGTCGATCAGCTTGACATCACTACTCATGTTTCGGACTCGTTGCGGATCAGACGAAAGGTCAGGTTCAGGCGCGGTGCGGTCACCTTGCGCGTCCTGGCTATCTGGTGCTGCCAATGATGCTGGGTAGAACCGCTCATGACCAGCAGCGAACCATGTTCCAGCCGGATCGAATGTTCGATCCGGCTGCCGCCCTTGCGGCGAAAATCCAGGCGCCGGGCGGCCCCGAGACTGAGCGAGACGACCATCGGATCGGGCCCAAGGGCCGCTTCGTCGTCACTGTGCCAGCCCATCGCATCCTGCCCGTCGCGATAAAGATTGAGCAACACGCCATTGAGCGGCTGGCCGACCTGCTCTTCGAGCCGCCGGCGAATCTCGCTAAGCAAGGGCGTCCAGGGCAGCGGCACATGGGTATGCCCTGAATAACAGTAGCGCGCATCGACATCACCGTACCAGGCGACCTGCCGCGGCACAGCGACGGTTCGTCCATAGAGTGTCAGCTGCGGCTGGGCCCAGGGCGTCCGTACCAGCAGCTCGCGCAGCCATTGCTCGGCCATTCTCGCATCGACCCACTGCGGCAGGTACTGCAACTGGCCATCCGACCAGTCGAGCGAGGCGCGAGCGGATTGGGCGTCAGACCTCGACATCCACCCATCGCCCCTGACGCGGCAGTTCCTCCAGCTCGGCGGCATCATCCGTCTCGGGCTGTTCGTCCTCCGCCTCCCCCGCGAGGCGAGCGCGGCGCTGCCGGCGACGCTGCTCATCCTGCCGCAGTTGCACGCCATCATCGGGATGACGTCGGTCCGGGCTGATCGCGCTTTCATTGGCGCTGGCCTGCACCGGGGTGACCGGCGGCGTGTCCGGACGGGGCTTGACCACATCCTGCTGGGCCGTGACCTGGATGACGCCTGAGGGGATGGGTGGCAGCATTGTGACTCTCCCTTTCAACGATTGATCGGCCGACTATCGGCGGGCTTTAGGGCCTGGTCCCGTTTCGCGACCCCTGGGCTACCGTTGTTCGATCAGCATCTGTCGTCGCTCTCACGACAGTGTTCCGTTACCATAGCGCGCTTTTTTCATAGCGGGAGGCAGCATGGCGCAGCAGTATCTACCGGGGCAACGCTGGATCAGCGACAGCGAGGCCGAACTCGGCCTGGGAACCATCCTGATGCTCGACGGACGGATGCTCACCGTGCTTTACCCGGCCACTGGCGAAACCCGCCAATATGCAGCCCGCAGCGCCCCGCTGACGCGCGTGCGCTTTGCCCCAGGCGACGAGGTCACCCATTTCGAAGGCTGGAAGATGACCGTGCGCGAGGTCGAGGACGTCGATGGCCTGCTGATTTACCACGGCCTGAACGCGCAGAACGAAGCCTGCACCCTGCCGGAAACCCAGCTGTCCAATTTCATCCAGTTCCGCCTGGCCAGCGATCGCCTGTTCGCCGGCCAGATCGACCCGCTGAACTGGTTCACGCTGCGCTACCACACGCTGGAAAACCAGAGCAAACAGCTGACCTCCTCGCTATGGGGCCTGGGCGGCGCACGTGCACAACCTATCGCGCATCAGCTGCACATCGCCCGTGAAGTCGCCGATCGCATCGCGCCGCGGGTATTGCTGGCCGACGAAGTGGGCCTGGGCAAGACCATCGAGGCCGGCCTGGTGATCCATCGTCAGTTGCTCTCCGGCCGCGCCAAGCGTGTACTCATCCTGGTGCCGGAAAACCTCCAGCATCAGTGGCTGGTGGAGATGCGTCGTCGCTTCAACCTGGAAGTCGCGCTGTTCGACGACGAACGCTTCATCGAGAGCGATGCCAGCAACCCCTTCGAAGACACCCAGCTGGCCCTGGTCTCGCTGGAATGGCTGAAGGACGACGAGCGCGCCCAGGATGCCGCCTTCGCTGCCGGCTGGGACCTGCTCGTGGTGGACGAGGCGCATCACTTGGTCTGGCACCCAGAAAACGCCAGTGCCGAATACCGGCTGGTCGAGCAGCTCGCCGAAGTCATTCCGGGCGTACTGCTGCTGACCGCCACCCCTGAGCAACTGGGCCAGGAAAGCCACTTCGCCCGCCTGCGCCTACTCGACCCCAATCGCTTCCATGATCTGGAAGCCTTCCGCGCCGAAAGCGCCAGCTACCAGCCGGTCGCCGAAGCCGTGCAGGAACTGCTCGACGAGGGCCGGCTATCCGAGCGCGCGCACCAGACCATCCACGAGTTCCTCGGTGCCGAGGGCGAAGCGTTGCTGGCGGCAGCCACCGATGGCGACATCGACGCCAGCGGCCGCCTGATCCGCGAACTGCTCGACCGCCACGGCACTGGGCGCCTGCTGTTCCGCAACACCCGCGCCGCGGTGCGTGGTTTCCCCGAGCGCCAGCTGCATCCCTACCCGCTACCCTGCCCCGTCGAATACCTCGAACTGCCGATGGACGAGCGAGTCGAGCTGTATCCGGAAGTCGCCTTCCAGAGCCAGCAGGACGAGCCGGACGGACAAAACCGCTGGTGGACCTTCGACCCGCGCGTCGAGTGGCTGATAGATACCCTGAAGATGCTGAAGAAGTACAAGGTGCTGGTCATCTGTGCCCATGCCGAGACCGCGCTGGACCTGGAAGACGCCCTGCGGGTGCGCTCCGGCATCCCGGCGACCGTCTTCCATGAGGGCATGAGCATCCTCGAGCGCGACCGCGCGGCCGCCTACTTCGCCGATGAGGAGTTCGGCGCGCAGGTGCTGATCTGCTCGGAAATCGGCAGCGAAGGCCGCAACTTCCAGTTCGCCCACCATCTGGTGCTGTTCGATCTGCCGGCACACCCCGACCTGCTCGAACAACGCATCGGCCGTCTCGACCGCATCGGCCAGGCGCACGTGATCCAGCTGCACGTGCCTTACCTGGAGACCAGCCCGCAGGAGCGCCTGTTCCAGTGGTACCACCAGGCGCTGAACGCCTTCCTCAATACCTGCCCCACCGGCAACGCCCTGCAGCACCAGTTCGGCCCGCGCCTGCTGAGCCAGCTTGAAGAAGGTGACGATGAAGAGTTCGCCAAGCTGATCGACGAAGCCCGTACCGAGCGTGAGCGCCTGGAAGCCGAGCTGCATGCCGGTCGCGACCGTTTGCTGGAGCTCAACTCCGCGGGCGGCGAACAGGGTGCTGCGCTGGTCGAAGCGATCGAGGAACAGGACGACCAGTTCGCGCTGCCGATCTACATGGAAGAGCTGTTCGACGCCTTCGGCATCGACAGCGAGGATCACTCTGAAAACGCCCTGATCCTGCGTCCCAGCGAGAAGATGCTCGACGCCAGCTTCCCGCTCGGTGACGACGAGGCCGTGACCATCACCTACGATCGCGAGCAGGCCCTGGCCCGCGAGGACATGCAGTTCCTCACGTGGGAACACCCCATGGTGCAGGGCGGCATGGACCTGGTGCTGTCCGGCTCCATGGGCAACACCGCCGTGGCGCTGATCAAGAACAAGGCGCTCAAGCCCGGCACCGTGCTGCTGGAACTGCTGTTCGTCAGCGAAGTGGTAGCGCCACGCGCACTGCAATTGAGCCGATTCCTGCCGCCGCTGGCGTTGCGCTGCCTGCTGGACGCCAACGGCAACGACCTGGCCGCCAAGGTTGCCTTCGAGACACTCAATGACCAGCTGGAAAGCGTGCCACGGGCCAGCGCCAACAAGTTCGTGCAGGCCCAGCGCGACCAGCTCACGGCGCAGATCGCCGTCGCCGAAGCCAAGGTAGCCCCGCGCCACGCCGAACGCGTGGCTCAGGGTCAGCAGCGCCTCAAGGCCAGCCTGGACGAGGAACTGGCCCGTCTGACCGCGCTGCAAGCGGTCAACCCCAGCGTTCGCGACAGCGAGATCGAAGCCCTGCGCAAGCAGCGTGAAGAAGGCCTGGCGGCTCTGGAAAAGGCCGCGCTACGTCTGGAAGCCATTCGGGTTCTGGTCGCCGGCTGATACCTGAACGCTGAAAAGCTTCGCGCCGAGGGCGGCGCTACGCCAGCGATGCATGATCGCGTCCATGCTTCTGCGTGGGCGCGCAGCGTGCGGGCTTCGCGTCACAGGGCGTCGAGTACTGCGGCTGGGGTTCCCACGCAGGAGCATGGGAACCATCAGTACTTTTGTGGGAGCCGCGCCCTCGAGGCTGCAAAGCACTGCCGCTCAATCACGCTCGGCGCGGGCAATCCGCCAGTAGGCCTCGATGCGCTTTACCAGCGCCTTGGGCGACTCGGCATACAGCCGCTGTCCGCTCGCGAACGCCGCAGCCTGCAGCGCGGCACGCCGCTCCTCGATCAGCGCCGCCAGCCGTTCGCGCGTCGCCTCATCACCGAACAGCGCCGGCTCGTCCGCGAGCAGTTGCCCCATCATCGCCAGATCATGATCGTCACCGAGATCATCGGCCAGGCGCTTGAGGTGTCTGCACCGACGCTTGAAATCCTGCGGCCAGCACGGCGCGAGCAACTGGCTGTGATACCACTGGTCCTTCACGCGCTTGCGCCATTCGTGCAGATTTTCGGCATCAGGGGTGCGCTGCGCACGGGCGAGATCCCGGCGCCCCTCGCGATAGCTGCGTTCCAGCCCTCCTTTCAAGAGAGCGAAGCCCTTGCCTTCGAGCGGCCATTCGCTTGCTCGCCCGGCCAGGTCGCGCAGCTCGGACAACGCCTGCTCGATATCCGCTTCGAGCGCTCCGCCCTTCGCCGTCGGTTCGGCCCGCTCGCCCAGGCGCTGACGCACCTGTTGCAATGCATCACCCGCGAAGAAACTGCGCTGCGTCTTGGCCAGCGCGTCCCAGCTTTCCAGCATGGCCGTGGCTTCACGCGACTCGGCCAGCGCCCTGCCCAGGTCGCGCGCGCAGCGGTTCTCACGCTGGAAGCTGTCGCCCAGCGGCTCACGCACCAGACGCAGAAGTGCGCGTAGCTCCTTGAAGCGTTTGCGCGCCTGATGTACGCCTTCGGCCCGCTGTGCGGCCGGCAGCTTCAGCGCGCGCCGGGCTTCGCCGATGCGATCCAGCGCAGCGCTGCGGACTTCCTTGGCGACGTTGCATCGGGGGCGGATTCGATAGGCCATGATGGCTCCTTGACGAGGCTCCAGCGGAGCGGCAATCCCGGGAGCCACAGGCTAGCCTCGGCGCTGACGAACAATCATGAAGTTTGTATGACAGCGGGTTTCAGCGCGGCCCGCTGCTCAGCCGTAGCGCTTGTGTGCCTCGATGGCCAGACCGCTGCCAATGCTGCCGAAGCGGTTGCCCTCGACATGCCGCGCACGCGGCAACAGCTGGGCGATACGCTGGCGCAGCGCGGGAATGGCGCTGGAACCGCCGGTGAAGAACACCGTATCCACGGCGTCATGCTGCACGCCGGCATCGGCCAGCAGTTGGTCGACACTGCCGGCGATGCGCACGAGCAACGACGCGATGGCGTTCTCGAAGGCGCAGCGGGTCAGTTCCACCTGCAAGCCTGGCTCGATGCGCTGGAAGTCGATGGGATAGCGATCCGCCTCGGTCAGCTCGATCTTGCCCTGCTCCACCTGCATCGCCAGCCAGTGGCCGGCACGCTGGTCGATCAGGCGGAACAGTCGGTCGATGCCGGTGGGGTCGAGGATGTCGTAGCGCATGCTCTGCAGCGCCCGTTGCGAAGCCGCCGCATAGACTGCGTTGATGGTGTGCCAGGTGGCCAGGTTGATGTGGGTGCTGGTGGGCATCGGCGCGTCGCTTTTCATCCGGCTGCCATAGCCGAACAAAGGCATCACGCCCTGCAGACTCAACTGCTTGTCGAAATCAGTCCCGCCGATGTGCACGCCGGCAGTGGCGAGAATATCGGACTGGCGATCGTCGACGTTGCGCCGTTCGGGCGACAGCCGCACCAGGGAAAAATCCGAAGTACCCCCGCCGATATCGACGATCAGCACCTGCTCCTCCCGCTCGATGCGCGATTCGTAGTCGAAGGCGGCCGCGATGGGCTCGTACTGGAACGAGACCTCCTTGAAACCGATCTTGCGCGCCGCATTCGCCAGGGTATCGCCGGCTTCACGGTCGGCCTGGGGATCGTCGTCGACGAAGAACACCGGCCGCCCCAGCACCGCCTGCTCGAACGGTCGACCGGCTGCTGATTCGGCCCGGGTCTTGAGCGTGCCGAGGAAGAGACCAAGGATGTCCTTGAACGGCATGGCGCTGCCCAGCACCGTGGTTTCGCTCTTCAGCAGCTTGGAACCCAGCAGGCTCTTGAGCGAACGCATCAGCCGGCCTTCGTAGCCTTCCAGGTATTCGTCCAGCGCCTGGCGGCCATAGACCGGGCGCCGTTCCTCGAAATTGAAGAACACGACCGAGGGCAATGTCGGCTGTTCCCCTTCCAGCGCGATCAGCGGATCGGCACCCGGGCGCCACCAGCCGACGGTGGAATTGGAAGTGCCGAAGTCGATGCCACAGGCATGGGCGGGGGTGAGGTCTTGCATGGGGCGGTCCGGGTGCAGAAAAACGGCCACGCAGTGTAATGGAGGTGGGGGTTGGGTGCAGGTTGATTGTCGAAAGGCGACTCAGGTTTCGGTGGTTAAAATCGCTTATCGAGCATGGTGACACATCTGGTTTCGGCCCCCTGCCGAGTCACTTTCTCTTGTCTGGCCAAGAGAAAGTAACCAAAGAGAAGGCCACCCCGACATCCGGGTCTGGCCTGCGGCCAGACTCCCCTCGCTCCGGTGTTGCTCCGGGGGCCGTCACGAAGGGACGTCCCTGCCTAGGCGGCCCCGTCCTTCGCTCCTCGCTCGGCGTCCTGCCTCGCGTCCCCCTGCGCAACACCTCCACTCGGCCTCCTGACGGGGAAAGGAGTCCGAGTCGCCTGGAAGGCCGCTGGTGTTCGCTTGGTTGGCTTTGCTTTTTTGCACGAGTTAACAGACGACACCAACCGCCCCTTTCAGGAGGGTGAGTGGAACCGTTGCGTAAGGGAGCGAGCCGCATGGATGCGGCGAGAGGACTAGGCGTCCCCGCTTAAAGGGCCAGGGACGGCCCTTGTAAGCCGGCCCCTGGAGCAGCGGTGGAGCGAACGAACCCTGCGCGCAGCGCAGGGCCGGATGTAGGGGCAAGCGTTTTTGGTTACTTTTGTCGCGACTGGCAAAAGTGACTCGCCCAGCAGGGCGAAACCAGAAGTATCAGCCCCCGGATAACGGCTTGGCACCGAGTCCCAGCAACCCGATCACCAAATCTCAATAACCTTCGTCCCTATCACCTAGCCAAGAATTTGGCCAGTAATGGAGCGAAGCTCCCCGTCAAGCCGGAACAGCCTCCCCTTCAGGCGCATCCGCCGCCATCCCCTCTGCCATCCGCTTGGCATCCTGGCAAAAACTCCGCGATGCGCAGAACAGGAACACCATGGTCAACAGCAAGCTCGCCGGAACTAGATACATCGCATCGTGCAAGCCGACCGCGCGAAACGCCTCACTCATCTCGCTGGCGCCGGCGGCAAGCATCGCGGCATGCGCGAAGTGGTCGGACAGCAACCCCACCACCACGGTCCCCATGCCGCCGCCCAGCAGGTACAGCCCGGCGAAGAACAGCGCCATCGCAGTCGCCCGCAGACGCGGCTCGACCACGTCCTGAATGGCGGTGTAGACACAGGTATAGAAGGTGTAGGAGAACAGCCAGCCGATACTGAACACGGCGACGAACAGGCCGACCTCGATCTGCCCTGCCAGCAGCGACCAACCGGTGCACAGGGTCGCCACCAGCATGCTGGCGGTGGCGAACAGCAGACGCCCGCGCGCATAGCGCGCGTGGATACGGTCGGCGATCCAGCCGCCCAGCGTCAACCCCACCAGCCCGGTCACGCCGACGATCACCCCGGTCGCCACCGAGGCTTCCACCAGCGGCACGGCGAAGTAGCGCATCAGCATCGGCACCATGAAGCCGTTGCTCGCATAGGTGGCGAAGTTGAACGCCAGGCCGGCCATGATCAGCCACCAGAAGGTACGGATCGCCAGCACCTTGCGGATCGGATTCCGGACCTGCTCCTGGGACACCTTCACCGTCTCCGCGGCGCCACGCTGCGGCTCCTTGATGAAGAACAGGAACACCGCCAGGATCAGCCCCGGCACCGCGGCGATGAAGAAGGGTGCACGCCAGCTGTCGAACGCCTGGACCATCCAGCCGATGGTGAAGAACGCCAGCAGCAGCCCCAGCGGCAGGCCCAGCATGAAGATGCCCATGGCACGGGCCCGCTTGTGCGCCGGGAACATGTCGCCGATCAGCGAGTTGGCCGCCGGCGCGTAGCTGGCTTCGCCGATGCCGATGCCCATGCGAATCAGCAGGAAGCTCCAGAAGTTCCAGGCCAGCCCGTTGATCGCCGTCAGGCCGCTCCAGGCGGTGAGCCCCCAGCCCATGATCTTGCGCCGCGAGCCGTTGTCGGCCATGCGCCCCAGGGGCACGCCGGCAATGGCGTAGACGATGGTGAATACGGTACCGATCAGCCCCAGCTGGAAATCGTTGAGATCCCATTCCAGGCGAATCGGTTCGTTGATGATCGCCGGAATGGTCCGGTCGAAGAAGTTGAACAGGTTCGCCAGGAACAGCAGGAACAGCACGCGCCAGGCGTTTGCGGCTTGGGTGGATTGCTGCATGACGTCACTCTCGCTTTATTGTTATTCGCCGACCGTGACCGACCGGTATTCGAGTACGACTCTAGAACGCTGTCACGCGCCTGTCTGTGACCATCAGCCTTGCTTATGCCGCACGATGCGATGGGTTCAGCGCTGCCGCCAGGTCGCCAGCCAACCCAGGCTCGCCGCCGTGCCCTGCGCATCGGGCCGGTATTCGGCGGACAGCCAGCCGTGATAACCGCCCTCCTGCAGTGCTTTCAGCAACGGTTCGAAACACAGTTCGCCCGACCCCGGCGCACCGCGTCCGGGACAGTCGGCGAACTGCACATGACCGATGCGCTCGCCCAGCAGGCGAATGCCGGCCTCCACGTCCAGCTGCTGACGAGCCATGTGGTAGAGATCCAGCTGCGCCTGGCAGTTGGGATGGTCGACCCGTTCCAGCAATGCCCGCAGGTGCTCGGGCGTGTTGATCAGGAAGCCCGGCATGTCCAGCGGGTTGATCGCTTCGCAGAGCACACGGATGCCCAGCAATGCGAAAGCTTCGGCGCTCTTGCGCAGGTTGTCGGCCAGCGTCGTCAGGGCCTGCTCGCGGCTCACGCCTTCAGCCAGCCGGCCCGGCAGCACGTTCACGCACAGTGGCCGGGCCATGGCCGCGTAGGTCAGCGCATCGCGCAAGGCGACGTCGAATTCGTCCTGTCGCGCCGGTACGCCGGCCAGGCCGGCGCCGCCCTGCAGCAGGTCGCCGGCGGGCAGGTTGATCAGCACCAACGGCAGGCCGGCGCGTTCGAGCAGCTCTTTCAGGCGGATCGCCGGCAGCTCGTAGGGAAACTGGATTTCCACGCCATCGAAACCGGCCGTGCGGGCGGCCAGCACGCGGTCGGCCAGGGGTAGTTCGGTGAACAGCATGGACAGGTTGGCGGCGATTCTCATCGATCCTGCTCCCGATACATCTTCACCAGCGTTGCCGGGTCCTGCTCGAGATGGCCCTGGCTACCGTGCAAACGCATCAGCTGCGCGGCCAGGCCAGTCATGGGTGTGGCGCTGCCTTCCTCACGGGATAGCTGCACCGCCGTATCCAGGTCCTTGAGCAGGGTGCGCACGTGCCATTTGATCGGCTCGAACTCACTGCTGGCCATCTGCGGCGCAAGGATCTGCAACGGCCTGGAATCGGCGAAACCACCGGCCAGCGCCGGCGCGATCAGGCTGGCATCGACGCCTGAGCGTTCGGCCAGCGCCACCACTTCGGCAATCACCAGCGCATTGCAGGCGACGATCATCTGGTTGCAGGCCTTGGTCACCTGGCCGGCGCCGATCTCGCCCATGTGCGTAAGCCGCTGGCCCAGATGCATCAGGACCGGTCGCACCCGCTCGACGACATCGGCGCGGCCACCGGCCATGATCGCCAGGCTGCCCGCCTCGGCTCCCGCCGTGCCACCGGATACCGGCGCATCGACCCAGCGCATGCCGCTGCGCGACTCGAGTTCGGCGGCCATGGCGCGGGTGGCGGCCGGCTCCAGGCTGGAATGATCCACCAGCACCTGCCCGGCCCGCGCGCCCTCGACGATGCCGCCAATGCCGAACACCACCTCGCGCACCACAGCGGTATCGGCCAGGCAGAGCAGCACGATATCGGCCGCCGCACAAAGCTCGGCGGGGCTGCCCACCTGCCGCGCACCCGCCTCGACGAGCGGGGCGCATTTGTCCGGGGAGCGATTCCACACCGTCAAGGGGAAGCCGGCCGCGATCAGTCGGCGGCACATGCGAAGGCCCATCAGGCCGATACCGGCGAAGGCAATGGATGGCAGGTCGGACATGGGTTATTGCTCCTGGAAAGCGAAGGGAAGGATTTTAGGGTCTGTTCCCATTTCAGCGCATTCCGCGTTGCTGCGCCAAATATCGCCAGGCAAGGCGCGGGACGCAGGCAATGGTGGTTCCCTTGCCAAGTCCCGCAACGCCGCTTGGCGATATTTGCCGCGCAACCCGAAGGGCCGGGCCTGTGTTTGCGCGATGCGGCGTTTCTCGTCGCTTATTTGAAACGACCAAACTTCGCTCCTCGTGCCTTGCCTCGCGCAAAAACAGGCTCCGGCGCGGACGCGATGAAACGGGAACAGGCCCTAGCCGCAACCCGGCTGGCTTCAACCTGCCCGCTCAAAGCACCTCGCCCTTGTCCCACAGCCGCACCAGCTCGCCAGGGGCCTGCTCTTCGGGTATCCGCAACACCATTTCGTCGTCCTGCTCGTGTTCGCGATAGCGCAGCTCGATCTGGTAGTAGCGCTGATCGCCGCGCCCACTGACGCCGCTCGCCAGAGGCAGGCAGCCTTCCAGCACCGAGCAGATCTGCCCGCGCTGCTGCTCGCTGCACTGGGCAAACTCGATCTCCCGCGGTCGGCTGAGCGCCTGTATCGCTGCCACGCCCCCCTGCCGCGAAAGCCGCAGAGTGGTGTCGTCGCCCAACTTCGGTAGCTGTTTCATGTTCATTGAGCCTCCTCAGATTGCTGTGACACCGACATCCGCCCAGGCCTGCTCGACAGCCTGCCGCTCGGGGCTCGACACACCGAAGCGATTCGCTGCGTTATCCAGGGTCAACCGGGCAAACGCCACGAAATCCGCGTCGTTGGCCAGGCGCCGGTCGCAAAGGGTGTCATACCAGATGTGCCCGGCCCTCTCCCAGGCATGGCCGCCCAGCGCCATCGCCAGCAGGTAGAACGCATGGTTGGGAATGCCGGAATTGATGTGTACCCCGCCGTTATCGTCGCGCGTATCGACGAAATCGCGCATGTGGCCGGGCTGCGGGTCCTTGCCCAGCAAGGGGTCGTCATAGGCTCTGCCGGGGTTGGCCATCGAGCGCAGGGCCACGCCCTGGACCTTCTCGGTCAGCAGGTCGGCGCCGATCAGCCAGTCGGCCTGGTCCGCCGTCTGCCCGAGCGAGAACTGCCGGGTGAGCACGCCGAACACATCGGACACGGATTCGTTCAGCGCGCCGGACTGGTTGAAATACACCAGCCCCGCCTCGCTTTCGGTGATGCCGTGCGCCAGCTCGTGGGCCACCACATCCAGCGACCGGGTGAAGCGCTGGAAGATCTCGCCGTCGCCGTCACCGAACACCATCTGCGCACCGTTCCAGAAGGCGTTCTCGTAGCCTTCGCCGTAGTGCACCGTCCCGACCAGCGGAAAGCTCCGGTTATCGATCGAGTCCCGGCCGAATGCCTCCCAGAAGAAGGCGTAAGTAGTCCCCAGCGCCTCGTAGGCTTCGTCCACGGCATCGTCGCCGGTCGGCGGCTGGCCCTCGGTGCGGACTTCCTTTCCAGGCAACTGCATCAGCCGCTGGGCGTCATGGACGCTGCGCAAGGGCTGTCCGGGCCGGCCTCGCTCCGCCAGCAGCGTATTGCCCGGTCGCTGACGCGGCGGGCCGGGGTTGGGCAACAGCTGCTGCACGTGGGCCAGCGTGCCCAGCGCGCACTGACGCTGGTGCTGCGAACCGTTCCTGATGATGCGGTCGAGAATGTAGGGCGGAATGAATCCTTGTAGTGCGGGCATCTCTGCGTACCTCTGCGAGGCGCGACGTCTGCGCCTGGTGAACGGGTTCTGTTCTGATCGAATCTGCCGCCTTGCGTTTCTTCTGCCCTCCGGTTTCTTTCGGCCGGTATCAAGCCGCTTGCCCCCGGCCCTGTCACTCACCCTATAATTCGGCGCTTTTTCCGCTATTGAACCGGAGAACCACAATGCTGAAGCGCACCTTGGCAGCCGTTGCCGGCCTTGCCGTTTCCCTGACTATTGTCACTTCACACGCTGCCGAAACGCTGCGGGTGTCCGCCATTCCCGATGAAGCCCCGACCGAACTGATCCGCAAGTTCAAGCCGCTGGGCGAATACCTCGAACAACAGCTGGGCATGCCGGTGAAGTTCACTCCGGTTTCCGACTATGCCGCAGTGGTCGAATCCCTGGCCTCCGATCGTCTCGACCTGGCCTGGCTGGGCGGTTTCACCTTCGTGCAGACCCGCCTGAAGACCGGCGATGCGATTCCTCTGGTACAGCGCGAGCAGGATGAGCAGTTCACCAGCAAGTTCATCACCGCCGACCCGGACGTGCAGTCGCTGCAGGACCTGAAAGGCAAGACCTTCGCCTTCGGCTCCGTCTCCTCCACGTCCGGCAGCCTGATGCCCCGCTACTTCATGATCAAGGACGGCATCCAGCCCGAGCAGTTCTTCAAGCGCATCGCCTATTCCGGCGCCCATGACGCCACCGCCGCCTGGGTCGAGGCCGGCAAGGCCGATGCCGGCGTGCTCAACGCCTCGGTATGGGACAAGCTGGTCGCCGCCGGCAAGGTCGACACCGACAAGGTTCGGGTGATCTCCACCACGCCGCCTTACTACGACTACAACTGGACGGTACGCGGCAACCTCGACCCGGCACTGGTCGAGAATATCAAGGCGGCCTTCCTCGCCCTCGATCCGGCCAACCCCGAGCACAAGGCCATCCTCGACCTGCAGGCCGCCAGCCGCTTCATCGAGACCAAGCCGGAAAACTACGAGGGCATCGAGGAAGCTGCTCGCGCAGCCGGCCTGCTCAAGTAATGCCGGTCCCTGTCCTCGGATGAGCACCTTCGCCGCTGCCTCGGTACAGGATGACCGGCGCGCCATCGAATCGAACCCGGCGTTCAGCCTGTCCGGCGTGGGCCATACCCACGCCAGCGGGCAAACGGCGCTGTCGGGGATCGATATCCAGGCCGCACAAGGCGAACGCATCGCCATCATCGGTCCGTCCGGCGCAGGCAAGACCACGCTGCTGCGTCTGCTGGCGACCGGGCTGAAGCCCGACCGCGGCCAGCTCTCCCTGCTCGGCGAACAACCGTGGGGTGAAGGCTCATTCAGGCTTCGCAAGCTGCGTGCGCGTATCGGCCTGGTCCATCAGGCGCCGCCGCTGCCGCCGCGCCAGCGAGTCGTCACCGCGGTGCAGGCAGGACGCCTGGGGCGCTGGTCGCTACCCAGAAGCCTGCTCAGCCTCATCTACCCGCTGGACCGCAGCGGCGCGGCCGAAGCGCTCGCCCGACTGGACCTGTCGGACAAGCTCTACGTGCGCTGCGACCAGCTTTCCGGCGGCCAGTTGCAGCGCGTCGGCATCGCCCGGATGCTCTACCAGCAGCCGGAACTGATCCTGGCCGACGAACCGGTTTCGGCCATGGATCCGGTGCTGTCCGATCACACGCTTGGCCTGCTCAACCAGGAGGCGCAACGCCGCAACGCCACGCTGGTGGCGAGCCTGCACGCGGTGGACCTGGCGCTGGCGCATTTTCCACGCATCATCGGCTTGCGCGCCGGTCAAATCCTGTTCGACAAACCGGCCGAGGCGCTACGACCCGAAGAGCTGACGGCACTCTATGCCAACGAGCAACTGGAACAGCGCCCCGCGGAACCGGTCGCATCCCAGGTGCCGAACCTCCCTCGATGCTGACCTCCTCGCCTGCTCAACGCGATCCCGCGGCTTTTCCACGATTGCTGACGCTGGTACTGGCGCTGGCGTTGCTGTGGCCCGGGCTGAAGCTGAGCGAGCTGGATATCGGCGTGCTCTTCGATGGCAGCAACGCGGAGACCATGGGCATCTTCCTGTCCGGTTTCTGGCCCCCCGAGCACGGCAGCGAATTTCTCGCGCTGCTGTTGCAAGCCACGCTGGAAACCCTCGCCATCGCCACAGCCGGCATGGCGCTGGCATTGGCGGTGGCGCTGCCCTGCGCGCTTGTCGCCACCCGCGCCCTGTCGGTTTCCGCACTTATCCGCGGCGGTCGCCCCGCCTGGTGGAGCCGTGCGGGGCGCTGGCCGGTTCGCGGTTTGCTGATCGTGCTGCGCAGCGTGCCGGAAATCGTCTGGGCGTTATTGTTCGTGCGTGCGGTGGGCCTCGGTCCGACCGCGGGGGTGCTGGCCATCGCCATCACCTACGCCGGCATGCTCGGCAAGGTCTATGCGGAAATATTCGAATCGGTGGACCCACTACCGGCCCGTGCGCTGCTGGGTGCCGGCGCCTCGCGGCTGCAGGCCTTCTTCTATGGTGTGCTCCCGCAGGCCACCTCGGAGATGCTGTCCTACAGCGTCTACCGCTGGGAGTGCGCCATCCGCGCCTCGGTGGTGATGGGCTTCGTCGGCGCCGGCGGGCTTGGCCAGCAAATGGATCTCTCCATGCGCATGTTCGCCGGAGGCGAAGTGGCGAGCATGTTGCTGACCTTCCTGCTGCTGGTGTTGCTGGCCGACCTGCTCAGCCGCCTGCTGCGCTGGAGGTTCGCATGAAGCTGCTGTCGCGCCTGTTGATTCCGATGGCCCTGATCGCTGCGGTGATCGCCTCGTTCGCATTCCTTCAACTGGAGGCCAGCGCGCTGTTAAGCCCGCAAGGGCTCGGGCAGATGGCCGATTACGCCGCCGGCTTCATGGCGCCCGACCTGTCGCCGGTGCACCTGCGCGCCATCGGCTACGGCGCGCTGGAAACCCTGGCCATGTCGGCCATCGGCACCTTGCTGGCGGCGCTGCTCGGCCTGCTGCTGGCGCTGCCCGCGGCGAATCGCTTCGGCGCCGTCGCCCAGGCGATTTCGCGGCTGCTGCTCAATGCCCTGCGCGCGATTCCGGAACTGGTCTGGGCCGCACTGATGGTACTGGCCGCCGGCCTTGGCCCCAATGCCGGCACCCTGGCGCTGGCCCTGCACACCGCCGGCGTGCTGGGACGGCTGTTCGCCGAGGCGCTGGAAAACACCCCGGCCGCACCCACCGAAGCGCTGCGCATGGCCGGCAGCGGGCGCATCGCGGCGTTCTGCTACGGCACCCTGCCGACCATCTGGCCACAACTGGTGGCCTACATCCTGTACCGCTGGGAAAACAACATCCGCATGGCCAGCGTGCTGGGCTTCGTCGGGGCCGGCGGCCTGGGCCAGATGCTCTACATGAGCCTCAGCCTGTTCCAGGAAGCCCAGGCCTCGACGGTCATCCTGGCGATGCTGCTGATGGTACTGGCGGTGGACAGCCTCAGCGGCTGGGCGCGCCAGCGCTGGGTGCGTGGCTGAACGGCCTCCGAGCCCCCCAGTAACGTTTGACTTTTGCGGAGCAGTTCACCGAACATTCCTTGATATCACTTAGCCATCATCAAGGATCGATCGAGTGCCAGCCTTCCTGCGCAAGTTTTCCCTGCTGGCCGGCCTCGGCGGGTTGATCGTCATCCTCCTCGACCCTTTCGGTCTCACCAGCGCGACCGACGCAGCTTCCGCCCGCCTGTTGAACCAGCTCCTGGCCAACGGCTACGACGAGGGCGCCCGGCAACGCATCGCCGTCGTCCTCATCGACGACGATTACCTGCGCCAGCGCGACAGCCACTGGCCGTTGCCCTACGCCGAACAGAGCAAGCTCTTTCGCCAGTTGCTGGCCTACCGCCCCGCCGCCGTGATGGTGGACCTGATGTACAGCTACGACCATTCACAGGGTCGCGGCAACGACAGCAGCCAGTTGCTGAGCAATGTTTTCGAGCGCTATCAGGACGCGGCCATCCCCTTGTACCTGGCCAGCATGGGCACGGCGGACATCCCCACGCTGTCCGAGCTTGCCGCCGCCAGCCAGCCGGCTTTGGTGAGCTGGAGCGGCTATCAGGACCAGTACCCCCTGGCTGCGGAAACGAACATAGGCTGGATGGACAGCGCCGCCTTCGCGCTGTACCGCGCCCATTGCCGCCGGCACGCCTGCGGTCCGCTGCCGGAAACGCCGATACTGGCCGGCGCGGAGCCGCCGATGGCGCTGCAATGGGGGCGTGGTCTGCCGCGAGAGCAGCGCCACGTAAGCGACATGAGTGAGCACACGGCAGAACATGGCGCCTGGCGCCAGGCCCTGGAACAGGTGCTGCAGGCCATCTTCTGGCGGATCAGCCGCCCCGCCGAAACACTGCATCCCTATCACCTGACCATCACCGCCAGCACCCTGGCCACCACAGTGCCCGAGGAAAAGGACCTGCTGCGCGAATTGCTGGCCGACCGCCTGGTACTGGTCGGCGCAGATATCGCCTCCGCCAAGGACCGCACCCTCTCCCCTGTCCACGGCCAGTTGCCGGGCGTCTATGCCCATGCGATGGCGCTGGACAACCTGCTCCAGTACGGAATGGATTACTTCAGTACGCCGCCTACCGTATTCGACACCGAGATCGACGTGCTCGACCTGTTCGAAATGGCGTTCGTGCTCTTCGTCCTCTGGTTCCAATCGCGCAGCCGGCGCGGCATCGCAATCCCGCTCTGCACGGTTGCGCTCCTGTTCGCGCTCAGCTGGCTGCTCTACACGCTGCGCATCACCCCGGTGAACATCCTCGGCCTTCTGCTGCTGATCGGCCTGCTGCTGCCTGGACAACAGGCCGACGAGCCGCCACGCAACATCTGGCGCTAACAACTTTCGTGAAAGGAGTCCCCATGCATAAACCCTTCATCGTGCTCTTCGGCCTGTTGCTCGGCGGTATCGGCCACGCTGCCGAACTGGCCGTGGTGCAGTACGTCAGCGATCCGGTCGCCCTGCTGGACGAAACCGGTCGGCTCCTGCGCAAGCAGCCGCGCACCGAACTGCCCGCCACGCCGCTGGCGGCGCTGCAGTGGAACGAAGACCTCGAACTGGTGCAGGTCGAGATCGACGGCCAGCGCGTCTGGCTCGACGGCGTCGACGTTCGGCTGAACGAGGGCAAGACCGTTCCCATGCCGTGCGCCAGGCTGCCCAGGGGCAAGGCCGAAAGCGCCACCAACCTGTCCACCATCGGCTATGGAGCAGGCTGTGCGAAACCCTGACGTAAAGACCTTGCTGCTGGCCATGCTGGTGTCCGCACTGCCCGGCTGCGCCACGCTCCAGGGCGCCCCGGACGCGATCATCAACCTCGCCGGCAAAAGCACCCAGAGCAATTTCCAGGGCAAATACCTGGAACAGGAGGAAGTGCGCAGGCACTTCGCGCTCGACCGCCAGCACGGCCAGAACCTGCGCCTGAGCTACGATGGCCGCAGCCTGCCGGCCAACGAGATCCGCCAGCAGAACCTGGTGGTGATCCCCGCCCTGCAAACCTACCTGCAGAGCATCGTCGTGCGGCTCGGCAAGGGCTGGCCCGGGGAACTGCCGCCCCTGCAGGTGAAAGTGATCGACAGCTACACCTTCGGCCCCTCGGCCGATCCCTACGGCAACCTGTTCGTGCCCCTGGGCATGCTCGAAGGCGTGGAAAGCGAAGACGAGATCGCCGCCATGCTGGCCCATGAAATGAGCCACGTGCTGCTGCGCCATCACGACCGGCGACTGGCCTTCGACCAGCAGCGCGAACTGCTCACCAACATCGCCACCACCGCCGTGATCGCCGCGACGGTGGCCGACACGCGGCTGCAGCGCGGCGCCTCGCAATGGACGCTGATCAGCAAGGACCCGCAGGCCACCCAGAAGGTCATCGGCGACACGGTGCTCTATACCGCGCTGGCCAACACCTTCTCGGACAACGTCTGGAACACCGCATGGGGCCGCGCCCAGGAAGACCAGGCCGACCTGCTCGGCACCGACCTGCTGGTCAAGGCCAACTATGCACCGCGGGGCGCGAGCCACAGCCTGCAGCGGCTTGAGGACTTCCAAGGCAAGCAGAAGCCGGTCCTCGGCAGCTTCCTCCAGGCCCGCAAAGGCGCCATGCAGGATTCGCTGAAGCGGCTCGACCTCAACAGCTTCACGCAAGAGATCGATACCTTCCTCAACCAAGGGCTGGCGACCACGGTCACCGCCGTGGGCGAGCACCTGACGCGCTCGCACATGTCCGCGCAACGCCGCGATACCGATCTGCGCCAGTACCTGCAGCGCGAGTACGACGAGCAACGCTACGGCCGGGTCGACAAGCGCAGCTGGCGCAAGGTCCGCGACAACCCGACGGTGAAGGCCTCGCTGGAAGCCTACCGCAATGCCTATGGCGCCAACGAGGCCCTGGGCCAGAAGAACCTGAAGGATGCCCGGGCGCTCGCCCAGCGCGCGCTTCGCTCGCCGGTGGCGAACCAGCCCGGCATACGCCGCAGCCTGTTCAACGTGCACATGGCGGCCGGCGAAAGGAAACAGGCGCTGGCCCAGTTGAAGGCGATCAGCGACTGGTCGCTGGCCGGTCCCGGCGTCTACGAACAGCTGATCAACCAACACCTGGGCAGCGGCAATGAGGATGCGGCGCTCACCGCCATCGAGCAGGCCGAGCGCCACCTGGGTTCGGAGGAGCTGTTCATCGTCGAGAAGATGCTGGCCAACAAGCTGAAACGCAACGAAAGCGAATTCCGCGTGCTCGGCGAGAAATGCAAGGAAATGCCCAACCGCAAGGACGTGTGCAAGAAAGTGGCGTGAGCATGATCGCTACAGCTCGAGCACAACGCCCCATTTCAGTGCAGGGCAGGCCGCGAACCGCGCTCCTGCACCAGGACCCAGGGCGCGATCACCACGGCCCACAGGTCCGGGTCGCGGGCCTGCCAGTCCTGCGCCTGCTCGACTTCGAGCCGGCCAAGCTGGCCGCTCGCCATCCATTGCGCCACCTTGTCGCCGTCGTCCTGAGCCACGGCCAGCGCGGCTTCGACCAGGTCACAGTCGCCTGCCACCTGCAACAAAGCGCCACGCGCAAAAAAGGGTTGCAGTTCCTGCCAGCTGATCGCCGCGGTTTCGCCTAGCAACTTGGCATAGAGAGTGCCTGCTTCTTCGGTCATGGGGGCTCACTCGATTCGAAAGGCGACATGATAGCGGTCGCAGAGCCCTCATCAAACGAATCGATGCCGGCTGTGCAAATAGGCGATGACGCTTCTACACTGTGCCGGTACAGTTGCCGCATCGTTTGAGGATGTTCGTCCCTTAACGAGACTGCAGCCAGCAGATTCCAACAATAATGAGTCAACGGAGCGCATATGAAGACCAACCAGCGTCTTTCCAAACTTTTCCTGGCCATCGCTTTGACCGGAGCGGCCAGCTACACGCTTGCCGCCGATAACATTCGCATCGCCTTGGCCGGTCCCGTCACGGGCCCTGTCGCGCAGTATGGCGACATGCAGTTCATCGGCGCGCAGATGGCCATCGAGCAGATCAACAAGGCCGGCGGCGTGAATGGCCAGCAGCTCGAAGGCGTGGTGTACGACGATGCCTGCGATCCCAAGCAGGCCGTGGCCGTGGCCAACAAGATCGTCAATGACGGCGTCAGCTTCGTCGTCGGTCACCTGTGCTCCAGTTCGACCCAGCCGGCTTCGGACATCTACGAAGACGAAGGCATCCTGATGGTTACCGCGGCGTCCACCAGCCCGGACATCACTTCTCGCGGCTATGAATTGATCTTCCGCACCATCGGCCTCGACAGCCTGCAAGGCCCCACCGCCGGCAACTTCATCGCCGACAACGTCAAACCGAAAAACGTCGCCGTGATTCACGACAAGCAGCAGTACGGCGAAGGCATCGCCACGGCCGTCAAGAAGACCCTGGAAGACAAGGGCGTCAAGGTCGGGCTGTTCGAGGGCGTCAATGCCGGCGACAAGGACTTCTCCTCGCTGATCGCCAAGCTCAAGCGCGAGGGCGTGGATTTCGTCTATTACGGCGGCTACCACCCCGAGCTGGGCCTGCTGCTGCGTCAATCGAAAGAGAAAGGCCTGGACGTGCGCTTCATGGGCCCTGAAGGGGTCGGCCATACCGAGATCACGGCGATCGCCGGCCCGGCTTCGGAAGGCCTGTACGTCACCCTGCCGAAATCCTTCGATCAGGACCCTCGCAACCAGCAACTGGTCGAGGCCTTCAAGGCGAAGAAGCAGGACCCGAGCGGCCCGTTCGTATTCCCCTCCTACGCTGCGGTACAGGTGATGGCCGAAGGCATCGAGAAGGCCGGCAGCACCGACACCGACAAGGTGGCCGAAGCCCTGCGCAGCAACACCTTCGACACGCCCACCGGTCAGCTGTCGTTCGACGAGAAAGGCGATCTGAAGGACTTCAACTTCGTGGTCTACGAATGGCACCAGGACGGCAGCAAGACCGAAGCCAAGTGACCTGAACGACCATGATCGAAGCCCACGGTACCCTCTGTGGGCTTTGTTTTAGCTGATCGGGGCTGACCCGGCCACAAGCGATGGGCGCCCCAGCGACACCTTCACCAAGCGAGTGGCCTGCACAGCGGGCCCGCCTCGAACTGGCGTGTGCGCGATCCGCACGCGGCCCTTGGCACTGCATTCTCCGTGCAGCGTGTTCGAAGCAGGTCCGCCTCGGCGGCCGAGCACTGGATGCTGGGTGTTCAGGAGAGATGTGATGCCTGAGCTTTACCACTACTTTCAACAGCTGATCAACGGTCTGACCGTTGGCAGTACCTACGCCTTGATCGCCATCGGTTACACGATGGTCTACGGCATCATCGGCATGATCAACTTCGCCCACGGCGAGGTGTACATGATCGGCTCGTATGTCACCTTCATCGTGATCATCGGCCTGTCGATGATGGGGCTCGATGCATTGCCGATCTTGATGATCGGCGCCTTCGCCGCTGCGATGATCGTCACCAGCGCCTACGGCTACAGCATCGAACGGGTAGCCTATCGACCCTTGCGCGGCAGCAACCGGCTGATTCCGCTGATCTCGGCGATCGGCATGTCGATCTTCCTGCAGAACCTCGTGCTGCTGGCCCAGGACTCCAAGGACAAAGCCATTCCCAACCTGATGCCGGGCAATCTGGTATTCGGCGAAAGCTCGATGAACGGCGTGGTCGTGTCCTACATGCAGGTCCTGATCTTCGTCGTCACCATCGTTGCGATGCTCGGCCTGACGTTCTTCATCAAGCGCTCGCGCCTCGGACGTGCCTGTCGTGCCTGCGCCGAAGACCTGAAGATGGCCAACCTGCTGGGCATCAACACCAACGGCATCATCGCCCTGACCTTCGTCATCGGCGCCGCCCTGGCCGCCGTGGCAGCAGTGCTGATCAGCATGCAGTACGGCGTGATCAACCCCCACATCGGCTTCCTCGCCGGCATCAAGGCGTTCACCGCCGCGGTGCTGGGCGGCATCGGCAGCATTCCCGGCGCCATGCTCGGCGGCCTGGTGCTGGGCGTGGCCGAAGCCTTCGGCGCCGACATCTTCGGCGACCAGTACAAGGACGTGGTGGCCTTCACCCTGCTGATCCTGGTCCTGCTGTTCCGCCCAACCGGCATCCTCGGTCGTCCGGAGGTGGAAAAGGTATGACTCGCAACCTGCGTACAGCCTTCTTCAGCGCCTTGCTGGTCATCGCCGTCGCGGTGCCCATCTTCGGTCTGAAGCTCACCACCGTCGGCATCAGGCTCGAAGTTCACAACGGCGATGCACTGACCTTCTGGACCATCGCGGCCTGCGCCGTGGCGATGTTCGTCTGGCAACTGTTCCGCACCCGCCTGGCAGCGGGCTGGGCGGCCAGCCCCAGCCTGCCGGCCGTGCCCGCCGGCGCCGGCAACTTCCTCACCCTGCCGTCCACCCAGCGCTACATCATCATCGCTCTGGTGCTGCTGGCGCTCGTATGGCCGTTCTACGCCTCGCGCGGCGCGGTGGACATCGCCACGCTGATCCTGATTTACGTGATGCTCGGCCTCGGCCTGAACATCGTCGTCGGCCTGGCCGGCCTGCTCGATCTGGGTTACGTCGGTTTCTATGCGGTCGGCGCCTACACCTATGCGCTGCTGTCGCATTACTACGGTTTCGGCTTCTGGCTCAGCCTGCCGATCGCCGGCGCCATGGCGGCATTGTTCGGCTTCCTGCTGGGCTTTCCGGTGCTGCGGTTGCGGGGCGACTACCTGGCCATTGTGACCCTGGGCTTCGGCGAGATCATCCGTCTGTTGCTGCGCAACATGACCGACCTCACCGGCGGCCCCAACGGCATCAGCGGCATCGACAAACCGACCCTGTTCGGCCTGACCTTCGACCGCCGCGCGGCCGAAGGCATGCAGACCTTCCATGAGTTCTTCGGGCTGGATTACGCCTCGATCAACAAGGTGATCTTCCTCTACCTGATCGCCCTGCTGTTGGTGCTGCTGACACTGTTCGTGATCAATCGGCTGCTGCGCATGCCCATCGGCCGGGCCTGGGAAGCATTGCGCGAGGACGAGATCGCCTGCCGTGCGCTGGGCATGAACCCCACGGTGATCAAGCTTTCGGCCTTCACCATCGGCGCGACCTTCGCCGGTTTTGCCGGCAGCTTCTTCGCCGCGCGCCAGGGGCTCGTCTCACCGGAATCCTTTACCTTCATCGAATCGGCCATCATCCTCGCCATCGTCGTGCTCGGCGGCATGGGATCGCAGTTGGGAGTGATTCTCGCCGCCATCGTGATGATCCTGCTGCCGGAGCTGATGCGTGAGTTCAGCGAGTACCGCATGCTGATGTTCGGCGCCATGATGGTGCTGATGATGATCTGGCGCCCGCAGGGCCTGCTGCCCATGCAACGCCCCCACATGGAGCTGAAACGATGAGCCGCCCGATTCTCGAAGTACGCGGCCTGACCATGCGTTTCGGCGGCCTGCTGGCCGTGAACGAAGTAGCGCTGCGCGTTGACGACAAACAGGTGGTTTCCATGATCGGCCCCAACGGCGCCGGCAAGACCACCGTATTCAACTGCCTGACCGGCTTCTATCAACCCACCGCCGGCGAGATTCTGCTGGACGGCGAGGCGATCCAGGCCCTGCCCGGGCACAAGATCGCCCGCAAGGGCGTGGTTCGTACTTTCCAGAACGTCCGCCTGTTCAAGGACATGACCGCCGTGGAAAACCTGCTGGTCGCCCAGCATCGGCATCTGAAAACCGGCTTCATCGCTGGTCTGCTGAAGACGCCGGCGTTCCGCAGGAGCGAACGCGACGCGATGGATTTCGCCGCGCACTGGCTGGAGCAGGTGAACCTCACCGACGTCGCCAACCGCCCGGCCGGAACCCTCGCCTATGGCCAGCAACGACGACTGGAAATCGCCCGCTGCATGATGACGCGCCCGCGCATCCTGATGCTCGACGAGCCTGCCGCCGGCCTCAACCCGCGAGAGACCGAAGACCTCAAGGCATTGATCGCCATGTTGCGCGATGAGCATGGCGTCACGGTGCTACTGATCGAACATGACATGAAACTGGTGATGAGCATTTCCGACCACATCTATGTCATCAACCAGGGCACCCCCCTGGCCAACGGCTCTCCCGAGCAGATCCGCAACAATCCGGATGTGATCAAAGCCTATCTGGGGGAGGCGTGAGCATGCTGACTTTCGAAAACGTCTCGACCTTCTACGGCAAGATCCAGGCCCTGCACAACGTCGACATGCAGGTCCAGCAAGGCGAAATCGTCACTCTGATCGGTGCCAACGGCGCGGGCAAATCCACCCTGCTGATGACGCTCTGCGGTTCTCCACAGGCGAGCAGCGGCAGCATTCGCTTCCAGGGCGAGGAGCTGGTGGGCCAACAGACCTGCGACATCATGCGCAAGGCGATTGCCGTGGTACCGGAAGGCCGTCGGATATTCGCCCGGCTGACGGTGGAGGAAAACCTCTCCATGGGCGGTTTCTTCACCGGCAAGGCGGACTTCGAGCAACAGCTCGACCATGTGCTCGAACTCTTCCCACGCCTGAAGGAACGCTACCAGCAGCGCGGCGGCACCATGTCCGGTGGCGAACAGCAGATGCTCGCCATCGCCCGCGCGCTGATGAGCAAGCCCAAGCTGTTGCTGCTCGACGAGCCTTCGCTGGGGTTGGCGCCGATCATCATTCAGCAGATCTTCGAAATCATCGAACAGCTGCGCAAGGATGGCGTGACGGTGTTCCTGGTGGAGCAGAACGCCAACCAGGCGCTCAAGCTCGCCGACCGCGGCTACGTGCTGGAAAACGGCCACATCGTGATCCAGGGCAGCGGTGAAGAACTGTTGAGCGATCCGCGGGTACGCGACGCCTATCTGGGAGGCTAAGCAACAAAAAAGCGCCGGAGGCTGGACGAAAAACTCGTTCGGCCTCCGGCGCTTTTCATTGGCTCACGTCATGCCTTGGGCAGGGTCACACCACGCTGGCCCTGGTACTTGCCGCCACGATCGCGATAAGACACTTCGCACTCCTCGTCGGACTCGAGGAACAGCATCTGCGCCACGCCCTCGTTGGCGTAGATCTTAGCCGGCAGCGTGGTGGTGTTGGAGAACTCCAGCGTCACGTGCCCTTCCCATTCCGGCTCCAGCGGCGTGACGTTGACGATGATGCCGCAGCGGGCATAGGTGCTCTTGCCCAGGCAGATGGTCAGCACATTGCGGGGGATGCGGAAGTACTCGACCGTGCGCGCTAGGGCGAAGGAGTTCGGCGGAATGATACAGACGTCGCTTTTCACATCCACGAAGCTCTTCTCGTCGAAGTTCTTCGGGTCGACGGTGGCCGAGTTGATGTTGGTGAACACCTTGAATTCATCGGCACAGCGCACGTCGTAGCCATAGCTGGATACGCCATAGGAGATCAGACGCTCGTTACCCTCGGTGCGCACCTGGCGCTCGACGAAAGGTTCGATCATGCCCTGCTCCAGGGCCATCCGGCGAATCCACTTGTCCGATTTGATGCTCATGACGGGCGTCCTGATTGTGCTGATTGATCATTGAAGAAGGCGTGCATCTTACCGGCCCCGCGTAGCCTGTTCAAAGCCCGCAACCTGGGACCGTGCGCCGCTACCAGCGGGCGCCTGGCAGAAACTGAAAATAATGCTCGCTTTGCTGCGCAAATGCGGTATCTTGCGTTGGCTGCTGCTGCATGTGTCACCGTGAATCGCTACATGTTTAGATTTCGATCCGATCATTGCTACGACTCCTTTAACTCCTTGCACACAGTCACCGTTCGGGGTATTTGCCCGTTCAAACCAAATCTACATTGTTCAAGGAGACATTAAATGTCTAACCGCCAAACCGGTACCGTTAAGTGGTTCAACGATGAAAAAGGCTTCGGCTTCATCACTCCGCAATCCGGTGACGACCTCTTCGTTCACTTCCGTGCCATCCAGGGTGAAGGCTTCAAGAGCCTGAAAGAAGGCCAGCAGGTCTCTTTCGTCGCCACCCGTGGTCAGAAAGGCATGCAAGCTGAGGAAGTTCAGGTTATCTAACCTGTGCTTCTCTGAAAAAACCCCGCTTCGGCGGGGTTTTTTTTATGCCTGCGGTTTGGGATGCTGGAAAAGCGCCAAATGCATCCACCCGGCCATTGAGGCTTGCATCGTTCTCGGTACCGATGACGCGGTGGATAAGCTTCGCGTTATCCACCCTACGCTCCGGCCGTTGCTCGATCAGTCGTCGGATACCACGATGTTCGGCATCGACTGGGCGATGATCTGCCCACTTTGCGAGATGCGCGCCCCGACGGTACGAGCCACTTCCTGGTAGATCATGGCGATCTGGCTTTCCGGGTCGGCGATGGTCGTCGGCTTGCCGGCATCGGCCTGGCTGCGGATGGCCATGGACAGCGGCAGCGACGCCAGCAGATCGACGTTGTACTCATCCGCCAGTCGCTCGCCGCCTCCTTCGCCGAACAGATGCTCGGCATGGCCGCAGTTGGAGCAGATGTGCACGGCCATGTTCTCCACCACGCCCAGCACCGGAATGTTCACCTTACGGAACATCTCGACGCCCTTCTTGGCGTCCAGCAGCGCCAGGTCCTGCGGCGTGGTGACGATCACCGAGCCGGTCACCGGCACCTTCTGCGCCAGGGTCAGCTGGATGTCACCGGTTCCAGGCGGCATGTCCACCACCAGGTAGTCGAGATCCTTCCAGGCGGTCTGGGTGATCAGTTGCAGCAGCGCACCTGACACCATCGGGCCGCGCCAGACCATCGGCGTCTTGTCGTCGGAGAGAAACGCCATGGACATCAGTTGCACGCCATGCGCCTCCAGCGGCAGGAACCATTTCTGGTCGCGAATCTCCGGCTTGGTCCCCTCGGGAATACCGAACATGATGCCCTGGCTCGGCCCGTAGATATCGGCATCCAGCACGCCGACCCGCGCGCCCTCGCGGGCCAGTGCCAGCGCCAGGTTGGCCGCCGTGGTGGACTTGCCCACCCCGCCCTTGCCGGATGCCACCGCGATGATGTTCTTCACGTTGGCCAGCGCCGGCACCTGGTCCTGCGCCTTGTGCGGCTTGATCACGCAATCGACCTGTACGTCCGCGCGGCTCACGCCATCGAGCTGCTCGATGGCCATGGCCAGCGTCTGTGCCCAGCCACTGCGAAACAGTCCGGCCGCGTAGCCGAGTTCGAGCTGCACGCTGACGCGCTCGCCCTGTATCTCGATCGAACGCACGCATCCGGCGCTGACCGGATCCTGGTTCAAATGGGGGTCGGTGTACTGACGCAGTACCGCTTCCACAGCTTCACGGGTGACGGGCATGACTACTCCAAGGAAAGACCGAGTAAAACAGGAGGCCATATTAACAGCAGCGACAACGCCGGCGCGCGCCCTTGCGACATCCCGTCCTCACTGCCCGGCGGTGGCCTGCATGTGGTCGCTTCCTTTATAGTTGCGGACTTCTCGTTCTACCGGTGCAGCCATTTCCATGTCCGAAGCTCGTCAGATCCTCGTTACCAGCGCCCTGCCCTACGCCAACGGTTCGATCCACCTTGGCCACATGCTGGAGTACATCCAGACGGACATGTGGGTACGCTTCCAGAAGCTGCGCGGCAACCAGTGCATCTACGTCTGCGCCGACGATGCCCACGGCTCGGCGATCATGCTGCGCGCGGAGAAGGAAGGCATCACTCCGGAACAGCTGATCGCCAACGTTCAGGCCGAACACAGTGCCGACTTCGCCGATTTCCTGGTGGATTTCGACAACTTCCACTCCACCCATTCCGAGGAAAACCGCGAGCTGTCGGAGCTGGTCTACGGCAAGCTGCGCGATGCCGGGCATATCGCCACCCGCTCGGTGACCCAGTATTTCGACCCCGAGAAGGGCATGTTCCTCGCCGACCGCTTCATCAAGGGCACCTGCCCGAAATGCGCCGCTGAAGACCAGTACGGCGATAACTGCGAAAAGTGCGGCGCGACCTACGAGCCCACCGACCTGAAAGACCCGCGCTCGGCCATCTCCGGCGCGACACCGGTGCTGCGCGACTCCAAGCACTTCTTCTTCAAGCTGCCCGAGTTCGAGGCCATGCTCAAGGAGTGGACCCGCAGCGGTACCCTGCAGGATTCGGTGGCGAACAAGATCGCCGAATGGCTCGACAGCGGCTTGCACGAATGGGACATCTCCCGCGATGCGCCCTATTTCGGCTTCGAGATTCCCGACGAGCCGGGCAAGTACTTCTATGTCTGGCTCGATGCGCCGATCGGCTACATGGCCAGCTTCAAGAACCTCTGCGCGCGCCGCCCGGAACTGGACTTCGACGCCTTCTGGAACAAGGACTCCAGCGCCGAGCTGTACCATTTCATCGGCAAGGACATCATCAACTTCCACACCCTGTTCTGGCCGGCGATGCTCGAAGGCGCGGGCTTCCGCAAGCCGACCGCCGTCAACGTGCACGGCTACCTGACGGTGAACGGGCAGAAGATGTCCAAGTCGCGCGGCACCTTCATCAAGGCCCGCACCTACCTCGACCACCTGAACCCCGAGTACCTGCGCTACTACTACGCAGCCAAGCTCGGGCGCGGCGTCGATGACCTTGATCTGAACCTCGAAGACTTCGTGCAGAAGGTCAACTCCGACCTGGTCGGCAAGGTGGTCAATATCGCCAGCCGCTGCGCCGGTTTCATCCACAAGGGCAACGCCGGGGTGCTGGTCGCCGACAACGCCGCACCGGAGCTGACCGATGCCTTCCGCGCCGCCGCGCCGTCGATCGCCGAAGCTTATGAGAGCCGCGATTTCGCCCGCGCCATGCGCGAGATCATGGCCCTGGCCGACCGCGCCAATGCCTGGATCGCCGACAAGGCGCCCTGGGCACTGAACAAGCAGGAAGGCAAGCAGGCCGAGGTCCAGGCGATCTGCGCCACCGGCATCAACCTGTTCCGCCAGTTGGTGGTTTTCCTCAAGCCAGTACTGCCGAACCTCGCCGCCGATGCCGAACGCTTCCTCAACGTCGCGCCGTTGGCCTGGGACGATCACCAGACGCTGCTCGCCAATCATCAGCTGAACGCCTTCACCCCGCTGCTGACCCGTATCGAACCGGCGAAGATCGAAGCCATGGTGGAAGCTTCCAAGGAAGACCTGGCGGCCAGCGAAAGCACTGCACCGACCGGTGGCAACGGCGAGCTGACCAAGGAGCCGCTGGCTGCCGAAATCGCCTTCGACCAGTTCGCTGCCGTCGATCTGCGTATCGCCCTGATCGAGAAATGCGAGTTCGTCGAAGGCGCTGACAAGCTGCTGCGCCTGACCCTGGACATCGGCGATGCCAAGCGCAACGTCTTCTCCGGCATCAAGAGCGCCTACCCGGACCCGAGCAAACTCGAAGGCCGCCTGACCCTGTATGTGGCCAACCTCGCGGCGCGCAAGATGAAGTTCGGTGTATCCGAAGGCATGGTGCTGGCCGCCGGCCCCGGCGGTGAGGACATTTACCTGCTCAGCCCCGACAGCGGCGCCAAGCCCGGTCAGCGGGTGAAGTGACAGTCCAGGCCTTCAACCCCACTTGCTGCCCGCTGTGCGGGCAGCCCAACCAGTGCGGCCAGTGCGAACCGCAGGGCGCCGATCAGCCCTGCTGGTGCTTCAGCGCCATCATCGCGCCGGATGCTCGCCAACGGATTCCCAGCGAGGCACGGAACAAGGCCTGTCTCTGTGCGCGCTGCGCCCGCGGCGAGTCATCCCCTGATAGCTGATGCGCCTCGACCGCTTCCTCGCCAACCTGCCTCATTGCAGTCATCGACAAGCCCGCCTGTTGCTGGCGTCGGGACAGGTGCAAGTGAATGGCCAGGCGGTACGCGACGGCACCTGCGATATCCGCGTGTTCGATCATGTGTCGCTTGAAGGCCAGACGCTACAGGCAGGCAAGGCCGCGCGCTTCATCATGTTGCACAAACCGACCGGCTGCGTCAGCGCCACCTCCGATCCCCAGCACCCGACGGTTCTCGACCTGCTCGACGAGCCGGACAAGGCCGAACTGCATATCGCCGGTCGCCTGGACTTCAACACCACCGGGCTGCTGATCATCACCAACGACGGCCTCTGGTCCCGCCGCCTGACCCAGCCCGAGAGCCTGCTGGGCAAAACCTACCGGGTGGAAACCGAAGACCCAATCGATCCCATCTGCATCGAACGCTTCGCCCAAGGCCTCTACTTCCGCTTCGAAAACCTTACTACCCGCCCCGCTCAGCTCGAAATCCTAGGCCCGCACCTGGCCCGACTGACCTTGCATGAAGGCCGCTACCACCAGGTCAAGCGCATGTTCGGCCACTTCAACAACAAGGTCACCCGCCTGCACCGCGAGCGCATGGGCCCGCTGACATTGGACCCGCAACTCCAACCCGGCCAATACCGCGCGCTGACGCCGGCAGAAATCGCACTGACCTGAACCTTTCAGCGAAAACCCGGCCAACCGCTTCAATTCCCACCCACCTTCTGGTACAAAGGCACCCCTGAGCGGGCGTCGTATAATGGCATTACCTGAGCTTCCCAAGCTCATGACGAGGGTTCGATTCCCTTCGCCCGCTCCAGATACCTTAAGCTAAAGCCCTGTTTTTACAGGGCTTTTTCATTTCTGGCTTTTGGTGGTGTCGAAGAAGTGTCGAAAAGGTCCAGCAGCAAGGGCTGAATCAGACGGACGAAAGCGCCTGGATGACGTGCTTCGGATCGTTATGAATGGCGCGCAGAAGAGCCTTAGCCGGCCCAGTAGGTTCGCGTCGGCCTTGTTCCCAGTTACGCAGCGTACCCAGTTGAACATCGATCATGGCCGCGAACTTGGCTTGAGTCAGCCCGGTCGCCTTGCGGATATCTTTCACCTGTAGCGAGTCGACGACGAACTCACGCGATGGCTGACGTTCGCCACGATGAATTTCGTCCATCTGCTGGACGCTTTCCAGAAGGTCTTCGAAGAATTCGCTCATGGTGATTACCTCCAACGCTCGATGATTTGCTTGAGCACCTTGCGCTCGTCCGCTGTCAGGTCATCCTTCTCGTTCTTCGGATAGATCAACAGCAACGCGAGAAGTATCATTGCGATTACGCTCATGAAGCTACTCCCACCAAACCTTTTACCCTAGCGATTTTCGGACAGAAGTAACAAAGGAGGCAAAGGAATGGAATAGTGCTCAGGGCAATCGTAAGACCTGAGAGTAATCGGTTTGGTGGATAGTACCTCTATGAGAATTAGCATCCATGCCACTGGGAAGTGCTGAAGCCTTCGCGACCATGGATTAATTTTTTATTACAGAACGCATATCTATCCTTAGATTGCAGCAAGGGAGCGGGCGGATGATTCTTAGAGTGGTAAAAGGTCGCCACCAAGAAAAGCGGCCAATAACCAACTAGCCAGAAAGAAGAAGCATACTGCTTCACCCAGTAATTTATGAACCCTGCTGCTAACGTGGTTATAGAAAAATATCCATACACAAACGCTCGCCGCAGCAGCTACCAAAACGTATCCCGCCCACAAAGTATCACCGGAGAGAGAGAAATTCAGACGGCTAGCTTTGAGCTCAACCCTCCCGCTATCAGCCATGGTCAGAGCGACGTTTACTAGCAGCGTCAGGAACGCCAAAACCACTACTCTGAGCAGTAAAAGCTCCTTAGAGGAGAGCCTTCGGAACAACTGAATATTTCGCGTCTCACTTGCTTCGAGTTCGGGACGGCGAAAGCCTTTACCTTGATACATAACGTCTTCCTTGAGCAAACCATACGACGCCGAAGATACGTCTTGGCGGCGATGCGCATACTAGCGACGGCCAAGCGGTGTCGAGAAAATGTCGAAAGCACTGTGACAGATTACGCCGAAACGAGCAGGGCAATCAGCCCGAAACCGCACAACGACACACTTAAAGCCGAAACGACACACTAAGCAAAAAGGGTTCGAGTTCGACTCCCTTCGCTCGCTCCAGAAATCTCAAATTAAATCCCTGTTTTTACAGGGCTTTTCTTTTCTGGCGTCTAGTGATATCAATAAGTACGTATCGCCCGCAAGGCAGGCCACTGACCTACTCGCCCCGCTTGCCCTGCCTAAGTTCGAATCCACGAACGATCACATAGGCAATAAGCGCAAAGATGAAGAACACCAGCAGCATCCAGGCGATGCCTTGCAGTGTTTCGACGATGGTGCGATAGACCTCTAGGGTCCAGCGGGCGGCGTTCAGTTGAACGACACTCGCTTCTTCGGTGTTTGGAGTGATGTACCGCTCCAGCGCCCAGATGCGGCCGCCGCCGGAGATACCGACGACGTAGATGGCGAAGGTGATGTAGCGATGCCAGGCAAAGCTCAGCTCTTCGGAGACGAGTCGCGTCAGGATGCTGCCGATGGGCTTGTCGAAGAATCGCGTTGCGATGAAGCAGACCAGTGCCGAAACAGCGAGGGTGACGACCAGTAGCCAGATGAACATTCGGTTTTCCTTGTACCCGGGCCCCGACTATAAACGGACATCGAGCGGCGCAGTCACCGATGAAAAGGACAGCACCACCCCAGCCGGGGTGGTGCTTGCGGTGAGTTCGATCAGCCGGCGTGGTATTCCTTGTCGGCCGCTTCGAAGCGTTGCTGAATGGATGCAGCCGGCTCCTTGCCCATCAGGCTGACGATGTAGATCGCGATGCTGGCGAACAGGAAGCCGGGGATGATTTCGTACAGGCCCAGGCCGATGAATTCTTTCCAGACCACCACGGTAATGGCGCCAACCAGCATGCCGACCAGTGCGCCGTTGCGGGTCATGCGCTTCCACAGCAGCGAGATCAGCACCACCGGGCCGAAGGAGGCGCCGAAGCCGGCCCAGGCGTAGGACACCAGTCCCAGCACCTTGCTGTCGGGGTTGGAGGCAATACCGATCGCGATCAGCGCGATCAGCAGGACCATACCGCGACCGACCCAGACCAGCTCGCCTTGGGACGCGCCCTTGCGCAGGAACGCCTTGTAGAAGTCCTGGGTCAGCGCGCTGGAACTCACCAGCAGCTGGGCGCTGAGCGTGCTCATCACGGCGGCGAGCACGCCGGAGAGAATCACGCCGGCGACCCAGGGGTTGAAGAGGATTTTCACCAGTTCCATGAAGACCCGCTCGCCGTTCTCGGTCACAGCACCGGCCTGGGACGGGTTGTCGGCGAAATAGGCGATGCCGAGAAAGCCTACGGCAACGGCCCCTGCCAGGGTGAGGATCATCCAGGTCATGCCGATGCGGCGAGCGTTGGGAATGGTGCTCACCGAGTCGGCTGCCATGAAGCGAACCAGAATGTGTGGCTGGCCGAAATAACCCAGCCCCCAACCCAGCAGCGAAATGATGGCGATGAAGGAAAGCCCCTTGAACATGTCGAAGTTCGACGGGTCTTGGGCAGCGATGGTTTCCATTGCCGCTCCCATGTCGCCGAGCGCGAGGATCACGAACAAGGGCGTGATCAGCAATGCGAAGATCATCAGTGTCGCCTGCACGGTGTCGGTCCAGCTGACCGCGAGGAAGCCACCGATGAACACGTAGAGAATGGTCGCGGCGGCGCCCACCCAGAGGGCAGTGCCGTATTCCATGCCGAAGGTCGACTCGAACAGCCGCGCGCCGGCCACCACGCCCGAGGCGCAGTAGATGGTGAAGAACACCAGGATCACCAGCGCCGAGAAGATGCGCAGCAGGCGGCTGTGGTCTTCGAAACGGTGGCTGAAGTAGTCTGGCAGGGTCAGGGCATTATGGTTGTGCTCGGTGTGTACCCGCAGGCGTCCCGCGACGAACAACCAGTTCAGCCAGGCTCCGGCGATCAGGCCGATGGCGATCCAGCTTTCCGAAAGGCCCGCGACGAAGATGGCGCCGGGCAGCCCCATCAGCAACCAGCCGCTCATGTCCGAAGCGCCAGCCGACAAGGCGGTGACGAAACTGCCGATACTCCGCCCGCCGAGGATGTAGTCATCGAAGTTCTTGGTGGCGCGGTAAGCGGTGAAACCGATGAGAATCATCGCAGCGATGTAGATCACGAAGGTGATCAGGGTCGGATTGCTCATTTTTGTTGGGTCCTTTTCCTAAGGTCTTGCCTCACCACCCCTTGCCGGTAACGCCTGACCGGACGGCAGAAGCTCTAGGACGACAAGGATAGCCTGTCGCCAGGATCCCTGCCCACGAACCGGAGATTTTGCAAACGCCGATTCGCTTCGTGTGAGCCTTGGACAGACCCTATGCCGGCTTCTGTGGTCGGAACAGAAACAACGCGTGCATCGACACCGTCCTGTTCACCCGAGGAGGCTTCCAATGAGCGTTCAGATCGACACCACGACCGGCACCTGCTCCGTCGTCATCGGCGAGACCACCTATCGCAGCGCAATCATGGATGTACGCATCACCACCGATCCGCAGGTGCGCATGGACCTGCTGCACATCGACGGTGCCAGCGTGCATGTCGCCGCGGATGAAGCTGAGCATCTGATCGCCGCTGGCGCCATCGATGACCGCTCGCTGCTGGTGGCCGACGACTGAAATATCCGCCGAGGGACACCGCTCGCGCTACGCATGACGCGGTACACGGACCGAGACTGCCAGCACCGCATTCGCCGCCGCGCATGCGCGCAGCCACAAGCACCGGCCAGTCACGCACATCGCTGCCGTCACATGCCAGGCTGACGGCGGCTACTCGCCATTGAAATCATTCGCACAAGACCAATCTAAGGGTCATGTATCGATATTGGGTGCTGCATGAACGACGAGATCAATCAGGACTTCGAGCCCGACGCCTCCACCGGGCTGGTGCTACCGGACCAGAATCTGCCGGACAAGCTCTACATCATCCCGATCCATAATCGGCCCTTCTTTCCCGCGCAGGTGCTGCCGGTCATCGTTAATGAAGAGCCCTGGGCGCAGACGCTGGAGTTGGTCGGCAAGACGCCGCACCAGCGTCTGGCGCTGTTCTTCATGGACACGCCGGCACAGGATGCGGCCCACTTCGATCCCGACAGCCTGCCTGAGCACGGCACCATGGTGCGCGTGCACCACGCTTCCCGCGAAGGCGGCAAGCTGCAATTCGTGGCCCAGGGCATCGCCCGGGTACGCATCCGCGGCTGGCTGCGGCGCAAGCCGCCGTACCTGGTGGAAGTCGATTACCCGCAAAGCGACGAGGACCCGCGCGACGAGGTCAAGGCCTATGGCATGGCCCTGATCAATGCGATCAAGGAACTGCTGCCGCTCAATCCTCTGTACAGCGAGGAGTTGAAGAACTACCTCAACCGCTTCAGCCCCAACGATCCCTCGCCCTTGACCGACTTCGCCGCGGCCCTGACCACCGCGCCCGGCAGGGAGCTGCAGGAAGTACTCGACAGCGTGCCGGTGCTCAAGCGCATGGAGAAGGTACTGCCGCTGCTGCGCCGGGAAGTCGAGGTCGCCAAGCTGCAGAAGGAGCTGACCGGCGAGGTCAATCGCAAGATCGGCGAGCGCCAGCGCGAATTCTTCCTCAAGGAACAGCTGAAGATCATCCAGCAGGAGCTGGGCATCACCAAGGACGATCGCAGCGCCGACGCCGACGAATTCCGCTCGCGGCTGGAAGGCAAGGTGGTGCCGCCCGCAGCGCAGAAGCGCATCGACGACGAACTGACCAAGCTCTCGGTGCTGGAAACCGGCTCGCCCGAATATGCCGTCACGCGCAATTACCTGGACTGGGCCACGTCGATGCCCTGGGGCGTCTATGGCGAGGACAAGCTGGACCTGGCGCATGCGCGCAAGGTGCTTAACAAGCACCATGCGGGGCTCGACGACATCAAGAGCCGCATCATCGAGTTCCTCGCCGTCGGCACCTTCCGGGGTGAGATTTCCGGCTCCATCGTGCTGCTGGTGGGGCCACCCGGGGTCGGCAAGACCAGCATCGGCAAATCCATCGCCGAGTCGCTGGGCCGGCCCTTCTATCGCTTCAGTGTCGGCGGCATGCGCGACGAGGCGGAGATCAAGGGCCACCGGCGCACCTACATCGGCGCCCTGCCCGGCAAGCTGGTGCAGGCGCTGAAGGAAGTCGAGGTGATGAACCCGGTGATCATGCTCGACGAAGTGGACAAGCTCGGCAGCAGTCACCAGGGCGACCCGGCCTCCGCGCTGCTGGAAACCCTGGACCCGGAACAGAACTTCGGCTTCCTCGACCATTACCTTGATCTGCGCCTGGATCTGTCCAAGGTGCTGTTCATCTGCACCGCCAACACGCTTTATTCGGTGCCCGACCCGCTGCTGGACCGCATGGAAATTGTGCGCCTGTCCGGTTACATCACTGAGGAAAAGCTGGAGATCGCCAAGCGCCATCTCTGGCCCCGCCAGCTGCAGCGGGCCGGCGTGCCGAAGAATCGCCTGACTATCAACGATGCGGCCCTGCGGACGCTGATCGAGGGTTACGCCCGCGAAGCCGGCGTGCGCCAGCTGGACAAGCAGCTCGGCAAGCTGGTGCGCAAGGCGGTGGTCAAGCTGCTCGACGAGCCGGACAGCACCATCAAGATCGGTCCCAAGAGCATCGAAGGCTACCTGGGCCTGCCGTTCTGGCATCCCGAACAGCTGCTCAGCGGGATCGGCGTGGTCACCGGCCTGGCCTGGAACAGCATGGGCGGCGCGACACTGCCGATCGAGGCGACCCGCATCCATACCCTCAACCGGGGCTTCAAGCTGACCGGCAAGGTCGGCGACGTGATGAAGGAATCCGCCGAAATCGCCTACAGCTACGTGAATGCGCACCTGAAGGAGTTCAAGGGCGACCCGGCCTTCTTCGACCAAGCCTTCGTCCATATGCACGTACCCGAAGGCGCGACGCCCAAGGACGGCCCCAGCGCCGGTATCAGCATGGCCAGCGCGCTACTGTCGCTCGCACGCAACCAGGCGCCGAAGAAGGGCGTGGCGATGACCGGCGAGCTGACCCTCACCGGCCAGGTGCTGGCCATCGGCGGCCTGCGCGAGAAGGTGATCGCCGCGCGACGCCTGAAGCTGTATGAGCTGATCATTCCGGACTCGAATCGCGGCGACTTCCAGGAACTGCCCGACTACCTCAAGGAGGGCCTGACGGTGCACTTCGCCAAGCGTTTCAGCGATGTGATCAAGGTGCTCTTCTGATATAGGTCAGTTCCGCTAACTCACCCTCTGTGTGATCGTTCCCACGCTCTGCGTGGGAATGCGCCTCTAGATGCTCTGCGCCTGAAAAGGACGCAGAGCGTCCCGCTCTTGTACCCACACGGAGCATGGGCACCGTCAAGGAACAGAAAAGACTCCGATGCTTGGGCTTGCACGACAAGGCCCGCTATCCTTGCCCTTTCGTATTCCAACCGGTGCCGACGACCATGCCTTTCGCCCTCTCCCGTTGCCTGCTGCCGTTTTCCCTGCTGTTGCTGGGTGCCTGCACGAGTACGCCGCCCAGCAGCATTTCGGTCAGCGAAGACCGCCAGTGCCCGCTGTCGCTGCATAGCGGGCAGAAGCTGATCATCAGCCTGCCGAGCAACCCGGCCACGGGTTATCGTTGGAATCTGCAGGACGCTTCCGCGGCGCAACTGAAGAGCCTGGGACCGGAAGTCTTCAGCACACCGGACAGTGACCTCGTCGGCGGCGACGGCATTTCCACCTGGCGCTTCGAGGCGCGGGAAGCCGGCTCCGGGCGCCTGCTGCTGACCTACCAGCGCCCCTGGGAGACGGATGTCGAGCCGGCCGGCCTGTTCGACTGCCGTATCGAAGTGCGATAAGCGGCAACGTCACCTGGCGCCTGACTTTCCGCTACAATGCCGCCCCTGTTTTTTCCGCCTGCCCAGACGCCGCCGTGAGCCACGACCCAGACCGCCTGTTCGCCAAGCCCCTCGCCCAGCACCAGGATTTCGTCTTCAACGAAGACGTGGCGCGGGTGTTTCCCGACATGATCAAGCGGTCGGTGCCGGGTTACCCCACCATCGTCGAGAACATCGGCGTGCTGGCAGCACAGTTCGCTCAGCCCGGCACTCACCTCTATGATCTCGGCTGCTCGCTGGGCGCGGTGACCCAGGCGCTGCGGCGACACGTCAAGGCCGACCACTGCCAGGTGATCGCCGTCGACAACTCCACCGCGATGGTCGAACGCTGCCGCGAATACCTGCATGCCCAGGACGCCATGTTCCAGGAGCTGCTACCGGTCGATGTGATCGAGGCGGACGTGCTCGCCCTTGAGTTCCAGCCGAGTTCGCTGGTGGCGATGAATTTCACTCTGCAGTTCATCCCTCGCGAACAGCGGCCGGCGCTGCTGAACAGGATTCGCCAGGCGCTGGTGCCTGGCGGCGCGCTGATTCTCTCGGAGAAGCTGCGCTTCGAGGACAAACAGGAACATGCGCTGCTCACCGACCTGCACGTCGCCTTCAAGCGCGCCAACGGCTACAGCGAGCTGGAAATCGCCCAGAAGCGCAGCGCCATCGAAAACGTGATGAAGCCCGACAGCCTGGAAACCCACCGCCAGCGATTGCTGGACGCCGGCTTCTCCAAGGTGGTGCCCTGGTTCCAGTGCCTGAATTTCGCCTCGCTGATCGCTCTGCCATGAACCTCGACCTGACACCCCTCGCCTGGCGCCTGGCCGGCACCCCGCTGGCCGCCTGGGCCAATGGCCTGCAGCAGCAGCTGGAAGCCAAGCTCGCCATCGGCCACGGCGACCTGCCACGCTGGCGACGCGCGGTCGACGCGCTGCCTGATATCCAGCCCGTTTCCGTCGAGCTGCGCGAAGCCTTCCGCCTGGAAGGCGATTGCGACGAGGCGACGCGCGCCGCCACCCATGATGCGTTGTTCGGCCTGTCGCCGTGGCGCAAGGGGCCTTTCGACGTCTTCGGCGTGCACGTGGATACTGAATGGCGCTCGGACTGGAAGTGGGACCGCGTGTCGCCACATCTGGATCTCTCCGGCAAGCGCATCCTCGACGTCGGCTGCGGCAACGGCTACTACATGTGGCGGATGCTCGGCGCTGGCGCCGACTCGGTGGTGGGCATCGATCCGAACTGGCTGTTCTTCTGCCAATTCCACGCCATGAAGCGCTACCTCGACGAGCTGCCGGCCTGGCATCTGCCCATGGCGCTGGAAGAACTCCCGGCGAAACTCGAAGGCTTCGACACGGTGTTTTCCATGGGCGTGCTCTATCACCGTCGCTCGCCCGTCGACCATCTGCTGGACCTGAAGGATTGCCTGGTCAGGGGTGGCGAGCTGGTACTGGAAACTTTGGTGGTCGAAGGCGACGAACACACCGCGCTGGTTCCCGAAGATCGTTACGCACAGATGCGCAACGTCTGGTTCCTGCCTTCGGTGGCGGCGCTGGAATGCTGGCTGCGCCGTGCCGGCTTCGTCGATGTGCGTTGCGTCGACATCAGCGTCACCAGCATCCAGGAACAGCGCAGCACGGACTGGATGCGCTACCAGTCGCTGCCCGAATTCCTCGACCCGCAGGATCACAGCAAGACCATCGAAGGCTTGCCGGCGCCGATGCGCGCCGTGCTGATCGCGCGCAAGCCCTGACGCCAGGCTGCCCGTCCGCGACCGCCGGGCGGATCATCGCCCGAGCCGGCAATTCTCGTGAGCACGCTGACTGCGCTGCTCCGCAATGACCTGCCGCAACGGCAGCCTCGCCTTTTCGGTGATCCGAGGTCTGCTCAGGTCCCGCCGCCGCAACTGACGGTCAGTGAGCCTGAGCAGGCGCCGATAGAGCCGTCGTTTGCGCCAGGCAACGAACCAGTCGACCAGCCACTGTTGAAGGTCGACCGGCCACATGGCCGGCATGTAAAACGCCGGCATCACTGGCCGATCAGGATCCTTGGTTTTGTATCGCTGTTGCCGTTCGGAATGCTGCATCGTCGTCTCCCGCTTGCACGGGGTGCCTCGGCGCACCCTGGCCTGCCGACCGACTGTTGGTCGGCAAAAGCAGGATGTGTCGCCTTGACGATTCAGACAAACGACTAAAATAAAACCTTCAGTTAAGAGAAATTGAAAGGTGTGCCATGACCAGCCTGCCCGAACCGCTCCCGACGTGCGCGACGCCCCTGCTCGAGATCGATGTATTGCGCACCTTCGTCTGCATCGCCGAAAGCGGCAGCTTCACGCGGGCAGCGCAACAGATCTTCCGCACCACCTCGGCCGTCAGCATGCAGATCAAGCGGCTGGAGAACCTACTCGGCTGCAGTCTGTTCGTCCGCGAAGCCCGGCGCATCGCGCTGACCGACGACGGCGAGCGGCTGCTCGGTTATGCCCGGAGGCTGCTCAGGCTGCATGAGGAAGCAGTTGGGGCATTCATCGCGCCACGGCTGAACGGGCGGGTGCGTTTCGGCACACCGGCGGACATCGGCACGCATATCCTGCCCGGACTGCTGTCGCAGTTCGCCCGCAGCCACCCGGGGGTCGAGGTGAATGTGTCGGTGGGTCGTACCATCGATCTGATCCAGCGCATCGATGCCGGCGAGCTGGACGTTGCGCTGCTGAGCGTCGGCAACGCGGGCCAGGACGATACACGCGGCGAAGTCGTTCACAGCGAGCCGCTGGTCTGGGCTGGCCGGGCCGGCGGCGTCGCGGCCGAGCGCACTCCGCTGCCGCTGGCCCTGGCGACGCCCGACTGCGCCTGGCGGCGCCTGGCACTGCATGCGCTCGACCGCGTGGGCCGACCGTATCGAATCGCCTATTCCAGCGAGCAGTGCGCCGGTCAGGAAGCGGCGATGATCGCCGACCTGGCGATAGCACCCTATCCCCTGAGCCTGGTCAAACCACCCTTGAAGCGGCTGGACGAAGGGCCGGACCTACCGGCACTTGGTGATTATCAGATCAAGCTGTTGCGCGCCGCCGACCGCAGCGAACCTGCGGAGGAGCTGTCCCGCCAGGTCATCGCGGCGTTGAACGTCTATCGCAAGTAACGCTGTGACCTGACCGGATAACCAGAACTTCTGGAGGCAATATGGCGAAATGGCTGATGGCCGCAGGAGTGCTGCTGTTGCTGCTGGGCGTGGCGCTGCATTACGCGCCGGGGCTGCTGAACTGGTTCGGCAAGCTGCCCGGTGATATCCGTATCGAGTCGGAACGCAGCCGGACCTTCATCCCGATTACCTCGATGATCGTCCTGAGCGTCGTGCTCACCATCCTGGTGAATCTATTTCGGCGCTGAGGCGCACCAAGGACAACCCGCCAACGACGGGCCGCCCTCGTGGCTCACCCACGTGCCGCAGCGCTGAGGATGAGGTGCTTCATTTCCTTGACGGCCTGTTTGAAGCCGACGAACAGGGCATGGGCAACGATGGCGTGACCAATGTTCAGCTCGTTGACGCCACGGATCGCAGCGATCGCCTCGGCGTTGTGATAATGCAGGCCGTGTCCGGCGTTGACGATCAGCCCGTGGCCGAGACCGAGCTCGACACCGTCGCGAATCCGCGCCAGCTCACAGGCACGCTCGGCAACGCTGTGCGCGTCGGCGTACCGCCCGGTATGCAGCTCGATGGCCGGCGCACCGATGCGTGCGGACGCTTCGATCTGCCTGGAGTCGGCATCGATGAACAACGATACCTCGGCGCCGCAGGCCGCCAGACGCTCAACCGCATCCCGAATACGCGCCTCCTGCCCCGCCACGTCGAGACCGCCTTCGGTGGTCAGCTCCTGGCGAGTCTCCGGGACCAGGCATACGTGCTCCGGACGCAAGCGCTCGGCGAACGTGAGCATGGCTTCGGTGACGCCCATCTCGAAATTCATCCGCGTCTGCAGCGCATCCTTCATCAGCAGCACATCGCGCTCCTGGATGTGCCGACGATCCTCGCGCAGATGCACGGTGATGCCGTCCGCCCCCGCCTCCTCGGCGTCCAGTGCAGCCTTGACCGGATCCGGATAGCGGGTACCGCGCGCCTGGCGCAGCGTCGCGACATGGTCGACGTTGACACCGAGCAGAATTCGATTGGCTTCAGTCACGCACAGGCTCCTTCATGTTCATGAACAATTCACGGCTGACCAGGGGTCGACCAGCCAGATGCGGTGCCAGGGCCTGGCGCATCAGGCGCTTGGCCGCGGCCAGCGCCCCAGGCACCTCCCAATCGGCCTCGGCCATCGCCAGCAGTTCCGCACCGTTGAACAACCCCGGCTGGAACTGGCCGACAGGCTCCAGGCCCGTGTCCGGCACGAGCCGATACAGACCGGCACTGGCGATGGGTTGCCCGGACACATCCTCATCGAGCGAGAAACCATAGCCCAGTTCGCTCAGCAGACGCCATTCGAACGCGCGCAGCAACGGCTCCAGTGGACGCTTGGCCGCTAATGCCGGCAGCGTTGCGGCGTAGTGATCGAACATTGCCGGATGCTCATCCTCGGCCGGCAAGAGGCGAATCAGCAGCTCGTTGAGGTACATGCCGCTGAACAGCGCGTTACCGTCGAGCCAGTGCGCAAGACCGGCGCTCTCCAGACGAGCCACGCTCTTGAGGTCGCCGCGACCGCGAAACTCGACCTCGAGCGGCACGAACGGACGGGCCAGGGTTCCGGCCTTGCCCCGCGCGCCACGCAGCACCGCACGAAAACGACCCTGGGGCGTGAGGAAGTCGACCAACGCACTGCTCTCGCGATAGGGGCGACTGTGCAGGACGAAGGCGGATTGGGCGGGGATGGAATCCATGGGTCGGCCAACTGAAGGCTGGTTGTAGGGTGGATGTCGCTTCTTACATCCACCATGACGCCGCTCGGTGGAGTACCACACGGTGGAACGCCACCCGCGTGGAACGCCACCCGGTGGATCGGTGAAGCGTGATCCACCCTACGCCAGATCGTGATCAGGTTTTCCGGCTTCCGGTCTTCCGTCTTACTGATAGCCCAGCGAGTGCAGCGCACGCTCATCGTCGGACCAGCCGCTCTTTACCTTCACCCATAGGTTCAGCATGACCTTGGAATCGAACAGCACTTCCATGTCCTTGCGGGCTTCCTGACCGATGCGTTTGATGCGCTCGCCCTTGTCACCGATGATGATCTTCTTCTGCCCGTCACGCTCGACGAGGATCAGCGCATGGATATGCAACACATGCCCCTGCTGCTTGAAATCCTCGATCTCGACGGTGATCTGGTAAGGCACTTCCGCGCCCAGCTGACGCATGATCTTCTCGCGCACCAGCTCGGCGGCAAGGAAACGGCTGCTGCGATCGGTGATCTGGTCTTCGGGAAAGAAGTGTTCGCCTTCCGGCAGGTGTTTGGCCACCAGCTTTTCCAGCACCTCCAGATTCTGCCCATGCTGAGCGGAAATCGGCACGATCTCGGCATTCGGCAACTGCTGCGCCAGCCACTCGAAGTGCGGCAACAGCTCGGCCTTGTCCTCGACACGATCGGTCTTGTTCACCGCCACGATGAGAGGACATTCCACGTATTTCACGCGGTCGAGCACCAGTTGATCTTCATCGGTCCAGCGCGTGCGGTCGACCACGAAGACCACCACATCGACGTCCTTCAGAGCCGACGAAGCGGTACGGTTCATGTAGCGGTTGAGTGCGGTTTCGCCATTGCTGTGCAGGCCCGGCGTGTCGACGTAGACCGCCTGGATGGCACCCTCGGTCTTGATGCCGAGCATGTTGTGGCGGGTGGTCTGCGGCTTGCGCGAGGTGATCGCGAGCTTCTGGCCGAGGATGTGATTGAGCAGCGTCGACTTGCCTACATTGGGGCGACCGACAATAGCGACGTAGCCACAGCGGCTCATGCTTTCTTCCGAGGGCGTTGCGTCATTCATGGCCATTCTCCACGCCCAAGGCGATCAAGGCCGAGGCGGCGGCTACCTGTTCGGCAATGCGCCGGCTGGCGCCCTGCCCGTGTGTCTTGTCGCTGAGCAGTGCCACCTGGCACTCGACGAAGAAGGTCCGGCAGTGCGGCTCGCCCTGAATCGCCACCACCTCGTAACGCGGCAGCTCACAGGCACGCGATTGCAGGAATTCCTGCAACCGGGTTTTCGGATCCTTGTTGGTGTCGACCAGCGTCAGACCGTCCAGTTCGTTGGCGAGCCAGGCCAGCACGCGATCGCGCGCCGTCTCCATGTCCGCGTCCAGGTAGATGGCGCCGATCAGCGCCTCCAGCGTATCGGCCAGAATGGATTCGCGGCGAAAGCCGCCGCTCTTGAGTTCTCCCGACCCCAGACGAAGATACTCGCCCAGCTCGAAGCCTCGCGCCAGCACCGCCAGGGTCTCGCCCTTGACCAGCCGTGAACGCAGGCGGGACAGCTGTCCTTCCTTGGCCTGGGGAAAGTGCGTGAAAAGCGCTTCCCCGGCAATGAAGTTGAGGATGGCATCGCCGAGAAACTCCAGACGCTCGTTGTTGCGTCCGGCATAGCTGCGATGGGTCAGGGCCAGCAGCATCAGCTCCTGATCCTTGAATTGATAACCGAGCTTGCGCTCGAGACGGGCTAACGAAGTGCTCACGGCATCCTTAGGCGGTATTCTTTGTCGAAATTGGCCACCAGATCGAGATTGCCGATCAGCGGCTCGCGTTTTTCGTAGCTCAGCTGGACCTGAAACTGTCCCTCTACGATCTCGACCTTGACGGCTTCGCGCAGATCGAGGTCACGGATGCCGTTGACTTCCATGCCCTTGCCGACATGCCGGTAGAAATCGCCAACGGTCCGCACGTCCTCAAGCCCTCCGGCACCCACCGAGCTGATCGTCTTGTCCATGGACATATAGTCGAAATAGTGCGGAAGCATTTTGAACGCGGTGCTGGCCAGGAAAGCTACCACAGCCAATACCACGATCCAGCTGAGCATGGACAGCCCTTTTTGCGAACGAGCGAAACTCATGTCGACCTCTATGTCGTTGCGTTACCCACCGAGCGGGGCCGGACAAATATAGCGAGCCCCGTCATCGGAACAGGGGCCCTGATTCACAGACTTCAGTGAATAAGTCCAACGCGCGAAAAATGCGGCAGGTTGCTGAGTTTCGGATCGGGCCAGCTCATCCACACGGCGAAGGCCTTGCCGACGATGTTGTGGTCCGGAACCATGCCTGCCAGATCGGCCGGGATATGGGCGTCCTGCCAGTAGCGACTGTCATTGGAGTTGTCGCGGTTGTCGCCCATCATGAAATAGTGCCCTGCGGGAACGGTCCACTCCCGATCGGGCTCGATCCGGTAACGACCCATTTCCTTGCGGATCAGATGCTCCGCTTCGCCCAGCTTTTCCTCGAACAGCCGTGCACTTCCGAGGCTGCCAGGCTCTTCGCCGATCAGTGTCTCGGCTACCGGCGTGTCGTTGATGAACAGACGCTTGTCGCTGCTGTAGCGCACCTTGTCGCCCGGCAGGCCAATCACTCGCTTGATGTAATTGATGTTCGGATCGCTGGGGTAACGGAACACCATCACGTCGCCACGCTTCGGATCGCTGACCTCGATGACCTTGGTGTCCACCACCGGCAGGCGAATCCCATAGGCGAACTTGTTGACCAGGATGAAATCGCCCACTTCCAGCGTCGGGATCATCGAACCGGACGGAATCTGGAACGGCTCGATGAGAAACGAGCGCAACACCAGCACTATCGCCAGAACCGGAAAGAAGGACTTGCCGTACTCGATGAGCAACGGCTCCTTGTTCAACGCTTCGAGCGTCGACTGATCGATGCTGCCAGCGCGCCCTTCATAGGCCTGGATCGCAGCCCGCCGACGGGGCGCGAAGAACAGCAGGTCAGCCAGCGCAAGCGCACCGCATACCGCAACGGCAATCACCAGCAACAGCGGGAAATTGATCGACATATCAGCTATCTACCTTCAACACCGCGAGGAATGCTTCTTGCGGAATTTCGACGTTGCCAACCTGCTTCATGCGCTTCTTGCCGGCCTTCTGCTTCTCCAGCAGCTTGCGCTTGCGGCTCACGTCACCGCCGTAGCACTTGGCCAGAACGTTCTTGCGCAACGCCTTGACCGTGCTGCGTGCCACGACCTGGCCACCGAGAGCGGCTTGAATCGCAACGTCGAACATTTGTCGAGGGATGAGCTCCTTCATCTTTTCGACCAGGATGCGTCCCTTGTAGTGTGCATTGTCGCGGTGCACGATCAGCGCCAGCGCATCGACCTTGTCACCGTTGATGAGGATATCCAGCCGGGTCAGGTTGGCCGACTGGAAGCGCTCGAAGCTGTAGTCGAGCGAGGCGTAGCCGCGGCTGACCGACTTCAGACGATCGAAGAAATCCAGCACCACTTCGCTCATGGGCAGGTCGTAGCGAACCTGCACTTGAGAACCGAGGAACTGCAGGTCGCGCTGCACGCCACGCTTCTCGATGCACAGCGTGATGACGCTGCCCAGATGCTCCTGCGGCACCAGGATATTGGCCTGCACGATGGGCTCGCGCATGTCTTCGATGGCCGACAGATCCGGCAGCTTCGACGGGCTGTCCACGTAGATGACGTCGCCGTTCTTCAGCGCCAGCTCGTAGACCACGGTCGGTGCCGTGGTGATCAGGTCCAGATCGTACTCGCGCTCGAGCCGCTCCTGGATGATCTCCATGTGCAACATGCCGAGGAAGCCGATGCGGAAACCGAAACCCAGGGCGTCGGAGCTTTCCGGTTCGTACTGCAGGGCAGCATCGTTCAGGGTCAGTTTCTGCAGCGCGTCGCGGAAATCCTCGAAATCATCCGAGCTGACCGGGAAGAGCCCGGCATACACCTGGGGCTTGACCCGCTTGAAGCCGGGCAGCATCTCCACGTCTGGGGTATTGGCCAGGGTCAGGGTGTCGCCCACCGGCGCGCCATGAATATCCTTGATACCGGCGATGATGAAGCCCACCTCGCCGGCCTTGAGGTCAGCGGTGGCGGTGTGCTTGGGATTGAACACGCCGACGCTGTCGACCTGATGCACCTTGCCGGTGGATTTCACCAGCACCTTGTCGCCCTTCTTGATCCGGCCGTGACGCACGCGCACCAGGGAGACCACCCCCAGGTAGTTGTCGAACCAGGAATCGATGATCAGCGCCTGCAACGGCGCCTCGATCTCGCCGGTAGGCGCCGGAATGGTGGCGACCAGGCGCTCCAGCACCTCGTCGACACCCATGCCGCTCTTGGCGCTGCAGGCGACGGCATCTGTGGCGTCGATGCCGATGATGTGTTCGATCTCGGCCTTGACCTTGTCAGGGTCGGCCTGGGGCAGGTCCATCTTGTTCAGCACGGGCATCACTTCCAGCCCCTGCTCGATGGCCGTGTAGCAGTTGGCTACCGACTGCGCTTCGACGCCCTGACCGGCATCCACCACCAGCAGCGCACCTTCGCAGGCCGCCAGCGAGCGACTCACCTCGTAGGTGAAGTCGACGTGGCCGGGGGTGTCGATGAAGTTGAGTTGGTAGGTCTTGCCGTCCCGCGCCTGGTAATGAAGGGTCACGCTGTGAGCCTTGATGGTGATGCCGCGCTCGCGCTCGAGATCCATCGAGTCGAGAACCTGGGCAGCCATCTCACGTTCCGTCAGGCCACCGCACATCTGAATGAACCGATCGGCCAGCGTCGACTTGCCATGATCGATGTGCGCAATGATGGAAAAATTACGGATATGACTCAGGTCACTCACAACTGAACACTCAAAAATGCCGCAGGCCGATTGCCCGCCGAAAATAGCCGGGGAGTGTAACTGATCGACGTTTGCGACGCCACGCCGAACCGGGACTGCCCCTGGCGCGCACAAAAACAAAGGGCGGCCTCTCGGCCGCCCTTTCGAAACAGGAAGTGCTGGTACCTATTCGGCAAGCTTGAAGGTGATGAAGCTGGCACGTCCCTGGCGCAACACACGCATCGATACCGAACGGTTCTTGGGCAACTGTTCCGCCACACGACTGAAGGTCTTGGCCGAATCGATCGCCTGGTTGTTCAGGTGAGATATGACGTCGCCCGGTCGCAAGCCGATCATCGCCGCCGGCCCGTTAAGCACTTCAGTAATCACCACACCGCCAGGCAGGTCCAGGTTCCGTTTCTGCTCGGCGGTCAGTTCGGTGACCTTCACCCCCAACCGATTGCTCTTCTGCGCATCGGTACTGGATGCCACGACCGCCTCGCCCTCTTCCGGCAACGCACCGACTACGATGTTCAGCGTTTCACGCTCACCGCCACGCACGATACCAAGCCGGGCCTTGCTGCCGGGTTTGATCGCCCCTACCAGATGCGGCAGGTCGGCCGACATGACGATGGACTCATCGTTCAGGCTGAGAATCACGTCGCCCACGCGCAATCCGCCCTTGGCTGCAGGCCCGCCGTCCATCACCTGAGCGACCAGCGCGCCCGCCGGACGCTCCAGCCCGAAGGATTCGGCGAGGTCCTTGTTCACTTCCTGGATGACCACGCCCAGCCAACCACGGCTGACCTTGCCATCGGTGCGCAGCTGGTTGGCCACATCCATGGCGACATCGATCGGAATAGCGAAGGATAGCCCCATGAAGCCGCCCGAACGGGTGAATATCTGCGAGTTGATGCCAATCACTTCACCCTTCAGGTTGAACAAGGGCCCACCGGAGTTACCGGGGTTGATCGCCACATCGGTCTGGATGAACGGCACATAGCTTTCGTTGGGCAGGCTGCGTCCGGTGGCACTGACGATGCCGGCGGTCACCGTATGATCGAAGCCGAATGGCGAGCCGATCGCCAGCACCCACTCACCCACCTTCAACTTGCTGGAATCGCCCAGCTGGACGGTCGGCAACCCCTTGCCCTCGACCTTCAGCACCGCCACATCGGTACGCGGATCGGCACCGACGAGCTTGGCCTCGAGCTCGCTGCGATCGGGCAGGCGCACGATGATCTCGTCCGCATCGGCGACCACGTGATTGTTGGTCAGGATGTAGCCATCTTCCGAGAAGATGAAGCCTGAGCCCAGCGACTGCGCCTCGCGCTGCTGGTCACGATCACTCGGCATCCCGGGAATGCTGCGCTCGAAAAACTCCCGAAAGATGGGGGGCAGTCCTTCCAGGTCGGGCATATGCGCCCCAGCGCCACGGGCCGGCAGCTTCTGCTTGGTACTGATATTGACGACCGCGGGAGAGGCGCTTTCCACCAGCGGGGTGAAGTCGGGCAACTGTGCCTGCGCTACTGCGACATGGCCCACGAGCAGCATCACCGCTGCCAGAATGAAATAGTTCTTCCGATGGAACATAACAACCCGTCTCCAATGACGAAACGAAGGAAACTACAGCACGCTTGCCGTCCCTGCCAGCATGGCGCGCAACACAACCGGCTGCAGCGCTGAATCGCTCGCCGCCCGCTGGCTGCGCTTGCGGACGAAGAGCCATGCAACCAGAAAGCCACCCAGCCCCGCCAGGATGACGAACGGCTCGGCCAACGCCAGTTGAGTGGCTAACAAAGCAGCAGCGAAAAGCATGAGCAGCGGCAGAAGATAAACAAGGAAAGCGCCTCGCAGCAAGACATCCTCTCGAATGCCCACGACCACGGAATCACCGACTTGCAGTTGCAGATCGGACAATGCGCGAATCGTCCCACGGCGCTCGCGCACGCCCAGACGATCCATCAGGCCCTGGCCACAGCCATTCTTGGCCGCGCATCCCGAACAGGTGCTCTTGCGTAGCGTCTCGACCCATACGGCGCCGGGCTCCAACGCAATGACCCGCCCCTGCTCTTCTATCATTTTCCTTCCTGGTCGGTCCCGGCGCGCATCGACAGGGCGATACGCTCAGCGGTACCCAGCGGAACCTCGCCAACGACAGTCACCATCACGTCGCCGTCGGTCGTCGTCAGACGCTTGGAGACCGCCACGGTCGGTCCCATCTGGTTGCGCGCATCGGCGACGGCAGCGCCATGCAATGGCTCGAGAAACACCGAGAGCCGAGCTAGGCCATCTCCATAAGACAACCAGGACACCGGCTCGCCGGATGCAGGGCTGGATCGCACATTGGAGTCAAGCAGCCGAAAACCTGGTGGAAGCCAGTCCGAATGCCAGGCGACGGCCTTCTCCCCGGACTGCTCGTCAATCGCCTTCACCGGCTCACAGGAAGGCCCCGGCTGGAGCTGTTGAGGATCGACCGAGCCAAGCGAAAACTGGGTGTACTGCAGGCGCTCGAGAAGCTGCCCGCTCTCCCCCAGCAACAGGGATTTCAACGGCAACGCAGACTCATGGTCCAGGTGCAGTTCGAAACCGTAGCGATGCTGATCCTTGGGGCGAACAACCAGCGCTTCCGCCGGCCGGCCGGCCACACGCGAATCGCCGATCAGATGAAAGTCATACCATTGCGAGAGAGCCGCAACGTCGAGCGCCTTGTCAGACCAGGCCTGCCCACTCGGCATCTGGACCGCAAGCTGGGCACTGGCGCAGCGGATGTCTCCATCGACCAGCAACACCTCCGATGGCGGCCCATCCAGTTGCAGCAGACGCTGCCTGGTGTGCTCTCCTTCCGCAGCCTGCCAGACGGTATGAGTGGAAAAGCTGCCGTTGCGCTCGTAGATGAATGTACCGGCATAGCTCTGGCTATCTTCTGCTGCCACGAAGCGATTCATCCAGGCTTCGGCATCAGCAGCGAGGGCCGGCATTGATAGCCAGCCCCCGAACATCACACACAGCGGTATTACGCGCATGTTTCTCCCTAACGGTCCTTAGCGATCTTCCATGCTGGCAGCGCGAGCATAAGGAAGGGCACTTTCCGTCCCACTACCGAAAGCTGCCTGCTGCGCATGTTGACGCACGTAGGCCGGCAGCCGCTGTTCATGCCAGCCTTCGGCGGGTGCCTGGGCGGCGTTGCCTTGGGCCTGCTCGGATGCCGAACCCTCACTGTAGCCGGCCAGCACGGCTGGTCCCTGATTGGTCTGCGGCACTGCGATACCAGGCTGCGGTGCCTGCTGGGCAAGCTGCGGCCCGGCGACTTCGTTCTGATTGTACAGACGCACCCCGGCCAGTACAGCCACCGTCACCGAAGCGGCAACGGCCAAACGCCCCAGTCCGCGCCAGCCCGAACGTACAGGCTTGGCTGCTGCAGACGCCGGCTCCTCGGCCAGAGCGGCCGATACCGCAGAAGCGATGTCCAGCCGCGGCTCGATCAGCTCTCTGTGCATCGCAGCACGTGCGATCTGGTAACGCGACCAGGTCGCCCGCATCTCGTCATCGCCGTCCGCGGCGAGCACTCGACGTAATTCCAACTCGTCCGCTTCGTTATCCATCACCGCGGACAGCGATTCATGCAGGGCTTCACGACTCATGGCGGTTCCTCTCTTGGCTGTCGCCGCTGTCTCAGGACTCATGCAACAAAGGTTGCAACGATTTATCAATGGCTTCCCGCGCTCGGAAAATCCGAGAGCGCACCGTACCCACTGGACACTGCATGACGTTCGCAATGTCCTCATAACTGAGACCATCGAATTCACGCAGCGTTAGAGCTGTACGCAAATCTTCCGGAAGCTGCTGTATGGTTCTGTGAACGGTATCTTCGATTTCATCCCTGAGAAGTGCTCGCTCCGGCGATTCGATGTCCTTGAGGGCGTGATCGCCGTCATAGAACTCTGCATCCTCGGAACTTACATCACTGTCCGGCGGGCGTCTCCCACGCGCCACCAGATGATTCTTCGCCGTATTGATGGCGATGCGGTACAGCCACGTATAGAACGCACTGTCCCCGCGAAAATTAGCCAGCGCACGATAGGCCTTGATAAATGCTTCCTGAGCGACGTCCTGAGCTTCGTGAGAATCATGCACGAAGCGTACGATCAGCCCCAGAATCTTGTGCTGATACTTGAGTACCAGCAAATCAAAAGCCCGTTTATCCCCACGCTGTACTCGCTCGACCAGTTGCTGGTCCTGCTCCTGGGTTAGCATAAGCACTCCTTCAGTGGAATCGGGGAGTGCTGCCCACACCAGCGAACCGACCTGCCAGAATAGACCCGGGCTCTACGCAAAAGTTCTCCCCCTTCCTAGCAAGCTTCCTGCAACATCCGGCACCGTCTGCATGCAGCGCCTCGAGATGATTTCCGATTGGCGCCTTCCGGCTATCCACGGCAAATCCGACGACCATGGCACAGGTCGCCGGCCATATGAATTCACAACTAACATAGAGCAAACACCCCAGGAAAAGTTCCGACAATCACCCACATAATTCGCAAGCCGCCTTTTTTGCGAAGTCGCTCGCTCGATATACTGGCGGCCGCTTTCCTGCGGAAACGAACATGAGCCAACATCATCAATACGACGTTCTTGTAATAGGCAGCGGTGCCGCCGGCCTGACGCTGGCGCTCAACCTACCAGAAAGCCTTCGCATCGGAGTGCTCAGCAAGGGCGATCTTGCCAACGGCTCGACGTACTGGGCCCAGGGCGGAGTGGCCGCCGTGCTCGATGATACCGACACGGTCGAGTCCCATGTCGCCGATACTCTGATCGCCGGCGGCGGGCTTTGCAATGAAGAAGCGGTGCGTTTCACGGTCGAACATAGCCGCGAAGCCATCCAATGGCTGATCGAGCAGGGCGTCCCCTTCACCCGTGAAGAGGCCGATCGCGAAAGCGGCAGCTTCGAATATCACCTCACCCGCGAAGGCGGGCACAGCCATCGCCGCATCATCCATGCGGCCGATGCCACCGGCGCGGCGATCTTCAACACCCTGCTCGCGCGCACCCAGAAAAGAAGCAACATCGACCTGCTGCACCAGCGCGTCGCCGTCGACCTGATTACCGAACGCAAGCTGGGCCTGCCCGGCAAGCGCTGCCTGGGCGCCTATGTACTGGACAGATCCACCGGCGAGGTGGACACTTTCCAGGCGAAGTTCGTCGTACTGGCCACTGGCGGCGCCGCCAAGGTCTACCTCTATACCAGCAATCCCGACGGAGCCTGCGGCGACGGCATCGCCATGGCCTGGCGCGCCGGATGCCGGGTCGGCAACCTGGAGTTCAATCAGTTCCACCCCACCTGCCTGTACCATCCGCAGGCCAAGAGCTTTCTCATCACCGAAGCGCTGCGCGGCGAAGGTGCACTGCTGAAGCTGCCCAACGGCGAACGCTTCATGCCACGTTTCGACGAACGCGCCGAGCTGGCCCCGCGCGACATAGTCGCACGCGCCATCGACCACGAGATGAAGCGCCTCGGCATCGACTGCGTCTACCTGGACATCAGCCACAAGCCGGCCGAGTTCATAAAGGCGCACTTCCCAACCGTTCACGAGCGCTGCCTGCAGTTCGGCATCGACATACTGCGCGAGCCGATCCCGGTGGTACCGGCCGCGCACTACACCTGTGGCGGTGTGGTCGTCGACGGGGCCGGGCGCACCGACATCCCGGGCCTTTATGCAATTGGCGAAACGAGCTTCACAGGCTTGCATGGCGCCAATCGCATGGCCAGCAACTCGCTGCTCGAGTGCTTCGTCTATGCACGTTCCGCCGCACGCGACATCCTGCGCGAGCTACCGGAAATCGACGGACCGACCAACCTTCCGCAATGGGACGCCAGCCAGGTCACCAACTCGGATGAAGACGTGATCATCGCTCACAACTGGGACGAGCTGCGGCGGTTCATGTGGGACTACGTGGGCATCGTCCGCACCGACAAGCGCCTGACGCGCGCCCAGCACCGAGTCCGCCTGCTGCTGGACGAAATCGACGAGTTCTACAGCAACTACAAGGTCAGCCGCGACCTGATCGAGTTGCGCAACCTGGCGACGGTGGCCGACCTGATGATCCGCTCCGCCATGCAGCGAAAAGAGAGCAGAGGCCTGCATTACACGCTGGATTATCCCGACCTGCTGCCCGAGGCGCTGGATACTATTCTGGCGCCGCCCACCTATCGCGACTGAACTTCAGACGCACCCTCAGGCGGCGGTGCTCGTCGACCGGCAAGGCACCACGCGGCACGCAGACACCCCGGGCGAACCATTGCCCCGGCCGCCTGAAACGCAGGATCACCGCCACCGGCAGCGCGAGGCTGTCGGGACGTAACTGGATCGGCTGCCAGCCTTCGCGCCGGCTCCAGAGCGACCAGCCGGATTCATCATGTCGCAGACCGCGCCACGCATCGTCGCTGCTGAGCAGGATGTGCCGCGGGACGACCCAGCCCGCATGGGCGAGACAGAAGAGCAGCCCCAGGCATCGCAGCCAGAGCGGCAACGGCAGGAGCAGCAGCCCCCACGCGGCGCACCCCAGCACCGACAGATACAGCGCCAGCAGCAGCCTCGACGCCTGCCAACGACACTCGAAGGGCGGATTACTTGGGCTGGACACGGTCGAGGATCATGCGAACCATGCGGCGCAGATCTTCGTCCTCAGGTTCGCCACGCTCCATGAACCAGCCGAACATGTCTTGATCCTCGCAGCTGAGCAGTTTGCGATAGCGCCGCTGGTCTTCCTCGTCCAACTCCGGATAGACCTCTTTGACGAAGGGCACCAGCAGCACATCCAGCTCCAGCATGCCGCGACGACTCTGCCAGAACAGACGATTGAGTTCCGATTGTTCAACCATGCCAATGCTCCTTGAGTGAAGCGGCGCAGTATAACGGCTCGCGCCAGCACCGGCAGCCCGTCGACCTTGCGCATATGCAACGGAGCCCACGCTGCGTTTTCAAACGGTCCTGCTATGATGCTCGCCTGATTTTTCCATGGCGACCGATCATGACCGATACTGCTTTTTTCAGCGTCCTGTCGCATGAGGGCGTCCTGGCCGTACGCGGCCCCGATGCCAGCAAATTTCTGCAGGGACAACTGACCTGCAACCTTGGCTATCTCAACGCCAGCCAGTCCAGCCTCGGCGCCCGTTGCACGCCCAAGGGGCGCATGCAATCGAGCTTCCGCATCCTCCCTGAAAACGACGGATACCTGCTGGCGATGGCCAGGGAACTGGTCGAACCGCAGCTCGCCGACCTGCGCAAGTTCGCCGTGTTTTCCAAATCCACCCTGCACGACGAGAGCGATGACTGGGTGCGTTTCGGCCTGGCGGCCGGCGACGGCCTGCTCGTCAGCCTCGGTCTGGATCTGCCGCAAACCGCCGATAGCGTGACCCGGGAAAACGGGCGCATCGCGATCCGCCTGGCGGATGGAAGAGCCGAACTCTGGGCCAAGGCCGACGAAGCCGAAACGCTGCGTACGCGGCTGGCTTCCCAGCTTCCCGAAGCCCCGCTGAATCGCTGGATGCTGGCGCAGATTCGCGCGGGTATCGGCCAGGTGACAGGCACCACCCGCGAGCTGTTCATCCCGCAGATGATCAACCTGCAGGCACTGGGCGGTGTCAGTTTCAAGAAGGGCTGCTATACCGGGCAGGAAATCGTTGCCCGGATGCAGTACCTGGGCAAGCTCAAGCGCCACCTTTACCGCCTTGCCTCGCAGGGTGCCGAAACGGAATGCCCCGCAGCGGGTGTCGAGCTGTTCTCGCCGGTGCATGGTTCGAGCGTGGGCGAGGTCGTCCTGGCAGCGACGAGCGACGAAGGGTTCGAGCTGCTGGCCGTACTGCAGGACGATGCCGCTGCGGACGGTCGTATCACCCTGGGCTCACCCGATGGCTTGCCGCTGAGCCTGCTCGACCTGCCCTATACACTCGATTCCGATCGAGAAATTCAGCGCTGACAGCCAACCAGCCATACCGGGCTGCGCACCAAGCCAGGCCGCACAACGACAAGGAATGACATGAGTACTCTTGCCGATAAAGTCCAGCGCGAGCTGATCCAGGCGATCGAGAATGACCAGTTGGTGCTACCCACGCTTCCCGAGGTTGCGCTTCGGGTACGCGAGGCGGCTGAAGACCCGGACGTCGGCATCCCCACGCTGGCCAAGGTCATCGGCAACGACACGGCGCTGACGGCACGCCTGATCAAGGTGGTCAACAGCCCACTGCTGCGCACCAACCGCGAGATCAATGACCTGCAGACGGCCATCAGCCGACTCGGCATCAACTACACCTGCAACCTCGCCACCGGCCTCGCCATGGAACAGATGTTCCAGGCAACCACCGACGTCATCGATCGCAAGATGCGTGAAGTCTGGAACAAGAGCACCGAGATCGCCGCCATCAGCCATGTGCTGTGCCGCAATTTCACTCGCCTGCCGCCCGATCAGGCAACGCTTGCCGGCCTGGTCCACCAGATCGGTGTCCTGCCCATTCTCACCTATGCAGAAGAGCACGGCGCACTGCTCAGCGACTCCATCAGCCTCAACCATGTCATCGACCGCATTCATCCCATCGTCGGCGAAAGGATCCTGCGCACCTGGGATTTCCCCGAGCCGATCGCTGCGGTGCCGGGCCATTACAGCGACTTCGAGCGCGATTCTGCCAGGGTGGACTATGTCGACATCGTCCAGGTTGCGACACTGCAAAGCTACCTGGGCACCACGCATCCCTACACGCAAATGGACTGGTCGCAGGTTCGCGCCTTCGACAAGCTGGGGCTCAACCCCGACACGCTACTGCGTGACGACGAGGACCTGTCCGCGGCAATGGATGCCGCAATGAGCATGCTGCAGTAACCACCTAGGGAGGCGAATGCTGCTGGCATCCGCCTCCGCGCCGTTCACCTCATCGCCTGGCCAGAATTCCGCGAAGGAACCGCCTCTACGCCCCTCAGTCACAAAAGAGGACGGCTATCCCGCCGCATCCCGCTTTGTGCATCCGATGCCGCATCGGACGGTACGGGCGTTTCCAGGTAGATGAAGGAGAACAACACCATGATCCGCATCAACACCGCTCTTTTCTCGGGCGCCCTCGCACTGCTGTTCGGCGTCGCCGCCAACCTGGCAGTCGCCGCACAGGGTGAAAACTTCGTCGATGAAGCCTCCGCCAAGGGCCTCGCTGAAATCGAAACCGCCAAGCTCGCGCTCGAGAAGGGAACCGCCGAGGACGTCAAGGCCTTCGCGCAGAAGATGATCGATGACCACACCAGGGCCAACCAGAAGCTCGCCGAGATCGCTGGGCAGAACGAAGACCTGCAGCTGTCCGATGAAGCCACGCTGATGGACAAGGCCAAGGCCATGATCCTCAAGCTGCGTGACGGAGAAAGCTTCGACCAGGCCTACGCCAACAACCAGGTGGTCGCTCACGAGCAGACCATCGAACTGTTCCGGAACTACGCCGAGCAGGGTGACAACGCCGATCTCAAGGCATTCGCCCAGTCGACCCTGCCCAAACTGGAACAGCATCTCCAGGAAGCCAAGCAGCTGGCTGCCACGCACGGCTCGAAGCGGTAACAGCGCCACAGCGGTGCCGGACTCTTCCGGCACCCGCCTTCACACTTCGACCGGCAACGCCCAGTCGATAGGCTCGAGGCCCTGCTGGCGTAGAAACTGGTTCGCTCGACTGAAATGTCCATTGCCCAGGAAGCCACGGTGCGCCGACAACGGCGACGGATGCGCTGACTTGAGCAGCAGATGGCGCGTCGGATCGAGCAGCCGGGCCTTGCTCTGGGCATGCGCCCCCCAGAGCATGAAGACCAGATGCGGCCGCCGAGCGTTGACCACTTCCATGATTCGATCGGTGAAGACATGCCAGCCCGCCTTGGCATGTGATCCGGCCATACCCTGCTCCACCGTCAGCGAGGTGTTGAGCATCAACACGCCCTGATCCGCCCAGTGCTGCAGATAGCCATGCCGCGGAATCTCCAGATTCAGGTCACGCTTGAGCTCCTTGAAGATGTTCTGCAGCGAGGGTGGCGGCGCAACGCCGGGTTGTACGGAAAACGACAGCCCGTGCGCCTGTCCGGGACCGTGGTAGGGGTCCTGACCGAGGATGACGACCTTTACCCGATCCAGGGGTGTGGAATTCAGCGCATTGAAAATCAGCGGCCCGGGCGGATGGATCAGCTTGCCCGCGGCCTTTTCGCGCCGCAGAAAGTCGCCCAGTTCCGTCATGTAAGGCTGCTCGAACTCGTCCTGCAGGGCAGCCTTCCAGCCGGCTTCGAGCTTGATGCGGTCATTTTGCTTCATCGTGATTCCTGTCGGCCCAAGCGCGCGGACCATAGGGGGCGATCTCTGGCGCTGTCAACCGCACAGCTGACACCACACCGCTCGTTGACCACCAGAGGGCAAGTGGATTTTTCTCAATAATGCTGCGCAGCGCACGCGCCTTCAAACTAAGACCAACGGTTAGATGACGAGGGCTCGACATGGAGGTAAAAGACCTCACACAACTAATAATTACGCCAACAACAATTACAACAAGGAGCTTGCGATGAAGCGGATTGCCCTTCTGGCAGCCGGGCTGGGTTTATGTCTCGCCGCCGAGGCTGCCGACCCCATCACTCTCGGCCTGAATTACCCCCGTACCGGTAGCTACAAGGAAGAAGGGCTGTCGCAGATGCGCGGCGCCCTGCTCGCAATCGACGAAATCAACGCCAGAGGCGGTGTGCTCGGACGTCCCCTGCAGCTCTCCAGCCGCAACTCTGCCTCACGCCCGGAGAAGTCCGTCGCCAACGTCGACCGCCTGGCGGACGAAGGCGTCGCCATGCTGTTCGGCGGCGTCTCCAGCGCCGTGGCGATCGCCGCCAGCAAGCGCGCCAGAGAGCGCGGCCTGCTCTACTTCGGCACCATCACCTACTCCAACGACACCACCGGCAAGGATGGCCACCGGTACATGTTCCGCGAGTGCAACAGCGCCTGGATGAGCGCGCGCGTGCTGGGGCAGTACCTGAACAAGACCATGCCGAACAAGCGTTATTTCTACCTTACCGCCGACTATACCTGGGGCCACACCAGCGAAAGCTCGTTGCGCCAGGCGACCGGCACCACCGATCAGTCGCAGCACCCCGGCGCCAGAACCCCCTTCCCGGGCGCGCGTCTGTCCGACTTCCGCGCAGCCTTGCAGCAGGCTGAACAGAGCGGGGCCGACGTACTGGCACTGGTTCTCTATGGTGAGGACATGGTACGCGCCATGCGCATTGCCGATGACATGGGCCTGAACAAGAAGATGCAGATCGCGGTCCCCAACCTGAGCATGACCATGGTCGAGGCCGCCGGTCCCGACATCATGCGTGGCGTACTGGGTACCGAACCCTGGACCTGGCGCGTGCCGGAAATCGAAGGTTCCGAGCAGGGCAAGGCGTTCGTGAAGAACTTCGGCGAGCGCTACCAGACCCACCCCTCCAGCTCCGCTGCAGCCGCCTACACCATCGTCCACCAATGGGCTGACGCGGCGACTCGGGCCAGAAGCATCGATAGCGAAAAGGTGATCGCAGCGCTCGAAGGGCATCGCTACACGCTGCTCAAGGACGAGCAGTACTGGCGCCCCTTCGATCACCAGAGCGTGCAGACGGTCTACGCGGTGAAGGTCAAGCCGCGCGACGAAGTGCTCAAGGACCCCTTCAGGCAGGACTACTTCGAGATCGTCCACCGCCTGGCCGGCGAGCAGGCCGCCCCCACGCTGGCCGAATGGCAGGAAGAACGGCGTTCGGCCAACCAGCCGCTACAATTGCAGTGACTTCTGCCACCGCCTGGCAGGGCCCGCGCCCTGCCAGGCGGTCCCTCCATCGGCTGCAACCACAGCGCCTCGGCGAACTCTGAAGGGAAGCAGCGGAGAATTGCATCCCGCAGCAGAGCCCCGACCAACTTGCGAGGATCAAGCCCATGAGTACTGCCGTCGAACCCTACAAGCCCGGCATCTTCGACCTGACCCACAAGCTGACCGTCGAGAAGCACGGCCACACGGCATTGATCACCATCAACCATCCGCCCGCCAATACCTGGGATCGAGAATCGCTGATCGGCCTCAAGCTGGTGGTCGAGCACCTCAATCACGACGACGACATCTACGCACTGGTGATCTGCGGCCAGGGTGAGAAATTCTTCAGCGCCGGCGCCGAGCTGAAGCTCTTCGCCGATGGCGACAGGGTTCGCGCGCGGGAAATGGCGCGCCGTTTCGGCGAAGCCTTCGAGGCCCTGCGCGACTTTCGCGGCGTATCGATCGCGGCCATCAACGGTTTCGCCCTGGGCGGCGGCCTGGAATGCGCGCTTGCCTGCGACATTCGCATCGCCGAGCGACAGGCTCAACTGGGCCTTCCGGAAGCTTCGGTAGGGTTGCTGCCCTGTGCCGGCGGCACCCAGGCGTTGGCCTGGCTGGTGGGCGAAGGTTGGGCCAAGCGCATGATCCTCTGCGGTGAACGCCTCGATGCCGAAACGGCACTGCGCATCGGCCTGGTCGAGCAGATCGTCGAGCCGGGCGAAGCACGTGGCCATGCCCTGCTGCTAGCGGCGCGCGTCGCCCGCCAGAGCCCTGTGGCGGTTCGCACCATCAAGCCGCTGATCGACAGCGTACGCAGCCGAGGACCGAACACCCTCGGTGCGGCCGAACGCGAAGCCTTCATCGGATTGTTCGAGGCAGAAGACACGCTGGAAGGTGTCAATGCCTTTCTGGAAAAGCGCGAGCCCCTCTGGAGAAATCGCTGATCCGGCTCGAACGTAGCGGCGACAGGAGCAGCATGCGGGCATCCGCTAACGGACTGCCCGCAAGAGCTGCCGGGATCAGTGCCGGCGATAACTCCGCCGATCGAAACTTCCGCGCTGCGACGGCCGATAATCATGGCGCTGATTCCAACCCTGACTACGGCGATACGAATTCTGCCGATGCTCATGGCGCCAACGCTGCGACCGGTCCAGGCCGTGACGCCGCCCACCGTCCCAGCGCTGCGGCCGATCCAGCCCACGATGTCTGTCGTAGTATTGCGGGGGCAACTGCCCCTGATAACGCGGCGGCAGATTCGGCCGATATTGCCGATGCTGCGGGTAAGGGCTGCGTGGATCGTACCGGTACGCTCCGCCACCAATGCGATAGCTGGCACCGTCCGGCTGGTAGACCCAGACGCGGCCGGGCGCATCGGCCTGCACCGGTACGGCCAGGCTCAGGCCCAACAGCAGCACGAGCGTTCTGATGTTCATGAGGCACCTCCAGGGACGAACCGCCCACGACTCATTCCATCAGACCACAGCCTGATCGCGGACGATCGGCCAACTGACGGCCGGCGCGCCGGAGGCAGTCCCACCCTGCGACAGGCCGTCGCGACTTGTATGGCCGTCGGCGCTTCCCGATAATAGCCGCCTTTTAGCCTCGGGCTCGTGCAGAGCACACAGGGATTCCGCGATGACCGAACTCGCCCTGATCATGGTTAGCGCCATCCTGGTCAACAATTTCGTGCTGGTGCAGTTTCTCGGCCTGTGCCCGTTCATGGGCGTTTCGAAGAAGATCGAAACCGCCATCGGCCTTTCGCTGGCCACCACCTTCGTGCTGACATTGGCGGCGATGTGCAGCTATCTGGTGCAGCAGTACGTGCTCAAGCCGCTGGATCTGGAATTTCTGCGCACCATCAGCTTCATCCTGGTGATCGCCGTGGTGGTGCAGTTCACCGAAATGGTGGTGAACAAGACCAGTCCGCTCCTTTATCGCGTGCTAGGTATCTTCCTGCCGCTGATCACCACCAACTGCATCGTGCTCGGCGTCGCCCTGCTCAATGCCAACAAGTCCGAATTCACCTTCATCACCGCGACCGCCAACGGCTTCGCCGCCGGCCTGGGCTTTTCCCTGGTGCTGGTGCTGTTCGCCGCCATGCGTGAGCGCATCGCCATCGCCGACGTCCCCCGCTCGTTCCAGGGCGCCGCCATCGGCATGGTCACCGCCGGCCTGATGTCGCTGGCATTCATGGGCTTCACCGGGTTGATCAAGCTATGAGCCTGGTTCTGATTGCCATACTCGCGCTGCTGGCGCTGTGCCTGGTGTGCGGCGCCATCCTGGGTTTCGCGGCGGTACGTTTCCGGGTCGAAGGCGACCCGATTGCCGAGCAGATCAACGCCCTGCTGCCTCAGACCCAGTGCGGCCAGTGCGGTTATCCGGGCTGCAAGCCCTACGCCGAAGCCATCGCCGGCGGCGACAAGATCAACAAGTGCCCACCGGGCGGCGAGGCCACCATCCAGGCGCTGGCCGATCTGCTGGATGTCGAGCCCGAGCCGCTGGACGCCGCGGAAGGCGAAGTACCGCCGCGCGTCGCCTATATCCGCGAGGCCGAATGCATCGGTTGCACCAAATGCATCCAGGCCTGCCCGGTGGACGCCATCGTCGGCGCCGCCAAGCAGATGCACACCGTGATCGTCTCCGAATGCACCGGCTGCGACCTCTGCGTCGAGCCCTGCCCGGTGGACTGCATCGACATGATCGAATTGGGTAGCAACCTGCAAAGCTGGAAATGGGACCAGCCGCTGGCGCCGGGCCAGCTGATCGCCAGTGACCGGGAGCAGGCCGCATGACCTCGTTGAACGTCTGGGACATCCATGGCGGCATCCATCCGCCGGAGCGCAAGGAGCTGTCCAACCGCGCGCCGATCCAGCGGATGCCGCTGCCTGCGCGGCTGATCGTGCCGCTTGCCCAGCACCTGGGCGCGCCCGCCGAACCTTGCGTGACGCTCGGCGAACAGGTGCTCAAGGGCCAGTTGATCGCCGAGGCCAGCGGCTTCGTCAGCGCGCCGGTGCATGCGCCCACATCGGGCACCGTCAGCTTCATCGGCCCGCAGCCCTACCCGCACGTCTCGGGCATGACCGCGACGGCCATCGTCATCGACAGCGACGGCCGGGACCAGTGGATCGAACTGCAACCGCACACCGATTACCGCCAGTTACCCCCTGCCGAGTTGCTGGACATCATCCGCCAGGCCGGTATCAACGGCCTCGGCGGCGCCGGCTTCCCCACCGCTGTGAAGCTGACCGCGCCACCCACGCAGACGATTCGCACACTGATCATCAACGGTACCGAATGCGAGCCCTACATCACCGCCGATGACCTGCTGATGCGCGAGAAGGCGGCGGAGCTGGTCGCGGGCATCGAGATACTCGAATACCTGATCCAGCCGCAGCAGGTGCTGATCGGCATTGAGGACAACAAGCTCGAAGCCATCGCCGCCGTGCGCGCCGCCATCGGCGAACGCCCCTATGTGCTCAAGGTCTTCCCCACCAAGTACCCGTCCGGTGGCGAGAAGCAGCTGATCCAGATACTCACCGGCGAGGAAGTCCCCAGCGGCGGCCTTCCGGCCGATATCGGCATGCTCTGCCAGAACGTCGGCACCTGCGTCGCCGTCCACGACGCCGTGCTGCTGGGCAAGCCGCTGATCTCGCGTATCACCACTCTGACCGGTGAAGCGCTCGCCCGGCCGATGAATGTCGAGGCGCTGATCGGCACGCCCGTGGCCGAACTGCTGGCCTTCGCCGGCCTCGACAGTGGCAAGCTAAACCGCCTGATCATGGGCGGCCCGATGATGGGCTTCACCCTGCCATCGATGGACGTGCCGCTGATCAAGACCACCAACTGCCTGCTGGCCAGCACCCTGGCCGAGCTGCCGCCACCGCCGCCGGCGCTGCCCTGCATCCGCTGCGGCGAATGTGCCGAGGTTTGCCCGGCCAGCCTGCTGCCGCAACAGCTGCATTTCTTCGCCCTGGGCCAGGAACACGAGCAGCTCAAGGCCTACAACCTGTTCGACTGCATCGAGTGCGGCGCCTGCGCCTATGTCTGCCCCTCGAGCATTCCGCTGGTGCAGTACTACCGCGCCGCCAAGGGCGAGATCCGCGCGCTCGAGCAGAAACAGCAGAAGGCCGAGCACTCCAGGCAGCGTTTCGAATGGCGCCAGGAACGCCTGCGTCGCGCCGAAGAGCAGAAGGAAGCCGACCGTAAGGCCCGTGCCGAACGCGCCGCGCGCGCCAAGCAAGCCCAGGCACAAACCGCCGGCCAGGACGACACGGTCGCCCCCGTCCAGGCGCAGAAAGCCGGCCTGTCCGAAGAACAGAAAAAGCTCAAGATCGAAGCCAGCATGGCCCAGGTCGCGCTGAAGAAAGCTGAAAAACAGCTCGCCGCCCACGCCACGCCCGAGCTGGAAGCACAGGTCGCCGAACTGCGTATCGCCGCCAGCCATGCGCAACAGGCGCTGGATGCAGCCAACGCTGCCGCACCGTCTGCCGAAGCCACGTCCGCTCCGATCAACGATGAAGCAGCCAAGAAAGCCAAGATCGAAGCCGCCATGCTGCGTGCACAGGTACGCAAGCTGGAAAAGCTCGAAACCCGCGATGACGAGCAAGAGGCCGAACTGACGCGTCTGCAGGCCCAGCTGACCAAGGCCGAACAGGCACTGGCCGAGGCACAGCAAAACGCCCCCGTCGCCTCGGCCAAATCGGCCGACGACGAAGCCGTCAAGAAAGCGAAGATCGAGGCCGCCATGCTCCGCGCCCAGCTACGCAAGCTGGAAAAATTGGAGAGTCGCGACGAGCAGCAACAAGCGGAGCTGACGCGCCTGCAAGCCCAACTGGCCGACGCCGAACAGACGCTAGCCAGCGCGCAACAAAGCGCACCCGCCGCCCCGAGCAAACCGGCCGGCGACGAAGCGCTGAAGAAGGCCAAGATCGAACTGGCGATGAAGCGTGCCGAACTGAAGAAAGCCGAAAAAGCCGGCGCCGACGAGGCTGAGCTCAGCAAGCTGCGCGATGGCCTGGCCAGTGCCGAACAGGCCCTGCATGCCGCCGAGGAAAAATCCGCCAAGCCCGCGCCGGAGCTGGTTCGCACCGACAAGCGCCCGATTGACGAGCAGGCCCGCGCGCTGAAGACCGAAGTGGCTTTCGCCCGCGCCGATCTGCGCAAGCTGGAGCGCGACGCCGACAGCGACGCCGCCCTTGTCGAGGCCGCGCGCCAGCGCCTGAACGAGGCCGAGCGCAAGCTGCAGGAACACACCGACTCATAAGTAGCGGCGCCCCAGGCGCACCTATCGGGCGCGGCCATTTTCGTGAAGCCGCACCCTGCATCCATTCGACCGGAGAGCCAATGGCCCTGCCACGCATCACTTCACCGCACGCCACCGGCAGCAACCGCACCCAGCGGGTCATGCTGCTGGTACTGGCTGCCACGCTGCCCGGCGTGATCGTCCTCACCTGGCTCTACGGCGCCGGCACGCTGATCAACCTGTGCTGGGCCAGCGCCGTCGCGCTGGGTTTCGAGGCGCTGCTGCTCAAGGTTCGGCAACGTCCGGTGCAATTCTTCCTGCGTGATGGCAGCGCGCTGGTCACCGCCGTGCTGCTGGCGCTGGCGCTGCCGCCCTACTCACCCTGGTGGCTCACGCTGATCGCCACCGGCAGCGCCATCGTCTTCGGCAAGCAGCTCTATGGCGGCCTGGGGCAGAACCCGTTCAACCCAGCGATGATCGGCTATGTGGTGGTGCTGATTTCCTTCCCGGTGGAAATGACCACCTGGCCCGTACCCCACAGCGTCGGCCTGGGCGCCGGCCTGCAGCATATCCTCGGCATCGCCGCGCTGCCCGATGGCTGGAGCCAAGCCACCGCGCTGGACGTGATGAAACTGAACCGGAGCCTGACCGTCGAGGAACTCTGGGCCAACCCGGCGTTCGGGCATTTCGGCGGTATCGGCTCGGAAGTGGTCAACCTAGCGTTCCTGGCCGGCGGGCTGTTCCTGCTGCACAAGCGGCTGTTCAGCTGGCACGCGCCGGTGGGCATGCTCGCGGCGCTGGCGGTGATGAGCCTGGTGTTCTGGAACGGCTCGGGCTCCGACAGCCACGGCTCGCCGCTGTTTCACCTGCTCAGCGGCGCCACCATGCTCGGCGCCTTCTTCATCGTCACCGACCCGGTGAGCGGGGCCACCAGTACCCTGGGGCGGCTTATCTTCGGCGCTGGCGTCGGCATTCTCGTCTACGTGATCCGTGCCTGGGGCGGCTATCCGGACGGCGTCGCCTTCGCCGTGCTGCTGATGAACCTGGCGGCGCCGACCATCGACTACTACACCCGCCCGCGCACCTACGGCCACCGCAAGGCCGAGCGCGGCTTCAAGCTGGGCGAATGACATGATCCTTCCCGAACTCAGCCGCTCGATGTCCAAGAACGCCCTGGTGCTGGGATTGTTCGCGATCGTCACAGTGGGCGCGGTGACCTTGCTGCAACAGTTCACCGCCGAACGCATCCAGGCTTCCGAGCGCGCGGCGCAATTGCGAGCACTGAACGAAATTCTGCCCCGTGGCAGCTACGACAATCAGTTGCTCGACAGCAGCATCGAGGTCCACCATCCGCTGCTCGGCACCCGGCAAGCCGTTCCCGCCTATATCGCCCGCAACGACGGCAAGCCCAGCGCGGTGATTCTTCAGGCCATCGCGCCGGATGGCTACAGCGGCGCGATCCACCTGCTGGTCGGCGTACTCGCCGACGGCCGCGTCGCCGGCGTGCGAGTGGTTCGACATCGCGAAACGCCCGGCCTGGGTGACAAGATCGAGCTGGCCAAGAGTCAGTGGATACGCAGCTTCGAGAACCGCTCACTGACCGACCCGGCCTCATCCGGCTGGGCCGTGAAGAAGGATCGCGGCGATTTCGACCAGTTCGCTGGCGCCACCATCACGCCGCGTGCCGTGGTCGGCGCCGTGCACCGCGCCCTGCAATATTTCGATGCGCACAAGGACGAACTGCTCGGCGCCAGTACCCACCCGGTCGAGCCCGAGCAGGCGCTGCCGGAGTTGAGCCAACCCGACGAAGCGACCAGCCATTCCCGCGCTGGCGGCGCTGCAACCCGTGAGGACATGCAGATCACCGATCCGCAGCCCGAGCAGACAGGCGACAGACCATGAGCACACCCAGCTATCGCGAACTGACCCTCAACGGTCTGTGGAAGAACAACCCGGCACTGGTACAGCTGCTGGGCCTCTGCCCGCTGCTCGGTGTCAGCAACTCGTCGGTCAACGCCCTGGGCCTGGGCCTGGCCACCGCGCTGGTGCTGGCCTGCTCCAACCTTTGCGTCTCGCTGGTGCGCGGCGTAGTCAACACGGCGGTGCGCCTGCCGGCCTTCGTGATGATCATCGCGGCGCTGACCACCTGCATCGAACTGCTGATGCAGGCCTACACCTACGAGCTCTACCAGATCCTCGGCATCTTCATTCCGCTGATCACCACCAACTGCGTGATCCTCGGCCGCGCCGACGGCTTCGCCGCCAAGCACAAACCGCTGATCGCCAGCTTCGACGGCTTCATCATGGGGATGGGCTTCGCCCTGGTGCTGCTGGTGCTGGGCAGCCTGCGCGAGCTGTTCGGCACCGGCACCCTGTTCGCCAACATGCACCTGCTGTTCGGCCCCATCGCCGCCGACTGGCAGATCACGGTATTCAGCGACTACAAGGGCTTCCTGCTGGCGATCCTGCCACCGGGTGCGTTCATCGTGCTCGGCTTGCTGATCGCCCTGAAGAACCGCATCGACCTGCATCTGGCCGAACGCGCCAAGGCGCAGCAACCGGAAGTACCGGTGCAGAGCCGTCGGGTGCGGGTAACCGGAGTGATCGAGTAACCATGAACGCCGAAAAACGCCGGGAAATCTTTCGTCGCTTCCACGAGGACAACCCCGAGCCCAAGACCGAGCTGGCCTACAGCACGCCGTTCGAGCTGCTGATCGCGGTGATCCTTTCGGCGCAGGCCACCGATGTCGGCGTCAACAAGGCCACGGCCAAGCTCTACCCGGTCGCCAACACGCCGGAGGCGATCTACGCGCTGGGCGTCGAGGGGCTGTCGGAGTACATCAAGACCATCGGCCTGTACCGGGGCAAGGCGAAGAACGTCATCGAGACCTGCCGCATCCTGATCGAGAAGCACGGCAGCCAGGTGCCGGACAACCGCGAAGACCTCGAAGCCCTGCCCGGCGTCGGTCGCAAGACGGCCAACGTGGTGCTCAACACCGCGTTCCGCCAGTTCACCATGGCCGTCGACACCCATATCTTCCGCGTCGCCAACCGCACCAACATCGCCCCCGGCAAGAACGTGCTGGAAGTCGAACGCAAGCTGATCAAGTTCGTGCCCAAGGACTACCTGCTCGACGCTCACCACTGGCTGATCCTGCATGGACGCTACGTCTGCAAGGCGCGCAAACCGCAGTGTGGCAGTTGCCGAATCGAGGACCTGTGCGAATACAAGCACAAGACTTCAGACGATTGAGCGAGCGGCTGCAAAACCTATCGTCTGATTGAAAAAATCTTTTTTACGACCTTGTTTTTTGTCGCTATAAGGTGCGCCAACAACGCGCCTTAGCCGTGGAGTGAAGACAAGTGTCCGAGAAAGAAGATATCCAGATTGAAGACGACTTCGTCGGTGAGGATGAAGACGATACCGCAGAGGCCCCGGTGGAAGTGGCCAAGACCAACCTGACCAAGCGCCGGATCATCGACAACCTGCTCGAGGAACGTCGCCTGCAGAAGCAACTCAACGAGTTCGACTTCGACCTCTAAGAAAAAGCCCCGAAATCGGGGCTTTTTCTTGCTCGCGCGGTTACCGCTCAGTCTTTACGCGTCGGTGACAACAGCTCGACCTTGTAACCGTCCGGATCCTCGACGAAAGCCAGGATGCTGCTGCCATGCAGCATCGGCCCCGGTTCGCGGGTGATCTTGCCGCCACGGCTGCGAATGTCCTCGCACGCCTTGTAGACGTCTTCCACTTCCAGGGCGATATGCCCGTAGCCGGTGCCCAGCTCATAGCTGTCGACACCCCAGTTATGGGTCAGCTCCAGCACGCTGTTGTGTGCCTCGTCACCGTAGCCGACGAACGCCAAGGTGAACTTGCCGTCGGGGTAATCCTTGCGGCGCAGCAGGGTCATGCCCAGCACTTCGGTATAGAAAGCGATGGATCTGTCCATGTCGCCGACGCGCAGCATGGTGTGGAGTAGTCTCATCGGTTTTCTCCTCATTCAAGAACCGGTTCGGGATTCCAAACGCAAACCCCGGCTGGTGGCCGGGGTTTGCGGTCTTCTACCACTGCATCAGAGCGGCGAACGTCCCTTGCCGGCGGCGATGCGCAGGCGCAGGGCGTTGAGCTTGATGAAGCCCGCGGCGTCGGCCTGGTCGTAGGCGCCGGCATCGTCCTCGAAGGTAGCGATGTTGGCGTCGAACAGCGACTCGTCGGACTTGCGACCGGCGACGATCACGTTGCCCTTGTACAGCTTCAGGCGTACCACGCCGTTCACCGTGGTCTGGGAGGCGTCGATCATCTGCTGCAGCATCAGGCGCTCCGGGCTCCACCAGTAGCCGTTGTAGATCAGGCTGGCGTACTTGGGCATCAGCTCGTCTTTCAGGTGCGCGACTTCGCGGTCCAGGGTGATGGACTCGATGGCGCGGTGGGCCTTGAGCATGATGGTGCCGCCGGGGGTCTCGTAGCAGCCACGGGACTTCATGCCCACGTAGCGGTTCTCGACGATGTCCAGGCGACCGATGCCGTTCTCGCCGCCGACCTTGTTCAGGTAGCTCAGCACTTCGGCCGGGCTCATGTCCTTGCCGTCGATGGCTACGATATCGCCCTTGCGGTAGGTCAGCTCGATGTAGGTCGGGGTGTCCGGCGCGGCTTCCGGGGACTTGGTCCAGCGCCACATGTCCTCTTCGTGCTCGGTCCAGGTGTCTTCCAGCACGCCGCCTTCATAGGAGATGTGCAGCAGGTTGGCGTCCATGGAGTACGGCGACTTCTTCTTGCCGTGGCGCTCGATCGGGATGGCGTGTTTCTCGGCGTAGTCCATCAGCTTCTCGCGCGAGAGCAGATCCCACTCGCGCCAGGGGGCGATGACTTTCACGCCCGGCTTGAGCGCATAGGCGCCCAGCTCGAAACGCACCTGGTCGTTACCCTTGCCGGTGGCACCGTGGGAAATGGCGTCGGCGCCGGTCTCGTTGGCGATCTCGATCAGGCGCTTGGCAATCAGCGGACGGGCGATGGAGGTACCCAGCAGGTATTCGCCTTCGTAGACGGTGTTGGCGCGAAACATCGGGAAGACGAAATCGCGCACGAATTCTTCGCGCAGGTCGTCGATGTAGATTTCCTCGACGCCCATGGCCTTGGCCTTGGCGCGGGCCGGCTCGACCTCCTCGCCCTGGCCGAGGTCGGCGGTGAAAGTCACCACTTCGCAGTTATAGGTATCTTGCAGCCACTTGAGAATCACCGAGGTGTCCAGGCCACCGGAATACGCCAGGACTACCTTCTTTACGTCGGCCATTGCCATCCACTCCCGGGATTGAAGGAAAGCGGCAATTCTACTGGTCGCGACGCCGGTTTTACAGGGGCGCGAGTTCGCCGCGGCTCAGGACGACGGCGTAACCTGTTCGGCCGCCGCGGTGGTGGTGACCGGCGCCCGCTCGAGGCGCAAGGTGACCCGGCGATTCTTGGCGCGATTGGCCGGTCCGTTGTTGGCCACCAGCGGGTAGCGCTCGCCGTGGAAACGCACCGTGATCTGTTCCTTCGGCACGCCATTGGCGATCAGGTATTCCTCGACGGCCAGCGCACGGCGACGGGAGAGGTCGCGGTTGGTGAGCCGGTTGCCGCTGTTGTCCGAGTGGCCGTCGAGTTGGATGCGGTTGACGCTCGGGTCGGCCTTGAGGAACTGTAGGATGATGTCGAGCTTGGCGCGCCCCACGTCATCCAGCGCCACATCGCTGGTGGGAAAACCGATCTGCGACTGACGAATCTGATCGAAGTTGACCGGCAGCAGCTTGGTCGTGCAGGCGCGGTAATCCTCGTAGGCCTTGCCGAAGCGCGCCGGCAGCAAGCGCACCTCGAGCGACTCCCCGCCATGCAGCGTGCGGTGGCGCACCACCGGGCTGCGCCCCTCGAGCAGGCCGCTGAGCAGGCGCCCGGCCTGCAGGTGCGAGCTGTTGAAGGGAATCTCGCCGCCACCGACCGACACCACACCCAGGTTGATGTCGCTGCGTGTCGGCTGCCAGGGCGCGGCCGCCGCCAGCAGCGTCGCCGAGCCGCTGCCCAGCCAGCGATCCGGCGACTGCAGACGAAAAATGGCCTGCTCGCCGGCCCGGCGGACGAACTCTCCCGTGCCGAAACCGGCAATCGGCTGCACCAGTCGGCACTCGAACTGATCGCCCTCGACCTGCCACTCCACCCTCTCCAGACGGGTCTGGAAGGTGATGGCATTGGCTGGCGAGGCCAGCAGGCAAGCCAGGATAAGAGGGCGCAGGCGCACGATGAACTCCAGGAGCAAAGCGGTCTCATGGGCTATCGGGCCGGCCCGGGAAAACTTGAGTGCCAAAGGGCGGCGGTCGCTCGGGCATGAGGCCCGGCGCGCGCCGCGATCGTCAGCGCATGCAGCCGCAGTGGCTCTTTGTGCGCTAGCATTCACGCCGCCAGCACCAGCAGACACTGGCCTCGATTCGTTCATGAGCGAACAGATGACTCTCAACCAGAAACCCATCATCAGACGCACCCTCGCCAGTTGGAGAACCCTGATGTTCTGCCTGCTTGGCGGACTGTTGAGCGGCTGCGCCCTGCCCGACCTCGAGGGCCGCAGCCTCTCGTCCGCACTGACGCCGGCGGAAAGCGCCGACACGGCGCTCGGTCGGGCCATCGCGCCACGCGCCCAGGTCCATCCGGGCAAGGCCGGCATCCACGCGCTGGCCGATCCGCACGATGCCTTCGCCGCCCGCGTACTGCTGGCCCGGGCGGCGCAGAAGACACTCGACGTGCAGTACTACATCTGGCGTGGCGACACCACCGGCACCCTGCTGCTCGATGAGCTGCGTGCCGCCGCGCAGCGCGGCGTTCGGGTGCGCCTGCTGCTCGACGACAACGGCACGGGCGGACTGGACGCCGAACTGGCAGCCCTCGACAGCCACGCCAACATCGAGATTCGCCTGTTCAACCCCTTTCTGATCCGCACGCCCAAGTCGATCGGCTACGTCACCGACTTCATGCGCGCCAATCGCCGCATGCACAACAAATCCTTCACCGCCGACAGCCAGGCCACCATCATCGGCGGGCGCAACGTTGGTGACGAATACTTCGGTGCCACCGAAGGCGTGCTGTTCGCCGACCTGGATGTGCTGGCCGTTGGCTCGGTGGTCGCCGACGTCTCCAGCGACTTCGACCGCTACTGGGCCAGCGACTCGTCGTATCCGGCGCAGCTGATCCTGCCCGAGGCCGGCGCGGCGCAGCTACAGGCCTTCGCCGACGCGGCCGCGCGCATGGCCAAAGCGCCCGCGGCCACCGAGTATATCCAGGCGATCGGTGAATCGGCCTTCATCACCAACCTGCTGCAAGGCGTTCTGGCCTTCGAATGGGCCGAAACCCGAATGGTCAGCGACGACCCGGCCAAGGGGCTTGGCATGGCCGAATCGGATGGCCTGCTGATTCATCAACTGCGTGAAATCCTCGGCGAGCCCGAGAGCCATGTCGAACTGGTTTCGCCCTATTTCGTGCCGACCGCCGCCGGCACCGAGGCCTTCGCACGAATGGCCGAGCGCGGCGTAAAGATTCGCGTGCTGACCAATTCGCTGGACGCCACCGATGTCGCGGCGGTGCATGCCGGCTATGCCAAGCGCCGCAAGGACCTGCTCGAAGCCGGCATCCTGCTCTACGAAATGCGCCGCCTGTCGCCGGAGAAGGATCACAAGGAAAATCTCGGTCCCTTCGGCAGCTCCGGCTCCAGCCTGCACGCCAAGACCTTCGCCGTGGATCGTTCGAGGGTGTTCGTGGGCTCGTTCAACTTCGATCCACGCTCGGCCGATCTCAATACAGAACTGGGCTTCGTGATCGAAAGTCCGCGCATGGCGGGCGCGATCGAAGAGGCCTTCGACACCAGCATTCCCGCGAACTCCTATGAGGTGCGGCTCAGCGAATCAGGCAAACTCCATTGGCTGGAACAATGGAATGGCCAGCAGGTGCGCCATGACACCGAGCCACGGACCAGCTTCTGGAAAAGAGCCAGCGTGTCGTTTATGTCGATTCTTCCCATCGAGTGGATGCTTTGAGCCCCGTCAGCTCGACGTCACCGCCTGCAACCGATGCACCCGATCGGGCCGCCATCGGCGCGCAAGACATGCTGGACGGGCGGCCGCTGATCATCTGCGAGCACTGCGACTCGGTCTACCAGCGCCCTGTCCTGGCGCGCCGACAGACCGCCCATTGCCTGCGCTGCGGCGCGCTGCTGGAGCGGGGCCGTCACCTGAACACCGACCAGTTGCTGGCGCTCACCCTGGCGGCCGCGATCCTGTTCCTGTTCGCCAATGCCTTCCCCATCATGCAGATCGGCCTGCAGGGGCTCAGCAACGAGGCGACGTTGTGGGGCGCCGTCGAGGCCCTGGCCTACGGGCGGATCACGCCCATCGCGCTGGTCACCGGGCTGAGCATCATCTTCGCGCCGGGCCTGCAGATCATCCTGCTGGCCTGGGTGCTGGTGCACGCCCGTAGCGGCAAGATCGCGCCGGGCTTTCGCGCCTGCATGCGGGCACTGGAGCACCTGCGTCCCTGGAGCATGCTGGAGGTCTGCCTGCTGGGCATTCTGGTCGCCATCATCAAGCTCGCCGGTATGCTCGAAGTGCATCCGGGCATCGGCCTCTGGGCCATGGCCATCCTCACCATCCTGATCCTGCTGATCGCCGGTCGCGACGTACGCGGCCTGTGGGACGAACTGGGCGTGGAGGCACGATGACCCCACCGCCCTATGCCTCGGAATTGGGCCTGCAGCTGTGCCACGACTGCGGCCTTGCATGCCGGCTGACGGACCGCGACTGCCCGCGCTGCGAGGCCGCGCTCCACCCGCGCAAGCCGAACAGCATCGCACGTACCTGGGCCTTGCTGATCGCCGCGCTGATCCTGTACCTGCCGGCGAACATGCTGCCGGTGATGTACACCGACATGTTCGGCAGCGGCAGCGAAAACACTATTCTTAGCGGCGTGGTCGAGTTCTGGAAAGGCGGTTCCTGGGACATCGCGCTGCTGATCTTCATCGCCAGCGTGGTGGTGCCCTGCATGAAGTTCTTCGTGCTCGGCATGCTGCTGATCTGCGCCCAGCGCCGCAGCCGCTGGGCCATGCGCGAACGTGCGCGCCTGTACCGCTTCATCGAGACCATCGGCTACTGGTCGATGCTGGACGTGCTGGTCGTGGCCCTGGTGGCGGCGCTGGTGCAGTTCCGCGCGCTGAGTACCATAGAGCCACGCCTGGGCATCCTGTTCTTCGGCCTGGTGGTCGTGCTGACGATGCTGGCCTCGATGACCTTCGATCCGCGATTGACCTGGGATGCAGAGAACGACGATGTCCGATAACCCATACCGCCCCGAAACACCTGCCGGCGCCCCCGAGATCAGGCAGCGACGCGCTCGCGTCTCGCTGGTCTGGCTGGTCCCCATCGCCGCGGCGCTGGTGGGCTTTTCCATGGTGGTGCAGAACTGGCTTTCGGCCGGTCCGCAGATCACCGTGAGCTTCGAGACGGCCGAAGGACTCGAGGCCAACAAGACGCAGGTCAAGTACAAGAACGTGGTCATCGGCCAGGTCACCGAAATCAACCTCAGCGAGGATCACACTCGCGTCATCGCCACGATCGAGCTGGATCAGCACGCCGAACCCTTTACCCGCGAAGACACCAAGTTCTGGGTCGTGCGGCCGCGCATCGGTGCCAGTGGCGTATCCGGCGTCGACACCCTGCTGTCCGGCGCCTTCATCGGTGCGGATGCCGGACGGGCCGAGGAAACCCGCCGCGAGTTCGTCGGCCTGGAAGCGCCGCCACCAGTGACCTTTGGCGTCAAGGGCAAGCAGTTCACCCTGCACACCGATGACCTGGGCTCGCTCGGCATCGGCTCACCGCTGTACTTTCGCCGCCTCCAGGTTGGTCAGGTGATCTCGTTCGGCCTGGCCGACGATGGCAAGGGTGTCCAGGTCCAGGTGTTCGTCAACGCGCCCTACGACAACTTCGTCACCGACGATACGCGCTTCTGGAACGCCAGTGGCGTCGACGTATCGGTCGCCGCCGACGGCCTTACCGTCAATACCGAGTCGCTCTCGGCGATACTCGCCGGCGGCATCGCCTTCCGCGCCCCCAACTACAGCCCCGACGCCAGACCCGCCGCAGAGGACAGCGAATTCACCCTGTTTTCCGACATGCGCCGAGCGATGGCCCCTGCGGACGGCCCGCCACGCTACGTGCAGATGCGCTTCGACCAACCCCTGCGCGGCCTCAACGTCGATGCACCAGTGGAGTTTCTCGGCGTACCCATCGGCCGCGTGGTGTCAGTCAAGCTCGACTACGACGAGCAGAACAAGAACTTCCCCGTGGTGGTCGGTGCGGTGATTTTCCCCAACCGCCTGGGCGCCGCTCACGACAAGCTGTCCCAAGCCCTGGGCGGCAACACCGAGGAGCATGCCGCGCGCCTTATGCAGATGTTCGTCGAGCGCGGCCTCAGGGCCCAGGCGCGAACCGGCAACCTGCTCACCGGCCAGCTGTACATCTCGCTGGATTTCGACCCGCGCGCGCCGCAAGTCGCCTTCGACCAGCAGGCCCGGCCCATGGTCATCCCGACCATCGCCGGCAGCTTCGACAAGCTGCAGGAGCAGCTGCAGGCCATGGTCGACAAGCTCAGCAAGCTGCCCATCGAATCCCTGGCCGATAACCTGAACGGCAGCCTCGACGAGCTGCGCCAGACCTTGAAGCAGGTCAACGGCGATGTCCTGCCGCAGCTGCAGCGCACCCTGGAGCGATCGGAACAGACCCTGCAGAACGCCAACCAGGCGCTGGCCGACGGCTCACCCCAGCGTCAGCAGTTGGGCGATACGCTGGAGGAAGTCCAGCGTGCGGTGCGCTCCGTGCGGGTGCTTTCCGATTACCTCAGCCGCCATCCGGAATCCCTGATCCGCGGCCGCAACAGCAGCGATGAGCCCACCAGCTACAAGGGCCAGGCCACTTCCCGCGAACTGAACACGGAGCTCCAGCCATGACCCTGCGCCCCTCTCTGCTGATGCTTGGCGGTGCGCTCATCCTGAGCGCCTGCAGCTCGGTGCCCACCCGCTATCACACGCTCATCGCCACGCAGCCGCAAACGAGCTCAGCCGTTCAAGCGGTCGACTTCCAGCTGCAGGTGCTGCCGGTACGCATCCCGGTGCAGGTCGACCAGCCCAGCCTGGTGGTGCGCGAAAGCGATGGCCGCCTGGCGATTCTGGAAACCGCGCTCTGGGCCTCGCCACCGGCCGATGAGTTTCACGACGCCCTGGCGATCGAACTGGAACAGCGCCTCGGCGTGCGTGATCTGGCCGGCCTGCCGGGCCGCGCCGACAAGCCCCTGCTGAGCCTGCGCACCGACGTTCGTCGCTTCGATTCGCTGCCCGGTCGGCATGCCGTGCTGGACGCCATGTGGAGTTTGGAAATTAGCGGGCACGGCCAGCAAAAACGCACATTAACCTGTGCCAGCGTGATCAATGAGCAAGCGGGCAGCGAGGTGGACAGCCTTGTCCTGGCCCACCAGCGCGCTATCGGTGTATTGGCCGACAGGGTGGCGCGCACGGCACGGCAATGGGCGGCGAATCCCGACAGCGATTGCCCACAGCCCTAGCACAATCGTGCCTATAGTTTTCAGGCCGGAAGCGGGCTGATGGATTTTCCGGTAGCATTCGCGCACGTTTTGAGCCGCCTGGAAAACCCCATGTCCGACCGAATTACCCTGCTGCGTCCCGACGACTGGCATATCCATCTGCGTGACGGTGCGGCACTCGCGCATACCGTGGCGGACGCCGCACGCCAGTTCGCGCGCGCGATCATCATGCCGAACCTGGTGCCGCCGGTACGCAATGCCGCCGAGGCGCACGACTACCGCCAGCGGATCATCGATGCCCGGCCGAGCGGCAGCCGCTTCGAGCCTTTGATGGTGCTCTACCTCACCGATGGCACCAGCGTCGAGGACGTCCGCGCCGCCAAGGCCAGTGGCTTCGTGCACGCCGCCAAGCTCTACCCCGCCGGGGCCACCACCAACTCGGCCTCCGGCGTGACGAAGATCGACAACATCTTCCATGTGCTGGACGCCATGGCCGAAGTCGGCCTGCCGCTGCTGGTGCACGGCGAAGTGACACGTTCGGAAATCGACATCTTCGATCGCGAGAAGCATTTCATCGACGAGCAGCTGGGCCGGGTGACCGAGCGCTTCCCAACGCTGAAGGTGGTCTTCGAACACATCACCACACGCGATGCGGTGCAGTTCGTCGAGGCCGCGGGCAGCAACGTGGGGGCGACCATCACCGCTCATCACCTGCTCTACAACCGCAACCACATGCTGGTGGGCGGGATTCGTCCGCACTTCTTCTGCCTGCCGATCCTCAAGCGCAACGTCCACCAGGAAGCCCTGCTGGACGCCGCCACCAGCGGCAGCCCGAAATTCTTCCTCGGCACGGACTCGGCCCCCCACGCCCAGCACGCCAAGGAAAACGCCTGTGGCTGTGCCGGCTGCTACACCGCCTACGCGGCGATCGAGCTCTATGCCGAGGCCTTCGAGCAGCGCAACGCGCTGGATCGCCTGGAAGCCTTCGCCAGCCACTTCGGCGCCGACTTCTACGGCTTGCCGCGCAACACCGAGCAGATCACCCTGGTGCGCGAGCCCTGGAGCGTACCGGGCCATCTGCCCTTCGGCGAGCACAATGTCGTGCCCCTGCGCGCCGGCGAAACCCTGCAATGGCGTCTGGAGGCAAGCGCATGAGCGAGGAGCAGTTCGACGACGAATTGGAGAACAACCTCTCGGGTAAACCACGCTCGCCCATGGCTCGGCGCTTTCGCGGTTTCCTGCCGGTGGTGGTCGACGTCGAATGCGGTGGCTTCAATTGCGCCACCGATGCCCTGCTGGAAATCGCCGCGGTGACCATCGGCATGGACGAACAGGGCCTGCTCTATCCGCAGGAAACGATGTTCTTCCGGGTCGAGCCCTTCCCCGGTGCCAATATCGAAGCCGCTGCGCTCGAGTTCACCGGAATCAAGCTTGATCATCCCCTGCGCATGGCCGTCGCCGAATCCCATGCGATGGGCGAGATCCTGCGCAGCGTGCGCAAGGCGGTGAAATCGGCCGGCTGCAAGCGCGCCATCCTGGTGGGCCACAACAGCAGCTTCGACCTGGGTTTCCTCAACGCGGCGATCGCCCGTTGCGACATCAAGCGCAACCCCTTCCATCCCTTCTCCAGCTTCGATACCGCCACCCTCGCCGGCCTCGCCTACGGCCAGACCGTGCTGGCCAAGGCCTGCCAGGCCGCCGGCATCGAATTCGACGGTCGCGAAGCCCACTCGGCCCGCTACGACACCGAGAAGACCGCCGAGCTGTTCTGCGGCATCGTCAACCGCTGGAAGGAAATGGGCGGCTGGGAAGAGTTCGACGAGTAGCGGCTCCCTCCGCTTGCGCACAAACGAAAAGGCCAGTCTCGCGACTGGCCTTTTCGTATCGATATCCCCTTACAACGGCTTGCCGCGATTGCCGTGTTCACTGACGAAGTTCTGCACGGCCTTGAGGTCGTTCGCCAGCACGCTGCAGCGCTCGGGACGCTCGAACAGATCGGCAAGATGCGCCGGCAACTCCAGCGCCTTGCCAACCCCGGCCTTTTCCACCGCCTCGGGGAATTTCACCGGATGCGCGGTGCCCAGGATCACCATCGGCGTTGCCAGGCTGCGGCGGCATTCGCGTGCGGCATGGACACCGATGGCAGTATGCGGGTCGAGCACTTCGCCGGTGGCCGCGAACACCTCGGCGATGGTCTTGCAGGTCTGCTCGTCGTCCACCGCCAGGGAATCGAACAGCTTGCGCGCCTCGGTCCAGCGTTCTTCCTCGACCGCCAGCTTGCCGCTGGTCTTGAAGGCGTTCATCAGTTCGGCCACGGCGGCGCCGTTGCGGCCGTGCAGGTCGAACAGCAGACGCTCGAAGTTGGACGAGACCATGATGTCCATGGACGGCGACAGCGACGGATGCAGCGTGTCCTTGTCGTAGCGGTTGCCGGACATGAAGCGGTGCAGGATGTCGTTACGATTGGTGGCGACGATCAGCTGGTTGATCGGCAGCCCCATGTTGCGCGCCAGGTAGCCGGCGAAAATATCGCCGAAGTTGCCGGTCGGCACCGAGAAGGCCACCGAGCGGGCCGGCCCGCCCAGCTGCAGCGCAGCGTGGAAGTAATAGACGATTTGGGCCATGATCCGCGCCCAGTTGATCGAGTTCACCGCCACCAGGCGGGTGCCCTTGAGGAAGCCCTGGTCGGCGAAGCTGTCCTTGACCATCTCCTGGCAGTCGTCGAAGTTGCCTTCGATGGCGATGTTGTGGATGTTGCCGCCGAGGATGGTGGTCATCTGCCGGCGCTGCACTTCCGAGACGCGGTTGTGCGGATGCAGGATGAAGATGTCGACGTTCTCGCAGCGGCGGCAGCCTTCGATCGCCGCCGAGCCCGTGTCACCGGAGGTGGCGCCGATGATCACCACGCGCTCGCCACGCTTGGCCAGTACGTAGTCGAGCAGGCGACCGAGCAGCTGCAGGGCGAAATCCTTGAACGCCAGGGTCGGGCCGTGGAACAGCTCCATTACCCATTCGTTGCCATCCAGTTGCCGCAGCGGCGCAACCGCGCTGTGGGCAAATACGCCCTGCTCTGATGAAGAATAGGTCTCTTCGAGAATCTGCTTGAAGTCGGCGTCCGGAATGCTGCCGGCCACGAAGGGACGCATCACCTTGAAGGCCAGTTCGTGATACGGCAGGCCGGCCCAGGAGGCGATTTCCTCGACGGTGAAGCGCGGCAGGTTTTCCGGCACATACAGGCCGCCGTCGCTGGCCAGTCCGGCCAGCAGCACATCTTCGAAATTCAGGGCCGGAGCCTGGCCACGGGTACTGATGTAGCGCATATAAAAACCTTCGGTTTGAGCTGAAGCCGAGCGATTCACCGCAGCTTCCAGTTCCTGATTAGTTCAGTTGTTCTACTCGGATCCGTACCACGCTGCCAACCACGTCATCGAGCGCCTCGAGGGCGGCGATGGCGTCGTCGATGCACTGCTCGACCACCCGATGGGTGACCAGGATAACCGGCACCAGCCCATCCTGGACTTCCGCTTCCTTCTGCATGATCGACTCGATGTTGATACCACGCTCGGAAAGAATGGTCGCCACCTGTGCCAGCACACCCGGATGATCCTTGGCCTGGATGCGCAGGTAATAGGCGGTCTCGCAGGCGCTGACCGGCAGGATCGGGTGAGCCGAGAGCGAGTCGGGCTGGAAAGCCAGATGCGGTACGCGATTGTTCGGGTCGGTAGTCAGCGCGCGGGCGACGTCCACCAGGTCGGCCACCACCGCCGAGGCGGTCGGCTCCATGCCAGCGCCGGCACCGTAATAAAGCGTCGAGCCTACCGCATCACCGTTGACCATCACCGCATTCATCACGCCGTTGACGTTGGCGAGCAGGCGGTCGGCGGGGATCAGCGTCGGATGCACGCGCAGCTCGATGCCCGCTTCGGTGCGGCGGGCCACACCCAGATGCTTGATCCGGTAGCCCAGGGCCTCGGCATAGTTCACATCCGCCGTGGTCAGGCGCGAAATGCCTTCGGTGTAGGCCTTGTCGAACTGCAGCGGAATGCCGAAGGCGATGGAGGCGAGGATGGTCAGCTTGTGCGCGGCGTCGATGCCTTCGACGTCGAACGTCGGATCGGCCTCCGCATAGCCCAGCGCCTGGGCTTCCTTGAGCACGTCCTCGAAGGCGCGGCCCTTCTCGCGCATCTCGGTGAGAATGAAATTGCCGGTGCCATTGATGATGCCGGCCAGCCAGTTGATACGGTTGGCCGCCAGCCCTTCGCGGATCGCCTTGATCACGGGGATGCCGCCCGCCACCGAAGCCTCGAAGGCGACGATGACGCCCCGCTCGCGGGCGCGGGCGAAGATCTCGTTGCCATGCACCGCGATCAGCGCCTTGTTGGCGGTGACCACGTGCTTGCCGTTCTCGATGGCCTTGAGCACCAGTTCGAGCGCCAGGGTATAGCCGCCGATCAGCTCGACGACGATATCGATCTCGGGGTTGCTGGCAACGGCGAAAACATCGTCGGTAATGGAAATGGAGCCGGTGTCGCACTTGGGGTTGAGCTGCCGGGTTGCGATCTGCGCAACCTCGATTCCACGCCCGGCACGGCGGGCAATCTCCTCGGCATTGCGCTTGAGCACATTGAAGGTTCCGCCACCGACGGTTCCCAGCCCACAGATGCCAACTTTCACCGGTTTCAAGCTGCACTCCCCATTCCCAGCGAACGGCCGGACGCACCAGCCGAACAAAAGAGTCGCACATTACGAATCGGCGGGGGTTTAGTCAAATTAGCTGGCGGCGGACAAGGGTTTCGGATCGATAACCGTAGGGCCGAATTAATTCGGTCAGGCGACAACGCGCAGAGGCCGAACGAGTTCGGCCCTACGCGCTCAGCTTTCCGCCCCGCCCAGGCCGAGGCGCTCATGCCACTGGGCCAGAGACTCGTCCGGGTACTCGGCGAAGCATTTGTCATCGGCGAAGACCTGCGGTTCGACCCAGCTCGCCTTCGAGTCGAGCATCAGGTGAGTGTGCTCCGGAGGCGTCGGAAGATCGGTGTCGATGGCCGATGCATGGGGGTGCACCAATTCCGGCCAGTTGGGATCCCACAACCAGAGCGCGCTGCCGCAGTGCTTGCAGAAATTTCGCTCCCCGTCGCTGATGCGCACCGCACCGGACTGCGGATCGACCATGCGCGCCCGATAGACGCTCAGGTGTTCCCGCCCTTCTATCGTCAGCGTCCGATGGTCGCCGCCGAGGTTGATCGCATAGCCACCGCCACCTGCCGTCTTGCGGCAGATGGAGCAATAGCAACGCATGAATGGGTAAGGCGCAGCCGACTCCAACGAGAACCGTACGGCCTTGCAGTGACAGGAACCTTCCAGCTTCATGATTGCGCCCTCCGTCTGTCTTGCAGACTTTGAACGCTGGGAGCGAGACAGTTCAGCCCGGGCTGATGGGCGACACCGAGAAGATGCCGCCCGAACGATCACTTGGCCTGGAGCGCGAGTTCCGCCAGCTGCGGGGCCGGCTGGTAGCCGGGAATGATCTGGCCGTCGGCGAGGACGATGGCAGGCGTGCCCTGTACGCCGATGAGCTGACCCAGCTGATACTGCTCGGCGACCGGATTGTCACAGGTGGCGGCAGGAACCTCCTCGCGCGCCTTGGCCTTGTTCATCGCCTCCTGCGGGTTCTTGGCGCACCAGACGCTGGTCAGGGTGTTGGCGCCATGGCTGCCCATTCCTTGGCGCGGAAACGCCATGTAGCGAACTTCCACGCCCAGGCGGTTCAGTTCCGGTACTTCGCTGTGCAGCTTCTGGCAATAGCCACAATCGGTGTCGGTGAACACCGTGATGTGGGTCTTGGGCTTCTCCGGCGCGAAGACCACCATGTCCTTGAGCGCAACCGCATTGATGGTGGCCGCGACCGACTGGCTCTGCGCCTGCTCGGTGAGGTTCAGCGCCTCGCCATCCTTGAACTGGAACAGGTAGCCCTGAATGACGAACTGGCCATCGGCACTGGCATACAGCTGGCGCCCGCCCTTGAGCTGCACCTGATAGACCCCCGGCATGGGGCTTTCGGCAACGGCCTCGATCGGCATGCCAGGCTGAATGGCATTCAGCGCATCTCGGATAGCCTTGTCGGGATCGGCGGCGACGGACAGGGAAGAAGCCAGGCCCAAGGCCACGGCAGCGAACAGACGACTCACGCGCATGGAAACTCCTGGCGACATCGATCAAAGAGGTGGGCGCGAAGATTATCATAGCCACCAGCCTCTCAACTGCCGGGACGGTCTTGGCAACCTCGGGTTGTGGCCTGTGGCGCATCTCGACGGCGGCTGGCCAAACCAGCCCGCCCTACGAGCTAGGCCTCGGTAGGGCCGAATTCATTCGGCCAACGTTCGCACGGCACCGATCTTCAGCCACGCGGATGGTGGCGCGCATGCAGCTCCTGCAGCCGTGCACGGGCAACGTGGGTATAGATCTGGGTGGTCGAGAGGTCGCTGTGGCCCAGCAGCATCTGCACGGTGCGCAGATCGGCGCCGTGGTTGAGCAGATGGGTGGCGAACGCATGGCGCAGCGTATGCGGCGATATCGCCGCACCGATACCGGCCACCGAAGCATGCAATTTGATGCGGTGCCAGAACGTCTGGCGGGTCATCTGCGTGCCGCGCTGGCTGGGAAATACGACATCGCTCGGCTTGTCGCCCAGCAACAGGCCCCGGGCCTGACGCAGGTAGCGCTCGAGCCAGTGCAAGGCCTCCTCGCCCAGAGGCACCAGACGTTCCTTGTTACCCTTGCCGAGCGTTCGCAGCACGCCCTGACGCAGATTGATCTGGTCGAGACTCAGAGAGATCAGTTCGGTCACCCGCAACCCGCAGGCATAGAGCACTTCCAGCATCGCCCGATCGCGCAGCCCCAGAGGATCACCGATATCCGGAGCCGCCAGCAAGGCCTCCACGTCGGCCTCGGACAATGCCTTGGGCAGGGGACGCCCCAGCCGGGGAAGATCGACCTGCAGGCTCGGATCGACATCGATCAACCCTTCACTCAGCAGAAACCGATAGAAGCTGCGCAGACCGGAAAGGAAGCGCGCGGTGGAGCGCGCCTTGTAGCCACCGGCCTGGCGCCAGGCGAGGTGATCGAGAATGATCGCGCGGCCGGCGTCCTCCAGCTTCAGGTCGCGTTCGGCCAGCCAGCCGTTGAACAGCGCCAGGTCGCTGCGATAGGCATCCCGGGTGTTGTCCGACAGCCCCTTCTGCAGCCACAGGGCATCCAGGAAGCGGTCAATTACAGGGGCATCAAGGGCGGGCATGGCGGCATCCGAAAAATCCGGCGCCACAGTGTTTCACAGGGCGCCAGGAAACGACCAGCAGGATCAGGCGTGATCGGGCAGTACCGGCACCGGCCGGTTGTCCTCACCCACAGCGACGAAGCTGAAGGTGCCCTTGATGGCCAGCTCGCGACCATCGTGGCTCATGCTTTCGACGAACACCTCGACCTCCACCTTCAGGCTGGTATTGCCTACTTTCACCACACGGCCGATCAGCTCGACGATGGAGCCAGCGGGAATCGGGTGATTGAAGTCGATCCGGTCGGAAGACACGGTGACCAGCGGCAATCGGCAGAAGCGCGTGGCGGTGATGAACGAAACCTCGTCCAGCCAGGCCAGGGCGGTGCCGCCGAACAGGGTGTTGTGATGGTTGGTGGTCGGAGGGAATACCGCCTTGGTCACGTGGGTGACCGACAGATCGGTACGACGCTGAATTTCGATTTCTCTCGGGGTCATGCCACTTCTCGCAAGTCATGTGGCCGCCGTGCTGCGAATCTTGTCGTTGTTGTCACGCTACCAGGCACGCAGGCAGGGAACGGTTATCGGGTTGTTCAACGAGTCTCGAATGATTACCGCAGTAACGAAAAAGCAGCCCGAAGGCTGCTCTTTCTTGCAAGGAAAGCGGTCCTCAGGACAGCTTTTCCTTGATACGGGCCGCCTTGCCGGACAGCGCGCGGAGGTAGTACAGCTTGGCCTTGCGGACATCGCCACGGCGCTTGACGCTGAGGCTGTCGACCATCGGGCTGAAGGTCTGGAAGGTACGCTCCACACCCACACCGTTGGAGATCTTGCGCACGGTGAAAGCGCTGTTCAGGCCGCGGTTACGCTTACCGATCACCACGCCTTCGAAGGCCTGCAGACGCTCACGCTCGCCTTCTTTCACCTTGACCTGAACGACAACGGTGTCGCCGGGGGCGAACGGAGGCAGTTCCTTGGTCATCTGCTCGGCTTCGAGCATCTGGATAATCTTGTTGGTCATGCTGTGCTCCTGAGACAAGCCCTTTTGGCCTGCCATCGATACGTTAACTATCGTCCCGCTGATGGATGTATTCCTTCAGCAGCTTTTGTTCTTCTCCAGAAAGCGAGCGGCTATCCAGAAGATCAGCGCGGCGTTCCCAGGTCCTCCCGAGGGACTGCTGCAAACGCCAGCGCCGGATGTGTTCATGATTGCCGCTGAGCAGCACCTCGGGAACACGTTTATCCGCATACACTTCCGGTCTCGTGTAGTGCGGACAGTCGAGCAGGCCGTCGGTAAACGAATCCTCCTCGGCAGAATCAGCATGACCCAGCGCTCCGGGGAGCAAGCGGGTCACCGCATCGATCAGCACCATGGCCGGCAGCTCGCCGCCGGACAACACGTAATCGCCAATCGACCATTCTTCGTCGACATGCGCTTCGATGAAGCGCTCGTCGATGCCTTCGTAACGCCCGGCGATGAGGATAAGTCCCTCCTCCTTCGCCAGTTCGCGGACATCGGCCTGTTTCAGCTGACGTCCTTGCGGCGACAGGTAGATCACCTTCGCCTTCCCGCCGGCGGCCTGCCTGGCATCGGCCAGCGCAAGCTCCAGCGGCTTGATCTTCATCACCATGCCGGGGCCGCCACCGAAGGGGCGATCATCCACCGTCTGGTGACGATCCTCGGTGTAGGCACGCGGGTTCCAGCATCGCAACTGGAGCAACCCCTGCTTCACCGCGCGACTGGTAATGCCGTAGTCACTGATGGCAGCGAACATGTCCGGGAACAGACTGATCACTTCAACACGAAAGCTGGACATGTCGCTCAGAAATCCGCGTCCCATTCGACATGCATCTCTCCTGCTTCCAGGTCGACCTTCAGCACGCAAGGGTCGGTATAGGGCAGCAGTCGCTCGCGATCGTCCAGGCTGCCGTCGCACGGCTTGACCACCAGGACATCGTTGGCACCGGTTTCGAGTAGATGGTCGACCCGTCCGAGCACTTGCCCGAGCTGGTTGATGACCCTCAGGCCCTGAAGCTGATACCAGTAGAACTCATCGCCGGTCAGCGGCGGAAGCTCACTGCGGGGAATGCAGATCTCGAAGTCGGCGTAGGTTCGCGCCACTTCCCGATCGGTCAGTCCTCTCAGCGTAGCCACCAGGATCTTGCCCTGGAGGCGCCCCTTGACCAGCTCGACCTGCTTGACCTCGTCCCCTCGCCTGAGCGTCCAGCGACGATAGTCCAGCAGATTGTCGATCGGATCGGTAAAGGAATAGACCTTCACGTCACCACGCACGCCATGCACCGAAACGATCTTGCCGATTACGAGCAGATCTTCGGCCGGGGCAGACGTTGCGTTCATGCGATTCAGGCAGCGGCCTTGGCAGCTTCCTTCAGCAGCTGAGCAACGCGCTCAGACGGCTGTGCGCCCTGGCTCAGCCAGTAAGCGGCACGCTCCTGGTTCACGGACAGCTTCACTTCCGCACCCGAAGCGATCGGGTTGAAGAAACCGATACGCTCAACGAAGCGACCGTCGCGCGCATTGCGGCTGTTGGTCACGGTCAGGTGGTAGAAAGGGCGCTTCTTGGAGCCGCCACGGGCGAGACGAATAGTTACCATGTGAACATCGTTCCTGTAGTCGGTGCTAACTTAAGGCACACACTTAAAATGGGCCTGGGCCCGAAAGGCCGCGCATTTTACGAGTAAAAGCAGCAAGCTTCAAGCCGCAAGCTACAAGTAAATGCAAAACCCGAACGCGCCGGATCATTTACTCATGGCCTGCAGCCCGGGGCTTGCAGCCGTCGTTCAGAATTTCGGCATCCCGCCGCCGGGGAACATGCCGCCCATGCCGCGCATCATCTTGGCCATGCCGCCCTTGCCGGTGACCTTCTTCATCATCTTCTGCATCTGCTTGTGCTGCTTGATCAGCCGCCCGATATCCTGCACCTGAGTGCCCGAACCCATGGCGATGCGGCGCTTGCGCGAGCCGCTGATGATGTCGGGGTTGCGCCGCTCACCTGGCGTCATCGAGTTGATGATGGCTTCCATCTGCTTGAACTGCTTCTCCGCAGCGCCCTGGGCGTTACCCATCTGGGACAGGTTCATGCCGCCGATGGAGGGCAGCTTGTCCATCAGGCCGCCGAGGCCGCCCATGTTCTTCATCTGCTGCAGCTGGTCGCGGAAGTCTTCGAGGTCGAATCCCTTGCCCTTCTTCAGCTTCTTGGTGAGCTTTTCGGCCTTCTCACGGTCGAGGGTCTGCTCGGCCTGCTCGATCAGACTGAGCACGTCGCCCATGCCGAGGATGCGCGAAGCGATACGATCCGGATGGAAGGGTTCGAGCGCGTCGCTCTTCTCGCCCATGCCGAGGAACTTGATCGGCTTGCCGGTGACATGGCGCACCGACAGCGCAGCACCGCCACGGGCATCGCCATCGACCTTGGTCAGCACCACGCCGGTCAGCGGCAGCGCCTCACCAAAGGCGCGGGCGGTGTTGGCGGCATCCTGGCCGGTCATGGCGTCAACCACGAACAGCGTCTCGGCCGGATTGATGGCCGCATGCACGGCCTGGATCTCGGCCATCATCTCGGCGTCGATGGCCAGACGACCGGCGGTATCCACCAGCACCACGTCGATGAATTTCAGCTTGGCTTCACGGATCGCGGCCTGAGCGATCTCCACCGGCTTTTGGCTGGTATCGGACGGGAAGAAGGTCACCCCGACTTCAGCAGCCAGGGTTTCCAGCTGCTTGATTGCCGCGGGACGGTAGACGTCGGCGGACACCACCAGCACGGTCTTCTTCTTGCGCTCCTTGAGGAAGCGCGCCAGCTTGCCCACCGTAGTGGTCTTGCCCGCGCCCTGCAGGCCCGCCATCAACACCACGGCCGGCGGCGCCACGCTCAGCGCGAGGTCTTCGTTGGCGGCGCCCATCAGCTCTTCGAGTTCGGCGCGGACGATCTTCACGAACGCCTGGCCCGGGGTCAGGCTTTTCGATACTTCCGTTCCAACGGCCCGATCCTTGACCTTGGCGACGAACTCCTTGACCACCGGCAGCGCGACGTCTGCTTCGAGCAACGCCATCCGCACTTCGCGCAGGGTGTCCTTGATATTGTCCTCGGTCAGCTTAGCCTTGCCGGTGACATGGCGAAGCGTTTGCGAGAGGCGATCGGTTAGGTTTTCAAACATGAGCCGTTTCCACGCGAAATGCGGTTAAGGAGCGGATTATAGAAGCTGCAGCCCCGCTATCGGTACCCTGCAGGCATCGCTTTTCATTGGTCGAGCATACCGGCTTTGCCCGCAGGCCAACACCGGCCCCGATGCGGTGCCAGCGAACCAGGCCGCAATCGGAATCGTTCGCCGACAAGGAAGAAGGTGGCACAGTCGCCAGAACGCGACAGCTTCTCACATCCATCCGCTTTTGCGGGCCGGGGGTTTGTGCCACACTCAGCATCTTTCGGGCCTGTTAACAGACACCATGTTTCCTCTGCTACCCAGCCTCGCTGCCGCCTGCCTCTATGCAGGCGCCACCGGATATCAAGGCCTGCGCCTGGTCCAGCGCGCACGGCCGGACCGGCGCCTGCTGTTCGCCATCGGTGTACTGGCACTGCTTGCCCATGGGCTGAGCCTGTTCACCCAGCTCCTCTCTCCAAACGGCCTGCATCTCGATTTCTTCACCGCATCGAGCCTCATCGCCGCCGCGGTCATTCTGCTGATCCTGCTGGCGCTCAAGCGGATGCCGGTGGAGAACCTGCTGCTGATGCTGTTCCCGCTGGGTTTCCTGACCGTCGTTCTCGCCCAGTTCGCGCCCTCCGGCACGCCACCTGCGATAGCCGAGGAACCGGGCATACTGGCGCATATCCTGCTGTCGATCCTGGCGTACGGCATGCTCACCATCGCCGTGTTCCAGTCGCTGCTGCTGCTCCTGCAGGACCACCATCTGCGGAACAAGCATCCCTCGGGCCTGATCAAGAACTTCCCTCCGCTGCAGACCATGGAAAGCCTGCTGTTCGGCTTCCTGCTGGCGGGCTGGCTGCTGCTGTCCGCTTCGCTGGTTTCCGGCTGGCTGTTCCTCGACGATCTGTTCGCGCAGCATCTGGTGCACAAGACGCTGCTTTCGGTCTTCGCCTGGATCGTTTTCGGCCTGTTGCTATGGGGTCGCCACCAGCTCGGCTGGCGCGGCTACAAGGCCATTCGCTGGACCCTCGCCGGATTCTGCCTGCTGATGCTGGCGTATTTCGGCAGCAAGCTGGTTCGCGAATTCATCCTGCATATCTAGAACGAAAGGCAAACAGGCCAACTCGTGGAAAATCTACATCCCGGCTTTCTGGTCGGACTGCTGGTCTTTCTGCTTCTCTGCTCGGCATTCTTTTCCAGCTCGGAAACCGGAATGCTCAGCCTCAACCGCTACCGCCTTCGCCACCAGGCCAAGGAAGGGCATCGGGGAGCCAAACGGGCCATCGACCTGCTGTCACGGCCGGATCGTCTGCTCGGCACCATTCTGGTGGGCAACAACTTCGTCAACATTCTCGCTTCATCGATCGCGACGGTCCTCGCGATGCAGTTGTGGGGCGAAGCCGGCATCGCCATTGCCACCATCGGCCTGACGATCCTCCTGCTGATTTTCGGTGAAATCACACCCAAGACACTCGCCGCATTGCGCCCCGAGGCAATCGCCTACCCTGTCAGCCTGCCGCTCTCGCTGCTACAGAAGGTGCTGTACCCGCTGGTGGCGATGCTCGGCTGGATCAGCAACGGCATGCTCAGGCTGATCGGCGTGGATCCGTCGAAGAAAGGCACCGACAGCCTGTCCACCGAAGAGCTGCGCAGCGTGGTGCGCGAGTCGGGCAGCGACCTGCCGATGAATCGCCAGAGCATGCTGCTCGGCATTCTCGACCTTGAACGGGTGACCGTCGATGACATCATGATCCCGCGCAACGAAGTCGCCGGCATCGACCTCGAGGACGACCTGGAAGTCATCGTCGGCCAGCTGCGCACCACACCGCATACTCGGCTGCCGGTATTCCACAAGGACATCAATCAGATCGAAGGCATCGTCCACATGCGACAGATCGCCCGGCTGCTCAGCCACGACCAGTTGACCAAGGAAAGCCTGCTCCAAGCCTGTAACGAGCCCTACTTCGTCCCCGAGAACACTCCGCTTTCGACCCAGCTGCTGAACTTCCAGAAACAGAAGAGACGCATCGGCATCGTCGTCGACGAATATGGCGACGTGCTCGGCATCGTCACCCTGGAAGACATCCTCGAAGAAATCGTCGGCGAGTTCAGCAACCAGGACGCCTTGCGCAGCCCCGATATCCATCCCCAGGACGACGGCACCCTGGTCATCGACGGCGCCGCCTATCTGCGGGAGATCAACCGAGCCCTCGGCTGGCAGCTGCCCTGCGATGGGCCAAAGACGCTCAACGGCCTGATCACCGAGGCCCTAGAACAGATCCCCGACAGCGGCATCTGCCTGCAGATCGGCCTGTATCGACTGGAAATCCTCCAGGCCGCCGACAACCGGGTCAAAAGCGTGCGGGCCTGGGTAGCCGAAGGCAGCCAGGCCACGCCCGCGGACGAGCGGTAAGCCGCGCTACAAGGACACCTCGACCGCGGCAGCCGCGCGTAGCGCCTTGGCCCTGGCCGCCTCGATCGACGCGTCGCGTGCCAGCGCCACCCCCATGCGCCGCTGACCACTGACTTCCGGCTTGCCGAACAACCTCAGCGCGGTGTCCGGTTCGGCAAGTGCCGCGCCCAGATTGCCGAAACTCACTTCACGCGACTCTCCCGACACCAGCAGCACCGCCGATGCCGATGGGCCGAGCTGCCGGATGGCGGGAATCGGCAGCCCCAGGATCGCCCGCGCATGCAGGGCGAACTCGGACAGATCCTGGGAAATCAGCGTGACCAGGCCAGTATCGTGGGGCCTCGGCGAGATTTCGCAGAACCAGACCTGGTCGCCCTTGACGAACAACTCCACGCCGAAGATGCCTCGCCCGCCCAGCGCCTCGGTGACCGCCAGCGCAATGCGTTCGGCCTCGGCCATGGCCGCCGCACTCATCGGCTGCGGCTGCCAGGATTCCTGATAATCGCCCCGTTCCTGGCGATGACCGACTGGCTGACAGAACGTGGTCCCGCCGACATGACGCACCGTCAGCAGGGTGATTTCGTAATCGAAGTCGACGAAGCCTTCGACGATCACCCGCCCCTTTCCGGCCCGCCCACCGACCTGGGCATACTCCCAGGCCGCCGCGATATCCGCCTCGCTGCGCAGCACCGACTGACCTTTGCCGGATGAACTCATGACCGGCTTGATCAGGCACGGAAAGCCGATTGCCCGCACCGCGCCGTGGCAGTCTTCCAGCGAATCGGCGAAGCGATACGGCGAGGTCGGCAAACCAAGCTCCGCCGCCGCCAGGCGCCGGATTCCCTCGCGGTTCATCGTCAGCTGCGCGGCACGGGCGGAGGGAATCACCGTATAGCCCTCGGCCTCGAGCTCGACCAGCGTCGAAGTGGCGATGGCTTCGATCTCGGGGACGATGTAATGCGGTTTTTCCTGCTCGATGATCGCGCGCAACGCCGCGCCATCGAGCATGTCGACCACATGGTGACGGTGCGCGACCTGCATGGCCGGCGCGTTGGCGTAGCGATCCACCGCGATCACCTCGACGCCCAGGCGCTGCAGTTCGATCAATAATTCCTTGCCCAGCTCACCCGAACCACAAAGCAGGACGCGAACGGCGCTGGCAGACAGCGGAGTGCCAATTCTTGGCATGGAATCCCTCGTTAGCAGATGTTGGTTACAGCAACTGACCACGCTCGCGAGCGCGCTCATGGCAGCGCTGCAATACCTCGCGCCGCTCGTTGTTGTTCAGCCGGCTCCAGCGAATGATTTCATCGACGTTACGCTGGCAGCCAATGCAAATATCGTCCTCGTCCAGCGCGCAGATGCTCACGCAGGGCGAGGCAATCGGTTTCTCGACCGGCTCAGGCATCAATCGTCCTGCTCCGCCAGCTCGCGCGCATAGCGCTGCGCGTTCTGCACGTAATGCGCGGCGCTGGCCTCGAGCATCTTCTTCTGCTCCTCGGTCAGTTCCCGCACCACCTTGCCGGGCGAGCCGACCACCAGCGAGCCATCGGGAATCTCCTTGCCTTCGGCAATCAGGGTGTTGGCGCCGATGATGCAGTACTTGCCGATCCTGGCGCCGTTGAGCACCACCGAATTGATGCCGATCAGGCTGTAGTCGCCGACACTGCAACCATGCAGCATGACGTTGTGGCCAACGGTGACGCCGGTTCCCAGCGTCAGCGGATGCCCCATGTCGGTATGCAGCACGCTGCCATCCTGGACGTTGCTGTTCTCGCCGACATGAATCAGCTCGTTGTCGCCACGCAGCACGGCACCGAACCAGACACTCGCCCCGGCGTCCAGACGGACCTTGCCGACCAGCGTGGCGTTCGGTGCAGCCCAGCTCTCTGGGTGATTTTCGACGCGGGATTGCCCCAGACGATATTTCACGGTGATGACCTCCTGGTTTGACAGGCCGCAACGGCGGCCTTCCTCATCGCATGACGCGACTTGCTCAGCGGGTTAGATCGATATAGGAAGCGGGCGCCCGGCGCATCTCGATACCAGCGTCGTACACCAGGTTGACCAGCTCGACGATCATGATCGCCGTCAGCCCCCAGATCTGGTATTCGCCATAACGGTAAGAGGGGATGTACCAGGCGCCGCCCTGGTAGTCGATGCGATGGGTCACTTCGCGCGGGTCCTGGCAGAAGAACTCCAGCGGCACCGAAAACACCGAGGCGATCTCGGCGTCGTTGGCGCGGTATTCGACGTAGTCGGGCACGATGCCGACGTAGGGCGTGACATGGATGCCATGCAGCGAGATCAGGCTGCTGAGCGGCCCGACGACTTCCACTATTCCAGGTGCGAGGCCGACTTCCTCCTCGGCCTCGCGCAGGGCCGTCTGCATCAGATCGTCGTCTTCGGGGTCACGCCGGCCGCCGGGAAAGGCCACTTCGCCGCCGTGTGTGGAAAGCCCGCTGGCGCGCAGTGTCAGCACCAGTTCGGGCGACTCGCCGCGCGTTATCGGCATCAGCACCGCAGCCTCGGGCAACGGACCCTCGGGCTCCAGGAGGTGCGGCGAGTAATCGCGCACCCGTTGGAGAATCCTGTCGAGCATGAATTTTCTCTTTGCGTCTTTGACCGGCATCATGGCACGAAAGCGCAGACCCGCCCAAGGCGCAGCGGACGAAAATCACCATGCGGAGCACCTGCCATGATCATTCTCGGATACGGTCGGTCAGCCCCCGCTTTTCGGGCGATGACACCTCCCCTAGAATGCGGCTCCATGACCGGGTGCGGCAGACCTTCCCGGCACGCTTCATATATGGCGCCTTCAGGCTGCCAATGCAGAAAGGTCTGATGCAGTCATGATCCAGGATGTCCCAATGCGCTGGCTGTTTGCCGTTTTCTGCCTGATGTTCGCGAGCATGTCCCATGCCAGCGCCGCCCCATCCCTCGAGGGAGCGCTGATCGACAAGGTGCTGGTCGTCAAATCCGAACGGCAACTGCACCTGATCAGCCGCGGCGAGGCCGTCCGGAGCTACCGCGTCTCGCTTGGCAAGCAGACGGGCCCCAAGCAGCGCGAAGGCGATCAACGCACGCCCGAAGGTTTCTACTGGATCGACTGGCGCAAGACCTCCGACAGGTTCAACCTGGCGATGCACATCTCCTACCCGAACGCCAAGGACATGGCCCGCGCCAGCGCCGAGCGCGTCCCTCCCGGCAGCATGATCATGCTCCACGGCACGCCTCTGGACGAGGAGTATCCGGAGTGGTTCTTCCACACGCTGGACTGGACCGAAGGCTGCATCGCCTTGAAGAACGACGACATGCGGGAAATCTGGAACCTGGTGAAAGACGGCACGCTGATAGAAATTAGGCCTTAGCCGATCAAGGCCACGGCCGCATTCATCAAAAAACCATATCCGACAGGCGCCATACATCGTATGCCGGCGTTTCGTACGGGTGCGCCCGCTTGAGCGCCTTGACGCTGTCGTGGATCAATTCGTCCGCGACCACCATCTCGACCTTCCACTCCGATACCGGCTGCACCTGTCCCTGCTCGCCCAGATAGGGTTGGCTGCCTTCCAGCGGCCGATACTGCCCGCGCCCGAGCACCTGCCAGCAGCATTGATCGTAGGCGCCGATGCGCCCGCCACCTGCCGCGAAAACCGCTTTCTTGACTTCGTCCAGATGGCTCTCCGGAACGTAGAAACACAGTTTATACATCACCATCTCCACACAGAGAACCACAGGCAGAACACAGGCCCCGCGGTAGAACCAGTTTTTGGTAAGCCAGAACGCCGAACGCTGCCGTCAGTCAATGTTCAGACGCGCTGTTGCAGGCCAGGTTCAGCCAGACAGCGTTGACCCGTTCACAACAGGAAAAGCCCGGTGCATTCGCATGCAACCGGGCTTTCTCATGGCGCCAGTCCGCCTCAGTCGACCCAGACCCTGGCATTGCGGAACATGCGCATCCAGCCGCCATCCTCCTGCCATTCATCGGGGCGCCAGGAGTTGGTCACCGCGCGGAAGACCCGCTCCGGGTGCGGCATCATGATGGTCACGCGTCCGTCCCTGGTGGTCAGGCCGGTAATGCCGCGTGGCGAGCCGTTGGGGTTGGCCGGATAACGCTCGGTGACCTTGCCGTGGTTGTCGATGTAGCGCAACGCCACGGTACCGGACAGATCCGCCTCGAGCAGCGCGGCCTCGTTCTCGAACTCGGCATGGCCTTCCCCATGGGCGATGGCGATCGGCAGGCGCGAACCGGTCATGCCCTGCAGGAAGATCGAGGGCGACTCCTGCACCTGGACCATCGCCACACGCGCCTCGAACTGCTCCGAGCGGTTGCGCACGAAGTGCGGCCAGGACTCGCTGCCCGGGATCAGCTCGTGCAGGTTGCTCATCATCTGGCAACCGTTGCACACGCCGAGGGCGAAGCTGTCGCTGCGCTCGAAGAATGCCTGGAAGCCATCCCGCGCACGGGCATTGAACAGGATCGACTTGGCCCAGCCCTCACCGGCACCGAGCACGTCGCCGTAGGAGAAACCGCCGCAGGCCACCAGCCCCTTGAAGTCTTCCAGGCTGATGCGCCCGGAGAGGATGTCGCTCATGTGCACGTCCACGGCGGTGAAGCCGGCGCGGTCGAACGCCGCCGCCATTTCCACCTGACCGTTGACGCCCTGCTCGCGCAGCACCGCTACCTGCGGACGCACGCCACTCTTGATGTAGGGCGCGGCGATATCCTGGTTGACGTCGAAGCTGAGCTTCACGCTGAGGCCGGGGTTGTCCTCCTCCAGCAGGGCATCGAATTCCTGGTCGGCACACTCGACGTTGTCGCGCAGACGCTGGATGCGGTAGCTGGTCTCGGCCCACTGCTGTTGCAGCAACCGACGATCGCCGCTGAAGACTTCGTTGCCGCCGAGGCTGATGGAGACGTAGCCGTTGTTGATCGGCTGACCGATCACCGCCACGCAGTCGCCGAGGCCGGCGGCGCTGAACTGTGCCAGGACGATCTCGGTGTCGTCCTGACGCACCTGGATTACCGCGCCCAGCTCTTCGTTGAACAGCACGGCGGGGATTTCGTCCGCATCGTCCAGCAGGCCGTCCAGGTTCAGGCTCAGCCCACAGTGACCGGCGAAAGCCATTTCCAGCACGGTGGTCAGCAGGCCGCCATCGGAGCGGTCGTGGTAGGCCTGCAGCAGGCCATCGGCGTTCAGTCCCTGGATCACCGCGAAGAAGGCCTGCAGGTCCTCGGCATCGTCGACATCCGGCGCCTGGCGGCCGAGCTTGCCGTACACCTGGGCCAGGATCGAGCCGCCCATGCGGTTCTGGCCACGGCCCAGATCGATCAGGATCAGGTCAGTGGCGCCCTTGTCCAGACGCAGCTGCGGGGTCAGGGTCTGGCGCACGTCGATCACCGGCGCGAAGCCGGAGACGACCAGCGACATGGGCGAAGTGACGCTCTTCTCGGCGCCCTCTTCGTCCCAGCGGGTCTTCATCGACATCGAGTCCTTGCCCACCGGAATGGTCAGGCCCAGCTGCGGGCAGAGCTCCATGCCGACGGCTCTGACCGTGTCGTACAGCCGCGCATCTTCACCGGGGTGGCCAGCGGCGGCCATCCAGTTGGCGGACAACTTGATGTCGGACAGCTTCTCGATGCGCGCGGCAGCGAGGTTGGTCAGCGTCTCACCGATGGCCATCCGTCCCGATGCCGGTGCATCCAGCAGCGCCAGCGGGGTGCGCTCGCCCATAGCCATGGCTTCGCCGGTGTTGACATCGTAACTGGTGGTGGTCACGGCACAGTCGGCCACCGGCACCTGCCAGGGGCCGACCATCTGGTCGCGCGCCACCATGCCGGTGATGCTGCGGTCGCCGATGGTGATCAGGAAGCTCTTGCTGGCCACTGCCGGATGGCGCAGCACACGGGCGACGGCCTCATCCAGATAGACCGAGGCCGCGCTGAAATCATCGCCCAGCTCGGCTTCGCGACTGGCGCTACGGTGCATGCGCGGCGTCTTGCCGAGCAGCACATTGAGCGGCATGTCCACCGGCTTGTTGCCGAAATGGCTGTCGGCCACGGTCAGATGCAGTTCCTCGGTAGCCTCGCCGACCACGGCGAAGGGGCAGCGCTCGCGTTCGCAGATGGCCTTGAAACGCTCGAAATCGCCCGCGTCCACCGAGAGCACGTAGCGCTCCTGGGACTCGTTGCACCAGATCTCGTGCGGCGCCATGCCGGGTTCGTCGTTGGGAACATTGCGCAGCTCGAAACGACCGCCGCGACCAGCGTCGTTTACCAGCTCGGGGAAGGCGTTGGACAGGCCGCCGGCACCGACGTCGTGGATGAACTTGATCGGGTTCTGTTCGCCCAACTGCCAGCAACGGTCGATCACTTCCTGGCAACGACGCTCCATTTCCGGGTTGTCGCGCTGCACCGAGGCGAAATCCAGGTCCGCCGAGCTGGCGCCGGTGGCCATGGAGGATGCCGCGCCGCCGCCGAGGCCGATCAGCATGGCCGGGCCGCCGAGTACGATCAGCTTGGCACCGACGCTGATCTCGCCTTTCTGCACGTGATCTTCGCGGATGTTGCCCATGCCACCGGCGAGCATGATCGGCTTGTGGTAGCCCCGCACTTCCTCGCCGCGCGGAGTTTCGACGCGCTGTTCGAAAGTCCGGAAATAGCCGGCCAGTGCCGGACGGCCGAATTCATTGTTGAACGCCGCGCCACCCAGCGGGCCTTCGATCATGATGTCCAGCGGCGTGACGATGCGCTCGGGCTTGCCGTAGGGCTTTTCCCAGGGCTGCTCGAAGTCGGGGATGTTCAGGTTGGAGACGGTGAAGCCGGTCAGCCCCGCCTTGGGCTTGGAGCCACGACCGGTGGCGCCTTCGTCGCGGATCTCGCCGCCCGAACCGGTGGCCGCGCCGGGGAACGGCGCAATGGCGGTCGGGTGGTTGTGGGTTTCCACCTTCATCAGGATGTGTACCGGCTGGCGGGTCGCCGCGTACTCGCCGGTCTCGGGATTGGGGTAGAAGCGCCCGGCCTCGTGGCCGACGATCACCGAGGCGTTGTCCTTGTAGGCCGACAGCACCCCCTCGGAATGCATCTGGTAGGTGTTCTTGATCATGCCGAACAGGGACTTGTCCTGGCTTTCGCCGTCTATGTCCCAGCTGGCGTTGAAGATCTTGTGCCGGCAATGCTCGGAGTTGGCCTGGGCGAACATCATCAGTTCAATGTCGTGGGGGTTGCGCCCCAGGTCGGTGAAGCTGGTCACCAGATAGTCGATCTCGTCATCGGCCAGCGCCAGGCCCAGCTCGATGTTGGCCTGCTCCAGCGCGGCGCGGCCGCCGCCCAGCACGTCCACCGCGGTGAGCGGCTTGGGCTGGGCGTGGCTGAACAGGTTGGCGGCATCTTCGAAGCGTTCGAGCACCAGTTGGGTCATGCGGTCATGCAGCGCGGCGGCGATCAGTTGCGCATCGCCTTCGGACAGTTCGCCCTGCACGTAGAAGGCGATGCCGCGCTCCAGGCGCTGGATCTTGTCCAGACCGCAGTTATGGGCGATATCGCTGGCCTTGCTCGACCAGGGCGAGATGGTGCCGAAACGCGGCACCACCAGGAACAGCCGGCCCGCCGGCTCCTGCACGGGTACGCTCGGGCCGTACTTGAGCAGCCGGGAGAGCACTTGCTCCTCGTCCGCACCAAACGTGCCGGATACTTCAGCGAAATGAGCAAACTCGGCATACAGCCCGCTTACAGCGGGGACCTTCGCGATCAGTTGTGCCAGGAGCTTGCCGTGACGGAAGGCGGAAAGAGCGGGAGCGCCGCGCAGGATCAACATCGTCGGAACAGCCTCGGAGGGGGGAGCAGTCGGGCCGCGTATTCTAGCCCATGACGGCCTCCGAGGCTAAGACTGCGCAAGCGTAAAACCGGCCGTAGGTAGATCACGCCTCACCGATCCACCGGGTGGCGATACACCGGGTGGCGTTCTACCGGGTGGCGCCCCACCGAGCGAAGTCACGGTGGATGTAGAACGCGACATCCACCCTACGCACCGCTCTCAATGCAGGATCTGACTGAGGAACAACTTGGTGCGCTCGTTGCTCGGCCGGGTGAAGAAGGTTTCGGGATCGGCCTGTTCGACAATCTCGCCCCTGTCCATGAAGATCACCCGGTCGGCCACGGTCCGGGCGAAACCCATTTCATGGGTCACGCAGAGCATGGTCATGCCGCTTTCGGCGAGGCCGATCATGGTGTCGAGCACCTCCTTGACCATCTCGGGATCAAGCGCCGAGGTAGGCTCGTCGAACAGCATGATCTTCGGTTTCATGCACAGCGCCCGGGCGATGGCCACGCGCTGCTGCTGGCCACCGGACAATTGCCCCGGAAACTTGCCGGCCTGCTCCGGAATGCGCACGCGCTCCAGATAGTGCATGGCGATCTCCTCGGCCTGGTGGCGCGGCAGCTTGCGCACCCACATGGGCGCCAGCATGCAGTTCTGCAGCACGGTCAGGTGCGGGAACAGGTTGAAATGCTGGAAGACCATGCCCACCTCGCTACGAATGGCCTCGATCTGCTTGAGATCGTTGGTCAGCTCCACGCCATTGATCACGATGCGGCCCTGCTGATGTTCCTCGAGCCGATTGAGGCAACGGATGGTGGTCGACTTGCCCGAGCCTGACGGCCCGCAGAGCACGATGCGCTCGCCCTGGGTGACGCTCAGGTCGATGTCCTTGAGCACGTGGAACTGGCCGAACCATTTGTTCACGCCCTGCATCTGGATGACCGGTTCGCCGGAGCGCTCGGGTTGCGCGGATTGCAGTGATGTATCGCTCATGATGTCTCTCCTAACTCCGGTGATTGGTGTCGAGCTTGCGTTCCAGATGCATGGAATAACGCGACATGCCGAAACAGAACAGCCAATAGACCAGCGCGGCGAAAACGTAGCCCTCTGTCGACATGCCCAGCCAGGCCGGGTCGCTCGTGGCGCGCTTGATGCTATTGAGGAAGTCGAACAGGCCGATGATGATCACCAGGCTGGTGTCCTTGAACAGCGCGATGAAGGTATTGACGATGCCCGGAATGACCATCTTCAGCGCCTGCGGCAGGATCACCAGGATCATGCTGCGCCAGTAGCCCAGGCCCATCGAGGCGGCCGCTTCGTACTGCCCCTTGGGTATCGCCTGCAGGCCACCACGCACCACCTCGGCGATGTAGGCGGCCTCGAAGAAGATCACCATCACCATGGCCCGCATCAGCTTGTCGAGGTTCATGCCTTCGGGCAGGAACAGCGGTAGCATCACCGAGGACATGAACAGCACAGTGATCAGCGGCACGCCGCGCCAGAACTCGATGAAGGTGACGCACAGCACGCGAATCGCCGGCATGTCCGAACGGCGTCCCAGCGCCAGCAGGATGCCCATCGGCAAGGCGCCGGCAATCCCTACGGCAGCGATGACAATGGTCAGCATCAGCCCGCCCCAGCGCGACGTCGAGACCGTTTCCAGGCCGAGGAAACCACCGTGCAGCAGCCAGTAGGCCAGCAATGGATAAAGCAGCAGGTAGGCGATGCCGTAACGCACCTTGTGCGGCATCTGACGGAGGAAGAGCGGCGCCGCACCGAGGATCGCCAGCCAGGCGGCGGCATCCACCCGCCAGCGTAGCTCCGTTGGATAGAAACCGTACATGAACTGGCTGAAACGCGTCTGGATGAACACCCAGCAGGCGCCCTCGCGGCTACAGTCGGCGCGCGTCTCACCGGTCCAGTCGGCCTTGACGATGGCCCAGTCAATGATCGGCGGCACGACCAGCCAGATCAGATACAGGCCGACCAGCGTCAGCAAGGTATTGAGCCAGCTGGAAAACAGATTGGCGCGCAACCAGCCGACCACACCGATGTTGCGCGAAGGTGCCGGCAGGTCGGGCTTGAAAGTATGAGTCGTCATGCGCCATTCCTTACCGTTCGATCAGCGCGATGCGCTTGTTGTACCAGTTCATCAGCAGCGAAATGCTGATGCTGATGGCCAGGTAGACGCTCATGGTGATGGCCATGGTTTCGATCGCCTGGCCGGTCTGATTGAGCACCGTGCCGGCGAACAGCGACACCATGTCCGGGTAGCCGATGGCCGCCGCCAGCGAGGAGTTCTTCGCCAGGTTGAGGTACTGGCTGGTCAAAGGCGGAATGATCACGCGCAACGCCTGAGGCACAATCACCAACCGCAGCACCCGACCGGGGCGCAGCCCCAGCGAGGCCGCCGCTTCGGTCTGGCCATGGCTCACCGACTGGATGCCGGCACGTACGGTTTCACCAATGAAGGCCGCGGTGTAGATAGACAGTGCCAGCACGATCGACACCAGCTCAGGAATCACCACCCAGCCGCCACGGATATTGAAGCGCCGCAGCTCGGGAATTTCCCAGAGGAACGGCCCACCGAACAGCAGTGAACTCAGCCAGGGAATCCCGATGAACAACCCGAGGCTGATCCAGAACACGGGAAAGGTCTGCCCGGTGGCATGACGACGGGCACGCGCCCAACGGTTGAGCAGGACGATGGCGATCAGCGCCAGCCCCAGCGCCATCCAGAACGGCCAGAAGCCTTCACCCGCACTGGGCGCCGGCATCTGCACGCCGCGATTGTTGATGAAGATGATGTCCCACAGGCTCAGGCTGTTTCGCGGTCCCGGCAACGGGCTGAGCACGGCGAAGTAGACGAAGAAGATCTGCAGCAACGGCGGGATATTGCGGAAGACCTCGATATAGACGGTAGCGATCTGGCGAATCAGCCAGTTCGGCGACAGCCGTCCCACCCCCAGGATGAAGCCGATGATGGTCGCCAGGATGATGCCGATCACGCTGACCAGCAGCGTATTGAGCAGGCCGACCCAGAAGACCCGGCCGTACGTGTCGCTTTCGCTGTAGTCGATCAGGTGCTGCGGTATGCCGAAGCCGGCTGCGTTGTCGAGAAACCCGAACCCCGAAGTGATGCCACGATGGGCGAGGTTGGTCTGGGTGTTGTGGAACAAAAACCAGCCGAACGCCACGACAGCGATAACGGCGACAATCTGGAACGCCCAGGCACGCGCCTGCGGATCCGTTAGCAGAGAGCCGCGCACGACCCCTGCTTTGGCGTTGGTTCGCATCAAAAAACCTCACACGGCATTTGCCGGCGCAGACGCACCGGCAACGCTCATCCTTGAAACAAGGCCAGCGTGACGGCTGGCCTCGCACGATCAGCGCACCGGTGGTGCGTACTGCAGACCGCCATTGGTCCAGAGCGCGTTCAGGCCACGTTCGATTTTCAGATCACTTCCCGAGCCGATGTTGCGTTCGAAGACCTCCCCATAGTTGCCGACCTGCTTGACGATCTGCACCGCCCAGTCCTTCGGCAGCTTCAGGTCCTTGCCGTATTCGCCTTCCGCGCCGAGCAGGCGCGCGACATCCGGGTTTTTGGTGTTCTTCGCGGTTTCCTCGACATTCGCGGCGGTCAATCCGAGCTCCTCGGCATTGACCATGGCGAACAGCGTCCAGCGCACGATGTCGAACCACTCCTCGTCACCCTGACGTACGGCCGGGCCAAGTGGCTCCTTGGAGATCACTTCCGGCAGCACCACGTAGCTGTCCGGGTCGGCCAGCTTGATTCGCTGGGCATAGAGCTGGGACTGGTCGGAAGTGAGCACGTCGCAACGGCCGGACTCCAGCGATTTGGCGCTCTCGTCCGAGGTGTCGTAGGTGATGGGAGTGTAGTTGAGACCGTTGGCGCGGAAGTAGTCGGACAGGTTCAGTTCGGTGGTGGTGCCGGCCTGGATACAGACGGTGGCGCCATCGAGCTCCTTGGCGCTGCTGACGCCCAGCTCCTTGTTCACCAGAAAGCCCTGACCATCGTAGTAGGTCACGCCGGTGAAATTCAGCCCCATGGCCGCGTCACGCGAACTGGTCCAGGTGGTGTTGCGTGACAGCACATCGATTTCGCCGGATTGCAGCGCGGTGAAGCGCTCCTTGGCGGTCAGCGGACTGAACTTGACCTTGTCGGCATCACCGAAGACCGCAGCCGCGACGGCGCGGCAGACATCCACATCGATTCCCTTGTACTGGCCCTTGGCATCGGTATACGAAAAGCCCGGCAAGCCGTCGCTGACGCCGCACTGCACGAAGCCCTTGCTCTTCACGGCATCCAGGGTCGCCCCTGCCTGCGCCAAGCCGCTGGTGCCCAAAAGTGTCGCGGCACCGAGCACGGCCAGAGTGGATTTAACCCTTATCATCGAAACCTCCAGTTTGCTTTTATTCTGCGGGGGTCGGGTCTTCTACCCGGGATCGCTGGATGCCAATCGACACGCGCCGATCGAACTGACAGAAGAACCTGACCTGAGTCTAGTCGCCCATTGATGATCGGCAACTGCCCGCCATGCGCCGTGTTGCAGAAAATGCAAACGGCCCCGCACGACGGGTTCCAGGGTGGAACAGCAAACGGCATGCCACGCAGGGCCCGGCTTCATCGAGCCGCAAGGAACGGGTAACCTCCCGGCCCACCGGGCATGTTTTCAATGCCCATTCAGCTTAGAACGCCCCAACCTGAGGCAAGCCGCCCCCAACTGGAACTGGACCATGAACGAACCCCTGATCATCGAACCGGCACAGGTGGCCGATTCCTGCGTTATCTGGCTGCACGGGCTGGGCGCGGACCGCTACGATTTCCAACCGGTCGCCGAAGCCCTGCAACAGCGCCTGTCGAGCACCCGCTTCGTGCTGCCGCAAGCACCGACGCAGCCGGTCACCATCAACGGCGGCTGGAGCATGCCGAGCTGGTACGACATTCTCGCGATGAGCCCCGCCCGGGCGATCAACCGTGACCAGCTGGAAGCCTCGGCCCAACAGGTCATCAGCCTGATCGAGACGCAACGCGACGGCGGCATCGACCCGGCGCGCATCTTCCTGGCCGGCTTCTCCCAGGGCGGCGCCGTGGTGCTGCATACCGCGTTCCTGCGCTGGCAAGGCCCGCTGGGTGGCGTGATCGCGCTGTCGACCTATGCACCGACCTTCAGCCGGCCGCTGCCGCTGATGCCCGCCAGCAAGCGCTACCCGGTGCTGTGCCTGCATGGCCGCAACGACAACGTGGTGCTGCCGGCCATGGGCCGCGATGCCTACGAGTGCCTGACAGCCGAAGGTGTCGATACGACATGGCGCGACTACCCGATGGCTCACGAAGTGCTGCCTCAGGAGATTCACGACATCGGCGACTGGCTGGCCGCACGCCTCGCCTGACCCTCTCGGCCACGTCGCCCAGGCCCCAAGGTCGAGCGATTTTCACGGCGGGTCGCCGATGCGGATAGCCGCGTTCCGGCGCCGCTGGCGTGGCGCCGCGGGGCGTAGGCGGCAAAGCTTCGCCCTGCATGCATCTTGCATTACACTGGCCGCCGAATTTTCTGATCAACGACGAGAAGACCGTGCTCAAAGCACTCAAGAAAATCTTTGGCAAGGATCCGGCCGAACAGCCGGGCATGCAGGCCATCGAAACGCCCTCGAACATGGGCGAAGAAAAACAGCCCGACCGCTTCGAGTCGGCCTCTCGGGCCAAGTCGTCGGCGGCCAGCAAGCCACGGCGCGCCAGCAAGCCTTCGGCCCCACCCGCTCCCGCCTGGAAGCTGGAAGACTTCGTGGTCGAACCGGCCGAAGGCAAGACCCGCTTTCATGACTTCAAGCTCGCCCCGGAACTGATGCACGCCATCCAGGACCTGGGCTTCCCCTACTGCACGCCGATCCAGGCGCAGGTGCTGGGCTTCACCCTCAAGGGACGCGACGCCATTGGCCGCGCGCAGACCGGCACGGGCAAGACAGCGGCCTTCCTGATCTCGACCATCACCCAGCTGCTGGAAACGCCACCGCCCAAGGAACGCTACATGGGCGAGCCGCGCGCGCTGATCATCGCGCCGACCCGCGAGTTGGTGGTGCAGATCGCCAAGGATGCACTGGGGCTGGCCAAATACACCGGCCTGAACGTGATGAGCTTCGTCGGCGGCATGGACTTCGACAAACAGCTCAAGCAGTTGGAAAGCCGCTATTGCGACATCCTGGTCGCCACCCCGGGACGGTTGCTGGACTTCAACCAGCGCGGCGACGTGCACCTGGACATGGTCGAAGTGATGGTCCTCGACGAAGCCGACCGCATGCTCGACATGGGCTTCATTCCCCAGGTCCGCCAGATCATTCGCCAGACACCGCCCAAGAGCGAACGCCAGACCCTGCTGTTCTCCGCCACCTTCACCGATGACGTGATGAACCTGGCCAGGCAATGGACCACCGACCCGGCCATCGTCGAGATCGAGGCGCAGAACGTCGCCAGCGAAACCGTCGAGCAGCACGTCTATGCCGTCGCCGGCAGCGACAAGTACAAGCTGCTGTACAACCTGATCGAGCAGAACGACTGGACGCGGGTCATGGTGTTCGCCAACCGCAAGGATGAAGTGCGCCGCATCGAGGAACGCCTGACACGTGACGGCATCAGCGCCGTGCAGATGTCCGGTGACGTGCCGCAGCACAAGCGAATCCGCGCGCTGGAAGGCTTCCGCGAAGGCAAGATCCGCGTCATGGTCGCGACCGATGTGGCCGGCCGCGGCATCCACGTCGACGGCATCAGCCACGTGATCAACTTCACCCTGCCCGAAGTGCCGGACGACTACGTACACCGCATCGGCCGCACCGGCCGCGCCGGCGCCAGCGGCACCTCCATCAGCTTCGCCGGCGAGGACGATGCCTTCGCCCTGCCCGCCATCGAGGCCCTTCTGGGACGCAAGATCAGCTGCGAAACGCCTCCCGCCGAGCTGCTCACACCGGTTCCGCGCAAGCACTGATGTACAAGAGAAAAGGCGAAGCCAAGGCTTCGCCTTTTCTCTTCGTGTCCCGCAGGCTGTCCTGAATCAAAGCCTCGTCGACAAGAAAGCGCTAAGGTAAGGCTGTCAACGAAACCGCGAGGCGCTCCATGTACGATATCGATTCGATGCTGGTCATTCTTCTCATCAGCTTTGCACTGATGTGCGTGGGCTTCAGCTTCCGCGACAGGCAATGGGGCGTGGGCGCTCTCGCCATCGGCATCCTTTCGGTACTTTCCACGCTGTTCTACAAGCTCTACATCACCTTCAACTGAGCAGTGGGTCCGCTAGCTGCGCCAGCTGTCGGCCGCGGACTGATCACTTTCACGCCCCTCGACCCAACGTGGTCCGTCGGGTGTCGTCTCCTTCTTCCAGAACGGCGCCCGCGTCTTCAGGTAGTCCATGACGAAGCGGCAGGCATCGAACGCGGCCTCGCGATGGGCACTGGCGGCGCCGACGAAGACGATGGGTTCGCCCGGTTCCAGCGGGCCGACCCGGTGCAGGATCTCCAGCTTGAGCAGCGGCCAGCGCTGTACGGCTTCGTCGGCAATTTTCCCGAGCGCCTTTTCGGTCATGCCCGGCGCGTGCTCCAGAAACATCCCGGCCACGTCCCGACCATCGTTGAAGTCGCGCACGTAGCCGACGAACCCGGCCACCGCACCGATGCCCAGGTTGGCCGCATGCAGCGCATTGAGTTCGGCGCCGGGATCGAATGGCGCCTGCTGGACGCGAACGCTCATGCTCAACCTCCAGTCACGGTGGGAAAAAAGGCGACTTCGTCACCGTCGGCAATCGGCTCGTCCAGGCCGCAGAGTTCCTGGTTCCGCGCACACATGAGGTTCTGCTCGGCCAGCACCTCCCATGCATTACCCCTGGCCAGCAGCGTGCGCCGCAGGTCATTGACGGTGCGCAGGCTCGCATCCCATTCCAGCTGTTCGGCATCCAACCCGAGGGTTTCACGATAACGCGCGAAATAGTGCAGATCGATCATGCCGGCACCTGCCAATGGCCACTCTTGCCACCCAGTTTCTCCAGCAGCCGCACGCCTTCGATGACCATGCCTTTATCCACCGCCTTGCACATGTCGTAGAGGGTCAGCGCGGCGACGCTGACAGCGGTCAGGGCTTCCATCTCCACACCGGTCTGCCCCGCCAGTTTGCAGCGCGCCTGGATACGCACGCGATCCTCTCCCTCCGGCTCCAGCTCGACCTTGATGCTGGTGAGCAGCAGCGGATGACAGAGCGGGATCAACTCATGGGTCTTCTTCGCCGCCTGGATGCCGGCGATACGCGCCACGGCGAAAACGTCGCCTTTGGGATGGCCGCCCTGCTGGATCATCTGCAGAGTCTCGGGGAGCATTCGTACCAGCGCTTCGGCCACTGCCTCACGCGCAGTCACCGCCTTGGCGGTGACGTCGACCATGTTGGCGCGGCCCTGGGAATCGAGATGGGTGAGCATTGCAAACCTTCTTGTTATCCGGACAGCGGCCAGTCTAACCGATCGAGCGCTGCGGCTGGACGAGATGAAGGGCCACCCCGTCCTGCCACGAGCGCTGTCACGGCTTCTCGCCTTGGCTACATATGCGCCTCCGCGTACTCGGCCAGCACCGAGCGCGGCACGCCCTGCAGGGTGACATGGACGCCATGAGGGAAATCCTTGAAGCGCTCGGTGAGGTAGGTCAGCCCGGAACTGGTGGCCGACAGGTAGGGCGTATCGATCTGCGCCAGGTTCCCCAGGCAGACCACCTTGGAGCCGGCACCGGCACGGGTGATGATGGTCTTCATCTGGTGCGGGGTGAGGTTCTGGCATTCGTCGATCAGGATCAGGCTCTGCTGGAAACTGCGCCCGCGAATGTAGTTGAGCGATTTGAACTGCAGCGGCACCTTCTGCAGGATGTAGTCCACGCTGCCGTGGGTGTTCTCGTCATCCATGTGCAGTGCTTCGAGGTTGTCGGTGATGGCCCCCAGCCAGGGCTCCATCTTCTCCGCCTCGGTGCCGGGCAGAAAGCCGATGTCCTCGTCCAGCCCCTGCACGCTGCGGGTGGCGATGATGCGCCGGTAGCGCTTGCTGACCACCGTCTGCTCGATGGCCGCGGCCAGCGCCAGGATGGTCTTGCCGGAACCGGCGGCGCCGGACAGGTTGACCAGGTGGATATCCGGATCGAGCAGCGCGAACAGCGCCAGCGCCTGGTGGATGTCACGCGGGCGCAGGCCCCAGGCTTCCTGGTGCAGCAAGGGCTCCTGGTGCATGTCCAGCAACAGCAGCTCATCGGCCTTGATGCCCTTGATCCAGCCGACGAAGCCCTGCTCGTCGAGGATGAACTCGTTCAGATGAACCGCCGGCAGGTTGTCGATCAATTGCACCCGGTGCCATGTCCTGCCGTGGCCCTGCTGGGTCTCCACCTTGCTGACGCGGTCCCAGAATGAACCGCTGAGGCTGTGATAACCGCGTGACAGCTGACCGACGTCATCGACCAGCTTGTCGGTCTGGTAATCCTCGGACGCCACGCCGCAGGCACGTGCCTTCAGGCGCATGTTGATGTCGTTGGTCACCAGCACCACCGGCACGCCAGCACTGCGCTGCTGCAGCTCGACCACCTGGTTGATGATCTTGTTGTCGTTGAGGTCTTCCGGCAGTTTCGTATTGGCGCTTCTGCTCATCAGGATCGACAGGCTGCCACAGGCCTCACCACCGTTGCGCTGGATAGGGACGCCGAGCTCCACCTCTTCGGGCGTGGCATTACCCAGCACCTTGTCGATCAGCCGGATGACCTGGCGGCATTCGGCAGCCACGCTGTGCTTGCCGCTCTTGAGCTTGTCCAGCTCCTCCAGCACGGTCATGGGAATGGCGACCTGGTGTTCTTCGAAGTTCAGCAGAGCGTTGGGGTCATGGAGCAGGACGTTGGTGTCCAGAACATAGAGGGTGGGCTGAGTAGCGCGGGGTCTGCCGTAGTCATCCATACGCGATCACCTTTTCCGTAGAGCCGGACGACGGAGCGTCTGAGCGCACCGCCACTTGGGACCACCGGAAACGGGCAGCAGGCGTGGGCAGCAGGGGCTTGGGGCCACCCAGGGGCCGCCACCTGTGTCGCAGGTTTCGGCGGTCTGTATGAGGTAATAGCGCAAAAGAGATGACAGAAAAAAGTCTTTTCGACGAGATCGCGACTTTATTTGCGTCTCGACGAATAGGCCTTGGCGAACCCGTCTCCGCAGGGCTAGAGTCGGCAGCTCCCCTGTGCGCTTTCGTCGCACCAAACCCCGCCGATGTCCTTCTCTCCAACATCCTGACTGCTGCTGCCCAATCGTCTCCTCGGCACACCCCGGCTGGGCGATTAAGCGGAACGAACAGGCCCATAGCTGGAGCCAGCGCCGCCATAACGCCTAGAATCGCCGCACACGGACAGGAGACTACCCATGCTGATGGTGATTTCACCGGCCAAGACGCTCGACTACGACACGCCGCCGGCAACCCAGCGTTACACGCAACCCCAACACCTCGACCACGCCGAGCAACTGATCGAACAACTGCGTGGGCTTTCCCCGCTGCAGATCGGCGAGCTGATGCATCTGTCCGACAAGCTGTCGGCGCTGAACGCCGCGCGCTACGGGAGCTGGACATCCGATTTCACACCGGATAACGCCAAGCAGTCGCTGCTTGCATTCAAGGGCGACGTCTATACCGGCCTCGCTGCCGAGGATTTCTCCGAACAGGATTTCGACTTCGCCCAGCGCCACCTGCGCATGCTATCGGGCCTCTATGGCGTGCTTCGTCCGCTGGATCTGATGCAGCCCTACCGACTGGAAATGGGCACGAAGCTGGCCAACCCGCGCGGCAAGGATCTGTATGCCTTCTGGGGCGAGCGCATCAGCGGCTGGCTGAACGAAGCGCTCGAGGCCCAGGGCGACGAGGTATTGCTCAACCTGGCCTCCAATGAATATTTCGGTGCGGTCAAACGCAAGGCGTTGAACGCGCGCGTGATCGATGTCGACTTCAAGGACTGGAAGAACGGCCAGTACAAGATCATCAGCTTCTATGCCAAGAAGGCGCGCGGCCTGATGGCCCGTTACGTGATCAAGGAGCGCATCCAGAACCCGGAACAGCTGAAGGCGTTCAGCTATGACGGCTATCGCTACAGCCCGGATGACTCCTCGCCAGACCGTCTGGTGTTCCTCCGCGACTCGGCCGCCTGAGCCGACGTCTCCCGCGAGCCACACGGCTCGCGGCCCCCTCTGGCTGACAACAGCCATCGCGACCGGCAGAACCCCGTCCATCGCCCTCCTCACGCTTGCCGATCAGCGGCAGCGTCCGCGGGAACTATCCGCAGACACCGACAATCATAAGCGCGTACCGGCAATTCCAGATGGAAAGGGACGTCGCACATGAAGGTGCAGTGGGACTCGAATCAGCATTTACGCGGCATCAGGAATCAGTGCCTGGCAGCGCCGCAGACGGTCAACTCGCCTTGCGCCATCTGGCGCCGTGACACAGCACTTCCCCTGCCCGCCCCGCTGACCAGCCAAGCGCCACGTCACACAGGGACCGGGGCGACTCCCCGACAAGACCGGGCGCTCACCCACATCCGGCCACGATGCGCGACGAGTCAGCATTCCTGACCACCCAGACGGACAAGAAGAAGCCCTTCTCTCAATCATTCAGGAGAAACAACATGATTCCGGTGATCCTTTCAGGCGGTAGCGGTTCCAGACTATGGCCGTTGTCGCGCAAGTTGTTCCCCAAGCAGTTTCTCGCGCTGACCGGCGAGCAGACCCTGTTCCAGCAGACCGTCGAGCGGCTGGCCTTCGAGGGCATGCAACCGCCGCTGCTGGTGTGCAACAAGGAACACCGCTTCATCGTCAAGGAGCAGTTGGCGGCTCGCAAGCTGTCCGTGCAGGGTCTGATGCTCGAGCCATTCGGCCGCAACACCGCCCCAGCAGTCGCCATCGCGGCGATGAAGCTGATCGAGGAAGGCCGTGACGAGCTGCTGCTGATACTGCCGGCCGATCACGTCATCGAGGATCAGAAAGCCTTCCAGCGTTCGCTGGCCCTGGCCACCAACGCGGCCGAGAACGGCGAGATGGTGCTGTTCGGCATCCCCGCGACCCGCCCGGAAACCGGCTACGGCTACATCAAGTGCGACCTCGACGATCGCAGCAATCTGCCCGAAGGCATCAACCGCGTGACCCAGTTCGTCGAGAAGCCGGACGAAGAGCGCGCCCAGAGCTACGTCGAGTCGGGCGACTACTACTGGAACAGCGGCATGTTCCTGTTCCGCGCCAGCGTGTTTCTGGACGAGCTCAAGAAGCACGACCCGGATATCTACGACACCTGCGCCGCCGCGCTCGAGCGCAGCGTGAAGAATGGTGAGGAGGTGCTCATCGATCCCGCCACCTTCGCCTGCTGCCCGGACAACTCCATCGACTACGCCGTGATGGAGAAAACCGCACTGGCCTGCGTAGTGCCCATGTCCGCCGGCTGGAGCGATGTCGGCTCCTGGTCGTCGATCTGGGACGTTCTCGAGAAGGACGCCAACGGCAACGTCATCAAGGGCGACGTGATCGCCGAAGACAGCCGCAACTGCCTGGTCCAGGGCAATGGCAAGCTGGTTACCGTGCTCGGCCTGGACGACATCGTCGTGGTGGAAACCAAGGACGCCATGATGGTCGCGCACAAGGACAAGGTGCAGGACGTCAAGAAGCTGGTCGCCAAGCTGGATCAGCAGAACCGTTCGGAAACCCAGAACCATTGCGCCGTCTATCGCCCCTGGGGCTGGTACGACTCGGTGGACATGGGCGGCCGCTTCCAGGTCAAGCGCATCTGCGTAAACCCGGGCGCTGCGCTGTCGCTACAGATGCATCATCACCGTGCCGAACACTGGATCGTCGTCTCCGGTACGGCGCAGGTGACCTGTAACGAGAAAACCTTCCTGCTGACCGAGAACCAGTCCACCTACATCCCGGTGACCTCGGTTCACCGTCTGGCCAACCCGGGCAAGATTCCGCTGGAAATCATCGAGGTCCAGTCGGGCAGCTACCTGGGCGAAGACGACATCGAGCGCCTGGACGATGTCTATGGCCGGGCCGAAAGCGACAGCACCCGAACCCAGGCAGTTCGCTGAAGAGAAACTTGATAACCGCGCGCCATGCGCGGTTATCAAGTTTCCACTATCCCCCGATCAATCCGTTATGATCGCCGCCGCAAAATAAACGATCACGCCACACTCGGATGAAGTTCGTTTGCACTCGTTCTATCGGATCAGTATCGTGATGCGGGTAGAAGATGCAGGACTCGCAGCGATATCTCGATCCGAAACGCCATCGATACGACCGCAACCGGATATTCAAGTTATTCGCAGTCTCGCTCGCAACCGCGTGTTCTCTGCAACAGCAGTCCGGCCTCGTCAATCAAGAACAATCCTGCATAAGGCGCCTCGGCCGATTCAATTGGCATCATGGGCTGCCCTGCCTGTCGTCTCGCACGACGACAGAACGCAACACAACCGATTTGATAGCGATAACAGGTAAATACGTGACCAAAGAAGAACTACGTGCCGAACTGGAACGACAGGCCAATCGTTTCAAGAACATATATGGTGGCGAGGTAATCACCTACGCAGCGCAGCCCGACCCCGAACGCAAACCTTGGCGCAAGAAGCCCAGCATTCTTGATCAGGCGTTTCAGCAGGAGCTGGAAAAGATCGAAAAAGAACGATCGGAACAGAACACGAGCAACAGCGAGTTCGACGCTTAGATATCGCCAACCTCATTACCTGCTCTCGATTGATTGCAATCTTTCTACATATTGCGCAATTCATCGTTTACCGCCCAGTAACGAACCCAGCAGGCCTCGCGCCAACTGTCGTCCCAATTGGCTGGCGGCCTGACGAAGCGCACTTTTGACGGCTCTACCGGCAAGCTCACCCAGGTCATCGCCCAGGCCGGCTCGCTCCGTCTTATGTGCGGTTTTTTCCACTGCCGGCTCTTTCACGGCCTCTTCGGCTCGCTGCGCAAGCACTTCGTAAGCCGATTCGCGATCGATCGCCTGGTCATAGCGTCCGCGCAACGGCGATGCGGCGATCAGGGCGTGACGTTCCGACTCGCTCAACGGACCGACCCGCGACTGCGGTGGCGCTATGGCCACCCGCTGCACCATGGCCGGGGTGCCCTTCGCCTCCAGACCGCCCACCAGCGCCTCGCCAATTCCCAGATCGACAAGGGTGTCGAGCGTGGAGAACTCGGGGTTCGGACGAAAGCCCTCGGCCACTGCACGCAACGCCTTTTGCTCCTTCACCGTGAAAGCCCGCAGTCCATGCTGGATGCGCAGCCCCAGTTGGGCCAGCACCTGGTCCGGCAGATCGGCTGGCGACTGGGTGACGAAGTACACCCCGACGCCCTTGGAGCGAATCAACCGTACGACCTGCACTAGCCGCTCCTGCAGTGCTTTCGGCGTATCGCTGAAAAGCAGATGGGCTTCGTCGAAGAACAGCGCCAGCAACGGCTTGTCCGCATCGCCGCGCTCGGGCAGTTGCTCGAACAACTCGGCCAGCAGCCAGAGCAGGAACGTCGCATAGACCTTGGGCGCCTGATGCACCAGTTGGCTGGCGTCGAGCAGATGAATACGCCCTCGCCCATCGCTGGTCGGTTGCAGCACATCCTCGAGTCGCAACGCAGGCTCTCCGAACAGTGCCTCTGCGCCCTGTTGCTCCAGCGTCGCCAACCGCCTCAGCAACGCCTGCGAAGATGAGCGTGCGAACAGGGCCGCATCCTCGCCCAGCAATTGGGGGTTCGCCTGCAGGTGATTGAGCAACGCCTTGAGATCCTTCAGGTCTAGCAACAACAGGCCCTGCTGGTCGGCCACCTTGAAGGCGCAATACAAGGCCGACTGCTGGCTATCGGTCAGCTCGAGCAGATTTCCCAGCAGCAACGGCCCCATCTCGGTGAGCGTCGTGCGCAAGGGGTGCCCGCTGATGCCCTGGATATCCCACAAGGTCACCGGATAGGCCTGCGGTTGGTGATTCAGCCAGGACATGCTGGCGATGCGCTCGGCAATCTTGCCCTGCGGCGCGCCGGGCGCGCCCAGGCCACACAGGTCGCCCTTCATGTCCGCAGCGAACACCGCCACCCCAGCATCGCTGAACTGCTCGGCCAGTCGCTGCAAGGTGACCGTCTTTCCGGTGCCCGTGGCGCCGGCGACCAGGCCATGTCGGTTGGCCAGTTTCAATGACTGCGTATTCGGCTCGCCATTCAACTCGGCACCCAGCAGCAAGCGATCGGTCGTCGGCATTCCGGTTTTCCCTCACAGTGAACGCAATCGTGGTCAGGGCTCGTTCGAGGAATCGTCTGCCCGAGACCCTTCCTCATCCAGCCGTTGCATGCGTCGCCAGAGCAACTCGGCATCGGGAAATTCGGTACCGTCCTCGGGGCCCAGGCTGTCTGGGTCGTAGCGCTGGGTACAGCCGCTGCCGATGGTTGGCGGGGTCTTGGCTACAGCCTTGTCCAATGGATCACGCATGCAGCTTCGCCCCCCCCGCCTTGTCAGTTGAAGACCATCGTCTTGTTGCTGTGCACCAGAACGCGGTCCTGCAAGTGATAGCGCAAGCCTCGCGAAAGCACCATCTTTTCCACGTCCTTACCCAGTCGAACCATGTCTTCGATGCTGTCGCGATGGCTGACACGCACAACGTCCTGCTCGATGATCGGCCCGGCATCCAGCTCTTCGGTCACATAGTGACAGGTCGCCCCGATCAGCTTGACGCCACGCAGCGACGCCTGGTGGTAGGGCTTGGCGCCGACGAAGGAAGGCAGGAAGCTGTGGTGGATATTGATCACCCGCTGGGCGAATTCCTCGCATAGCTCCGATGGCAGAATCTGCATGTAGCGCGCCAGCACTATCACGTCGGCCCGGTGGTCGCGCACCAGCCGCGTGACCTCGGCAAACGCGGCCGCTTTGTCGGCCGGGTCCACCGGAACGTGGAAGTAGGGAATGCCGTGCCATTCCACCATGCTGCGCAGGTCGTCATGGTTGGAAATCACACAGGGAATTTCGCAATCCAGTTCGCCGCTGTGCCAGCGGTGCAGAAGATCGGCCAGGCAATGCGATTCGCGACTGGCCATCAGCACTACGCGCTTGCGCTCGCTGGAGTCGGTGATGCGCCATTCCATCGAGAATTCCCGGGCGATCGGCGCGAAAGCCTGGCGAAAACCTTCGAGGTCGAAAGGCAGCGAGTCGGCTCGAATCTCGTGACGCATGAAGAACCAGCCACTCTGATGATCGGAGTGATGATTGGCTTCGGTAATCCAGCCGTTGTAGGTGGCCAGAAAATTACTGACCTTGGCCACGATGCCGACGCCGTCGGGACAGGCGATGACCAGCCTGAAAGTGCGCATTAACGATAACTCCGACTAACAAAAAAGACCGCGCATTCTAGCGCAGTGGACAAAACGGCAGCCATCTTCTCGCAAGACGAAGCAGCATCGGTTTGCACCCTCCACCGCTCGAGTGGATCCATACGGAATACCTCTCGGCCTGTAACAATCCCCCTACAAACCCGACGGACATGGAGAGTTACAAATCGGTAACTACATGACTCGACACAAGTTGCGTCACCAATATTCTTGAACAGCGTCACCTCGTCATGCCGGACGATCCTCCAGGGAATGAACTAACGCCCCCGTACCGCGGTCAGGCACAGTCCGCCTTACCTTCTTTAAACAGAACCCAACGCAGCACATGGGCGGACTCGTTTCGAAGCATTCTTTAAATACGCATAACTCCAGGTGGCTTATCTCCAGCGAAGCACAATCACCGATCTTATTTTTTGGACTATATTTACTTGGCCATTGCGCCTGTCTATGATTGCTGCACTTGCGTTCTAAACCTATACCAAGGAAGCCATATGTCACTTATCAACGAATACCGCGCTACCGAAGAAGCTATCAAGGAGCTTCAGGAACGCCTGAAGTCGCTCTCGGCAGACGACAAGCTGCAAAAGGAACTGGAGTTCGAAGGCAAACTGCGTGAACTCATGGGTGAGTATCAGAAATCCCTGCGCGATATCATTGCTCTGCTCGATCCCGAAGCCCGTACCGGCAAGGCGCAGCGCGCCGCCCGGGCTCCAGCTGCCAGCAAGCGCGCACGCCGCGTCAAGCAGTACAAGAACCCCCATAACGGCGAAGTGATTGAAACCAAGGGCGGCAATCACAAGACGCTGAAAGAGTGGAAAGCGAAATGGGGCTCCGACGAGGTTGAAGGCTGGGCAACGCTACTCGGTTAATCCCGCCGCTTCCAAAAGCCACTTGGCCGATCATGCAATGCATGTTTCGCCAAGTGGCTTTTTAGTTTCTGCAACTACCGTTCGCTCAGTCTTTCAGGCCATAGCGTTCCCGCAACTGGCAGGCATGGGTCGACCATTGCTGCAGCAGCCCGACTTGTTCCGGACTCGCCTGCGCCTGTACTTCCCTCATGGCCTGCTCAAATTGCGCGAGGGTGTTGGGGGCGCCCCACTCCGGTAACGTCAGCCGCTTCTGACAGAACAGGTGCCACTGTTGCTGTTCTGTTTCCGAAAGACTCTGCGGAAAATTGCGTGCGCGGTAACGGAACAGTAATTCAGGAAGCCGCGGATCATCGAACGGTAGCGTCCTTAAAGTACTGTCCGGCGCCGGATGGTTCCTGACCTGCTCGCATAGACGGCGATCCCGCTCACCCAGAAAGCCGTCATAAAGTTGCTGCTCGGGATCCTCCAGGCCGGCAAAGGGCTCTTCGGCATATATATCGCCAAGTTTCGCATTCCAGACGTCCTGACAATCGCGCAACCGCCGTGCGCGTGTCTCGCAACTGTCCAGATCGAGCCCCAACCGAGCGATGTCCGCCGCGCGCAGGACGTTCATCGGCGCCAACACCGGACAGCGATTGATATGGACCAACTTGAGCGGAACCGGGAGCTGGCCCTCAAGTTCATCACGGCGGGTGTACAGCCGTTCGCGAAGCGTCTCGGCGCTCTCTTCCCACAAGGGCGAACATTCGGCCTGCAGATCGCAGACGATCAGCGCGTTGCGATTGCGCGGGTGCCAGGCCAGCGGCAAGACCACGGACAGGTAGTGGCGGGCTGCCGAGAAGCGTCCCGAGATATGCACCATCGGTTTGAGCAGTTGCACCTGATCGAGCACGGCCTGCTTGCGGCGCAGCTCATACAGATAGCGATAGAGCCTGGGCTGACGCTCGCGAATCAGCCGTGCCAAGCCGATGGTGGCGCGCACATCGGAGAGCGCGTCGTGCGCCTGCAGATGCTCCAGACCATTGGCCGCGCTGAGCCGCTCCAGCCTGAGCGTGACGCGACCATCCTCCTCCGGCCACACCAACCCTTCGGGGCGCAACGCATAGGCCGTGCGCACCAGATCGATCAGGTCCCAGCGGCTGTTGCCGCCCTGCCATTCGCGCGCATAGGGATCATGGAAGTTGCGGTACAGGCTGTAGCGCGTTACCTCGTCATCGAAGCGCAAGGTGTTGTAGCCGGCGCCGCAAGTGCCCGGCAGTGACAGTTGCTGATGCAGCAGATGGACGAACTCGGCTTCGCACAGCCCCTTGCTGGCGAGCGTCTCGGGCGTGATCCCGGTCACCAGGCAAGCGGCCGGATGCGGCAGGATGTCGTCACTGAGACGGCAGTAGACGTTCAGGGGCTCGCCAATCTCTTCCAGCGCCTCGTTGGTGCGGATGCCGGCGACCTGTAGCGGCCGATCGCAGCGCGGGGAGATGCCAGTGGTTTCGAAGTCATACCAGAAGATGCTGGACGTCACGGGAGATTCCTTCTCGATCATTGCCGCCTAGTCTACCCCGCCACCCGACAGCCATGCGGCGCCATGGCTGTGGCTTGCGGCGCGAATGCGCAAAATGCAACGCAGTTTATGGCCAGCGCCCGCGTTCGATGATTTCATGTCGCCACATATACAGCCGGGGCAATTGATCCCGTGTCGACAGGCGCATAGCATCCGGCTGACTCGATCAAACCATGGCACACGTCCTCATTGTCTCCTGACTCTTCCCCATCACTACCGCTGGATAACCTGCACCGGATCGAAACACCGGAAGGCATCGATCTGCTGTTCCGGCCTGCCGGCCTGGTGCCCCGTGCGCTGGCGTTCGCGCTGGATCTGGCCATCCGCGGCGCGATTCTGCTGGTGCTGGCTCTCGGGCTCGGGATGCTGGGCAAGTTCGGTCTGGGCATCGGTGCGTTGCTGCTGTTCCTGGTGCAGTGGTGGTACATGGTGCTGTTCGAAGTGCTCAACCAGGGCCGCACGCCCGGCAAGCAATGGCTGGGGCTGCGCGTGATCCATGACGATGGCACGCCGATCGGCTGGGCCGCCTCACTGACGCGCAATCTGCTGCGCTTCGTCGACCTGCTGCCCTTCGGCTACTTTCTCGGTGCGCTCTGCTGCCTGAGCCATCCCTCGTTCAAGCGGCTTGGCGACCTCGCCGCCGGTTCGCTGGTGATCTATCAGGAACGCCCGAGCGCCACGCCCGAACTGCCTGAAGCCGAACCGCAAATATCCCCGTTTGCACTGGTGCCCGCCGAGCAGCGCGCGCTGATCGCATTCGCCGAGCGCCAGGCCAGCCTGTCCGCCGAACGTCGGCAGGAACTGGCAGCGATTCTCGCCGAGCCACTGCAGACGTCCGCCGCACAGGCCGAAAGCCGCATCAACGGCATCGCCCGCACCTTGCTGGGGCCGTCATGAAGCAGCGCCTGTTCATGAGCCGCCATGACGCCGAATGGCAGGCGTTCGCCGTCCAGCTCGAGGCACTCGAGCGTGGCGGGAAGACCGCAGCTACTGCCTATCGCGACTTTCCCGCCGCCTATCGCCGGCTTTGCCAGCAACTGGCGGTCGCCCGGGCGCGCGGCTACAGCGAGCATTCGATCGCTCATCTGCAGCAACTGGCCCAGCGCGGCCATCAGCAGCTCTATCGCCACCGCAGCCCGTTGACCGGACGCCTGTTGGGCTTCGTGCTGGGCGGCTTCGCACGCCTGGTGCGCAAGGAATGGCGCTACGTGCTGGCAGCCAGCCTGCTGTTCTACGGCAGCCTGCTGGGCAGTGGCCTGCTGGTCTACCTAGTTCCCGAACAGGTCTTCAGCTTCATCGCCCCCGAGCAGGTCGAGCAGATGGAAGCGATGTACGATCCGCAGGCCCGACGCCTGGGGCGCTTCAGCGAGCGTGGTGCCGGCGACGACTGGTTGATGTTCGGCTATTACGTGATGAACAACATCGGCATCGCCTTCCAGACCTTCGCCGGCGGCCTGCTGTTCGGCCTGGGCAGCCTGTTCTACTTGTTGTTCAACGGGCTGACGATCGGTGCGGTGGCGGGCCATCTCACCGGCATCGGCTATCACCAGCCGTTCTGGTCATTCGTCATCGGCCACGGGGCGTTCGAGCTGACCGCCATCACCCTCGCCGGTGCTGCCGGGCTGAAGCTCGGCAGCACGCTGATCGCGCCCGGGCGCCACGCTCGTACCGAGGCGCTCAAGCTGGCCGCGCAAAAGGCGGTACGCCTGGTCGCCGGCGCCACGCTGCTACTGCTGATCGCCGCCTTCGTCGAGGCCTACTGGTCGTCGATGACCTATGTCGATGCGTCCGTGAAATACGCCGTGGGAGTGTTCCTATGGCTGCTGGTCGGCCTTTATCTGTGGCGCTCGGGCAGGAATCGCCATGCGCCTGAATGAAGCCAGCATGGAAATTCGGCCACGCAGCGCCTGGGAAGCACTGGACCTGGGTTGTCTGCTCGCACGCCGCCATGCCGGCCTGCTGATGCTGAGCTGGGCCGCATTGACGCTGCCGCTGTTCGCCGTGCTCAGCATCCTGACATGGCAATATCCGACTCTGTCATTGCTGCTGTTCTGGTGGCTCAAACCCCTGTACGAGCGGCTGCCGCTGTTCATCCTCTCGCATACGCTGTTCGGCGACACACCCACGCTCGGACGCAGCTTAAGAGCTTTGCCCGGCGTGCTGCGGCCGCAGTGGCTGGCAAGCGTGACCTGGCGACGCTTCAGCCCGACACGCAGCTTCGATCTGCCGGTGCTGCAGCTCGAAGGCCTCTCAGGCGCCGCCCGCCGCGAACGCCTGATCGTGCTGGGGCGCCGCAACAGCAGCGCGGCGACCTGGCTGACCATCGTCGGCATGCATCTGGAAGGGGCCTTGTCGCTGGGCCTGCTGGCGCTGCTGTATTTCGTGATCCCCGCGCAATTGCTGACCGAGCTGAGCTGGCACGAACTGCTCGGTCTGGGCGGCGAAGCGCTCTGGCTGGAGCACCTGACCAACCTGCTCTACGCGCTGGTGCTGGTGGTGTGGGAACCCATCTACGTGGCCAGCGGATTCAGCCTTTACCTGAATCGCCGCACGATACTCGAGGGCTGGGACATCGAACTCGCCTTTCGCCGGCTTCGGACCCGCTTGATGCCCATGCTGGTGCCGCTGCTGCTCGGCCTCGGCCTGCTGTTCGCGCAGCCACCGGCGGCGCTTTTGGCGGCGGAGCCCACGCAAGCCACCACCGAGGCAAGGCCGGAAGCCCAGCGCCTGCTCAACCAGTCGCTGACCAGCCAGGCGGCCAGCCAGCGCATCAGCGATATCCTCGACCAGCCGCCATTCCGGCACTCGGAAACGGTGACCCGCTGGCGCTTCGGCGACGAAGCGTCGGACAACGAGCCCGGCTGGTTCGCACGTATGCTCGAGCGCCTGCTACAGGCCGAGGGGCTGCAACACAGCCTGGACACCCTGATGACGGTCATCGAAGTGTTGCTCTGGGCGGCGCTGTTCACCGGCGTTGCCGTGGTGCTCTGGCGCCATCGCGAGTGGCTGCAGCTCTATGCCGGGCGCTTCGGCCGACCATTACGCAAACCCCAGGCCCCACCCGAAATACTCTTCGGCCTGTCGGTGAAGCCCGACAGCCTGCCTGCGGATGTCGCCGGTGAAGTCGAGCGACTCTGGTCGACCGAACCGCGCCAGGCCCTCGGCCTGCTGTATCGCGCATTGCTGAGCCGCCTGCTGCATGAGCGGCAATTGCCACTGAGAAATGCCCACACCGAAAGCGAAGCACTGCAGCTCATTGCCGCCCTGGAGCAACCTGCTCTCACCCGGTTCGCGTCCGCGTTGACCCACCATTGGCAGAACCTCGCCTACGGTCATCGAACACCGCCGGATACCACCCGAAGCGAGTTGTGCTCGGCGTGGCGCGAACTCTTCGCCGTGGAGCCTGCGGCATGAATCCGCGCAGATACGGGTATGCAGTCGCCGGCCTGGCACTACTGCTGCTGGGTGGGCTGGGCGTCTATTTCTCGGGCAAGTTGCAACCCTACGAAACCACTATCGAGCATGGCCCCGCCCCCAAAGCTCGACAGGACCCTTATCTTGCGGCGCACCTGTTCCTGCTCGATCAGGACCGCCGGGTTACACGCAGCGAAAGCTTCGCCAGCATGCCGGCCACGAATGAGGTTCTGTTGCTGCTCGGCGAGCGCAGCGCAATGACTCCGCTACAGACGCAACGTGTGCTGGAGTGGGTCAGCGAAGGTGGCCACCTGGTATTCGTTGCCGAACGCCTATGGGACGAGCACAGCGCCCGTAGCGGCGACCTGTTGCTCGATGCCTTGAATCTGCAACAGCATCTGGCAACCGACCACCTGCCCGCCGACGAGGCAGCCCGGGCGATCGGCGTCAAGGATCAGCCACAGCTGACGCGCCTGTACCTGGAGAACGAGGACGCACCGGTCTATCTCGCATTCGATACCGACTACCACCTTTATGACGCCGGCCAGCGCGCACATGCCTGGGCCAACAGCGCCGGAGCCACGCACATGCTGCAACTGCGGCATGGCGAGGGTCTGGTTACCGCCCTGACCGACAGCTGGATCTGGCAGAACGATCGGATCAAGGAGTACGACCACGCCTGGCTGCTCTGGTATCTCACCCAGGATCGCGCCGTGACGCTGGCCTACCACGGCGAGCACGACGGTCTGTTCACCCAGTTGTTGCGCCACTTCCCCGAGGCGCTGGCCAGCCTCGCGCTGATGCTGCTCTTCGCGACCTGGCATTTCGCCCAACGCCAGGGGCCGCTGTTACCGCCGCCCGACCACAGCCGTCGACAACTGGAAGAACACCTGCGAGCCAGCGCCAGCTTTCTCTATCGCCATGCCGGCCCGCGACAGTCGCTGGCTATGCTGCAACAGGATATCCAGCGCCGTGCTCGCCAGAGGCACCCCGGTTTCGAGGAACTGGCCGTCGCCGAACAATGTCGCGTGCTCGCCACGCTGTCCCGACTTCCCTTGCCAACTATCGAACAGGTCCTGCGCCCGGCCCCAGCCAAGATCGGCGTCAGCGACTTCACCCGTCAGGTCGCCCACCTGCAACGCATCAGGAATGCCCTATGAGCGAAACCACTCCGCAAACGAACGATACGGTTGCGACGGCCAGTCGGAACCAGCGTGCCAGCCAGCTGGCGCAGGCCTTGCGCCAGGAATTGCACAAGGCCGTGATCGGCCAGCATGAGGTGGTCGAGGGGCTGCTGACGGCGCTGATCGCCGGGGGGCATGTGCTGGTCGAGGGCGTTCCCGGTCTCGGCAAGACACTGCTGGTACGCGCCCTGGCACGCTGCTTCGGCGGGGAGTTCTCGCGAATCCAGTTCACCCCGGACCTGATGCCCAGCGACATCACCGGCCACGCGGTGTACGACATCGCCAGCGAGCAGTTCAAGCTGCGCAAGGGCCCGGTGTTCACCAACCTGCTGCTGGCCGACGAAATCAACCGCGCGCCGGCCAAGACCCAGGCCGCGCTGCTGGAAGTCATGCAGGAGCGCCAGGTCACCCTCGAGGGGCGCGCGCTGGTCGTGCCCCAGCCGTTCATGGTGATGGCCACCCAGAACCCCATCGAGCAGGAGGGCACTTATCCGCTGCCCGAAGCCGAACTCGATCGTTTCATGCTGATGCTGCGCATGGACTATCCCCTGGCCGACGAGGAAGTGGACATGGTGCGCCAGGTCACGCGATCGGTGCGGACCGACATCCTCGACGTCACTGCGCTGCGCGTCCTGCTGCAGGCGAAGGACGTGCAGGCACTGCAGAAGATCGCCAGCGAACTGCCGGTAGACGATCAGGTGCTCGACTACGCCGTACGGCTGGCCCGCGAGACGCGCAACTGGCCCGGCCTGACGCTGGGTGCCGGCCCGCGCGCCTCGATCGCGCTGGTACGCTGCGGACGCGCTCGGGCATTGTTGCGCGGCGGCGAATTCGTCATCCCGGACGACATCAAGGGCTGTGCGCTGGCAGTGTTGCGCCACCGGGTACGGCTGTCGCCGGAACTGGATATCGAGGGGCTCTCGGTGGATCAGTTGCTGCAACGGCTGCTCGACCAAGTACCGGCGCCACGCCTGTGACTCGCCGGGCAGCGGATAACCACCGATGAATCCGTCGCGCCATTTGCTGGCGGCCCTGGCTGTGCTCTTCGCGCTGGCGCTGGTCATCGGCGTGCTGTCGGCACTCGCGTTACCGGCGCAGGCGCTGCTGGCCAATCTCTGGTGGGGACTGCTGCTGAGCCTGGCGCTGCTTGCCCTGTTCGACGCCATCCGCTTGCACCGTTCGCCTTCGCCCCGCTTGCAACGCACCCTCCCCGGCAACCTGCCGCTGGGCCGCTGGAGCGATGTGCGCCTGCGGGTACAGAACGACCTTCACCAGCCGTTGATACTGGAAGTGTTCGACCAGGTACCGGCCGGCCTGACGTTCGAGCAGTTGCCACAACGCCTGCGGCTGTCCCCGGCGGAACACGGCGAGGTCGGCTATCGCCTCAAAGCGATCCGGCGTGGGCGTTATGAATTCAACCACTGCGAAGTCCGCCTGAGCAGCCCGCTGGGGTTATGGCGCAGCCGGCGGATTATCCCGCTACATGCACAAACCCGCGTCTACCCGGACTTCACCCGCCTGCATGGTGCTCCACTGATGGCAGTGGACAACTGGCTGAGCCGGCTCGGCGTGCGCCAACAGCCGCGCCGTGGGCTCGGCATGGAGTTTCACCAGCTGCGCGAGTACCGCGAAGGCGACGTCCTGCGGCAGATCGACTGGAAGGCCACCGCGCGCAAGCGCATGCCGATCACCCGGGAGTATCAGGACGAACGCGACCAACAAATACTGCTGATGCTCGACTGTGGACGACACATGCGCAGCCAGGATGGCGAACTGGCGCATTTCGATCATGCACTCAACGCCAGCCTGCTGCTCGCCTACGTGGCGCTGCGCCAGGGTGATGCCCTGGGCGTCTACGGCTTCGCGGCTGCCCAGCCATGCTTCGTCGCGCCCGCCAAGGGACAGCAGCAGCTGCCGCGGCTGCTCAACAATGTCTATGACCTGGAAACGACCCTGCAGCCGGTCGATTTCCATGCGGTGGCCAGCGACGTCCTGGCCCGCCAGAAACGCCGTGCCTTGCTAGTGCTGCTGAGCAACCTGCGCGACGACGACGGTGAATTGCTGGAAGCCGTGCAACGCCTGTCGCGGCAGCACCGGGTGCTGGTGGTCAGTCTGCGCGAAGGGATTCTCGATCGACTGTGCCAACGGAAAATCGGCAGCTTCGATGATGCCCTGGCCTACCTCGGCACTCGGGACTACCTTGGCGCCCGCAGCCAGTTGCACCAGCGCCTGCTCAGCCACGGCGTCGCGGTTCTCGATGTACCGCCGCATGAGCTGGGGCCGCAGCTGATCAGTCGCTATCTGGCCTGGAAAAAAGCCGGCACGCTTTAGCGCCTGGCGCCACTCCTCCCAACAACGCGGCTCGCGACGAAACGGCAACAGACCCTAGCCAGGCTCATGGTCCCGGCAGCAATCCTCACCGGAGGCCCGACTGGCGGATGAGCCCGAATGGGCAAGATGCCCGGCCGCGGGCATCGCCGGCCGGAAGCTGAAGTAGTGACGCAGCGCCACGATCATGTCCTTGATCTCGCTCGAGGGGCTGAGCAGGGAGAAACCCGAGTCGAAGCTTCCGGGGGTGACGTCCTCGCGCGACCAGAGACAGATCGCGCTGAAGTCGATGAAGCGCATCAGGCCGTCCTGACCCGGAATTTTCAGACGCATCTCGAAACGCGCATCGAGCATAATCGGATAGGGGCTGATCAGCATCAGGCCACTCTCGGAAAGATTGCCGATAAAACCCAACGGCCGGCCGGTGAGACGGTTGAACACGTTGAGGTAATAGGGCAACTGATGTCGCTGAATGCGTCGCTGTTTGAGCATTGTTCTCGGTTCCGGCCTAGCACGGCCATGAATCCGGCCGTTCAGTTGCAGTGCTGTTCGATGCGGCCAGCCAACTGCCGTCGTGCCGCGTTCACCTCTTCCTCACTGTAGTAGACGCGCTCACCCTTTGCATCGGTGCGAAAGTAGCGTCCCCCTTGTGCCAGCTTCGACAGCTCGTTGCGCAACCGCCGACACTCCTGCTCTCGCCTGGCATGCCCTTCGCTGGCCAACTGATCGGCCGCTTGTTGCTCCTGGCGCCGCGCTTCGAAAAAGCGTTCGGTGCGTGCCTCTCGTGCTCGCGTGGCTTCGTCTCGCTCGATGACCTGCGGCCGAACCTCGACCTGTTCGGCTCCCGGCCCCGGTCGTGCGCCAAAATGCACCTGTCCCTGTGCATCGACCCAACGGTAGATCTCGGCCGATGCCAGCAAGGGCATGAAAATGAACAGCAATAGGGGTATGCGCATGGGTTCCATCCCGACCCGTCGTTGCGACTGGCCTGCGTCAGCGTTTCGTGGCGTGGGTGACCACCGCCTCCTCGTCGGGCCGATAATGCCCCAACTGGCGCAAGGTCTCCAGCCTCGCGCGCCCACGATAGGCATATTCGCTGGCCGGATAGCGCATCAGAATGAACCGGTAGGTCTGTGCGGCGTCAACAAACAGGCCCTGCCGCTCCAGACACTGGCCGCGCAACAGGGATATCTCCGGCTGCAGATTGTCACGCTGGCGGCTGCGACGCTCGGCCTGTGACAGCGCGAGCATCACCTGCTCGCAATCGCCGGCCCGATAGTTCTGATAGGCCTCGTCGAGATGACGATCGAGCGCCGAGCGGCTGCTGCAACCGACGCTGACGACCGCCGCCAATAGTATGAAAAGTGTGCGCATGGTAATTCCTCCGATCCCGGCTTATCGACCGCCAGGCCAAAAGCTTCAGTCGATCATCCCAGGGCGGAAAGAGTAGTGAGCCGGTGACGATGACTACAGCCCAGCGGCGTAGTAGCCTCCCGGGCAATCTGAAAAAGGAGCATTGCATGACTTCGCGCCGTACAAAAATCGTCGCTACGCTGGGCCCGGCCAGCAGCTCGCCGGAAGTGCTGGAAAAGATGATCCTGGCCGGACTGGATGTCGCACGCCTGAATTTTTCCCATGGCGCCCCGGATGAGCACCGCACCCGTGCGCAACTGGTGCGGGATATCGCCGCGCGCCACGGTCGCTTCGTCGCCTTGCTGGGCGACCTGCAAGGCCCGAAGATCCGCATTGCCAAGTTCACCAACAAGCGCATCGAGCTCGCCGAAGGCGACAGCTTCCGCTTTTCGGTAACTCACCCGCGCGATGCCGGCACCCAGGAAGTGGTGGGCATCGACTACCCCGATCTGGTCAAGGATTGCAGCGTCGGCGACGAGCTGCTGCTCGACGATGGCCGTGTGGTGATGCGCGTCGACAACGCCACCGCCGACGAGCTGCACTGCACCGTACTGATCGGCGGCCCGCTGTCGGACAACAAGGGCATCAACCGTCGTGGCGGCGGCCTGACCGCACCGGCGCTGACCGCCAAGGACAAGGCCGACATCAAGCTGGCCGCCGAGATGAATCTCGATTACCTGGCCGTCTCCTTCCCTCGGGATGCCGCGGACATGGAGCTGGCCCGCCGTCTGCGCGACGAAGCCGGCTCCAGCGCGTGGCTGATCGCGAAAATCGAACGAGCCGAAGCGGTGGCCGATGACGAGGCACTCGACGGCCTGATCCGCGCGAGCGATGGCGTAATGGTCGCGCGCGGCGATCTCGGCGTGGAAATCGGCGACGCCGAGCTGGTCGGCATCCAGAAGAAGATCATTCTGCACGCTCGCCGCAACAACAAGGTAGTGATCACCGCGACCCAGATGATGGAGTCGATGATCCAGAGCCCGATGCCGACGCGGGCCGAGGTTTCCGATGTAGCCAACGCCGTGCTGGACTACACCGATGCCGTGATGCTTTCGGCCGAAAGCGCCGCCGGCGAGTACCCGGTCGAGGCGATCAAGGCCATGGCGCGCGTCTGCGTTGGCGCCGAGAAGCACCCCACCAGCATCAAGTCCGGCCATCGCCTCGGCCAGCACTTCGCCCGTAGCGACGAGAGCACCGCGCTGGCGGCGATGTACACTGCGAACCATTTTCCGGGCGTCAAGGCGATCATCAGCCTGACCGAAAGCGGCTATACACCGCTGATCATGTCGCGCATCCGTTCCTCGGTACCGATCTTCGCGTTCTCGCCCTATCGGGAAACCCAGGCTCGGGTGGCGATGTTCCGTGGCGTGCAGACCGTTCCCTTCGACCCGGCCTCATTGCCGGCCGACAAGGTCAGCCAGGCCGCAGTGGACGAGCTGCTCAAGCGCGACATCGTCAGCATCGGCGACTGGGTCATTCTGACCAAAGGCGACAGCTATCACGGAACCGGCGGCACCAACACCATGAAGATCCTGCGCGTGGGTGATTCGCTGATCTGATGCCCGATGCGATCCGATGGGAGGCAGGCGGAACCCATGCAGCCGCTTCTCCCATCGGCTTTTCAGCCCGCAGTACCATCCGACCGTTCTGCGCCGCTGCCCAGCACATCCACCCAGCTCGCCTCGCAGCGATTGCGCCCACCGTGCTTGGCCCGATAAAGCGCTTCATCCGCACGCTGCAGCGACTCGTCCAAATTGTCGCCGGCATCGAGCAATGTCATTCCCACCGAGAGGCTCAGCTGACCGCACGGCAGGCTGGTGTTCGCCGGTTCGGCACTGGCGAAGGCTTCACGTAGCCGTTCGCAACAGGCGCTGAACTGCTCGGCGTCGGTACTCGGCAGCAACAGGACGAATTCTTCGCCACCATAGCGTGCCAGGATGTCGCCGTCGCGCAGACAGGAGCGCGCGACCGCCGCGAAGGACTGCAGGACGCGGTCACCGGTTGCATGGCCGTGCTGGTCGTTGACCCGTTTGAAATGATCCAAATCGATCAAGGCCAGCCCGGACTGGTGCCCCTTGCGCAACCTGTTCACTTCGGTTTCGGCCCGCTTGAGGAAATACCGGCGATTATAGAGACCGGTCAGCTCATCGGTGGCCGCCAGATCCTCCAGCTGCCGCATCATGCCTCGCAACGTCTCCTGATGGGCCTGCAATGCGAAGCGCCGCTGGCGCATCCGCTGGCGCAGGCGATTGACATAACCGACGAAAAGGCACATCCAAACCAGTGTGACCAGCAGGACGCTGGCCTGCAGGATCGCAGCCTGAGGCTCGACCAGGCGTTCGAGCTGCAGGTCCACCAGGCTCAACCCAATGAAGCTGAAAAGCGCCAGCGCGGCGTAACGGACGAATACCTTCGGCGGCAGGAACACCGCGAACATCAGCACCAGCAGGTAGAGAACCAGTAGCGAGCCACGGTTACTGCCGAGGTTGAAGAGGAAATAGGTCAGCCAGACCAAGCCTACCAGCACTTGCGGCTCGGTAAGGCTGGGATCACGGAAGCGCAGGTTGTGGCCTCTGATGAAAATCCAGAAGAACACCAGCTGGCTTACCAGGATCAGCCCCGCGCAGAGCAACGCGGTATCCACCGGCGCCTGGTAGAAGCCGCCCACCACCGTGATCCAGGTGAGCAACAGTGCCAATCCATAGGTTCCTGCGGCCATTGCGAACCGCTTGGTTACCAGTTGCTGTAAAGCCCGTTGATCGGCTTCATCCCAATCTACGCGCATGGAATCCTTCCCGATGTGGCAATTTGACGCACTTTACGCTCGTCGTGAATAAAAGCCCATAACTCCCTGCTATCGCCCACGCCGGCCGCTTCGCTGCGAGCTCTTCATCGGCTTGCCTGCGGAACAAGGACAGGACCAGCCATCGAAGCATTAATGCCTCGACGATCCTGTGAAGCGTGAGTAGCGCAGCATTTCCGATATGCATCCCTTCACCTTTGGTCCGTCTGTGTACCCGCCTGGCTGGCGGGTTATACTGCCGCGCCTTTTTTATCCAGCGTGTAGGTATCTCTAGACACGCCCCATCTCCGCCCCGCCAAGAGGACGCGCTGCATGACCGTGATCAAGCAAGACGACCTGATTCAAAGCGTTGCAGACGCTTTGCAGTTCATTTCCTACTATCACCCCGTCGACTTCATCCAGGCGATGCATGAGGCCTACCTGCGAGAAGAGTCGCCCGCTGCGCGCGATTCCATGGCGCAGATCCTGATCAACTCCCGCATGTGTGCCACCGGCCACCGTCCGATCTGCCAGGACACCGGCATCGTCACCGTATTCGTTCGCGTCGGCATGGACGTGCGCTGGGATGGCGCCACCATGAGCCTGGACGACATGATCAACGAAGGCGTGCGTCGCGCTTACAACCTGCCGGAAAACGTCCTGCGTGCTTCGATCCTCGCCGACCCGGCAGGTTCCCGGAAGAACACCAAAGACAACACCCCGGCCGTCATCCACTACTCCATCGTCCCCGGCGACAAGGTGGAAGTGGATGTCGCGGCCAAGGGCGGCGGCTCCGAGAACAAGTCGAAGATGGCCATGCTCAACCCGTCCGATTCCATCGTCGACTGGGTCCTGAAGACCGTGCCGACCATGGGCGCCGGCTGGTGCCCGCCAGGCATGCTCGGCATCGGCATCGGCGGTACCGCCGAGAAAGCCGCGGTGATGGCCAAGGAAGTACTGATGGAGCCCATCGACATTCACGAGCTGAAGGCCCGTGGCCCGCAGAACCGCATCGAGGAACTGCGCCTGGAGCTGTTCGACAAGGTCAACCAGTTGGGCATCGGCGCCCAGGGCCTGGGCGGCCTGACCACGGTGCTCGACGTGAAGATCATGGATTACCCGACCCACGCCGCTTCCCTGCCGGTGTGCATGATCCCAAACTGCGCTGCCACCCGCCACGCTCACTTCGTGCTCGACGGCTCCGGCCCGGCCAGCCTGGAGGCGCCGTCACTGGACGCCTACCCGGAGATCGTCTGGGAGGCCGGCCCGAGCGCCCGCCGCGTCAACCTCGACACCATCACACCCGAAGAAGTGCAAAGCTGGAAGCCGGGCGAAACCGTCCTCCTCAACGGCAAGATGCTTACCGGCCGCGACGCCGCGCACAAGCGCATGGTCGACATGCTGAACAAGGGTGAAGAACTGCCGGTGGACCTCAAGGGCCGCTTCATCTACTACGTCGGCCCGGTCGATCCAGTCGGTGACGAAGTGGTGGGCCCAGCCGGTCCGACCACCGCAACGCGCATGGACAAGTTCACCCGCCAGATCCTGGAAAGCACGGGCCTGCTGGGCATGATCGGCAAATCCGAGCGCGGTCCGATCGCCATCGACGCGATCAAGGACAACAAGGCCGTGTACCTGATGGCTGTCGGCGGCGCCGCCTACCTGGTCGCCCAGGCGATCAAGAAGTCCAAGGTATTGGCCTTCGCCGAACTGGGCATGGAAGCCATCTACGAGTTCGAGGTGAAGGACATGCCGGTCACCGTCGCGGTCGACACCAACGGCGAGTCGGTGCACATCACCGGTCCTGCAATCTGGCAGCAGAAGATTGCCGAGAACCTCGCGGTGGAAGTGCAGTAACACTGCTTGCGCTGAAAGAAGAAAGCCCGGCCAAGTGCCGGGCTTTCTGTTTCTGCTTCAGAGTTCAGCCTCGACCGTGAGACCTGACGAATAGCGCTTCCACCTTTTCCCGCGCCCAGGGCGTGCGGCGCAAGAAGGTCAGGCTCGACTTGATGCTCGGCTCGCTCTTGAAGCAACGGATATCGATTCGCTGGGCAAGCCCTTCCCATCCATACCGAGCCTGCAGCTCGACCAGCATGACTTCGAGGGTAATGCCGTGCAGCGGGTTCTTCGGGGTAGCAGTCACAAGGGTCCTCTCATGAGCAAGAGCGCAACCGATCGCGCTCCTTAACAATGGTGGGCTCGCCGGCACCGGGCCGGCAAAGGACAGCCATCCTACAGTTTTATCTCGGTGCCCAGCAGCTTGAGAAAGCCCGCCAGCCAGGCTGGATGAGCCGGCCACGCCGGGGCCGTCACCAGATTGCCTTCGGTATGCGCCTGATCGACCGGAATATCCACGTATTCGCCACCGGCCAGCTTCACCTCCGGCGCGCAGGCGGGATAAGCACTGCACCCCTGCCCCTCCAGCACACCCGCGGCTGCCAGCAACTGCGCACCATGACAGACCGCCGCAATCGGCTTCTTCGCCTCGTCGAATGCGCGCACCAGCGCCAGTACTTGCTCGTTCAACCGCAGATACTCGGGCGCACGGCCACCGGGAATCACCAACGCGTCGTAATCCTCGGCGCGTACCGCGGCAAAATCGAAATTCAGCGCAAAGTTGTGCCCCGGCTTCTCGCTGTAGGTCTGGTCGCCCTCGAAATCGTGAATTGCGGTACGCACGGTGTCGCCAGCCTTCTTCTCGGGGCATACCGCATGCACCCGATGGCCGACCATCTGCAATGCCTGGAACGGCACCATGGTTTCGTAATCCTCCGCATAGTCGCCGACCAGCATCAGGATATTCTTCGCTGCCATTGCGTCATCCTCCATACAGGGTTTGAAGCAGGGCTCCGCTCCACGACAGCTTCAGCCGCTGCGATTGAATATATTGACCAGCAGTCGATCCAGCCAGCCCCACATGCGTTGGTACAAGCGCAGATGAAGCGGCCGCCCATACCACTTGGTCAGGTCGATCTCCATGCTCTCGCTGAAGTCGCGCTCGAAGCTTCGTACCACCTGTGCCGTCAGCGGGCCGTCGATAGCCTCGAGGTTCGCCTCGAGATTCCAGCGCAGGTTCCAATGATCGAAGTTGCACGAACCGATGCTGACCCAATCGTCCACCAGCACCATTTTCAGGTGGGAGAAGTGTGGCTGATATTCGTGAATCCGCACGCCTGCTCGCAGCAGCCGAGGATAGAAGCGCTGGCCGGCATAGCGCACCGGGGGATGATCTGTATTGCGGCTGGTCAGTAGCAGACGTACCTCCACCCCACGTCGCGCCGCGCGGATCAGCGCACGGCGCACCTTGCCAGTGGGCAGAAAGTAAGGCGTTGCCAGCCAGATACGCTTTTCTGCATACAGCAGGTTGCGCAACAGGCTGTGAAGGATATCGCGATGCTGTCGCGCTGCGGAGTAAGCGACCCGGCCCAGCCCCGCACCTTCAGGGCGCACGGGAATCTGCGGCGCCTTCTGGGGTAGCGGCAATTGCCAGATCCGACGTTTCAGACAATGCACCCACTGGCTGTCGAACAGTTCCTGCCAATCCTGCAGCAATGGACCGGTCATCTCGACCATCACTTCATGCCAGTGCTCGTCGGGTTTCTGCGGATTCCAGAATTCATCGGTCAAGCCAGCGCCGCCCACATACCCCTTGCAACCATCTATCAGCAGGATCTTGCGATGATCACGGTGCAGGTTGCGAAACTTCAGACGCAGCGACAGCGGGTTGTACAAACGCAGCTCTACGCCCGCGACAGCCAAACGCTCGCGGCTTGCCTGGCCCATCTTCAGGCAACCAAACGCGTCGAACAGACAGCGTACCCGCACACCACGCAGCGCAGCGGCCCCCAGTGACTGGATCATTCGATCCAGGCAATGACCGTCCTCTACCAGATAGAGCTCGAGATCGACACGCCGCTCCGCCTCTTCGATGGCAGCGAGCATGGCCCCGAAGAACTCGGGACCATCGATTAGCAGACGAAAACCGTTGTCGCTGCGCCAGGGAAATACGGCTCCGGTCAGCATCAAAAGAAGCTACCTGCGGCGTTAAGAGGGCAAGATCGTTCAGATAAGCAACGCAATGGAATGAAATCCTTTTTCCATGGAGCGGACAGGAGGTTTCAACGGCACGCGGTCAAGCTGGAGCAGTACAACAACGGGTCTAGCTTATCCAGTCCCCTCGGCAAGGCAAGACGGAGAACAGCCGCAATGACTCCCCTGAGGCGGGCGAACGCTGCCTGGCCTTCTTGAAAACTGCAAACACCGCCTGTTATAGGTCTGCTCGGGGAAAAGGAGTTCCACAAGATACCTAGCGTCGTTGAGCACCGGCTTCATCTTCGGAAGAGATCCCGAACGCCCTCATCGCCTTTTGCAGACGCAGGGCCTGGGCGTTGCGGGCCAACCCGAGCACTCCTTTGTCGCGCCGCCAGAGATCGGCCCAGGGCCCTGCTGTCGCCTCCAGCGCGCTATCCAGCTCGGGACGCGACGCGTGAAACTGCTCGATCAGCGCACCCAGCAGCACATGCGCAGCGGGATCATGCGGTGATTGGCGGTCGAGCTCCGCGCCGCCGGTCAACACGGCCAGCAAGCGCAACACCAAGCTTTGTGGCCAATGATGTTGCAAGCCCACGCCTAAGAGCCAAGCCGCAAGCGCCGCCAGCACGTAAAGATCCTCGAGGCTGCGAAAGGGTTTGACGTAATCGTTCCAACCATCTCCATCCAGTCTTTCACCGCGAACCTGCTCGAGCCGCAAGCGAGCATGGGGGATGTCCGGCACCAGCGGTAACGGCCGCCCTGCCTCCATCTGAACGCCGGCACTCTCGGGTCGAACCACGAACAAACCGAGACGCACCGGTTCGTCCTGCTGCTCCTCACGTGCCGGCACCAATAGCCAGGAGGCCGAAGCACCAGCGGTTACGAAATCCTTGCAGCCGGTGAGCAGCACACCCTCTACCCGAGTGGTCATGTCGGCCGGATACAATTTGCGGTTTTCCGTTGCGCAGAGCGCTCCGATACCCTCCGGAGCAGCCGCCCAGAGCGCGCGCAAGGCCGCCTGGTAGCCAGCGAGAAAAGCCAGCCCCGGTGTTGCCGCCATCCGACCGCCGTAAACCGCTAACGCGAACGGACCCTGCTCAACAGTTCGCGCAACGACTTGCGCATACCAGTCACCCAACCCTGCCGAAGGCTGGATCGTCTGCAAAGGCCCGAGCAATTCACGCCATGACATTGCCATCTCCATGTTCATCATCTCCCGGCAGTTCTACCACTGCTGCCGAAAGGATGGCATTGAAGATTCCGCTTTTTTTT
>NZ_RFFL01000013.1 GCF_003696285.1 Stutzerimonas nitrititolerans
CAGGTAGGCCTTCAACTGGGTCTTGAGATTGCTATCCAACATGAGCGGCGGTACCTCACTTGCGAATTTCAGGTAATAAAACGCCCGGACGGTTCGCGTCCAGGCGTTAGGCTGGAGGGGCTGAAGCGCCCCCCAGCATGCAAGGCAAATGGGCGAAAGATCTTAGATCTTGCCGACCAGGTCCAGCGAAGGAGCCAGGGTCTTCTCGCCTTCTTTCCACTTGGCCGGGCAGACTTCGCCCGGGTGAGCGGCGGTGTACTGGGCAGCTTTCAGCTTGCGCAGGGTTTCGCCGACGTCACGCGCGATTTCGTTGGAGTGGATTTCCAGGGTCTTGATGACGCCTTCCGGGTTGATGATGAAGGTGCCACGCAGAGCCAGACCTTCCTCAGCAATGTGCACGCCGAACGCGTTGGTCAGCTGATGAGTCGGGTCGCCGATCAGCGGGAACTGCGCCTTGCCAACGGCAGGGGAAGTCTCGTGCCACACTTTGTGCGAGAAGTGGGTATCGGTGGTGACGATGTACACCTCAGTACCGGCCTTCTGGAATTCGGCATAGCTGTTGGCAGCGTCTTCGATCTCGGTCGGGCAGTTGAAGGTGAAGGCCGCCGGCATGAAGATCAGCACCGACCACTTGCCCTTCAGGGACTCTTCGGTGACTTCGATGAACTTGCCGTTGTGGAAAGCGTTGACTTTGAACGGTTGGACTTGGGTGTTGATCAGAGACATCTGCTAACTCCTTTAGGGGTTCAGAAATTTAACGAGGCCTACGATAGCGCAGTCAGCTGCATATCGTTAATTGATTAAGGGAATAACGAAGATAGACTTTATCTATCCATGCGGACCGCGATCCGTATGTGAGCAGAAATACTCGGCACCGGCAAATGATGACCTGCAATCCGCTCAGGGGTTCAGCGGCGGCCAGAATGCCCGAACGGCTGCAACGCCCTGACCGCCCGCACGCAGAGCTGGCGACAAATCATCTTCGCCGAGCCCGCCCAACAGATAGGCCGGCTGGTTGAAGCCTAGCAGCAACTCGCTCGCCTGCGACCAGCCCAGCGGCGATGCTTCGGGATGGGACGAAGTCGCCTGCACCGGCGACAAGGTAACGAAGTCCACCCCCAATCCATCCGCGAGCGCCAGCTCCTCGGCATCGTGACAAGAGGCTGCCAACCAGCGTTCCGGCGGCAACGGACGGGCCTTTCCGGCATATTCACGCAGTTGCCGAGCCGTCAGGTGCCAGCCGGCATCGGGAAATTCGCCGAGCAGCTCGGCCGGCCCCTTGAGCATCAGCTGCGCCTGTCCCGCTGCCAAGGCCAACGCATCGGCAGTAAGCGTGCGATAAGCCGTTAGCGGCATACCAGGCGCTCGCAGCTGAACGAGACGAACGCCACGCGCCAATGCCCGTTCGATTCCGCACAGCAATTGCGGCGTATCGAGCCCTTCTGGCGTGATCAGATAGCGATCCGGCAACTGCGCCGCGCTGATGATCGGGCGATTCGCTGCCGGAAACTCGAAACCATCCAGTTCGCTCGCCGTCACCCAGGCCAGCGGCTGGCCCTCGGCGCCATGGGCCTCACCCCGAAACGCCAGCACCTGCCAGACATCCAGCAGTACCTGTTTGTCCGGGTAATCGTGACGAACCTGGATCAGCGGCTGAGCTCGGGTCACCTCGATACCCAGCTCTTCGAGCAGCTCTCGCGCCAGGGCCGCCTGGACTGATTCCCCCGCCTCGACCTTGCCGCCTGGAAACTCCCAGAGCCCGCCCTGGTGTTTGTCCAGCGGACGCCTCGCAATCAGGATACGGCCGTCCGCGGAACGGATGACCGCGGCGGCGACGTGGATTCGTTTCATGTGCGTCCTAAGTGGAAAAACCGACGGAGCATCCGACCAAGACGCTCCAGATCGCTCGTCTCAGGTCCGGTATTCGGCGTTGATCTTCACGTATTCGTGCGAGAGATCGGTAGTCCAGATGGTCTCGCTGCAGCTGCCACGCCCCAGTTCGATGCGGATGGTGATTTCCTCACGGGCCATCACCGCCGCCCCCTGCTCCTCGGTGTAGCTGGGCGAACGGCCACCGCGGCTGGCGATGCAGACCTCGCCGAGGAAGACGTCGATCAGGCTCACATCCAGGTTCGGCACGCCGGCATAGCCGACGGCGGCAAGGATGCGTCCCCAGTTGGGATCGGAGGCGAACAGTGCGGTCTTGATCAATGGCGAATGGGCGACGGCGTAGCCGACGTCCAGGCATTCCTGGTGGTTGCCGCCGCCGTTGACCTGCACGGTAACGAACTTGGTTGCACCCTCGCCATCACGAACGATGGCCTGGGCCACTTCCATGAACACCTCGAACACCGCCTGCTTCAGCTTGGCGAACAGCTCGCCAGCGGCCTCGGTGATCTCAGGCAGGTTCACCTGGCCGGTGGCGATCAGCATGCAGCAGTCGTTGGTGGAGGTGTCGCCGTCGATGGTGATGCGGTTGAATGACTTGTTCGCCGCGTCGCGTACCAGGTCCTGCAATACGCTGCGCGTCACCTTGGCGTCGGTCGCGATGTAACCGAGCATGGTTGCCATGTTCGGCCGGATCATGCCGGCGCCCTTGGAGATGCCGGTCACGGTGACGGTCACGCCGTCGTGCTGGAACTGGCGGCTGGCGCCCTTGGGCAGGGTGTCGGTGGTCATGATGCCGGTGGCGGCTTCGGCCCAGTGGTTTTCGTCCAGATCGGCCAGTGCCGCCTGTAGCGCACCTTCGATCTTCTCGACCGGCAGCGGCTCACCGATCACACCGGTGGAAAACGGCAACACGGCCTGCTCTTCGGCGCCGGTCAACGCAGCCAGAGCGGCACAGGTGCGACGGGCATTAGCCAGGCCGTCGGCGCCGGTGCCGGCGTTGGCATTGCCGGTGTTGGTCAGCAGATAACGCACCTCGCCCTGCATCCGCTCGCGGGTGACGAGCACCGGTGCCGCGCAGAAGGCGTTGGTGGTGGTGACACCGGCCACGCGCGAGCCTTCGGCACAGCGCATCACCACGACATCCTTGCGGCCGGGTCGCTTGATACCCGCCGAAGCGATGCCGAGTTCGAAACCGGGAACCGGGTGCAGCACAGGTAAAGGACCAAGACCGACAGCCATGGATGCGCTCCTTAGAAGTTGACGGCCCATCGGCCGCGACGAAAACGGGAAGAAAAAACGCCGCGAGCGGCGGTATCGCTGTTCTGTTCGACAGGCAGTAGACATGCCAACGAGCGGTACGCACTTGCCCGGAGAGAACACGCGCAATGATCTGGCTGGCCTGATCACCCTCTCCCCTGGCCCCTCTCCCGTCAAGGGAGAGGGAAGTATGTGCCGGGATTCGATCACTTTGAGATCCAGGCAAGCGTTCCCCCTCTCCCCTCGCGGGAGAGGGTCGGGGAGAGGGGGCAGTTCAGACAGTTCTCAAAAACCGCTTACGGAACCTGCCCGTGGCAATGCTTGTACTTCTTGCCGGAACCGCAGGGGCATGGCTCGTTGCGGCCGATCTTCGGCTCGGTGCGTACCGGTGCCATCGCAGGCGCCGCGGCACCTTCGGCTTCCGGCTCGGCCTTGGGCTCGTCCAGCGCCGAAACCTCGGCGTGCTGGAACTGCATGCGCTGCGCCAGCTCCTCGGCCTCGCGGCGCAGGCGAGCCTCTTCCTCGACCGGGTCTTCGCGACGCACCTGGACGTGGGACAGCACACGAATGGCGTCGCGCTTGATGGATTCGAGCAGATCCTGAAAGAGGGCGAAGGACTCGCGCTTGTATTCCTGCTTGGGGTTCTTCTGGGCGTAGCCACGCAGATGGATGCCGTGACGCAGATGATCCATGGTCGACAGGTGGTCCTTCCACAGGTCGTCCAGCACCCGCAGTACGATCTGCTTCTCGAAGCTGCGCAGCGCCTCGGCGCCGGCCATCTCCTCCTTCTCCCTGTAGGCATCGGTCAGCATCTGCAGGATGCGTTCGCGCAGGGTTTCCTCATAGAGTTTGTCGTCTTCGTCGAGCCACTGCTGCACCGGCAACTTCGCTCCGAAATCGCTGTACAGCACGGCTTCGAGGCCCGCGATGTCCCACTGTTCCGGCAGCGACTGCGGCGGAATGTGCTGGTTGATCGCCTGCTCGAGCGCTTCGCGACGGAACTCGGCGATAGTCTCGCCAATCTCGTCGGCTGCCAGCAGGCTGTTGCGCATGTGGTAGATGACCTTGCGCTGCTCGTTGGCGACGTCGTCGTATTCGAGCAGTTGCTTGCGCATGTCGAAGTTTCGTCCTTCGACCTTGCGTTGGGCTTTCTCGATGGCGTTGGTGACCATGCGATGCTCGATGGCCTCGCCGGATTCCATGCCCAGCGCCTTCATGAAGTTCTTCACCCGATCGGAAGCGAAGATGCGCATGAGGCTGTCTTCCAGCGACAGGTAGAAGCGGCTGGAGCCGGCATCGCCCTGACGACCGGCACGGCCACGCAGCTGGTTGTCGATGCGGCGCGATTCATGACGCTCGGAAGCGATCACATGCAATCCGCCCGCCTCGAGAACCGCCTGATGGCGCTTCTGCCAATCAGCCTTGACCTGCGCGATCTGCTCCTCGGTGGGATTCTCCATCGCCGCGACTTCGACTTCCCAGTTGCCGCCCAGCAGGATGTCGGTACCACGGCCGGCCATGTTGGTGGCGATGGTGACGGCACCCGGGCGACCGGCCTGGGCGATGATCTCGGCTTCCTTGTCGTGGTGCTTGGCGTTGAGCACCTTGTGCTCGATGCCTTCCTTCTCCAGCAGGCGCGAGACGTATTCGGAGCTTTCGATGGTCGCCGTGCCCACCAGGACCGGGCGACCGTTGTTCTGACAATCCTTGATGTCGGCGATGATCGCCGCGTACTTCTCTTCCTGGGTCAGGTAGACCAGGTCGTTGTAGTCCTTGCGCGCCAGCGGCTTGTTGGTCGGGATGACCATCACCGGCAGGTTGTAGATCTGCATGAACTCGAAGGCTTCGGTGTCGGCGGTGCCGGTCATTCCCGAGAGCTTCTTGTACAGGCGGAAGTAGTTCTGGAAGGTGGTCGAGGCCAGCGTCTGGCTTTCGGGCTGGATCGGCAGCCCCTCCTTCGCCTCGATGGCCTGGTGCAGGCCTTCGGACAGGCGACGCCCGGGCATGGTGCGGCCGGTGTGCTCGTCGATCAGCAGCACCTGGTTGTTCTGCACGATGTATTCGACGTTGCGATGGAACAGCTTGTGCGCACGCAGGCTGGAGTAGACGTGGGTCAACAGCCCCAGATTATGCGCCGAATAGAGGGTTTCGCCTTCGGCGAGCAGGCCGGCCTGGGTCAGCATTTCCTCGACGAACTGGTGGCCCTGCTCGTTGAGCTCGACCTGACGGGTCTTCTCGTCGATGCTGAAATGCCCCTCCTGGGTGACGACGCCCTCTTCTTCCTCGATGTGCTGCTTGAGCGTCGGGATCAGCTGGTTGATCTGCTGATAGAGCTTGGAGCTGTCCTCGGCCTGGCCGGAGATGATCAGCGGGGTACGTGCCTCGTCGATGAGAATCGAGTCCACTTCATCGATCACGGCGAAATTCAGTTCGCGCTGGTTTTTGTCTTCGAGGCTGAACGCCATGTTGTCGCGCAGGTAGTCGAAGCCGAATTCGTTGTTGGTGCCGTAGGTGATGTCGGCGGCGTAGGCGGCGCGCTTTTCTTCCGGCGGCTGGAACGGCGTGACGATACCGACCGAGAGGCCGAGGAACTCGTACAGCGGGCGCATCCAGTTGGCGTCGCGGCGGGCCAGGTAGTCATTCACCGTGACCACGTGCACGCCCTTGCCGGCGAGTGCGTTGAGGTAAACCGCCAGGGTCGCCACCAGGGTCTTGCCCTCACCGGTGCGCATTTCGGCGATCTTGCCTTCGTGCAGCGTCATGCCGCCGATCAGCTGTACGTCGAAGTGACGCATACCCATCACGCGCTTGCCGGCTTCACGGCAGACCGCGAAAGCCTCTGGAAGAATCTGGTCGAGTGTTTCGCCTTTGGCGAGGCGGGCCTTGAACTCTTCGGTCTTGTTTCGCAATTGCTCATCGGACAGCGACAGCATCTGCTCTTCGAGTGCATTGACGGCCTGGACCGCCTTGAGCATGCGCTTGACCTCACGCTCATTCTTGCTTCCAAAGAGTTTCTTCATTAAAGGCGCAAACATATAGACAGAATCTTCCATGCTGGGGATGGAGGCAGCACTGCGAACCACCACGGTCGCGTGCAAAGAGGGGCATTCTACTCGGAAAAGCCCCCGAGGAAAGGTGCCTGCCACGCAGCCTTATCACGAAGGATTCGCAAATCGAAATGACCTGCTGGTCAGCACGGCGTCCAGGATTTCGGCTTTATTACGGAGGCGCAACGGTGATCGCTGACCGTCTCCGGGTTGCCATCGCCCTTCTGCTACCATGTCGGCTTCGACACCCAGGCAGGTTTTCTCATGTCCCTACGCCCGCTACCGGCCCGAGCGCCCGCCGCCCTGCTGCGCGAAGCCAAGCCGTTGCGAGCGCTGTTCGGCGAAGCCAGACGCCTCGACCGTCTTCAGCAAAAGGTCGAAAGCCAGCTGCAACCAGCCGCGCGCGAGCACTGCCACGTGGCGTCCTGGAAAGACGGGCACCTGCTGCTGATCGTGACGGATGGCCACTGGGCCACGCGCCTTCGCTATCAGGAACGCCGCCTGCTGCGCCAGCTACAGGCGATGGAGGAATTCACCGGCCTGACCAGAATCCTCCTGCGGGTTCAACCCCCAGCCCCGCCCAGGCACCAGGTCGGACCGGCGCCGGAGTTGTCGAGCCGCGCGGCCGACAACATCCAGGAAACGGCACGTGGCATCAACGATCCCAAGCTGCGGGCTGCGCTGGAGCGCCTGGCCAGCCATGCCAGGCCCGACGTCAGCGACAATTGAGCTCAATCGCGAGAGCGCATGTAGCATGCAGGACTCGTCCTACTGGAGAACCCAATGAACAACTCCGGCATTTATCCATGCTGATTGGCGCATTGCTGATCGCTACCTGGGTCATCCTTCTGGTCCGCTACCCACTGCGCGCCCTGCCCATTTCGCTCGGCGCGGTGCTGGGGCTGGGGCTGGTCGCGGGCTGGGTGCTCTGGCAGGAGCAACGCGAACGAAGCCTGCTCGCCCAGCTCGAATTGCGCCTCAGCCATGCCCCGGAGCACTGCCCGGCCTCCCAGCCGCTGCATGTGGTGCTGCGTAACCAGAGTCCGCAACCGTTGCAGAACCTGCAATGGGAGATCGCCGCCTACGCGCCGGGCGCTCAGGTCAACCTGGTGGAGGTTCGCCACGACTCGCCGCGCTATGAGGGCCCGGGCGACCTGCAGCCCGGCGCACAGTGGGAGGCCTGCATGCCGCTGCCTTCGCTTCGCCCGGGTTATCGCGCCAGCACCCTGAGGTTCAGCGCCGAGCGGCTGCAAGGTCGATTCGCCGACTGATTCACGCAGCGCTGACACGTCATGACTGTTCATCGGCGGCGCAACGGCATATGCTGTATAAAAAACCAGTAATCAATCTGCCAATTGAGCCGAGGTGGTAAATGGCCGTCGAAGTGGTATACCGCAGCAGCCGGGACCTGGAGCGTTTGTTCATGGATAAAGCCGAAGCCGATCGTCACGACAAAATGCTCGAGCTGGCCGAAGCGCTGGCCGCGACCCTGCAGAAGGTGTCGCCTGAACTGACCGAGCGCCAGGCGGACGATATCGGCATCTTCATGGCTCGCCATCGTGAGCTGTTCGCCAAGGCCTTCAAGAACAACCCGGAGGTGCTGGCCGAGCTGCCAGAGAGCATTGAAACCGGCACCTGATGCGGCTGTTTGCCGCTTTCTTGTCCTCGAAACTAGTTAACGTATCGACGGGTCAACTGGGGGCGGCCAATTCCAGAGGTGACGGCATGAAGAGCCCGTTCAAGAAAATCAGCGACGTGTTTCAACCAAACTACAGTGTGAATTTCAGTATCCAGAAGCCCGACGGCAGCATTCTCCTGACCTTGACGGATACCGCAGGGGTCGCGGTGAAGCGCTTCATCAGCAGCGCCCAGTGGCGCGATCAGCAGCAACTGGAACGCCTGATCACCAGCCTGCAACTCAGCCTGGCGATCGAACGCGGCGAACTCTCCGATGTTCGACAGCTGACGCAAATGCAGGCAATGCTGCGCTAACCGTTCTCAGGACAACCCCTCCCGCCCCCGCTCCAGCGTCATAACAACAATAACGCCATCGCCCACGATGCCCCGACAGGACTGGCAGCGCTTTCGGCTGCGTCTGCGAAGTCCGCCGGAGGAGCACGACCTCAGAACCAGCCGAGGGCCTTTGCCCGTGCCACCGCCTGTGTGCGTCGTGCCACGCCCAGTTTGGTATTGATGCGCCGCGCATGGGTCTTGACCGTATGCAGCGAGATGAACAGCTGTTCGGCGATCTCCTGATTCGAGCAACCCTGGGCAATCAGCCGCAGTACCGTCAACTCGCGATTGCTCAGCACGGCCTCGTCACTCGCGCTTGGCGAATCGTCCGAATCACGCTGGAATTGCAGCAGTCGCTCACCCAGGCTTTCGCCCTTGGAGATTGGAAGAATCTTCGCCAACCATTGAGGCTGACGCTGTTGCAGCTCGAGAAGTGGCTTGGTCAACTGCTGACGAGCCGCCTCGACGAGTGCCTTGCGCAACTCCTGTTCCGCTTCAGCATGTCGCCCGCACTGCTGCAAGGCTTCGGCCAGGGTGAAGCGGCATTCGCAGGCCAGGCCCAGCCGCTGCGTACGCAGGTTCTGCTCGATCAGCGCCTGCAACGCGCCAACCGCCTGGGCCGCCCGCCCCGCCAGCAGATCCACCACGGCGAGGTAGCGCTGCACGCGCGGAAGCAATTCGTAGAAACCGGAAGGCGCCAGGTACGCCTGGTCTTCATAGGATTCGAGCACATCGACCAACGCCGCACGCGCCTTCTTCAGCTTTCCCTGGTGCAGCCAGGTCAGCGCGGTGATCAGCGACAGAATGCCGCGGAACCGCGCCTCGGGCACATGTCGCCACTGGGTGAGCCGTTCCGCCTCCCGTAGCCAATGGTAGGCCGCGGGAAACTCCTGGTTGCGAGCGGCCAGCTCCGCCAGCCCCACATAACCGAAGAATACATAGGAATCGCCACAGGTTTCTGTCTCTATCCGGCCCTGTTGATAGGCTTCCCGGGCCGCCTCATCGAGCCCCTGATAAGCCAGCAGGTGTCCCTGCAGCAGTTTCAATCGCCCGATGATCGGGCTGTGCCGCACGCTGTCGCGCAGGGCTCGCAGGCTTTCCTCGAGCACGCCGATTGCGCGCTCGAACTCACCGGTGATCTCCAGCAACTGAACACGATCGACGCTGAGCATCGTCTCGTACAACAGGCTGCCTTTCAGGCGGGCCAACTTCATGCCTTCGGCGTTGTAATGCAGCGCCAGCTCCAGCTCGCTCTCGGCCATCGCCTGCTGTGACAGGACCTGATAACACAGCACCCGCTGCGCCCAGGCATGATCGGACAGCACCTCGAGTGCTTGCAGGCAGTGGTCACGCGCTTCCGGCTCGCCCCGCAAGCGCGCCACGAACCCGCGCAGCGCTTGCCATTGCGCCAACAGCTGCGCCTGGCGACGGGCATCGGGTTGCGGAAAGAACTTGGCGAGGTCGGCCAGGCATTCGTCCACCTCGTCCAGCCGGGCACAGATGACCAGTGCCCAACTGTGCAAGACAATCAGCCGCGTGGTACTGGCGAACAGGTCCTGGGGTAGCTCGCTACGCCACTTCAGGAAGAGCGACACGTTGTCGCCGATCAGCAGTTGTTCCTGACCGTAACGCTGCAGGTAATTGGCCGCCACTTCCGGCTGGCCCGCCCAGAGCGCATGCTCCACCGCCTCGCGCATTTCACCGCGGCTGGCGAACCATTGGCATGCGCGCAGATGCGTCTGGGTAGACGCCACGGCCCCGGGCATGCGCTGCAGCATCAGCGCCAGCGGTCGCCACAAGCGAAACCACTCGCCGCAGTTGTCGATCTGGCGCGCGAACAGCTGGAAGGTTTTCAGCGTCTCGAGGATTTCGCTACCGACGCCGTCCAGTATGTGATCGCACAGCTGCGCCGAGAAACGCGGCACCCGGGACAAGGCGAAGAGTGCATGACGGATCTCCTCGCTCTGCCCCTCGAGCACTTCGCGCTGCACGTAGTCGCGCAACAGCTGCGTGCCGGCAACGAGTCGCTCGCGCAATGCCTGCTCGTCAGCATTGAGCAACATCAGGCAGACCCCCGCCAGCCAGCCTTCGGTGCCAGCCAGCAATTGCTGGAAGCTGTCATCGGCGAGCTCCAGGCCATGCAGCTCGAGCAACTGCCGAAGCTCGTCGCCGGTCAAGGCCAGAGAGGTGGCCTCCAGCTCGAACAGGTCGCCCTGTAGCAACAGGCGAGGCAACTTCCAGGCCGGTTGGCGCCGACTGCTCACCCACCACCCGAGCGACTCGGGGCTCAGCTCCAGCAGCATATCGAGGCAGGCGTCCAACTCGGGAGTGACCTCACGCGGATAGTCATCCAGCATGATCCATAGCGGCTGTTCGCAGGCCTTCAACAGCGCGATCAGATGTTCGTGAATATCTCCACCAGCCGAGGGCACGACCGCTAGCGAAGCGCACAGCCTGGTATAGAGCTCCTCCGGTGAGCAGGCGCGCCCGCCCAGATCCAGCCAGACCAGGCGCGTGCCATCCGGCAGCTGTCGCGCGCACTCATTCATCAACACGCTCTTGCCGAAACCGGCTGGCGCGCAGATCAGACGCAGTCGGCAATCGGCTTCGAGCAAGGCATCGGTCAGGCGCGGTCGAAGAACATGCACCGGCGGCAGACGTGGAAGGGTCGTTACCGAGAGCCGGGTGGGCGCTTCTGCGCTGATTGCCTCAGGGTTGAAGCGTACGGACATGGTGACGTTTCTCTTGTTCGTATCAGTCCATTGAGCACAGTAAGCGAATCAACGGCGCTCGGCCCTGACCCTCGCCGCCAAGCCCGCCATGCTGGATACGCTGCACTGCGGGTACAACGCTGCCTGATCAGCGCCGCTTTGTCGACACCTTGACTCTCTCAGGCCGAGATGACGAGTGGCTAATTGCTACCCCGCCATATCAACAGACGCCGTCCTGCGTACCCCTCTCCCCTTGAATTCGGGCTTTCTGCAAGCCAATAAAAAAGGCGGCCAACCGGCCGCCTCATTCACAAGCTGAAGGTCAAGCGATCAACGAACCCCGGCGTTACGCAGCGCGGCTGGCGTGAAATCACGTGCCGATGCCTTGTAACCAAATTCGTGGGGTTTCTCCTCGTTGCTCATGCCATTGACGATGTAACGCCCGGAGATGACATCGTAGAGGGCTTCGAAGGCGTAGCTGGGAACCTGGTGCTGGTAGTACTGCACCATGTGCGCCTCGCCGACGCGCCAGAGTTGGCCACGACCGTCGTACAGCTCGGACTCGACGATGCTCCAGCTGTCTTCATCGACATAGAAGCGACGCTTGCCATAAATGTTGCGCTCACCGGATTTGAGGTTGGCCTCGATTTCCCAGACCCGATGCAGCTCGTAGCGAGCCAGGTCCTGATTCACGTGGCCCGCCTTGATGACGTCGCTGTACTTGATGTCGCTGGAGCTGATCTCGTAGCTGTTGTAGGGAATGTACAGCTCTTTCTTGCCCACAAGGGTCCAGTCGTAACGATCCGGGGCGCCACTGAACATGTCGAAGTTGTCGGTGGTGCGCATGCCGTCGGACGCGGTGCCCGGGCCATCGTAGGCCACCTGCGGTGCGCGGCGTACGCGACGCTGACCGGCGTTATAGATCCACGCCTGGCGCGGCTCCTTGACCTGGTCGAGCGAGTCGTGCACCAGCAGCACGTTGCCGGCCAGGCGGGATGGCGCGGTTACGCGTTGCTTGAAGAACAGCAGGATGTTCTTGGCGCGTTCGGGATCGAGGTCAGGCATGAAACTGGGATAGGCGGCCTCATCCTCGAAATGCACCAGGTTGTAGCTGCCATCGGTTTGCGGAGTAGCCTGGACGATATTTCGGCGGCTGTTCTGGCCCCGATAGCGGGTGATGTGGTTCCAGATCACTTCCAGCCCATTCTGGGGAATCGGGAAGGCGTAGTAACGACTGTCGGTGAAATTGGCCAGGCCGTTGCCACCAGCCACGAGTTCGGTTTTCTGCGCGCTGGTCTTGGCCGCCTGGTACATCTGGTCAGGCAAGGCCGAGGTGCGATGGGTCGGGAAAACCCGGATCTTGTAGGTTTCCGGATAGCGCTTGAACATCGCCAGCTGCCCAGCGGTCAGCTTGTCCTTGTACTCTTCCGCATTCTGCGCGGTGATGATGAACTTGGGCTGCTCATCCTTGAAGGGATTGGTGAGGTGACCGTTCTTCAACGGCGCCGCATCGGTCGCGAGCCCACCGGTCCACGCGGGGATGGTGCCGTCGGCGTTGCCGGCCTTTTCCGCGCCCAGCGGCGTCAGCGAAGTGCCGAGCTTGGCCGCTTCTTCAGGCGATACAGCGGCCATCACACTGCTTGCCAGCAGGGAGAGGGCCAAGACACTGAATAGTTTTCTTGTTGTTTTCATACGATTCCAGTTCCTCTTGATCTTGTTTGGCCGGAGGCCTTGCGTATCCCTTTCGCCTGCCAAGGCCCATGCAGGCCTCGGCAGGAACATCCACAGGCCTCCTTAGAAGTTCACGCCGACGCTGAAGGCGAGGAAGTCACGGTCGGTCAGCATGTTGTAGTCGCCACCGAAGAAGTCGGTGTAGGAGAGGCTGGCGGTATAGGTGTTCTGGTACACCGCATCCACACCGATGCTCACGGCCTTGGAACCCTCGTTGAACAGACCATTGGGGCCATAGCCATCGACGTCGTGGGAGAAGGAGACGTTCGGCGTCAGGTTCACGCCTGCGAAAACGTTGCTGTAGTCAGCCAAAGCACGCAGACGGTAGCCCCAGGAGTTAGCGGTTACGAAGCCGTGGTTACCATATTCCGGTGTATCCAGACCAAAGATGGAGTCGCGGCCATAGCGGAGCTCACTCTTGCTCTCAAGTCCACCCACATGGGCGTAGCCGATTTCACCAACCAGAGTTACGCGACCGGCACCCAGCACCTGGTCGATAAAGTGCGTAAAAGTAGTTTGGACTTGAGTAATTTCTTTACGGTTGTATCCGCGGTGCTCCTGACCAGCAAATGCCGGATTAACAAGCCTCGATACCAGGTCGGTGGCATTGATTTGCACCGGAGCGTTGGGTCGATAGCTGATTTCTCCGGACCACGCAGTACCGGTTGGCAGAGTGGTTGAGAAGCTCGCTCCGTAAAGGCGAATATCTTCTGGATACTCTAGAAAATACTGTCCATTCCCAAGGAGAACCCCCGCGCCTTGTGCCTGCAGCAAACCAGCAAACTCCGCCTGGGAAATTGCCCCACTTTGAAGGAGAGGGAGCAATTGCGCAGCCGTCGCCCCAACGATTCCTGATCCAGTCCCAGTAGCCGGATCAAAGCCACCCACCGCTCCATAAGTAGCCAAGCCAGGGTTCCGAGTACTGAGAGCAGGAGTTCGGCTGTGATAATTCATGAAGTAAAGGCCATACTCCGTGGTATCGCCAAGCCAACGAAGCGCCAAGCCAAACTGACCGGAGTCGCGAGCGTCCCGATCGCCACCGCGAGGAACTCGAATCCCTTCTTCTGTAACGGCATATCCAAGCCCCGCTCCAGCCGCGATTTGATCGAGGCCAGTCCCAGCAATGGCGTTCGTTGATACATCAAAATCAGTACAACCGTCTTGGACCACATCCATACCCGAAAAGAATGTGCCGCAGTTATCTGCAATAGTCTGGTCCCACTCCAACTGATAAAACGCCTCCATGCTCAGGCGATCGCTGAGACTCTGCGAAACATAGAGCATATTGACCGGAATGAGACCTTCCTTGATTTCCGCGCCAGGACGGCGGAAAGCAGCAGCATCGAGTGGGTTGATGGAGTTGATAGAGTTACCGATAAAGGTGCTTTCGCCCCAACTCACCACCTGGCGACCGATCCGTACAGTGCCCGGCAAATCACCTACGTAGTAGTTGTGGTAAAGGAAGGCGTCGAGAATTTCCGCGCCGGAGGATTGAGCAGCCTCCTTGCGGTTGCTGTCACTGATGTCCTTGTGCAGACGGCTTTCGTCCTTCAGTTCGAAGTCGTACCAGTATTTACCGCGAACGAAAGCGCCACTGTCGCGGTAGCGCAATTCGAGGTCATGCACGCCCTTGAAGATCTTGGAGAAGGTTTCACCCTTCTTGAAATTCAAACGTCCATCGTCACCAGTTTGCGTGTAGCCCGTGCCGCCATTGGCCGACCCCACCAGATCCATATCTGGACTATCCATCGCCCAGCTGGCCCCGACAGACATGGACGAGTCGAACTGACCTTCTATTTCCCCGATGTTGAAACTGACGGCATAAGCCGGTGCAGCAGTGCCCAGCGCAACGGCGAGGGCCAGTGTCTTGGGCTGGAAGAATCCTTGCCTTGTTGTTTTTGTCATGAGGCGCTCCTGGTTGGTTCGAAGTACGCTCCACCCTAACCAGACGGTGGCAATGGGTTAAGCGCACTAAGGTTTGATTTATTTTGTAATCCTTAAGTATGAACAGGCCTTTCGCCTGCGGGCTGTGCCTACGTCTCGGGGCGTAGCAACCTATGCACCGACGGCCAAACCTTCCGAGAGCTTAGCCGTCGGCAAAATTGGCGCAAGCCCCGATCTAGAGCAGTTGCGACCCGGTAGGCGGAAAAGAGGAGGGAATAGCACCTTGCCAGCCCAGCCGGGGCGACAAGGTGCAGCGCAAGCGCCTGATGGCTCGGGCAGGCGTGACATAGGAAAACGGCAATCGACGCTTCAGAACGTTACCGATGCGCAGCGGTTGAGGCGAAACGAAACACAAGGACAGATGAGTGGCGCCAACCGGCGATGAAGCCGACCATTCGCGGCTGATGCTTCTCCCGGATTACCGGCAGGTCATGGAGCGGCCTGGCCGCAGGCTTTTCGCGGCCAGGCAGGACATTGAATGCACGCCAGCAAGCTGGCTACAGAAGCGCCATGTTATAGCCCCTTCACGGCGTAGATACCCGGCGCATTGCGCCAGTAACCCTTGTAATCCATGCCATAACCGAAGACGTACCGATCGACACAAGTCAGCCCGACGTAATCGGCCTTGAAGTCCGGCCGCGCCTTGCGCTGATGGTCCTTGTCGATCAGCACCGCGGTATGTACGGCTGCGGCGCCGGCATGCCGACAGAAGTCGATGATGGCGCCGAGGGTGTGCCCCTCGTCGAGGATGTCATCGATGATCAGCACGTCGCGGTCGATGAAGGAAATTTCCGGCTTGGCCTTCCAGAACAACTCGCCGCCGCTGGTTTGATTGCAATAGCGCGTCGCGTGCAGATAGGACAGCTCCAGCGGAAAGTTGAGCTTGGGCGCCAACTTGCCCGCGAAGATCAGGCCACCGTTCATCACGCAGAACACCACGGGATTACGCTCGGCCAGTTGCGCGTTGATCTGGCTGGCCACGGCATCGATGGCGGCTTCCACCTCGGCTTCGGGATGCAGGCAGTCGGCTTCGGCCATGACTTGGCGGATGTGAGCGAGATCGACGGACATAGGCGATTTTCCACTGAAGTAATGAGAGAGAGCGCCAGCTCCGTTTTGGCTGCACGCAAAGCAAGGGCGCGACGATACCGATGTGGTTCCCAGGCTCGCAAGTGCAGAATTGACTCATCAATAGCCGCTGGTCCAGCGATGCATTAATCTACGCCGGTTTATATGCCCGCCGGAGCCATCCATGCCCATTCGAGAGATCCGCCACCCGCTGATCCGACACAAACTCGGCCTGATGCGCCGAGCCGATATCAGCACCAAGAACTTTCGCGAACTGGCTCAGGAAGTGGGATCGATCCTGACCTATGAAGCCACCCGCGACCTGCCGCTGGAGAACTACAGCATCGAGGGCTGGTGCGGACCGGTCCAGGTCGAGAAGATTTCCGGCAAGAAGATCACCGTGGTTCCTATCCTGCGGGCTGGTATCGGCATGCTCGACGGCGTGCTCAACCTGGTTCCCGGAGCGAAAGTCAGCGCGGTCGGCATCGCCCGCAACGAAGAAACCCTGCAGGCCCATACCTACCTGGAGCGCCTGGTGGACAATCTCGACCAGCGTCTGGCGATGATCATCGACCCCATGCTGGCAACCGGCGGCTCCATGGTCGCCACCATCGACATGCTGAAGAAGGCCGGCTGCAAGGAAATTCGCGCGCTGGTACTGGTGGCGGCTCCCGAAGGGATCGCGGCGGTTGAGAAGGCGCATCCGGAGGTCATCATCTATACGGCCTCCATCGATGAACGCCTCGACGAGCACGGTTACATAGTGCCGGGCCTGGGCGATGCGGGAGACAAGATCTTCGGCACCAAGCAGAAGGACGTCTGAGCATGTCGCAAGCCATGGATGAGCCGCTCGGGCGCCAGGCGCTGGCCGGCGCGCAGATGTTGTTCGTGGCCTTCGGCGCCCTGGTGCTGATGCCACTGATTACCGGGATGGATCCCAACGTGGCGCTGTTCACCGCGGGAATCGGCACGCTGCTGTTCCAATTGGTGACCAAGCGCCAGGTGCCGGTATTCCTGGCGTCGAGCTTTGCCTTCATCGCGCCGATCATCGCAGCCAAGGGTGAGTTCGGCCTGCCGGCGGTACTCGGTGGCGTGGTGGCGGCCGGCCTGGTTTATATATTGCTCGGTTTTGCGGTGCGCCTGAAGGGCCCGGCATTCATCGACCGGCTGCTGCCTCCGGTGGTAATCGCCCCGGTCATCATCTCCATCGGTCTGGCGCTGTCGCCAGTGGCCGTCAATATGGCGATGGGCAAGGCCGGTGACGGCAGCGCCCAACTGGTGCCGTATGAAACGGCCATGCTGATCTCCATGCCGGCACTGCTGACCACCCTGCTGGTCGCCGTGCTGGGCAAGGGCCTGTTCCGTCTGGTGCCGATCCTCGCCGGCGTGACCGTGGGTTATGGGTTGTCGCTCGCCTTCGGCGTGGTCGATACCGCCGGTATCGCAGCCGCGCCCTGGCTCGCGATGCCCAACTTCGTCGCCCCGGAATTTCACCTGGGCGCAATCCTGTTCATGGTTCCGGTGGCCCTCGCCCCGGCCATCGAGCACATTGGCGGCGTGGTCGCCATCGGTGGCGTGACGGGTAACAACTTCATCAAGAAACCGGGACTGCACCGCACGCTACTGGGCGATGGCCTGGCCACTTCGGCGGCCGGCCTGTTCGGCGGCCCACCCAACACCACCTATGCCGAGGTAACCGGTGCGGTGATGCTGACCAAGAACTACAACCCGAAGATCATGACCTGGGCGGCCGTATTCGCTATCGTCCTGGCCTTCATCGGCAAATTCGGCGCGGCACTGCTGAGCATCCCGGTGCCGGTAATGGGCGGCATTCTCTGCCTGTTGTTCGGTTCCATCGCCGTGGTCGGCCTGAGTACGCTGATCCGCCATCAGGTAGACCTATCCGAAGCCCGCAACCTCATCATCGTGTCGGTGACCCTGGTATTCGGCATCGGCGGCATGATGATCGGCTATGGCGAATTCAGTCTTTCCGGTATCTCGCTGTGCGCCATCATCGCGCTGGTGCTCAACCTCGTGCTGCCGGGCGGCGAAGGCTGGAAGAACAAGCAGATCGAAGAGAACGGTTAAGGCCACTACGACTGGGAGCTCCCCTCTCCAAAAGGGAGAGGGAGGGCTCGCTCCTACGAGCTCGCGGCAGCGGCCAGCCGCCCTTCTTTAAAACGCCATCCGGTAATGCACCGCATAGCTCTCGATGCCGTCGTTGGGGTTCTTCAGGCCGGCGTTCGAGTAGTGAATGGCACGAATACCCACCTCATGCCCGCCTGCGAAGCGCAGGCCCGCGCCCAGCCGGTCTTCGAACTGGAAGGAAGAGCCCAGTTTTTTCCCCTCGATCTCGGTGCTCTCGAACGCCGCGACGCCGATACCCGCTTCGAGATAGGGCTTGACCGAATCGCCCGCGAATTCGTACACGAATACAGGCGTCAGCGAGAGGCTGTGATTGGCGGAGGTTTCGTCACCTTCCCAGTAGGTGTAACCCGCATCCCAATAACCGGTCAGCCGCCCGACACTGGACTGGAACCAGCTGCTGCCGAAATCGAATTGCACACCGAGCCGATAAGTCATGGTCGACTCGCCTGTCTGGCCGACTGCAGCCGTGACGTTCGCCGCCTGAACGGCCGCTGCTTGCCCAAGAGAGACCGCCGCAACCACAGCAAGGGGGATCAGCTTTTTCATGGGAACTTCCTTTCCAGAATGGTCGTTAGTTTTATTCATTAGAGCGTTCGCTCTACTTCGGAAAGCTACCGAAGCGGGGAGTTCCTAACCTGCGTGGAACCGTACCGGCGCCGCCTCTCCCCACAGAGTAGACAGGATATTGCTCAACCGCGCCGGATCACCCGTACTCCAGAAACTCACACCCGCACCCGCATCGGCCAGCAGCCCGCGGGCGGCCAGCACGTCTTCCAGATGGCGCGCCACCGCTGCCCCGGTATCGATCAGCGTGATCTCCTCGGGCAGCATGTCGGCAAGCAGCGGTTTCAGAAACGGATAGTGGGTACAACCCAGAATCACGGTATCGCAACCTTGCGCCAACAGGGCCTGCACATAACCGGCCAGCAACTCGCGCGTGGCGGCACTGGCCAGCTCGCCGGCCTCGACGCACTCGACCAGGCCCGGACAGGGCTGGGTAACCACCCGCACGTCGCTGGCGAAACGATCGAGCAACGCGGCGAACTTCGCGCTCTTCAAGGTACCGGTAGTCGCCAGGACGCCGACGACGCCACTGCGTGTCGCTCGGGCGGCAGGCTTTACCGCTGGCTCCATGCCGATCAGCGGCACCTGAGGATAGCGCTCGCGCAACTCGGCGATCCCGACGGCGGTCGCGGTGTTGCAGGCCAGCACCAGCGCCTTGGCTCCCTGATCCAGCAGAAACGAGGCGATCGAACGGCAACGCTCGCGAATGAAGTCGGGGCTCTTCTCGCCGTAGGGCACATTGCCACTATCAGCCAGGTACAACAATCCCTCTCGGGGCAGGCGCGCGCGAATCTCACGCAACACCGACAGCCCACCCACGCCGGAGTCGAACACGCCAACGGGGGCGTTCGCTCTATCCATTGCGCGTTCCGCAGACCGCGCAGGCCGGGTCGCGCTTGACCTTCAACTCGCGGAAGCGACTGGTCAAAGCGTCGATCAGCAGCAACCGCCCCACCAGTGGCTCACCGAAGCCGGCAAGCAGCTTCAACGCTTCGAGCGCCTGCAGGCTGCCCACGAGCCCCACCAGCGGCCCCGCCACCCCGGCCTCGCTGCAGGTCAGCTCGGCTTCGCTGCCGTGCCCGTAGAGGCAGTGATAGCAGGGACTGCTCGCAACGCGGGGATCGAACACCGACAGTTGGCCTTCCAGGCGAATCGCCGCACCACTGACCAGCGGTTTCCCGGCCGCCACGCAGGCGCCATTGACCGCCTCGCGAATCGCGAAGTTGTCGGTACAGTCCAGCACCAGGTCCACCGCAGCGACGGCCGGGCCCAGCGAGTCGGCATCCAGCGCCGTGCGCAGAGGCACAACTTTGACCAGCGGATTGAGCGCCTCGATCCGCTCAATGGCCGAATCCACCTTGGTCCGCCCCACCGACGTCGTGTCGTGAAGAATCTGACGATGCAGGTTGGTCGCGTCCACGGTGTCGAAATCCGCCAGGTGCAGCTCGCCGACGCCCGCTGCGGCCAGGTACAGCGCCACCGGCGACCCCAATCCGCCCAGCCCGACGATCAGCACGCGGCTCTGCTTGAGCTTCAGCTGGCCATCGATATCGATCTGTTTCAGCAGTATCTGCCGGCTATAACGCAGCAGTTCGTCATCGCTCAGCATGCAATCAGTTCTCCCGAAAGTGTTGCTTCATGACAGGCGCCCCAGGCTGATGCGCTCGTGTCCGCCGTAATCACGACGGCTTTCGACATCGACGAAACCACCGTCGATCAATAGCGCTCGCACCTGCGCGGCCTGGTCGTAGCCGTGCTCCAACAGCAGCCAGCCTGCCGCCCGCAGATATCCTGGCGCCCGGGCAACGATCTGGCGAATGTCGTCAAGCCCGTCTTCGCCGGCTATCAACGCGCTACCCGGCTCGAAACGCACGTCGCCCTGTCGCAGATGCGGATCGCTCGCCGGAATGTAGGGCGGATTGCTGACGATCAACTGGTAACGCCTGCCCTCGAGCGCGGAAAACCAGTGGCTTTCTTCAAAGCGGGCATTATCCAGCTGTAACCGCCGTGCATTGCGCGTTGCCAGGGCAACGGCTTCAGGGACACGATCCACGCCGGTCACCTGCCAGGCCGGCCGCTCGCTGGCCAGCGCCAGCGCAATCGCACCGGTGCCAGTCCCCAGATCCAGCACCTGCGCAGGCGCTGCCGGCAGCAGCTGCAAAGCGGTCTCGACCAACAGTTCGGTGTCCGGACGGGGAATCAGAGTGTGCGGCGCCACTTCCAGCTCAAGGCTCCAGAAACCCTGGCGCCCCAGAATATAGGCCACCGGCTCGCCGCGGCGGCGGCGCTCCAGATCGGCAAGGTAGCGTGCTTCGCAACCGGCCGGAACCTCGCGCTCGGGCCAGGTACGCAGGTAGCTAGGCGCCTTGTCCAGCGCGGCGGCCAGCAGCCACTCGGCATCGAGCCTGGCGCTCGGTGAGTCGGGTAGATCGGCGATGTCGAGCAGGGATTGGATGGTGGCCATGGCATTCGGGTCGAGTGGCGTTTGGTTGAGAGAGTTGGCCTCGCCCCCTCTCCCTAACCTCTCCCGCGTGGGGAGAGGGAACTGGTGCGTGCGGGCTCCTTACCTAGGGCTTACGGCTAAACGAATGCCGCTCAGGCTTGCGCCCCCTTTCAATCTCCCAGCGCGGCCAGCTGGTCGGCCTGGTATTCCTGCAGCAATGGTTCGATAACCTGCTCCACGGCGCCGCCGATGACTTCGTTGAGCGAATACAGGGTCAGGTTGATGCGGTGATCGGTCACCCGCCCCTGGGGGAAATTGTAGGTACGGATGCGTTCGGAGCGGTCGCCGGAGCCGACCAGCAGCTTACGCGTATCGGAAATTTCCTTGTGCGCGGCGCTGTCCTGCACGTCCTGCAACTTGGCCGCCAGCCAGGCCATCGCCCGTGCGCGGTTCTTGTGCTGCGAGCGCTCTTCCTGGCACTCGACCACGATGCCGCTGGGCAGGTGGGTGATGCGTACGGCCGAGTCGGTCTTGTTGATGTGCTGGCCGCCGGCCCCGGAGGCGCGGTAGGTATCGATTCGCAGATCGGCCGGGTTGATCTCGATGGCGACCTGCTCGTCCGGCTCCGGCAGCACCGCCACCGTACAGGCCGAGGTGTGGATGCGGCCCTGGGATTCGGTTTCCGGCACGCGCTGGACGCGGTGAGCACCGGACTCGAACTTCAACTTGGCAAACACGTTGTCGCCTTCGACGCGGGAGATCACTTCCTTGTAGCCGCCATGCTCGCCGGGGTTCTCGGACAGGATCTCGACCCGCCAGCCCTGCCGTTCGGCATAGCGCGAATACATACGGAACAGGTCGCCGGAAAAGATCGCCGCCTCGTCGCCACCGGTGCCGGCACGGATTTCCAGGAAGACGTTGCGGCCGTCCTTGGGGTCCCTGGGCAGCAGCATGCGCTGCAGGCGCGCCTCGATTTCTTCCAGCTGGCCGCGGGCCTGCTCGACCTCCTCCTCGGCCATCTCGCGCACATCCGGATCGCTGTCCTTGAGCAGCGCCTGGGCGCCTTCGAGGTCGGATTGCAGCTTGAGGAAATCGCAGTAGGCAACGATGACCGGCTCGACCTCGGCATATTCGCGCGAATAGGCGCGGAAGCGGGTCTGGTCGCTGATCACCTCGGCATCGCCAAGCAGCGCCGTCAGCTCTTCGAAGCGGTCCTGCAAGATGTCGAGTTTGTTGAGCAACGACGCTTTCATGATTTGTCCGTGTGGCCTGGCAAGGCGAAAATTTCCTGAACGATGCTCAACGCTTCCACCCGGCCCTCGGCGGAAAGCTTCTTCAATTGCACGCTGGGCGCATGCAGCAGCTTGTTGGTCAGGCCCCGGGCCAACTGGGCCAGTACCTCCTCCGCATTGCCGCCGTTGGCGAGCAGCCGCTGGGCCCTGGCCAGCTCATCGTCGCGAATGCCTTCGGCCTGCTGCCGGTAGGCCCTGAGGACATCCACGGCGGCCAGTTCGCGCAGGCGGGCCATGAAGTCCTCGGTGCCGGCGGCCACCAGCTCCTCGGCGGCCATCGCCGCACCCTGCCGGCTCTTGAGGTTTTCCGCGACCACCTCATGGAGATCGTCGACGGTATAGAGGTAGACGTCGTCCAGTTCGCCGACCTGCGCTTCTATGTCGCGGGGCACGGCGATATCGACCATGAACATCGGCTTGTGCTTGCGCTTCTTCAGCGCCTGCTCGACCGCACCCTTGCCGAGAATGGGCAACTGGCTGGCGGTTGAGCTGATGACGATGTCGCAGTTGTGCAGCTCCTGCGGGATATCCGCCAGCAGGATCGCTTGGGCGCCGAACTGCTCGGCCAGCGCACTGGCCCGCTCGAGGGTGCGGTTGGCGACCACGATGCGCTTGACGCCCTGCTCGTGCAGATGACGGGCCACCAGCGTGATGGTCTCGCCGGCGCCGATCAGCAGGGCCTGACTGCGGTCGAGATTGGCGAATATCTGCCGGGCCAGGCTGACCGCGGCGAAAGCGACCGATACCGGGTTCTCGCCGATGGCGGTGTCGGTGCGCACGGTCTTGGCGGTGCTGAACGTGGCCTGGAACAGGCGGCCCAGCAGAGGTCCGAGGCTGCCGGCCTCACGTGCCACGGCATAGGCGGACTTCATCTGGCCGAGGATCTGCGGCTCGCCGAGCACCAGCGAATCCAGCCCCGAGGCGACCCGCATCATGTGGCGCACCGCCTGATCGTCGGTATGCACGTAGGCGCAGGCCTTGAGTTCTTCCAGGCTCAATCGGTGATAGCTGGCCAGCCAGGCCAGTACCGCCTCGGCTTCGACCTGATCCTGCTGCAGATACAGCTCGCTGCGGTTGCAGGTCGACAGGATCGCCGCCTCGCGGGTGGGCGTGACCCGGCACAGCTGCTGCAACGCCTCGACCATCTGCTCGGGCGTGAACGCCACTCGCTCGCGCACGTCCACCGATGCGGTCTTGTGATTGATGCCAAGCGCGATGAAAGCCATGCAGGGTCGCTGATTCGAAAACGGAGCGCGGGATTCTCCTACTTCGGCTGCTTCAGAACAACCATCGGTCGTCATTGTCTGAATGCATCGATACGGCCGACAGGCCCGCCCATGGGCTTGCCGGATGGCTTGTGTCATCATGCCGAGACCGCACACCCGCCGTAGATTCCCATGAACAAACTCGTCGCCTTCACCGCCCTGCTGTTTCTCGGTGGCTGCCAAAGCCTCATGCAGAGTGCGCCCCACAGCAGCCCGCCGGTCGAGGACAGCACCCCCGAGCCTCAGGCCGAAGCACCGCGGGAATATGGCTCGTTCAGTCGCGAGACACTCTATGCGCTGCTGGTGGCGGAACTTGCCGGGCAGCGCAACCGTTTCGACATCGCGCTGGGCAACTACGTCCAGCAGGCCAATGCGACGCAGGACCCGGCCGTGGCCGAGCGTGGCTTTCGCATCGCCGACTACCTCGGCGCCGAACAGGCCGCGCTGGATACGGCGCTGATCTGGGCCCGTAACGCACCGGAAAACCTCGACGCCCAGCGCGCCGCAGCGGTGCAGCTGGCTCGCGCCGGGCGCTATGACGAATCGCTGACCTTCATGGAGAAGGTCCTGCAGGGCCAGGGCGACACCCATTTCGACTTTCTCGCGCTGTCGGCGGCGCAGACCGATCCTGATACCCGCGCCGGCCTGCTGCAGAGCTTCGACCGCCTGCTCGACAAGCATCCCGACAATCCGCAGCTGATCTTCGGCAAGGCGCTGCTGCTGCAGCAGGACGATCGCCCGCAGGAAGCCCTGGACCTGCTCGAGGCCCAGCCGGACCAGCCGCAGCAGATCCCCTCGGTGCTGCTCCAGGCGCGCCTGCTGCAAGGACTGGAGCGCGGCGACGAGGCGTTGCCGCTGCTGGAGAAGAATCTGCGACGCAACCCCGACGACAAGCGCCTGCGCCTCACCTATGCGCGCCTGCTGGTGGAAAACGACCGCCTGGAAGAAGCCATGGGCGAGTTCGCCACCCTGGTGCAGCAGCACCCAGGCGACGATGACCTGCGCTTCTCCATGGCGCTGGTGTGCCTGGAGGCAGAAGCCTGGCGCGAAGCCATCGTTTACCTCGAGGAGCTGATCGAGCGCGGCAGCCACCTCGATGCCGCGCACTTCAACCTCGGTCGCGCCTATCGCGCACTGGGCGAACCCGAGCGAGCTCTGGCGGCGTTCGAGCAGGTAGGCAGCGGCAACGAATACCTGCCCGCCAAGCTGATGCAGAGCGAAGTGCTGTTCGAGCTGGGCCGTCACGAGGAAGCCTCACGCCTGCTGGCGCAGGCCCGCGACGAGCAGCCCGACTACGCCATCCAGCTGTACCTGATGGAAATCGAGGCACTGTCCGCGCAGCAGCAGCTCGAACCGGCCTGGCAACTGACCGAACAGGCGCTGCAGCAGTTTCCCGACGACCTCAACCTGCTCTACACCCGAGCGATACTGGCCGAGAAGCGTGGCGACCTGGCACAGCTGGAGCATGACCTGCGCTTCATCATCGAACGCGAGCCGGACAACGCCATGGCGCTCAACGCCCTCGGATACACCCTGGCCGACCGCACCGACCGTCACGCCGAGGCCCTCGCGCTCATCGAGCAGGCCTACCAGCTCAACCCCGACGACCCGGCGATTCTCGACAGCCTCGGCTGGGCCCACTATCGCCTCGGCAACCTGCAGGAAGCCGAGGCCCAGCTGCGCAAGGCCCATGCACGCTTCCCCGATCACGAAGTCGCGGCCCACCTGGGCGAAGTGCTCTGGGTCTCCGGCCAACGCAAGGAAGCCCGCACCGTCTGGGCCGACGCGTTGAAGACCGAACCCGACAGCAAGATCCTGCGCGATACCCTGCAACGCCTCACCGGCTCGGAGAAACCCTGACCCATGCTGCTGCGAAACCTGCTCGTCCCCTGTCTGATACTGCTACTCGCCGGTTGCGCCGGCTTCGGTCCACGCGAGTCGGTCGAAGGCTCCGGCAATTCACAGGACTGGGCGACGCACAAGGAGCAAGTCAGCGAGATCGACGGCTGGCAGATCAGCGGCAAGATCGGCATTCGCGCCCCGCAGGAATCCGGCAGCGGCACGCTGTTCTGGCTGCAGCGCCAGGAGTACTTTGACATTCGCCTTTCCGGCCCGCTGGGCCGCGGCGCCACCCGCCTGACCGGCCGCCCGGATGCGGTCGCGCTGGAGGTCGCCGGCCAGGGCCGCTTCGAAGCCGACTCGCCCGAAGCCCTGGTGCAGAGCCAGCTCGGCTGGCAGTTGCCGGTCTCCAATCTGCTCTGGTGGGTGCGCGGCCTGCCCGCACCGGACAGCCGCAGCCGCCTCTCGCTGGACGGCCAGAGCCGCCTGGCCATGCTGCAGCAGGATGGCTGGGACGTGGAATACCTGGGCTACAGCGAAGAAAACGGCTTCGCCCTGCCCGCACGAATCAAGCTGAGCGGGCGCGACCTGCAGATCACCCTGGTCATCAAGGACTGGCAACCCCGCCAGCTCGGTCAATGATGCGCAGCCTGACGCTACCCGCCCCGGCCAAGCTCAACCTCATGCTGCACATCCTCGGCCGGCGCGCCGATGGCTATCACGAGCTGCAGACGCTGTTTCAGTTTCTCGATCATGGCGACGAACTGACCTTCACCCCGCGCAGCGACGGACAGATACGCCTGCACACCGAGCTGCCGGGCGTCGACCACGACAGCAACCTGATCGTCCGTGCCGCTCGACAGCTGCAGGCAGCAAGCGGCACGGCGCTGGGCGCCGATATCCAGCTGCTCAAGCGCCTGCCCATGGGCGGTGGAATCGGCGGTGGCAGCTCCGATGCCGCCACCACTCTCGTCGGCCTCAATCACCTCTGGCAAACCCGGCTCGGCGAAGACCGCCTGGCACAGATCGGGCTGAGCCTGGGCGCCGACGTACCGGTGTTCGTTCACGGTCACGCGGCCTTCGCCGAGGGCGTCGGCGAACGGCTGCAAAGGGTGCAATTGAGCGAGCCCTGGTTCCTCGTCATCGCCCCGCAAGTCTCTGTTAGTACAGCGGAAATATTTTCCGACCCGGAGTTGACACGCAATACCCCGGCCATTACAGTTCGCAGCCTTCTTGCAGGGGGTGGTCGTAACGACTGCCAGCCGGTGGTCGAGAAGCGTTATCCAGAAGTACGTAACGCTTTGAGCTTGTTGAATAAATTCGTTCCAGCAAGAATGACCGGCACTGGAGCTTGTGTGTTTGGGAGCTTTCCAAACAAGGGCGAGGCTGATAAAGTCTGCCGCCAACTTCCAGACCATATGCCAGGATTCGTGGCCCAGGGGCGCAACGTTTCGATGTTGCACCGCAAGCTCGCGAAAATGGCGCAGGAAGTGAATGCCTAGCATTCGGTTGTACGATACAGGGGCGTCGCCAAGCGGTAAGGCACCAGGTTTTGATCCTGGCATGCGTTGGTTCGAATCCAGCCGCCCCTGCCATAACCTTTCAAGGCTCGTACGATCGCAGGCACATTCAGTTTGAATCTACAGGGGCGTCGCCAAGCGGTAAGGCACCAGGTTTTGATCCTGGCATGCGTTGGTTCGAATCCAGCCGCCCCTGCCATACACTTGAGAGCTGTTCAAAAAGCCCGGCCTTTTGAACAGCTTTTTATTTCATCGGATCCACCCTCAGGCAGGTACTGCGCGTGTCCAAGATGATGGTCTTCACGGGGAACGCCAACCCCGATCTGGCCCGGCGTGTCGTACGTCAGCTGCACATCCCCCTCGGTGATGCCTACGTCGGAAAGTTTTCCGATGGCGAAATCAGTGTCGAAATCAATGAAAATGTTCGCGGCAAGGACGTCTTCCTGATCCAACCGACCTGCGCACCCACCAACGACAACCTGATGGAACTGGTGGTAATGGCAGACGCCTTCCGCCGGTCCTCGGCCACTCGCATCACGGCCGTCATCCCCTACTTTGGCTATGCCCGCCAGGATCGCCGTCCGCGCTCGGCGCGCGTGCCGATCAGCGCCAAGGTCGTGGCCGACATGCTCGATGTGGTGGGCGTCAACCGCGTCCTCACCGTCGACCTGCACGCCGATCAGATCCAGGGCTTCTTCGACATGCCCGTGGATAACATCTACGGCTCGCCGGTCCTGGTTGATGACATCCAGGCGCAGCGCTTCGAGAATCTGATGATCGTTTCCCCCGACATCGGCGGCGTGGTCCGCGCCCGTGCGGTGGCCAAGTCGCTCGGCGTGGATCTGGCGATCATCGACAAGCGTCGGCCGAAGGCCAACCAGTCGGAGGTGATGCACATCATCGGTGATATCGATGGTCGTACCTGCATCCTGGTCGACGACATGGTCGATACCGCCGGCACCCTGTGCCACGCCGCCGCTGCGCTGAAAGAGCACGGTGCGGAAAAGGTCTATGCCTATTGCACCCACCCGATCCTGTCCGGTCGCGCCATCGAGAACATCGAAGGCTCGATCCTCGACGAGCTGGTGGTGACCAATACCATTCCGCTGTCGGCCGCGGCCCAGTCCTGTACCCGTATTCGCCAATTGGACATCGCGCCAATGGTGGCTGAGGCGGTTCGCCGCATCAGCAATGCTGAATCGATCAGCGCGATGTTCCGCTAGGCCACAAGCCTGGTCCTTCGCGCCGAACGAAAATGTGCCTCGCCCCGTGCGAGGCTTTTGTCCAACCGCCCGATAGTGCTGGTCGCAAGCACATCGGGCGCGTTGCTACCTGGAGAAACACAATGACTGACTTCAAACTGGATGCCCAAGAGCGTTCCGACCTGGGGAAAGGTGCGAGCCGCCGCCTGCGTCGTAACGCCAGCCTCGTACCGGCCGTGATCTACGGTGGTGAAGCTGCGCCGCAATCGATCAGCATTCTGGCCAAAGACCTGGCCAAGATGCTGGAAAACGAAATCGCCTTCAGCAACATCATCAAGCTGAGCGTCGATGGCAAGAGCCAGGACGTGGTGATCAAGGCGCTGCAGCGTCATCCGGCCAAGGGCTTCGTTCTGCACGCTGACTTCCAGCGCGTCGTCGCCGGCCAGAAGCTGACCGCCACCGTTCCGGTGCACCTGATCAACCAGGAAACCTCCATTGGCGTCAAGCAGCAGGGTGGCGAGATCTACCTGAACCTGCCCGATGCCGAAGTGACCTGCCTGCCGCAAGACCTGCCGGACTTCATCGAAGTCGACATCGCCAAGATGGAAGTCGGCCAGGTTCTGCACATGAGCGACCTGAAGCTGCCGAAAGGCGTTGCTTTCGTCGCCCTGCAGCACGGCAGCGACCTGCCGGTCGTCAACATTCACGCCCCGCGCGTGAGCAAGGAAGACGCACCGAAAGAAGAAGGCGCTGCCGAGTAACCACTCGCAGCCAGCTGAAGGAAGGGCCTCTGACGTGACCGCCGTACAACTGATCGTCGGCCTGGGAAATCCAGGCCCCGAATACGACCAGACCCGGCATAACGCAGGGGCCCTTTTCGTTGAGCGCCTGGCGGCTGCAAAAGGCGCCAACCTCAGCGTCGATCGCAAGTACTTCGGCCTGGTCGGCAAGTTTCGCCATCAGGACGAAGATGTCCGCCTGTTGATCCCCACCACCTACATGAACCGCAGCGGTCAGGCGGTGGCGGCACTGGCCGGGTTTTTCCGAATTCCCCCCGAGGCCATCCTGGTTGCCCACGATGAGCTCGACATGCCTCCCGGCGTCGCCAAACTCAAGCAAGGCGGCGGACACGGCGGGCACAACGGCCTGCGCGACATCATCGCCAGGCTCGCCAACCAGAACAACTTCTACCGCCTGCGTCTCGGCATTGGCCACCCCGGCCACAGCAGCCAGGTGACCGGTTACGTGCTCGGCCGCGCGCCGCAGGCCGAACGGGAGAAGCTGGACGCCAGCATTGATTTCGCCCTCGATGCCCTGCCGGAAATCCTGGCCGGCGATTGGACCAAGGCGATGCAAAAGCTGCACAGCCAGAAGGCCTGACAGCCCCTTTTTCGATTCATCTGCGAGGGTTTATCACTCATGGGATTCAATTGCGGCATCGTTGGCCTGCCCAACGTCGGCAAGTCCACCCTGTTCAACGCTCTGACCAAATCCGGTATCGCAGCGGAAAACTTCCCCTTCTGCACCATCGAGCCGAACAGCGGCATCGTGCCGATGCCCGATGCCCGCCTGGCGGCGCTGGCCGAGATCGTCAAGCCCGAGCGCGTCCTGCCCACTACCATGGAATTCGTCGACATCGCCGGTCTGGTCGCCGGCGCCTCCAAGGGTGAAGGCCTGGGCAACAAGTTCCTCGCCAACATCCGCGAGACCGACGCCATCGCCCACGTGGTGCGCTGCTTCCGGGACGACAACGTCATCCACGTCGCCAACTCGGTCGATCCCAAGCGCGACATCGAGATCATCGACCTGGAACTGATCTTCGCCGACCTCGACAGCTGCGAGAAGCAGCTGCAGAAAGTCACCCGCAACGCCAAGGGCGGCGACAAGGAAGCCCTGGCGCAGAAGGCCCTGCTGGAAAAACTGATTCCGCACCTCACCGAAGGCAAGCCGGCGCGTACCCTGCTGCGCGACATGAGCGCCGAGGAGAAGCAGACCGTCCGCGGCTTCCATCTGCTGACCAGCAAGCCGGTGATGTACATCGCCAACGTCGCCGAAGACGGTTTCGAGGACAACCCGCTGCTGGACATCGTGCGTGCCATCGCCGAAGAAGAAGGCGCCATCGTGGTGCCGGTGTGCAACAAGATCGAAGCGGAAATCGCCGAACTGGAAGACGGCGAGGAGAAGGACATGTTCCTCGAAGCCCTCGGCCTCGAAGAGCCGGGCCTGAACCGCGTGATCCGTGCCGGCTACGAACTGCTCAACCTGCAGACCTACTTCACCGCCGGCGTGAAGGAAGTCCGCGCCTGGACCGTCAAGGTCGGCGCCACCGCCCCGCAAGCTGCCGCCGTGATCCACACCGACTTCGAGAAAGGCTTCATCCGCGCCGAAGTCATCGCCTACAACGACTTCATCCAGTACAAGGGCGAAGCCGGCGCCAAGGAAGCCGGCAAGTGGCGCCTGGAAGGCAAGGAATACATCGTCAAGGACGGCGATGTGATGCACTTCCGCTTCAACGTCTGACCAACGCGCAAGACGTACTGGAACGCCCCGCAATGCGGGGCGTTCTACATTCTGGCCACCGCATCCCATCAGCCGCACTGACGACTGGCGCTCCAGACACGGACATTCGTCCCGCTTGTGCGGTCGGAACAGGCAGACTTGCCGAAGCTGGAGCGCAGATGAACAGCCTTACCGAATCGCCATCACAGTTTCTCGACGACGCTTTTTTCGACCGGGACGCGCAACTGGTCGCCCAGGAATTGCTGGGAACCGTGATTCGCCATTGCGTCGACGGGCTGTGGTTGTCGGCTCGCATCATCGAGACCGAGGCCTACTACATAGACGAGAAGGCCAGCCACTCCTCGCTCGGCTACAGCCCTTCGCGACGTGCCATGTTCATGCCCGCCGGCCACCTGTACCTCTATTACTCCCGCGGCGGCGACTCGCTGAACTTCAGCGTGCAGGGCGACGGCAACGCCGTTTGCATCAAGGCCGGCTATCCCTGGGTCGACACGCTTTCCTGCGAGGCGTCCATCGAGCGCATGCGCAGCAACAGCCCCGCCGCTGCCGGCGGCGCCCGCCCGCTCACCCGACTCTGTTCCGGCCAGACGCTGTTGTGCAAGGCGCTGGGCCTCACCGTGAAGGAATGGAATGCGCAACGCATGCACCCCACACGGCTGCGCATCGACGATATCGGCGCCCGGCCAGACATCATCCAGACCACCCGGCTCGGGATACCGCCCGGCCGCGACGAGCACCTGCCCTATCGCTTCGTCGATGCCGGTTTCGCCCCGCATTGCACCCGCAATCCGTTGCGCCGTGGCCAGCGGGAAGGCGAGGATTACCTCCTGCTGCGTCGCGAGCTGTTGGCAAGCTAGGGCGCCAAGTCGTCCGCTTTCTTCAGGCGGATACGGGTGATCTCCGACGGGGCGCCGAAGCGCAGCGGCGGGCCCCAGTAACCGGTGCCACGGCTGATGTAGACCTGCATCTCGCCGACACGCTGCAATCCCGCGACCCAAGGTTGCTGCCACTGCACGAAATGCATCCACGGCCAGAACTGGCCGCCGTGAGTATGGCCGGACAGCTGCAGATGGCACCCAGCCTCCACCACCGCCTTCGCTGAACGGGGCTGGTGCGCCAGCAGAACGCGAGGCACATCGTCCGGCGCTCCGGCTAATGCCGCGTGCGGATCGCTCCTATGGCCGGGATTGAACAGCTCGGCGGAATAGTCGCTGATACCCGCCAGCACCAGACGAGCCCCCTCGTGCGCCAACAGCACATGTCGGTTGAGGAGTACCTTCATGTTCAACCGCTCGAACGCGGCGATCCAGCTGTCCGCACCGGAGTAGTACTCGTGATTGCCGGTCACCACATAAACGCCGTGCCGTGAGCTTAGCTGTGCCAGCGGCGCGATGTCGTCGCGCAGGTCGGCAACGCTGCCATCCACCAGGTCGCCGGTGATGACGATGAGATCGGGCGAGAGCCCGTTGGCTCGCTTGACGATCGCATCGATATAGCCGCGCTTGATGGTCGGGCCGACATGGATGTCGCTGAGCTGCACGATGCTGAACCCTTCCAGCGCGGCTGGCAGGTTGCGCAACGCGATGTCGCGCTCGACCACCCGAGCCGTTCGCCGCGCATTGAGCAACCCGAACAGCGTCACCGCGACGACCGCAACGATCACGGCATACGCCGAGCCCTGCTCGAGGCGCGCCGACTCCCACCCTGCCAGCGACGCAACCGCCAGCACGAACGCGCGCAGCAGGGAAAATATCGACAGGCTGGAAAAGATGCCCATCGCCAGCAACCCGGACCACGCCAGCACAGCATTGCCCTTGCCGCGTACCAGCACGCCGTAGCGCATCAGCACTGCCGAAAGCGCGAGATAGGCCCACGCCAGAACACTGCCGAAAGGCCCGAGCGCAAGATCCGGGATCAGGGTGACGCCGACGAATGCATGCAGGCCGATCAGCAATACGCCCACCAACAATCGCCTGGTCATGCGTTTCGTCTCTTGAGAAAAGGGAAAACCGTTTGGGATGCGCGGCCTGTCTGGGCTGGCTGCGTTTCGGTATTCGAAGTGGTGTGCCCGCGCAGGGACATGGGCACGTCCGAAAACATTCATCAGGAATGGGCGCTACGCCACCGGGCCAAACGCATCGGGTGTTATGTAGGGCCGAATTTATTCGGCCGCACCAGATCGATGCCCAAACCTCCTTGCGCTCCGGGCGATCGTCAGAGACAACCGCAGCTACATCACCCCAGGGTCAGGTATCGGGTCCGGCAACGGCGGTTCTTTCTCCAGCTGTTCGAGCACTTCGTCGGGCAAGGTGTCGCCGTCGTCCAGCTCGGTATCGCTCTCGGCGTCATCGAGATCGTTCAGGGGCGATTCGTCCGCCATCCTGGGCAGTGGCGGATCACTTGGAAAGGCTGTGCTGAGCATGGAAGTCTCCTCACATAGGTGTGCAATGTTAGGCAGGCGCGCCCTCGCATCGTTCGGACCGATCATCCGCGCTGTGTCCACGCCTCGCCGGCCAGACATTCGCTGAGATAGTCGAGAAAACAGGTAATACGCGCCGCCAGCGCAGTGTTGCGGTAGTACACCGCGTGGATCGGTTGCAGCACCTCGACGGTCGATTCGGCGAGTACGTCCACCAGCGCACCGTCAGCGCGGTCCCGTGCCGTCATGAAGCTCGACAGGCAGGCGATGCCTTCGCCGGCGAGGGCCAGTTGCCGTATCGTCTCGCCGCTGGAGGCCCAAAGGCTCGGCACGATGGAAAAGCTTTCGCCGAGCGGATGACGCAGCGGCCACTGATTCAGGCTTTCCGGCTGGGTGAAGCCGATCAGGCTATGATCGGCCAGCTCTTCCACGCGCTGCGGTGTCCCGCTTCGCGCCAGGTAATCCGGGCTGGCCACCACGCGAATCCGGCTGCGCCCTAGCGGTCGGGCATGCAGGGTGGAATCACGCAACGGCCCATGGCGCAGCGCCAGATCGGTGCGGTGCTCGAGCAGATCGATGATCTGGTCGCTGCTGTGCAATTCCAGCTCGATATCGGGGTAGCGCTGGCGAAACCCGCCGATCAGCGGCACCAGCACATGCAGCATGAACGGCGCCGAGGCATTGACCCGCAATCGCCCGGCCGGATGCTGCAATCGGCGCGACATCTGCTCCTCGGCCTCCTCCACCGCTTCGAGAATCCGCCGCGCCTGGCTCAGGAACGCCGCGCCCTCCTCCGTCAGCTCCAGACGGCGGGTGGTGCGGCGCAGCAGCGTGGTCGCGAGCTTGGCTTCGAGCCGGCTCAGCGCACGACTAACGCCCGAAGCGGTCTGCCCGAGCTGTACAGCGGCACTGGAGATGGAGCCGGTGTCGATCACCGCAGTGAAGGCTTGCAGCTCGTCGAGCGTCGTTTTCATTAGTGACTCGCAGTCAATTATGTTTGGCCTGAGACCCGGTTTTTCCGCATGAGTCTGCGGTAGACACTGCGCGCCATGCAATCCACCCGGAGTTTCATTCCATGCCCATCGCCTTGCTCGCGCTGACCCTCAGCGCATTCGCCATCGGCACGACGGAGTTCGTCATCGTCGGCCTGATTCCCACCATCGCCAGTGATCTCGCCGTCAGCCTGCCTTCGGCCGGGCTGCTGGTCAGCCTCTATGCCCTTGGCGTCGCGGTCGGCGCGCCACTGCTCACAGCCCTGACCGGCAAGGTGCCGCGCAAGTTGTTGCTGCTGTCGCTGATGGTGCTGTTCACCGCCGGCAACCTGCTGGCCTGGCAGGCACCGGGATACGAGTCGCTGATACTGGCGCGCATCGTCACCGGCCTCGCCCACGGCGTGTTCTTTTCCATCGGCTCGACCATCGCCACCAGCCTGGTCTCGAAGGAAAAGGCTGCCAGCGCCATTGCCATCATGTTCACCGGGCTTACCGTCGCGCTGGTCACGGGCGTGCCACTGGGCACCTTCATCGGCCAGCAGCTCGGCTGGCGCGAGACCTTTCTCGCGGTATCCCTGCTCGGCGTGATCGCCTTCATTGGCAGCCTGCTCTTCGTGCCGCGCGACATCCAGCACAGCAAGCCCGCGTCCATCGTCCAGCAGCTGGCCGTGCTCAAGCAGCCGCGCCTGCTACTGGTCTATGCGATGACGGCCGTCGGCTACGGCGGCACCTTCATCGCCTTCACCTTTCTTGCGCCCATCCTGCAGGAGATCAGCGGTTTCGGCGAAGGCGCGGTAAGCCTGGTGCTGCTGGTGTATGGCGTGTCAGTGGCGGTGGGCAACATCTGGGGCGGCAAGCTGGCCGACCGGCGCGGGCCGATCAGTGCGCTCAAGCTGATCTTCACGCTGCTGGCCGCGGTGCTCCTCGCGCTGACCTTCACCGCGGCCAACCCCTGGCTGGCACTGGCGACCGTGCTGCTCTGGGGCGCGGTGGCATTCGGCAACGTGCCCGGCCTGCAGGTCTACGTGGTACGCCAGGCCGAGCACTACACACCAAACGCGGTCGACGTCGCCTCGGGCCTGAACATCGCCGCCTTCAACCTCGGCATCGCCGGTGGCGCATGGCTCGGCGGACATATCGTCGCCTCCCTGGGTCTGATCCATACCGCCTGGATCGGCTCGCTGGTGGTGCTGGGCGCCCTGGCGCTGACATTCTGGAGCGGCCGCCTGGACCGCACCGATACATCGTCCGAACACCACCAGAACAACGCCATCCAGGAGCCGGCAACCGCCGCCTCGTATTGATCAACCCACAGGAGCATTCTCAATGACCATCCCCGCCTTCGGCCTCGGCACCTTCCGCCTCAAGGATCAGCAAGTCATCGACTCAGTGAAGATGGGCCTCGAACTCGGCTATCGCCACATCGACACTGCGCAGATCTACGAGAACGAAGCGCAAGTCGGCCAGGCCATCGCCGAGAGCGGCGTCCCGCGCGAAGAGCTGTTCGTGACCACCAAGGTCTGGACCGCCAACCTCGGCGCCGACCGCCTGCTCCCCAGCCTGGAGGAAAGCCTGGGCAAGCTGCGCATGGAGCAGGTGGACCTCACCCTGGTGCACTGGCCATCGCCCAACGACGAGCTGGCCGTCGCCGACTACCTGGCGCGGATGATGGAAGCCAAGGCCCGCGGCCTGACCCGCGCCATTGGCATTTCCAACTTCACTGTCGCTCACATGCAGCAGGCCATCGACGCCATCGGTGCCGAGAACATCGCCACCAACCAGATCGAGGTGCACCCCTTCCTGCAGAGCCGCAAGGTGATCGACTTCGCCCGCAGCCAGGGCATCCACATCACCGCCTACATGCCGCTCGCCTACGGCAAGGTAATGCAGGACGAAGTGCTGCAACGCATCGGCGAAAGCCACAACGCCAGCCCGGCACAGGTCGCCCTCGCCTGGCTGCTGCAACAGGGCTTCGCCGTGATCCCCTCCTCCACCAAGCGTGAAAATCTCGCCGCCAACCTCGCGGCCCGGGAGCTGCGCCTGACCGAAGAAGAGATGCAACAGATCGCCACGCTGGATCGCAACGAACGCCTGGCCAACCCCGGCTTTGCGCCAAAGTGGGACTGATCGGCAGCACCCCGCCAACCACGGGACCGGCGGCATAAGCATTTGAAAAAGCAGGCAGAAAAAGCGCACCAGGAGGGTTGACACACAACCGCGCGACGCGAATAATGCGCGCCACTTGGCTACGTAGCTCAGTTGGTTAGAGCATAGCATTCATAATGCTGGGGTCCGGGGTTCAAGTCCCTGCGTAGCCACCATATTCAAGAAAGGGTTCAGCGAAAGCTGAACCCTTTTTTTGTGCCTGCCGTTTAGCCAAACAGCATCGAGTACCCGCCATGAGAGATGACTTCGACAACATCCGCGCCGAACGCGAAACGCCCTACCGCACCACCGCTACCTCGTCCAACAAGTACGCCGGGCTCTGGAAACAGATCGCCATAGGGATCGTCGTTGGCCATCTGTCGTTGGGGTTGATAGGTGCGGTGGTCTGGATGGTTGCGGCGCAGTTCTTACCCAACGGCCTGTCGTTCACAGCGCCTTAACAGCAGGCGCACCGCGCCCAACTGTCTCAGCTAAACCGCTGCCCCGATATCGCCGGATGGTAAAGCGGCTGCACGGTATTCCCCGCAGGATCGAGCACATGAAAGCTGTGGGCGCCGTCGCGGTGGGCGAAGGGGCGGTCGAGCATGGTGACGCCCTGGGCCTTCAGGTATTCGTACCAGGCGTGGAGTTCTTCAAGGCTGTCGACGATGAAGCCGTAGTGATCCATCGCCTGGACGCCGCTGCTCTTTTCCGAAGCGCGACCGAGGGAGAGGTTGTCGTTGCCGCATGTCAGGTAGACGAGATCCTTGCTGGCGCGGTTGAGCACTTCCATGCCCAGCACATCGACGTAGAAACGTTCGCATTCTTCGAGGTTCGGCGCGGTGAGCGCCAGATGACGCAGGCCGTTAAGGCGACCGGGACGCTGTGGCATCTTGTTATTCCTTGTATACAATCGAGCGACCCACATTAAAACAAAATGGAGTGCTCATGTACTGCCTCATTCTGAAAACCCAACTCGCGCCGGGCTCGTTCGACAAGTTCATGGAGGCCATGCGCGTCAACGCCGCCGCCTCGGTGCAGCACGAGCCGGATTGCCTGGTGTTCGATGTGGTGCAAGATTTGAACGATCCTGACCTCGTCTATCTCTACGAGCTGTACCGCGACGAGGCGGCTTTCGCGCACCACAAGACCACCGAGCACTACCTGCAGAGTCGCCCGCTGGTGGGTGAATTCATCGTCAAGCAGGAGGCCATGAAAGGCCACATGGTATGCGGTAACAGCAAGCGTTGAAGAACTAGACAGCCGCACAGATAGATACGGAAAAGATATCAACATCAGATTATTTATATATTTTTAATCCTCCCCACTGCTGATTAGCATCGCTGCAGATGCCGCCTGGCTTCGCGCCGGCTGCGTCTACCTCCAATAAGAACAACCAGGAGACAGTGATGCTCAAGTCACCGAAGCCGCTTGCTGCGGCCATTGCGGTTGCCGCGCTGGGTGCGGGTATGCCCGGCGTGGTCATGGCGGAGTTTCTTGCGGACAGCAAGGCAGCGCTGGAGCTGCGTAATTTTTACCTCAATTCCGATTACCGGCAGGACGGCGCCAACCAGTCGAAACGCGACGAGTGGGCGCAGGGTTTCCTGCTCAATTTCGAGTCCGGGTTTACCGAGGGGCCAGTAGGCTTCGGCGTCGATGCGATCGGCCTGCTCGGGGTAAAGCTCGATTCGGGGCCTGACCGACAGAACACCGGGCTGTTGCCGGTAGGCGACAACAAGGCGCCAGACGAATACAGCCAACTCGGCGCGACGGCCAAGGCGCGTTACTCGAAGACCACGCTGCGTGTCGGCACGCTGTTGCCGAAGCTGCCAACAGTGCTGCCCAACGATTCGCGCCTGCTGCCGCAAACCTTCCGCGGCGGCATGCTGACCTCGAAGGAAATCGACGGGCTGACCCTGCACGCTGGCCGCCTTACCCAGAACAGCCTGCGCAATACCTCCGCCAATGAAGACATGCTGGTGGCCGGCAAGGGCATCAGCGGCGGCCAGGCCAGCGACAAGTTCGATTTCGCCAGCGCCAGCTATCGCTGGAGCGACAACCTGACCACCGCCTACAACTACGGCCATCTGGACCAGAACTACCGCCAGCACATCTTCAACCTGTCCCATGTGCTGCCGCTGGGGGACAAGCAGGCATTCAAGAGCGACCTGCGCTTCGCCCGCTCCACCGAGGCCGGCAACACCAACGTCGACAACGATGCCTTCGGCGCCAAGTTCACCTACGAGCTAGGCGGCCATGGGTTCGGCGTCGCGTACCAGGCGATGAATGGCGAAACCGGCTTCCCGCACCTCAACGGCACCAATTCCTACCTGGTGAACTACGTGATGATCTCAGCCGACTTCGCCAGCCCCGGCGAGAAGTCCTGGCAGTTGCGTTACGACTATGATTTTGCCGCCAAGGGTATCCCCGGCCTGACCTTCATGACGCGCTATCTGCGCGGCGATGATTTCGACGGCCCCGGCGGGCGCAGCGGCCATGAATGGGAGCGCAATACCGATATCGGCTACGTGTTCCAGAAAGGCGCGCTGAAGAACTTCGGCATGAAGCTGCGCAACGGCACTTACCGCAGCACAGGCAACGACATCGACCAGACCCGTTTCATTCTCAGCTACACGCTACCGCTGCTGTAACGGCCATCGCCATGCACATCCGTCATCCGAGCGGTGGCGGTGTCGCTGAACAGGAGATTCCCATGTATATGCAGAAAACCCTGCTTTCCCTTGCCGTGGCGTTCGCCCTGGCCACCTGTCACTTGAGCCTGCAAGCGGCGGATACCGCCGACCTGCCCTGCCGTACCACCGCCGAATGCGCAGCCGAGGCGGCAAAGATCGGCGCCACGGTCGAACGCTCCGGCGCCAGGCAAGGCAAGCACGACGACCAGTTCACCTGGGTCAACCGGATCAACAAGGCCTCCATCATCATGCTGACCGAAGAGAAAATCGTCAGCCGCCAGCAAGGCCGCGAGATCGCCCGTGGCGTCCAGCACGTCATCGACCAAGCCGGCAAGCCGAACGGCAAGAAGCCCAGCGACGTGCTGCAGATCGAGCGCATCATGATCGACAAGATCGGCCCACAGGCTTCGCTGATCCACTCTGGCCGCAGCCGTCAGGATATGTACGCGACCTATCGTCTCGCCACCCTGCGCAGCCAGTTGCTGGACTACACCGACGCGATGAACGACACCCGCGCGCAGTTGCTGGAGCTGGCGAAACAGCATGTCGATACGCTGATCCCCGCCTACACCAACGGCGTGCAGGCGCAGCCGATCACCTATGCGCACTACCTGTTGGCCTACGAGGCGGCCTTCGAGCGCGACGCTCAGCGCATTCGCGAGCTGTACGAGCGGCTGAACCGCAGCCCCATGGGCACGGCGGTGCTGGCGAATTCCGGCTGGCCACTCAATCGCGAGCGGCTGTCCGAATTGCTGGGTTTTGATGAGGTACGCGACAACTCACTGGATGCGGGGCAGGTGTCCACCTATGACATTCCCATCGAGGCGGCAGGCATCGCCTCGTCATCGGCGATCCGCATCGGCGCGATGCTGGGCGACATCCATACGCAATATCACCAGATTCGCCCTTGGCTGCTGCTCGAGGAAGGCTCCACCTATACCAGCAGCGCCATGCCGCAGAAGCGCAATCCGGGCCTGATCATGCGGGCGCGGGAATCGGCCTCGGATGTGGTTGGCCTCGCCCATACCGTCACCCTGCGCGCGCACAACGTCACCACCGGCATGACGGACTACAAGTTCGCCTTCGATAGTCTCGGCTTATTCGACAGCGCCCATCAGATGTTCGTCCGCACGGGCAAGGTGATGGACGCACTGGTGATCAACCCGGAACGCGCACTGGAAGAACTGGAAGCGGAATGGACCACCTCGATGGAGCTCGCCGACACCCTGGAGCGCGAGCACAAGGTGCCCTTCCGCATCGGTCACAGCTTCGCCTCGGCCGTGGTCGGCCATGCGCGCAAGGAAGGCTTCGTGCCGGCCAACTTCCCCTACGCCGAAGCGCAGCGCCTGTTCACCAAGGCGGCGGAAAAGTACGACTGGAAGACCCGCAGCCTGCCGCTGAGCGAATCGGCATTCCGCGCCACGCTGTCGCCGCAGAACATGGTCAAGACCCGTGTCGGCACTGGCGGCCCGCAGCCGGCGGAGGTTCAGCGCATGCTCAAGCAGGCGAACCAGGCGCTGGCCGGCGACCAGCACTGGACGAATGCACGCCGGGATCGACTGGCCAAGGCCGAGGCTGCGCTGGACAAGGCCTTCAACGCTCTGGTGAAAAACTAAGCCTCAGCGTTTCCCGGCCACAGTGTCGGGAAACGCCGTCTGTAGACGAGGCGCCAGCGCCTCGCGCAGCGCCGCCCGATCCAGTACGCCGCTCCAGGCAGAAATCACCACGCAGGCCAGGGTGTTGCCGATCACATTGGTCAGCGACCGACACTTCATCAACCGTTCGACGCCGATCAACAGACCTAGCGCTTCCAGCGGCACCAAGTTCAGACCGGCCATCGTTGCGGTCAGCGTCAGGAAAGCGGAACCCGCCGCACTGGTCGAGCCCAGCGAAGTCAGCAGCGCAATCGACAGTAGGACCAACAACTGCGAGCCATCCAGCGCGACGCCGGCGAGCTGCACAAGAAATACCGCAGCGCAGGTGACATAGATATTCGAGCCGGCGAGGTTGAAGGTGTAGCCGGTACTGAGCACCAGGCGCACCACCCGGGGGGCGCAACCGGCACGTTCGAGCTTTTCGATCAGCCCCGGCAACGCCGCCACCGAAGCCCCGGTAAAGGCCACCAGACACAGCTCGGCCTTGATATAGGCGATGAGCCGAAACACCCCGAAACCGGCCAGCCGGGCCGCAACCCCCAGCACCACGACGATAAACAGTGCACAGGCGAAATAGACCGTGCCAACGAACTTGAGCAGCGGCCACGCGGATGCTGGGCCGTACCGCCCGACGGTGTAGGCCATCGCACCGAACGCGGCCAGCGGGGCGAACTTGAGTACAAGCCGCAGCGCTTTCAGCAACCAGCCCACGGCACTATCGAGCCCGCGTCGCAGCGGCGCGCCCGTCTCGCCTGCGCAGCCAAGACCCAGGCCGAACAGAAAGGCTGCGAGCAATACGGGGAGAATCACCGTGTGACCGATGACGTGCGCCAGACTGGTCAATGCCGCGGTCGGCAGATCGCTTATGGGCCGTATCGTCGAGGTCGGAAGCGACAGGGTATCGGCTCCGGGCGTCAGCAGCATGCCGACGCCCGCACCGGTGATCAGCGACAGCGCGGTCATCAGCAGAAAGTAGGTCATCACGCGCCCGGCGCAGCGCGTCTTCTGCCCGCGCTCGCCAAACGCTGCCACCGCCGAGGCGACCAGCACGAACATCACTGGCGGCACCGCATGGCCGATCACGCCGAGAAACGCATTGCTGAGCGGTTTCATCTGAACGGCCAGTTCCGGCCGCAGGATACCGAGCGTCAGGCCCAGGGCAATCGCGATCAGGATAAGTACGGTGTCGTTGCGGTACAGCTTGGCTAGAATCATGGGCCGCCGAGCGATGTCGTTGTTGTTGTCGCTTCAGTGCGCCCTATCCTACCCCATCGGCATCTCCGCTCGGCCGTACGCCGAGTGAACGCCCTGCAGGACATCGCATGGAACTTCGCCACCTCCGCTATTTCGTCATGGTCGCCGAGGAAAGGCACTTCACCCGCGCCGCCGTGCGCCTGAACATGCAGCAGCCGCCGCTGAGCCAGCAAATCCGCGCGCTGGAGGCCGAGCTTGGGTTCGAGCTATTCAAGCGCCACCCCAAGGGCGTGGACCTGACCACCGGCGGCACGGTGTTCCTCGAAGAGGCCAAGGTCATCCTCGCCCGCGTGCAGCAGGCTTCGCGCCGGGCCGCACGCGTCGCCGAAGGCATCGAGGGCACGCTGAGCATCGGCTTCACCTCGTCCGCCGCAGCGCACCCGCTGATCCCGCGCGTCATCCGCGCTTACCGCGAACGCTACCCCGCCGTTTCCCTCACGCTCGAGGAAGGCAACGCCGGTCACCTGACCGAACGTACCGCCGCCGGCCAGTTGGAAGTCGGCATTCTCCGGGCACCGGTGAGCCACCCCGTCGGCATCGAATTCCATCGCCTGCTGGTGGAAGAGTTGCTGTTGGTATTGCCGGCTGGCCATCCAGCCCTGGCCAGCCATCCCGAGGCCGTCGAACTGCAGGCGGTGCGTGACGAGCCCTTCATCCTGGTGCGCCGCCCTGGTGCGCCGGGGATGTACGCCAAGCTGCTGCAAGCCTGCGAAGCGGCCGGTTTCCAGCCGCGAATCGCCTTCGAAGTGGGACGGATGCTGACCAACGTCAGCTTGGTCGCTGCCGGTGAGGGTATTTCGGTGGTGCCAGCCTCAATGCGCGGTATTCATCGGGAAAGCGTCGTCTATCGCCGCATTCTCGGTGCCCGTCCGCGCCTGGTCGCACCGCTGACCCTGACCTGCCGCAAGTTCAACCAGTCGCCGGCGCTACAGAACTTCATCGCCCTGGCACGGCAACTGGCCAAGGAGTACCGAGCCCAGGCGCTGCGGGAAGGAACCTGAAGCGTGCCCCTTCTAGCGCGCCTGCACGCCAGGCCGTGTTGCCAACAACAGCCCGGCGAAGATCAGCCCGCCGCCCACCCAGTGGAAGCCGCGTAGCCCCTCCCCCAGCACCAGCCAGCCGAGGATCGCGGTGAACACCGGCATCAGGTAGGTCACCATCGCGGCCTTGGCGGCGCCGACGGTCTTCACCCCGTGGTTCCAGCCGAGGTAGGCGACCAGGGAAGCGAAGATGGCGGTATAGGCGATGGCCCCCAGGTTGGCCGGGGTGGCCGAGAAACCGCCGACGCGGCTGAGTTCGAGCAGGTAGAACGGCGTGATCAGCGGCAGGCCGATCAGCATCAGCACGCAGAGCAGCGTCAGCGGCGGCACCTGCAGGAAGCGCGACCAGCGCCGCAGCAGCAGGGTGTAGAGCGCCCAGGCCAGCACCGCGACCAGCATGATCAGGTCGCCGGTCTGGAACGACAGGCTGCTGAACACCGCCCAGCTGCCACGGCTGATGAGATAGAGCAGGCCTCCCGCGGCGATGGCCATGCCGAACCAGGCGCGCCGGGCCGGCCACTCGCCGAGCAGCAGGCCACCGCCGATGAAGGTGAACAGCGGCAGGCAGGTGTTGAGCAACGTGAGGTTGATGGCTTCAGTGCTTTGCGCGGCGGTGTACAGCAGCGAGTTATAGCTGGCGATACCGAACCCCGCGACCACCGGCAAGCGCCAGCCGGCGGCGCGCAGCGTCTGCCGGTGCGCCCAGATGGAGGGCGCGACGAAGGGCACCAGCAGGCAGGTCGCCAACGACCAGCGCCAGAACGACAGGCTCAGCGGCGGAATTTCGGCGTAGAAGGCTCTGGCGATCAGCGCATTACCGGCCCAGCAGAGCACGGCGAGCAGCAGGCCGGCAAACGCCCATCCTTGGCGGGAAACCACTCAGATGGACCGGCGCGGACGCAGGCGATATTGCGCGGGTACCTGCTCGGGACCGCTGATGGTGACGTTGAGGTCCTTCCAGATGCCGTCCTTGATGCCGTAGATGCAGCCATGAATCTCCAGCGGCTGGCCACGGTGCCAGGCGTTCTGGACGATACTGGTGTGGCTGACGTTGGCGACCTGCTGGATGACGTTCAGCTCGCACATGCGGTCGACCTGCGCTTCCTCGGTGGGAAAGGTCGAGATGTGTTCACGGTGCTCGTAATACAGGTCGCGGATGGTGCGCAGCCAACCGTCGATCAACCCCAGCTGGTCGTCGCGCATGGAGGCCCGAACGCCACCACAGCCGTAGTGGCCGGTGACCAGGATGTGCTTGACCTTGAGTACGTCCACCGCGAACTGGATGACCGAAAGACAGTTGAGGTCCGTGTGCAGCACGACGTTGGCGACGTTGCGGTGGACGAACAGATCGCCCGGCAACAGGCCGACAATCTCGTTGGCCGGCACTCGTGCATCGGAGCAACCGATCCACAGATACTCCGGTGCCTGTTGCTTGGCCAGTTTTGCGAAGAACGTCGGGTCTTCTTTATTGATCGCCTCAGCCCAACGCGCGTTGTTCTCGAATAGCTGTTCCAGGTCGTTCATCTATCTGCTTGCCTTCTCAATCCCGACACGCACCTTACGAACGGGTTCGGGTTTTTGACAATGCTTATTTTCCCGCGGTCACAGCTTCATGACACCACGGGAGGTTTTTTGGCGGCGGGTCTGGGCCGGGAAGAGAATGTCCGCAGGTCTCTCAGGAAGATGTCGCGCCAGGCATCCAGGTCCGCCGCGCGAATCGCGCGCATCATGTGCTCGTAGCGATCCTTGCGCTCGGCCAAGGGCATGCGCAACGCTCGGTCCAGTGCTTCGGCCATGCCGATGCAGTCGTAGGGGTTGACGATCAGCGCCGAGGTCAGCTCCTTCGCCGCGCCGGCGAAACGCGACAGCACCAGCACGCCGGGGTCCTCGGGGTTCTGCGAGGCAACGTATTCCTTGGCGACCAGGTTCATGCCGTCGCGCAGCGGGGTGACGAAGCCGACGGCGGCATAGCGGAACAACCCCATCAGTGTGCGTCGGTCGTGGCTCTTGTTGAGGTAGTGCAGCGGCGTCCAGTCCAGGTCGGACAGGCGACCGTTGATATGCCCCGCCTCGCTTTCCAGTTGCTGGCGAATGGTCTGGTAGGTTTTCACGTCCGAGCGGGAGGTCGGTGCAATCTGGATGAACTCGACCAGGCGCCGGTGCTCGGGAAAGCGGTCGAGAAAGGCCTCGTAGGCCTTGAAACGTTCCACCAGGCCCTTGGAATAATCCAGCCGGTCGACGCTGATGATGTTCTTGCGCAGCACGTCGGTATTGCGCCGCATGGGCCGGCGGCGGCCCTTGTAGGACTCGGCCAGCTCGCGAATCTCCTCGGGCACCACGCCGATGGGATAGACCCCGGCGCGGAAGTTCTGCCCGTAGGCCGTCAGACTGCCGTCCGCCTCGATCACGCCACGCACTTCTCGGGTCATGTAGTCCTGGAAGGCGAGCCTGTCGGTATCGGTCTGGAAACCGATCAGATCGTAGTAGCAAAGCGTGCGCAGCAGCTCGTTGTGTGGCGGGATGACGGTGAGGATTTCCGGTGGCGGAAAGGGAATGTGCAGGAAGAAGCCGATGCGATTGCGAATGCTCAGCCGGCGGCATTCTTCGGCGAAAGGTATCAGGTGGTAGTCGTGGATCCAGATGATGTCGTCAGGCTTGAGCAGCGGCTTCAGCTTCTCGGCGAGCATCGCATTGACGCGCCGGTAACCCTCGTATTCTTCGCGGTTGTAACGTGCCAGGTCGATGCGGTAATGGAAGATCGGCCAGAGGGTGGCGTTGGAGAAGCCGCGGTAATACTGGTCGTAGTCGCGCTTGTTCAACGCCAGGGTGGCATAGGTGATGTTGCCCACCGTCTCGCAGCCGATATCGGGATTGGCGCTCACCTCGCCACTCCAGCCGAACCAGATGCCACCGGACTGGCGCAGCGCATCGTGGATCCCGACGGCCAGCCCGCCCGCGGCGACCTTGCCGGCCTTTATCGGCGCCACCCGGTTGGAAACCACTACAAGTCGGCTCATGGAAGTTCTCGCTCAGTCGAGTTGTTGAATGGATTCGCCCTGCCTCTTCGACAGCCCTTCGAGCCAATGCCCGACGGCAGCCACCGATGCCAGTCGCCGGGACGCCAGCGTCTGCCCCGGCCCCACCTTGATCGACAACCCTTGCAAGGCGTTGACCGCCTCGAAGCCGGCTTCGTCGGTCAGGTCATCGCCGATGAACACCGGGTACCGGCCATGAAAGGGAGGCTCCTGCATGAAGGCACGAATGACCTCGCCTTTGCTCGCGCCGCGCGGTTTGAGTTCGAACACGCACTTGCCCGGTTGCAGAACGAGCACATCGGCATGGCGCGCGGCGAAGTCCTCGGCCAGCGCGCGTGCACTGGCCTCCAGCTCGGGTGCAAGGCGGAAATGCAGGGCGAAGGCGACCTGCTTGTTCTCCAGGTGCAGGCCCGGCAGCTCGGCGCAGGCGGTGGCGAGCTCTCGCTCGATGGCATTCAGCCTTGCGTCATCGAGCGCCAGGCGTACCGTCTCACCATCGGCCCCGCGGCGCTCGGTGCCATGCACGCCGGCTGCCGGCAAACGCAAGGGAGCCGCCAACTGGTCTATCTGCGTCAGTGGACGCCCTGAAATCAGCGCCACGGGTACGCCTTCGGCCTGCAGACGTTCGAGCGCCTGCAGCGTATCGGACGGGATGAATACCTGTTCCGGACGGGGCTGGATCTCGGCCAGCGTGCCGTCCACATCGAAAAACAAGGCGCAACGATCAGCGATCAGCGCCGGTAGCTCGGATTGATCGTTCATGACGTTAGGACTGCGCCGCCCTGCTTGTGGTTCGCGCGATTTGCGCCACGCCAGCCGGGGCCGTGCCAACGCCTGAATCTTCCCTTCCCGGCCGGGTCACAACCTGCAGACCCGCCGTTCAAGCAGGAGGTTTGTCATGAGTGACAAGAGGCCCACGACACCAGCCGAGATCGACGATACCGAAGATCGCATGGGCTCGATGGAACCATTGGATTTCAGCGCCCGCAAGGATGAGCGCAAGGGGCGCATCGGCGATGCGGTGCCAGCCGAGGAGGCCCTCGACGAATTCCCGCCCGAGCGCGTGGCCGAAGCCGGCATGACCACCGGCGAGGTGCCCGATGGCGATACCACCATGGACGACCTGGCCCCCGAGACGCTGATCCCCGACGACGGCTCGCGCTCGCCTTCCGAACGTGGCCATGGCGAACCGGCCGACCAGGACCTGAGCGTGGTATCCGAGCACAGCATAGGCGCCGGGGTGGACCTGGATGAAGCCGAAGAAGCGCGCTACGACCCGCTCGATGGCAAGCCCTGGGATGGTCCGGCGGACGGCGACGAGGACACCGGGCTCAGCGGCGGCGACGCGGTGCTGCACGAGAATGACGATGTGATGGACGACAACGAGCTGGAAGGCGAAGCGCCGCTGGATTCCGGCCGGGACAAGCAGCCGGGCCAGTGAACCGGCACGCCGAAGGCGCCTTGGCGGACCTCGGCGTGCCTCCTGTGGGCGGCCAGGCGCATCAGTCGATCAGCGTGCAGGCCATCACCAGCGCATCTTCGCGCCCGTCCGGGGACGGATAGTAGCCGCGCCGGCGCCCCACTTCGTTGAAGCCATAGCGCTCGTACAGCCGGTATGCCGAGGTGTTGCTAGCGCGCACCTCAAGGAAGCATTCCTGTCCGCCGCGCTCGTGTGCCCGCTGCATCAGGTGTTCGAGCAGCCGCAGGCCGAGTCCACGGCCCTGGCTCTGCGGCTTAACCGTGATGTTGAGCAGGTGCGCTTCATCGAGGATCACGTTGATCACGCCGTGGCCGACCTGCTGCTCGCCCTCGAACATCACCCAGCATTCGTAGGCGCTCAGCGCGTCGGTGAAGATGCCGCGGGTCCAGGGGTGGCTGAAGGCGGCATACTCGATCTTCAACACGGTTTCGATATCCGCCGCGGTCATCGGGCGGAAGCTGACAGCATCGCTCATCGGTCATTCATGTCCGTATTCAAACCCACGACCCAGCGCGGCATGCTGCGCCGCATGGCCTGCCACAACCGGGCCTTGCTGCCGGGCTGCTCCATCAGGTGCTCCAACCCCGGCATCGCCAGCGCCGGCCCGATGCCTTCGATATTCAGCTCGCGATAGCAGGCCTCGGCCTCGACCTCACCGGCGAAACGCAGCGCCGGCAGGCCGATCAGCCAGAGGCAGGCGCAGCCCATCTGTTCCAGCTCGCCGGCGAGCACGCCCTGCACGTAGTCGCGCGCCGCATCGCCGCTCTGGTCGAGGCTGCCGCGATGCAGCAGCGGCCAGCGGATCGGCTCGCCGTCGCCGACCTGCTGCGGCTTGTCCGGCAGGCGCGCGGCGCGCAGCAAGTCCTTGAGCAGGATGTAGGCCGGATCGCGGCTCTGGAAGGATTCGCCCGTGGGCAACTCCACCAGCAACAGCACGTTGCCGGCCCGCAGCAATTGCAGGGCGAAGCGCGGCGGCGGCTCGACTGGCTTCTGCTGCTCCGCCGGAACCTCCGGGGCCACGACCGGCTCGGGCTTCTTCGGCTCGGGCATGACGACGCGCAGCTGCGGTTTTTCCGGGCGAACAGCCGGCGCGGTTGACGCAGGCGCCTGCTCCGCCGGTCCTTCAGCGACCGTTGCCGCGGCAGTTATCGGCTGCGCCGGCTCGGGCTCGGGATCGATGAGCGGCTGCAGCAGCTCCGGCCGCGACGGTGCGGCAAAGGGCAGTTCGGTACGCGGCAGCCAGCTGGCCACCTGCATGGCATCGAGGTAGGCCCGACGCCGGGTTTCGCTGATCAAACGCCTTCCACCTGTGGATGTGCCTTGGCGCCGACCTGCATCAGGTTCAGCGCGTTGAGATAGGCCTTGGCCGAAGCGACGACGATATCGGTGTCGGCGCCATTGCCGTTGACGATGCGCCCTCCCTTCTCCAGCCGCACGGTCACCTCACCCTGGGAGTCGGTGCCCTGGGTGATGGCATTGACCGAATACAGCTGCAGGGTGGCGCCCGAATCGGCGATGGTCTCGATAGCCTTGAACGTGGCGTCCACCGGGCCGGAGCCTTGGGCGATCGCGCTACGTTCGGCGCCATCGATGCTCAGCACCAGCTGCGCTTGCGGCACCACGCCGGTCTTGCTCGCCACGTCCAGGCTGGCCAGCTTGTAGTGCTCCGGCGCCTCGTCGGCCAGGGTATCGGAGACCAGCGCCTGCAGGTCTTCGTCGAAGATTTCGTGCTTCTTGTCGGCCAGCTCCTTGAAGCGGCCGAAGGCGGCGTTCAGCTCGTCGCCTTCCAGCACGATGCCCAGCTCTTCCAGGCGCGAACGAAACGCGGCGCGGCCGGAGTGCTTGCCCATGACCATCTTGTTGGCGTTCCAGCCGACCGACTGCGCGGACATGATCTCGTAGGTCTCGCGGTGCTTGAGCACACCGTCCTGGTGGATGCCCGACTCGTGGGCGAAGGCGTTGGCGCCGACGATGGCCTTGTTCGGCTGCACCGGGAAGCCGGTGATGCCCGAGACCAGGCGCGAGGCGGCGAGGATGTGTTCGGTCTCGATGCGCGTGTGCACACCAAGCAGGTCCTGGCGGGTCTTGATCGCCATGACGATCTCTTCCAGCGCGGCGTTGCCGGCCCGCTCGCCGAGGCCGTTGATGGTGCATTCCACTTGCCGCGCACCGGCGACCACCGCCGCCAGCGAGTTGGCCACCGCCAGGCCCAGATCGTTGTGGCAGTGCACCGAGAACACCGCCTTGTCGGCGTTGGGGATGCGTTCGAGCAACTGGCGGATGGTGTCGGCGTACTGGTGCGGGATCGCATAGCCGACGGTATCGGGGATATTGATGGTGCGTGCGCCGGCGTCGATGGCCGCCTCGATGATGCGGCAGAGGAAGTCGATCTCGGAGCGGCCGGCGTCCTCGCAGGAGAACTCCACGTCGGCGCACAGGCTGCGCGCCTTGGTCACCGCGCGCACGGCCTGCTCGACCACCTGCTCCGGCTGCATGCGCAGCTTGTACTGCATGTGGATCGGGCTGGTGGCGATGAAGGTGTGGATACGCCCGGAATTGGCCCCGGCCAGCGCTTCGGCGGCGCGCTCGATGTCGGCGTCCACCGCGCGCGCCAGGCTGCACACGGTACTGTCCTTGATGTTGTCGGCCACCAGCTTCACCGCGGCGAAGTCGCCCGGGCTGGCGATGGCGAAGCCGGCCTCGATCACGTCTACCTTCAGCCGCTCCAGGGCGCGGGCGATGCGCAGCTTCTCCTCGCCGGTCATGGACGCGCCGGGGCTCTGCTCGCCGTCGCGCAGGGTGGTGTCGAAGATGATGACGCGATCGTTGCTGCTCATAGGGGGTTCCTCACAGCTGCCAGATGGACGCCCTTCGTGGGGGCGGCGCTTATGCGGACGATTGTCGCGTGAAATGAGCAAGGCGGAAAGGTACAGCTGCAGCGTAGGGTGGAAAACGCCGAAGGCTTTTCCACCAATGGGAACGCTGGTGGAAAACATTTCGCGGTTTTCCACCCTACGTCTGTAGGAGCGAGCTTGCTCGCGAATCAGGCCACGCCAAAGCTTCGCGAGCAAGCTCGCTCCTACAAACCCGCAGAAGCTGTGGCTTGGGTGTACAAAAACAAAAAGCCCCGCTGCCGAAGCAGAGGGGCTTTCCTGTTCACCTGCAGCGTGTGGCTGCCTTACTGGTTCCAGGGACGGTCGCCGTGCTCATCCTTGATCCGAGTGGGCAGGCCCATCGCATCGAGCAGCGTCAGGAACGGCTCGGGCGACAGCTCTTCGACGTTGACCATGCGCTTGGCATCCCATTCGCCACGGGCCACCAGCAGGGCGGCGGCGACCGGCGGTACGCCGGCGGTGTAGGAAATGCCCTGGCTGTCGGTCTCGGCGTAGGCGTCTTCGTGGTCGGCCACGTTATAGATGAACAGCTCGCGCGGCTGGCCATCCTTGCTGCCCTTGACCAAATCGCCGATGCAGGTCTTGCCGGTGTAGCCCGGCGCCAGCGAGGCCGGGTCGGGCAGCACGGCCTTGACCACCTTGAGCGGCACCACTTCCAGGCCTTCGGCGGTCTTGACCGGCTGCTCGGAGAGCAGGCCGAGGTTGTTCAACACGGTGAAGACGTTGATGTAGTGTTCGCCGAAGCTCATCCAGAAGCGGATGTTCGGCACGTCGAGGTGCTTGGACAGAGAATGCACCTCATCATGGCCGGTCAGGTAGAGGCTCTGCTCGCCAACCACGGGCAGGTCGTCGGTGCGTTTGACCTCGAACATCCTGTTGGTCGTCCACTGGCTGTTCTGCCAGCTGTAGACCTGACCGGTGAATTCGCGGAAGTTGATTTCCGGGTCGAAATTGGTGGCGAAGTACTTGCCATGGGAACCGGCGTTGACGTCGAGGATGTCGATCGACTCGATCTTGTCGAAGTACTTCTGCTGCGCCAGCGCGGCATACGCATTGACCACACCCGGATCGAAGCCGACACCGAGGATGGCGGTCACGCCCTTCTCCTCGCACTCGGCCAGGTGTCTCCATTCGTAGTTGCCATACCACGGCGGGGTTTCGCAGATCTTGCCCGGCTCTTCGTGGATGGCGGTATCCAGATACGCGGCGCCGGTATCCATGCAGGCACGCAGCACCGACATGTTGAGGAAGGCGGAGCCGACGTTGATGACGATCTGCGATTCGGTCTCGCGGATCAGTGCCTTGGTCGCTTCCACGTCCAGGGCGTCCAGGGCATAGGCCCTGATTTCGGCGGGCTGTTTGAGGCTGCCCCTGGCCTGCACGCTATCAATGATGGCCTGGCATTTGGAGATGTTGCGCGACGCGATAGCAATACGACCGAGTTCGTCGTTGTGCTGCGCGCACTTATGGGCCACCACCTTGGCGACACCTCCTGCACCAATGATAAGAACGTTCTTCTTCAATTTGCGTATCTCTCCTTACACCGCCAGCTTTCGTCAGGACAGGCTGGACAGGTAATCGTCAAAAGTGAACTCGCGAACCACCTCGACGCTGCCGTCGAGCTGCTTCACCACGATGGACGGCATTTTCAGGCCGTTGAACCAGTTTTTCTTGACCATGGTGTAACCCGCTGCGTCGATGAACGACAGACGATCGCCGATGGCCAGCGGACGATCGAATTGGTACTCGCCGAAGATGTCGCCGGCCAGACAGGATTTGCCGCACACCATCCAGGTGTGCTCGCCGTCGTTGGGCGCCATCTTGGCGTTGAGGCGGTAGATCAGCAGATCGAGCATGTGCGCTTCGATGGAGCTGTCGACCACCGCCAGGTTCTTGCCGTTGTAGAGGGTGTCGAGCACCGTCACCTCCAGCGAGGCGCTCAGGGTGATCGCCGCCTCGCCGGGCTCCAGGTAGACCTGCACGCCGTACTTCTCGGAGAAAGCCTTGAGCCGCGCGCAGAAGGCATCGATCGGGTAGCCCTCGCCTGTGAAGTGGATGCCGCCACCCAGGCTGACCCACTCGACCTGCGCGATCAGATGGCCGAAGCGTTCCTCGATGCGGGTCAGCATTTCGTCGAACAGATCGAAGCGACCGTTCTCACAGTTGTTGTGGAACATGAAACCGCTGATCTTGCCGATCACCTGCTCGATCTTCGCCGGGTCGTGCTCGCCCAGGCGGCTGAACGGACGCGCCGGATCGGCCAGCAGATAGTCGGAGCTGCTCACCTGCGGGTTGACGCGCAGACCACGGATGGTGCCCTCGGTCTGCGCCTCGAAGCGCTGCAGCTGGCCGATGGAGTTGAAGATGATCTTGTCGCAGTTGGCGACCATCTCTTCGATCTCGTCGTCGGCCCAGGCCACACTGTAGGCGTGGGTCTCGCCGGCGAACTTCTGCCGGCCGAGCTTGAGCTCGTAGAGCGACGACGAAGTGGTGCCGTCCATGTACTGCTGCATCAGGTCGAACACCGACCAGGTGGCGAAACACTTGAGCGCCAGCAGCGCCTTGGCACCGGAGTTTTCGCGCACGTAGGCGATCTTTTCCAGGTTGCCCAGCAGCTTCTGTTTGTCGATGAGATAATACGGCGTCTTGATCATTTATAGGTGCCCATGCGAGTCGCCCGACGGGAAGCCGGCGGCTCCCCGTTTGCAAAAGGGCGGATTCTGCCGACAATCGCCACATATCGAAAGGCCATCGGGGCATTTCGTCCGACAGAATGTCCTGCCGCGATTCTGTAGGGCCGAATTCATTCGGCCATCGCTTCCGCAAAAGCCGAACAAGTTCGGCCCTACGAGCACGTGGCGGACGCTACCCCAAGGCTGATGACAATTCGGTTACCGAGCCCTTGGGCGAACGACAACCGCTCATCCGATCGCAAATACCGGCGCGCCGATGCAGTACAATTCGCCCCTTTTTCACTGGCTGGAACCAGCGCCTCGATGATCGAACCCAAGCGCGTACTGCGTGCCCTCGCCGAACACTGGACCCTGCTCGAACCGCTGTGCGAGCGCTTCGATGCCGGCACCCTGAGCCTGGTCGAGCTGCGCCACCAGCTCGCGGCGCAACTGCCCGAAGGCACGCCCACCGATATTACCGCCCTGCTCGACCAGTGGATTCGCCTGGACATCCTGGTGCCGGTGGCCAAGAGCCCCAACCGCTTCGAGCTGAACGCGCAGATCCACGACTTCCTCGCCTACCTGCGTCGCGAGCACCGGCTCGGCCTGTGCCTGGAGATCGAAGCCTACCTGCGCCATCTGGAACGCCTGGCCGGGCACATTCTCGATGCCTTCGAGATCCGCGACGGCAACGACCTGGCCCGCCAACTGCGCCTGCTCGACATGCGCGTGCGCGACGTGCTGAAGAAACTCGACAACGACGAACAGGCGCTGGTCGCCGTGGCCGACCGGGCCAAGACCAGCGACCGGCAGATCCCGCTGCGCCAGCGCTACGCCGAGGTGCTCGCCACCTGGGACGAATACGTCGAGCCGATGATCCAGCTGGTCTCCGCCGATGGCGCCTTCGAGCAGGGCGTGCACCGCGTCGAGCAGGTGCTGATGAAGCTGCTCGGCGAGCAGCAGCGCCTCGGCCAACTGGTGGACGATGACCTGCTGCTGCGCACCCACGCACGCATCCTGGAGATGCAGACCACCGCCCAGCTGACCCTGCGCAAGGCCCGCGAGCTGCTGCTGCCGCTGCGCGAGGAAGCGCGCCGGCACAACGCCGTGACCCGCGGCGCCGCGCTGGCGCTGTCGGCGATCCGCAAGAAAGGCCTGGACGCCGTGCCGCAGGCCTCGCTGCCGCTGTTCACCCGCCCGCAGAGCACCTTCCTCGGCACCGCCAGCCAGGTCGAGGCCTATGTCTATGCGCTGGCCCGCTTCGAGCCGAAGCCGGCGCAGTTCCCCCGCGCCGGCAGCAAGCGCAAGGGCGACCAGCCGCGCGCGCCACGCACCGCCCGCGAGATGATCGAGCGCTGCCAGCAGGCGCTGCCGCTGCCGGACCTGATGGCCTGGCTGCTGGAACAGGAACCCGAGGGCGCCACCGACGAGCTGCTCTACTGGTTCTCGCGCCTGTCGCGCGACGGCCGCTTCCAGCGCGACCGCCTGGAACGCCGCGAGTACCTGACCCGTGAACACCGCGTCAGCCTCAGCTCCTTCGCGCTGGTGGCCAATGCGAATGGTTGAGCCAAGCGTATGGCCTACGGGGGCCGGTGGAAAATGCTTCGCAGTTTTCCACGGGGCGGCCTACCGCACTACGGCCACCCCCACCTTGGCGGCCAAGCCTGACGTAGGGTGGACAACGCGAAGCTTGTCCACCTTTGCCATCGCCGAACTTTTCGGTGGAAAAGGCTTCGCCGTTTTCCACCCTACGATTGTCTGTGAGCCATATTGATGAACATCGATCTCAAGGAAATGACCCAGCTGGCGCCGATCTTCCGCGAGCTGTTCAAGGGCTACCACCTGTCGCGCAGCGAGCCTGAGCCCTACGCCCAACTGTCCAACCTGCAGGATCAGTACCGCGCGCTGTTCAAGGCGCTCGGTTTCGAGCTGGTCTGCGACCCGCGCGGCTTCTACTACTTCGTCCCCGAGCAGATGGGCGCGCAGGTCAACAAGACCGCCCAACGCCTGGCGCTGTTCACCTTTATCCTCGTTGAGCATTTAGCGGATCAGGGCCGCGACCCGCTCGCCGTGCTCGACGGCGGCAGCCTCGGCCGCGACGAGTTGCCGGCACTGTTGGACAAGTACCGCGACCTGTTCCTGCAGGCCGAAGTCACCACACAGGACGAGCTGGAAGAGAAGGTCATCCGCCGCCTGACGCAGCTGGGCTTCGCCGAGGACAGCAACGGCGTCTATCGCTTCCTACCGCCGATGCACCGCTTCCTCGACGTCTGCCTGTCGGTGCAGCAGGACCGCGATCTGGCCGCCAGCCTGCACAGCAGCGACCTGCCGCTGCCGGCACCGGAACTGATTGCCGAGGACGACGGCGAAGACGACATCATCCTTATCGAAGAGCAGCAGGAAGAATCCGAAGAAGACGCCATAGCCCGCGCCATCGCCGCCGAAAAGGAGCTTGAAGCATGAGCCAGGAACGCTACGGCATTCGCCGCTTCGCCCTGCTGAACACCGCCGGCTACAGCCTCGGCATTTTCCCGCTGGAAAACCCGCTGTCGGTCTACGGCGCCAATAACCTGGGCAAGTCCGCCTCGATCAACGCGCTGCAGTTCCCGATCCTGGCGCGCATGTCGGACATGAGCTTCGGCAAGTACAGCCTCGAGCAATCACGCAAGTTCTACTTCGCCTCGGACACCAGCTACATCCTGGTCGAGGTGATGCTGCCACATGGCCCACACGTGATCGGCGTGGCCGGGCGCGGCCCGGGCGGCGGCTTCGGCCACCAGTTCTTCGTTTACCAGGGCTCGCTGGACCTGGACCACTACCAGCAGAACGGCACCTGCCTGCGCCAGCGCGAGCTGTTCGCCAACCTCGAACGCGCCGGCATCAAGGCCTACGAGGCCAAGCCGGACGAACTGCGCCGGCTACTGGTGGGCGGGCATACCTCGATCCCGCTGGACATGACCCTGATCCCGCTGCGCTCGACCAGCGAGCAGAGCCTGAAGACTTTCCGCGCGCTGTTTATCAACCTGCTGCATATGCGCGAAATCACTGCCGCAAAATTGAAGCAGCTGTTCCTCGACGCCTTCGAGCACAGCCTGCGCTCGGGCAGCGTCGACTACATCGCCGCGACCGAGGAAGCCTTCCGCGATGTACGCCGCATGGAGCAGGACTACCAGGCGCTGGTGGCCGCCGGGCCGCTGGTCGAGGCGCTGGCCGCCGGCGTGGCCCAGCGCGAGCTGCTGCGCGGCAAGCTGCATCGCCTCTCGCCGCTGCTCGATAACCTGCTCGGCACCTGGCACGACTACGCCGATGCTCGCAAGGAAGAGCTGGTGATCCAGGCCGAACACTACCGCCGCGAGCAGGACGGCCTGCAGCACGAGCAGCGCGGCAGCACGTCCGAGCTGATGCGCCTGGAACGCGAGATCAGCGAAGCCCAGCGCTGGCTCGGCGAGCTGGCGGTGTTGAAGAACCGCTTTGCCCTGGTCGAGGACGCCCGCGTGCTGGAGCAGCAGCTGCTCGCGGCCAAGGACGCCCATGACGAGCTGGCCGGTGCGCTGGCGCAGTCCCGCCAGTTCTCCAGCGAAGACCTCGACGAGCGCCTGCGCGACCTGGAAAAACGCCTGAAATCGGTCAAGCAGCAGCTCGATCACGCCGACAACAACAGCTACTCGCGGCTGCGCGAGGAATTCTCCCAGGCCGACGTCGACCGCCTGATGCGCCTGTTCAACGGCCAGCTGTTCAGCCTGCCCCTGGTCAACAACAGCAGCGAAAAAGGTATCACTGCCGACGGCGAAGACTGGGTCAAGGCCGTGGAAGCAGTGCTGGACCGCTTCAAGGGCGACACTTTCTCGGTGCCGGGCCTGTCCATCGACCTTTCGCATATCGAGCCACCCGCCCTGCAGGCACTGGCAGACCGCGCCGCCCTGCGTGACCAGAAGGACCGCCTCGAACGCGAACTCAAGCAGCTCAAGACCCAGCACGCCGTGGCCGTGGACCGCGCCGCCAGCAAGGCCCAGGCCGAGGCGCTGTACCAGGCCGTGTTGGATGCGCAGAAGGCGCTGGAAGACTTCCGCCGCAGCCAGACCCTGGCCGCCGAGGAACCCGCCAAGCTGGAGCAGCTGGCCCAGGCCGAAGCCGCCCAGGACGAACTCAAGCGCACCAGCGATGCCTTCGCCGAACGCGTGCAGCAGATTTCCGCCAAGCTGCAGCTGGTCGGTCGTCAGCTGGCCGATCTGGAAGCCAAGGAACGTACGCTGGAAGATGCCCTGCGTCGGCGCCAGCTGCTGCCGGCCAACCTGCCCTTCGGCACACCTTTCATGGACCCGGTGGACGATTCGCTGGACAACCTGCTGCCGCTGTTGCACGACTACCAGGACAGCTGGCAGGCGCTGCAGCGCGTGGACGGTCAGATCGAGGCGCTCTACGCCCAGGTGCGCCTGAAGGGCGTGGCCAAGTTCGACAGCGAGGAAGATCCCGAGCGCCGCCTGCAGCTTTTGGTCAACGCCTACGCCCACCGCCAGGACGAAGCGCTGACCCTGGCCAAGGCGCGCCGCGCGGCAGTCACCGACATCGCCCGCACCCTGCGCAATATCCGCAGCGACTACGAAAGCCTCGAACACCAGCTGGCGCTGTTCAACCGCGAGATCAACAAACGCCAGGTGTCCAACCTGGAAAGCTTCCGCATCGTGCTGGCGCCGAACAAGGATGCGCTCAAGCACATCGACCAGATCATCCACAGCGCCGGCCAATATGAAGAAGGCGAGACGCTGTCGGTGTTCGACCTGTCGCAATCGGCCGAGCAGGACGCGAAGAACGAGGAAGCCAAGGAATACCTGGCGCGCCTGGTGGCGGCGAACAACAACCAGCTGGGGCTGAAGGACCTGTTCGAGCTGGCGTTCGAGATCACCAAGGTCGGTGGCCAGCCGGTGATCCATACCGACATCGACGGCGCCGCATCCAACGGCACCACCATGACCATCAAGGCGCTGACCAACATGTATCTGCTGCTGCACCTGATGGACCGCGAGCAGGCCGGGCGCATCCGCCTGCCCTACTACCTCGACGAGGCGGCGGACATCGACGAGCGCAATCAGCAGGCGCTGATCGAAACCAGCCTGCAGCTGGGTTTCGTACCGATCCTCGCCTCGGTGAAACCGCAGGTCTCGGCGCACGTCGCCATCGACCTGGAAGGCGGCAGCGGGCCGGCCGGTATCTACATCGACGAAGCAGACTGGAAATTCATCCGCCGCCGCGAATCGGCCGAGCAGGCTACCCCGGCGACGCACGAGGAGGTCGAGCTGGCGTGAGTTACGGGAACGAGTGGACCGTCCGGGCCTGCGGTTCACCCAGGCCGGCCCCATGAACTACCTCGCACACCTTCACCTGGGCGGGCCGCGGCCCGCCGACATGCTCGGCAGCCTCTACGGCGACTTCGTCAAGGGACCGCTACAGGGCCGCTGGCCGACTGGGATAGAGGCCGGCATCCGCCTGCACCGACAGATCGACGCCTATACCGACAGCCACCCGCTGGTGCTGCAGGCCAAGGCGCGCTTCCCCGCGCAACGGCGACGCTATGCCGGCATCCTGCTGGACCTGTTCTTCGACCATTGCCTGGCGGCCAACTGGCAGGACTACTCGTCCGAGCCGCTCGACCACTTCACCCGGCGGGCCTACCGGGTGCTGGAGAACGAGCCCGAGTTGCCGGGCAAACTGGCGATGATCGCACCACGCATGGCCGCCCAGGACTGGCTGGGCAGCTACCGCGAATTCGCCGTGCTGGAGCAGGTGCTGGCCGGCATGAGCCGGCGCCTGTCCCGCCCCGAAGGTTTGGCAGGCGGCCTGGCGGAGCTGGAGCAGTTGTACGAACCGCTCCTCGAGGACTTCCGCATCTTCTACCCGCAATTGCAGGATTTCGCCCGACGAGGGACGTGACGCACGAAAAACCTTCGCTCGACCGCCAGGTCTTCTCAGCCGCGCAAGGTCTTGGCGAAGTTCTCCAGCCAGGGCTCGGCGTCGGTTTCCGGCGTCACCGTCTCGCTGGCGTCCAGGCGCAGCATTTCCTGCACCTCGCGCACCCCGAGCTCGCCGTACAGCTCGCGAACCAGTTCTCCGCCGCCACAGAAGGTGTCGCCGTAACTGGCATCGCCCAGAGCGATCACGCCGCCTGGCAGGCCTTGCCAAGCCGGAAACTGGTCGCGGATGGCCGAATACAGCGGCACGAAATTGTCCGGCAGCTCACCCATGCCGGTGGTGGCGGTGACTACCAGCAGCGCGTCGGGCGCAAATTCGAGGACCTGCGCCAGCTGCGCGCGAGGATCGTGCCAGGCCTCCAGCCCGGCGGCTTTCAGGACGCCGGCGGCATGGCGAGCGACATCTTCGGCGGTGCCATAGACGGTGCCGGAAAGGATTGCGACTTTCATCAAGCGTCTCCACGCGGATCAAAGCGAGACATTATGCCGCAATCAGGCCCTTCACCCGAACCCGTCGCGGACGTAGCGCACAATGATCGCAACCGTCATTGAACCTGCGGCAAAACTCGTGGTCGCAAAGCGAGTCTTACAGTCAGTGGCCGCTCCATATGCGGCCGGGCCGGAGCCTGAGAGGCATTCACATGACGGAAGAAACGGTACTGACCAGGGACGAGCTGGCGTACATCAACCGACTCGTCAACCGAGCCGGCCCCGATACCGCCGCATCCCGCACGGGCTTTCGCATCGACGGCGGACCTCAGCCCAATGAGTTGCTCGTGCGCCTGGCCTCTCAGACCGAGCTTTCGCTGCAGGCGAAATTCCCCGACTTCACCATGTCGTTCCCGCTGCAGCTCAAGGAGGACGAGTTCCATAACCTCGACCTGCAACTGGCACCACCGCTCATCTACGAAGAACACGGTTCGGTGACCCGCGCCTGGCGCCTGCAACTGGAAGAACCGCTGGCCTTGCTGACCAGCGACGGCAGCGAAAGCTCGCTCAGCGTGCAGGAACTGTCGTCCCACGGCTTGCTGGTGAATGCCGGCAAACACCGCAAACCGCCGAAACACTTCCACCTGTGCCTGGCGCTGCCGGACGATGCGCCGCTGGAGATCGAAGCGTCCCGGGTACGCGAAATGAAGGGTGGGCTGGCGGCCTACGAGGTCGAATTCGCCAAGGAACAGGACGCCGAGCGCATCCGCGCGTTCCTCTACCAACAACATCAGCGCCTGCATCCCGAATTGCAGCCCGAGCTGCCCGTCGATCTGGTGTAAGCTGCCGAGCCGGCGGCGCTGGGGCCGCCGACCCTGCGATAGAACCTCATGAAGCAGCCTCCGATCCTCATCACCGGAGCCGGCCAGCGAATCGGCCTGCATTGCGCCGAACGCCTGCTGGACGATGGACATCCGGTCATCATCAGCTATCGCCGCGAGCGCGATGATATCGACCGCTTGCGGGCCCGGGGCGCGACGGCGCTGCGGGCCGAATTCGACGACGAAGCCGGCATCATGGCCTTCATCGGCGAGCTCGGGAAACACACCGACCGCCTGCGCGCCATCGTCCACAACGCCTCGCAATGGCGGCCCGATACGCCCGGCCAGGAAGCCGAGGCGTTCCGGCAGCTGTTCCATGTGCACATGCTGGCGCCCTACCTGATCAACCTGCATTGCGCCGAACTGCTGCGCCACGGCGGCCCGGCGGACATCATCCATATCGGCGACGACGTCACCCGTAAGGGCAGCCGGAAACACATCGCCTACGCCGCGAGCAAGGCCGGTCTGGACAACCTCACGCTGTCCTTCGCGGCCAGCCTGGCGCCGCAGATCAAGGTCAACGGCATCGCCCCCGCGCTGATCCAGTTCAATGTCGACGATGACGAAGCCTATCGCCGTGCAGCGCTGGCCAAGTCGGCGCTGGGCATCGAGCCGGGCGCCGAGGTGATCTACCAGAGCCTGCGCTATCTGTTGGACAATCCCTACGTCACCGGCACCACACTGACCGTGAACGGCGGCCGCCACCTGATCTGAACACAAGGAGACGACATGCCCAGACTGGAACCCGCGATGGCCCGCATCCGCGTCAAGGACCTGCGGCTACGCACCTACATCGGCATCAAGGAAGAGGAAATCCTCAACAAGCAGGACGTGCTGATCAACCTGACCATCCTCTACCCTGCCTCCGACGCCGTACGCGGCAACGACATCGACCAGGCGCTGAACTACCGCACCATCACCAAGGCGATCATCCAGCACGTCGAGGAAAACCGCTTCGCACTGCTGGAACGCCTGACTCAGGAAGTGCTGGACCTGGTCATGCAGCAGCCGCAGGTACGCTACGCCGAAGTGGAAGTGGACAAGCCCCACGCCCTGCGCTTCGCCGAGTCCGTTTCCATCACGCTGGCGGCGCACCGGGACTGACCGGCGCCAGGCCAGCGCTGGCCGCTTCAGTATTGCGGCGTTATGATCCGCCCGACCTCAGCCCACGCCGAGACCTGAACATGACCGAACAAGAACGCACCGAACTCGAAGCCGCCGCCTTCCGCCGCCTGGTCCAGCACCTGCGCAGCCGGCCGGACGCGCAGAACATCGACCTGATGAACCTCGCCGGCTTCTGCCGCAACTGCCTGTCCAAGTGGTACAAGGCCGCCGCCGACGACCTCGACATCGAAGTCAGCCTCGACGAGGCCCGCGAAGAGGTTTACGGCATGCCCTATGCCGAGTGGAAACGGCGCTACCAGAAAGAAGCCACGCCCGAGCAGCAGGCGGCTTTCGACAAGGGCCAGCCTTCATGAGCACGCTCAGGGACTTCCGTGCCCGCCTGCGCAACCGCAATCACCCGTTCAGCGACACCCTGGCATTCATCGCCGAGACCTACGACTACCAGCCCAGCCGGTTCGTCAACGGCAACGTCGAGAACGCCGCCGGGGAGAACGAAGGTTCCTGCAAGACACTGGGCATGGCGGTGCTGGAAGGCTTCAGTACCGAAGAGGCCTTGCTGGCGTTCGGCGAGCATTACCAGGCGGTGCTGGCCAACCCCAGCGGTAATGACCACCGCAACATCCGGACGCTGATGGAAACCGGCCTGCCCGGCGTGCGCTTCGACCAGCAACCATTGACGCGTCGCTAGGTAAGCAGTGCCGGGCCGGCACCGCATCGGCCCGCAAGCCCTCCGCCAGCGCCAGCCGGCTCTTTTCCGGGCCGAGCAAAGCCGGTAAGGTCCGAGCGTTTTCCTCTCGGAGCACTCCATGCCCTTCCCTGTCCTGTCCGGCCCGCAATACCTGCGCGAAGGCCTGCGGCTGATCCTCAGCCCCGGCCTGCGACTGTTCGTGATCCTGCCGGTGACGGTGAACCTGATACTGTTCGTCGGCCTGATCTACTTCGCGGTACGCCAGTTCGGCGGCTGGGTCGATGCCTTCATGCCGAGCCTGCCCGACTGGCTGGCCTTTCTCGAATACATCCTGTGGCCGCTGTTCGTCGCGCTGGTGCTGCTGATGGTGTTCTTCACCTTCACCATGCTGGCCAACATCATCGCCGCCCCCTTCAACGGTTTTCTCGCCGAAAAAGTCGAAACGGTGGCACGCGGCGAGGACACCTCACCGCCTTTCAGCTGGGCGGAACTGCTGGCCATGCTGCCCCGCACCCTCGGCCGCGAGGCACGCAAGCTGGCCTACTTCGCCCCTCGCGCCCTGGCCTTGCTGATCCTGTCATTCATCCCCGTCGTCAACCTGGCAGCCGCGCCGCTGTGGCTGCTGTTCGGCATCTGGATGATGGCGGTGCAATACATCGACTACCCGGCCGACAACAACAAAATGAGCTGGACCGAGATGATGGCCTGGCTGCGCCAGCGCCGTTGGCAGAGCCTGAGTTTCGGTGCGGTGACCTATGCCGCGCTGCTGGTGCCGGTGCTGAACCTGCTGATCATGCCGGCGGCGGTCGCGGGTGCCACCCTGTTCTGGGTGCGTGAGGGCGGCAAGGGGCAGCCTGTCGTTCGCCGATGAACTGCCAGCATGGACGATGTCTAGATTCAGACACATCCAAGCTCAGGAGCCCCCAATGGCGCTTTCCGCTCTGGCGATAAACTGCACGCTCAAGGCATCCCCGCAGCAATCCTCCTGCGATCTGTTGTTGACCCAGGCCCAGCGCGAGCTGGAAAAGCTCGGCGTGACCTGTGAGCAGCTGCGGGCCGTGGATTTCGACATCAAGCCCGGGGTGACCTCCGACGAAGGTCCCGGCGACGACTGGCCGATGATTCGCCAGAAGGTACTGGCCGCCGACATACTCCTGCTGGGCACGCCGATCTGGCTGGGCCATCCATCCAGCGTATGCCAACGGATACTGGAGCGCCTCGATGCCTTTCTCGGCGAGACGGACGACCAACAGCGGATGGTGTCCTACGGCCGGGTCGCCTGCGTGGCCGTGGTCGGCAACGAGGACGGCGCCCATCACGTGGTCGCCGAGCTGTACCAGGGCCTAAATGACGTCGGCTTCACCATTCCCGCCAATGGCTGTACCTACTGGGTCGGCGAGGCGATGGGCTCGACGGACTACAAGGATGCCGGGCCCCGCGAGAAGACCGCCAATACCAACGCCATGCTCGCCCGCAACGCGGTGCACCTGGCGAAGCTGCTCAAGCAGTCCGGTTACCCAGGCGCCTCGGAATGAGGCAGCCGCTGCGCAAGGCACTTGCCTGCGCAGCGGGCATACGACTCAGGCCAGCGTTTTCAACGCCTCGCGGCTGAACGGCAGAATTTCCTGCATGCGCCCTTCGCGCACCTTGAGCGCCCAGTCCGGATCACAGATCAGCGCACGACCGACGGCGACCAGATCGAATTCCTGCCTGTTCAGGCGCTCCAGCAGGCCCTCGATGTTGGCGGGCTGGGCGACCTTGTCGGTCTTGACCATGAACTGCAGGAATTCGCCATCCAGGCCGACGCTGCCCACGGTGATGGTCGGTTTGCTCGTCAGTTGGCGGGTCCAGCCGGCCAGGTTCAGCTCGGAACCTTCGAACTCCGGCTCCCAGAAACGCCGCGTCGAGCAATGGAAGATATCCACCCCGGCGGCCGAGAGCGGCGCGAGGAATGCGCCGAGCTGTTCCGGCGTAGTCACCAGCCGCGCGGTGTAGTCCTGCTGCTTCCACTGCGAAAAGCGGAAGATGATCGGATAGTCGGGGCCGACCGCGGCCCGCACCGCCGCCACCAGTTCGACGGCGAAACGCGAGCGATTGGCCAGGCTGCCGCCGTATTCGTCGGTACGCTGGTTGCTGCCTTCCCAGAAGAACTGGTCGATCAGATAGCCGTGGGCGCCATGGATCTCGACACCATCCATGCCGATGGCCTTTGCATCCCGGGCGGCCTGGGCGAAGGCGGCGATCACGTCCTGGATATCATGCCGGGTCATGCCGTGCACGACGACCTGATCGTCCTTGCGCTTTTCCATCGGCCCGTAGGCAGGCACTTCCGGCTGCGGCTCGGTGCCCTGGCGCCGCACGTTGCCGACATGCCACAGCTGCGGGACGATCTTGCCGCCGGCGGCATGCACCGCATCCACCACCTTCTTCCAGCCCGCCAGCGCATCCTCGCCGTAGAAGCGCGGCACGTGCGCGTAGCCATTGGCCGCCGGGTGGTTCACCGTGGTGCCCTCGGTGACGATCAGCCCCACCCCGGATGCGGCCCGACGACGGTAATACTCGACCACATCGGCGGTCGGCACGCCGTTCGGCGAGAAGGAACGGGTCATCGGCGCCATCACCACACGGCTCGGCAGTTGCAGACTGCCCAGCTGGAACGGCTGGAACAGGGCGTTTACGGCTGCGGTCATGCGTTGTTCTCCTTGAACTCGGAAAAATTGCAGCCAGGCACCAGCAGGTGCTCCAGCTGTGTCAGGAAAATCTTCAGCGGCGCCACGCTGCTGCCCACCTTCATGCGCAGCAGCGCGCCTTCCCAGGCGTTGCCGATGAACTCGGCCAGCGCCAGGCAATCGGTTTCGGCGCGGATCTCACCCTGCTCGCGCGCCTGCTCCAGACAGACCGCCAACACCTCGACCGAACGCAGCAGGATCGCTTCCACCTGCTGGCCGATGGGGCGGCACAGCTCGGACATCTCGAAGCTCAGGCTGCCGATGAAACAGTGATATTCGGGACGTTCCTGGCGGGCGAAATGGGCGATCAGCTCGGCGTAGTAATCCAGGATGCGCTGGCGAGGCTGCAGGCGCGCGTTGCTCAATGCCGCCTGGTAGCGCGCCAGGCGTGGCGCGTAGAGGTAGTCGAGCGCCTGCAGGGCGAAGTCTTCCTTGCTGGCGAAGTAGTGATAGAAGGAGCCCTTGGGAATACCCGCCGCCTGGACGATCTCCTGCACGCCGGTGCCGTGGTAACCACGACGCGCCATGGCCTGCGCCCCTCGGGCGAGGATGAGGTCACGCTTGTCTGTTCGGGTCGGGCTGTTCATGGGGCGAGCATATGACCGGTCGTCTAGTGCGACCAGCATCATCGACCAGGCTTATTGCCATGCAACCACCGCAGCGATGAAACAACGCTCTGCCGGACAGTCGCCCACAAAAAACCCCGGTAGGTACCGTAATGCTGCTCACTCGAGTATCAGACATTGCCCTCCCCTCTCCCTTGATGGGAGAGGGGCCGGGGGAGAGGGTGAGAGGCTCATCCCCCTCTCCCAACCCTCTCCCGCAAGGGGAGAGGGGACTGAATACCTAAGCGAACAGCACCCGTAACAACCGGGGTTTCTTCGTCAGCCCGCCGCAGCGGGAAGCCACTCAGTGGTGATGACCACCTTCGCCATGCACGTGACCGTGGGCCAGTTCTTCTTCGCTGGCGTCACGCACGCTGACGACCTTCACATCGAAGTTCAGGCGCTGGCCGGCCAGGGGATGGTTGCCGTCTACCACCACGTCGTCGCCTTCGACATCGCGAATGGTGACGATCTGCATGCCGCCATCGGGACCGGAAGCGTGGAACTGCATGCCGACCTCGAGCTCCTCGACGCCCTCGAACATGGCGCGGTTTAGTGTCGCAACCAGCTCCGGGCTGTATTCGCCATAGGCGTCTTCGGGTTCAATGGCGACCTGAACATGATCGCCGCCCTGCTTGCCCTCCAGGGCTTTTTCCAGGCCGGAGATGATGTTGCCTGCACCATGCAGGTATGCCAGCGGCGTACCGCCAGCAGAGCTGTCGATCACCTCACCGGCGTCGTTGGTGAGTGTGTAATCGATGGATACAGCTTTGTTAGCGGCGATCAGCATGGGGCAAAACCTTTGCTTGGGGAATGATGGGCAAAAGTTTAACCGTCAGTTACGCGGAATGCGAACCGGGGCCAGATAAATGGAGGTTTCACGAGGCTAAGGGTCTGTTGACGTTTCGGCGCGGCCGCGCCGAAACGTCAACAGACCCTTGAAGGACATGCTTAAGGCGCCTCGCATACAACCTTCGGATGGCATCCGTTTCCGGCAGGATGTGAAAGAATCCGGGCCTGAAATAACTGGCAGACGCTAATTAAAAACAAAATCCAGCTAAATCGAGGAAATCCGATGTCGGCTCGCAACATCCTGGTGATCAACTGCGGTAGCTCGTCGATCAAGTTCGCCTTGGTCAACGAAGCTCAAGCGACTTTCCCCCTGCAAGGCCTGGCCGAACGCCTGGGCAGCCCGGAAGCCGTGCTTCACTGGCAGTTGGGCGACGAAAAGCAAAGCCTGGAAATACCCGGAGCCGCTCACCTCGCCGCACTGGAACAGTTGCTGCCGCTGGCGCAGGAAGCCGCTGGCGGCAAGATCGATGGTATCGGCCATCGCGTGGTGCATGGCGGCGAGCACTTCACCGGCTCCTGCCTGATCACCGACGAAGTCCTCGCGGCCATCCGTGCCAACGCGCAACTGGCGCCACTGCACAACCCGGCCAACCTGATCGGTATCGATGCCGCCTTCGCACTGTTCGCGGAGCTGCCGCAGGTCGCCGTGTTCGACACCGCGTTCCACCAGACCATGCCCGAGCATGCCTATCGCTATGCGGTGCCGGAGTTCCTCTACAAGGAACACAACGTCCGTCGCTACGGCTTCCATGGCACCAGCCACCACTTCGTGAGCAAGCGCGCCGCGGAGATGACCAACCTGCCCGTCGAGGACAGCTGCTGGCTGACCGCCCACCTGGGCAACGGTTGCTCGACCTGCGCCGTGGTCAACGGCGAAAGCCGCGACACCAGCATGGGCATGACGCCGCTGGAAGGCCTGGTCATGGGCACCCGCAGCGGCGACGTCGACCCCAACCTGCACAGCTACCTGCACCGCACCCTGGGCTGGAGCCTGGAGCAGATCGACCGCATGCTCAACCATGACAGCGGCCTGAAGGGCCTGTCCGGTCTGTCCAACGACATGCGCACCCTCTACGAAGCACGCATATCCGGCCATCCGGGCGCCATGCTGGCGTTCGAGGTGTTCTGCTATCGCCTGGCCAAGTCCCTGGCCGGCATGGCCTGCGCACTGCCCAAGCTGGACGGCCTGATCTTCACCGGCGGTATCGGCGAGAACTCTTCCGCCGTTCGCAGCCGCACGCTCGAACATCTGAAGCTGTTCAACTTCAAGCTCGACGAGCAGGCCAACGCCCGCTGCACACGCGGCGTCGGTGGTGAAATCCAGGCCGCAGGCAGCCCGCGCGTGCTGGTGGTACCGACCAACGAAGAACGCCAGATCGCTCTGGACACGCTCGCCCTGCTCGACGTCTGACCAGGCTTGCAGGCGCGCGCAGCGCACTCCGAACCCGACGCCCGCGTCGGGTTTCGCGTTGCTCGCCTGGTTCCGACTCCATAGAAGGAGATCCTCATGCATACGCTGTTTCTCGCCCCCTCAGGTTTTGGCGGCGGCCTCAACTCGATCAGCCTTGGCCTGATCCGCGCCCTCGAAAGCGCCGGCCTGAAGGTCGGATTCTTCAAGCCCATCGCCCAGCCCTTCCCCCTCGACCGTGGCCTCGAGCGCTCGTGCATCCTGGTGGAACGCACGCTCAACCACAGCTCGCCCGAACCTCTGCCGCTGGAGCAGGTGGAACGCCAACTGGCCGATGGCGAGCTGGACCTGCTGCTCGAAGACGTCGTCAGCCGTTACCAGCAGGTCGCCGCCGGCAAGGATGTGGTGATCGTCGAAGGCATGGTGCCGACGCGCGAGTTCAACCACACGTCGCGCATCAACAGCCATCTGGCCAAGAGCCTGGACGCCGAGGTCATTCTGATCGCAGCGCAGGGCAAGGACACGCTCAAGCGCATGGCCGAGCGCCTCGAGATCCAGGCGCAGCTGTTCGGCGGCACCAAGGACCCAAAGGTGCTCGGCGTGATCCTCAACAAGATCAAGAGCGAAGACGGCCTGCCCGCCTTCATCGAACGGCTCAAGGAGCAGCTGCCGATCCTCGGCACGGGCGACTTCCAGCTGCTGGGGGCGATCCCCTTCGCCGAGGAGCTGAATGCGCTGCGCACCCGCGATATCGCCGAACTGCTCGAAGCGCGCATTCTGCATGCCGGAGAGGCCGAGCAGCGCCGCGTGAACAAGATCCTGCTCTGCGCACGCGCCGTTCCCAGCACCGTCCCGCTGCTGGAGCCGGGCGTGCTGGTGGTCACCCCCGGTGACCGCGACGACATCATCCTCGCCGCCTGCCTGGCTTCGCTCAACGGCGTCAAGCTCGCCGGCCTGCTGCTGTGCAGCGATTTCGAGCCGGATCCACGCATCATGGAATTGTGCAAGGCCGCGCTCGACGGCGGCCTGCCGGTGATGGCCGTGCAGACCGGCTCCTACGACACCGCGACCAACCTGTTCGGCCTGAACAAGGAAACGCCTGCGGACGACATCGAACGCGCCACCCGGGTGACCGAGTTCATCGCCAAACACCTGCAGCCCGAGTACCTGCACAGCCGTCTCAGCGTGCCGCGAGGCGAGCTGCGCCTGTCGCCACCGGCGTTCCGCTACCAGTTGGTCAAGCGCGCCCAGGAAGCCAACAAGCGCATCGTCCTGCCGGAGGGCAACGAGCCGCGCACCATCCGCGCCGCCGCCATCTGCCAGGAACGTGGCATCGCTCGCTGCGTGCTGCTCGCCAAGCCGGAAGAAGTCCAGGCCGTCGCCCGCGAGCAAGGCATCAACCTGCCGGCCAGCCTGGAAATCCTCGATCCGGAACACATCCTCAACCGCTACGTCGAGCCGATGTGCGAGATGCGCAAGGCCAAGGGCCTGACGCCCGAGCAGGCGCGTGAACAGCTGGCCGACACCGTGGTGCTCGGCACCATGATGCTCGCCCTGGACGAGGTCGACGGCCTGGTTTCCGGTGCCGTGCACACCACCGCCAACACCATCCGCCCGGCCCTGCAGCTGATCAAGACCGCGCCGGGCTACAGCCTGGTGTCCTCGGTGTTCTTCATGCTGCTGCCGGACCAGGTACTGGTCTACGGCGACTGCGCGGTGAACCCGAACCCGAACGCCACCGAACTGGCGGAAATCGCCCTGCAGAGCGCCGAGTCGGCGGTCGCGCTCGGCGTCAATCCGCGCGTGGCGATGATCAGCTACTCCACCGGCAGCTCCGGCAGCGGCGCCGAGGTGGAGAAAGTCGTGGAAGCCACGCGCATCGCCCAGGAGCGCGCGCCGAACCTGCCGATCGACGGCCCGCTGCAATATGACGCGGCATCGGTACTCAGCGTAGGCCGGCAGAAGGCGCCGAACAGCCTGGTCGCAGGCCAGGCCACGGTGTTCATCTTCCCCGATCTGAATACCGGCAACACCACCTACAAGGCCGTCCAGCGCAACGCCAACTGCCTGAGCGTAGGGCCAATGCTGCAAGGCCTGGCCAAGCCGGTCAACGACCTCTCGCGCGGCGCCCTGGTCGAAGACATCGTCTTCACCATCGCACTGACCGCCCTGCAGGCCGACAACCAGAAAGGTTGATCGACCACGCACTGCGCCCGCGACCGTTACGGCCGCGGGCGCAGTGCGTCTCCCTCCCGAGATGACGATCCCACTTGCAGTTCGGCGCGCAATCGTTACTCTGCCGCCCCAAGGGTCTGTTGCCGTTTCATATGCGGCCGCGCCGGAGCCTGCTTTTGCGCGAAGCAAGGCATGAGGAGCGAGGTTTGGCATTCCAAATGAACGACGAATAACGCCGCATCGCGCAAAAACAGGCCCGGCCCGAAGGGTTGCGCGGGAAATGGCGCCAGCTGTCGTTGTAGGACTTGGCAAGGGAATGCCATTACCTGCGTCCTACGCCTAACCTGGCGCCATTTCTCGCTGCAACGCGGCCTGCATTGAAACGACAACAGACCCTCATGAGCGAAACGAGATCATCGATGCTGAACTTCCTACCTGCTCCCCTGCGGGGCATCCTGGCCGGTCTGATCCTGGCGCTGAATACGCTGTTCTGGTGCTGGCCGCTGTTCGCCCTGGCGCTGTTGAAGGTGCTGTTACCGGTGCCGCGCATACAGCGCACCCTGCGTTTCGGCATGCACTGGATCGCCGAATCCTGGATGGCCGTCAACAGCTTCTGGATGGATCTGGTGCAGCGCACCCGCTGGGATGTCACCGGGCTGGAGCATGTCGACATGCGGCACTCCTACCTGGTGACCAGCAACCACCAGAGCTGGGCCGACATCCTGATGCTGCAGTACCAGCTCAGCCGCCGGATGCCGATCCTCAAGTTCTTTCTCAAGCAGGAACTGATCTGGGTGCCGGTGATCGGGCTGTGCTGGTGGGCGCTGGAATTCCCCTTCATGAAGCGCTTCAGCAAGGAATACCTGGAGCGGCATCCGGAAAAGCGCGGCCAGGACCTGATCACGACGCGCAAGGCCTGCGAGCGCTATCGGACCAACCCGGTTTCGGTATTCAACTTCCTGGAGGGCACGCGTTTCACCCAGGCCAAGCACGACCAGCAGGTCTCGCCATACCGCTACCTGCTCAAACCACGGGCGGGCGGAATTGCCTTCGTGTTCGACGCCATGGGCGAGCAGCTGCACGCGGTGATCGACGTCACCATCCACTACCCGGGCGGCGCGCCGAGTTTCTGGGACCTGCTCAGCGGCCGCATCGAACAGGCCGTGATGCGCATCCATGCACAACCGGTACCCGAGCAGTTTTTGCATCGAAACTACGATCAGGACGAACAGTACCGGCTCGAATTCCAGCAGTGGGTCAACCAGCTCTGGCGTGACAAGGACGAGGAGCTGGAGGCCCTGCACCAGGCTTTTCCACCGAAATAGTCGGCTGTTGAAAAGCTAACTGCATTGGCAACTTCGTTGAAAACAGCCTCGTCTTGCCTGCCTCGCCTACGTCTTTCAACGGCCTGTTGGCGATCAGTGGCTGGTCGAATCGCCTAGTTGGCGCCAGTCCACTTCGTGCGGAAAGGCCAGGGCCTGGCTGAACGACAGTCCCGGCGCGACGAGAAAGCCCTGCATCACCTGACAGCCGTGCTCGATCAGCCAGTCGCGCTGGGCCAGCGTCTCGACACCTTCGGCGATCACCTCCAGCTCGAGGTTGCGTCCCAGGTCGATGATGGTACTGACCACCGCCGCATCGCGCGGCGAGTCGAGCATGTTGGCGATGAACAACCGGTCGATCTTCAGGGTATCCAGCTCGAAATGACGCAGGTAGGCCAGCGAGGAATAGCCGGTGCCGAAATCGTCGACGGCCACCCGCACCCCCAGCCGGCGCAGCTGGCGAAGCTTCTCGCAGCTCTGCTCCAGGTCCTGCATCAGCGCACCCTCGGTCACCTCCAGTTCCAGCTGCGCCGGATCGAGCTGATAGTCGTCCAGCAGGCGCCGCAGGTCGTCCAGCAGGCCGGCCCGGGCAAACTGCACAGGGCTGACGTTGAAGCTCATGACCAGTTCGTCGCCGAACTCCTCGCGCCAGTCGCGGCACTGCCGCAACCCTTCGCGCAGCGCCCACTTGCCCACGCGGTCGATCAGGCGCGTTTCTTCCAGCAGTGGCACGAACACGTTGGGCTGGACATAGCCTCTGCCGTCCTGATTCCAGCGCAGCAGGGCCTCGAACCCTCGCAGCTTGCCGCTTTCGAGGATGATCTGCGGCTGGTAGGCCAGGCTGAAGCCGTTCTTGTCGATGGCCCTGCGAAGGTTTTCCTCCATGGTCAGCCGAGCGTGGGCGCGGCCGTTCATTTCCTGCGAGAAGTAGCGGTATTGCTGCCGGCCGGCACGCTTGGCCTCGTACATGGCCATATCGGCCGAACGCAGCAGCTCCTCGACGCTCTGCCCCGAATCGGGGAAGTGCGCGATACCGACGCTGGCGCCCAGGGTCACTTCGGTGCCGTCGATGGTATGCCGCACGGAAATCAGTTCGATCAGCTTCTCTGCCACCCGTGCGGCATCTTCCGGGTGCTTGAGCGAGTCCAGCAAGGCGGTGAACTCGTCCCCGCCCATGCGCGCGATGATGTCATAGGGCCGCATGCAGGTTTCCAGCACGCGCGCCACGCGGCAGAGGATCTCGTCGCCAGCGTCGTGGCCGAGCGAATCGTTGATGCGCTTGAAGCCGTCCAGGTCGATATAGAGAATCGCCATTCGCCGGCCATCGCGATCGACCCGTGCCAGTGCCGAGGCCAGTGCCTGGTGGAAGCCGCGCCGGTTCAGCAGGCCGGTCAGCGAATCGGTAACCGCCTGGGTCTCGAGTTGCAGGTGCAGGTTGCGCACCACCGACATGTCGAGGGCGATCACCACCATCGAACGCTGCTGACGAGGCAGCGGCGAGGACGACAGCGCCACCGGCAGGGTGCCGCCAGCAGCTGTGTGCAACTGGGCTTCATGCAGGCGGTAGGTTTCGCCGCTGCGCCAGTGCTGATAGAACTCCGATTCGCGCCAGGCCTGCGGCATCTGCGGCGCGGCGAGATGCTCGAGCAGCGTCGTGCCCTGCAGCGCCTCGACACTGGTGTGCAGCATCTGCGCAATCGCCGGGTTGGCGAAGTTGATCAAGCCATCCTCACCCACCACCAGAATGCCCTCGGCCGCGTTGCTGAGCACCGAGGCGTTGAAGGCCCGGGCGCTGTCCAGCTGCTGGGTGAGCAGTTGCAGATTGCGCCGGTTGTGCTCATGGCTGAGCAAGGTGTTGATCTTGTGCTTGAGGACCTGCGGATCGAAGGGCTTGAGGACGAAATCCACCGCCCCTGTGGCGTAGCCGCGCAACACCGACTCGCGGGTATGGGCGATGGCCGAGACGAAGATGATCGGCGTATAGCGGGTATGCGGGTTGCCCCGCATCAGCCGAGCGACTTCGAAGCCATCCATGCCGGGCATCTGCACGTCCAGCAGCACCAGTTCCACATCGATCTCCAGCAGCGTCTGCAGCGCCGCTTCCCCCGAATTGACCGTCAGCACCTGCCAGTCGCCATCGCCCAGCAGCGCTTCCATGGCCACCAGATTCGCCTCGCGGTCATCGACGACCAGCAGCGTCCGTGCGACGGATTGGTGCTTGGGCTGTAGTCTCGGCATTACCCGCATACTCCATGGGCCGCAGATTCGATTCCGCCGAAGACCGGCCCTGCCGGGGTCGTCGTAGCTGAAGAGTGCGTCACATGAATCTCCTTGTCAGCTCTGCGAAGAATCGTCATCGCGATTCAGCCAGCGTTGCAGCAGGCGCGCCAGGCTCTGGCGGTCCGCCGGTTTTGCCAGGTAGTCGTTGGCACCCGCCTCGATGCAGCGCTCCCGCTCGGTCTCCTCGGGTTCACCAAACAGGGCAACCACCGGCACCTGACAACCATAGTCGTTCCTGAGCTGGCGGATCAGCGCCGGCCCGTCGTCGTCTCGCAGCGCCGTGTCGATCAACGCCAGATCGAAGGCGTCTTCGGTGAAACGCTCGAGCGCCTCGCTACTGCTCGTGGCCGGCACCACCTGCAGCCCCTGCTCGTCGAGCAATGCACTCAGGGTGTAGATGGATCGCACGTCAGCATCCACCAGCAATACCCGTTGCCCCAGAGAGGGATGCTGCGCCTCATTCATTGCAACAGCCCCAACCTCGGTCGCGGCGGGCTTCAATGCCTCTTTCATATGCTCGAGTCCCTCGTGCTTTGACAATGCGACCGCGGAATAACGCCGCAGCCGCTGAAGATTGTGTTCCGACAGCGGTTCCTCGCTGTTGACGATGACCGACACGTCCTGCAGGGGACGCAGGCGCCCCAGTGCCTCTAGCAGATCCAGGCCATCTTCGTTGGGCAGATCGAAATCGATCACCAGCACGCTGAACGGCCGCTCGGCAAAGGCCAGGCGCGCCTCCTCGCTACGACGGCAGTCGGTCACGCGGTAGCCGAGCTGCTCGAGGTAGTTGTGCAAGCGATGACGCCGCCCGGGATCGGTTTCCACCAGCAGCAGACGCATGGGATTGCGCTCCCGTTGCGCCAGGTTGATGAACAGCCGCTCCAGCTCGGCCTGGGAGACCGGCTTGAGCAGGTATTGCGAATCACCGTCCTGCCAGTCCTGCGGTGGCGGCGCACTGGAAATGATGTAGACCGGTACGTCCTGGTGGCGGCCATCGGCACGCAAGGCGCGATGCACCTGCCAGCCGCTGATGTCCGGCAACAGGATGTCCATGATCACCGCCGCGAAGCGCTCCTGCTCTAGGGCTTGCAGGCCCTGCTGGCCGTTTCCGCAGACGATGCTGGAAAAACCATGGCTCTGACCGACTTCGGCCACCACCGAGGCGAAATCGGCATCGTCCTCGATGATCAGCAGGCCCGGCCCGCGCCCACGGTGCCGCACCACCGCCAACTGCTCGGCTTCGCCGGCAGGCGCCAGCTGCACCGGCAGTTCCACCGTGAAGCAGGCGCCCTCGCCCGGCGCGCTCTGCACGCCGATCCGGCCGCCCAGTACATCCACCAGCTGCCGGGCAATTGCCAGCCCCAGGCCGGTGCCGCCGTACTGCCGGCTGATCGATCCGTCGATCTGCTCGAACGCCAGGAAAATGCGTTCCTGCTCCGCCTCGGCAATGCCGATACCGGTATCCCGCACCTGGATCAGCAGCACATCGTCGTCAGGCTGCGGCGCCGGCCTGCGGCCCACGCGCACCTCCACCTCGCCCCGCTCGGTGAACTTCAGCGCGTTGGTCAGCAGGTTGCGCAGAATCTGCAGCAGGCGCACCCGGTCGCTGATCAGCAGCGCCGGTACATCCGGGTCCACCTGCACACGGAAAAGCAGCCCTTTCTGTTCGGCCATTGGCGCCAGGCTGGTCTCGAGCTCGTTCAGCAGTTCGCGCAGATCGAGCGACTCCAGCTTGAGCTGCATGTGTCCGGCCTCGATCCTCGCCAGGTCCAGAACGTCGTTGATCAGTTGCAGCAGATCGTGCCCGGCACGGTAGATGATCTCGGCGTGGCGCACCTGCTTGTCGCTGAGGTTGCCACCGGCATTCTGTTTCAGCTGGTCGCTGAGAATCAGGATGCTGTTGAGCGGCGTGCGCAGCTCGTGGGACATGTTGGCAAGGAATTCCGACTTGTAGCGATTGGCGACCATCAGCTGGTCCGCCTGCTCGCGCAGGCGCTGCTCGGCGGCCTTGCGATGGCTGATATCGATGACGACCGCCTGCACCAGCAGTTCGTCGCCGCTGCGCAGAGGCGAGAGACCGACCTCGACCGGTAGCAGGTGTCCGTCCTGATGAAGCCCGAACAGCTCGCGATTCTCTCCCAGACGGTGCGAATCGGGTCGCTGCATGAAACGATGGCGCACCTCCAGATAGGCGCGGCGCATCGACTCGGGGATCAGCAGTTCCGCCGGCTGGCCAAGCAACTCCTGCCGGGGATAGCCGAACAGCAGCTCGGTCTGGCGATTGACCATGACGATCCGCCCCTCGCTGTCGAACAGCAGAAAGGCATTCGGCGAAGCTTCCACCACGTTCCGGAAGCGCTCCTCGTCTCGCTTGCGCGGCTGCAGATCGAACAGGTTGAGAATGTGATAAACGCCCTCGTCACGGCGAAAGCCGGTCAGGCTCACCGATACCGGAACCGGCGTGCCGTCCTCGCGCAGCGCCTGGCTTTCCTGCTGATTGGCCTCCCGCAGCGATTCTTCCAGCGCACCGGGCACGTAGCGGGCCAGGCGCTCTCCGGCCAGCAGGCCGGCGCTGCTGCCCAGCAACGTTGCGGCGCTCTGGTTGGCCAGTTCGATGCGCCCTTGCGGATTGCACACCAGGGTGGCCACCGGCAACTGTTCGATCAGCTGCCGGAAGCGCGCCTCACGCTCCTGCAGTTGGAGGCCGAGCACCTGGCTGTTGCGCAAGGCGCGCTCCCGCAGATACAGGTAGCCACCCACCAGCAGCGCGAACAGCAGCGCGGCCGCCATCGCTGCCGCCAGACTGAAGGTCCGCCCCGGATTGGCCAGAATCGCCTCGTACTCGGGCGTGCTGGCCACTTCCAGCTGCCAGCTGCGGCCGTACATGTACAGGCTGCGCTTGTGGTGGAACGCCGCGTCGCGGCTGACCGGCGCCCGGCCTGCCAGCAGGGGCTGACCCGGCTCGGCAGCATCGAACAGTTGCAACTGGAACAGCTGGCTGCGCGAGGCCAGTATCCCCTCGATCAGATCGGTCAGACGAAACGCCCCATGCAGGGTCCCGACCAGCGCCTCGCGCCGCTCCTCGATAGTGGTGACGGGGGCACCGGCTTCATACAGCGGCAAGAACAGCAGCACGCCCGCCTGCACGTTCTCTTCGGTTTCCTGCTTGAGCCGCAAGGGGCCGGTGAGCGTCGGATTACCGCTGTCCCGCGCGGCGAATACAGCGTCCCGTCGGACCTGCTCGCTGAGCAGGTCGAAGCCGATCACGCGCCGGTTACGCCAGTCCAGCGGGTAGATGAAGTCGGTGATCAGGTACTGGTCGCGCTCGCCCAGAGGGAATACGGTGAAATCCGCTCGCTCATCGGCCTGGATGGACTGAACCAACGTCGGCAGCCCTTCACGCGGCACATAGCGCGCCAGGGCCAGTGCCTGGATGCCTGGATAGAAATCCTGAAGTTGAAGCTGGGCAGTCGCCTTCGACCAGTCGTTCAGGGAAACCTGGTTACTGCCCACGGCCAGCCCGGCCAGCCCACGCAGTACCATTTCGTAGGCGCGCATCCGCTCTCTGAGCTTGTTTTCGATTTCGCTGACAGCCAGGCTGAAACGCTGCACCTGCTCGGCGCGATTCTGTTTCTCCTGCACATGCCACTGCCAGCCAACCCATCCCCCGAGCCCGGCCATCAATGTCAGCGTTACCAACAATGGCAGCCAAGGCTTGCGGGAATGGAGAGTGGAACGATCATCCATTCGACCTCCTCAGCGCCACTACTGGCTCGCTGTCATCAGCGTCAGAGTCGCGGATTACGAAGAGGTTCCACAGGAGGCATGCAATATCTTTAATTTGACGCCAGAGTTACGCCACGGAGTAGGCGTAACTCGCTGGCTACCTATCAGAACCCTTACAGCGGGCGCAGATTGATTTCCACACGGCGATTAAGCGCACGCCCCGAAGCGGTGTCGTTGCTGGCGATCGGTTGGCTGGGGCCGGCGCCATAGGACGAGATGCGCGAAGCCGGCACGCCATTGCCTTCCAGATACGCGGCGACGCTGCGTGCACGCCGGTTGGAGAGGTCCTGGTTCAGTTGCAGCGAACCGGTGCTGTCGGTGTAGCCGACGATATCGATGCCATTCTTGTTGAATTCCTTGAACACCAGTACCAGCGAATTCAGGGTGGGGTAGAAGCTGCTGGATATGTCCGCCGAGTTGCTGGCGAAGGTGATGTTGCCGGGCATGATCAGGGTCAGGTTGTCGCCGTCACGCTGGACCTGTACGCCAGTGCCCTGCAGCGTCTGGCGCAGCTTGGCCTCCTGGGTATCGACGTAATAGCCGTAACCGCCAGCTGCCGCGCCACCGACCGCCGCACCGATCAGCGCGCCCTTGGCGCGATCCTTCTTGCTCGAAGTGGCCGCACCGATGACCGCACCGCTGATGGCGCCGACACCACCGTAGACGCCCGCCTTGCCGGCTTCTCGTTCACCGGTATAGGGGTTGGTCGTGCAACCGACCAGCAGCGCGACACCCGCAGCGAGGGCGGTCAGATTCAGCATTTTCATAAGCACTTCCTTCATCGACTCGTTGATCATCGGATTCGGGATCCGAGGGGCGTGAGGTTAACACTCGATGAAGGGCAGTACCGGAACGCGGCAGCGAAACGCTCGCAAGCACGCGACGGGCGGGGCCACCCGCCGCGTGGTTTCGTCACAATGAAGAGATCGCCGCGTGCCCCTCTGACAGCCAGCGAGCGATATCCGCGCGGATGCGCTTCTTGTCCAGCTTGCCGACGCTGGTCTTGGGAATATCGTCGACCACGGCGATCTGCTGCGGGACGGCCCATTTGTTGAGATGCCCTTGCGCCACAGCCGGCTCGAGAAAGCCTTGCAACCCTTGCGCATCCAGCTGCTTGCCTTCGCACAGCACCAGCAGCGCGAATGGCCGCTCGCCCCAGCGCTCATCCGGCACGCCGACCACCGCCACATCGCGTACGGCCTCATGACGGCTGATCAATCCTTCCAGCGCCAGCGAGGAGATCCATTCACCGCCGGTCTTGATCACGTCCTTGATGCGGTCGCGGATATCGATGCAGCCCATTTCATCGATGGTCGCCACGTCCCCGGTATGCAGCCAGCCGCCGGCCCATAACTCCTCGCTTTTTTCCGGATTGCCGGCATAGCCCTGCGTCAGCCATGGCGCACGCAACACCAGCTCGCCCTGGGCAACGCCATCGGCGGGCAGGAATTCGCCGTCCGGCCCCTGGATCGCCGCATCGACCAGCACCACCGGAACCCCGGCCTTGAGTCGGTAGCCGATGCGCTCGTCTTCGCTCGCCTGCAACAGCTCGTCGTTGATATGGGCGCCGGAAATCAACGGGCAGGTCTCCGACATGCCGTAGGCGGCGACCAGGCACATGCCGCGCTTGCTGGCAGCCTCGTACAGGCCGCGGGTCAGCGCACTGCCGCCGATGGTGATCTTCCAGCCCTTGAAATCCACGCCCTGCGCTGCCTTGGCGTTGAGCAGCATCTGCACGATGGTCGGCACGCAGTGGGAGAAGGTCACCTCCTCGCGCCGCCACAGTTCGACCAGCGCTTCGGGGTCGTAGCGGCCCGGATAGACCTGCTTGAGGCCGAGCATGGTGGCGACGTAAGGCAGACCCCAGGCGTGTACGTGGAACATCGGCGTGATGGGCATGTAGACATCGCCGGTGCCCATCAACTGCGGGTTCTCTCGGCACCCCACCGTAACCGCGGCGGCCAGCGTATGCAGGACCAGCTGCCGGTGGGTGAAGTACACGCCCTTGGGGTCACCCGTGGTACCGGTAGTGTAGAAGGTGGTGGCGACCGAGTTTTCATCGAAATCGGGGAAGGCATAGCTCGGCGCGGCGGCGGCGAGCAGTCGTTCGTATTCGCCGATGCAATCGGGCAGCACTGCACCCTCGCCTTCGCCATCGGTCAGCAGCAGCGTCTTTTCGACAGTGGTCAACTGACCGGCAATGGCCTGATACAGCGGCACGAAATCGCTGTTGACGAGGACGAAGCGATCCTCGGCATGGTTCATGGTGTAGAGGATCTGCTCGGGCGACAGGCGCACGTTGATGGTATGCACCACGGCTCCGATCATCGGAATGGCGAACATGCATTCCAGGTAGCGGTGGCTGTCCCAGTCCATCACGGCCACGGTATCCCCGGCCTTGACCCCAGCCGCGGTCAGCACATTGGCCAGCCGCGCGATGCGCTGGTTGAGGGTGCGGTAGTCGAAACGCAGCCGGTCGCGGTAGACGATCTCGCGGCTACGCTCGTAACGCTGCCCCGAGAGCAGCAGGCTCTTGATCAGCAGAGGGTACTGGTAGGCATTCTCGGCGGGTTCGATCACTCGGGTCTGCAGCATAAGGGCTTCCTGTTATTGGTGTTATGAGATGCACTCCTGCCCGACGGTGCCGCTCCGGCGTCAGGCGATTTCGCTCACTGCCAACCGCACGCCGAGACCGATCAGTACCGCACCGGTCACCCGGTCGAACCAGTGCCCCATGCGTGCGAAACCGGCTCGTACTCGCGCCCGGCTGAACAGCCAGGCCACCAGGCAGAACCACAGGGTGGTAGCGAACGTCAGATATACCCCATAGAGGGCTTGGACGACGAGCGGCGTATGAGGGTCGATCACCACCGTGAATAGCGACAGGAAGAACAGCGTCGCCTTGGGATTCAGGCCGTTGGTGATGAAGCCGGTGACGAACGCGCGACGGGCGGATCTGGCCACGACCGGGGCGCCAGCCGCCAGATCCGTCACGACCGCGGGCCTGGCACGCAGTGCCTGCACGCCCAGATAGATCAGATAAGCGGCCGCCAGCCACTTGAAGAGGTTGAACAAGACGATCGACTGCGAGACGATCAGGCCGATTCCGAGCAACGAATAGGCGACGTGCAGCAGAATACCGCTGCCCACGCCCAGAGCCGTCCAGCTGCCATTGCGCTGACCGGCGGTCACGCTTTCCCGCACCACCAGTGCGAAATCCGGCCCGGGGCTGGCTACCGCCAGCAGGTGAACGAGGGCCACGGTGAGAAATTCCATCCAGTACATCATCGACTCCACATCATGGGCGGATCGTCCGCCCTCCGACTCATACGAGTAAAGTTCATGCCCAATCGCCGCGCCGTATTTCTCGACCTCGCCCCGCTCGACCAGGGTGACCTCGACCTGACTCCGCTGCAGTCGGTCTTCGACGAACTGACCTGCCATGCGCAAACGGATGATGCGCAGATCGTCGAACGCCTGCAGGGCGCGCAGATCGCCATCGTCAACAAGATCGCGCTGGACGACGCGGTATTCGGCGCATGCCCCGACCTGCGACTGGTCCTGGTCGCCGCTACCGGCGTCAACAATATCGATCTTGCCGCGGCGCGCCAGCGGGGCGTCAGCGTCTGCAACTGCCAGGCCTACGGCACGGCGACGGTCGCCCAGCACACCCTGATGCTGCTGCTCGCCCTGGCCACGCGCCTGCCCGATTACCAGGGCGCGGTGGCCCGTGGACGCTGGCAGGAAAGCGGCCAATTCTGCCTGCTGGACTTCCCCATCGTCGAGCTGGCTGGCAAGACCCTCGGCGTACTCGGCCATGGCGAGCTTGGCGGTGCGGTGGCCAGGCTGGCCGAAGCCTTCGGCATGCGCGTGCTGACCGGCAACCTGCCGGGGCGACCGGCGCGCCCCGAACGCCTCGACCTCGACGAGCTGCTGCCCCAGGTGGATGCGCTGACCCTGCATTGCCCTCTGACCGAGCAGACGCGCAACCTCATCGGCGAGCGCGAGCTGCAGTTGATGAAACCCTCGGCATTCCTCATCAACACCGCACGCGGCGGGCTGGTGGACGAGCAGGCCCTGGCCAGCGCCCTGCGCCGTGGCCATCTGGGCGGTGCCGCCACCGATGTGCTGACCAGCGAGCCACCGTCCAGCGACAACCCCCTGCTGGCGCCGGACGTACCGCGCCTGATCGTCACCCCCCACAGCGCCTGGGGCAGCCGCGAGGCGCGGCAGCGTATCGTCGGCCAGATGACCGAGAACGCCAGCGCCTTCTTCGCCGGCCAGCCCTGCCGTCAGGTGAACTGACGCGCTCCGCGACCGCCGGCCCGGATAGCCGCGGCATCCTCACCGGACTCGAAGGCGGTCGGCGCCCATCCCGTTTCGTTCGCGGCTTGCGCCGAAACGGGAACAGCCCCTAAGCTCATCGGCTTTTTTGGGAGGGCATCATGGATCCTCGAAGCGAGGTGCTGCTGCGCCAGCGCGAACTCTTCGCCGGGCGCGTGCTGCTGGCCGGACCACCGGCCGACGACCTGCTCGGCCAGTTGCCCGAGGCGCTCACCTGGAATTGGCACGCCGGCCACCAGCAAAGGCTGCAGGCACGCTTCGCCGGACGCAACAGCTACGGCACCGAGGTGCCCGAGATCGAATTCGATCATGCAGTGCTGTTCCTGCCCAAATCCCGCGAACTCACCGATTACCTGCTCAACGCACTGGCCGCACGTCTGCACGGCGGCACGCTCTATCTGGTCGGCGAGAAACGTGCCGGTATCGAGCGCGCCGCCAAGCAGCTTGCCGCGTTCGGCCAGCCACGCAAGCTGGACAATGCCCGTCACTGCCAGTTGTGGCAGGTCCAGGTGAACCAGGCGCCGAAAGCGCCGGACCTGCAGGCGCTGGCCCAGCCGTTCAGCCTGGACCTCGCCGATGGTCCGTTGCAGGTGATCAGCCTGCCGGGGGTATTCAGCCATGGCCGGCTGGATCGCGGCAGTGCGTTGCTGCTGGAGCATCTCGACGATATTCCCCATGGCCGCCTGCTGGACTTCGGCTGCGGAGCCGGGATCATCGGCGCCGTGCTGAAACGCCGCTATCCGCACAGCGAGGTGGTGATGCTGGATGTCGACGCCTTTGCCGTGCGGAGCAGCCGCATGACCCTGGCCGCCAATGGCCTGGACGCTGAAGTGATCAGCGGCGACGGCATCGATGCGGCGCCGGGACAACTGGCCGCGATCATCAGCAATCCCCCTTTCCACCAGGGCGTACATACCCATTATCAGGCCAGTGAAACGCTGATCGAGCGGGCCGCGCAGCATCTGTCGCCGGGCGGTGAAATGCGTCTGGTGGCCAATGCATTCCTGCGCTATCCGCCGCTGATCGAGGCTCACCTGGGCCACTGCCAGACACTGGCGAACGCCGACGGTTTTCGTATCTATCGTGCGCGACGCGGCTGATACCGGTTGCACAACGAGTGCCGCTTGGGCAAACTCGCTCCCCGTCCTGGGGGAGTAGTCTCCGGTGAGCGCCCTGCTCACCCGGCACGCGTCAACATACTTGGTCCACAGACCATGGCGCCTGCGACCTGCGTGACCCGCTTCGTGCGGCCCGCGCCGGTTTGACAAGACCCATGACATGTACACCTGACCCAGGGCGGGCAGGCGTTGCATGTCATGGTGTTCTTATTGTCGACCCGCCCTTCAAGGATGTTCGTTGGAACCGCTCTTCGTCTCCACCCTGATCGTTGCCCTCGCCGAAATCGGCGACAAGACCCAACTGCTCGCCTTGCTGCTGGCGGCGCGCTATCGGCGGCCCTGGCCGATCATCTGGGGCATCGTCATCGCCACCCTGGCCAACCACGCCGCCGCCGGTGCCATCGGCAACTGGGTGTCACAGGCACTGTCGCCGGTCACCCTGAGCTGGATTCTGGCCGCCTCCTTCGCTGCCGTGGCGCTGTGGACCCTGGTGCCGGACAAACTCGAGGAGGAAGAAGCCTCGCGCGGGCGACGCTTCGGACCCTTTCTCGCCACGCTGATCGCCTTCTTCCTGGCGGAAATGGGCGACAAGACGCAGATCGCCACCGTGATGCTCGCCGCGCAATATTCCGACTTCGTTCTGGTCATCCTCGGTACCACCGTGGGCATGCTGCTCGCCAACGTCCCCGTGGTGCTGGTCGGCAACCTGGCTGCGGGCCGCCTGCCGCTGACGCTGATCCGACGCATCGCGGCCCTGGGCTTCGCGGCGCTGGCCATTTACGCGGTGTACGAAGCGATAAGCCTGAGCGCGCTGCCATCAGTCTGATACGCAGCGCAAATTTCCTCTCCCGGCGAGCTGCTAGAGTGCCCCTTCGCGAGATTAGGGTCTGTTGCCGTTTCGTACGCGGCCGCGCCGGAGCCTGTTTTTGCGCGAAGCAAGGCGCGAGGAGTGAAGTTTGGTCATTCCATATGAGCGACGAGGAACGCAGCGTCGCGCAAAAACAGGCCCGGCCCCTCGGGCTGCGCGGCAAATAGCGCCATGCGGCGTTGCGGAACTCGGCAAGGGAATGACGCGGCCGGCCGAGGCCATTGCCTGTGTCCCGCGCCTTGCCTGGCGCTATTTGGCGCGGCAACGCGGCTCGCGACGAAACGACAACAGACCCTACGACGCGGCTCGCAACGCCAGACACCCACGGGAGCGGCCAGAATGTCACCAGAGGAACGCAAGCGCAGGGTCCATCAACACATCGACCTGAGCTGGGGCAAGGGGCGCCTGGCGCTGGCCGAACAGCTGCAAAGCAAGTACTTCCGCTACAAGAGCTCGCTGATTCTGCAGACGGTCGACAGTGCCGGCTTCGCGCTGATCATCCGCCGGATTCGTAGCGCCGTGCCGGACCTGGAGGTGGTAGTCGAGGAATGCCTGGCCGATGGCGACAAGGTGATCACCAGCAGCACCCTGTTCGGCACCCTGGTGGAACCTGTCTTCGGCTATCCGCCGAGCGGAAAGATCCTGTCCGTGGCGGCCATGTCGCTCTGGACGTTCAATCCGGCCGGGGATATCGAGGAGCTCAACACGCTGTTCGATCTGGAAAGCACCCGCCAGCAGTTGGGCATGGAAAGCGCTTTCCCGGTCACGCTGCCGCCGATCTGAACAACGACCGGCGGCCCTTCCTCAGCGGCGAGCCTTTTCGTAAAGCGGCATCACTTTCGGGATATTCGCCTTGAGCGCTGCCGTGCGGCTATCCGAGGACGGGTGGGTGCTCATGAATTCCGGCGGTGCCGAACCACCCTGCGCCCCCATCTTCTGCCACAGCGTGACAGCCGCGTTGGGGTTGTAGCCAGCCCGCGCAGCCAGCTCCAGACCGATCAGGTCGGCCTCGTTTTCATTGCTGCGGCTGTTGGGCAGCGTCATCAGGTATTCGACGCCCATGTTGGCCAATTGCAGGCTGCCGTCGCCGACCCCGAAGGCCGAGCCCAACTGCGTCGCCATCTGCACACCATAGGCCTTGGACATCGCCTCGCGACCGTGTTCGCGCAGGGCATGGGCGATCTCGTGACCCATCACGGCGGCGATCTCGTCATCGGTCAGCTTCAGCTTCTCGATCAGGCCCGTGTAGAAGATGATCTTTCCGCCAGGACCGCAGTTGGCGTTGAGCTCGGGGCTGTCGATCACGTTGACTTCCCAGTTCCACTGCGCGGCGTCTGGACGAAATACCGATACCTGGGCGATCAGTCGTTTGGCAATCGCATCCACGCGCTTGTCGATCGCGCTGCTCTTTTCCAGAACACCCTTGCTGGAAGCCTCGCTCAGTGTTTCCTGGTAGGACTGCGCGTACATCTGGTTGACCTGCTCGGTGGACAACATGCTGAACATGTACTGCTTGCGCTCGACGCCCACGGCACCGCCGCTGGTGGTATTGACCGCCTGACAGCCGGCGAGCAGTGAAACAGCCAGGGTCAGGGTAATTGAATGCGGCTTGAACATGTCGCGTCTCCAGTGAATTCTGCGCCGTATGCTAGAGCGAGCCCGACAGCCGGGCAACAGTGCCCGCTGGCCGGTTGGTGCAGCGCCGACCGAAACTGCTAGCGACTTCTCGCAGGGACCGATGCGAAGGCGAGCTGCCGGCTCAGGCCGGTGTCAGGCACTGCGGCCCATCCAGCGCGGGGTCGTTGACGAAGGTCGCCAACGGTCGCTCGCGCAGCAGCGGTTGCGGCTGCATCAGCAGGGGCTGGAGCTCGGCTACCGGCGTATCGGGGTCGAGCCAGGCGGCCTGCGCCGCCTCGTCGAGAATCAGCGGACGGCGCAGATTGGCCGCCGGCAGCGTCACCACCGCCACGCTGAGATAGCTGTATCCCTCGACGGGATAGGCTTCCCAGATGGCAGCGAAATGCGTCAGCGAACCTTCGGCGGTCATCCAGAACGGACGCTTGCGCGCCGTGCCGCGCCATTCATAGAAACCATTGGCCGGAAGCAGTCCCCGGCGCTGACGGAACGCCTCACGGAACATCGGCTGCTCGGCCAGGGTTTCCGCACGCGCCTGCGCCGGTGTACGAGTAAAATCGTTGAGCCAGGCCGGGGTGAGTCCCCAGCGGGCACGACTCAGCTGCAACTGCGCCTCGACCTTGCGCATCAACAGCACCGAGGCGCCCGGGGCCAGGCTCCAGTGCGGTTGCTGATCGGCGGGAAATCCCGGCAAGGCAGCAAATTCGGGATTCCAGCGGAACAAGGCGTAGCGGCCACACATCGGCGGGGACTCGTAGAAAAGGAAGGTATGAAGAGAAAGCGTCGCTTGCGGACGACGGTACGACTAGCAGATCAGCTCGCCCGGGTAACCTTCCGGTTCGTCGCCCGGCAGCGGCTGGGCGCCATTGTACTCATCGATGAGCAGCCGTGCGCGCTCGGCCTCCTCGTCCGCTACCATCATTCCCAGCAGGCCACTGACGGGCAGCTCACCGACTGCGCCGATCAGGTGGCGCCCGGTCAGGAACGCCTCGATGCCTTCACCGGCCAGCATGCCGATGAGCATTTCGGCCTCGAGCAGGTCCCGCGGTTCATAGATGCGCTGCATCGCAAGCTCCCTTCGACCATGCGCCCCGCGAAGCGGCGCTAGGGTCTGTTGCCATTTCGCCCGCGGCCGCGCCGGCGCCTGTTTTTACGCGAGGCAAGGCATGAGGAGAGAAGTTTGGTCATTCCAAATGAACGACGAATAACGCCGCTTCGCGCAAAAACAGGCCCGGCCCGAAGGGTTGCGCGGGAAATGGCGCCAGCTGTCGTTATAGGACTTGGCAAGGGAATAACCATTGCCTGCGTCCTACGCCTAACCTGGCGCCATTTCTCGCAGCAACGCGGCTCGCGACGAAACGGCAACAGACCCTAATCATCCTCTCGCGATACCTCGAGCTGCCAGTCGCGGCCATCGGTGCGCAGATCCAGCACGACCGGGCGGCAACAGACCGAACAGTCCTCGGTGTATTGCTGGTCGCCACCGCTCAGATCGAGCAGCGCTTCGACCACTTCACCACAGTATGGACATTGGTATGGCTGCGTTTCCAGCATCGGCATTTCCTTGTCGCTATAATCGCCGTCTAGTTTCGCCCCTCAACAGGTAGGGGTATTCGTTGTTTCCTTTACAGAGAGCATGATGGACGAATTCGAAGCCATCCGACCATACGCTGACGCCGAAGTCCCGGCCGTCATGGCCCGGCTGTTTGCCGACCGGGAGTTTCTGGAGATTCTTGCGCGGTTTCGCTTTCCGCGCCTCGCCGGCAGTCTGGGTTGGCTGCTCAAGCCGCTCATCGCGCGGCGCCTGCACGGTGAGTTCGCCGGCATCCATTCGGTGGATACACTGCAGGAGCGCATCGAGTTCTACCTCGACCGCACCATCGAACGCGCGACCGACGGCATCACCTACTCGGGGCTGGACCAGCTCAAACCCGGCAGCGCCTATCTGTTTCTGGCCAACCACCGCGACATCGTCATGGATCCGGCCTTCGTCAACTACGCGGTGTTCCAGGCCAGGATGCGCACGCCGCGTATCGCCATCGGCGACAACCTGCTGCAGCGCCCCTTCGTCAGCGACCTGATGCGCCTGAACAAGAGCTTCATCGTCCGCCGCTCGCTCACCGGGCGGCGCGAGAAACTCGCCGCGTACCAGGTGCTCTCCGCCTACATCAACCACTCGATCCGCAACGATGGCGAATCGGTGTGGATCGCTCAGGCCGAAGGACGTGCCAAGGACGGTGATGACCGAACCGACTCGGCCATCCTGAAGATGCTGCACATGAGCCGCAAGGACGAGGAGTCTTTTGCCGAAACCCTGACCGCCCTGCGCCCCACGCCGGTATCGATCAGCTACGAGTACGACCCCTGCGACCAGGCCAAGGCCCGCGAGCTCTATATCCGCGCTACCACCGGCAGCTACACCAAGGCGCCTGGCGAGGACGACACCAGCATCGCCCTGGGTATCACCGGCTACAAGGGGCGCGTGCATATCAGCTTCGGCAGGCCGATCGAGGAGATTCCGGACGACGCCAAACAACTGGCCGCGGCGGTGGACCGGCAGATCCTCGGCAGCTACCGCCTGTTCCCGGTGCACTACCTGGCCTACCGGATCTGGGACGAGCGCGACCCGCAACTGGCGATACCCAGCCTTGCCGAGCTGTTCAGCGAGGAGGAAATCGCCCGGGCCGAAGCCGAATGGAGCAAGCGCCTGGCCGCCTGCCCGAGCGTGCAGCAGCCCTACCTGATCCAGCAATATGCCAATCCGGTGCGCAATCGGTATCGTCTGGAGTCCGGGCTCGAGCCCTGAAACCAGCGCGCCCCATCGAGCGGAGCAACCTTCTTAGGGCCGCCCCGCTCACTCACCGTTCCAGCCCCTACCACAAAGCCGCCCCGACCGAGCGAACCCCGGCTCGAAAGGCCTGCGGTATTTACGCCATTTATGGAGATAGGCCAGCGGCCCAACCTTGACTTATAGTCCCGCTCGGCTTCACCCTCTGCCTGACCCGAACCTCCGAAATAGAGCGTGCGCCTGAATTGAGCAAGCAGGCGGGACTGCCATGGAATCGGTAAAACAGGCAACTCGTGAGCAGGCGAGTCACTGGCGCCGCTTACCGGGCCATTATCGGTCCGCTACTGATCCGGTCAGCGGGAGTCGCCACTTTCGAGCCTGCCTTTTCGTGACGGCTTGAAGGCAACAGTTATCAGGATCGACAGGATATAAAAATGAATAAGAAGAAGTTGAAAACGGGGGCACTTACACTCTCATTGCTGGCAACGGCGCTGATGACAGGCCACGCCATGGCGGCGGTCTCCGAGTCGGAGGCGGCCAAGCTGGGCAATAGCCTGACGCCGGTCGGCGCCGAGAAGGCCGGCAACGCCGCCGGCACCATCCCTGAGTGGACCGGCGGGCTGCCCACCGATGCCGCCGCCATCACGCCCGACGGCTTCGTCGGCGATCCCTATCCCGGTGATCAGCCTAAGTTCACCATCACCGCGCAGAACTATGAGCAGTATCAGGACAACCTGACGCCGGGCCAGATCGCCATGCTCAAGCGTTATCCGGAGACCTACCGGTTGCCGGTTTTCGAAACCCGGCGCAGCGCCGCCATGCCGCAACGCATCTACGACGCGGCGCAGCGCAACGCCACCCAGACCAAGCTGGTACGCGGCGGCAACGGCCTGGAAAATCTCGACACGGCCATCGCCTTCCCCATTCCGCAGGATGGCCTGGAAGCGGTCTGGAACCACATCACCCGCTACCGTGGCGGATCGGCTCGCCGCGTAGTCGCCCAGGCGACCCCTCAGGTCAATGGCAGCTACAGTCTGGTGAAGTTCGTCGACGAGGTGGTCTATACCGACTCCCTGACCGACTACAACCCGGAAAAACACGGCAACGTGCTGTTCTACTTCAAGCAGCAGGTAACCGACCCCTCGCGCCTGGCGGGCAACGTGCTGCTGGTGCATGAAACCCTCGACCAGGTGAAGGAACCGCGCATGGCGTGGATCTACAACGCCGGACAACGCCGTGTGCGTCGGGCGCCGCAGGTCGCCTACGATGGTCCGGGCACCGCTGCCGACGGCCTGCGCACTTCCGACAATCTGGACATGTTCAACGGCGCACCGGATCGCTACGAATGGAAACTGGTCGGCAAGAAGGAGTTGTACATCCCCTACAACTCCTACCGCCTGGATTCGCCGAAGCTGAAATATGACGACATCGTCAAGGCTGGCCATATCAACCAGGACCTGACCCGTTACGAGTTGCACCGCGTATGGGAAGTCGAGGCGACGCTGAAGAAAGGCGAGCGGCATATCTATGCCAAACGCAACTTCTTCATCGACGAGGATACCTGGCAGGCGGCGATCATCGATCATTACGATGGCCGCGGCTCGCTGTGGCGGGTTGCCGAGGCACACAGCACCTACTTCTACGACGTGCAGGTACCGCTTTATGCCATGGAAACCCTGTATGACCTGGTTTCGGGACGCTACCTGGTCATGGGCATGAAGAACGAAGAGAAGAACCCCTACGTCTACAACTACGAAGCCAGCTCGCACCAGTACACACCGGCGGCGCTGCGCAACTCGGGCGTGCGCTGAACGCACCGGCCGGATGAAAAAAAACGCCCCGATCGGGGCGTTTTTTTGTGGAGGCGTCTTGCGACCGGTCACTCAGCCAGTAGCTGACCGATGTTCTGGTCCTTGAATACGCGGGTCAGCGCATCGCTCAGCACATCGCTGACCAGCTTGGTGTTGGTCTGCTCGTTGGGCGCCATGCCGAAACGCTGATTGAGGGTGGCGCCATAGCGCCCGGTATAGCGCCGCCCGCCATTCTGAACCTCGACGCGGAACGTCGCGCCGATATTGGCCTCGGTCACGTAGAGCCCTTCCTTCGGCGACTGGTACTTCAGATCCGCCAGCGTCAGGGTCAGCTGCGGGGCGTTATAGGCGTTGGCCGACGGCGTGAAACCGAGCAGGCGCACCGCCGCTTCGCTCTGCGCCTGCAGCTTGGGCAAAAGCTTGTCGCCCGGCACCGAGACCGCGCTGGTTTCCGGATAGAGTCCGCCGCGGGTGCCCAGCGTCGGCGAAGAACGTCCGTCGACGACCCGCACCACCACCGGCTGACCTTGCCCGACAGGGCTGATCTCGCTGGTGAGCTTGGGCGAGGGATCGAGTTGTTGCGGGCTGTGGGCGCAGCCCGCCAGGGCCAGTACACACACAGCGACAGGGCCGAACAACAGGCGTTGCAGCATGCTGTTTACTCCAGGTTGGGATGATGGATGACACGCAGTATAACCAGCACCGCAACCACTCGACAGTGATGCCCCGCATCGTCTCCGTCGGCAGGCCGGCGGTCGTCATCACAGCGTAACGAAAGGCTGCGATAACGCGTGCAAACCATCCGGAGCCTGCCCATGTCGTCGTGGACCCGTCTTTTTCAGCGGCCCAAGCGCCGCCACTTTGCCCTGCTCGATGAAGAACGCCGCTGCCGCATGCTGTTGACCGCCGTCGAGCGGCCATGCAGTGCGCAATGGATAGAGGTACCGGAGATACGCCTGGACTGGATCGGCAAACCGATACCGGGCGCCCTACAACGCTGAAGCAGGAACACCCTGAATGAAAAAGCCGCCCTGCTCGTTACAAGCAGGGCGGCTCGGGGACAGGTCGCGGCTGAATCTCAGTCTGCCAGGCCCAGTTTCCGATCGACCACCGCGACGATCTCGCGATAGGCCACGGCATCGGTCTCCAGCACCTTTTCCCGGGCAGGGAAAATCTCGCCGAGCTTGCTGGCCCAGGCCTCGCTCCTGGCTTGCTCGGGGAAGCAGCGCTCGATCAGGTCCAGCATGATCGAGACGGTAACCGAAGCACCCGGAGAAGCCCCCAGCAGCGCCGCGATGGAACCGTCCTTGGCGGACACCAGTTCGGTACCGAACTGCAGGATGCCGCCCTTCTTGGGATCCTTCTTGATGATCTGCACACGCTGGCCGGCCACTTCCAGGCGCCAGTCTTCGGCCTTGGCTTCGGGATAGAAGCCACGCAGGGTCTTCAGTCGGTCCTCCATGGACTGCATGACTTCCTTGATCAGGTAGCGCGTCAGGTCCATGTTGTCACGTGCCACCGCCAGCATCGGGCGCAGGTTGGAGGGGCGGATCGACATGGGCAGATCCAGCGCCGAACCGTATTTCAGGAACTTGGTGGTGAAGCCGGCGTACGGTCCGAACAGCAGCGATTTCTGGCCGTTCACCACGCGTGTATCGAGATGCGGCACCGACATCGGCGGCGCACCGACGGCCGCCAGGCTGTACACCTTGGCCTGATGCTGCTTGACGATCTCCGGGTTGTCGCAACGCAGCCACTGACCACTGACCGGGAAGCCACCGAACCCCTTGCCTTCCTCGATATCGGACATCTGCAGCAACGGCAGCGCCGCGCCACCGGCACCCAGGAACACGAAGCCGGCATCGAGCGTGCGGCTGCTGCCGTCGCGGGTATTCTTGATTTCCACGCGCCAGCCTTTGCCATTGCGCTGCAGACCGGTGACCTTCTGGAAATAGGACATCTTCACGCCGGGCTTGGCCGCGAGATAGACCAGCATCTGCCGAGTCAGCTCACCGAAGTTGACATCCGTGCCGTTCATCGCGCGGGTGGCGGCGATCGGCTCGTCGGCGTCGCGCCCCGGCATCATCAGCGGCATCCACTCCGCCATGGTGGCGCGGTCTTCGGTGTAGACCATGTCCTCGAACGCGTGATGGGTCTTCAGCGCGTCGAAACGGCGCTTGAGGAAGTCGATGTTCTTGCTGCCACGAACGAAGCTCAGATGCGGGACGGCATTGAGGAACTCCCGCGGATTGCCGAAACCTTCGCGACCGGCCAGGTAGGCCCAGAACTGCTTGGACACCTCGAACTGGGTGTTGATGGTGACGGCTTTCTTGATGTCGATCGGGCCGTTCTTGTTGTCCGGCGTGTAGTTCAGTTCGCAGAGCCCCGCGTGGCCGGTACCGGCGTTGTTCCACGGGTTGGAACTCTCGACGGCTCCGGATTCCTGCAGTTCGACGATTTCCAGCTTGATGTCGGGATCGAGTTCCTTGAGCAGTACGGCCAGGGTCGCACTCATGATGCCGGCTCCCACCAGCACCATGTCCACTGCTTCACTATCGTGTTGCGTCATCAACGCGTTCTCCAGAAACACAGCATTAAACTGTCACGACCGCAGTACGCGATCGCGTAGAACCACCAGCCAGGCGGATAGAAACGGAGGATGGCTTCTATGATCCGCTGCTCGGGCTTGTGCCCGAAGACAGGCACCTGCGTGGTGACTGCCCGCTGTCGGAAGGGCGGCTTTTGGCCTCCTCCCACTCGCCCCGAGGCATCCGGAGCAGAGCGATGTGCCGAGGCTCTACGGATGGATCGAGGCGAGAAAATCAATGCGCCGGCCTGTCAGTGGCCAGCCACTCGGATACCTGTTCGATGGATCTGTTGGCGCTGCTGCGTGAGCCTGTCAGCCACGTGCCTCGCGAACCAGCTCGATGTACGGCTGCGCCTGGCGCTGGTCGGCGATCAGCGCGATGAAATCCTGCCCCTTGGCATCGGTCGCGCCGAGGTCGTAGCCGGCTTCCTTGAAAAAGACGAGGAAACGCCCGAAATCATCGACGCGCAAACCACGATACGCCTTGATCAGCTTGTGCAGCGAAGGCGGCGTATCGTCGGTCGGCTCCGGCTGAAGAAACAACCTGATCGCGTCATCGCCGATGTCTTCACCGATTACCTGCTTCTTTTCTTTACGCATACCTGCTCCACAGCCCAACCTGGACTTACGGGGGCGGGAGTTTACTCCTCGTGACCGAAGCTCTCAACGCAACTGGCCCTCTTGCGACCAAGGTCGTATGCATGAACCACGGCAATAGGGCTCGGATCCCGACACTTGTCATCAAATAGAGGGTTTATACTCTCGCTTTGCGCACAAGGAGTGTCCGGGATGCGTCTTCCTCCCCTGTTCGCCGCATGGCGCCAGAGTCTGCGGCAGGGTTACAACGGCCAGGCCCTGCGCGGCGACGTGAACGCCGGCCTGACCGTTGGCATCATCGCCATCCCGCTCGCCATGGCGCTCGCGATCGCCGTGGGCGTGCCGCCCCAGCACGGCCTCTACACGGTGCTGATCGCCGCTCCGCTGATCGCCCTCACCGGCGGCTCGCGCTTCAACGTTTCCGGCCCCACGGCCGCCTTCGTGGTGATACTGCTGCCCATCACCCAGAAGTTCGGCATCGGCGGGTTGCTGCTCTGCACCATGCTGGCCGGCCTGATCCTGATCGCCCTCGGGTTGCTGCGCGCCGGGCGCCTGATCGCCTTCGTGCCCTACCCGGTGACCCTGGGCTTCACCGCTGGCATCGGCATCGTCATCGCCACCCTCCAGCTCAAGGATGTGTTCGGCCTGACGCTGGACGCGCAACCGCAAAACTACATCGAGCAGATCACCGTGCTGGTGCGCGCATTGCCCGGTGCCCATCTGGGCGATGCCCTGGTCGCGGCACTCTGCCTGGCGGTGCTGATTCTCTGGTCACGCTGGGTCCCCAGGGTGCCGGCCCACCTGGTGGCGCTGACGGTCGGCGCCCTGGCGGCGCTGGGCCTGGAAGCCTCGGGTCTGGAGGTCGCCACGCTTGGCGAACGCTTCAGCTATCAATTCGGCGGCCAGTCATATCCCGGCATTCCGCCCTTCCTTCCGGACCTTGCCTGGCCCTGGCAACTGCCCGGTGCCGATGGCCAGCCACTGCAACTCTCGTTCGAGCTCCTGCATCAGCTGTTGGCCCCGGCGTTCGCCATCGCCATGCTCGGTGCCATCGAATCGCTGCTCTGCGCCGTGGTCGCAGACGGCATGACCGGCAGCAACCATGACCCCAACGCCGAACTACTCGGCCAGGGCCTCGGCAATCTGGTGGCCCCTCTGTTCGGCGGTATCACCGCCACCGCCGCCATTGCCCGCAGCGCCGCCAACGTTCGCGCCGGTGCCTTCTCGCCGCTGGCTGCGATCATCCATGCCGGCGTGGTCCTGGTAGCGATCCTCTGGCTGGCACCGCTGTTCAGCTACCTGCCGATGGCGGCCCTCGCCGCGCTGCTGCTGATGGTGGCGTGGAACATGAGCGAGGCCCCGCACGTGCTCAAGACACTGCGCATCGCACCACGCAGCGACGTGCTGGTGCTGCTGACCTGCCTGGCGCTGACGGTGCTCTTCGACATGGTGCTGGCGGTGGGCGTGGGCCTGTTGCTGGCCGCCGGGCTGTTCATCAAGCGCATGAGCGAGCTGACCGACACCACCGCGCTGTCCCGTAGCCAACGGCAGATCCTCCGCGACCTTCCCGAACATGTCGCGGCTTACGCCATCCACGGGCCGCTGTTCTTCGGCGCGGCCGAGAAGGCCCTCAGCGTGCTGCGGCGCTTCAACCCCGACGTGAAGGTGATGATCGTCGATATCAGTGGCGTGCCGCTGCTGGACATGACCGCACTGGCCGCGCTGGAAAACGTGCTGCTCGATTACCGCAAACGAGGTATCGCGCTGATCCTCAGCGGCAGCAACGTGCGGATTCGGCTGAAACTGCGCCGCGCCGGAATCCAGCGCCTGCAAGGCCAGCTGCATTACGTGCGCGACCTGCCGCAGGCCCGGGCGATGGCCCTGCGACTGCTACCGCCCGCGATGGAAGGCGACACCGGCCGGCTCGAACCTTCCAGCTGAACGCCAGGCCACGCGGCCCGGCGTATTCAAGATCAGCCAGTGTGCTTCTGCAGGTTGGCCATCATTTCCCGGAGCGCCTCCAGGTTGTCGGCCGGATGGGCGGCATTCTCGAAGTTGCAGATCTGCTGCCAGTTGGCAGCCACGTCTTCGGCGTCGAAACCGGCCTTGGGATCGAAGCCCATGCCCAGGCTGCGCTCCCAGCGGACCTTGCCCATCCAGCCGCCGCCCACCTCGAACAGACCGGAGGTTTCCTGGCACTGCTCGCTGGCCAGGTAGACCACCAGCGGGCTGACCAGCTCGGGCTTGAGCTGCTCGAAGATCTGCGGCGGAATCAGCCCCTCGGTCATGCGCGTGCCACCGGTGGGGGCGATGGCGTTGACCAGGATGTTGTTCTTGCGTCCCTCCAGCGCCAAGGTCCGCGTCAGGCCGTAGAGACCCAGCTTGGCCATGCCGTAGTTGGACTGACCGAAGTTGCCATAGATGCCCGAAGTGGATGCCGTGAAGATGACCCGGCCATACCCCTGCTCGCGCATGTGCGGCCAGGCGGCGCGGGTCACCTTGTAGGCGCCTTCGACATGCACCCGGTAGACCAGATCCCAATCGGCATCCTCCATCTTGTGGAAGCTCTTGTCGCGCAGGATGCCGGCGTTATTCACCACCACATCGACACGGCCGAAAGCTTCCAACGCGTGCTGCACGATCTTCTCGCCGTCGGTGACCGAGTCGTGGTTGGCCACCGCCGTACCGCCGGCCTGGCGGATCTGCTCGACCACCAGATCGGCCGCCGAGCTGCTGGCGCCTTCACCCTGAGCGCTGCCGCCCAGGTCATTGACCAGCACCTTGGCACCATGACGGGCGAACAGCAGCGCATGGGCGCGGCCGAGGCCGCCACCGGCGCCGGTCACTATTACAACCTTGTCTTCGAAGCGGATGCTGTCGGTCATGCGTGACTCCTGCGTGATCCTGTTGGAATGAAGGCCTGAGTGTCCGCGCCGCTCCATCCACCCACAATCAAAACAGCCGGCAATGAATGGCGCAGCATAAAAGCCAGGGATGATACGCCACTGAGCAGGACGGGCCGAGCAAGCGGGCGCCCCAATGAATCTCGGCCTCTGCACGACTTACCAACAGAGTTATCCACAGATAATCGACCAGGCCGAAGATAACGACTGCCAAGGACTGTCAAAGCAGGTGTAATTCAACTCATTGATTATGGAAGAGTTTTCATCACGAACAACGATGAGCATTCTTTGATCAACGATCCGAAATGCCCGTCGCGCCTGGCTTTCGAGGTTTCATCAAACGTTTATCCACAGAACGCCACACAGCAAACGGGGATAACCAAGGCGTACGAGAATGGTTCTCGATCGGCCTATCGAAGCGATAGTCAGAAACCAAGAGCGCCGCGGGATACGGCGCTCTAGCATCTCTCTATCGTGGATAAGGAGACCGCCATGTACGTATCGTTCCTGATTGAAAACATTCTGGCCAACTATGCTTCGGCCAGCTGCTGCGCCTGCTACGGCCCGAGTTGAGCAAAAAACGAACAGTTTCTCGCGAGCCCCGGCTGTAGCGCCACCCAGCGCTTCAAACACGGGTTATCCACCGTTCACTCCACAGCAAGCGGGGATAACCTTGCATAACCGCGCATCGAAAGGCAGAAAGTTGCTTGAATCCTGTTGCAGCCAACGCTGATACCGCCTTTGGTCAAATATCGATCAATGGCCTGAAAGCGTCGGAACCAGTGGCCTACGCCGTTTCGCTAAGAGCTTATCCACAACTCGCTGCACAGCGATAGGGGATAACTGGCCAGGCCTCATCCGGCCGCTATCGAACTTCGCGCTCGGCATATGTCCAACGAGAACGCGCCACTCCTGCTGCCGGTCGAGAACGCCCATGCCCAACGTCACGCACTCCCCGCCTTTGCGGAGCCGCCGGATATCAGCCGAACAGGCCGGCCTCGGCAGGACACCCGCATGAGCTTGCTGATCGTGGTGCTGGCGGCCTTCGCCTGTTTCGCGCTGGTGTTCCTGATCAAGCAACGTCAATTCAGCCAGCCCGCCATCCGCTTGCCCTATCAGCTCAAACAGCCCTTCTTCTCGCCGAGCGAACGGGCGCAGCTGGAACTGCTCGAGCAAGCGGTTGGCGGGGAGTTCCGGATCCTGACCAAGGTGCGTCTCGCCGACGTGGTGAACGTGACAGCCATCCCCCGCCGCAGCACCTGGTATCACGCCACCAACCGAATCTCCGCGGCAAGCTTCGACTTCCTGCTCTGCGACAGACAACAGCTGGCACCGGTCTGCGCGGTGGAGATCGAAGAGGCGTCGGAAGCCAATGCCTTCCTCGACGAGCTCTGCGAGGCGATCGGCCTGCCGCTGGTACGGCTCAGCCCACGCACCGCCGGTTCTTTCGATCAGGTGCGCGCCGCCATCGAGCAGGCGCTCGCATGCTGTCCGACCACTCGTTCCTGAGCGACGAGCCTTCGCCGGAAATAAGCGCATAATGCCCGCCCGGTGCCGTCAACCCACGAGAATCACATGCCGGTAAACCATGCCGCCCGCCGTGTTTTCACCCTTGCCAGCCGGCTGATCAACCGGTATCCGGGGCTGGTCGCGCTGTTCGGTTTCTGCTCCGGCATCGCCAGTTTCCTGCTGGTGGAGCGCCAGGCCGGGCTGGCCAAGGTGGTGGCGTTCGTGATGCTGGCCAGCTGGCTCTGGCTGATGCTGGAAAACAGTTTGCGCCGCAGCCTGGAACGCTGGTTCGGCTGGAAGGTGCCGCCACCGCTGTTGCGCTACGTCACCCAGATGGTCCACCAGGAAAGCCTGTTCTTCATCATTCCGTTCTTCGTCATCACCACCACCTGGAACAGCGGCCAGGCGCTGTTCACCCTACTGCTCGGCGGCGCGGCGCTGGTGTCGCTGATCGATCCGCTGTACTACAAATGGCTGACGCCGCGGCGCTGGTTGTACCTGGCCTTCCACGCGCTGACGCTGTTTGCCGTGCTGCTCACGGCGCTGCCGATCATCCTTCATCTGTCCACGCCGCAAAGCTACCAGCTGGCGCTGGGCGTGGCGCTGTTGCTGGCGCTGCCGAGCCTGGGCGTACTCTTCTCGGAATGGAACTGGAGGAGCCTGACCGGGGCGCTGTTGCTGGCCTGCGCGGTCGGGTTCGCCGGCTGGATGGGCCGTACCTGGGTACCTCCCGCCACGTTGTGGCTGGCCGATGTCGCGGTGACCACCAGCTTCGATGGCACCTCGCGCCAGCCCGGCGACCGCCTGCGCCAGGTGAGCGAGGCCGAACTGCGGGGCAACGGCCTCTACGCCTACACCGCCATCAATGCGCCACGTGGCCTCAAGGAGCGCATCTATCACGAATGGGTGCACAACGGGCGCCGTGTCGACCGTATCGCCCTCGATATCAGCGGCGGCAGAAAGGCCGGTTATCGGGCCTGGACCCACAAGCAGAACTTCCCCGAACAACCGGTCGGCAAATGGCGCGTGCGGGTGGTGACCGAAGCCGGCCAGATGATCGGCATGCTGCGCTTCGAAGTGGTGCCTTAGGGTCTGTTGACGTTTCGCTCGCGGCCGCACCGGTGCCTGCGTCCCGCGCCTGGCCTGGCGATATTTGACGCAGCAACGCGGCTCGCGCCGAAACGTCAACAGACCCTGGTACCGCAGCCGAACTGCTTCGGCGCGCCGAACTCCAATCGATAGACGCGGCCAGCCCGCCACGGGGAGATCGGCATGGAATGGTGGGACATCGTTACAGGCACCATCGCCTCGGAGTTTTCCGACCTCCCTGATCTCGAGCATGCGACCCGTATTTCCCTGCGCCTGATACTGGCGGCACTGCTGGGCGGTGTGCTGGGCTATGAGCGCGAGTACAAGGGCAAGGCGGCCGGGCTGCGCACCTATATGCTGGTCTCGGTCGGCGCCGCCCTCTTCGTCCTGGTGCCACTGGAAGCCGGTATGCCGCTGGCGGATGTCTCCCGGGTGATGCAGGGCATCATCACCGGCATTGGCTTTCTCGGTGCCGGCACCATACTCAAAGGCAACTCGCCGCGCGATGTGAAAGGCCTTACCACGGCGGCGGGCATCTGGCTGACCGCGGCCATCGGTGTGGCAACGGGGTTGGGGCATGAGGCGACGGCCGTGCTGACCACCGTCTTCGCGCTGGCGATATTCAGCCTGATGGCGCGCCTGGAACGGCACGTCGCCAGAGCCGCTGCGCACAAACGCAGGAAAGATCCGGACCCCGATCGAATGCCCTGACCCATTCAATCATCACCAGGAGCAGCCCATGCAGCACCACCATGCCCATCTGACTCTCGGCATTCTCCTGCTCGGCGTCGCCGGCTGCAGCGAAACCGCCAAGCTACCCGTGGATTCGGGTTATGGCCCGAGCCCGGTGCTTGTCGAGCCCAACCGAACCCTGATCCCGACCGTCAATATCGCCAAGGCCGTCGGCTGGCCGGCCGGCACCCGGCCCGTTGCCGCGCCGGGCTTGCAGGTCCAGGCGTTCGCCCGCGACCTCGACCATCCGCGCTGGCTGCACGTGCTGCCCAACGGTGACGTGCTGGTGGCCGAAAGCGATGCGCCGGCCAAGCCCGAGGGCAACCGGGGCATTCGCGGCTGGGTCATGAAGAAGGTCATGGCCCGCGCCGGCTCGGGCGGCCAGAGCGCCAATCGCATCACCCTGCTGCGCGACGAGGATGGCGACGGTACGCCCGAGGTACGCACCACTTTTCTCGAAGGGCTCAACTCGCCGTTCGGCATGGCGCTCGTCGACGATCAGCTGTACATCGCCAACACCGACGCAGTGTTGCGCTTCCCCTACGAGGAAGGTGCCACGCGAATCGATGCCAAGGGCGAGAAGGTCGTCGACCTGCCGGCCGGGCCGATCAATCATCACTGGACCAAGAACGTGATCGCCAGTCCCGACGGCTCGCGACTTTATGTCACCAGCGGCTCCAACAGCAACGTCGGCGAGAACGGCATGGCCGCCGAAGAAAATCGCGCGGCCATTCTCGAGGTCAATCCGCAAGCCAAGCGCCTGCGCCTGTTCGCCTCCGGCCTGCGCAACCCCAACGGCCTGGCCTGGCAACCGGACAGCGGCCAGCTCTGGACCACGGTGAACGAGCGCGACGAGATCGGCAGCGACCTGGTTCCGGACTACATGACCTCGGTGCAGGATGGCGGTTTCTACGGCTGGCCCTACAGCTACTTCGGCCAGCACGTCGACCCGCGCGCCGAACCACCGCGACCGGATCTGGTGGCCAAGGCCCTGGTTCCCGATTACGCCCTGGGTGCACACACGTCCTCGATGGGCCTGGCCTTCTACGAAGGCGACCTGCTACCGGAGCGTTATCGCAACGGCGCGCTCATCGGCCAGCACGGTTCCTGGAACCGCAAGCCGCGCAGTGGCTACAAGGTGGTTTTCGTGCCGTTCAGGGATGGGCGTCCGGACGGACCCGCCGAGGACATTCTCAGCGGTTTCGTCGATAACGAGGAGCAGGCCATGGGCCGTCCGGTCGGCGTGGTGGTGGACAGCCAGGGGGCGCTGCTGGTGGCGGATGACGTGGGCGATGTCATCTGGCGCGTGACACCCAGCGACGACTGAGGCGATTCAGAGAATCACCGGCAGCCGCCGGGACAGACGAATCTCCTCGGGCGAAATCTCCACACCATAGGCCAGCACCTCGACGCCCGCCGCCACCGCCTCGCGCAATGCCGCGGCGTACAGCGGGTCGATCTCGCTGGCCGGCCGCACCGCCTCGATACCGGTCAGGTTCACGCAATACAGCTGCACCGCGCGGACGCCATCGCGCGCCAGTGCCGCCAGCTCGCGCAGATGTTTCGCGCCGCGTAGCGTGACCGCATCGGGAAAGGCCGCCACCGCGGTATCGCCGAAGCCCAGGGTGACGCTCTTCACCTCGACGTAAGCCGGACCTGCGGGATAGTCCAGACGAAAGTCCACCCGGCTGTTCTCCAGACCGTAGGCCACTTCGCGCCTGAGCGCGGTGAACCCCGCCAGCTCCTCGATCACGCCACCCAGCAGCGCCTCCTCCACCAGGCGATTGGCCCGCGCGGTATTTACGCAGGCCAGGCGCCCCTGAGGGGTTTCCACCAGCTCCCAGGTGCCCGGCAGCTTGCGCCTGGGATCGTTGCTGCGCTGAAACCAGACGCGCGCGCCCTCGCCCATGCAGTTGAGCATCGAGCCGGTATTGGGGCAGTGGATGCACAGTGCCTCGCCGGCGTCGCTGACGATATCGGCGAGAAAGCGTTTGTAGCGACGTACCAGCCGGCCCGCCTCCAGCGGTGTGGAAAAGCGCATCAGCCTTGCCAGCTTTGCAGGCCACGGGCGATACGCTCGACCGCCTGTTCCAGGCGCGGCAGATCCTGGGTATAGGCGAAACGTACATGGTGCCCGGCCTGGTGACGGCCAAAATCCAGCCCCGGGGTGATGGCCACGAACTGGGTTTCCAGCATGTGCCGGCAAAAGGCGAAGGCATCGCCGCCGAAAGAGCTGATATCGGCGTAAAGGTAGAAAGCGCCTTCCGGCACCACGGCGATATTGAAGCCCAGCTCGCGCAAGGCCGGCAGCAGGAAATCGCGGCGGCGGGCGAACTCGGCGCGGCGGGCCTCGAGGATTTCCAGCGTGGCCGGCTCGAAACAGGCCAGCGCCGCATGCTGGGCCATGCTCGGGGCACTGATGTAGAGGTTCTGCGCCAGCTTTTCCAGCTCGGGCACCGCATCGGCCGGCGCCACCAACCAGCCCAGGCGCCAGCCGGTCATGCCGAAGTACTTGGAGAAGCTGTTGAGCACGAAGGCATCGTCATCGACCTCCAGCACGCTGGCGGCGTCGCAGCCGTAGGTCAGGCCGTGATAGATCTCGTCCACGACCAGATGGCCGCCACGGGCTTTCAGCGCGCCGGACAGTTCGGCCAGCTCGTCACGGCTCAGCACCGTACCGGTGGGGTTGGCGGGCGAGGCGACCAGGGCGCCGACGCAATCGCGGTCCCAGTGTCGTTCGACCAGGTCGGCATTGAGCTGATAGCGCACCTCCGGGCCTACCGGCACCAGTTGCGCGGCGCCCTCGATCAGCCGCAGAAAGTGCCGATTGCAGGGATAGCCGGGGTCCGCCAGCAGCCAATGCTTGCCCGGATCGACCAGCAGGCTGCTGGCCAGCAACAAGGCGCCGGAACCGCCGGGAGTAATCAGCACGCGTTCGGGGTCAATAGAAGCCTGATAGCGTTGCTCGTAGAACCGCGCGATCGCCTCCCTGAGCCGAGGCAGCCCTCGGGCCGCGGTGTAGCGCGTGTGTCCGGCGGCCAGTGCGGCCTGTCCGGCGGCGACGATGGGCGCAGCGGTGGTGAAGTCCGGTTCGCCTATTTCCAGGTGAATGACGTCACGTCCCAGCGCCTGCAATTCATTGGCTCGCGACAGCAGCGCCATGACGTGAAAGGGTTCGATTGCGCGACTACGAGCGCTATAAGACGAGGTCATCTGACCTTCCCTATGAGTACAAAACGTGAATTCTACCGAAGGTCCCTGTCACACCGCAGCCACCGTCCTATCGAGGAGTAGCGCACCCCGATACGATCTGGTAAGTTCGCCCGCTTGCAGCCGCAGGGCCGGCACGGGTCGGCAGAGGGACTCATCATCCTGCGCAATGGACATAGCGAGAGGCGTTCATCCATGCCCATTACTAAAACTACACCTACAAGCAATCAACTGGTCCGCGCCTTTGAGCCCTATAAGGAAACCAAGGGCGAGGAATACATGAGCGACAAGATGCGCGCTCACTTCACCGCCATCCTCAACAAGTGGAAGCAGGAGCTGATGGAGGAAGTCGATCGTACCGTGCATCACATGCAGGACGAAGCGGCCAACTTCCCCGATCCGGCCGACCGCGCCAGCCAGGAAGAAGAGTTCAGCCTGGAACTGCGCGCCCGTGATCGCGAGCGCAAGCTGATCAAGAAGATCGACGAGACGCTGCAGCTGATCGAAGACAACGAATACGGCTGGTGCGATTCCTGCGGCGTCGAGATCGGCATTCGCCGTCTGGAAGCCCGCCCCACCGCCACGCTCTGCATCGACTGCAAGACGCTGGCGGAGATCAAGGAAAAACAGCTGGGATCCTGATCCCGCAAACGGGGCGCTTCGGCGCCCCGCTTCGTTTCAGCCTGGCGCCATACCTGACTGCCGCTTTATCCCGCCTCATCCGAGCCGGACCCCGCCATGCCCTCATCCGCTTCGCCTTCCTATATAGGTCGCTTCGCACCGACACCCAGCGGCCATCTGCATTTCGGCTCGCTGATCGCCGCCCTCGCCTCCTACCTGGATGCCCGCGCCGTTGGCGGTCGCTGGCTGCTGCGCATGGAGGATCTCGATCCGCCACGGGAAATGCCCGGAGCGCAGGCGGCCATCGTCGAAAGCCTGCAACGCTACGGCTTCGAATGGGATGGCGAAATGCAGCGCCAGAGCGACCGACATGACGCCTATGAAGAGGTGATCGAACGCCTGCTGCGGGCCGGGCTGGCCTATCCGTGCGTCTGTTCGCGCAAGCAGCTGGAAGCCCACCCCGGCGCCTATCCGGGCTTCTGTCGCGACGCCAACCAGCCCAAGGAAGACGCCGCGATCCGCCTGCGTGTACCGAACCTGGAATACGGTTTCACCGACCGTGTCCAGGGCGAATACCGCCAGCATCTGGGGCGTGAAGTCGGCGACTTCGTGATTCGCCGTCGCGATGGCCTGTTCGCCTATCAGTTGGCCGTGGTGCTGGATGACGCCTGGCAGGGCGTGACCGACGTGGTACGCGGCGCCGACCTGCTCGACTCGACGCCGCGCCAGTTGTACCTGCAGGAACTGCTCGGCCTGCCACAGCCGCGCTACCTGCACGTACCACTGATCATCCAGCCGGACGGCCACAAACTGGGCAAGCGCTATCGCTCGCCCCCCCTGCAACCGGCCGAAGCCACGCCGTTGCTGCTTCGCGCATTGCGCGCCCTCGGTCAGCCGACCGCCACCGAACTGAGCGACGCCCTGCCCGGCGAAGTGCTGGCCTGGGCGATCCCGCGCTGGAATGCCGACAGAATCCCTCGAACCCGCACCCTGGCCGAAGCGCAGCTGCGCTGAAAGCTGGAAGCGAATCCCTGTGAGGCCTGGCGCTTATGGCTTCGAGCTTTCAGCTTCAAGCTTCCAGCGGCTTCCTTTACCATCCCCCCACTTACGACACGAGTTCCAGCATGTACATCTACCGACTGGTATTGCTCCTGGTGGTGGGGATCTATCTGTTCTCCCCGGCGATCATGGATTGGTGGATCGATCCCAACGGTGCCTGGTATCGCCCCTACCTGCTGTGGCTGATTCTCATCGTGGTGACCTTCATTCTTCAGAGCCAGCGCGATGCCGACGAGCTTTAGCCTCAGCCACCTGATCCTGATCAGCGCCGCCTACCTGCTACTGCTGTTCGGGGTGGCCTGGGTCAGCGAGCGTGGTCTGATCCCGCGCTGGATCATCCGCCACCCGCTGACCTACACCCTGTCGCTCGGCGTCTATGCCAGCGCCTGGGCCTTCTATGGCACCGTCGGGCTGGCCTATCAGTACGGCTACGGCTTTCTGGCTACCTATCTCGGTGTCTGCGGCGCCTTCCTGCTGGCGCCGGTGCTGCTTTATCCGATCCTGCGCGTCACCCGCACCTATCAGCTGGCGTCCCTGGCGGACCTGTTCGCCTTTCGCTTTCGCAGTACCTGGGCCGGCGCGCTGACCACGGTGGTGATGCTGGTCGGCATGCTGCCGCTGCTGGCACTGCAGATCCAGGCAGTCGCGGACGCCATCGGCATCCTCACGCATGAACCGCTGCAGGAGCGGGTGGCGCTGGGCTATTGCGTGATGATCATGCTCTTCACCATCCTCTTCGGCGCGCGGCATATCGCGACGCGGGAGAAGCACGAGGGCCTGGTCTTCGCCATTGCGTTCGAATCCATCGTCAAGCTCGTGACCTTCAGCGCCATCGGCCTGTATGCGCTCTACGTCGTGTTCGGCGGCCCCGTGCAACTGGAGATCTGGCTGTTGCAGAACCAGTCCGCCCTCCAGGCGCTGCACACCCCGCTGCAGGAAGGCCCCTGGCGCACCCTGCTGCTGGTGTTCTTCGCCTCGGCCATCGTCATGCCGCACATGTACCACATGACCTTCGCCGAGAACCTCAACCCGCGTGCCCTGGTCAGCGCCAGCTGGGGCCTGCCGCTGTACCTGCTATTGATGAGCCTAGCGGTGCCGTTGATTCTCTGGGCCGGGCTCAAGCTGGGCGTCAGCACCAACCCCGAATATTTCACCCTCGGCCTGGGGCTCACCGCGCAAAGCGAAGCGCTGACGCTGCTCGCCTTCGTCGGCGGCCTGTCCGCCTCCAGCGGGCTGATCATCGTCAGCACCCTGGCGTTGTCGGGCATGGCGCTCAACCACCTGGTGCTGCCGCTCTATCAGCCGCCCACCGAAGGCAACATCTACCGCTGGCTGAAATGGACCCGGCGCAGCCTGATCCTGACCATCATCATGGCCGGTTACGGTTTCTACCTGCTGCTGGGCGCCGAGCAGGACCTGTCGAACCTGGGCATCGTCGCCTTCGTCGCGACCCTGCAGTTCCTCCCCGGCGTACTGTCGGTGCTGTACTGGCCCTCGGCCAACCGCCGTGGCTACATCGCCGGTCTGCTGGCGGGCATCGCCGTCTGGGTGGTGACCATGCTGCTGCCGCTGGTCGGCAATCTGGATGGCATCTACATTCCGCTGTTCAACGTCGTCTACGTCCTCGATGACACCAGCTGGCACCTGGCGGCGATCGCCTCGCTAGCGGTCAACGTGCTGGCCTTTTCCCTGTTCTCGCTGTTCACCGAGACCAGCGCCGAGGAACAGAGCGCCGCCGAAGCCTGTGCCGTGGAGAACATCCGCCGCCCGCAGCGGCGCGAACTGACCGCCACCTCACCGCAGGAATTCGCCGAACAGTTGGCCAAACCACTGGGCGGCAAGACCGCGCAACGGGAAGTCGAGCAGGCGCTGCGCGACCTGCAGCTGCCCTTCGACGAGCACCGGCCCTACGCGCTGCGCCGCCTGCGCGACCGGATCGAGGCGAACCTCTCCGGCCTGATGGGGCCGAGCGTCGCCCAAGACATCGTCGAGAATTTCCTGCCTTACAAGAATGGCGCCGAGGGCTACGTTACCGAGGACATCCATTTCATCGAGAACCGCCTGGAGGAGTATCACTCGCGCCTGACCGGCCTGGCGGCTGAACTCGACGCCCTGCGCCGTTACCACCGGCAGACCCTGCAGGACCTGCCCATGGGTGTGTGTTCGCTGGCCAAGGACCAGGAAGTGCTGATGTGGAACCGCGCGCTGGAAGAGCTCACCGGGATTGCCGCGCTGCAGGTGGTCGGCTCGCGCCTGACCACCATCGACGAGCCCTGGCGCAGCCTGCTGACGGAGTTCATCCAGCAACCCGACGAACACCTGCACAAGCAACGCCTCTCCCTGGATGGCGACACCCGCTGGCTGAACCTGCACAAGGCGGCCATCGACGAACCGCTGGCGCCGGGCAACAGCGGCCTGGTGCTGCTGATCGAGGACCTGACCGAAACCCAGGTGCTCGAAGACCGGCTGGTGCATTCCGAGCGCCTGGCCAGCATCGGTCGCCTGGCCGCCGGGGTCGCCCACGAGATCGGCAACCCCATCACCGGCATCGCCTGCCTGGCGCAGAATCTGCGCGAGGAGCGCGAAGCCGACGCGGAGATCGGCGAGATCAGCAGCCAGATCATCGAGCAGACCAAGCGGGTGTCGCGCATCGTCCAGTCGCTGATGAGCTTCGCCCATGCCGGCGGGCGCCAGCACAACCTGTATCCGGTGTCCCTCGCCGAAATCACCCAGGATGCCATCGGCCTGCTTTCGCTCAACCGCCGCACCACCGAAGTGCAGTATTTCAACCTCTGCGATCCGCAGCATCTGGCCGAAGGTGACCCTCAGCGGCTCGCTCAGGTGCTGATCAACCTGCTTTCCAACGCCCGCGACGCCTCGCAACCGGGCGGGATCATCCGCATTCACAGCGAAGTCTCCGAACAGACCGTCTACCTGATCGTCGAGGACGAAGGCAGCGGCATCCCCAAGGCGGTCCAGGACAAGCTGTTCGAGCCTTTCTACACCACCAAGGACCCCGGCGAGGGGACTGGCCTGGGCCTTGCGCTGGTCTATTCCATCGTGGAAGAGCATTATGGCCAGATCAATATCGACAGCCCGACAGATCCCGAAACCCAACGCGGCACCCGTTTCCGGATTACCCTGCCGAGGTATGTCGAAGCCGCGAACAGCGTAAGTTGAAGAGGCGATCACAGAAAATCTGCCCAAAGCAAGCCGTTGCATAACGGCGAACGGCCTGACGGCAGCGACATCTCGAGTGCTTGCACTGTCGCAGCCGGTCAGCGCCGCCGCCGGCAACGGCCCGTAGCCGCCTCCAGACCGTCGAGAGAGTTCTGATGCCACATATTCTGATCGTCGAAGACGAAACCATCATCCGCTCCGCCTTGCGCCGACTGCTCGAGCGCAACCAGTACGAAGTGAGTGAAGCCGGTTCGGTACAGGAAGCCCAGGAACGCTTCAGCATTCCGGGTTTCGACCTCATCGTCAGCGACCTTCGGCTACCCGGCGCCCCCGGAACCGAGCTGATCAAGCTGGCCACAGGCGTACCGGTGCTGATCATGACCAGTTATGCGAGCCTGCGCTCGGCCGTCGACTCGATGAAGATGGGCGCCGTGGACTACATCGCCAAGCCCTTCGACCACGATGAAATGCTGCAGACCGTCGCGCGCATCCTGGGCGACCGCGAGCAGGCTCGCAGCGCCCCTGCGCAGAGCGGTACCGGCCAGCCAGGGGCCGCAGCGCAGAACACAGCCAACGGAGAGATCGGCATCATCGGCCACTGCGCGCCCATGCAGGATCTGTTCGGCAAGATCCGCAAGGTGGCGCCGACCGACTCCAATGTGCTCATCCAGGGTGAGTCCGGTACCGGCAAGGAACTGGTCGCCCGCGCCCTGCACAATCTTTCGCAGCGCGCCAAGGCGCCGATGATTTCCGTCAACTGCGCAGCGATCCCCGAGACGCTGATCGAATCCGAGCTCTTCGGACACGAGAAAGGCGCCTTCACCGGCGCCAGTGCCGGCCGCGCCGGGCTGGTGGAGGCCGCGGACGGTGGCACGCTGTTTCTCGACGAGATCGGCGAATTGCCGCTGGAAGCCCAGGCCCGGCTGTTGCGCGTACTGCAGGAAGGCGAGATCCGGCGAGTCGGCTCGACCCAGTCGCAGAAGGTCGACGTCCGCCTGGTCGCCGCGACGCACCGCGACCTGAAGACACTGGCCAAGCTCGGCGACTTCCGTGAAGACCTTTATTACCGCCTGCACGTCATTGCGCTCAAACTGCCGCCGCTGCGTGAGCGCGGCAACGATATCCTGGAAATCGCTAAGGCCTTTCTGGCGCGCCAATGCGCACGCATGGGCACCGAGACCATGTACTTTTCCCGGGAAGCCGAGCAGGCCATTCGTCATTACCCCTGGCCCGGTAACGTGCGGGAGCTGGAGAACGCCATCGAGCGGGCCGCGATCCTCAGCGAGAGCCCGGAGATCGATGCGGAACTGCTGGGCATCGACATCGAGCTCAGCGAGCTCGACGAGGATTTCGATGCGCCCTGCGCGCCGCTCGGCACCGGCAGCAACAACGAACCGACCGAAGATCTGTCGCTGGAGGACTACTTCCAGCATTTCGTGCTCGAGCATCAGGACCACATGACCGAAACCGAGCTGGCCCGCAAACTCGGGATCAGTCGCAAGTGCCTGTGGGAACGCCGGCAGCGCCTGGGTATCCCGCGCCGCAAATCCAGCACCACAACCGGGTAGCGCTTGTTACCCCGGCACATGCGCCGTAACAAAAACCGGGTTCATCGGTAACGGAACCCGGTTTTTTCTACCTGCCGCCAGCACTCAAAAATCATAACCCCTTGATATTGCTATATTTTCAAAAACTGGCACGGCAACTGCTTTATATCTGGCACAACAACAATAACAAGCAGACCCACAATAAGAACAAAACGTACCGACTCCAGCAGAACAACGACAAGAAGGCGGAGGCGTAGCTAACTGATTCTTTTGGAGAGGACTTGCCAAACGGGGTTCGCCCCACAGCCAGGCCGAGAACAACAAAACTGCTCAAGCAGTACCCGAACTGGATGGATCTACGGATGATGGCAACTCAGCGACCAAAGCAATCCGTTTGCTTTTGGCTCCCGGCGTAGGAGCAACCCCCAAAGGCCATGGCTGGAGGGAACGAGCGATCCAACAAAAACAATACGCTCGGAAATACTAATAACAACAAAGCACGCGACAATATTTTAAAGGGGAGCTTCGGCTCCCCTAGTGCTTTGTGGCCCGTCGCAATTTTTGACAGCTTTTCGTGCTTCGTTCACCATCCCCGCTTCCCGGTGCTAGAATCCACGCTCGTTCGTGGTCATTCGCCACTTCGCCCCGTCATTTCGCCACACAGTGCTCCCCATGCTGAAAAAGCTGTTCCAGTCTTTTCGTTCTCCTCTGCGCCGCTTCCCGCATCCCCGTCGCACTCCCGAAATACTGTCCAGCCGGCAGCACGCCCTGCGCCGCAACGAGATCAGCCGCCACGCGGTCAGCGTCGTCGAGCGCCTTCAGCAGGCAGGGTATGAAGCCTATGTGGTCGGCGGCTGCGTTCGCGACCTGCTGCTGGAACTCACGCCCAAGGACTATGACGTCGCCACCAGCGCCACGCCGGAGCAGGTGCGCGCCGAGTTCCGCAATGCGCGCGTCATCGGCCGGCGCTTCAAGCTGGTCCACGTGCATTTCGGTCGCGAGATCATCGAAGTCGCCACCTTCCGCGCCAACCATCCGGAAGAGGACGACGATGACGCCAGCCACCTGGCCTCGCGCAACGAAAGCGGGCGGATCCTGCGTGACAACGTCTACGGCACCCTGGAAGACGATGCCCAGCGGCGCGACTTCACCATCAACGCGCTGTATTACGACCCCTCCAGCGAGCGCATCCATGACCATACCCATGGCATGCAGGATATTCGCAATCGGCAGATACGCCTGATCGGCAACCCCGAGCAGCGTTACCAGGAAGACCCGGTGCGGATGCTGCGTGCGGTGCGCTTCGCCGCCAAGCTCGACTTCGACATCGAAAGGCACAGCGCCGAACCCATTCCCGAACTGGCCGACCTGCTCGACGGCATCCCCTCGGCACGACTGTTCGACGAAACACTCAAGCTGTTCCTCGGCGGCAAGGCCGAGCGCACCTTCGAGCTGCTGCTCGAATACGACCTCTTCGCACCGCTGTTCCCGGCCAGTGCCGAAGCCCTGGAAGAGGATCCCGACTATGCCGGCACGCTGATCCGCAACGCCCTGGCCAACACCGACCTGCGGATCGCCCAGGGCAAGCCCGTTACCCCGGCGTTCCTGTTCGCCGCGCTGCTGTGGCCCGCGTTACCGGCACGGGTAGCGGAAGTCCAGGCGCGGGGGCTGCCCCCGATCCCGGCCATGCAGGAAGCGGCCCACGACCTGATCTGGGAACAGTGCCAGCGCACGGCGATCCCCAAGCGCTTCACCATGCCCATGCGGGAAATCTGGGACATGCAGGAGCGCCTGCCGCGCCGGCAGGGTCGCCGTGCCGATCAACTGCTGGAAAACCCTCGCTTCCGCGCCGGCTACGACTTCCTCCTGCTGCGCGAGAGCGCCGGCGAGCAGACCGATGGCCTGGGCGAGTGGTGGACCGAATACCAGGAAGCCAACGACAGCGAGCGACGCAGCATGATTCGCGAGCTGAGCAACAAGGACCAGCCTGGTGGCGCCCCACGCAAGCGCCGCCGCAGTGGCGGGCGCCGCAAGCGCGGTGCCGGTGAAGGCTCCTCGGCTGCGAGCGAGTAACACCATGGAGCGCGTCTACATCGGCCTTGGCAGCAACCTTGCCGAACCGCAGAAACAGCTGCGCACGGCGCTGCTGGCGCTGGACAATATTCCAGCAACGCAGCTGGTAGCCGTCTCCTCCTTCTATTCCAGCGACCCGCTGGGACCCGCGGACCAGCCGCGCTATGTGAATGCCGTCGCGGCACTGGATACAACCCTGCCGCCACTGCAGTTGCTCGACGCCCTGCAAGCCATCGAACTGGACCAAGGCCGCGAGCGCAAGGCCGAGCGCTGGGGACCGCGTAGCCTGGATCTGGACATCCTGCTGTTCGGCGACCGGCTGATCGACGAACCGCGGCTCCAGGTCCCGCACTACCACCTGCACGCACGCGCCTTCGTGCTCTATCCGCTGGCCGAACTGGCCCCGCCTGACCTGCTGCTGGCCGACGGCAGGCGACTCGACGCGCTGCTGGCCGCCTGTCCGTTCGAAGGCCTGCAGCGCCTGGACTGAGCGGACGACGACGTCCAGAGCCCTGGTACCCATCGGGTAACAAGCGTTACCACGAGGTAACACTCGCGATTGACTTAGCGTGCCGCCATCGGGACTATAAGCGCCCTCTGCCGGTACGCACCGAACCAGGCATGGCGTCCTTTCGGTTCCGGCAACTCCGCTCCCTCAGAGCCTCGAAGAGGACGGCATCATGTCAGATGTAACCCTGACCACCTTGCGTGGCCTCAAGCAGAAAGGCGAGAAGATCGCCATGCTCACCTGCTACGACGCCACCTTCGCCAAGACGGCCAGCGAAGCCGGCGTCGAGATGCTGCTGATCGGCGACTCCCTGGGCATGGTTCTGCAAGGGCACGACAGTACCCTGCCGGTAACGGTCGCCGAGATGGCCTATCACACCGCCTGCGTCAAGCGCGGCAACCGGGGCGCGATGATCGTCGCCGACCTGCCCTTCATGGCCAACGCCACCACCGAACAGACGCTGCAAAACTCGGCCATCCTGATGCAGGCGGGCGCCAACGTCATCAAGGTCGAGGGGACGGCCTGGCTGGCCGAGTCCATCACCCTGCTGGCCGAACGCGGCATTCCCGTGTGCGCGCACATGGGCCTGACCCCGCAGGCGGTGAACGTCTTCGGCGGCTACAAGGTCCAGGGGCGCGGTGAGGCCAAGGCGCAGCAGATGGTCGAAGATGCCCGGGCGCTGGAAGCGGCCGGCGCGGCAATGCTGCTGCTCGAATGCGTGCCCAGCGAACTGGCCGCACGCATCACCCAGGCGGTCGAGATTCCGGTGATCGGCATCGGTGCCGGCAGTGACACCGATGGCCAGGTGCTGGTCATGCACGACATGCTGGGCCTCTCGCTGAGCGGCCGGGCGCCGAAGTTCGTGAAGAACTTCATGGCCGAGCATGGCGACATCGCCAAGGCGTTCGGTGCCTATGTCGCCGCCGTCAAGGCAGGCGAATTCCCGGCCGCCGAACATGGTTTTTCCGCATGAATGTGGTCAGGACCATCGCCGACCTGCGTGCCGCCGTGACCCGCGCGCGCGGTGAAGGCAAGCGCGTCGGCTTCGTGCCCACCATGGGCAACCTGCACGACGGGCATATCGCACTGGTGAGGAAGGCCGGCCAGCGCGCCGATTTCGTCGTCGCCAGCATCTTCGTCAACCCGCTGCAGTTCGGGCCCAACGAAGACCTGGCCAGCTATCCGCGCACGCTTGCCGCCGACCAGGACAAGCTCTTCGAGGCCGGCTGCCACCTGCTGTTCGCACCGACCGTGGAAGAGATGTATCCCAGCGGCCAGACGCTGCAGACCATCGTCAGCGTTCCGGGCGTCTCCGAGGGACTCTGTGGCGGCAGCCGTCCGGGCCATTTCGATGGTGTCTCCACCATAGTCACCAAGCTGTTCAACATGGTGCTGCCGGATCTGGCGGTGTTCGGCGAGAAGGATTTCCAGCAGCTGGCAGTGATCCGCACCATGGTGCGCGATCTGAACATGCCGGTGCAGATCATCGGCGAGCCCATCGTGCGTGCCGAGGACGGCCTGGCGCTGTCCTCGCGCAACGGCTATCTCAGCGCCGACGAACGCGCCACCGCGCCCGTGCTGTACCGCACGCTGAGCCAACTGGCGCAACGGGTACGCGGCGGCGAACGCGACTACCCCGCCCTGCTCACCGAAGGCGAGAACGCGTTGCGCACCGCCGGACTGCGGCCGGACTACCTGGAAGCACGTGACGCCCTGACGCTGCAGCCGGCCACGGAGCAAACGACCCAGGTGGTCATCCTCGCCGCGGCATTTCTCGGCAAGACGCGTCTGATCGATAACCTGCTGGTCGAGACCGGCACCCACTGACCCATTGCCACAACTGCCCGGCCGGCGTCCTTGATCAGCCCTGCCGGTTCGGGCACACTCTGCGCCGCTTGCGCACCCGGAGGACCCCGCCATGCACGCCATCATGCTCAAGGCCAAACTGCACCGCGCCCAGGTGACCCACTCGGTGCTGGATTACGAAGGCTCCTGCGCCATCGACGGCGACTGGCTGGACCTGGCCGGCATTCGTGAGTACGAACAGATTCAGATCTACAACGTCGACAACGGCGAGCGCTTCACCACCTACGCCATCCGCGGCGAGGAAGGCTCGAAGATCATCTCGGTCAACGGCGCCGCCGCGCACAAGGCCGGCGTTGGCCATCGCCTGATCATCTGCGCCTACGCCCATTACAGCGAAGCTGATTTGGCCAGCTTCAAGCCCCACGTCCTTTATATGGGCGCCGACGGCGAACTCAGCCACACCAGCAATGCGATTCCGGTTCAGGTTGCCTGAACCCTCGAGCGACACATGAAGCCCGCAACCCTGCAAAGGTTGCGGGTTTTTTTATGCTTTTGGTATTGGCCGCTGCCCTGCAAACCTGCAATCTTCCTCCTTGTTCCGCAGGGACCGCCGCAACGAACACGACAGCCTTCGGAACGCCGCGCCGTTTTCCCAGTCAGACCACTCGCTGCGAGACGGGAACCGAGATCGCCTCGTGGCAGCGCAGCGGCGATATCGCTGCGGCGAGGGACAGAACGTCAGCGCGCCCGCATGATCGAATGACTGCCCAAACATCGCATTGCCGACAGTCCGCCAAGCAAAGGAAGCCGCAATCAACATGAGCTACTACGAGACCCCGATCGACAGCACTCGCCTATCGTCCTGGAAGGCACTGGAAGAACATCGCCTGAGCATGCAGAACTTCAACATGCGCTCGGCCTTCCAGGCGGACCCGGATCGCTTCAAGGACCTCTCGGTGGCCTGCTGTGGATTGTTCCTGGACTACTCGAAGAACCTGATCACCACCGGAACCCGCACGCTGCTGGTCAACCTGGCCCGGGAAGCGGGCGTGGAACAGGCCGCGCGGGCGATGTTCGAGGGCGAACGGATCAACGCCTCGGAGAACCGGCCGGTGCTGCATACCGCCCTGCGCCGTCCGATGGGCGACTGCGTGATGGTCGATGGACAGAACATCATGCGCGACGTGCACACCGCCCTGGCGCAGATGACCGATTTCGTCACGCGTATCCATAACAACCTCTGGCGCGGCTTCAGCGACAAGACCATCACCGACGTGGTGAACATCGGCATCGGCGGTTCCTTCCTCGGCCCGCAGCTGGTTTCCGAAGCCCTGCTGCCGTTCACCCAGCATGGCGTGCGCACCCACTACCTGGCCAACATCGACGGCAGCGAGTTTCGCGAAGTGACCGCCAAGCTGAACGTCGAAACCACGCTGTTCATCATTTCCAGCAAGACCTTCGGCACGCTCGAAACCCTGAAGAACGCTCAGGCCGCCCGCGACTGGTACCTGGGCAAGGGCGGCACCGAGGAGAAGCTCTACCGCCACTTCGTCGCGGTGACCAGCAACCGCCAGGCGGCCGTCGAGTTCGGCATTCGCGAGAAGAACATCTTCCCCATGTGGGACTGGGTCGGCGGGCGCTACTCGCTGTGGTCGGCTATCGGCCTGCCCATCGCCCTGGCCATCGGCATGTCCAACTTCAAGGACCTGCTGTCCGGCGCCTACAGCATGGACCAGCATTTCCTCAACGAACCCTTCGAGAGCAACATGCCGGTGCTGCTGGCCATGCTCGGCGTCTGGTACCACAACTTCTGGGGTGCGCAGAGCTACGCCTTCCTGCCCTACGACCATTACCTGCGCAACTTCGTCAAACACCTGCAGCAGATGGACATGGAGTCCAACGGCAAGAGCGTCCGCCAGGACGGCCTGCCGGTATCCTGCACCACCGGCCCAGTGATCTGGGGCGGTGTCGGCGCCAACGGCCAGCATGCCTATCACCAGCTGCTGCACCAGGGCACGCCGTTGATTCCGGCCGATTTCATCGTGCCGGTGGTCAGCCACAACCCGGTGGCCGATCACCAGGAATGGCTCTACGCCAACTGCCTGTCGCAGAGCCAGGCGCTGATGCTCGGCAAGACCCGGGAAGAAGCCGAAGCCGAACTGCGTGCCAAGGGGCTGGCCGAAGCCGAGGTCGAGCGCCTGGCGCCGCACAAGGTGATTCCCGGCAACCGTCCGAGCAATACGCTGGTGATGGAAACCATCAGCCCCGGCCGCCTCGGCGCGCTGATCGCTCTCTACGAGCACAAGGTGTTCGTGCAAGGCGTGATCTGGGGTATCAACTCGTTCGATCAGTGGGGCGTCGAGCTCGGCAAGGATCTGGGCAAGGCCGTCTATGGTCAGATGACCAGCTTCGACGCGCCACCAGCCGAGGATGCCTCCACCCAGGGCCTGATCGACTTCTTCCGCGGGCGCCATCGCGGCTGAGGAATGGGCGGCGGACAGCAATCCCTTCGCTGTCCGCTGCCTCGATTGACGACAGACTCCACCTGGGCGATCGGCGCCCTGGATTCGTCCCCCTTCTGCCTGGGTTACCATGCTGGCTTCATCAGCCCGCACATGCACCGCGCCCCATGGAATTCATTCGCAGCCGAATCGAAACCCAGGTCATGAGCCTCACAGGCCTGGCCATCGGCGGCATCGACTACGAGAACCCGCCCGGCGATCCGGGGCTGTTCGGCCCGGGCTCGGCGTGCTGGCGGGTCCACGGCGACTTCACCTCGATGCTGGTAGGCGGCATCTCGGCGCTGCTGCTGCAGGCACTGCATCCGTTGGCGCTGGCGGGGGTCTGGGATCATTCGAATTTTCGTGACGACCTGCTCGGGCGCCTGCGTCGCACCGGTCAGTTCATCTCGGGAACCACCTTCGGCAACCGCGAGGATGCCGAGCGACTGCTCGAACGGGTTCGGCAGATTCATCTGAAGGTCACCGGCCAGACCGCCGATGGCCGCCCCTATGCCGCCTATGATCCGGACCTGCTGACCTGGGTGCATGTGGCCGAGGTCAGCAGCTTTCTCAAGGCGCACCTGCGCTATCTCGATCCAGCGTTGCCCGGCAGCGAGCAGGATCGCTATTACGCCGAAGTCGCACTGATCGCCGAACGCCTCGGGGCCCGCGACGTACCGCGCTCCCGGCAGCAGGTTCTGGACTACTTTGCCGCCGTACGGCCGCAGCTGCGCTGCGACGAACGCTCGCGGGAAATACTTCGCGTGCTGCGTGGCGCTCCCGCGCCCAGCGCGCTGGCCCGGCCTTTCGGCGCCCTGATGATGCAGGCCGGTATCGAGTTGCTGCCCGATTGGGCCAGCGCCCTGTTCGAACTGCAGCCGGGCCCATGCCAGCGACAGCTGATCCGGTTCGGCGTACGGCAAACCGCGCCGCTGCTGCGCTGGGCGGTCCGCAACGGTTCGGCCCACCGCGCCCGTCGGCGCGTGGGGCAGCCGGCTCGATGAGGCTGGCCGCCGTACCGGAGCACAGCGCACACTGAGGAACCGGATTCTCATGCCATACTCCAAGCCACTCAATCGCCTGGAACTGAATACAGCATGCCCAACGGAGTGAAGCGCGCGCTCATCGGCACGATGACCGCCCTGGTCTGCTATAGCCTGCTTGGCTTCCTGATCCTGCCTGGCGTCGCCCAGCGCATAGCCAATCAGCAGCTCGCCCAGTACGCCACGGTGCCGGCCAGCCTGGAGCGCCTCGAGTTCAATCCCTTCAGCCTCGAACTGACCCTGTTCAACCTTCGCCTCGGCGAGCCGGGCGCGGAACAGCTGGGCTTCGAGCGGCTCTACCTGAACCTGCAATGGAGCAGCCTCTGGCGTCGCACGCTGCACCTGGCTGATGTCGAGCTGGACAGGCTGCAAAGCGAAGTGCGCTTCGACGAAAACGGCACGCTCAACCTGAGCCAGCTGTTCGCCCTCCCTGAATCCGAGGAAGCCCCGGAAGAGGCCGAAACCGAGCCTTTCGCATTGCGCGTGGACCGCCTGCAGCTGACCGATGGGGCCCTGCACTTCGAGGACCGGCGCCCGCAAGAGCCGATCGACATGCGCCTGGATGCGCTCAGCTTCGAGCTGCTCAACTTCGCCACGCGGGCCGAAGATGCCGCCGATGCCGTGCTGGTGGCCAACGGACCGAACGGTGCCCGGCTCGAATGGCAGGGCCAGATCGGCCTGGCGCCCATTGCCTCTACCGGCCAGTTGAAGGTCAGCAATCTGGATCTGGCTACCTTCTGGCCCTATGTCCGCGAGGCGGCGCCGCTGGCCTTGCGCAACGGCCGGCTCGGCTTCAGCAGCGAGTATCGGCTCGATCTGAGCGAAGGCACGGCGCTGGTGCTGGAGAACATCGAAGCTGCGCTCTCCCCGCTCGATATCGACAGCCTCGACGGCGAACCCCTGCTGCGCCTGGCGCAGCTGCAAATCAGCCAGACCTCGCTGGACCTAGCCAAGCAGCAGATCGTCGTCGGCCAGGTGCGCAGCCACAAGCTGGAAAGCTGGGTGGCGCGCGAGCGCGACGGCGAACTGAACTGGCAGAAGCTCTTCGCCGCCCAGCCCGCGGACACAGCACCCACGACCGCCGATCAACCAGCGGCCGAAACCGAAGCGACCGACAACGGCCAACCCTGGCAGGTGCTGCTGAACGACGTGCAACTACGCGAATACCAGCTTCATCTGACCGACCGCGTACCCGAAACCGAGGTGGCGCTGGAACTCGGGCCGCTCGAACTCGACCTGCAGGATTTCGACAGCCTCGGGACCTCGCCCTTCCAGCTGGAGCTCGCGACGGGCATCGGTCGACAGGGCTCGCTGCAGGCCAAGGGGCAGCTGCAACTGGAGCCGGCCAGCGGCACCCTGGCCGTACAGACCAGAGACATCGACCTGCGGATCGCACAGGCCTATCTGAGCCCCTTCATCCATCTGGAACTGCGCAGCGGCTTGCTGAGCAGCGACCTTGACGTGGCGCTGACCAGCAGCGAGCCCCTGGCTTTCGAGGTGAACGGTGCCGCCGAGATCACCCAGCTGCACACCCTGGACACCATCAAGAATCGCGACCTCCTCAAATGGCAGCGACTGCAACTGGAGGGCTTGAAGTACAACCATCCCGAGCGGCTGACGATTGGCTCCATCGCGCTGCAGCAGCCTTATGCGCGCTTCATCATCAACCCCGACCTGTCCACCAACGTCAATGACCTGCTGATCGACCAGCCACAAGGCCAGAGCACCAGCCAGCCCCCCGAGGCGAGCGAAACGTCCGAGCCGCTGGCCATACGCATCGGCGGAATCAAGATCGACGATGGCTCGGCCAACTTCGCCGACCTGAGCCTCACGCCGCCGTTCATCACCGCCGTGCAGGAACTCAACGGCGCCATCGGCACGCTGGACAACCAGCAGCAGGCGGCCGCCTCGGTAGACATCAAGGGCAAGGTCGATCGCTACGCACCGGTCAGCATCGTGGGCAGCCTGATGCCCTTCGACCCCATGCAGAGCCTGGACATCGCCACTCGCTTCAAGCAGGTCGAACTCACCACCCTGTCACCTTATTCGAGCAAGTTCGCCGGCTACCGCATCCGCAAGGGACGGCTCGATCTGGATCTGCACTACCGCATCCAGCAGGGGCAATTGAATGCCGAGAACAAGGTGGTGCTCGAACAGTTGCAGCTCGGCGAGAAGGTCGACAGCCCAGACGCCGTCGACCTGCCGGTCCGCCTGGCCGTCGCCCTGCTCAAGGACACCAAGGGCACCATCTCCATCGAGCTGCCGGTACAGGGCAACCTCGACGACCCGCAGTTCAGCGTGATGCCGATCGTCTGGCAGACACTGCGCAATCTGGTACTGCGCGCTGCTCAGGCGCCGTTCAAGTTCATCGGCGGCCTGGTCGGCGGCAGCCAGGAAGACCTCAGTCAGGTAGCCTTCCGCCCCGGCACCAGCGAGCTCGACGCTCCGGCCCGCAGCGCACTGGATACCCTGGTCGCGGCGCTCGGCGAGCGACCGGCCCTTCGCCTGGAAGTGGAAGGCATGAGCGCGCCGAGGATGGATGGCCCGCTGCTGGCCGAACAGCGCCTGGAGCAGGAGTACCAGAGCACCTGGTACAGCATCCTGCAGCGTCGTGGCGACAAGGTCCCCGCCTCCGCCCGCGAGCTGGTCGTACCCGAGGACGACAAGGCCGTGCTGCTCGAAGGCATCTACCGGAGCCGCCTCAAGCGGCAGCCGCCAGCCGAATGGCGCGAGCTGGAAGACGAGGAGCGCGCCGCCCGTATGCGCAGCGCGATGATCGAGCACTGGAGCGACAACACCTCGCTGCTTCGGCGACTGGCACAACAGCGCGCCAGCAGCATCAAGGATTACCTGGTGGAGCAGGGTCTTGCCGACCAGCGCGTGTACCTGCTCGACACCGGCACCACCGAAGCGGAAGATGACCGGGTCTCGACAGTGCTGCACCTGGGAGCCGAGTAGCATGAACCTCAGACACCTTGCCTCGAGTTGCGCCCTCGGCCTGTGCTGCCTGGCGGCGCAGGCCGATACCATGCGCTGTGGCAGCAACCTGGTCAGCAGCGGGGACCGCGGCTTCGAGGTGGAACGCAAGTGCGGCCCGCCTGTGCACCGGGATGTGGTGGGTTACGCGCTGGGTCGCAACGACCGCCACGAGTTCATGCTCGAGGAGTGGGTCTACGGACCGAACAATGGCATGCTCAGCATCCTCATCTTCGAGGGTAATCGGCTCAAGCGTATCGAAACGCGCCGCAGCCGCTGAGTGAAAGGAATTGCCATGACCCGATGGATCGTCAAGACCGCCGTCACCTTGCTGTTCTGCACGCTACAGGCACACGCGGCTTCCACCCATCGCTGCGGCAGCAATCTGGTCAGTCTCGACGCTTCGACCGCCGAGGTTCGCGGCAAATGCGGCGAGCCCGCCAGCAGCGGTTTCGTCGGCTACAAGGAAGTCGTCGATCAGTACGGTTTCCGTACCGAGGTTCCGGTCGAGGAATGGACCTACGGCCCGACCCACGGGATGTATCACTTCCTTCGTTTCGAAGCCAACAGGCTTCGCCAGATCGACAGCGAACGCGGCCGCTGAACGAAAAAACCCGCCATCGGCGGGTTTTTACATCGAGGTGCCGCAACGGCACCTCGATAGCACGACTTATTCGACGGCTTTCAGGCCATCAGCCGAGACTTCGCGCACACCTTTGATCTGCTTGGCCTTGGCGATTGCAGCTTCGCGCTCGGCCTCGGTGGCGACAGTACCGGACAGCGAGACCACACCATTGTTGGTTTCGACTTCGATATCCATGCCCGGCGTTGCGTCCTCGGCCAGCAGGCTGGATTTGACCTTGGTGGTGATCCAGGTATCCGAAGCGGCTTCACCGGCGTCGTCCATGGTGTCGTTGGCCGCCAGCATGACGGTGTCTTTGGTCGCCAGAGCAGAAGTGTTTTCGGCGAAAGCCACACCTGCCATCGGCAGGGTCATGGCAGTGGCGATAACGGCGGCAGTCAAAGAGTTCTGAATGGTCTTCATAGATATCACTCCTGTTCTTCATGATTTCCGCGGTATTGCTCCGTCCGCGAATGCATGATTTACAGCGCAAGCGCCGTGCCAGTTACACGAAACTAAAAATCCCTTTATTTTCAATAGGATATTGAAACAGTAATGGCACACCAAGCTTGCAGTATGCATGTTTGGCAGCCAGCGGCACGTGCAAGTTGCAATCAGAAGACAGCCTCATGGAGGTCAGATCAAAACGAAAAAGGCCCGCCGAAGCGAGCCTTTTTTCGAAACGGACGTCCTACCATGTCGCGGAACAGGCTCCTGTGAGCCTGTTCAACACGTCAGAACGACGTGCCCGATAATGGCAGAAGCAGCCGATCAGGCGCCGGAGGCTTTCGCCGCCGCCACGTCCTTGATCGACAGCTTGATGCGGCCGCGGTTGTCCACGTCCAGCACCAGCACTTCGACCTCCTGGCCTTCCTTGAGGACATCGGTGACCTTCTCGACGCGCTGATCGCTCAGCATCGAGATGTGCACCAGGCCGTCCTTGCCGGGCAGGATGTTGACGAAGGCGCCGAAGTCGACGATGCGCTCCACCTTGCCGACGTAGATCTTGCCGATCTCGGCCTCTGCAGTGATGGCCAGCACGCGCTGCTTGGCAGCCTCGGCCGCTTCCTTGGTCTCGCCGAAGATCTTGATCGAGCCATCGTCTTCGATATCGATCGAGGCCTTGGTTTCTTCGCAGATGCCACGGATGGTCGCGCCACCCTTGCCGATCACGTCGCGGATCTTGTCCTGGTCGATCTTCATCGCCAGCATGGTCGGGGCGTTGGCCGACAGCTCGCTTCGCGACTGGGCGATCACCTGGTTCATCTGGCCGAGGATGTTCAGGCGCGCTTCCAGCGCCTGCTCCAGCGCCTGCTCCATGATCTCCTCGGTGATGCCCTGGATCTTGATGTCCATCTGCAGCGCGGTGACGCCCTTGGCGGTACCGGCCACCTTGAAGTCCATGTCGCCCAGGTGATCTTCGTCACCGAGGATGTCAGTCAGTACGGCGAACTTCTCGCCTTCCTTGACCAGACCCATGGCGATACCGGCTACCGGCGCCTTCATCGGCACACCGGCGTCCATCAGGGCCAGGGAAGCGCCGCAGACGGAAGCCATCGAGCTGGAACCGTTGGATTCGGTGATTTCCGACACAACGCGGATGGTGTACGGAAACTCGTCGGCACTCGGCAGCATGGCGGCGACACCACGACGGGCCAGGCGACCATGACCGATCTCGCGACGACCAGTGGCGCCCATGCGACCGCACTCACCCACCGAATAGGGCGGGAAGTTGTAGTGCAGCAGGAAGGGGTCTTTCTTCTCGCCTTCCAGGGTGTCCAGCAGCTGCGCGTCGCGCGCGGTGCCCAGGGTGGCAACCACCAGGGCCTGGGTTTCGCCACGGGTGAACAGGGCCGAACCGTGAGTCTTGTCGAGTACGCCGACTTCGATGTTCAGGCCACGCACGGTGCGGGTGTCGCGGCCATCGATACGCGGTTTGCCGTTGACGATGTTCTCGCGAACGGTACGGTATTCGATTTCACCGAAGGCGTCTTTCACTTCGCCTGCCGAAGGCTGACCTTCCTCGCCGGAGAAACGGGCAACGACCTGCTCACGCAACTCGCCCAGGCGCGCGTAGCGATCCTGCTTGATGATGATGGTGTAGGCCTGGGAAATCGCTTCGCCGAACTCGCTGCGAATGGCCGTGAGTAGCTCGGTGTTTTCCGCCTTGGGCTGCCAGTCCCAGGTCGGCTTGCCAGCTTCGGCTGCCAGCTCGGCAACGGCCTGGATAACGACCTGGAATTCGTCATGGGCGAACAGCACTGCGCCCAGCATCTGGTCTTCGGTCAGCTCCTTGGCCTCGGACTCAACCATCAGCACGGCGTCCTTGGTACCGGCCACGACCATGTCCAGGCTGGAAGCCTTGAGCTGCTCGTAGGTCGGATTCAGCAGGTAGCCGCTTTCCGGGTGGAAGGCCACGCGCGCAGCGCCGATCGGGCCGTTGAACGGAATGCCGGAGATCGCCAGCGCAGCAGAGGTACCGATCATCGCGGCGATGTCCGGGTCGGTCTTCTTGCTGGTCGATACCACGGTGCAGATGACCTGCACTTCATTCTGGAAACCTTCCGGGAACAGCGGGCGGATCGGACGATCGATCAGACGCGAGGTCAGGGTTTCCTTCTCGGAGGGACGCGCCTCACGCTTGAAGAAGCCGCCCGGGATCTTGCCGGCAGCGTAGGTCTTTTCCTGGTAGTGGACCGACAGCGGGAAAAAGCCCTTGCTCGGGTCGGCGGTCTTGGCACCGACCACGGTGACCAGCACGCTCACGTCGTCATCGACGGTGACCAGCACGGCGCCGGAGGCCTGGCGAGCGATACGGCCCGTCTCCAGGGTTACGGTCGACTGACCGAACTGAAATTTCTTGATTACCGGGTTCACGGTGTTTTCCTTCTCTCTGTTGCCTTTGGGGGAAATCGGCAGAACGCTCGGGAGTCGGCCCGAAGCTTCCTGCAAGAAAGCCGAAAGCTGGAAGCCCGAAGCTGCAAGCGGGTCATCCCCGGCTTTCAACTTCCAGCTTCCAGCTTCCGGCTTCCAACTCGCTACGTCTTAACGACGCAGACCCAGACGACCGATCAGGGTGCTGTAACGAGTAGTGTCCTTGCTCTTCAGGTAATCCAGCAGCTTGCGGCGCTGGTTGACCATGCGGATCAGACCACGACGGGAGTGGTGGTCCTTGCCGTTGGCCTTGAAGTGGTCCTGCAGCTTGTTGATGTTGGCGGTCAACAGTGCAACCTGCACTTCCGGAGAACCGGTATCGCCTTCAGCTTGCTTGTACTCGTTAACGATCTGGGCTTTTTCTTCAACGTTAAGTGCCATGATGGGCTCCTTATAGTGAACAGGCCGGGACGCATCCCGTGTTTATAAAGAGGGCTGACCGTGCCTGCCAACAGCCATCCTCGTGACGCAGCACGCCATTGGAGTGCACTGCGTATCGGTCATACCGACCGAATCAAGCGACGTGGCGCGATGCGCCCGTCTTCGCTCACCTCACCGATACCGATAAAGCGACCGTTATGATCCTGTACCCGAACCATCCCGAACTGAGGTGCTTCCGGGGCTCTCACCGGCTGTCCGTGGAGCCAGTAAAAGGCGCTGTGCTCCGAAAACTGCAACAGCGGCCAATGTTCCAGGCCGCTGTCGACCGGCTGGAGGAAAGCGTCAACCGCCTCCGCGCCGCCTTCGGCATGGGCCTGTTCGAGCGCCTCGAGCGTGACGGTCTGGCTCAGCTCGAACGGCCCTGCCTGAGTGCGCCGCAGCTCGGCCACATGCGCCCCGCAACCCAGTTCGCGCCCGAGGTCCTCGACCAGGGTGCGGATATAGGTGCCCTTGCTGCACGCTACCGCGAGCCGGGCCTTGTCCGCCTCCAGCGAAAGCAGCTCCAGGCGCGCAATGGTAACAGAACGCGGCTCACGCTCCACTACCTCTCCGGCACGTGCCAGCTTGTATAACGGCTGACCGTCACGCTTGAGCGCCGAGTACATCGGCGGCACCTGCTGAATATCCCCACGAAAACGCGGCAATATGGCTTCGAGCTGCTCCCGGCTGACATCCACCGGCTTGCGCTTGACCACTTCGCCTTCCGCGTCGGCGGTCGTGGTGGTGACGCCCAGCTGGGCCAGCGTCTCGTAGCCCTTGTCGGCATCGAGCAGGTACTGGGAAAACTTGGTGGCTTCACCGAAGCACAAAGGCAGCACGCCGGTAGCGAGCGGATCGAGACTGCCGGTATGCCCGGCCTTCTCGGCATTGAGCAACCAGCGAACCTTCTGCAGCGCGGCGTTGGACGTAAAGCCACGCGGCTTGTCGAGGAGAATGATGCCGCTGACTGCGCGGCGCACACGTTTTACCTGGGCCACGCGTTACTCTCCATCACCATGCTTGCGGTCTTCGGCGACGGCACGCTCGATCAGCGAGGCCAGTTCGACACCGCGACGGACGCTGGCGTCATAGTTGAAATGCAGCTGCGGTACCGTGCGCAGCTTCATCGCCTTGCCCAACTGCATGCGCAGGAAGCCGCTCGCCTCGTTGAGAATGCGCAGGTTCTCCTTGACCGTATCCTGGTCGTCGTCCTTGCCCATGACGGTGATGAACACCTTGGCATGGGACAGGTCGCGACTGACCTCGACGCCGGTGATGGTGATCAGCCCGAGGCGCGGATCCTTGATTTCGCGCTGGATCAACGACGCCAGCTCACGCTGCATCTGATCGCCTATACGCTGGGTGCGGCTGTAATCTTTTGCCATGACTCTTACCTTCTGAAACGCCGAAAGCTGGAAGCTCGAAGCCGGAGGCCGCATGGGCGGCGTCCGGCTTCTGACTTCCAGCTTCCAGCTTGCGTTTGCTTACAGCGAGCGCGCCACTTCGACTTTTTCGAATACTTCGATCTTGTCGCCAGCCTTGACGTCGTTGTAGCTCTTCACGCCGATACCGCACTCCATGCCGGCACGCACCTCGGCAACGTCATCCTTGAAGCGGCGAAGCGATTCCAGCTCGCCTTCGAAGATGACCACGTCGTCACGCAGCACGCGGATCGGACGGTTGCGGTGCACCATGCCCTCAAGGACCATGCAGCCCGCGACCGCACCGAATTTCGGCGAGCGGAACACGTCGCGCACTTCGGCGATACCCAGAATGTTCTCGCGAACATCGCTGCCGAGCATGCCGGTCAGGGCTTTCTTGACGTCCTCGATGATGTCGTAGATCACGTTGTAGTAACGCAGATCCAGACCTTCCTGCTCGACGATCCGGCGTGCGCCGGCGTCGGCCCGCACGTTGAAGCCGAACAGCACCGCATTGGACGCCAGCGCCAGGTTGGCATCGCTTTCGGTGATACCACCGACGCCGCCGCCAATGACGCGCACCTGCACTTCATCGTTACCCAGGCCGCTGAGCGAGCCCTGCAAGGCTTCCAGAGAACCGCGGACATCGGATTTGAGGACGATATTGAGCGTCTTCTTCTCTTCCTGCCCCATGCTCTCGAAGATGTTTTCCAGCTTGCCGGCGTGGGCACGGGCGAGCTTGACCTCGCGGAACTTGCCCTGACGGAACAGGGCCACTTCACGGGCCTTCTTCTCGTCGCTCAGCACGCTGAGCTCGTCACCGGCCTCGGGCGTACCGTCCAGGCCGAGAATCTCCACGGGGATCGACGGTCCGGCTTCCTTGATGGCGTTGCCGTTCTCGTCGAGCATCGCGCGGATGCGACCGTAGGTGGAACCAACCAGAGCCATATCGCCCTGACGCAGCGTACCGTCCTGTACCAGTACGGTTGCTACCGGGCCGCGGCCCTTGTCGAGACGCGACTCAACCACTACACCGCGGCCAGGCGCAGACGGCGTGGCCGTGAGCTCAAGCAGTTCCGCTTGCAGCAGTACCGCTTCGAGCAGTTCGTCGACACCGGTCCCCATCTTCGCAGACACCGCCACGAACGGCGTATCACCGCCCCATTCCTCGGGAATCACATCAAGTGCGCCGAGGCCGTTCTTGATGTTGTCCGGGTTGGCCTCTGGCTTGTCGATCTTGTTCACCGCAACCACGATCGGCACGCCAGCGGCTTTCGCATGCTGGACGGCTTCCTGGGTCTGCGGCATCACGCCATCGTCGGCCGCGACCACCAGAATCACGATATCGGTCGCCTTGGCACCACGGGCACGCATGGCGGTGAACGCCGCGTGGCCAGGGGTATCGAGGAAGGTGACCATCCCGCGCTCGGTTTCTACGTGGTAGGCACCGATATGCTGGGTAATCCCCCCCGCCTCGCCCACGGCGACCTTGGCGCGACGGATGTAGTCGAGCAGCGAGGTCTTGCCGTGGTCGACGTGCCCCATCACGGTCACGACCGGCGCGCGGGAAACGGCGTCGCCTTCGAACCGCAGGTATTCGGCCAGTTGCTCTTCCAGGGCGTTGTCGCTGATCAGCTTGACCTTGTGGCCCAGCTCTTCGGCGATCAACTGGGCAGTTTCCTGATCCAGCACCTGGTTGATGGTTACCGGCGAACCCATCTTGAACATGAACTTGATGACTTCGGCCGCCTTGACCGACATCTGCTGCGCCAGATCGGCAACCGTGATGGTTTCGCCGATCGCCACTTCGCGCACGATGGGGCCGGTGGGGCTCTGGAAACCATGGGCGTTGCGCTTCTTCAGCTTGGACTTGCCACGACCGCCACGGCGATGACTTTCATCTTCTTCACCCGTGCGCGAGGTGCGTCCGAGCGGCGCCTTCGCCTTGAGCGAAGGCCGATGCTGAGCCTGCTTGCGATCACGACGCTCGTCGTCATCGTTGCGCGTTTTCTCGGTGCGACGCGGTTCTTCCTTCTTGCGCTCCTCGACCGGAGCGGCAGGCACTTCGGCCTCTACCGGTGTCGGCGCTGCGGCAACCGGCGCAACCACCGGCGACCCTGCACGGGCCTCGGCTTCGGCCTGCGCCTTGCGACGGGCCTCTTCCTCGGCGCGCTGACGCGCTTCTTCCTCGGCCTTCAGACGAGCCGCTTCCTCAGCGGCGCGCTGCTCTTCCAGCTCGCGCTGCTTCTCGGCCTCGATCTCCTCGGCACTGCGCTTGACGAAGGTCTTCTTCTTGCGCACTTCCACACTGATGGTCTTGCTACCCGCCACTTTCAGCTTCGTGGTGGTCTTGCGCTGCAGGGTGATCTTGCGCGGCTCATCGGCCTTGGCGCCGTGGCTGCTCTTCAGATGCGCCAACAGCGCCTGCTTTTCGTTATCGGTCACTACTTGCTCGGCGCTGGTGTGCGACAGTCCTGCCTCACGCATCTGCTGCAGCAATCGCTCGACCGGTGTGTCGACCACTTGGGCCAGTTCTTTCACCGTGACTTGCGTCATGCATTTCTCTCCTCAGGCCGCTAATTGCTCACTCGAACCAATGGGCTCGGGCGGCCATGATCAGCTTGCCGGCACGCTCTTCATTGATGCCGTCTATCTCGAGCAGATCGTCGATCGACTGCTCGGCCAGGTCTTCACGGGTGATGACACCCCGCACTGCCAACTCGACCGCCAGTTCCTTGTCCATGCCTTCCAGCGCGAGCAAATCTTCAGCCGGCTGAGCGTCCGCCAGTTTCTCTTCAGTAGCGATCGCCTTGGTCAGCAGGCGATCCTTGGCGCGCGTACGCAGCTCATTGACGATGTCTTCGTCGAAGCCATCGATACCGAGCATTTCCTCCATGGGAACGTAGGCAACTTCTTCGAGGGAAGTGAAACCCTCTTCGACCAGGACCTGTGCAAGCTCCTCATCGACGTCCAGCTCTTCGATGAAGTTGCGCAGAATGTCGCCGGTCTCTTCCTGCTGCTTGGCCTGGATGTCATCCTCGGTCATCACGTTCAGGGTCCAGCCGGTCAGCTGGCTGGCCAGCCGCACGTTCTGGCCGCCGCGGCCGATGGCCTGGGCCAGATTGTCCTCGGCGACCGCGATGTCCATGGCATGGGCATCTTCATCGACGATGATCGCCGCAACTTCCGCCGGTGCCATCGCATTGATGACGAACTGGGCGGGGTTCTCGTCCCACAGCACGATGTCGACACGCTCGCCGCCGATTTCGCCGGAAACCGCCTGGACACGCGAACCACGCATGCCGATACAGGCTCCCTGCGGATCGATACGCTTGTCCTTGGAACGCACCGCGATCTTGGCGCGCGAACCGGGGTCACGCGAAGCGCTCATCACCTCGATCAGCTCCTCGGCGATTTCCGGCACTTCGATGCGGAACAGCTCGATCAGCATCTGCGGCGCGGTGCGCGACAGGATGAGTTGCGGGCCGCGGTTCTCGGTGCGGATTTCCTTGAGCAGCGCACGAACACGCGCACCGACGCGGAAGGTTTCGCGGGCGATGATGTCTTCGCGAGCCAGCAAGGCCTCGGCATTGTTGCCAAGATCGACGATGACGCTGTCGCGGGTCACCTTCTTGACCGTGCCGGAGATGATCTCTCCCAGTCGATCACGGTAGGCCTCGACGACCTGTGCGCGCTCGGCCTCGCGAACCTTCTGCACGATGACCTGCTTGGCGGTCTGCGCGGCAATGCGGCCGAACTCGATGGATTCGACTTTCTCCTCAAGGACATCGCCTACCTTGGCGCCGGCCTCGCGGGCCTGCTCCATGTCGACAGTCAGCTGATGAGCCGGATCATCGAAGTCTTCCTCTTCGACGACAGTCCAGCGACGGAAGGTTTCGTAGCTTCCGTTCTGCCGATTGATTTCCACACGCAGGTCGACTTCGTCTTCGAAGCGCTTCTTGGTAGCGGTGGCCAGAGCCAGCTCCAGAGCCTCGAAAATCACACCGGCCGGTACGCCCTTCTCATTGGACACCGACTCCACAACCAGCAGTACTTCTTTGCTCATCGTACGCCTCGCCTTTCGCAATCCATTGGGTCCGCGGGATCCGCGCTCAATCGAAACGGGGAATAATGTTGGTTTTGTCGATCATCTCGATCGGCAGCAGGTATTCATGGTCATCGACCAGCACCACGACATCCTGCTCTTCCACTCCGCGGAGAAGACCCTGGAAATTGCGCCGGCCCTCAAAGGGCGAGCGCAGCTTGATTTTCACCTGCTCACCAATGTGAGCGGCATATTGTTCTAACGTAAACAGCGGTCGATCCATGCCTGGTGACGACACTTCGAGGGTGTAATCCGAACTGATCGGATCCTCGACATCGAGGACGCCACTGAGCTGACGACTGACCTTTTCACAATCATCGACCAGAATTCCGTTGGGATGATCAATGTAGACCCTCAACAACGAATGGCGTCCCTGGGACAGGAACTCGATACCCCAGCACTGATAGCCAAGGGCCTGGACGACCGGGGCCAACAAGGCCTGCAACTGTTCTAGCTTGCTCGACATCGAAGTCCCTCGCGCATGCTGTACAAATGAAAAATGGGCGAAACGCCCATCCCTTTGATCGCCTGTAAGTGCCGGCGGCCTGGCCTGAAGCCAATAAAAAGCCCCTTGACAGGGGCTTTCTACCAACTGGTTGCGGGGGCTGGATTTGAACCAACGACCTTCGGGTTATGAGCCCGACGAGCTACCAGACTGCTCCACCCCGCGTCAAACTGGGCACGAATTATACGACCACACCCGACAACAGGTCAACCAAACACTGAAAACAAGAAAGCCCGCATCTGCGGGCCTGCTTGTTTGGTACCGAGGAGGGGACTCGAACCCCTACAGCCTATGGCCACTACCACCTCAAGGTAGCGTGTCTACCAATTCCACCACCTCGGCAAAAACCCTTACTGCTTCTCTTCTACCTGCGGAACTTCATCTGCGTTACCGGCAGAGGGAGCCGCCTCGAGAACAGGTACATCATCTACCACTGGCTTGGGCGCTGGAACCTCCAGCACTGCCGGATCCGGCAGACCAACCTCAGAGAGCCTTCCGGCCTGCTGGGATGCGAAGAATGCCAAGCCCAGACTGGTCAGGAAAAAAACGCCGGCAAGTATAGCAGTAAGCCGACTGAAAAAGGTAGAGGAGCCTTGGCTACCGAATACGGTTGCCGAAGCGCCTGCACCAAAGGATGCTCCTGCATCGGCACCCTTGCCCTGCTGCAGCAGCACCAGCACAACCACACCAATGGCAACCAGCAGATGCACCACAATCACAACAGTCTGCAACATCTGATCAGTTCCCCGCGGCGCGACAGATCGCACCAAATTCATTCGCTTTCAGAGAGGCACCACCAATCAGCCCCCCATCAATATCCGCCATTCCGAAAAGCTCGGCGGCATTGTCCGCCTTGACGCTGCCGCCATAAAGAAGGCGAACGCCATCGGCGACACGCTGATCTTCTCGCGCCAGCTGCTTTCGAAGGGCAGCATGTACTTCCTGGGCCTGCTCCGGCGTTGCCGTCAGCCCGGAACCAATGGCCCAGACCGGCTCATACGCCACAACCGCCTGCTCGAATGCCGCGATGCCGACCTCGGCGATCACATGCGCCAACTGCCGACCCACCACCTCGAGCGTCTGTCCGGCCTGCCGCTCCTCGAGCGACTCGCCAAGACACAAAATCGGTTTCAAACCGCAACTAAGCGCCGCCGCAAACTTGCGACTGACCACCTCGTCGCTTTCACCCAACAGCGAGCGCCGCTCCGAATGGCCGACCAGCACCCACTCGCAGCCCGCATCAGACAGCTGAGTCGCCGAGGTTTCGCCCGTCAGCGCACCAAACCCGGACTGTTCTGCGCAATCCTGAGCGCCAGCCGAAAAAGGCAGGCCCTCCAGACCACTCACAACCTGCGAGACATGCACACAGGAAGGAAACACCACCATCTCGACCTTCGCCGGCAACTCCTGTTGGCGGAGCGCCTCGATGAGCTCTGCAACGCTGGCGCGGGTACCGTTCATCTTCCAGTTACCAGCTACCATGGGGCGACGCATGCTTTACCTCGTCGGTCAAAGTGGGCGCAGATGTTACTCAACCGTTCTGAGCCTGGCAAGCGCGAATCACGCACAAACTTCGGTAACCACGTTTGCCAGTTCCTCGGCGTAACCACGCACCTCGGTCTCGTCGTCACCTTCAACCATCACGCGCACCAACGGCTCCGTTCCGGACTTGCGCAACAGCACCCGACCACGTCCGCCCATGCGTTCGGTCACGCTGTCGCTGGCGGCCTTGACCTGGGGATCGACGAGCGGATCGCGATCGCCAGCAAAGCGCACATTGATCAGCACCTGCGGGCATTTGTGCCAGGCGAGCCGCTCCTGGGCCAGGCTCTGGCCACGCCGACGCAGCGCCAGTACCACCTGTAGCGCGGCGATGATGGCGTCGCCGGTGGTGACATGCTGCGCGCAGACGATATGCCCCGAGTTCTCGCCACCCAGCACCCAGTCCCGCTCCAGCATCTCGGCCATCACGTAGCGGTCTCCGACCTTGGCCCGAACGAAGGGAATGTCCCGCGCCTTCAGCGCCAATTCCAGACCGAGATTGCTCATCAAGGTCCCGACCACACCTCCCGACAAGCGCCCCCGCTCCTGCAGATCGGTGGCGATGATATAGAGCAGCTCGTCGCCATCGACCACGGCACCGGTATGGTCGACCATCATCACCCGGTCGCCATCCCCATCGAAGGCGATCCCAAGATCCGCGCCATGCTCGACCACGGCCTTCTGCAACTGCCCCACATGCGTCGAGCCGACATCGGCGTTGATATTGAGGCCGTCGGGCTGCGCGGCTATCACCACCACGTCGGCGCCCAGCTCGCGAAAGACGGCAGGCGCCACCTTGTAGGTCGCGCCATGGGCACAGTCGAGCACGATCTTCAGCCCCGAGAAATCGGTGCTGGTGGGCACGCTGCTCTTGCAGAACTCGATGTAACGACCCGCGGCATCGTTGATCCGCGAGGCCTTGCCCAGCTGGGCGGATTCGACCACCGTCATCGGCGTATCGAGCAGTTCCTCGATCATCAACTCGACCTCGTCGGGCAGCTTGGTGCCGCGTCCCGAGAAGAACTTGATGCCATTGTCATTGTGCGGATTGTGCGAAGCACTGATGACGATACCGGCATCGGCATGGAAGGTACGCGTAAGGTAGGCCACCGCCGGCGTGGGCATCGGGCCCAGCAGCGAGACGTCGGCGCCAGCCGCTGAAAGGCCCGCCTGCAATGCCGACTCGAACATGTACCCCGAGATGCGGGTGTCCTTGCCGATCAGAATCCGGCACTTGCCGTGCTTGCGGAACGCCATCCCGGCGGCCCAGCCCAGCCGAAGCATGAAGTCCGGGGTGATCGGAAACTGTCCTACGTGGCCTCGAATGCCATCGGTTCCAAAATACTTTCTCATGTGAATTCCTATTCTGCCGCCTGTACGGCAGCGATCATCCGAACGACGTCGACCGTTTCGGCGACATCGTGCACTCTCAGGATATGCGCGCCCTTGGCCACCGCCAGCGCCGCCAGCGCGAGGCTGCCATAAAGCCGCTCGTCGACATCACGCCCCAACGCCTGACCGACCATGCTCTTGCGAGAAACGCCAACCAGCAGCGGCCGCCCGAGCTCATGCAGCCTCTCCATATGCTTGAACAGGCTGAGGTTGTGCGCCAGCGTCTTGGCGAAACCGAAGCCAGGATCCAGCACCACGCGCTCGGGCGAGATGCCGGCCGCGGCGCAGGCGGCCATACGCTCGGAAAGAAACTGGAAGACCGCCTCGGTCACGTTCTCGTAGCGTGGATCATTCTGCATGTCACCCGGCTCGCCACGCATGTGCATCAGACAGACCGGCAGGCCGGTGTCGGCCGCCGCATCGAGCGCACCATCACGCGCCAGCGAACGCACGTCGTTGATCAGCCCCGCGCCCAGTCGCGCGGATTCGCGAATGACGGCCGGCGTCGAGGTGTCCACGGAAATGACGACATCGAGCTCACGGGCAATCGCCTCGACAACCGGCGCTACCCGCTCCAGCTCTTCCAGGGGCGACACAGCCCTGGCACCGGGCCGGGTGGACTCGCCGCCAACGTCGATCAACGTCGCCCCGGCCGCGGCCATCGCCGCCGCATGACGCAGCGCGGCGTCCAGGCTGGCGTGCTGGCCGCCGTCGGAGAAGGAATCCGGCGTGACATTGAGAATGCCCATTACCTGCGGACGGGACAAATCAAGAACCCGGCTACCGCAAGGCAGCCGGGTGGATGGAAGGGTTTCTGTCATTGACTGGCCTGGCTTCAATGCTCGGCGGCGGGCCCACCGATGGGCGTATCCGGGCGCTCGCCCTCGGGCTGCACAGGCGCTCCGGGAGCCCCCGAACCACCTTCCCAGTCGCGCGGCTCGCGCGGAATACGGCCAGCCATGATGTCGTCGATCTGCGCGGCATCGATGGTTTCGTACTTCATCAGCGCCTCGGCCATCACATCCAGCTTGTCGCGGTTATCGGCCAGGATCTGCTTGGCGGTGCCGTAGCACTGGTCGATGATGCTGCGCACTTCCTCATCGATCATCCGAGCGGTCTCGCCGGAAACGTTCGCGTGCTGGCTGCCAGCGCTACGGCCCAGGAATACCTCGCCCTCTTCCTCCGCATACATCAGCGGACCGAGTTTCTCGGAAAGTCCCCACTTGGTCACCATGTTGCGCGCCAGTTGAGTGGCCCGCTGGATGTCGTTGGATGCGCCCGTGGTGACGCCCTCGAAGCCCAGGGTCATCTCTTCGGCGATACGCCCACCGAACAGCGAACAGATCTGGCTGATCAGCGCGCGCTTGGACAGGCTGTAGCGATCTTCCTCGGGCAGGAACATGGTCACGCCAAGTGCACGACCGCGAGGAATGATGGAAACCTTGTAGACGGGATCGTGCTCCGGCACGACGCGCCCGACGATGGCGTGACCCGCCTCGTGATAGGCGGTGTTGAGCTTCTCTTTCTCGGACATGACCATGGATTTGCGCTCGGCGCCCATCATGATCTTGTCCTTGGCGAGTTCGAACTCCTTCATCTCGACGATGCGCTTGCCGGCCCGCGCCGCGAACAGCGAAGCCTCGTTGACCAGGTTGGCCAGGTCGGCACCGGAGAAGCCGGGCGTGCCACGTGCGATCAGGGCCGGTTCGACGCTGTCACCCAGCGGCACCTTGCGCATGTGCACCTTGAGGATCTGCTCGCGACCCCGGATGTCCGGCAGCCCCACCACCACCTGGCGGTCGAAACGGCCCGGACGCAGCAACGCAGGGTCGAGCACATCGGGACGGTTGGTCGCAGCGATGACGATGATGCCGTCGTTCATCTCGAAGCCGTCCATCTCCACCAGCAACTGGTTGAGGGTCTGCTCACGCTCGTCGTGACCGCCGCCCAGACCGGCGCCACGGTGGCGACCCACGGCGTCGATCTCGTCGATGAAGATGATGCAGGGCGCATGCTTCTTGGCCTGCTCGAACATGTCGCGCACGCGGCTGGCACCCACGCCAACGAACATTTCGACGAAGTCGGAACCGGAGATGGTGAAGAAGGGAACCTTGGCCTCGCCCGCCACGGCCTTGGCCAACAGCGTCTTGCCGGTGCCCGGCGAGCCGACCATCAGCACGCCACGCGGAATGCGGCCACCCAGGCGCTGGAACTTGCCTGGATCGCGCAGGAACTCGACCAGCTCGGTCACCTCTTCCTTGGCCTCGTCGCAACCGGCCACGTCGGCAAAGGTGGTCTTGACCTGGTCTTCGGAAAGCAGGCGCGCCTTGCTCTTGCCAAAGCTCATCGGCCCGCCCTTGCCGCCGGCGCCACCTTGCATCTGGCGCATGAAGAACATGAACACCGCGATGATCACCAGGATCGGGAAGCTGGCCACCAGCAGCTGGGTCCAGATGCTCTGCTGCTCCGGCTGCTTGCCTTCGATCAGCACGTTGTTGTTGATCAGGTCCCCGATCAGGCCATTGTCCTGGATCGCCGGACGGATGGTCTTGAAGGTTTCGCCATCGCTGCGCTTGCCGATGATCACGTAACCATCGACGGTCACGCGCTCGACACGGCCTTCCTTGACCTGCTCAAGGAACTGGGAATAGTTGAGCGTCTGCGGCTCGGTCGGGCTGGAGAAGTTGTTCATCACCGTCACGAGGACCGCGGCGATGATCAGCCACAGGATCAGGTTTTTTGCCATGTCGTTCAAATTCATTACCCTCTGGAGCAAACCGCTATCGATGGCCCGCGTGACGGCCCTTGTTGGTCGCTCGGCCTAACTTACTACACAACCTGCGTGAACAGGCAGATTGGTCTGTAACCCCGTATGAAACATACTAGTCGGCAATCGACCTCCGCAGAAGGGATAGCGGCTCCATTCATCCGGCCAATCCAGTCGATCCGGCCACCTTCACCTCGTTCATATTGGGGCCATATCGGAAACTACAAGGCCGGCTACATTCATTACCCGGGTTTACATTACCCGCTCCAGGGGCCTGCCGAGCCGTTACCTCGTCTGTGCGGCCCGGGACCTCTCGGTTACACTAGCGACCGTTTTCCAGGGTTCTGACGCAAGGGTCGAATTATGCCGCTCACCAATGAGCAGAAGAAACACTACAAGTCCATCGGCCATCATCTGAAGCCGGTCCTGATCGTATCCGAGAACGGGCTGACCGAAGGCGTTCAGGCCGAGCTCGATCGCGCGCTGAACGATCACGAACTGATCAAGGTGCAACTGCGTATCGCCGAACGTGACGACCGCCATGCCCTGATCGAGGAGTTGTGCCAGCTCGGGCGCTGCGAGCTGGTGCAGGCCATCGGCAAGATGGCGTTGATCTATCGCAAGAATCCCAAGCCGAACAAGCAGCTGTCGAACATCCACCGCTACCAGGCCTGACGGCCGGTATCAGGCTGCGCGCGGACTGCCCAGGCTCGCCGCGCGCGGCGGCTCCTGCAGCACCAGCATCAATCCGCACAGGCCGATCACCAGATAGCTGAACAGCAGCCAGCGAGCCGACTCGAACAACTGGCCACCGGCAGCGAAGTGGCTGGCGGCAAGCAGCAGCACTGCCAGCAACAATTGACCGCGGACATCCCGCCAGAGGCTGCGGACCCCTTGCGCCTGCATCAGGACGACAGCCTGCAGCACTGCACAGAATGCCGCGAAGCCCACCAGCAGCGGCCGCAGCGTGCCGGCGATTTCCTCCACCAGCAGCGGCGCCAGGCCGATCTTGCCCAACGTCGGCAACATCACGAACTGCAACAGCCAGAGCCCGCCGACCCAGAAGGTCTGCGCCAGCCTCCAGCTGATGATGCCGGCCTGGTTCACCGGGCGGTCAGATATGACGCACCTCGACGATCTCGTACTCGATCACGCCACTGGGGGTCTTGACCGCCACCACGTCGCCTTCTTCCTTGCCGACCAGCGCGCGGGCGATCGGTGAACTCACCGACAGCTTGCCCTGCTTGATGTCCGCCTCGTCGTCGCCGACGATCTGGTAGCTCACCTGCTCGTCGGTCTCGACATTGGCGATGTCCACGGTGGTACCGAAGATCACTTTGCCGGTATGCGGGATGTTGGCGATGTCGATGACCTGGGCGTTCTGCAGGCGCCCCTCGATATCGCGGATGCGCGCCTCGACCATGCCCTGCTGCTCGCGCGCGGCATGGTATTCGGCGTTTTCCTTGAGATCGCCCAGCTCGCGCGCCTCGGCGATGGCCTGGGTGATCTGCGGACGCAACACGGTCTTCAGATGCTTGAGTTCATCTTCCAGGGCGCGAGCGCCCTGGACGGTCATCGGGAATTTGGTCATGACTTGATTCCTGCGTGGAGCTCCTGCAAGCGGCGCACGGTCTTCTCGGGACCGAACTTGAGCGCCTCGCAGATCGCCTGGCCACCGGCGATGGTGGTGGTGATGCAGATCTTGTGCTGCAGGGCGTTGCGGCGAATGGAATACGAATCGGCGATCGACTGCCGGCCCTCGGTAGTATTGATGATCAGGGTGACTTCGTCATTCTTGATCATGTCGACCACGTGCGGCCGCCCCTCGGTCACCTTGTTCACCTGGCGCACCGGCAAGCCAGCCGCTTCGATGATGCGCGCGGTGCCGGCGGTGGCGACGACCTCGAAGCCGAGATCGACCAGATCACGGGCGACCTGCTCGACGTAGGGCTTGTCGTCCTCGCGCACGCTGATGAAGGCGCAACCGGAGTTCGGCAGGATCTCGCTGGCGCCCAGCTGGGCCTTGGCGAAAGCCTCGGCGAAGCTGTCGCCGACACCCATCACCTCGCCGGTGGATTTCATTTCCGGTCCGAGGATGGTGTCGACGCCGGGGAACTTGGCAAAGGGGAACACCGCTTCCTTGACGCTGAAGAACGGCGGAATGATTTCTTTGGTGAAGCCGACTTCGGCCAGGGTCTTGCCGGCCATGACACGCGCCGCGACCTTCGCCAGCGACTCGCCAATGCACTTGGAAACGAACGGCACGGTACGCGAGGCGCGCGGGTTGACTTCCAGCACGTAGATGTCTTCGCCCTGCACGGCCATCTGCACGTTCATCAGGCCGATCACGTCGAGCTCCAGGGCCATCTTGCGCACCTGCTCGCGGATCTCGTCCTGGATGTGCTGCGGCAGCGAATAGGCCGGCAGCGAGCACGCCGAGTCACCGGAGTGCACGCCGGCCTGTTCGATATGCTGCATGATGCCGCCGATCACCACCTGCTCGCCGTCGCACACGGCATCCACGTCCACCTCGATGGCGCAGTTGAGGAAGTGGTCGAGCAGCACCGGGCTGTCGTTGGACACCTGCACGGCTTCGCGCATGTAGCGCTTGAGCTCTTCCTCGTCGTAGACGATTTCCATGGCCCGGCCGCCCAGCACGTAGGACGGGCGCACCACCAGCGGATAACCGATGGCCTTGGACGCGGCGATGGCCTCTTCCTCGCTGCGCGCGGTGGCGTTCTGCGGCTGGCGCAGGTTCAGGCGCTGGACCATCTGCTGGAAGCGCTCGCGGTCTTCGGCGCGGTCGATGGCATCCGGCGAGGTGCCGATGATCGGCACGCCGGCCTCTTCCAGGGCGCGGCAGATCTTCAGCGGGGTCTGGCCGCCGTACTGCACGATGACGCCCTTGGGCTGCTCGACACGGACGATTTCCAGCACGTCTTCCAGGGTCACCGGCTCGAAGTAGAGACGATCGGAGGTGTCGTAGTCGGTGGAGACGGTTTCCGGGTTGCAGTTGACCATGATGGTCTCGTAGCCGTCTTCACGCATGGCCAGCGCGGCGTGCACGCAGCAGTAGTCGAACTCGATGCCCTGGCCGATACGGTTCGGCCCGCCGCCGAGAATCATGATCTTGTCGCGGCCGGACGGATTGGCCTCGCACTCTTCCTCGTAGGTCGAGTACATGTAGGCGGTGTCGGTGGCGAACTCGGCGGCGCAGGTATCCACCCGCTTGTACACCGGCAGCACCTTGAGCTTGTGGCGATGGCTGCGCAGGTTCTTCTCGGTGACGCCGAGCAGCTTGGCCAGGCGCGCATCGGAGAAGCCCTTGCGCTTGAGCTTGTACATCCGGTCACGATCGATGCTGGACAGGCCCAGGGTCTTGACCTGCTCCTCCTCCTTGACCAGATCCTCGATCTGCACCAGGAACCAGCGATCGATCTTGGTCAGGGCGAAGACATCGTCGATGCTCTTGCCGGCACGGAAGGCATCAGCCACGTACCAGATGCGATCAGCACCAGGCACGGTCAGCTCGCGGGTCAGCGTGCTCTCGGCCTCGGCATCGCCCAGGTTCAGCTTGGGATCGAAGCCGGTAGCGCCGACTTCCAGGCCACGCAGCGCCTTCTGCACCGACTCCTGGAAGGTCCGGCCGATGGCCATGACTTCACCGACGGACTTCATCTGGGTGGTCAGGCGCGCATCGGCCTTGGGGAATTTTTCGAAGGCGAAGCGCGGAATCTTGGTGACGACATAGTCGATCGCCGGCTCGAAGGAAGCCGGGGTGCGACCGCCGGTGATATCGTTCTGCAACTCGTCGAGGGTATAACCCACGGCCAGCTTGGCGGCGATCTTGGCGATCGGGAAGCCCGTGGCCTTGGAGGCCAGCGCGGAGGAACGCGACACCCGCGGGTTCATCTCGATGACCACCATGCGTCCGGTGTCCGGATGGATGCCGAACTGCACGTTGGAGCCGCCGGTTTCCACACCGATCTCGCGCAGCACCGCCAGCGAGGCGTTGCGCATGATCTGGTATTCCTTGTCGGTCAGGGTCTGCGCCGGGGCGACGGTGATGGAGTCGCCGGTGTGCACGCCCATCGGGTCGAAGTTCTCGATGGAGCAGACGATGATGCAGTTGTCCTTCTTGTCGCGGACCACCTCCATCTCGTACTCCTTCCAGCCGATCAGCGATTCGTCGATCAGCAGTTCGCTGGTCGGCGACAGATCGAGGCCGCGGGCGCAGATCTCCTCGAACTCTTCGCGGTTGTAGGCGATGCCGCCGCCGGTGCCACCCATGGTGAAGGACGGCCGGATGATGCAGGGGAAGCCGACCTTGTCCAGCACGCCGTAGGCTTCGTCCATGTTGTGCGCGATGCCCGAGACCGGGCAGGCCAGGCCGATGTCACGCATGGCCTTGTCGAAGCGCGAGCGGTCTTCGGCCTTGTCGATGGTATCGGCGTTGGCACCGATCATCTCGACGCCGAATTTCTCCAGCACGCCGTGCTTTTCCAGGTCCAGCGCGCAGTTCAGCGCAGTCTGGCCACCCATGGTCGGCAACAGGGCGTCGGGGCGCTCCTTCTCGATGATCTTGGCCACGGTCTGCCACTTGATCGGCTCGATGTAGGTGGCATCGGCCATGGCCGGGTCGGTCATGATGGTGGCCGGGTTGGAGTTCACCAGGATGACGCGGAAACCTTCCTCGCGCAGGGCCTTGCAGGCCTGGGCGCCGGAGTAGTCGAACTCGCAGGCCTGGCCGATGACGATGGGGCCGGCGCCGAGGATCAGGATGCTTTTGATATCTGTACGTTTTGGCATGGAGTAACTCTCGAATTCCTGATTTCAGCGATCAACGACGGGCCGCCATGGCGGAGATGAAGCGGTCGAACAGCGGCGCGACGTCGCAAGGACCAGGGCTCGCTTCCGGGTGGCCCTGGAAGCCGAAGGCCACCTTGTCGGTACGCTCGATGCCCTGCAGGGTGCCGTCGAACAGCGATTTGTGAGTGGCACGCAGGTTGGCCGGCAGGCTCGCCTCGTCGGCGCAGAAACCGTGGTTCTGACTGGTGATCATCACCACACCGGTCTCCAGATCCTGCACCGGATGGTTGGCACCGTGGTGGCCGCTGGGCATTTTCACCGTGATCGCGCCGGATGCCAGCGCCAGCAGCTGATGACCCAGGCAGATACCGAATACGGGGATATCGGTCTCCAGCACTTCCTGGATGGCCCGGATGGCGTAATCGCACGGCTCGGGGTCGCCCGGGCCGTTGGCCAGGAAGATGCCGTCCGGGTTGAGCGCCAGCGCCTCGCTGGCCGGGGTCTGCGCCGGCAGCACGGTGACGCGGCAGCCGCGCGCGACCAGCATGCGCAGGATGTTGTACTTGACGCCATAGTCGTAGGCGACCACGTGGTACGGCAGCTCGCTAGCCGGAATCTCCGGATGGCTGTCGGTTTCCAGGTTCCAGAGGCTGTAACGCCACTCGTAGCGCTCCTTGACGCTGACCTCCTTGGCCAGGTCCATGCCCTTGAGGCCCGGGAAGCTGCGCGCCAGCTCCAGCGCCTTCTCTTCGGTCGCGTCAGCTCCAGCCAGGATGCAACCGTTCTGCGCACCTTTTTCGCGCAGGATGCGAGTCAGGCGACGGGTATCGATGCCGGCGATGGCGACGGTATCGTTTTCCTTCAGGTAGTCGGGCAGCGACTGCTTGTTGCGCCAGTTGCTGGCCAGCAGCGGCAGGTCGCGGATGACCAGGCCGGCCGCCCAGACCTTCCAGGATTCGGCATCCTGCGGCGTGGTGCCGGTATTGCCCACGTGGGGGTAAGTCAGGGTGACGATCTGCTTGGCGTAGGAAGGATCGGTAAGGATTTCCTGATAGCCGGTCATGGCGGTGTTGAACACCACCTCGCCGATGGTCTGGCCATCGGCGCCGATGGATTCGCCGCGAAAGATGCTGCCATCGGCAAGGGCCAGAATGGCTGGCGTAGTGGCTGGCTTAGTCAAGAGACCTCCCGTAGATCAAGGCTGGAGCAGACGCAGATTGTAAAAAAGCGGGATGACGTGTGAAGGTCATCCCGCTTTTTTGTTTGATTCATTTCTGCGCAACTTTAGTGGACACACTAAACGGAACACTATACAGAAAGCCGGCCTTTCTATCCAGACGATATCCCACCGCAACGATCTAAAAAGCGCGAGCAGCATTCTGCATGACTGGTTGACAATTATCATTCTCATCTCCTGCGAGTGACAGATAAACTCCCCGCTTTACCTCGAACGCCAGGAAACCTCCATGTCAGCCAACCGGACCGCCAGGTAATGCCAGGCGCCTTCTCCCGCCTGCGACTTTTCGCCTTTCTATTCGCCGCCTGCGCTGCATTGGTCTTACCACCGGCGCTGGCTGAGGCCACGCCGGCCATGCGCGAACGCCTGGTATTGGCCGGCCCGGCAGCCTCCGTGACCAATCCGCTGATCCACATGCTTGAAAGCGGCGCACTGGACGACCTGGCCCGGTCCACCGAATTCATTCTGTGGAACAACCCCGACCAACTGCGCGCGTTGGTCATACAGGGACAGGTCGACTTCATTGCGGTGCCGACCAACGTGGCCGCCAACCTGTACAACCGGGGTGTCCCGCTCACCCTGCTCAACGTTTCCACCTGGGGCGCCCTGTGGATGGTCTCGCGCACGCCGGGCCTGCAGACCCTGGCTGACTTCAAAGGAAAGGAAGTAGCCATCCCCTTCCGCAACGACATGCCGGACATCATCTTCGACTTCCTCGCCGAAGAGCAGGGGCTGGACCCGCAACGTGATTTTCAGCCGCGCTATACCGCCACACCCCTGGATGCCGTGCAGTTACTGATCACACGCCGGATCGACCACGCCCTGCTCGCTGAGCCCGCCGTATCCATGGTGCTGCGCAAGACCCAGTCCTTCCCCGTTTCACTGGTAGCGCCCGAGCTGTATCGCAGCGTCAACCTGCAGGAGCAATGGGGAAAACTGCTGGGCATCGAAGCCCGCATTCCCCAGGCCGGCCTTGCCGCACTCGGCGCGGCGCGCCTCGATGTCGAGTTGAGCGCCCGCGTCGAACAGGCCTACGCGCAATCGAGCCGCTGGTGCAACGAACATCCCCTGCCTTGCGGCGAGATGGTCGCTCGCCGCATCGACCTGCTCGATGCCCAGGCCGTAGCCGACTCGCTGCAGTTCCAATCCCCTCACTACGCCAGTGCCGCCCAGGCCCGCCCCGAACTGGAAACCTTTTTCCGGCTCCTGTTGCAACGGCAGCCCGCCAACCTGGGCGGCAAGCTGCCTGAGGATGGCTTCTACGGTGAGGCATCCGCCCAGAAATAAATGAAGTATTTTCTGAGAACCTTGCGCGATGGCCTGCTCGCCACGCTGAGCTACCTGTGGAGCGGCTGGGGCGCCCTGGCCAGCCTGTTGCTGTTCTGTGCCGCCTGGGAATTCACCGGACGCGTCCATGGAGCCCTGGTGTTACCTGGCCCCGTGGCGACCCTGGAACGTCTCGCGGAGCTATTCGACAGCGGCCTGGCCCTGCCACAACTGGCCATTTCCACCCGACGCACGCTGTACGGCCTGGGCGCCGCGCTGCTGGCCGGCAGCGCACTCGGCCTTCTGGCGGGGCGCTCGCTCACCGCCGCCATGCTGTCCCGGCCGCTGGTCACATTGCTGCTGGGCATGCCGCCCATCGCCTGGCTGGTACTGGCCATGCTCTGGTTCGGCATGGGCGACGCCACGCCCGTGTTCACCGTATTCATCGCCTGCTTCCCCATCGTCTTCGCCGGCGCCATGCAGGGCACGCGCACCCTGGACAATCAACTGAAGAAAGTTGCGCTCGCCTATCACCTGCCCTGGCACATGCTGCTGACGGACCTGTACTTCCCCCATGTCATGTCCTACCTGTTCCCGGCGTGGATAACCGCATTGGGCACCTCATGGAAAGTGGTGGTGATGGCCGAACTGCTGAGTACCACGGACGGCGTCGGCGCAGCCCTGGCAACTTCCCGCGCGCAGCTGGACACCGCCACCTCGCTGGCCTGGGTGGCCGCCGTCCTCGGGCTGCTGCTGGCCACCGAATACCTGTTTCTTGAACCTCTCAAGCGCCGGGTCGAGCGCTGGCGCTCGGAGCCGACCACATGAATGCCCTGCATATCCGCCACCTTTACCATCGCTACGGGCTGACCGAAGTGCTGGCCGACGTCGGCCTCGATCTGTACGCCGGCGAAACCCTGGCTCTGGTCGGGCCTTCCGGCTGTGGCAAGAGCACGTTGCTGCAGATAATCGGGGGCCTGCTGGCACCTTCGGAAATCGTCATGCAGTGCGATTTTCGCGGCATCGGCTACGTCTTCCAGGATCCCAGCCTGATGCCCTGGATGACCGCCCAAGAAAACATCGCCCTAGGCCTCAAGGCACTCGGCGTGCCCAGGGCAGCCCGCCACAGGCAGGCGACAAGCATGGCCGCGCGCCTTGGGCTGACGGACGAGGACCTCGACAAATATCCCCATGAACTGTCCGGCGGGATGCAGAGCCGGGTATCCCTGGGCCGTGCGCTGATCCTCTCGCCCGACCTGCTGTTGCTGGACGAACCTTTCTCGGCGCTCGACGTCGGCCTCAAGCTGGAACTCTACGCCCTGCTCCGCCAACAGGTGGTGCAACGAGGCAGCGCGGTACTGCTGATCACCCACGACCTGATGGAAGCGGTACGCCTGGCCGACCGCATCCTGCTGATGGTGCCCGCGCCCGGTCGCCTGGTACACGAATTCGTCCTGGACATGCCCCAGGCCGAACGCACGGAAGCCTGGATCCACCAGACCACCGGCGAGCTGATGGAAACCCCGCAAGTCCGCATCGGCTTCGGCCTGGCCGAAGGCACCCTGGCGCCAGCCAGCCACGAACAACCCCGTCATAGCGGTTGCCGCGTATGAACAGGCCCAGGATCACCTCTCCCCTTCTCATCTGCGGCTTCCGGCCCTTCTTCGTACTCACTGCCGCCAGCGCCATCGGCTTCATGCTGACCTGGGTCCTGCTGCTGGACGGTTGGCTCGACGGCTGGCACCCGCCCGGTGGCCCGACGGCCTGGCATGCCCATGAACTGCTGTTCGGCTTCGCCGCTGCCGCCGTCGCCGGCTTTGCCCTGACCGCCGTTCCCGAATTCACCGCCACCCCGGCCATCGGCGGGCGACCACTGGCCCGTCTCGTGCTGTTGTGGTTGCTGGCCCGCCTGGCCTATGCACTGGCGGCCTACTGGCCGGCCTCACTGGGCGCCTGGCCGGCAGCCCTGTGCAACCTGGCATTCTGGCTGGCCCTGCTGAGGCAGATCGGCCCTAGCCTCTGGCGCGATCCGGGACGCAGCCACCTCAGCTTCGCCTGGGCCATCGCTGCGCTGTGCGCATTGCAGGCCGGATTTTTCATCTCCCTGGTCATCTCGGCCAATGCCATGACCTGGCTACATGCGGCGACGGGCGCGCTGGCCATTCTGATCGTCATCGCCACCAGCCGCATCTCCATGAGCGCCGTGAATGGTCAGCTCGAACAGGGCCGTCCCGGCGCCCCACCCGCAACCACCACCTACCTGGCGCGCCCACCACGGCGCTACCTGGCGATCTTCTGCATAGCCGTCTGCAGCGCGACCGAATTTGCCCTCGGCCACGACATCGTCACCGGCTGGACCGCCCTCGCCGCCGCAGCGGCCATGTTCAACCTGCTCAACGACTGGCACGTCGGACGACCGCTGTTCACCCGCTGGAGCCTGATGCTCTATGCCAGCTACTGGCTCATCGCCCTGGGCTACGGCCTGCTGGGCGCCGCCTGGCTGGGCGCGCCACTGACGCCCTCGGCCGGTCGTCACCTGCTGACCGCCGGCGCGATGGCCCTGTCGATCTTCGCCGTCATGGTCATGGTCGGGCGTATCCATGCCGGGCTATGGCTGGACTACCGCCCCTGGCTGCCACTTACCGCTGCCATGCTGGTGCTGGCTGCGCTGCTGCGCACCTGGGCCGGCGTCTGGGCAGCAGCCCCCTGGCATGGCACGCTGCTGACGGTATCGGGGCTGCTCTGGGTCAGCGCTTTCGCCATTTATCTGGGGCACACCTGGCCGGCGTTGAGTGGGCCGCGCACCGATGGCCAGGAAGGCTGCGCCGAGCCCCTGGGGCGGGGCACCGGATCTGGTGAAGGCGGCGCGTGCTGATCACCGACGGCAATCCACTCAGCCAGCACGACCCAATACCTGCCGGGCATAGTTGCAGCAATCGAACAGGCTGCTGCCCAGGTGTGTCGTAGGTTCCGCCTGCTCGAACAGCAGGTTGGGCGATGGCAGTTCGACCGCCTTGCAGAGCTCCTCGATGTTCAACAGTACCAGGTCGGGGTTGCGCCCACCGATGAATCCCGCGCGCCTGAAGGTATTCAACTGGCGCGAAAAGGTTTCCGGGGTAATGTTCAACTGGCGTGCCAACACACCATGACTGGCCGGCAACGTCAGCCAGGCACTGCGCTGCTGCATGTGCAGATCCAGCAGGTAGACCACCAGACGCTGGGCCGAATTGCCGATGGTCAACAGATCGATACGGTTGAGCGACTGGGAAATCCTTACGGCCATGCCTTCCAGCATCGCGATGCTGAAATCCGGCGAGGTCCGGCATAGTTCGAGCAATCGCGCACGCGGCAGGCGATAGACACTGGAGGCAACACCGGCGCGCGCCGACAGTGGATAGCGGCAGGGCTCGACGAACATCGCGGTTTCCGCCAGCAGATCACCGGCTTCCATATTTCGGAAGATCTTGTGCTCCCCCGTATAGCTGGGCCGGTACAGCACCACGCTGCCCGATTGCACGAGAAAGAAATACGCTGCCTTGTCGCCCATGCGGAACAGGTGCTGGCCACTTTCCAGCCGCAGCAGAGAAGCACCGTCGAGCAGGGATTGCAACGCTTCCCGGCCCACCTTGGAAAAAACCGGTGAGCTGGCAAGCATATGGATCAGACCTGGCGCCTTCATGGCTCGTTCGCACCCGGATGGGGACGCACGCCACTCCTTCCCGAAAGCCAATCGGCCGGTATCGGTCCAGATCCCAGGCAGCGCCCCAGTTAATGAGAAACATTATCAACGGCGAGATACTACTCCATTTTCCGTCGCTTTGAAGTTGATAATTATCATTCGGTACGGCAAAGCCTCTACACAGCGATCCGATGACGGTCCAAACGCCTCGACACGAAGACTCGGCAAGCCCTCAGAAGCTCTTGCGCAGCATCAGGCTCACCTCCGTCTGCTCGAAGCCGAACGCCCAATCCAGATTGCTGTGGTTGATGCTGTGCCGCACGCGCAACTCCGGAACCAGCCCGGCGACCTGCCAGGCGTTCACCCCGGCGCTGAGGATATACACCTGCTGCTTGTCGTACCGGCGTTCGCCGAGGAAGAAATCGTAGGCATCGTTGCGGCTTTCCCGGTAGATGCCCAGCGCGTTGACGAACAACCCGGCGCTGCCGGCAAAGAGATGATAGACCCCGCCGCGCACGGCCCAGTCGCGGCTGCTGGCCTGATCCACCTCGTACTTCTTGCGGGTGAGGCTTACGCCGCCGTACAGGCTGGTGCGGGTGCTGGGCGAGAAGGAGGCGAACAGGTTCCACTGGTACTGATCGTAATCGGCACCGGTCAGCAGGCCCTGCGAGCTGTATTCGTAGCGCTTGGCATCCAGGCTGGTGCCCAGCTGCCACTGGCGGTTCAGCGAGTGGCTCCACTCCAGTTGCAGGCCATGGGCCAGGTAGTCGCTGGCACGGTTGCGGTAGTAGTGCTCGACATAGGGAGCGAGCGAGATATTGTCGCGGGCATCCAGGTACTGGTAGCCCGCCTGCAGGATCGCCAGGTTGTTGCTGTAGTCCTTGATACGGGAAGTCGTGGACGGATCGGTCGTCGAATAGTAGTTGCCGTAGCTGAGGGGACGCAGCTGCAGGTTGTGGTTACCGGACAGGTTGAAGCGGCGCTGCAACGACAGCTCGTAGTTGACCATTTCGGAATCGATGGCCTCGGGCATCCTGCGCTCGAAGAAACAGATGCCGGCGAACTCGCTGAGGCAGCTGTAGTGGCCATTAGCCTGGTTGATATTGTCGTTGTAGCCCCAGCCTAGCGCCGCACTGCCATGCCAGTCGGCACGGATTTCCATCGCCAGGTGATACTGCTGGATCAGCATCTGTACCTCGGGCGGCAGCCCCGCCTCCAGCGCCCTGGCAAAGCCCTCCCGCGCGCGCTTTTCCTGGTAATCCTCGAACCACAGGCGCGCCAGCTCCAGCAGGATGCGTGCATCCCGCGGCTCCTGTTCACTGGCCAGCTCCATGCGCTGCAACGCCAGCGGATAGTCCCCCTCGAAGCGCGCCAGCAGGCTTTCCGCCATGTTCGCCAGCGCCGGCCGATGCCCCGGCAGTTCACGGTAACGGGCGATGAAATCCGGCAACTGGGTCCACTGGTTGGTATTGATGGCCACGTAGATGGCCGGCGTCAGTGCCTCCAGGGTGCTCGGCACCTGGTAGCGCCGGCCCTCGTACATCAGCGTACCGGGCGGTGCCGCCAGCGCCTCCTCGGCGTGCGCCTTCTGCTCGATACTGCGGCGGGTCTGGTCCTGCAGAAAACGCGTATCGTCGTCATCGGCCCGGACGCCGGGCGCGATGAGGCACGCCAGCGACAGCAGCCAGACGGCCCTGAAACGGCAAGACATAGGGAATTTCCACAAAGGATGTGCGTGCAATAGAATGGAGGCCGGCGAACCGGCCTCCACAGGTACCCCTCCCAAGCGATACCGAACGAGACTCCATCCGGCATCGCCCTGTTTGACGCTCTTCACTGGTGGCCGCCAGTGGAGAGTGGTCAAACCTTAGGGGGTGATGGTGCCGCTAATCTTGCTGCCGCCGAAGGCGACGTCGTCGGCAACACTGGTACCGCCCTTGTGAATACCTGCCAGGGCTTGTGCGCCATTGTAGAAGCGGCCCTCGATATCACTGCCACGCGTGAAGCGGCCGTCGTTATGGATGGTGGTTCCCGCGAAGTCGACATTACTGCTGCCTGCGCGAGTCAGCGTACCACTGATACTGCCCGAGCCTGAGCCATAGCTAGCCGTCAACGTCCCCTTGTAAAGGTTCGGATTATCCGGCGTACCGCCAGCAGCAGTCCCCACGCCATTGATACCGACCACGCCATAGGTAGCGTTGATAGCCGTTGGCATATTGGTGTTAGTCACCGCATTGTCACCCACATACCAGGCGGTACGACTGGCGCTGCCCATGTTCAGGTCGGTGCTATTGCTCGGCGGGGTGCCGGCAGCGCGCGGTGCCCACTCGCCAAAGTACACGCCACTGCCCACCGCCAGGGGTGTTCCACTGGCATTGGCCACCTGGCCGATCACCAGCCCCCCGAACTGCGGGGCCAGGGATATCTGGGTGATTTGCCGGATACTGTTGATGGCGAAATTGGCACCATTGCTCGAATCGGTGGCATTCCAGACCTGGGCGATATTGATCGGCAGCGGCAGCATGCCGATATCCGCGGGCCTCATGATCGTGCCGTCGCCCCGCGCAGCAATGGCCGTATTCGAGCCCTTGATCGGGCCGCCGGCCAGATCGATGTAGGAGCCGGCGCCACTCAGTGCCACACCAGAATTGCCACCGCCAAAGAGGCTGTGGTTCGATGCACCCACGGCCACACCCGCACTATTGGAGGTTCCCCCCAGAGGCGCAGCCAGCGCAGCACCACTCCCGACCATAGCCATTACAGCTAACGCCAATGTCGATTTTTTCATTTTCATATCCTCTTGGTTGAGATTAAAAACGGCTTGTTTTTTACGAAAAACAAGCAAAAAAACGTCGGGAACGTTTTTTGACGTCGCGGTAGCGACGACCCGCAGGGTGGTCGCCAAGGATGGCGGACCACAAAAAAACCGGAATTAGAAATTGACCTTCAAACCTGCGGTGAGCGTGCGCCCCGGCCCTGGCAACAGGGTCTTGGCCATCGGGTCCAGGTAGTACTCATCGGTCAGGTTGGTCACGCCCAGGTTCAAGGCCACCTGCTTGTTCACCTCGAAGTTGGCATACAGGTCATGCAATAGAACCGAGCGCCAGTAGAAGCCATCCTGGTTGCCGTTCCTGAACCAGGCATCCCGCGCCAGGGCGCTGGTAACAGAGGGACCGGCTTCCGAGGCCAGCAGGTCGTCCAGCTGGCTGTTTTCCGCACCCGCGTGGTACACGCTGCGCCAGCCCAGCTCCAGCCGCTCATTGAACAGCCGGGTACCCAGCAACAGGTCGATGGAATATTTAGGTTGCAGGCTGTTACCGCTGTAAGTACCGGGGAAGCCGCCGGTCATGCAGGTGGGAATACGGTTGTAATAGGGATCGAGGCTCGATGCGTAGTCCTTGTCACAGAGTTTCTGGTTCAGCCGGTAGGTGGCACCCAAGCTGCCAAATACCCGGCCCGTATCGAAGCGAGACTGCAACTCCACACCGCTGGATTTCTTCTTGTCGAACTGGATGCTGTCGTAATACAGACCACGATCGATAAAGTCCTCGATCTCGGTGTTGTAGTAGCTGATACGCACGTCGGCAAAGCCCAGGCTGGGTAAGAACTGAGTCAGGTCATGGGCGTAACCCACCTCCCAGTTGGTGCTGCGCTCCGGCTTGCTGGCACCTGAAGCCAGGGTGCCAACGGTACCGGCCCCATCGAGAACGGCGCTGGAAGTCAGTTCGTTGATGCTCGGGAAACGAGTGGTTTGCGCATAACGAACAAAAGCGGTACCGAAGGGCGTGATTCTGGCGGTTGCGCTCAATACCGGGCTGAAGGCATCGCCCGATTGCTCTTCCGGCATTTCCCAAGCATTGCCTGCATGAATCTCCTCATAAACCGCCGTACCATAAGGACTCGCGGCCTTGACTCTTTGATCCGCCACACCAGAGCCCTGGACATCCTCTACTGTTTCATAGAGCTTACTGACATCGATCTCGCCATTTACAAATGGATTTTTCGACGAGTCCATCTTCCCATTTTTAATTGGAACAATAACTTCGTTTACCCAATAACTAAATTTCTGCCCATGTTGCGGAGTATTATTTCCATGACGTATAGAAATTGTTCGCCCACCGGAGAATTGATCGGCTGCCGCCCTCGCCGCAATTAATGCTTCGATCTCAGGCGTCACAACATTATTAAGGTGCCAGTCTGGAAGGTATGGCTCTGCAGCCACAGCGGCATTATAGACATCGTCAGCTAAACGCTTAGCCGTTTCATATTCCTCATTTGTCAATAACTCCTCCCACTCCAGCTTCACGCCAGTTTGACGCTGAGTCGCCTTATAAAACGCATCTTGCTGCCGCCTACGCTTGGCAGTTCCCGTATCCTTACCGGTGTAATGCAAGTAGCGGGTGCCTGCCGTTACAGTGAGCCAGTCGGTGGCTTGCCAAGCCAGATTGAGCATGGCCGAGTATTCCTTGCGCTCGCCGGAGCGCGGGCCGAGACGGTCGGTTCCGGTATGCAGATAGACGCCGTCCGGCAGCATGCTGGTGGTGTCTCGATTGCTCTGCTCTACCCGCTCATCCAGCTTTTCCTGCTGGTAACTGCCGCCGAGGGTTAGTTGCAGGTTGCTGGCCAGGATCATCTGGTTGCTGAAATCGAATCCGGTGCGGTCATGAGTGGTCCATTGCCGGCCAAGGGGAATGATGGTGCCGTCGTGATCGGGCTCAGGAAACATCCACGCGTTTTCAGCCCACCAATCAGCACCCAGCCATTTAATGGCGTCCGCGCGCGTCGACTCCCATAAACTCAACTGGCTTCTTTCATCGTCCGTGAGATCCAGTCCCCAGGGCGATATACCCGTTTGATAGCGGGTGCCCTTCGCCTTGGTCTGCCACAGGCTGGTTTCCAGATTCAGCCACTTGGAGTCCTTGGGCTTTATGTCGTAACTCAACTTGTAACTGTCGAGCCTCAATTCCGAGCGCGGATCTTCGTAGACGAAGTTGCGCATGTTCGCCCAGTCGAGATCCGGCTGGGCTTGCTCCGCACCCTCTCGATAGGCATACATCAGCATCGAGCGACCGGGCGTGGTTTCACCGAAGGTCGTATCGGTACGCATGAATTGCAGGCCCAGCTTTTGTTCGTTGGGCAGGTACCAGTTGTTCTTTATCAGGGTGGTTTCGGTTTCACTGGAGGTATTGAACACCTCGCTGCCTGCGGCATATACCTTGGTCAGGTTCGGGATGTACCTGTCGGTCGTATCTTCAGCGAAGTGGGGATGCCCCGAATATCTATCGGCATCGTGCTTGCCCGCATAGTAGTTCCCCGAAGTACGCTCGCTGCGCGACAGCAGAATATCGACGAACTCATTGCGCCCGGCAATGGCCAGCATTTCCGAGTGATCATCGAAGTTAAGCGTCTGGCTATCGCTTCGGGTGCGTGCCGGTGGCGTATCGATATTGATGCCATCCAGGTTCGCCCGTTCTGCGCCAGGAAGGCTGCGATAATCCTGACCGTACACCGAGGCGGCATCGAACCGGGGCTTGCTGGTATTGCCCGAGGTTTTCAGGTTGGTTTCGATACCCCAGCTATCGCCTTCGGGGATGATGTCGCTGGCTTCGATGGTGCGGATGTTCACCGCCCCGCCCACGCCGCTCTTGATGCCCCGGCTCAGCGACGGGCCTTTCTCCACTTCGATGCTGCGAAACAGCGCCGGGTCGACATAGCTGCGGTTGCCCGCCCCGACGAAGTGCAGCCAGACGTTGGTGGATTGCTCGGTGCCGTCGATGGTCAGCGGCGTGCGCCCCTCGCCGGTGATGCCGCGAATATTCGGGGTGATGGCCTGGCTGCTGCGCGTGTCCATGCTGTAGACGCCGTTCATGCCCTTGAACACGTCGCCGGGGTTGGTCACCTCGAAGCGCTGCAGTTCCTCGCGGCCCTTGTAGACGCTGGTGACGTTCTCCTGATAGACCTTGTCATGCCCCTCGGCGTCCTTGTCCTGCCTGCCGATGACCGTGGTCGAGGGCAATTCGAGCTGGTAATCCCCGGCGACTTCTTCCTCTCCAGACTCCGCTTGCTCCACGGCGTCCGCCGCTTGTATCAGCGCTAGCGGGCTGAACATGTACAGGCTCGATATCAGCAGCGCCAACTTCTTTGGCGTGAACGGCATTGCAATCCCTCCCCAGAGATAACTAACGCCTGAAGCGTCCTCGGCCCAGGCAAATGAGAATGATTATTCTTAGCGAGGAGGACAAGGAAGACCTATGACAATTGTCAACAGGTCGGCAAGATTGTCAGGCTGGAGGCTGGAGGCTGGAGGCTGGAGG